>NZ_FOGS01000026.1 GCF_900111305.1 Vreelandella subterranea
TCGTTATCATCACGACCAGACCCCTTGGGTGTTATAGGGTCAAGCCTCACGGGCCATTAGTACACGTTAGCTCAACGCCTTGCAGCGCGTCCACACCGTGCCTATCAACCAGCTGGTCTCGCTGGGCCCTTCAGGAGGCTCTCGGCCTCAGGGATGTCTCATCTTGAAGGGGGCTTCCCGCTTAGATGCTTTCAGCGGTTATCCCGTCCGCACATAGCTACCCGGCAATGCCACTGGCGTGACAACCGGAACACCAGAGGTGCGTCCACTCCGGTCCTCTCGTACTAGGAGCAGCCCTTCTCAAACATCCAACGCCCACGGCAGATAGGGACCGAACTGTCTCACGACGTTCTAAACCCAGCTCGCGTACCACTTTAAATGGCGAACAGCCATACCCTTGGGACCGACTTCAGCCCCAGGATGTGATGAGCCGACATCGAGGTGCCAAACACCGCCGTCGATGTGAACTCTTGGGCGGTATCAGCCTGTTATCCCCGGAGTACCTTTTATCCGTTGAGCGATGGCCCTTCCATACAGAACCACCGGATCACTAGAACCTGCTTTCGCACCTGCTCGACGTGTCTGTCTCGCAGTCAAGCACCCTTATGCTCTTGCACTCATTGCACGATGTCCGACCGTGCTGAGGGTACCTTCGTGCTCCTCCGTTACGCTTTGGGAGGAGACCGCCCCAGTCAAACTACCCACCACACACTGTCCTCGATCCGGATAACGGACCTGAGTGAGAACGCCAATGATGCCAGGCTGGTATTTCAAGGGTGGCTCCACCCGAACTGGCGTCCGGGTTTCCAAGCCTCCCAGCTATCCTACACAGGCAACATCAGCGTCCAGTGTGAAGCTATAGTAAAGGTTCACGGGGTCTTTCCGTCTAGCCGCGGGTACACCGCATCTTCACGGCGATTTCAATTTCACTGAGTCTCGGGTGGAGACAGCGTGGCCATCATTACGCCATTCGTGCAGGTCGGAACTTACCCGACAAGGAATTTCGCTACCTTAGGACCGTTATAGTTACGGCCGCCGTTTACCGGGGCTTCGATCAAGAGCTTCGGCCGGAGCCTAACACCATCACTTAACCTTCCGGCACCGGGCAGGCGTCACACCCTATACGTCCGCTTACGCGTTAGCAGAGTGCTGTGTTTTTACTAAACAGTTGCAGCCACCTGGTATCTTCGACCGGTTCTCGCTTAAGCCGC
>NZ_FOGS01000025.1 GCF_900111305.1 Vreelandella subterranea
ATTAGTATGACTCAGCCAGGTGGCTGGTTGAGCCAAAAAATTAGGACGCCAGGCGATAGAAGTGCTCGAAATCGGGTTTTTCTACAGCCTCGTTAGCTGTGATTGCCTTACCCGCAAAGTGATACTATAGTGTCACTATCTATTTGTATCAGGGTGAGGCCATGAAAGTTGAGCTTGTTACGAATCTCAAACGTCAAGCCACAAAGATTTTGGCAGATCTGCACTTGTCGAAAGAACCGGTACTGATTACCGAGCATGGTCAGCCATCTGCATACCTTGTTGACGTACAGGATTACGAGTTTATGCAGCGCCGGCTTGAGCTGCTTGAGGGGCTCTCGCGGGGAGAGCGTGCTGTACTTGAGGGAAGAACGTACAGCCAAAGTGAGGCCAGGGAGAAAATGAGTAAATGGCTGAAGTAGTTTGGACGGAGCCCGCCCTTCAGGAACTGGATGCTATCGCTGAGTACATTGCTCTGGACAATCCTGCTGCCGCAAGCGAGCTGGTCCAGGAAGTTTTCGATAAGACCGAGCGTTTGGAAAATTTTCCTCAATCCGGACGGGTTCCTCATGAACTCCCCAATTCGGTATACAGGGAGGTAGTGGTTCCACCGTGCCGCATTTTCTATCGTGAGGATGAGAAGCGGGTTCTCGTCATCTATGTCATGCGAGAAGAACGGCAGCTTCGTGCGTACATGCTCGGAAGCAGCTAACTAGGCGTGTCACTCGGATGCCTTTGTCTCCGCTTCGCTACGTCAAAGTCACCGGTGCGCTTCGGCGTTAGCCATGTTCTAGAGGTAATTCATGGAAGAGATATCGTTTGATGACTTTCTAAAAATTCAGCTGCGGGTTGGACGCATTGTCACGGCAGAAATATTTAAGGATGCTCGAAAGCCTGCCTATATCTTGCATGTGGACTTTGGTGATGAGCTAGGTATCAAGAAATCCAGTGCTCAAATAACCGGCCTTTATAATACTGAAGGGCTTGTAGGAAAACTTGTAGTTGCTGTCGTGAATTTCCCAAACAAGCAGATCGGTCCGCTGATGTCCGAATGCCTGGTAACGGGGTTTCATAATGAAGATGGAGACGTTGCCTTGTGTGTGCCGGATAAAGACGTTCCTCTTGGGACTCGACTCCTCTAACACCTATAGTTCAAGTGGTGAATGTGATGACTATTAAAGGAAGTTGCTTGTGCAGTGCTGTCCGCTACGAAATCAACAGCGAACTTGGTAACGCCATGTTCTGCCATTGTAAAATATGTCGCAAATCGAATGGTTCAGCCTTCGCCCTGAACGCTGCGGTTAATACGTCTGATTTCAAGCTGTTGGAAGGGGAAAATAGCCTAAGCAGTTATGCTTCGTCAGAAGATGCCCGCCGGTATTTTTGTGAGAACTGCGGCTCGCCAATTTACAGTAAACGTTTATCAATGCCGGAGGTTCTAAGGCTTCGAGTGGGGACTCTGGATGATGATATCGACATAGAAAAAGGCTCTTCGACGTTGGGTGTGGAATTCGCCCCCTGAGCTGGGCCAGAATATGACCTCCCCAACAGCAGTAGGTATGACATGGACGGCACT
>NZ_FOGS01000023.1 GCF_900111305.1 Vreelandella subterranea
TCACTTTGGTCGGTAAAGCAGGGAGGGTACCGGCGCTGGCCCTCCTGCTTCTACCGGGTGGTCCAAAGTGCTGCAGTTATTCTATGAATCCAGGCCTTAATCCTAGGGCTAGGTGCGGGCGTAGGCTTCGCTTTACAGTTACACTTTTTGGGACAAATACCATCACAAGCTACTTTTTATGGCATAGCTTTATGTATGCTAAGTGGTGGCCTATTCCTCCTACCCTTCTGTTCTCGAAAAAGTTACAACCTTAAGCGCTTTGCATTTTTTGCTACTGCCGCAGGGGGGATCAGCGCCTTGGGGCTTACACTCTATGCATTGTCTCGCGAAGGACAACTTGCAATTGTAAGCATTATGATTGTTTCGATGTATCCCCTGATACCAGTGGTTTTTGGCTCAACGATACGCAAAGAATCCATAAGCAAAACCAGTAAGATTGGTATAGGACTATCCATTTTAGCAACGATGCTGATTGTGGCAGGAACACATTAAATATCTGCCAAACGCGCGTTCTAAATAGCCTGCAATGTACGGTCGTTTGCATTTTTGCAGGCAATCCGCCCGCTTGAAGCGCCACCAACCAATACGAGCGAAAAACCCAGCTTTCCTTCAAGCGGCGCAAGCACGCGGCTTTCTTGCAGAAGCTGGCACTGTTCGCGCACCTATTCAGCATGCGCCTTATTGGTGGGCATAAGGTGCAGCACTTCCACCACCACCGAGCCCACCAAAAAGCCAATCACTGCAGAGCACCAGCGTATTGAAGCTCCAGCCCAGCATACCGCCCACGGTGTCAACGCCAATGAAAATTGTCCAAGAAAAGCGCCATACCCTCTTTACGGTCTTATAGCACCGGTCCCCGACTGGCTAACGCCAAGGCGCTCCGCCGCACAGGTATAAGACTGCTCTTCTGCCACGGAAAGCAGCGCGCGAAGTTGGGCAATGGAGATATCCGCCCCTCTGATCATCACAACTCCTCATGGCGACCATGACCTAATCGAGTTTCCAGCCACATATTAGCGGCTTCTATGCTGGCCCTTCCCTTATCATCAAGACCAGGAGCCCGCATGTCTATCGCCCGTACGCTAAGCGCCATGGTGCTGCTCGGCAGTACGCACTTTATCAATGGTTTGCTCGCCCGTTTTTACCCGCCGCTCAACATTGGGCGGTGCGCTTGTCGGCTTTGCGGGCGCACTGCTCTTTTCCACCAGGGAGCCAACCGTGTGGATATGGGGCGCGCTGGCGGGCATCGGCTCCGCCCTTGGGGCCTGGCTGCTTTACCAGGGCTTATCCCGGGCCCCTTTGCCATCGTAGTGCCTGTTAGCGCTGTCGCGATGGTCACCATTGCCCTTGGACTATCGCTGATTTTCCTGGGCAAGCGACCCAATGCCTGGGTATGGCTAGGCGTGATGATCGCTCTGCCCGCTATCTGGTTAACCGCGGGAGGGGGTAAACCGAGCAAAACGCGGGTGAGCAGCAGCACCAGAGCGGGCCTGCTATTGGGTTTGGGCGCGGGCTTAGGGTTTGCCTTGCAGCTTCACTTCCTTGGCCAGGTGCCTGAGCCAAGCGCTTTCTATGGCATCGCACTCTGCATGCTCAGCGGCGCCGTATGTTGTCTGCCCTTTTATCAATATGCACACCCAGCACAAAAGCACTTTCCACTGCTGGCAACCGCAGCGGGCGGCATCAGTGCATTAGGGCTAACGCTGTATGCACTTTCGCGGGAAGGCCAGCTAGCCATTATCAGCATCGTGATTGTATCGATGTACCCACTGATGTAATGACCCCCTGGTTTTTGCACACCCTACGCAGCTATTGCAGGGTGTGCTCGGGGCGCCACATAGCCTATGTGACTGATGTGGCCGTTCTTC
>NZ_FOGS01000010.1:0-37218 GCF_900111305.1 Vreelandella subterranea
CCTTGACCGGTGCTGTCGGCATCCAGGGCGTACAGGCCGGAGGCCGGTGCGCTCTCGCCGTCGCTGTTCAGCGTCAGGCTGAGGGCGAGGGTCTCGCCCTGTTCGCCGTCGGCGCCGTAGTTGATCACGCCGGCGGTGTTGAGCGCGTCGCGCACGTTGGTGCGGTCGCTGACGCTGTCGTTGTCCACCAGACCGGCTTCGTCAACGCCGAAGGCTAGCTGGAAGCTTTCCAGATAGCCTTCATCCAGCACTGGCCCATCATCCAATATAGTGATATTAAGATTATTAGAAGCCGTATTACCACCTGCATCCGTAACGGTATAGACGAGGCTGGCTAGAGCTTCTTCAGTACCCTCTTCATGTAGCAGATTATTAGCCAGGGTGAGGGTGAATTCACCTGTTTGAGGATCAATCTGAATTTGGAACAGGAACGGTTCGTCAGGATTGTTGCTCTGTACACGCTCATTGGAGGCCGTAAGGGTGTTGCTAGCGGCATCCCAGTCCAGGTTAAAGCTCTCCTGGCCAATGCCGATTGTCTGACCATCCATTCCGGCAAAGCCGATGCTGCCAGCGCCCAGGGGTCCAAAGCTAAAGTCGATGCTGCCGGTAACCGTAACGCTATTGAAACTGGGCGTGGAGGCACCAGGGGGCTGAACAGGTAAACCACCCGGGAAGTCGTCATTGATTGGCGCTTGTTCACCAAACACCAACTGACTTTCATCAAGCGTGATCGTTGTCAAACCTGCCGTCGGGTTACCTTCGATCTCGTCATCAGCGTCAGCCAGCGCTGCTGCAAACTCGACCGTCTCAGGCCCTTCATCAGCGCCAACAGCATAGTCATACTGCAAACCTTGGACCGACTCTTCGATACGCGCGAGCTGGACGAAGTCGGAGCCTCCGCCGCCGCCGCCAGCAGCACCACCACCTGCGGCGGTTGCTTCAAGCAGATCGAGCAGGTCGCCGTCTTCTTCCTCAAGTGCGGAGAGGAGCGCTTCTACCTCGCC
Organism: Vreelandella subterranea; assembly: GCF_900111305.1. GTDB lineage: Bacteria > Pseudomonadota > Gammaproteobacteria > Pseudomonadales > Halomonadaceae > Vreelandella > Vreelandella subterranea. The sequence continues at coordinate 1,005 of NZ_FOGS01000010.1, forward strand.
GTCCTGGGCGACGGTTTCTTCTTCGGTAGGGGCGTTCTCGGCATCCACGTCATTGGTGATAGCGACTTCTTCGTCAGCACCAATGGTGGTGGGCGGCAAGCCGTCGTCAAAATCAAGCTGAACACTACCGTTGGTAGAGGTGACGAGCGTTTCGCCTTCCTGAAGCACATCACCGATAGCCAGTTCGCGCAGGTTGCCGTCAGGGTCGCGTGCCCAGGCCTGACCGGTAATGGTAACGACGGTTGCAATGCTCATAGGAGTCATCCTCTAACAACAGAAATAAGGTTTTATATTGATAGTCACATTAGGCCAGGCTGGGAAAGCTTAGTATTGGACTGTGGTACAGGATGGGGACTATTTCGGTAGGCACTTCATCTGGGATGCTTGAAAGCCCCCAGCGGCATCGAAAAGGTGGGTGGATAGCTGGGCGTCAAGGCTGACAGACTGCTATCCACTATCATAGAGGTGATCGCCGCTTGCTACTGGCTAACTACTGTGAGGTGGATAACCTGGAGGCCTCGTTTGCCTTTGCTGATGCCCCTTTGCCCGTCAGCTTGATGATCAGCTGTAACCGATCATGGATATCAAGCTTGGCAAAAATGGCGGTCAGGTGCGCTTTCACGGTTCTTTCCGTGATATCGAGCTCTCGGGCCACTACTTTATTGCTGGCTCCCTTGGCCACGGCCAACGCCACTTCGCGCTCGCGCTGGGTCAGCACTTCGAGCACCGATGATTGAACCTGTTCGTCACCCTTGAGTAGCCGCCAGGTACTCCCCATAACCTGGGCCATCAGATCGGCCGGTACCCAGATACCCTGGTTCATTACCACCGTGGCGATTTGTTTTAGCGTCTCGGCGGGGCTCAGCGCATGGGCGTAGCCTCTTGCGCCTTGTTGAAGTGCGTCCATCGCCGCCCCGTTTTCCGGCATCATCGAGAGCACCACAACGGTGGTACGCTGGGACAGGCGGCGCACGAGAGAAGGGCTGTCATTGCCATGCTCTTCTTTTAGCACCCATACCAGGGCAGCCGTATCCGCCAGCCCTTCGGCCTGCTCAGCCGTGACGCACTCAGCCTCGGCAAAAGCGGCTTGCCAGCGGGGCATCAACGCCTGGTCTTGTGTGACAAAAAGATGGGTCATCAGCGTTCCCCTAGTGAATTATTCCACGCGCGCAGGACGGGCTTCAGGAGAAACTCCATCACCGTACGCTTGCCGGTCATGATGTCCACCTGGGCTGTCATGCCGGGAATGATGTCCATTTCTTCATTATTGATCTCACCCTGCTCGGTACGGACCCGTACACGGTAGAAGGTGTTGTCATCGTCATCGGTAATGGTGTCGGCACTGATGTTTTCGAGCTCGGCTTTTAAACCGCCATACTGGGAATAGTCGTAGGCCGTCAGTTTGACGGTGGCCTCTTGCCCCGGACTCAGAAAGGCAATGTCCTGGGGGGCAATGCGCGCCTCGACCAGTAGCCGGTCGTCGGTGGGAATAATATCGACCACTTCCTGCCCGGCTTGGGCGACGCCCCCGATGGTCGTGATGTGAAGCGTTTGCACGACCCCCTTCACCGGCGAACGAATGTCGGCGAGCTGCACGCGATTCTGCAAGCCTGAACTGCCTTCATCCAGCGCCGCGATTTCACTCAGCGTGTCGGACAGATCGTTGCGCCAGCGGCTACGCCGTTCAGCACCCAACTCGCGCAGTTGCGATTCACTTTCCTCAACAGCGGCCTCGAGCCGCTCGATCGCCGCATTGGCCTGGTCGCGCTCGCCACGATTGCGGGAAACTTCGCGCTCCAGACGCAGCACTTCGACTTCCGATACGGCACCGGAGGACAGCAAGGGTCGCGTGAGCTGAAGCTCTTCACTGGCCATCTGCAACTCACGACTGGCGGTGTCACGCCGTAGTTTTGCCTCGAGCAACTCGGCTTCACGTTGGCGGATGCGGTCGCGAATAACGGCTTCCTGCTGGCGTAACTCGTACAGACTGCTTTGATAGGCTTCACGCTCCTGCGAAACGACGAGGGGCGCTTCTGCCATCAGCTCATCACTGGGCGAGAAGTCAGAATCCGTCACCAGGGCACGCAGCCGCTCGGCACGGGCTTTTAGCGCCTGCGCTTGAACGCGGTTCTCACGGAAATCGGAAACAAAGCGGGTCGGGTCGATGCGCATGATGACTTCGCCCGCCTCGACCATCTGGCCTTCCTGGACGAGGATCTCCTGGACCACGCCACCATCGAATGACTGAACGCGCTGCAGCTGTTGCGAGGGGATGACACGCCCCTGGCCGCGAGTCACTTCGTCAATTTCCGCAAAGGAAGCCCAGACCAGCAGCGCGATGACGGCCAGCACGATGCCGTAGAGAAATCCGCGTGCGCGGAGAGGATCCTGCTGCATGCGCGCCCAGTCGGCGTCACTGGCCCAGTCGCGACTTATATGGGCCGAGGTGACACGCTTGGAAAACAAACGGTCCATGAACGGGCGAAAGGGTTTGCCGCCCTTCTCGCTGAACCGCCCCAGCGCTTCAAAGCCTTGCTGTTCGGCGGATTTGCGTTTTTTCGCCATTAGTTCGCCCTCCCGACCTGGCCTTTACGCAAGGCTTCGACGACTTGCTCGCGGGGGCCGTCCGCAACGATCTTGCCCGCGTCCATCACGATAATGCGGTCGACAAGTGACAGCAGCGACGTGCGGTGGGTGACGATCACCATGGTTTTTTCTTGACTGAAATGCGTCAGGTTTTTTTTCAGCACCTCTTCACTGGCGTGGTCCATCGCGCTGGTGGGTTCGTCTAGCAGCAGCACGCTCGGGCTGTTCACCAGCGCACGCGCAACGGCGACCGATTGACGCTGACCGCCGGAGAGCATGTTGCCTCCCTCACCGACCGGCAGATCCAGCCCGTAAGGATTGGATTTCACCAGTGACTCGAGGCCGCTCAATCGGACAGCCTCCAGCAGCGCTTCGTCGTCAACGCCCTCGCTGCCCGCTCCGGCGACGATGTTCTCGCGCAGTGTGCCGAAAAACAGCGCGATATCCTGGGGCACGTAGCCGATATGCCGCCGCAGTTGCATGGGGTCGAACTGACGTATGTCGACATCATCCAGGAAGATGGCACCGCTCGTGGGCTGATAAAGTGCCAGCAACAGCTTGCTGAGGGTTGACTTGCCCGAACCGATCCGGCCAATCAGGGCCACCTTTTCACCCGGCTTGAGCCGGAAGCTCACGTCATTGAGCGCGCTGCGCTCTGCCTCAGGGTAGCTCAGGCTGACGCCGTCGAACTTGATATCGCCGTGGACCACGGGGCGACTGATATAGGCCTTGCCCTCAACGCGCTCGGTGGGCTTGTCCATCACCTCGTTGAGGGATTCAAGCGCCGTGGATGACTGGTGGTATTGGGCCATCAACCCCGCCGCCTGGCTGATCGGCGCCATTGCCCGGGAAGATAGCAGGTAAGCGGCGATCAGCCCGCCCTGGGTCAAATCACCTTCGATGATCATGTAGACCCCGATAATGATGATCGCCACCGCCACCGTGTGTTGTGTCCATAGCGCCACACTGGTGACGGAGGAGCTGACCAGGCGCAACTGCGCCGCCGTGCGGGAAAGAAACGCCGACGCCCGCTCCCACATGCCCTGCAGACGGCTTTCACTGCGCAAGGTTTTAACGGTTTCCAGGTTGCCGACGGCCTCCACCAGGGTGGCATTGCGCTGGGCGCCGATGCGCCAGGTGGTTTCGGAAAGTTCGTGCAGCTTGCTCTGCGCGGCCAGTGCATAAAGAAAAACGAACACCGCGCCGACCACGATGGGAATCACCAGTGGCACCCCGATCAGCGCGATAATCGCGGCAAACAGGATGACAAAAGGCAGGTCCACAAGCGCCACGATGGTGGCAGAGCCAATAAACGCCCGGACGGATTCAAAGGATTGCAGCGTGGCGGTAAACGAGCCTGTGGACGCAGGCTTGGCTTCCATGCGCATGCCGAGCACCCGTGACATGATGCTGGACGTCAGTTTTACATCGGCACGGCTGGCCGCCAGATCCACAAAGGCGTTGCGCATCAGGCGCAGCGCCAGGTCGAAGCACAGCACGATAAAGATGCCGACGGCCAGTACCCAGAGCGTCTCGGTAGCCGCGTTGGGGACTACCCGGTCGTATACGTTCATCACGAACAGCGGCATGGCGACGGCAAACAGGTTAATCACCGCCGAGCCGATCAAGACATCGCGGTAAAGCTTGCGGTTTTCGCGGATAACCCCCCAGAACCAGTGCCGCGAGCGCTGCTTCTTGACCTCAGGGCCACGCGCATCAAAGCGGAACTTGGGTCTGACATAGGCTGCCTGACCGCTGTAGGCGTCTTGCAGGCCGACCAGGCTGACAATGGAGCTTGCCTCGCCCAGCTCGGGGAAAATGACTTCCGCCTGACCGTTTTTAATGTCCAGGTTGAGCAGCACGCAGGCGCGCCCCGACTCCAGTAGCAGAATCGCCGGAAACAGGGCAGGGTTCAGCTGCGAAAGGCGTGATTTGACGAGCCGGGCCGTCAAATCGGCGCGCGCCGCCGCACGCCCCAGCACGCCGGGCGTCAGCCTGCCGTCTTCCAGTGGGAGACCGGCAATAAGCGCTTCTCGTGTGGCATCGTGGTGATGAATGGAGGCGACGGCTACCAAACATTCCAGAAGCTCGTCTGTATCGGTTCGGTTAGATGGTTCGTCTGATGCTACGTCTTTTTCGTTAGACACACATACCCCAAATCATAAATGCGCCCTGCACTGATGAGTGCGCCCAGCGATACTGCCTCGCGTTCTTGTCTTGGTAACGAATCCTGGTTACCAAGACAGACGGAACGCGAAGCAACCTACAGTGCCATCCTCTTACTTAACTGCTGACAGGAAACGCTTCATCATATCCCATATCGCTCAACTGGCGACGAAAGCCTGATTCTGCATCCGCGGGGGTGCTAACCTGAACACGGTAAAAGCCTCCGCCGTTTACGATGCGGGTTGGCATGTTCAACTGACCTTCTAGTTCTTTTTGTAACTCAACGGCCGATGACTGATTACTCAGGGCCGCGACCTGAAGGAAAGAACCTGCTTTCGCTGGGGTGGCGTTAATGATCTCATCGGTGAACGATGAGGGAAGCATGGAGGACTTGTCTGACACATCAGCGACCGAAAGCGAATCGATGGCGCGATCCCCATCAAACGCGTGCGTCGTACTGACATACGGAGACGTACCATTACCAGTACTGCCTACCAGATCTTCAAGCGTGTAGTTGGCAGGCGCTTGAGTCGGGCAGATAGCCTCGCCATCAATCTGGACGCCATCACTACCCAGGTCCGAAAGGCTCGGCATGTCGGCGCGCGATACGTCCAGAGTGCGCATCAGGTGACCCATTGAGGCCAGCGTCTCGGCGTCGGCAATGGCGACGTCATACTGGGCGTTGACGTAAGCACGGCTGGCTTCGAAGAACTCGTTTTCACTGTCCAGCACGTCGAGCAGGGTGCGCTCGCCGATATCGAACTGCTGCTGATAGGCACCGCGCACACGATCAATGGATTGGCGATGCTGATTCAGGTAGCGCATCTGCTCGCGCAGCCGCTGGGTGTCGCCGTAGGCGATCTGGGTGGTTTGACGAACGTTGCGACAGGCCAGCTCGCGATTTTCCACGGCTTCCTCGATGCGTTCGCTGGCGGCACGGAATGAGGCCAGATCCGAGCCACCCCGATACAGGTTCATGCTGGCAACCAGTTCGATGCTGCTCTGGTCACGGCGACCAATGGCAGACGAATCGTCGTTGTTGCTGCCGGTGCGCCCAACGATATCCAACCGCGGATGGAAACCTGCTTCCGTAATGTCCCGCTCCGCACGCGACGCGGCGATGTCTTCAATCGCGGCGTGGAAGTCAGGGTTACCTTCGAAGGCAAGGTTGACGGCTTCTTGCACCGAGCTGGGTAGCTCACCCGAGAGCTCCGGTGTAGGGTCAAGGTTTTCTACCGGCAGGTCACCGACGATGCGGTTATAGCGCGCCGAGACATCGTGGAGGTTCGAGGCTTCGGTCAGCAGGTTGGATTCGGCCAGTGCGACACGACCGGTAATCTGTTCAAGGTCAACACCGCGGCCCGCGCCGGAGAGTGCGCGCTCTTCGATCTGATCGTAGACCCGCATGTGCTGGCGGTAATTATCCTGAGCCAGGCGAACCAGCTCGCGATAGCGCAGCACATCGGCGTAGGCCCGGGTCGCTTCCAGGGCAACGTTTTCACTGGCGCCCAGCAATTCGTAGTAGCGCACCAGCTCCGCCCGGTCCAGCTGCTCTACCCGTCCGGCCGTCGCAAAACCGTCATAGACCATCTGGGTCAATTCAAGCTGTACGTAGTCAGTGCTATAGCTACCGCGACCATCCCCTTCGACAGACTCCCGGCCCACGCCAGCGGAGGCGTCCACGCTTGGCAGATAACCGCCCCAGGCTTCATCCCTGTCGTAACCCGCTGCACTGAAAGCGCGGAACGCCGCGTTGACTTCGGGATTCTGGGTAATCGCCTGCTGGACAGTCTCTTGCAGGTTGGATGACCCCGGTATGGCCATATCGGATGGAAGCGACTGAGCCATCGCCTGACTGAGCGGAAGAAGTGTCAGGCTAGTGCCGAAAGCCGCCGCCTGAATGATGCGTGCCAAGCCAAATCGTTGGTAAAGCCCGTTGGTGGCGCTGAGTTTTTTCATCTGTGGTCCCCTCATGGAATATGAGACAGCGACTGCAGCAAAGCCACCGCAGTCACCGATAGCAATTGATACGTTATTTTTTTATCGCGGGACTCACCCAACCATATCTATGTTCAGGTGGCGCATCCTTTCCCGGTTTCCCTACCCTGATGGTGCTAGGCTCTAGCGCCTTACGTGTCAATGTGACTCATCAAAAGAGCTTAAGCACCTTGATGACGTATTTGCTCTTTATAGCTTATAACGCACGAGTTACGTCACACATATTAATGTAAATTATTGTAAAACAAAATTGCATCATGTACAAAGCCAAAACGCCGTTATTTTCTTATTAAGCAGGCATTGATACGTCACCTAATGCCGCATGATTTGTTTAAAAAGCTGATAAAAAAGACCTAACCCTATGATTGACGCCTTTGCTGCCAGCCTAGCCCAGCCAGAATAAGCACCAGGCCTACCAAGGTTGAAGGATAAATCGACTCACCAACGACTACAAACAGTAACAAAAGCGACACCGGGGGCGAAAGAAAGATCAGGTTTGCAACCTTGGCGGTGCGTGACACCTTATGAACCGCGAGCTGCCACAAAATAAAGGCGATCCCCATCTCGAACAGGCCCACATAAATACCGGCCATCAGCGCCGAGCCGCCATGCCACTGAAACCCTGGCCCCCATAACAGCAACAGCGTCAAAACCGGCAACCCAACGGTGAAGTTTTGCCACTGGCCCACCAAGGGCTGGCGTTTGTCGCGGGCATTGAGCAGCCAGTAAAGCGCCCACAGCAGCGTGGACGCTAGCGCAAAGGCCACGCCAAGCGGGTCGGCAAAGTGGACATCGAACACATTGCCACGGGTGGCGATCACCCAGACGCCCGCGTAGGCGACCAGCCCAGCGGCGACATCCTTGACGGTCAGGCGGTGCCCCAAAAGCGGTACCGCCAGAAACGCCATGGCCAGTGCCCAGGTATAATTCAGCGCCATGGCTTCCTGGCCGGGCAGCCGATCATAGGCGGCAAACAGCACCAGATAATAGGCAACCGGGTTCATAAGCCCGGCCCAGGCAGCGGTTTTCCAGCCGCTGTTTAGCGCTATTCTGGCGTTACCCTGGTACACCACCAGAATGCCCATCAGCAGCCAGGAGACCAACACCGCCAGCCACATCAGTTCCAGGGGCGACATCCAGGTCAAGGCCACCTTGAAAGCGGTGGCGACGGTAGACCAGAGGGCAACCGCCCCCAAGCCATATAGAATTGCTTGGCGGTCCTGATTCATCGGTCGGTATGACCGAGGTTGCGGGCTGGTTCAACCTGGTCTCGCACCCGCTGCTTGAGGGTTTTTATATCCGGGAAGCCGTCATCACGCTTGCGCTCCCATAGCAGAGCATCGTCGCACCAGATTTCGAAGGTGCCGCCGTGACTTGGGCAAAGCGCCACTTCGCCCAGCGCTTCGCCGAAGGTGGAGAGCAACTCCTGTGCATACCAACCGCTGCGTAGCAGCCACTGGCATTGCGTGCAATAGCGGATTTGAATGCGCGACATCCTTGAGCTCCTTGACGAGACTCGCCATTATCCATGAGATGTATTATCTGCGGGTATTAACGTCCGCGTGTGCTAAGAGTACCTGATGTACTACATGTACTTGGTCTGCATGTACTTGGACTGTGTGTACTTGGACTGCGTAAGTTAAAGAGTGTACTGAATAACACGGCTCGTCAAAACGAGCCGCCCAGGACGACGACTGCCAAGGAGCCCTGATGGCTAGACATGACCTTTCTGAATCGCGCATCTACGAGTGGCTGACCGGCGACGAGGATAGCCGGATGTGCGATGACATTCCCGAGAGCGCCTGCCATGAGCAACCGCGTAACTTCATGCTGCATTTATGGGCAGCATTGGGCAATAAGCTGGCGGATGAGCTGTCCAGCGCGCGCCTGGTATTGCCCTGGCTGATGGGCATCATCGGCGCACCGATATGGATGGTCGGGCTTCTGGTGCCTATTCGTGAGTCCGGGGCATTGTTGCCGCAGATCTTTGTGGCGGGCTTCATTCGCCTCAAGCCGCAACGCAAGTGGGTGTGGGTGGCCGGTGCGACCCTCCAGGCGCTAGCGGCACTCGCGCTGGCAGGGTTGGCGCTGTGGAGCAGTGGTAGCCTGGGAGGCAGTCTGGTGTTGTTGGCGCTGGTCATGCTGTCGCTGGCCCGGGGGCTTTCGTCCATCGCCACCAAGGATGTCATGGGCAAGACCATTGCCAAACGCCGCCGCGGCACCCTGATGGGGTGGAGCGGCAGTGTTGCCGGAGCGGCCACCCTGGCCGCCGGGGGCGTATTGATACTTCTGGGTGATTCTCCTGGCAGTTTGACGCTTGCAGCGCTGCTTGGCATTGCAGCACTGGGCTGGGCCGTTAACGGGATCTGTGCCGCCCGCATCGAGGAAACGCCGGGCGCGGTTGAAGGGGGTGAAAATGCCTGGGACAGCATCAAGCTGGGGCTTTCGTTACTCAAGGAAGATCGCACCTTCTTGCATTTCAACCTGTGCAGGGCGCTGTTGCTTTCCAGTGCCTTGGGCCTCCCCTACCTGGCGCTGCTTGGCCAACAGCAAAGCGGCAGTGAGCTGAGCAGCCTTGGGCTACTGGTCGTGGTATCCGGCCTGGCCGCCATGGTAGCAAGCCCCGTTTGGGGCAAGCGCGCTGACCGGTCCAGCCGAGGCGTTATGCGCGATGCCGCCATCGGCACGGCCGTGTGCTGTTTGCTGGGGGCTGGCATTGCGTGGCTGCCAGCCGTCGTTTCCGAGCACATATGGCCCTACGCGCTAGTCTACGCCGCGCTGGTGATTGTTCATCACGGCGTGCGTCTGGGTCGCAAAACCTACCTGGTCGATATGGCCAGTCAGGATAATCGTGCCCTCTATGTGGCGCTCTCGAATACCTTGACGGGCGTGCTGATGCTGCTGGTAGGCGGGCTGGTCGGCCTTCTGGCCCAGTGGCTGGGCAGTAGCGCCTTGCTGCTCGTTTTATCCGCCACCGCCCTGGCGGCGATGTTCAGTGCCCTGCATCTGCCGGAGGCAGAGTGACGTTCAGGATTGCAAAGCCGGGCAACGCTCGCCATGATGGTAACCAGGTGGCAGCCGTTAAGCGGCATTTTGCTATCATAAAAATTACGTGACAATACGCCACGATAGGTTTGGAGCTGCAACAGGACCCCTTGATGAAACGATCTCCCATGATCAGCCCCGCGTTGCTCGAACGCATGGTTGACGCCTCCGAGGACGGCATAGTGGTTGCTGAACAGGAAGGCGACGAAAACATCCTGATTTATGTCAACAAAGGCTTTGAACGCCTGACCGGTTACAGCGCCGATGAAATTTTATATCGGGACTGCCGTTTTTTGCAGAATGAGGATCGCGACCAAGATCCTCTCAACGCGATTCGTGAGGCGCTGAATGCTGGCAAGCCTTCGCGGGAGGTGCTGCGCAACTATCGCAAAGACGGCACCATGTTCTGGAATGAGCTGTCGATCACGCCGGTTTTCGACGAAGCCGACAATCTGATGTACTACATTGGCGTACAGAAAGATGTTACCGAGCGCATTGAAGCACAGCAGGCGTTAGCCGCACTCCAGGCCAAGCAGACAGACCCCAGAACAGAAAAATAAAACGACAACGCTTGATCTTCAACCTAACCGGCGTTATATAGCGGCAAGGCGCTTGTCCAAGCGCCCATTGCTTTCTGTGGTTCTGGGACCGCTGTTGCGCTGGAAACCAGAAAGCCATAATGTCGCCGGCACGCCGGCTTGGGTTGGAGGGCCAGTCATGAGCCGTAATCCCTTGAATCGTGAAATTTTCTCTCCTGAAGACGCTGAAGAGGACGACTTCGATTCCCCTGATGCCGTCAATGACGAACACTACGGCCGTTCTCGACCGAGCAGCAAGGTCGATAGCCTGCGCGCTAGACGCCAGGTAGAGGCCTGGCTCGAAGAACGCCGCCTCAAACGTGCCATCGATGACAGCTGGGACGAAGAAGAGTAATGGCAGCACCATAACTGCCTCCAGGCGATGAGCCCTCCTTGGCTGGCCTTTCGTCACGCTGGGCTCTATCATCTGCCTAATCGCCCAGCGGTGACGCTGGCATTTTTTTCATCAACTATACGGATTTCCATGGCGCAATACGTTTTCACCATGAACCGGGTTGGCAAGATCGTGCCGCCCAAAAAGCAAATTCTTAAAGATATCTCGCTGTCGTTTTTCCCGGGGGCCAAGATTGGCGTACTGGGCTTGAATGGCGCGGGTAAATCCACACTGCTGCGCATCATGGCCGGTGTCGATAAGGAGTTTGAAGGTGAAGCCCGTGCGATGCCGGGAATCAACGTCGGCTACCTGCCTCAGGAGCCGGAGCTCGACGACAGCAAGAATGTCCGTGAGACTGTCGAAGAAGCCCTGGGCGCCATCAAGGAAGCCCAGGAAAAGCTCGATGGGGTTTACGCTGCCTACGCTGAGCCGGACGCCGACTTTGATGCCCTGGCGAGCGAGCAGGCACGCCTGGAAAATATTATCGAAGCGGCTGACGCCCATAACATCGAGCGCAAGCTGGATGTCGCCGCTGAAGCGCTTCGCCTGCCCCCCTGGGAGGCTCAGGTGGGCAACCTGTCCGGCGGTGAGCGCCGCCGTGTAGCGCTGTGTCGTCTGCTGCTCTCAAGCCCCGACATGCTGCTGCTCGACGAGCCGACCAACCACCTGGATGCCGAGTCGGTTGCCTGGCTCGAGCGCTTTCTGCACGACTACAGCGGCACCGTGGTCGCCATTACCCACGACCGCTACTTCCTCGACAACGTGGCGGGCTGGATTCTTGAGCTGGACCGCGGCCAGGGTATTCCCTTCGAGGGCAATTACTCACAGTGGCTCGAGCAGAAAGAGCAGCGCCTGGGTCAGGAAGCGAAGCAGGAAGCTTCTCGCCAGAAAGCCATCAAGCAGGAGCTTGAGTGGGTACGCTCCAATTCGAAGGGCCGCCAGGCGAAAAGCAAGGCACGCCTTAACCGCTTTGAGGAAATGCAGTCCGGTGATTTCCAGAAGCGGAATGAAACCAATGAGATCTATATTCCACCCGGCCCGCGCCTGGGGGATAAAGTCATCGAGTTTCATGATGTGGCGAAACGCTTCGATGACAAGCTGCTTTACCAGGACCTTTCGTTCTCGATTCCCCCCGGTGCGATTGTCGGCATTGTGGGCGGTAACGGCGCCGGTAAATCGACCATGTTCAAGCTGATTACCGGCCAGGAACAGCCCGATGCTGGCGAGGTCGTGATTGGTGAGACCGTGGATATCGCTTATGTCGAGCAGTTGCGTGATGCGCTGGACGACAAGCAGACCGTCTGGCAGGCCGTTTCGGGTGGTCAGGATATCCTTAACATCAATGGTTACGAGGTCGCTTCGCGGGCGTACGTGGGTCGCTTCAACTTTAAAGGCAACGACCAGCAGAAACGCCTGGATGAGCTGTCCGGTGGTGAGCGGGGTCGTTTACAGTTGGCGCAAACGCTCAAGCAGGGTGCCAACGTGCTGCTGCTTGACGAGCCGTCCAACGATCTGGATATCGAGACGCTGCGTGCGCTGGAAGAGGCCCTGCTGGCCTTCCCGGGCTGCGCCATGGTGATCTCGCACGACCGCTGGTTCCTTGACCGGATTGCGACGCATATTCTGGCGTTTGAGGGCGATTCGGAAGTGGTCTTCTTTGACGGCAACTACACCGACTACGAAGAAGATCACAAGAAGCGTGTGGGCAACGACACGCCCAAGCGCATGAAGTACAAGCGCATTGATGCTTAATAGCCTGGTCCGAACAACCCTTGGCGGGGGCGCTGTAAACCCCTCCATGGGCGCTACATTCGCCATCCATGGCGAATAACCCCCGCTACGGGCTGATTCGGACCTTGCGCAAGATAAGTTGAGTCTTTTTTAGTAAATTGAGCCCCGCCATGCGGGGCTTTTTTGTGGGTATCCGCCAGCGGTTAGCCGTGATACGTCGTTTTACTGACCGCCTTGAAGGCGCCGCGCATGAGCCACTGCACTGGCGCAGGCAGACTGACACCGCCCGCCTCCAGCGCCAGTTGGGCATGGTGGTTTTTCTCCACGGCCATTTTGCGAAGCAGGGTACGTGATGTCTGATCAGCCTTCGGCAGGCGTGACTGCTGATCACTGAACCGCTTGGCGGCTTGCGTTTCGCTGGCGGCCAGCAGCCCCATGCCAAGGCGCTCACTCAGTACACCCGTGGTCGCGCCAATACTCAGCGAGGCTATGTAGAAACACGGAGCAAGCAGGCTTGTACGGCTATCCAGTTGCTGCAGCCGCTGGCTACACAAAGCCAGATGACCAAGATCATTGGTCGCAGATTGTTGCATTTGTGCGCTGGCATCCGGCCGTTGGGCAAACAGCCGCTGCCCCTGGTAAAGCCCTTGCAGGCACACTTCACCGCTGTGGTTGACGCGCATCATGCCCGCCACGTGGTGGGCCTCGAAGGCGGTCAGGGTTTCATCGGCTGACGCTACCGGCGCAGGCGCTTTCGAGCGCGCCGTGGGTGGCGCCAGCGTGCGCAGCGCACGGTCAAACTGATAGATCCATTGGTCAGAACGGGGGCATCGACGCCTCATGGCTCGCTCCTTGGCCGCGGGTCGTAAAGGTACGGTGACTTACCCGGCGGGCCAGGTAAACTGACGCCCGCCGAGCAGGTGCATGTGAATATGATAGACCGTTTGACCGCCCATTTCGTTGCAGTTCATGACGACGCGGTAGCCGTCGTCGGCAAAGCCCTGCTCTTGGGCGAGTGTCGCCGCGGTATATTGCAGCCGACCAACGGTCGCCAGGTCATCGGCATGAATATCATTGAGCGTGGCAATGTGCTTCTTGGGGATAATCAACTGGTGCGTGGGTGCCTGGGGATTGATGTCGTTGAACGCCAGCACGTGCTCGTCTTCATAGACAATATCCGCAGGGATTTCGCGGTTGATGATCTTGCAAAACAGACAGTCCATAAAAGCTCCTCAGTGAGCGTGACCTGGCAACACAGGTAAACGGTTACCTGTGAGCCTAACGAAAACGCCGCTGTGACAACAAGTGGCGCACCAACGGTGCCAGGATAAGCTCCATGGCCAGCGACATTCTGGCGCCGGGCACCACCAGGGTGTGGGGCCGGGTCATGAACGAATCCTTGATCATCGCCAATAGCCAGGGAAAGTCTACCGTGGAAGGGTCACGGAAGCGGATGACCACAAAGGATTCCGCATCCGTGGGGATGTCCTGCACCTCGAAGGGGTTGGAGGTATCCACCGTGGGCACGCGCTGGAAATTGATATGGGTGCGCGAAAACTGCGGTTGGATATAGCGCACATAGTCATCCATGCGGCCCAGAATGGTGTCGATGACCGCTTCCTGGGAGTAGCCGCGCATCTTGGTGTCGCGATCGATTTTCTGGATCCATTCCAGGTTCATGGTGGGTGCCACCCCCACCAGCAGATCGACATGACGGGCAATGTCGTATTCTTCCGTTACCAGGCCACCGTGCAGGCCTTCGTAAAACAGCAAATCGGTCCCGCAGGGGAGCGACTGCCACTCCGTGAAGGTACCGACCTTGTGCCCCGCCTCGATCTTTTGTTTATCTTCGGCATGAATATAGTGCCTGAAGGTGCCTGTGCCATGCTCGCCGTATTCGATGAACAGGCCTTCGAGGCGATCCAGCAGGTTGGCTTCGACGGCAAAGTGCGACAGTTCGTTTTTGCGCTCGGGTTCTTCGCGGAACATGCGATGCAGTTCGTCGCGGGTATAGCGATGGAAGGCGTCGCCGTCGACCATGGCGGCGTGCACGTCTTCACGCAGGAACATACGCTCGAAGCTGCGCCGCACGGTGGTGGTACCGGCACCGGACGAGCCGGTGATGGCAATGATCGGATATTCACGGGACATCGGTCAGGTGCCTCTTGCTTGCGCTAATGCCTGCACGACCGCCTCTGGTACTGTCACCGGGCGGCCCGACGCCATGTCAATCAGCAGTTGATTGATACGCGCGGTCGCCACTGCCTTGCCGCTTTCTGCATGGGCGATGCGCTGATAGACCATCAGCGCCTTGCCTTCGGGAGGCGGTACGGCGGTTTCGACCACCAGGGCATCCGGCCAGCGCGCTTCGCTTTGGTATTGCACCGCCAGGTCAGCCACCACGCTGGGATAGCCCTGCATGTCCCACTCAGGCAGATCGAGGGCGGCAAACGCCTGGATGCGCGCCTCATGGAGCAGCGAGACCAGCGCATCGTGGCCGAGATGACGACCGTAGTTCATGTCCGTGACGCGGACGCTTAGCGAATGGCGATGAATGATCGCTGCGTCGGGAAAATCGAGCTGAACCCGTTCCATCCAGTTATCCTTGTTGTGATCGGAAAGCGTTGTGATCGGAAAGCGAGGCAGGATGCCCATGCAACTATCAAAGCGTCAAGCTTCCCGGGCAATCGCCCGGTGAGCGATATCGCGGCGACAGATAACGCCCTCCCAGTGGATTTCATCGACGCCCTGATACACCTTCTGTTGCGCCTCAGAGACGCTATCGCCCAAGGCGGTAACGCACAGTACGCGGCCCCCTGCCGTCAGGACATCGCCCTGGTCATTGTGTTGGGTACCCGCATGAAACACCTTGCAGCCATGACGCTCGGCATTGGCAATGCCGTGAATCACGTCGCCCTTGCGGTAGCTGCCCGGGTAACCGCCCGCAGCCAGTACGACACCCACCGCGGCGCGAGGGTCCCACTCGCAGCGCTGACCGGCCAGCTTGCCTTGTGCACCGGCAAGGCACAGCGCGGCAAAATCCGAGGTCAGACGCAGCATGATGGGCTGGGTTTCCGGATCACCAAAGCGGCAGTTGTATTCGATCACCTTGGGGTTACCCTGGCCGTCGATCATCAGGCCGGCATAGAGAAAGCCGCTGTAGGCATGGCCTTCGGCAGCCATTCCCTTGACCGTGGGCAGTATCACCTGCTGCATGATGCGCTCATCGACATCCGGCGTGACCACGGGCGCCGGTGAGTAGGCCCCCATGCCGCCGGTATTGGGTCCGCTGTCACCGTCGTAGGCGCGTTTGTGGTCCTGGCTGGTCGCCATGGGCACCACGTTTTCGCCATCGACCATGACGATAAAGCTGGCCTCTTCGCCGTCCAGATATTCTTCGATCACCACCCGTGCGCCTGCATCGCCAAAGGCGTTGGCTTCCAGCATGTCGCGGATCGCCGCTTCGGCCTCAGGCTGGCTCATCGCCACAATGACGCCTT
This sequence comes from Vreelandella subterranea, assembly GCF_900111305.1. Classification (GTDB taxonomy): domain Bacteria; phylum Pseudomonadota; class Gammaproteobacteria; order Pseudomonadales; family Halomonadaceae; genus Vreelandella; species Vreelandella subterranea. The sequence goes on from NZ_FOGS01000010.1 coordinate 17,003, forward strand.
TACCGGCCGCCAGGCCATCGGCCTTGATGACGATGGGCGCGCCTACCTCGGCCAGGTAGTCAAGCGCTGGCTCAACGGCGGTGAAGGTTTGATAGTCGGCCGTGGGAATCGCATGACGCGCCAGGAAGTCTTTGGTAAACGATTTTGAGCCTTCCAACTGGGCGGCTGCCTGGGTCGGGCCAAAGATGGCCAGCCCCGCGGCCTGGAATTGATCCACCACGCCTTCGACCAGCGGCGCTTCCGGCCCCACCACCGTCAACGCCACGTCTTCCTCGCGGGCAAACGCCACCAGTGCGGAAATATCGCTTGCTTCGATGGCGACGTTGGTCAGCTTTTCCTCACCGGCGGTGCCTGCATTGCCCGGTGCCACAAACACCTGCGAGACGCGCGGCGACTGAGCCAGTTTCCATGCCAACGCGTGTTCGCGACCACCGCCGCCTATCATCAAAACCTTCATGGGTATCCTTCTTTGCGGAAGAGCAGATTAATAGCGGCATTATGCCACAGCTTGCCCGCGCGTCGCTGGCGCTTAGGATGACTTGTCGTCGCTCTTTTTATCATGCGCTTTTTTATCATGGGCTTTATCGTCATGAGCTTCGTCGCTCTGGCCACGATCGTCGCTGCCGTTTTTGCCGGTGGGCGGTGCCTGATTCATGGTCTTCTGCCAGAAGCGCATGTTTTCCTCGGCCAGCTCGCGCATGAATTCCATGGGCGTGTGGCGCATGGCCTGCTGCCACTGGCTCTGCATGCGCTTTTGCTGCTCCATCATGATCTGGGTGCCCTGCTCCAGGTAACGCGCCAGCGGGAGCGGCGAGGACATGTCATAGACCCGGATCAGCTGGGCCAGGAGGTCGTTGGAGAACACTTCGGCATCACTGTCGGCACTTTCCTGTTCGATGATAATCGACAGCAGGATCGTCCGCGTAAGATCTTCACCGCTTTTGGCGTCTTCGACCCGAAACGGCTCTTCCTCGAGAATCAGACGGCGCAGATCCTCCAGCGTCACGTAACGGCTTTGTTGGGTATCATACAGTCTGCGATTGGCATATTTACGAATGACGCGCACGGCGATTCTCCTTAAACGCGATAGGGCTTTGCTTCCCGTTGCTGTTATTGTGCCTGCACTTGACGGCCATGCAAGCCATGTAACGATATTCAATAGGCGTCGCGTCGGCCGGGACGTGACATACGGGCTTTTCTCTACCTTTCCAAGCACTCAATAATCGACCACTGCCATGAACCTGATTTTACTCGAACCTCACGATGTGGCCCAGAACGGCCAGGCGCTGTTGCGCGATCAGCGCCGTTTGACACACCTGCGCGAGGTACACCGCGCCCAGCCAGGGGATACCCTCACCGTCGGTTGCGCCAACGGGCTGATCGGTAAAGCCGAATTGACCGCCATTGGGCCCGATCAGGCAACGTTGCGCTGGGAACACCTTGGCGAACCGCCACCGCCTGCCCTGCCCGTGCATCTGGTACTGGCATTACCCCGCCCGCGCATGCTGGCACGCACCCTGGAACACGTGACCGCGCTTGGCGTTAAGCGCATGACGCTGCTGCATACCAAACGGGTCGAAAAAAGCTATTGGCAATCCCCTGAACTACGTCCCGAGAAGATACACCAGCATCTGGTGCTGGGCCTTGAGCAGGCACGCGATACCGTGATGCCCAGTGTGACCCTGGTGAAAGGCTTTCGGGCGTTTCTCGACGAGCATCTGCCAGCGCTACTGGCACAGGGCCGTGGTCTCGTCGCCCACCCGGGCATGGCTTCCCCTTGCCCGAGAGGCATCAATGAGGAAACAGTGTTGTTTATAGGCCCCGAAGGCGGCTTTATCGACTGGGAAGTGGATCAACTGTTGAACGCGGGCTGCGAAGGCATGCACCTTGGCCCGCGTATTCTGAGAGTAGAGACCGCCGTGACCGCCCTGCTATCACGGCTCTTTTAGGGATCAGATATTATCACTGGCGTCATCATCGTCGGGGTCATGGGCCACTACTTCTGCATCTTTGTCGCAGTCTGGCTCTTGCATGAAGGTTTCGCGCACATCAAGCAGGCCGAGGTGGCTGATGGTGCGCCGCCCCAGCAATAGCGGGTAATTCATGTCTTCCCGGTTACGCAGGCTGAACTGCTCTTCGTAGATGGTGTTGCCCATGCACACGTTGAGCAGCACGACGGGGCGCCTGTCCGTGCCGCCGGCACCGCGAAGCCTCAGGTTGCGGTATAGCGGGCGCTCGATCTCGTCACTGAACACCTCGCCGTTTTCCTCATTTTCAAGCTTAAGACGAAAACGCACCCAGTCTTCGTCATCCTTTTCAAACATCTCGATGTCCCGAGCGTCCAGCGACGAGGTCAAGGCACCACTGTCGAGTTTGGCTTTGACTTCAGTTCCCCAGGGGTGCAGCGTTGCCTTTTCCACCCAGCCAAATACCTTGTCGTCATTGGCCATTGCCTGACTGCTTGCCAGTGCCGTGACCATGACGAAACCACTCAACAATGTCGTTACTACCTTGGGCATCATGATTTCCTGTCCTGATATCCTTTGGAAGAAGTGCTACTCAACCCGCTGACGCAGCCGCTCGAGCAATGATTGCGTCGCAAAGCCATCGGGGGTCAATCCCTCAGCCCGCTGAAAGGCACGCAGGCCCTGGCGGGTGTTGGGCCCCATGATGCCATCAGCCCCGCCAACATCGTAGCCAGCCTGGTTGAGGTAGCGCTGCAGCGCTTGGACATCATCCCGCGTCAAAGGTGCCTCTTCACGCGGCCAGCTTTGCTGGATGCCATCCCGCCCGGCAATGGCGTCGCTCAGCGTTGCCACCGCCAGCGCGTAGCTGGTCGCGTTGTTATAGCGCAGAATGGCACGGAAATTAGGTCCGACTAAAAACGCGGGCCCCTCGGCCCCGGCAGGCACGATGACTTCGGCGCTGTCGAAACGCGGGAGTTCGCCGCTCACGGCTTCCACACCCTGCTGCGCCCAGGTCTGACTGTCGCGGCGGCCGGTCTGGGCATAGTCATAGTTATCGGGCAGAGTGACTTCAACGCCCCAGGGTTGCCCGGGCTGCCAGCCCGCGCGGGCCAGGTAGTTGGCCGTTGACGCCATGACATCCGGAATACTCCCCCAGATGTCACGGCGGTTATCGCCGTCACCATCGACGGCATAGGCTTCGAAACTGGTGGGGATGAACTGGGTATGCCCCATGGCACCCGCCCAGGAGCCGCGCATTTGCTCAGCGGCGATATCGCCCTGCTGGATTATCCGTAAGGCAGCCAATAGCTCCTCGCGGGCGAACTGCTGGCGACGGCCATCAAAGGCGAGCGTCGCCAATGCTTCTAGGGTGGAGAAATCGCCGAAGTTGCTGCCGTAATTACTTTCGATACCCCAGATGGCGACAATGATTTCGGCGGGGACACCGTAGCGCTGTTCCATTTGCTGCGCAGTGCGCCGATGTTCTGAAAGCCGGTCCTTGCCATTGTTGATTCGGGTGCTGGAAACCGCCGTATCAAGGTATTCCCAGATGGGGCGCACAAACTCAGGCTGATACCGATCGAGCTCGATAATCCGTTCGCGATAGCGCACCTGGTCAAACGCCTCTCGCAGCGTCGCTTCGCTGATGCCCTGCTCCCTGGCATAGCGACGGAAGGCGTCGCGCCACTGGTTGAAGCTATTGTGCTGAATGTCTTCCGCAACCTCACCGGCCACCTGGGCGTCGACTTCGGTCATCAACTGCTGGTTCGCCAGCCCCGGCGGGCTCGAAAGCAACACGGCCGTCATCCCGAGCGTGGCGCTGATCGAGGAAAGTGTCAGTTTTTTATGCAACATCATGGCTTCCTTTAGGCAGTCCTTGGCAGTGCCGATGATGGCCCAGAACGGGACGGGATACTAGGGTATTTTGATCACCAAAGGTGGGTCAGCAAGACGACGTGGGCAAGCACAACGATGACGGTCAATAACGTGCGCAACTGCCAGTACCAGGCGGGCCAACCACAGCGGCCACTGCGGCTGAGGTCGTACCCCCAAACAAGCACAAAGCCGACGCACAGCACGGCAAGCCCCCAAAGCGGACTGAACAGCAGCGCGGGCCAGGCAATCAAGCTCGGTGCCATGGCGATTAGCAGCCGTGAGCTATGGCCCGGTTGCGGATTCTGCAGCGCCGCCCCCCAATGGGTACCGCCCAGGAACGACAAGATCACCGCGCTATAACACAAAAACGCTCGCACTGCGGTTTCTTGCCAGCCTTCTGGGCCCCAGCCTGCCATCCCGAGGGTCAGCAGGAACGGCAACAAGCCTGCCAGCCCCAATAACCAGGCGGTACGGCGATCTTCCATGGATACTCTCATCAGTTACTCGTCTGTCAGTTACTCGTCTTTCAGTTACTTGCCTGTCCAGTTACTCGTCAGTTGCTTCCAGTTGCGCTTCATCGATCAGCCAGCGCTGCCAGGCCTCGGGTGCCACCCGAGGTGCCGGGAAACGTTCGGCGGCAACTCGCCATGGCTGATGCCGAGCCAGACCATTGGGCAAATTTTCCAGTTCAGGCAACCAGTGCGCCACATAAAAGCCTTTAGGGTCATAATGGCCTGCCTGCTTCAATACATTAAAGTAGCGATCCTGGCGCGGGTCGCGCCCGACCCCGGCAATATAACGCCAGTTGCCCCAGTTACTCGCCACATCGTAGTCCAGCAGGCAGTGCTCGAACCAGGCAGCGCCGAGTCGCCAGTCCACGCCCAGATCCTTGACCAGGAAACTGGCGACGTTCTGGCGGACCCGATTGGAGATCCACCCCGTGCGGCTGAGCTCCAGCATCGCGGCGTCGATAAACGGCACGCCCGTCGTCGCGTTGCGCCAGGCGTCAAAGTCTGGATTGGTGGCAGGCAGCTGGGCCCGGCCGAACAGGGCCTCACCCTCCAGTTGCGCCGCGCGTAAAAAATACTCCCGCCATAGCAACTCGAAACCAATCCAGTAACTGGATTCATTACTGCCGTACTGTGATTCCCAGGCTTTCACCTCATCCCGCACCTGACGCGGCGATATGCAACCATGGGCCAGCCAGGGTGAGAAGCGGGTAGAAAAATTAGCCCCCAAGAGCCCGTTGCGGGTTTTCTTGTAGGTCGCCGGACCATGTTGCTGCCAGATGTACTGGTGCAGGCGCGCGCGGCCAGCCGCCTCGCCGCCTGCAAAATCCATCCCTTGACGCGCATCGGGCTGCCAGTTCGCACTGACGGGACAGACCTTGTTCAGCGGCGGGAAGCCACGCGGCGCGTCGGGCCAGGCGGGTAAGGTAACCGGTGCGGCCAGGCTTGGGGGAGTGACGCAGTGTTTCTCGACTTGGCGCCGAAAGGCCGAGAAGCTCTCGGGCAGTTGAGATAGATCGAACGGCAGGGCCTGCTCGTCGATCAACCGGCCCGATTCATGGCACTCAACGGCTGTGGTCTCCGACAGCCGATCCCTGACCGCCTGGATTTGCTGTTTTTCCTCTACACCGACGTGCTCGGCAACCCTTACTTTGCGCGCCTGAAGCTTTCCGGCGAGCGCCACAACCTCCTCGACGGGATCGCCGATGCGCACCAACAGGTCGCTACCCCGCTGTAACAGCTCACCGCGCAGCTCCATCAGGCACTGCCACAAGAAACGTAGCCTTGCCGGACCAATTCGCGATACATCGTCATCGTCGAATAATGGCGCCAGCCACGCCTCATCAAGCACATAAAGACAGACAAGGTGATCCGGCAGGTCGTCCAGGCGCAGCAGCGGGTTATCCGTCACTCTGAGGTCGTCGTGCAGCCAGACGATATCGATCGTGCTGTTCATGCTCAGGTCTCCTCAGCGCGTTTTGCTATCCGGGCTTCGCGCTGACAGCGTTTGCTGCAATAGCGGACCTCATCCCAGCATCGCGCCCATTTCTTTCGCCAAGTAAACGGGCGCTGGCAGTGAACGCAGACTTTTTCCGGTAAATGGTGTTGATGTGGCATCTTGATGCTCGCCTAACAGAAGGCGCCCTCTAAACATAGACATCATATCGTATACAGTACAACTATTGTACATATATTTTTCCATGCCTATACGCCACTCGCCGGTGCCTCCAGGTAAAAAAAGCCACCCGTAGGTGGCCAATGACAAAAAGAGAAAAATAGTAGAGATAGGGTGTTCGCCTATAACCACCCCGACAATTCGTTGTTGACCACCGCCACCAGCGCATCGATGTGGTCTTCGCGGTCGTTCAGGCAGGGGATATAACTGAAGGTTTCTCCTCCCGCCTCCATGAAGCTGTCGTGTATCTCTTCCTTGATTTCTTCCAGCGTCTCGACGCAGTCCGATGAAAACGCTGGCGACAGGATGGCGATGTGCTTGTGGCCCTGCTTGGCCAATTCAGCTACGTGATCGACTGTCTGAGGGCCGACCCACTTTTCGGGGCCAAACTGCGATTGGAAGGCGGTGTCGACTTCTTCCTTGCTGAACCCCAGCTTTTCGCGCAGCAGGCGTGTGGTTTTCTGGCATTGGCAGTGGTAGGGGTCGCCTTCAAGCAGGTACCGCTCGGGCACGCCGTGGTAGCTGGCAACCAGCTTGGTCGGCCGCGTCGTGAAGCCTTCGTAGGCCTCCCGCACCGAGTTGGCCAGCGCATCGGTATAGGCCGGATGATCGAAGTAGGCGGGCACGGTGCGAATGGACGGCTGCCACTTCATTTTCATCAGGGTGCGAAACGCCTGGTCGTTGGCCGTCGCCGTGGTGGGCGAGCCGTACTGAGGGTAGAGCGGAAAGAAGACAATCTTTTCGCAGCCTTTATCCTTCAGGCGGTTCAGCACGCTTTCGGTCGAAGGATTGCCGTAGCGCATGCAGAAATCGACCTCCACATCATCGCCGTAGAGCGCTTTCAAACGTTCGGTCATTTTCTGTGTTTGCGCCCGGGTAGTGGTCAGCAGTGGGCTTTCGTTCAGCTCGTTGTTCCAGATGCTTTTGTAGGCGTTACCTGATGAGAATGGCCGCTTGGTCAAGATGATCAGTTGCAGCAACGGCTGCCACTTCCAGTTGGCATAATCGACCACCCGTTTATCAGACAGGAACTCGCTAAGGTAACGACGCATCGACCAGTAGTCGGTGGCATCCGGCGTCCCCAGGTTGGCCAATACCACGCCCACCTTCGCGCGGGGTACAGGGGGATGGTCGCTGGGGGCATGCATTAGGCGACTTTCGCCCGGCTGATCCTTTGCGACTTGCTCGGTCATGATATTCACTCCTGCTGACAGCACCTTGAAAAATAAATCCTATCACTTTTCTGCAAACCGGCGGCATAAAGTTATACTATTAACATTATTTGTACATAGTTAGGTTAATTTATGTCTAAGCCTTTACTGCTCGTGCTGGGCGATCAGCTGTCGCTTTCTTTGGCCACGTTGCGCCACGCGCCTGACAATGCCGTTGTCGCCCTATGCGAAGTGGCCGAAGAAGCGAGCTACGTTCCCCATCATAGCCACAAGCTTGGCCTGTTCTTCGCCGCCATGCGCCACTTTGCCTACCAGCTGCGCCAACAGGGCTTCGAGGTTCACTACAGCAATCTGGATGATGCTGACAACTGCCACTCGTTGATCGGGGAAGCAGAGCGCCTGGCCCGGCTTTACGGCTGCGATGAGATACGCGTGACGCGCCCCGGCGAATGGCGGCTTTATGAAGCCATGCTGAACCGCCAAACCGCCGAGCTGCCCTGGCAGCTTCACGAGGACGATCGTTTTTTCACGACGCCCGACGACTTCAGCCAGTGGGCTGAGGGACGCAAACAGCTACGCCTTGAGTACTTCTACCGTGAGCAGCGCAAACGCACCGGGCTGTTGATGGAAGACGGAAAGCCAATGGGCGGGCAGTGGAACTTTGATCATGATAACCGCGAGCCGATCAAGGGCGACTTGGCGTTTCCGGCGCCACCCAGGCATCACTACGAAAAGATGACCCAGGCCGCCTTCGATGCGGTGGAACGTCATTTTCCCGACCACATGGGCGACCTGGCGACGTTCAACTGGCCGGTGACGCGCCGCCAGGCGCTCACGGATTTGCGGCATTTCCTTGACCACTGCCTGGCTGATTTTGGCCGTTATCAGGATGCCATCAGTGAAAGCGCCGACTTCCTGTTTCACTCTCGCCTGTCGGCCGCACTCAATATCGGCCTGCTCTCACCGCAAGAGGTGTGCCGGGCGGCCGAGCAGCGTTACCTCGATGGAGAAGCGCCTATCAACGCCGTTGAGGGCTTCATTCGCCAGATACTTGGCTGGCGCGAGTACGTGCGGGGGCTTTACTGGACGCAGATGCCCGACTACAAGCGCCGTAATTCGTTGGGTTTCGAGCGTGATTTGCCGTCCTTTTACTGGGACGCCAACACCGACATGCACTGCTTGAAGCGGGCAGTGGAAATGACCATGGACAACGGCTACGCGCACCATATCCAGCGTCTGATGGTAACCGGCAACTTCGCTCTGCTGTGCGGGGTCAAACCGGAGGCACTGTGTGACTGGTATCTGGCGGTATACATCGATGCCTGCGAATGGGTGGAGCTGCCCAATACGCTGGGCATGGTGCTGCACGCCGACGGCGGCCAGATGGGGTCCAAGCCCTACTGCGCGTCAGGCAAATACATCAACAAGATGTCGGATCATTGCCAACACTGCCGCTACTCACCCAACCAGGTAACCGGTGAGAAGGCCTGCCCCTTCAACAGTTTGTACTGGCATTTCCTCGAGCAACACCGCGACACCTTGCAGCATAACCCGCGCATGAAATTGATTTATGGCTCGCTTGATCGCATGGCATCTGACAAACGCACGGTCATTCATCAACAGGCGCAGCAATTTCTCGATCAGCTTGAAACTTCACCAGGTTACGGGCAGCCCCACCACACCGCCGGCTATACAAAGGAGACCACTTCATGAGTCGATTCAGCCCGCTTGACGCTAGTGCGCCTGTGACGCTCTACCACGATGGTCACTGTCCTTTTTGCCGCGTGGAGGTTAACTGGCTTTCCCGGCACCACCATCAGGACCGCATCCGGCTGGTAGACATTCAGAGTGCTGAATTCAACGCCACCCACGATCGAGAAGCGTTCGAGGCAATGATGGGATTGCTTCACGTAAAAGACAGCCAGGGCAACTGGTATATCGGCATGGAAGCTAGCCGAGCCCTGTATGCCGTTCTGGGATACCGGCGGCTGGTTTGGCTATCGTGCCTGCCGGGATTGAAAGGAGCCCTTAACTGGGGCTACCGATGGTTTGCCCGTCGACGGGTACGACTGGGCCAGTGGTGGGAGAAACGGTCTAGCGGATCGTGATAGCGCGCATGCGAAAGGTTTAAAAAACCAGCGGCACACGCGAGCTTAACGGAGCATTGTAGTGAGCATCACGGCCAATCATTTCGTCGTGAGCGACGTGCTGAACCAGATAGGCGCGATGGATGTCGGCGCGTTTCAGCTCCAGATAGATATCATCCAGCGCGCGAAACATCATCGGCTTGCCCCGCCGGGTCAGCATATGGCGTGTGCCTTCCACGTCTTCCAGCTCCACTTGATAGTAGCGGCTGCCCGCATGGCTGATAACACGTATTTCGAAATTATCATGTTGAGCAACAAACGCCTTGAGCGACGTCATTTCCATGGCTCCCTCCTGGGGTTATTAGCATCTCAGTCACATAGCATGCCGAAAGATAATGGCATTTTTGTTGCAGTGCTATGTTAAGGCTATGACGCTGATACCCCAGGAGAGTTCCTAGCTCAGGCTATTGATATTCCGAGGGGTCAATCGCCTTGCCCAGCGAATTGCGATCTATCCAGTTGCCTGCTTTGGTCTGCTTGTAACGAAACACCACTTTATCCCCTACCTTCACCGGCAACTCCGAGTCTTCGGTCTGGTAGCTGTATTTTTCGCCATCGACCTCGATGTAGTAGCGGTACAGGTCGGGCATGCCCAGCCACTCCTTGAAGGGCCCTTCGCGTTCGAGGGACTGCAACTCCCCGCGCGCTTCCAACTTGGGTAGACGCTGACGATTACCACGCCGAAAACCACCTGCCATGCTGTGCTCCCGTTCTGTTTACTGATGGGCCGGGCATTATACGAGCTTGCCGACCATGCTCAAGCGACTCATTACACATCTAGTCGCCGAAAGCTTCGCCGTAGCTGTCCGGTGCCAGATCTTCAAAGCGTGTGTAGCGGCCGATAAAGGCCATGTGCACGGTGCCGATGGGACCGTTACGCTGCTTACCGATAATCAGCTCGGCAATCCCCTGATTATCAGGGTTATCTGGATTATAGACCTCATCGCGGTAAACGAAGGCGATCACGTCTGCATCCTGTTCGATGGCGCCCGAGTTATGGCTAACAATATCATTGGCTAACCAACAAGCATTACCCGGTACCGTCAGGTCAAAGACCTCTTCTTCTCCACAGGCACGAACCTCGACGACCTTGTCCCAGAATAGATCACTGGTCGCGATTTGTTTCAGCGCCTGGTTCTCTAAAAGGTCCGCATAGTGGCTAAGCGTCTTGCGAGAGGGAGAATAGCTGAAGTGAGCACTTCCTCCATATGCGGTATTTCGCATCGATGCCATTTTGCGCTGACTGATACCTTTAGCGCCCATTTCTTGCTTAACGTACTCAAATACTTCCTGAGGAAGTGTATCGATGTTGGTATTGCTATTAGCCACGGCAGAGGCAAGCCAGTTGTCCATGGCTTCTTTCTGATGGCCAAACGCCCCGATATATTCAGCATAGCGACGTTGCTGCTCAAGGCCTGAGATGTCGGCGGTGTACCATCCACCGCCTTCACCAGACACGACGCGCCGAATGCGGGCCACAATGCCAAAACGCAGCAGCAAGGCGGCAACATCGTCAATCAGTCGGCGGCTAACGGTGGAAAAGTATATGCGTGTTCGCTGATTGGCATCGGTCGTAATACTGCCGTCTGTGGCCCAAAGGTGCCGCAGAAAAAGGGCAATCTGGTCGTTGGAAAGCTTAAAAAGCTCCCGGGGAATATGTTTATCAGCAGAGCGCTGACCAAATACCCCCAAAGATTTCAACCACGCCGCAACGCCGCTCGCATGCCAGCGGTTTCCATTGCCGGCGATCACTAATTGATGCCAATTCCCCCTGCCAGTGTGGCGCGTTACCGTTGAGCCAAATTGTGTTGCGGCCTGAGTTACTGCTTCGCTGTTCGCTTCACTGGCTGTTGTATAACGCATTGGCTGGCCTTTCACATAACTACCATCACCAAGCAGGTGTGCCATTAAGATGATGGCATGCTCATCCCAGACACTGGGATTATCTGGTTCGGCCAGTTGACGTGAGATAGCAAGCCGGTCCCCGGTTTCAAGGCTGGCAACCGTTTTCCAGCCCCACAGCGCCTTAAGACGATGCTCGCCAGTGCAACGGACTCTCCGCCCGCTCGCAAGCGTTACTTCAAAGACAGGCTTGACACCAACTGACCATATCAAGTCCGTTTTCGCTGGCTGGAGTTTTCCACTTTCCGCCATCGAGATGACGTTTGGCGTTTGGCCTACAAGCTCGCTAATGGGTGCCCGTTCACCAGTCTCCAGGGTCACTAAGGTGTCCCCTGTCACACATTCCCTCAGATCCGACATGACCGGACGCTTGTTGGGGCGCTGCTCAAGGGAGCGGTTCAGCTGCGAAAGGGCGACGACCGGGCAGTTGAACTCTTTCGCCAACCCCTTCAGTGAACGTGAAATTTCCGAGATCTCGCCGGTGCGGTTTTCGGAAAAACCGCTGATCTGCATCAGCTGCAGATAGTCGATCATGATCATCGCCATGTTGCCGTGCTCACGCACGACACGGCGAATACGCGAGCGCATTTCATTGGGCGACAGCGCCGCTGTATCGTCAATAAACAGCTGCTTGTCTTTCAGCAGGTTGACCGCTGAAGTCAGCCGCGGCCAATCTTCGTCTTCCAGTTGCCCGGTACGCACGCGGGTCTGGTCGATACGCCCCAGGGAAGACAGCATCCGCAGCATCAGCGATTCGGCGGGCATCTCCATGGAAAACACCATCACCGGTTTATCGCTGGAAATGACGGCGTGCTCGACCAAATTCATGGCGAAGGTGGTGTTATGAACACAGATATCTTCCGCAACAAAGTTATGCGTATCGTCTACCGTCAAGTCGTAGACCTGCTGCATGCCGAGGGGCTCGATGGCGACAACCTCATCCCAATAAACATCGGATGTCGCTAGATTTTCGAGGTATGCATCCCCCTCTAGGAGGCGGGCAAATTCGGCAGTCCGGTGGCGTGATAGGCAGCGCTCACTGCGACCTGACAAATGGGGGTTATAACCCACCGGCAAGGGGTCACCCGATTGCGCAAACAGCTCACACCAGGAACGCTCGCCTTTCCTGGCCAGCACATAGCGATTGACCGACTTGGGCAAGCTATCGCGGTTACTGTGCATACGTTTTGTATTGAGACAGGCACTAACCGATTCTAATGCCTGCTCTTTGCTATAAATACCAACGTCCTGGATGAAACGTTTTTGGCTTGCCTGGTCAAGTATCTCAAGCTCCCAGGGTGATTGGCGCAGATTGGCGTACCGATGCTGCTTCTCACGGATTTTGCTCAAGATGCCAAAGCGGAGTAGCAAATGCTGGACATCGCGGATCAGTTCACGGCTTGATGATGCATAGCTGATACGGCCTTGGCCATTTGCCTCCACAAAGGCGCTGCCATCACAAGCAAAAAGGCGATTTAGAAACAGGGCTAACGGCTGTTTAGGTAACCGAAATATGCACTCTGGCATGCGCTTGTGCTGTGCCTTTTTGGCCCATACACCGTGCGCTTCAAGAAACTGCCTGACAGGGTTTGGCGCATTTTTAGCCACAGCGCTATAGTCGAATTCAGCATTGTCACTGGCCAAAGGCATGTTCAACGTCTCGCAAAGACGCATGTAGGTTGCCTGAGCAGGCACAGCGTTTCCATTGCACCAGGCACTAACCGCTGCTTTACTCACGTTTAGCCACGCGGCCAACGCCTCTCCGGTCATGCGCTTGGCCGTTAGTGTCTCGCGCAGTGTTTGTGAGAACCGCTCCCTCAAAGGGTGAAAGCGGGCTGCATCACGGCTAACTCGTAAGACGGGTGCCCTTCCAGCCGCTTTGTCTGCATTTTCAACCAAACGACAAGTGACGCCAGGAAAATGGCTTACCGCTTGGGTAAATTCAGCGCGAAGTTCGGTGCTATGGTTGGTGAACATGGGGCAGGTTTGCGTTGTGCCCCCATCGGCCAACATGAACGCCAACATCTTGACTTGATGCTCAGGCATTGCCTCTTGGCCAAACACCGGTATTTCACGGGGCACCGCAATGCGCTCACCAACGGCTATCTTTTCCAGCGGCTGCCAGCCATCACCGGTTAAAAACGGGTGCGTTAGCGTTGTCGCCACTTCTCTTCCTGTCGCCGTCCGAACGCGGAAAACGGGCTTTTCGCCATCGTCGACAAACGCCGATGCATGGGATTGCTTCAGCTTGAAATCATCGGTTAGCGTCAGAAGCGGCGCTTGTTGACGTGCCACGAGTTTATCAATCGTAACCAGCGCGCCCGTGTCCGGGTCGACCAGACGCGACCCACTCATCAAGCACTTACCCATCGAGGGCCTTCCGGCGATGATCACCAGGTCAGACGGCTGGAGCCCGGATGTCATTTCATCGAGATCGCGAAAGCCCGACGATAAACCGGTCATCTGGCCTTTGAGGTTGAAGAGCTCGTCGATGCGGTCGACCGCTTTGGTCAAGAGGTCGCTCATGCCGATGGGGCCGCCCGTCTTGGGGCGCTCTTCGGCAATCTGGAAGACCAGCCGCTCGGCTTCGTTGAGCAGCTCATCGGCAGGACGCCCCTGGGGCGCAAAGGCTCCTTCGGCGATCTGATTGGCGGCCCGGATCAGCTTGCGCAGCGTCGCCCGTTCGCGGACGATATCCGCATAGGCGCGAATATTGCTCGCCGAGGGCGTGTTCCTTGCCAGTTCGGCCAGAAACGCCAGCCCGCCCACGGTATCCAGCTGGTCGCGATCTTCCAGCGCTTCAGAGAGCGTCACCACGTCCATTGGCTGCCCGGACTCAGCCAGATGGATCATCACGTTGAACACCAGGCGATGCTCATAGCGATAGAAATCGTCGGCCACCAGGCGGTCGGAAATACCGTCCCAGGCCTGATTATCCAGCATCAGCCCGCCCAGTACTGACTGCTCTGCCTCTAGCGAGTGGGGTGGCAGCTTGAGCGCTGCCGTTTCCTGGTCAGCGGGTGGCTGGTCCTGCATAACGAGCTCCTTTAAACACGACGGCGTCGTCAATAAACGCTATATCTTAGCCGCCGATGATCGCAATCACTACCGTGAGCGTCACGCTCGACTGTCAACAAATACTGACTGTCTCTACAAATACTGACTGTCTACCAATAATAAAGGGCGCGGGGAAATCCCCGCGCCCTTTAGGACGTTGCCGGTCGTACAGTGCTTACTCTGCGACGACGACGACGCGTACAGCGGCATCCACTTCAGCGTGCAAGTGAAGCGCGATGTCGTATTCGCCGGTCTGGCGAATCGGACCCAGCGGCATACGCACTTCGCTTTTGGACACCTCGATACCGGCAGACGAAATGGCGTCTGCCAGGTCGCGAGGACCAATCGAGCCAAACAGCTTGCCTTCTTCGCCCGCTTTAGAGACCAACGACAGTTCGATGTCGTTGAGCTGTTCAGCGCGTGCTTCGGCTTCTGCCTTGCGCTCGGCCGCTTGGGCTTCGAGCTCAGCACGCTGGGCTTCGAACGCCGCAATATTATCTTTCGTTGCCGGTACTGCCAAGCCGTAAGGCACCAGGTAGTTACGACCATAACCAGGCTTCACAGTGACTTTGTCACCAAGGCCGCCCAGCTTACCAATTTTGTCGAGCAGAATGACTTCCATCTCGTAAACCTCTAGTCAATTGCTGCGGGCAAGGCGTGCGCGAATGTTCGCGAATGTATCTATCAGCCCCAACAGCAGCACAATGAGAATCGTGGGCCAGGTCGTGATCAGCAGCACATAGAACGCTACCAGCCACAGCCCGTTCATCCCCTTTAATCCAACAATACCATGCACTAATGCAATGCCAGCCACTAGCAGTGGTATCCAGGCCAGCATCGCCAACGCGGAGATGCCCAGCACCATGCTGATAACACTCAAGACAATCAGCATGATCAGTTCCTTGGGTGCTAGACGCAGCCCATGAAACTCTTCACGGAAACCACCCGGGTTATAAAGCCCAGCTTGCCAGCTACGCGCCAGTGCCAGACAGGCAACCGCGGCAAGCAGCACGACAAACCCCGTGACTCCACCAACGACAAGCGCGGCTAGCTGCTGGGTATCATAGCCCTGATCGGCAAACTCGTTGAGCATCCGATCAACTTCCTGCGAGCCTTGGCGTAGCTGTTCGAGCATCTGCTCGGTACCCGCCGGTGGGCTGAAGATACCCAACTGTACCATCACGGCGGCGGCAATCGCGCCGAGAATAAGGGCTTCACTCCAGCGCATGCGCTCACGCAGGACAACGGCCATCAACGTCACCAGCAAGATGCTGGACAGCGGAATCACATCACCCTGCATCCACCACATCCCGGCTGGCAGTGCCGCCGCGATGGTAACGGGCAGGGCTTGCGCAAAACCGCGGCGAAGCGTTACCAGTGCGCTGATGGCGGCACCCAGCCAAAACAGCCAGGGCACGAGGGTGGCCAACGCTGCCCCGCCTGCGGCGTAGGGCGTGCCACGCATTAGCCATCGCGCCAGTGCTAGCATCACGTTAAGCGCTTACTGGTGGCTGTCGGAATAGGGCAGCAGCGCCAGGTAGCGCGAACGCTTGATAGCCGTTGCCAGCTGACGCTGGTAGCGGGCCTTGGTGCCGGTAATGCGGCTTGGAACAATTTTACCGGTTTCGGTGATGTAAGCCTTCAGCGTGTCGAGATCTTTATAGTCGATCTGCTTGACGCCTTCGGCGGTGAAGCGGCAAAACTTACGGCGACGGAAAAAACGTGCCATGGAATAAGCTCCTTAGGTTACGTGGAGTGAATGCAATCAGGCAGATTCGGATTCAGATTCTTCAGCTTCAGCGCGCGGCTTTTCTTCGCGACGCGGACGCTTCTCTTCTGCCGGCTTCATCATCGGCGATGCTTCGGTCACGGCTTCTTTACAGCGCACAACCAGGCTGCGGATGATGGCATCGTTGAAGCGGAAGATGTTCTCGATTTCGTCGAGTGTCTCACCCGTACATTCAACGTTCATCAGCACGTAATGGGCTTTGTGGATCTTGTTGATCGGGTAAGCCAGGTGACGACGGCCCCAATCTTCAAGGCGATGCACAGTGCCGCCGCTTTCGGTCACGAGGCTGGTGTAGCGCTCGACCATGGCGGGGACTTGCTCGCTTTGATCCGGGTGGACCATAAACACGATTTCATAATGACGCATGGGATCTCCTTGCGGTTTGGCAGCTTCTTATGCGCAAGCACTAGGCAACGCGACATAGAAGCAAGGAGTTAACTGAAGTGCCATCGTCCATTGATGATTCAATGGCATTGGCATCAAGCAGAACAACGATTTAATAACCGTACGTAGCAAACGTTCATAAGAACGAGCGCCCGTTTGCCAGACAAACGGGCGCATGCATTCTAGTGGTGGTCGGGTTAACTTGCAAGCTGACGCTGGCGCACCGCCTCAAATAAACAGATACCGGCAGCAACGGACACATTCAGACTCGACACCTGCCCGGCCATGGGCAGCTTGGCAAGGTTATCGCACGCCTCGCGGGTCAAACGGCGCATGCCCTTGCCTTCGGCTCCCATGACCAGCGCGGTCGGGCCCGACATGTCGATGTCGTATACGCTGGCGTCGGCCTCACCGGCGGTGCCGGTAATCCACACGCCAGCGTCCTTGAGCTTGGCCATCGCCCGGGCCAGGTTAGTAACCTGATACACCGGCACGACCTCGGCGGCGCCACAGGCCACTTTCCGCACGGTTGCGTTCAGGGGCGCCGCCTTGTCTTTCGCGACGATCACGCCGTGGGCCCCGGCGGCGTCGGCACTGCGCAGGCAGGCACCGAAGTTGTGCACATCGGTCACGCCATCCAGCACCAGCAGCAAAGGCGGTGTGCTCGACGGCCAGGCGCGCAGCTTGAGCCACAGTGATTCTTCGCTTTCGGGGGACAGCGGCGGACAAAAGGCCACCACGCCCTGATGCGCGGCTCCCTGGGTCAACTGATCCAGCACGGCACGCGGGTGCTCTATGATGCGCGCGCCCTGGCCACCCGCCTGGGTCAGCAGTTCGCTCAACCGATTGCCAGCGCCCTGCTGTACCCAGATCTCCCTGGGGGCTTCACCGCGCTCGAGCAGACTCTGCAAGGCGTGAACGCCGTACACCTGGTCGAGGCCATCCGGGGTGTTCGGGCGCTTCTGTGAGGCTGACGACTTCATGCTCAGCCCTTGTTCGGTGATGGCTTGCGCGGACCCTTGCGCGTGCGCCGGGGGCCACGACGCGTATCGGGCTTATCCTTGCCGGGCTTATCCTGGCCGGGCTTATCCTTGCCGGACCTTTCTTTATCGCCCTTGCCAGACGTCTTAGCCCCTTCGGTGGACGGTTTTTTGCGCGGCTGGCGACGCGGACGCGGTTTCTCGTCGGCCAAGGCAAAATCGATCTTGCGATCGTCCATGTCCACGCGGGCCACCTGAACGCTCAAACCATCACCCAGGCGGTAGGTGGTGCCGGTGCGCTCGCCTTTCAGACGATGCTTTTCCGCCTCGTAGTGGTAGTAGTCGGACGGCAGCGAGGTGACGTGCACCAGGCCTTCCACATAGAACGCATCCAGGCGGACAAACAAACCAAACTGGGTGACCGAGGCAATGGTGCCATCGAAGGTTTCGCCCAGCTTGTCGGACATGAACTCGCACTTGAGCCAGCTTTCCACGTCGCGGGTGGCGTCATCGGCGCGGCGCTCGGTCATGGAGCAGTGCTCGCCCAGTTCGAGCATCTGCTCGAAGGTGTACGGGCACCACTTGCTCGGCGGCTCGACCGGGGCACCTTCGACTCTTAGCACGGTATTGGTCTGCCGCGGCCCGCGAATTACTGAGCGGATGGCGCGGTGCACCAGCAGATCCGGATAGCGGCGAATCGGCGAGGTAAAGTGCGCATAAGCCTGATAGGCCAGGCCGAAGTGCCCTTCGTTCTGCGGTGAATACACGGCCTGATTCATCGAGCGCAGCATGACCGTCTGGATGATATCGAAGTCTGAACGATCTGTGATCGTCTCACGCAGCGCCTGGTAGTCCTGAGGCGTTGGCATATCGCCACCGCCTAGCGAGAGCCCCAGCTCGTTAAGGAAGAGACGCAGCTTATCGAGCCGCTCGGGCGTCGGCCGCTCATGAATACGGTACAGCGCGGGCAAATCATGTTTATCCAGGAAGCGCGCGGTGGCGACGTTGGCCGCCAGCATGCACTCTTCGATCATCTTGTGCGCATCGTTACGACTGCGCGGCACGATTTTCTCGATCTTGCGCTCATCGTTGAAGATAATCGCCGTTTCGGTGGTATCGAAGTCGATCGCACCGCGCTCTTCCCGCGCCTGGCGCAGCAGCGTGTAAAGCTCATGGAGGTTTTCCAGCGGCTTGACCAGCCCGGCATGTTCTTCGCGCAGCGCCTTGCCTTCCTCGTTGTCCTCCTCGAGCATCGCCGCCACCTTGTTGTAGGTGAGACGTGCATGGGAGTTCATCACCGCTTCGTAGAAACGGTAGCGGCTGATAGCGCCCGTCTTTGAGATATTCATCTCGCAGACCATCACCAGCCGGTCGACGTGCGGATTGAGCGAACACAGCCCGTTGGAAAGCAGCTCCGGCAGCATGGGGACTACCTGACCGGGGAAGTACACCGAGTTGCCCCGCTTGCGTGCTTCATCGTCAAGCGGCGTGCCGGGGCGAACATAGTGGGAAACATCCGCAATCGCCACCAGCAGCTTCCAGCTACCCGACTTGGTTTTCCAGGCGCAGACCGCATCGTCGAAGTCCTTGGCCGACTCGTCATCGATGGTCACCAGCGGTGTGTCACGCAGGTCGACCCGGTGCTGCTTATCGTCTTCAAGCACCTCTGCCGATATACCGCTTGTCTGGTCCAGCACTTCCGGCGGGAATTCAGCCGGAATCTCGTAGCTGCGAATGGCGATATCGATTTCCATACCCGGGTCCATACGCTCGCCGAGCACTTCGATCACCTCACCCACTGGCTGCACCCGGGTTTCAGGTTGCTTGACGATCTTGGCTGAAATGACCTGCCCGTCTTTAGCACCGTTACAGGCGCTGTGGGGGATAATCACTTCCTGGGTGATGCGCGGATTTTCGGGAATCAGGATGCCGAATTCCGGCGTATTACTGCGGTAAACACCCACTATGGTCTGCGTGTTGCGTGAGATGACATCGGCAATGGTGGCTTCATCGCGACCACGGCGGTCACGGCCGCTGATTCTCACCAGCACATGATCACCATGGAAGACGCGACGCATCTGGCGCGGCGGCAGCACAAGGTCTGGTTTCTTGCCGTCGTCGCGCAATAGAAAACCGAAGCCGTCACGATGGCCAAGCACCTTGCCCTTGATAAGGTCGAGCTTGTTGATCAGCGCGTAGGCGCCTCGACGGTCGCGCAGCACCTGGCCGTCGCGTTCCATGGCGGCCAGCCGACGGCGCACGGCTTCATGATGGTCTTCGTCTTCCAGACCCAGCAGCTGGCTCATGTCTTCGTGGGTAACCGGTTTACCGTGCTGTTCCAGCGCCGCCAGTAGATATTCACGGCTCGGCGCGGGATTATCGTATTTATGCGCCTCGCGCTCGGCGTGCGGATCATCATTCAATGTCCAGTACTTCATGCGATCAACATCCTTGCTTGCGTTGGCGGGAGGCGTAAAAAAAGCGCGTGCATTGCATGCCGCGGATGGGGGCTTTCAGCCTTCACTTGGCTGAAAAATTTCATATTTTGTTTGGTCATACGCGCATTATAGCGCTGTGAGGCCCATCACCCAACCACCTTGGCAACGATTCTCGTATTTCGACGTCAAAAACCCCTGCCTAACGCTTGCATTTAGCCAATACACGGGTATCATACGCGCCACTTGCCCAGATGGCGGAATTGGTAGACGCGCTAGCTTCAGGTGCTAGTGACCGTATGGTCGTGGAGGTTCAAGTCCTCT
>NZ_FOGS01000010.1:37393-160175 GCF_900111305.1 Vreelandella subterranea
CGCCCAGGTGGCGGAATTGGTAGACGCGCTAGCTTCAGGTGCTAGTGACCGTATGGTCGTGGAGGTTCAAGTCCTCTCCTGGG
Source organism: Vreelandella subterranea (assembly GCF_900111305.1). Classification (GTDB taxonomy): domain Bacteria; phylum Pseudomonadota; class Gammaproteobacteria; order Pseudomonadales; family Halomonadaceae; genus Vreelandella; species Vreelandella subterranea. The sequence goes on from NZ_FOGS01000010.1 coordinate 37,477, forward strand.
CACCATCGATAGTGGTCCAGTCCGCATCAAGTACTCAAAATCTTTGTTATTGCCTTCCCGTCAGATTTTTTACTTTACTTGTACACTCAGGTACTGCCCTCTCTTCTGGGCCATACGCTGTTAGGCACCTATCAACACCACCTCCTGCATGCACTGGACGCATACCCTCATTCCCATTCTGCGTTTTATATAACGGCTGAAAAGACGTTACGTTGAATCGTCATGCCATGACGTTTATGCATGACGATAACGACAAAGGGAGAACGGTATGCAGACAAAATCACTTCGGCCACTGGTATTCTGGCCAACCTTTTTGGTTTTACTCGCTGCAGTTATTGCCAGCTATATCAACTTAGAAGCTTTTCTAGCCGTTACCAGCGCATTGAATGACGCAATCCTGACTAATTTTTCATGGCTTTTCAGCCTGGGCAGCCTCTACCTCTTGGTGATGGCCGTCATCGTTTATTTCTCTCCGCTGGGCCAGCTTCGCATTGGAGGGCCGCATGCCAAGCCAATACTGTCACCGATCCGCTGGTTTTCGATCACCTTGTGCACCACCCTCGCAGTGGGCGTTCTGTTCTGGACCACAGCGGAACCGCTTTACCATTTTATGGGCCCTCCCAGCTCAAGTGGTCTAGAGGCTGGCTCAAGTGATGCGATGCTGTTTTCAATGTCGACCATGTTTTTACACTGGACATTCACACCTTATGCCATCTATGCCGTCCCCGCCTTAATCTTCGCCCTGGCTTTTTACAACCTGCGCCTGCGCTTTTCTATTTCCAGCATGCTGGAACCCCTGTTCGGCTCAAGAATCAAACGCTTTTCCGGGCTCATCGATGCTATTTCACTATACGCGCTGGTAGCGGGCATGGCGTCTTCGCTCGGCACTGGCGCACTGACATTGGCGGGGGGAGTAGGCCAGTACCTGGGCGGTGAAAGCGACCCCATACGGCTCGGTATCATTGTTGCCATCATTGTGACCACCTTTGTTCTTTCCGCTGCCAGCGGCTTACAGAAAGGCATTGCACGGCTGTCATCACTCAATGCCGTTTTGCTGCTTATCCTTGGTGTATTCGCCTTTGTCGTCGGCCCAACCATCTTCAGTTTGACCCTTGGCGTGGAGTCGTTTGGGGTATTTATCGACAATTTCTTCACCAAGAGCCTCTTCACAGGCAGTGCAGGTGAAGATCAGTGGCCACAGTGGTGGTCGATATTTTACTGGGCAGTCTGGTTTGCCTGGGCGCCGGTCGCGGCACTGTTTCTCGGCAAAATATCCTGCGGCTACACCGTGCGTCAGTTTCTCCGCGTTAACCTGATTTATCCCGCGCTATTTGCCAGTACCTGGATCACAATATTTTCGGGTGCGGCGCTCTACTATCAAGCACATACCGATGTCGGCCTGCATGCCATCCTTAGTGAACGGGGTGTGGAAAATGTGCTTTACGAACTGTTCCGTCAGTTGCCTCTTTCTGAGGTATTGATCCCGGTCCTGCTTTTCATAGCCTTTATTTCTTATGTCACTGCCGCTGACTCGCAAACAGACGCCATCGGTAATCTCTGCACTCGCGGCCTGACAGCCGATTCTGATTTGAATGCCGGGATCACCATGAAAGTTGTCTGGGGCGTCATCGTCGGCATTGTCGCCTGGGTCATGGTGAGTTTCGTCGGCATTGATGGCATCAAAATGCTGTCTAATCTGGGCGGCCTTCCCGCGCTGCTCATTGTGCTCATGGCTACCGGCTCTCTGTGGGTCTGGCTGAGAAATCCTCAGCAACTTAGCGATCCCCCCACCCCTACCAGCAACAAGCGTGCATCATGAATATCAAGCAGGATTTCCCACACCGCGTTCGCGAGCTAGAGAATGTTCAGATTCCCCTGTCTGACGGCACTTTGCTAGCGGTGCGCATATGGTTGCCGGTAAATGCTGAAGCGCAACCGGTGCCGGCCATTCTGGAGTACCTCCCCTACCGCAAACGGGACGGTACCGCGATCAGAGATGCGTTGACGCATCCCTACTTTGCCGGGCATGGATACGCCTGTATACGAGTCGACATGCGAGGCAATGGCGAATCGGATGGCTTGATGGAGGACGAGTACACACCTCAGGAGCAAGCCGACGCCCTGGAAGTCATCGACTGGATTGCCAACCAACCATGGTGCACGGGTCATCTAGGCATGATGGGCATATCCTGGGGTGGCTTTAATAGTCTGCAAGTGGCCGCATTACGTCCTGAGCCACTCAAAGCGATCATCACGCTGTGCTCTACGGATGATCGGTATGCGGATGATATCCATTACAAGGGCGGCAATATGCTGCTGGAAAACCTTGGGTGGGCAGCCACCATGCTAAGTTTTTCTGCGGCGGTCCCCGACCCTGCCCTGGTAGGAGAAAAATGGCGCGACATGTGGAAGCTGCGCCTTGATAACATGCCGTTGTTGGCCGAGACCTGGTTGGACCATCAATACCGGGATGCTTATTGGCAACATGGCTCTATCTGCGAGAACTATGCCGACATTGAAGCGGCGGTTTACATGATAAGCGGCTGGGCTGACTCCTACATCAATAGCATCCCCAGGATGATGAAAGAACTGCAGAGCCCTAAAAAGGCGCTGATAGGCCCTTGGATGCACAAGTATCCCCACTATGCGACACCAGACCCAGCCATCGGCTTTTTGCAGGAAGCGCTTCGTTGGTGGGATTACTGGCTCAAAGGTATTGAGACAGGCATCATGGATGAACCCGCCTGTACCTTTTACCTTCAAGACGGCCTACCGCCCGCCCCCAAATACGCCGAACGGCCTGGCAAATGGGTACAGACTCATGGCTGGCCAGCGTCTCATGCCGAAGTTGAGCCGATTTCACTCACGCTAGGTGACCAAGGCCTTTCAGTAGGCGCCTACCTGAGTCAGGACAAACTGATTGCATCCCCTCTGACCACTGGCGCCCTGCAAGGGGAATATATTCCCCTCTGGTTTGGGGCTGATTTCCCCACCGACCAGCGGCGTGATGATGGTCTATCGCAGGTATTCGATTCAGAGCCCTACGCAGATGGACTGGATATTCTGGGGCAACCAACGCTAAAGGCAACGCTCAGCAGTCATGAAGATTGTGGTCAGCTTCATGTCCGTCTCTGCGATATCGCCCCTGGCGGCGAAAGCGCCCTGATTACCTACGGTACGCTCAACCTTAACCTGCGCGACGACCCCGCCGTTATTACCCCTCCAACGCCTGGCGAACCTATGGATATTCACCTGGCCCTGGATCTCGTCGGCTATCGACTGCCTCGGGGTCATCGTCTAAGGGTCGCACTTTCCAGCGCCAGTTTCCCACTGGTCTGGTCGCCTCGCAAACGCGCTGATCTTACATTGAAGTCTGGCACACCAACCATAGAGCTGCCGTTAGCCAAAGCTGCTTATATCCCCATGCCCTTCAAGCCTCCTGAAAGCGCTACGCCCTGCCCGGTGGAAACCATCCGCAAGGGCCAACCAAAGCGAACTATCAGCGAGGACGTCGGTAGCGGGGAGGTCAGCGTCATCGTCGAGGATGACATGGGGGACATACAGTTCCTTGATCATGGCTTACGCGTTGAACAGTACGCAAAAGAAGTTTATTCAAGCCATCCTGTCGACGCGACCCGTACCCGCGCCGATATTGAATGGACGTATCGCGCCAGCCGAGCCGGAGAAAAAGATCACTTCGCTGTATCCGTATTCAGTCGTTATCACCTGCATTGTGACGAAACGACTTTTTACCTGAAGGCTGAACAGCATGCCTATGAAGGCGATACATTAGTGAGTGATAAGTCCTGGGAGAGAGAAATCCCTCGCACGGCGATCTAGAGCGTTTACCCTGACACTGCTTGGCGGCAGATACTGCCAGGCAGTGTTATTCTCAGGAATCGTCTTGCCGACTCTAGAGTTTTATTCAATGCGCGATGCCTTACCCCCGCTTACCAGCTTAAGTGCCTTTGAAGCTGCTGCACGATACTGCAGTTTCACTCAGGCAGGCAGCGAACTTAACTTGTCTCAAAGCGCCGTGAGCCGTCAAATCAAGCGTCTCGAAGCTGACCTGGGGCGGCTTCTTTTCGAGCGTCATTATGAAGGATTGCGTCTTACCCCAGCCGGCGAGCAGTACTTCCGGGTTGTACAGGGACTGTTACGCGAACTAAGGGATGAAACGGCTCGCCTTAGGCGAAGGGGAGACGACCGACAGTTGACACTGGCGTCTAGCCCCACCATTGCTTCAATCTGGCTAGCGCGTCAGCTCCCTGACTTTCAGCGCGCGTACCCTGACATTGAAATTCGGATATTGACCGTCGAAGATCCCCGTCGACTTGATCTGGCAGAGTTCGATCTTGGCATCTACTACCGCGTTCCCAATGAGGTTGACCCACCAGGGCTGTTGGCAGATGCGATTTTCGAGCATGAGATGGTATCAGCCGTTTGTAGCCCCATTTATCTGGAGCGCCATGGCAAGGTGATTGATGCGAAGCAGTTGCTCACTAGCCACAATCTCATGGTGGTGGAAGACCATTACCATGATTGGCTAACCTGGGAAACATGGTACCGAGAATTGGACCTGGACTGGCAGGCACCTCTTCATACGCTACGAGCCAACAGTTTCCAGTTGCTGATGAATGCTACGCTGGCGGGTCAGGGGGTGACACTTGGCTGGATGCGTCTTCTAAGTGCTGAGCTTGATCAGGGAAATCTTGTACAAGCACTGCCTTACACTCTGCCGAGTAAAGGCAGTTTATCCCTGCTTACACCTGAGCATCGACACCTGACAGACCCTATGCGTGCTTTTCGCCACTGGGTGCTCAGTACTTCCTAATCGGTCCTTCCTAATCAGTACTACGCAACATGAAATCAGCCTTACCTATTGATAACGCCCCGGCTTTTTCGCCACTTCTTCCAGTGCCCAGCCGCCAGTGCGGATTTCGCTTTCCAGGACACTTTCCACGTTGTCATTCAACTCGTGGAAAAAGTCCAGACCGGTACGTGCTTCGATGTCATCAATGCTGACCAGGTAGTCGTCCAGCGGCTCGTTGCCGCGCACGTCCTGGGGCATGATAAATGCAAGCGCCAGCGGTGCTTCATCGTGGGGTGCCACGATGATCTTGTAGAACGCCTCGGGCACTTCGACCAGGCCCACGCGATTGAAGACGTTATCCATAAAGCGTTCAGGAAAGATGGGGCCGGTAATGATTTGCAGGCGATCAAAACGCGGCGCGAAATGGTCCATGACGGCTTCTTCCAAACGCTGCCAGAGCTGGCGGTTCAGATTGGGCCGTTGCGGGGTCATGTTGCTCATGTAGAAGGTGTCGAGCTGTGCACTGCGCCCGTGAACGGCGGCGATGGCATAGTTGGGGGCCAGGTGGCCGCGGTCGTAGCCGCTGCCGGAATAGCTGTCAGTGCCCACCGGCCATAATGTCCGCCAGTCGGGACGAAAGTCCGGGCGCGACCCGATGCGCGTATCGTCCACGGCGGTGACCTGATAACTGACCCATAGCGGGTTGACGCGAACGTCCGACCAGCCCACCAGAAAACCGTCGTTGCGCAGCACCCGGTGGAAGGACGTAAAGCTCAGCGCTTCCCAGGTCGGCACGCCCTGCCAGGTGTACATATCTTGATGCTGGCGCTCCTGGTACTGCCAGAGCACGCTGCCCAGCACCACAAACAGCACAAGAATACCTATTCGTCTGGCCTGCCGACGCCAACCCAAGCGTAACTTACCCAATCCCACAACTCCCCTGTCCCGCTAGATCCAGCCCTTGATCAAACAGGGCGCGTTACCATCCCAGTGAAAACATGGTTTCCAGATCGTGGCGCGAGTGCACCTGCATGGCGTTGAGCGTTTCCGTGTCGCTGATGCCTTCCACTGCGTTGAGTCGTTCGGTGACCAGGTCGGCCAGGCTTTCGAAGTCGCGAGTGCGAGCGATAGCCACCAGATCGTAGCGGCCGCAGGTCGAATACACCTCGCTGATACCGTCGACATCCGCCAAGCGCTCAGCGACGGCCTTGACCTGACCTTTCTCGGTATTGATTAGGATGACTGCGTTTTGCATCGCGCCCTCATGAACTGTCGGTGTTGGATATGGTCTGATGACGGCAGGAGTATAACAGGGCCCTGGCAGCGGGCGTAGTAATGCTAAAAAGAGTAATGCTAAAAAGAGTAATGCTAAAAACAGTGAGGCTAAAAATAGCCGCTCTCTCAGCGTGACCGATTGTCGCTGCACCGTTCAGGGTATTCGCACTCCACGACGAGTTCCACTAGCATTCAACTATGCGCTGATTACATTCAGCGCTGTATAAATAATAAGCAGTATAATAAACAGCACCGTTAATAACGGACACCGGGACAATACGTCAGTCAATGACGACTAGGAGCAACCATGGCTAATCAAAGCCGACGTGCCTTCATGCGATCCAGCCTGCTCAGCCTTGCTGCCCTGCCGCTGGGTGCGGGGATCCTGTCCAAGACCGCCTTTGCGCAAACACTGCCGCGCCTGGATCCTTCGGCAAGCAATGCCCAGGCATTGAACTACGTGGAAGACGCAGCGGATGCCAGTGATCACCCGGCCTACGAAGAAGGCCAGCGGTGCGACAACTGCATGTTCTACTCCGCCGATAATGAGGGCTGCCAACTTTTCCCGGAAAACAGCGTCGAGCCAGCGGGCTGGTGCCAGTCCTGGGTCGCTCAGGGCTAGCAACCAAGATGGCAGAGACGCCATGCGCCTCTGCCATCTTGAGTTTACGTCACTCCTCGCTCTGAGCGCTTTCTTCCACCGGCCATCGGTAACGACGCGTGACGCGCCCCTCTTCCATTGAGATCAAGTGGACGGGGAAACCCCATAGCTTCTGCAAGTGCCGAATCACCGGGTATACGCTACGTGCCAGTGGGCGACGGCTGTCCTGCACATGGTGCAGCGTGAGTGAACGATCCCCCCTAATGGCCGCTTCCACAACCTGGATATTGGGCTCGCGCACCGATAGCGCGTATTGCGTCGCCAGTGCATCGCGCACCCGCCGGTAGCCCTGTTCATTGTGAATGGCGGCCACCTCCAGCGTTTCCTCCTGGTCATCGTCGACCACCAGAAACAGCTTGTGATCGCGCATGACCTTGGGCGACAAAAACTGCTGGATAAAGGATTCATCCTTGAAGTTGCGCATGGCAAATTCAAGCGTTTCCCGCCAGGGGCTGCCGGCAATATCCGGAAACCACTGGCGATCCTCGTCGGTGGGCGCTTCGCAGATGCGTTTGATATCCATGAAAATGGCAAAGCCCAGGGCATAGGGGTTGATGCCGCTGTAGTAAGGGCTATCAAACGCTGGCTGGTTGATCACCGCTGCATGGGACTGTAAAAACTCGAGCATGAGGCCTTCATCGACATTGCCATCGTCGTAAAGGCGATTCATCAGGGTATAGTGCCAGAAGCACGCCCAGCCCTCGTTCATTACCTGGGTTTGCCGTTGGGGATAAAAATACTGCGCCAGTTTACGCACGATACGCACGATTTCGCGCTGCCATGGGGCCAGTAGCGGCGCGTTCTTCTCGACAAAGTAGAGCAGGTTTTCCTGGGGCTCGGGAGGATAACGGCCGCCACTATGCAGCCCAAGCGGGTCATCTTCTTCCGGCGATAAACTGCCAGGCAACGACTCGCCGCCTTCCGGGCTGTCGGGGATCGTGCGCCAAAGCAGATTCACCTGGGTTTGCAGGTAGGCCTCGCGTTCGTCCTGGCGTTTGGCTTCTTCTTCCGCCGAAATCGGCGACGGCCGCTTGTAACGGTCCACCCCGTAGTTTTGCAGCGCATGGCAGGCATCCAACAGCTGCTCGACCGCCTGAACGCCATGGCGCTCCTCGCACTTTGCGATGTAGTGGCGAGCGAATACCAGATAATCGACGATGGACTCCGCGTCGGTCCAGGTGCGAAACAGGTAATTGCCTTTGAAGAAGGAATTATGCCCGTAACAGGCATGGGCCATGACCAGCACCTGCATCATCAGGGTGTTTTCTTCCATCAGGTAGGCGATGCAGGGGTTGGAGTTGATGACCAGCTCGTAGGCCAGTCCCATCTGGCCGCGCTTGTAGGCCTGCTCGACGGCGAGAAACTGCTTGCCGAACGACCAGTGGTGGTAGCCTACCGGCATGCCGACGCTGGCGTAGGCATCCATCATCTGCTCGGTGGTGATCACTTCAATCTGGTTGGGATAGGTATCCAGCCGGTATTCGTCGGCAAGCCGAGCCAGCTCGGCATCAAAACGCTCAAGGATGCTGAAGTTCCAATCGGAACCGGTCGCAATCGGCTTGTGGGTGGCATTCATGGCGCACTCCTCAACGGGCGGTCAGTGCTGCTGACTCAAGCGACGCTTGAACAATTCACGGAAGACGGGGTAGATATCCCCGGCGTCGATAATCTGGCGCATGGCAAACTGCTCGGGAAAGCGAGCGGCCACGGTCTCGTATTCCTGCCATAGCGACTGATGGTCATGGGGGGTGATTTCCACATAGGCATAGTACTGGAGTTGCGGCATCAGTTGCTTGATCAGCAAGTCGCGGCACACGTTTGAATCATCATCCCAGTTGTCGCCGTCGGAAGCCTGGGCAACATACAGGTTCCACTGCTCCGGCGGGTACCGCTTGTCGATGATCTTCTTGACCAGGGTGAGCGCACTGGACACGATGGTGCCGCCGGTTTCCCGCGAGTAGAAGAACTCCTCTTCGCTGACTTCCCGGGCGGCGGTGTGGTGACGGACAAAGACGAGCTCGACTTTCTCGTAATGCTTTTCCAGAAACAGATACAGCAGCAGGAAAAACCGCTTGGCGATGTCCTTGTGGTTCTGGGTCATCGAACCGGAAACATCCATGACGCAGAACATTACCGCCTGGCTTGAGGGCTGTGGCTGGGCAGCCAGCTGGTGATAACGCAGGTCGTAGGTGTCGATAAACGGCACCGCTTCAATGCGTTTTTCCAGGCGCTCGATCTCGGCCTTCAGTTCAGTGATGCGCGCCGGATTGCGCAGCACCGGGTCTTTACGCTCTTCGGTCTCAAGTGCCTGCTGAGCTTCTCGCAGGGCGCGCTTGATGGGCGCGCGCATGGCGATACGCCGGGCATAGGCTTCACGCATCGAGCGAGTAATGCTGATGCGCGCAGGCACCCCGTCCCGCGCCAGGCCGGCGCGCACCATCTTGATTTCCTGCAGCGACTTGAGCGGCTTGCGCTGAAGGTGAGGAAGCTCCAGTCCATCAAAGACAAATTCCAGAAATTCTTCGCGGCTCAAGGTGAAGGCAAATTCATCGGTGCCCTCTCCCTGATTGGAAGCGCTGCCTTCACCGGCGCCACTGCCGCCTCCCTGCCCGGGTGGGCGTTGAATTTTATCGCCCGCCAGGAACTCCTTGTTGCCGGGGGAGACAATTTCACGCGCCCCGCCCGGTCCGTGCTGAAACACCGGCTCGGAAATATCCTTGGTGGGGATCGACACCTTCTCGCCCCGCTCCATGTCGGTGATTGAGCGACGGTTCACGGCTTCTTCCACGGAACGCTTGATATGCTTGCGATAGCGTTCCAAAAAGCGCTGCCGATTCACCGCGCTCTTGTGCTTGGCATTGGGCCTGCGATCGATGAAGTAGGTCATGTGACCTCCTTTTTAAGCGCATCCGCTACTGGGACTTGCGTACGCGCAGGTACCACTCAGAAAGTAGCCGCACTTGTTTTTCGGTGTAGCCACGATCCACCATCCGCGCAACGAAATCCTCGTGCTTCTTCTGGTCCGACTTGGACGCCTTGGCATTGAAGGAAATCACCGGCAGCAGCTCTTCGGTATTGGCGAACATCTTGTGTTCGATCACGCCTTTGAGCTTTTCATAGGACTGCCAGCTGGGGTTCATGCCGTTGTTTTGCGCCCGCGCGCGCAGCACAAAATTGACCACTTCATGGCGGAAGTCCTTGGGATTGGAGATCCCCGCGGGCTTCTCGATTTTTTCCAGGTCTTCGTTGAGTGCCTGGCGATCGAGCAGCTCACCGGTTTCGGGGTCGCGGTATTCCTGGTCCTGGATCCAGAAGTCCGCGTAGGTAACATAGCGGTCAAAAATGTTCTGCCCGTACTCGCTGTAGGACTCGAGGTAAGCGGTCTGGATTTCCTTGCCGATAAACTCGACGTAGCGCGGGGCCAGAAACTCCTTGATAAAGCCAATGTAGCGTTCGAACACTTCCGACGGTAACTGCTCGCGCTCGAGTGCCTGTTCCAGCACGTAGAGCAAATGCACGGGGTTAGCCGCCGTTTCCGTGCCATCAAAGTTGAACACCTTGGAGAGAATCTTGAAGGCAAAGCGGGTTGATAGCCCCTGCATGCCCTCATCCACTCCGGCGGCGTCGCGGTATTCCTGGATCGACTTGGCACGCGGGTCGGTATCCTTGAGATTCTCGCCGTCGTAGACGCGCATCTTCGAATAGATACTCGAGTTTTCGGGCACTTTCAGCCGCGAAAGCACGGAGAATTGCGCCAGCATGCGCAACGTATCCGGTGCGCAGGGCGCGGCATTAAGCGATGAGTCCTCGAGCAGTTTCTGATAAATCTTGATTTCTTCGGTTACCCGCAGGCAGTAAGGCACCTTGACGATATACACCCGGTCGAGAAACGCCTCGTTGTTGCGGTTATTGCGAAACGCCTGCCACTCGGATTCGTTGGAGTGGGCCAGGATCACGCCGTCAAAGGGAATCGCCCCCATGCCTTCGGTGGGGTTGTAGTTGCCTTCCTGGGTAGCGGTTAACAGCGGGTGCAGCACCTTGATGGGTGCCTTGAACATCTCGACGAACTCCATCAACCCCTGGTTGGCACGGCACAACCCGCCCGAAAAGCTGTAGGCGTCCGGGTCGTCCTGGGAATAGAGCTCCAACTGACGAATATCGACCTTGCCAACCAGGGACGAAATGTCCTGGTTATTCTCATCGCCGGGCTCGGTTTTGGAAATAGCAATCTGGTTAAGCCGTGACGGGTACAAACGCACGACCCGGAACTGGGAGATATCGCCGCCATATTCCTTCAAGCGCTTGGCCGCCCAGGGCGACATGACACTTTTGAGGTAGCGTTGAGGAATCCCGTACTCTTTTTCGAGCAACTCGCCGTCTTCTTCAGGCGAGAACAGGCCAAGGGGTGACTCATAAACCGGCGAGCCTTTAATGGCATAGAAGGGAATCCGTTCCATCAACAGCTTGAGACGCTCCGCCAGCGACGATTTACCGCCACCCACCGGGCCCAGCAGGTACAGAATCTGTTTGCGCTCTTCTAGCCCCTGGGAGGCATGACGGAAGTACGACACGATCTGCTCGATGGCTTCTTCCATGCCGTGGAACTCGGCGAACGCGGGGTAGCGCCGGATGACTTTATTGGAAAAAATTCGCGAGAGACGCGAGTCCTTGGCCGTGTCGATGACCTCAGGCTCGCCAATGGCTTCCAGCATGCGCTCGGCCGCACTGGCATAGGCCTTGGGGTCACGGCGACATAGCGCCAGGTACTCCTCAAGGCTCATGTCTTCTTGCTGAACGCGGGCAAAACGGTCTTGAACGTGATCAAAGATGCTCATGGAACTCTCCTGTAGCCCATCCCCAGGCAATCACCGCCAGACAGTCAACATCGGTGCGATGCGCCAAACGAGGTGTCGCTTATCAGCATAGTCAGCATTAGCAAAATGTGATGACTCAAACTTCAACGCTAACGCTTTCATTCTATGAGCGTAGAGTAGGTAGATTAGTTGCGTTGACAGACCCAACGCAAAACGCCGCCTGGAAGGCGGCGCTAGAGACTACAAAACGGTCCGAATAACCCTCGGCGGGGGCGCTGTGAACCCATCCCTGGGCGCTACATTCGCCATCTGACCGCCATGGATGGCGGAAATGCCGGAAACGTAGGGAATAGTTTTCCGGCCATGGCGAATAACCCCCGCTACGGGTTAGTTCTGACCCAACTCAGCATAAAGCCTCTTAATGTGCATGCTATTCAAGTACTTCCTGAATATCGGCCAGCAACTGGTCGAGTAATTCAACGGTGGTGTTCCAGGCACAGACAAATCGCGCGCCGCCAGCGCCAATGAAGGTATAAAAGGTCCAGTCTCTGGCTTTCAACGCTTCGATGGCCCGGGGCGGCAATTCAACGAAGACGCTGTTGGCCTGCGTCGGAAACATCAGCGACACGCCGGGTAAGGCTTGCAGACCATCGGACAGGTAGCGCGCCATGGCGTTGGCGTGCTGGGCGTTGGTCAACCAGGCACCGCTTTCCAGCAACCCAAGCCAGGGCGCAGAGACAAAGCGCATTTTAGACGCCAACTGGCCTGCCTGCTTGCAGCGGTAGGAGAAATCTTCGGCCAGCTCCCGATTGAAAAACAGAATGGCCTCACCAAACGCCAAGCCGTTTTTGGTACCCGAGAAGCACAGCGCGTCGACGCCTACCTGCCAGGTCAACTCGGCCGGGGTGGCATCCAGGCTGGCACAGGCGTTGGCAAAGCGGGCGCCGTCCATGTGCAGGCGCAGGTCGTACTTGTCTGCCATGGCGCGAATGGCCAGCAGCTCCTCTCTGGAATAGACGGTGCCGACTTCGGTGGCCTGGGTCAACGAGATGACCTTGGGCTTGGGGTAGTGGATATCGCTGCGCTTGGTGACCAGCGCCTCAATACCTTCCGGGGTCAATTTGCCGTTGGCACCCGGCGACGTCAGCAGTTTGGCGCCGTTGGAGAAAAACTCAGGGCCACCGCACTCGTCGGTTTCAATGTGGGCCAGCTCATGGCAGATCACACTGTGGTAGCTACGCCCCATGGCGGAGAGCGCCAGTGAATTGGCAGCGGTGCCGTTGAAGACGAAAAACACGTCGCAATCGAAGTCGAACATATCGCGAAAACGATCGGCGGCACGGGCTGTCCAGCGGTCATTACCGTAAGCGAGATCATCGGCTTGGTTGGCTTGCAGCAGATATTCCATGGCTTCCGGGCAAATACCGGAGGTGTTATCACTGGCCAAAAATCGTGGGGTACACTCCGAGGTCATGGCGATAATCCTTATGGCGAGTCCTTGTGGGCAATCCTTTTCATCTAACGGTCTGGCGGCGTGGGCTGGGTGCCACCCACACCGTTTGCGACTCGTTAGACTTAATAACTAGGTTACACCCAGTCTATCGCCATTTCAGTGCTATAAGGAAGCGGCCAGACGAGTGCCCTGGTCAATGGCGCGCTTGGCATCGAGCTCAGCGGCTTCATCGGCGCCGCCAATCACATGCACGCGGCGGCCTTTCTGCTCCAGCGGCGCGATCAGGTCCCGCACCGATTCCTGACCTGCGCAGACCACGATGGAGGCCACGTCGAGCACCTGGTCCCGCCCTTCTTGGTGGATATGCAGACCGTCGTCGTCGATCTTGAGGTATTCACAGCCGGTGAGGGTTTTGACGCCGCGCTGTTTGAGCGATGCGCGATGCACCCAGCCCGTCGTCTTGCCCAGGTATTTACCCGGCTTGGAGGTTTTACGCTGCAGCATGACGATCTCCCTTGGCGAAGCGGGCGGTGCGGGCGCTTTCAAACCGCCCCGCGCCGCCATCGAAAGGTCCACGCCCCATTCCTCACACCATGCGGCCAGATCCAGCGTCGGGTGCCCCTGATGGGCCAGCAACTCAGAGACATCAAAGCCGATACCCCCCGCGCCTATCACCGCCACCGTGGACCCAACGCGCTCAGGGTGTTCAATCGCTTCAGCATAGCTCAGCACCTTGGGATGATCGGCACCGGGTAGCGTCAGTTCACGGGGCATGACGCCGGTGGCAATCACCACCTCATCGAAGTCCGCCAGGGATTCGACGGTGGCGTCAGTGTTCAGGCGAACCTCCACGGCGTGTTTATCCAGCATCACGCGGTAGTAGCGCAGTGTCTCATTGAACTCTTCTTTACCAGGGATCTTGCGGGCGTAGTTGAACTGCCCGCCGAGCTCGCCACGACGCTCAAACAGTACGACGGTATGGCCGCGGCGAGCCGCTTCCACGGCTGTCGCCAGGCCCGCCGGGCCGCCGCCAACCACCGCGACGCGCTTCACCATCCGGGCAGGCTCAAGCGTCAATTCGGTTTCATGGCAGGCGCGAGGGTTAACCAGGCAGGAGGTGAGCTTGCCCGCAAAGGTGTGATCCAGGCAGGCCTGATTGCAGGCGATACAGGTGTTGATTTCGTCGGCCAGCCCCGCTTCGGCCTTGCGCACCCATTCCGGGTCGGCGAGAAACGGCCGCGCCATCGAGACCATGTCGGCATGCCCCTCGGCGAGCACCCGTTCTGCCACATCCGGCATGTTGATGCGATTGGTGGTGATCAGCGGGATCGACAGGGCCGCCTTCATGCGCTTGGTCACTTCGCTGAACGCCGCGCGGGGGACGCTGGTGACAATGGTCGGCACCCGGGCTTCGTGCCAGCCAATACCGGTATTGATCACATCGGCACCGGCCGCTTCAATGGATTTCCCCAGAGCAACGACTTCTTCCCAGGTGCTGCCCTCCTCCACCAGATCGATCATCGACAGGCGAAAGATGACCAAGAATGAATCGCCGACAGCGGCACGGATGCGTTTGACGATTTCGATGGGAAAGCGAACCCGACGCTCGAAATCACCGCCCCATTCGTCGTCGCGCTGATTGGTCCGCTGACAGATGAACTGGTTGATCAGATAGCCCTCGGAGCCCATCACTTCAACGCCATCGTAGCCTGCCTGCTGGGCAAGATTCGCACATTGCACGTAGTCGGCAATTTGCTGCTCGACCTCATCGCTGGTCAGCTCGCGCGGTGTAAAAGGGTTGATCGGTGCCTGAATGGCCGACGGTGCCACCAGCTCAGGCGAGTAGGCATAGCGGCCAGCATGCAGAATCTGCATGCATAGATGCCCGCCCTCGGCGTGAACGGCGTCGACGACCTGGCGATGTTCTGCCAATTGCGATGCCTCGGTCAGCGCGTTGGCGCCCTGGAAGACCGCCCCCTCCGCATTGGGGGCAATACCGCCTGTTACGATCAGACCAACCCCGGCCCTTGTCCTCTCTGCATAAAACGCAGCCAGCCGCTCAAAGCCGTTGGGCGCTTCTTCCAGATTGGTGTGCATGGAGCCCATCAACACCCGATTTGGCAGCGTTAAATGCCCCAGTGTGATCGGACGGAAAAGATGCGGATAGGCAGGCGCACGAGTCATCACGGTTCTCCAGAGGGTTATTCGATGATTATTCAAACAAGCGTATGACATCCTGCCCGCCACGTACAGTCCCCCGTTCTGATGACAAGCCCTGATGACAAGTCCAAGCGACAGGTTCTTGTGAAAGGGCTTTGCTCACTCAGCACTTGCTCACTCAGGAAAAGGGCGTCACATTACCCGGCTAACGATAAGGGACTGCTTTAAGGGAATGTGCTATGCCATTGATGTATTTTTTAGCCCCGCTGACCACTGTCCTGATCTGGTCGGGGAACATGACCATCAATCAGTTGACCGTCGGGGCCATCGCACCGAGTAGCATCGCGTTCTTGCGCTGGCTGCTGGCGCTGCTGGTAATGACACCTTTTGTGCTGCCCGCTGCCATACGCCACCGCGATGAAATCCGCCGCCACTGGCCCAAACTGGCTTTGCTGGGGCTGCTGGGCATGGGCCTTTGGCAAGGCTTGGCCTATGTCGCCGCGGAAACCACCAGCGCCACCAACATGGGCATACTGGCAGCAATGGTGCCGCTGCTGACCGTGCTGTTGAGTGCGTTGATTCTACGCGAGCCGCCCACCCGTGGTGGTGTGGCGGGTGGGGTCCTGGCGTTTATCGGCGTGACCGTTCTGCTGGGTCGTGGCAACCCGCTTTCCCTGCTACAGCTGGAAGTCGCCTATGGCGACGCACTGATGGTGGTGGCGGCTACCTGCTATGCGCTTTACGGCGTCATGCTCAAGCGCTGGGCGATGAAGCTGCCGCCCTGGGTCATGCTTTACGCCCAGGTATGCTTTGCCGTGCTGCTACTGCTGCCGCCTTATCTGATGGGGCCGATGACGCCGGTGGACAGCCAGAACATAGGGCTCATTCTATATGCAGGCATTCCGGCATCAATCATTACCACCTTTTTATGGATGCGTGCCGTCCGCCAAATTGGCGCCAGCCAGGCGAGTATTTTCATCAACCTGATGCCGCTGTTCAGCGCGCTCATCGCCATGGCGTTTCTGGGCGAACAGGTGGCGGGCTTCCACTTTATCGGTGGGCTTTTGATATTGGCAGGCGTCATCATGGCGCAGACCCTGACCCAGCCCTTGGCCGCTTCGAGGAATAAGCTATCACAGGATAAAACGAGCAGTGCCAAGCAATGATACAATAGGGCAACTTATTTCGACTGCTGGGAATCCTTCAATATGTCCCTAGAAGAACTGCACCTTAACCTCCGCAACCTGACCAGCGATGACTATGAACAGTTGAAGTCGTTGATGGATGCGGTATATCACGATATCGGGGGTGCCTGGCCAAAGCATACGATCGATAAACTGATCCAGGAGTTTCCCGATGGCCAGATCGCTATCGAGGACGATGGGGTCCTGGTTGGTGTCGCGCTGACCGTTCAGGTGGATTACGACGAGTTCTCCAACCCGCACAAGTACGACGACCTGATCGGCCATCGCGAGATCATCCGTAATGATCAGGATGGCGACGCCATGTACGGCCTGGATGTGCTGATTCATCCCGACTACCGGGGTTACCGCCTGGGTCGCCGCCTTTACGAGGCGCGCAAGGAGCTGTGCCGTTCGCATAACCTGCGCGCCATTCTGGCGGGCGGGCGAATTCCCGAATACCACCAGCATTCCGATGAACTGTCTCCGGCCCAGTACATCGATAAAGTATCGCGTAAAGAGATTTACGACCCGATTCTCTCGTTCCAGTTGGCCAACGACTTCCAGGTCAAGCGCCTGCTGCGCAAGTATCTGCCCGAAGACGAGCAGTCCAGGGGCTACGCCACGCTGCTTGAGTGGAACAATATCCTCTTCGAGCCCGCGGAAAGCGTGCTGGATACCCGCCCGACCCAGGTGCGCGTGGGGGCGGTGCAATGGCAGATGCGCGAGTTTTCTTCCGTCGAAGCCGCCCTACAGCAGATCGAGTACTTTGTGGACGCCTTGTCGGATTACCAAAGTGACTTTGCCGTCTTTCCGGAGCTTTTCAACGCGCCGCTGATGGGGCTGCAGGACCGCGAAGCCCAGCAGGACCAGATGGGCGCGATTCGCTTTCTCGCGGGCTTTACCGAGCGCTTTGTCGCCGAGCTGTCGCGGATGGCGGTGTCCTACAACATCAACATTATCGGCGGCTCGATGATCGAGGCCGGCGAGGATGACCGGCTTTATAACGTCACCTACCTGCTGCACCGCGATGGCAGCATCGAGAAGCAGTCGAAGCTGCATATCACCCCCCAGGAGCGCCGCGACTGGGTCATCGAAGGCGGCGACGACCTGCAGGTGTTCGATACCGACGCGGGCCGCGTGGGCATTCTGATCTGCTACGACGTTGAGTTCCCTGAACTGGGCCGCCTGCTTGCCGACCAGGATATGGACATTCTGTTTGTGCCTTTCTGGACCGACACCAAGAACGGTTACCTGCGGGTGCGCCATTGCGCCCAGGCGCGCGCCATCGAAAACGAGTGCTACGTGGTGCTGTGCGGCAGCGTGGGTAACCTGCCGTCGATCGAGAACCTGGACATCCAGTACGCCCAGTCGGCGGTGTTCTCGCCGTCCGACTTCGCCTTCCCCCATGACGCGGTGCTGGCGGAAACCACGCCCAATACCGAGATGATCTTCTTCTCGGACCTGGACCTGACCCGCCTGACCGTGGTGCGCGCCGAAGGCTCGGTAACCAACCTGAAAGACCGCCGCAAGGATCTCTTCGACCTGCGCTGGCGCGACTGGTCCTGGAAGTCAGGCGCCAACCTCGACGACTAGCAACCGCTCCTAAAATAGCCACAAAACCGACAACGCCGCCTTTATCAGGCGGCGTTGTTATTGGCTTTCTAATAAAGCCGTGAGATGACATCTGAACCGGCATGGAACAACCCTACGCGGGGGCGCTGTGAACCCGTCCATGGGCGCTACTTTCGCCATCCATGGCGAAAAACCCCCGCTACGAGTTGTTCCATGCCTCATCACCTATACCAGCTTCTGTCAGTCAGGCCAGACAAGGTGCGCAGGGACGCGCCCCTTGGCATCAAACGCCACGCCTTCATCGCGCAGTTTTTGATGCTGGCGGGCCGCGCCGCCGTGGTCGGCAAGCTTCAACGACGCGGCAATGACCCGGTGCCAGGGCAACTGGTGACCGTCCGGCAAGTGGCGCATTGCAGAACCCACCATGCGCGGGGTCGCCCCTTCGGTCATTGCCGCAATCCGCCCGTAGGTCGTCACCCGCCCCGCCGGTATCTGATCGACAATGGTATAGATCTGTTCGAGTAGTTCGGGCCGGGGCATCGTTTTACCCTCCTTCTAAATCGCGTTTATCAACCACTGCCATACCGTTTCAGCGTCTTCACTTACGATACGACGGCTCGGCCTTACCAGCCAGAAGCGCTCATCGCTTGGCACGCTTAATGAAAACGGGGCCACGAGATCATCGCGCTGCTCGAGCAGGCGACGATGCGTTAGCGCAACACCGCCTCCCTGGCTTGCCAGCGCCAGTGTCATGACCTGATTATCGCAGGTCAACGCATGGCATTGTGCCTCCAGATGCGACACCCCCGCTGTCTGTAACCAGCCGGGCCAGCCGACCCCAAAGCCCACTGCGTGGAGCAAAGTGTGCCCGGCCAAGGCCTCCGGTGAGGTCAGCGTTTTGGCAACCTGCGGAGAGCACACCGGCAATAGCTGCTCATCACCCAGCGGCCACATCTCGACACCACTCCATTCCCCACGCCCGTAGCGAATTTCAATATCCGCCCCTTCCGGGCCAAAGTCATCGGGCCAGATAGCGCTGACCAGGCGCAGGGAGAGGTGGGCGTGCTGGCGATGCAGCTGAATAAGCCGGGGTGCCAGCCACGACTGCTGAATGACCGGCGTCGCGCGCAACGTGACCGGCTGTTCACTGGTCATGCCGAAAACCTCGGACGTCCCTTCGCTGATACGCGCAAAGGCATCGTGAATGCTGGGCAACCAGGCCTGCCCGGCGGGGCTCAGGGTAAGACTGCGGGCATGGCGAACGAAAAGCTTCTGCCCTAGACGGTCTTCCAGCAGCCGGATACGTTGACTGATCGCTGCCTGGGTCACCCCAAGCTCATTGCCTGCAGCGGTAAAGCTGAGCGTTCGAGCAGCGGCTTCAAAGGCTTGTAGCCATAATAGTGGCGGCAACTGAGTCATGAAAAAGCTACCTATAAGCTGAGCGAGGTCTAAGGGGTCAGATTAATCGTTTGTCACTGCCATTGCGACTGCGCATCCTAGATGGGCGTTATTTAGTCAATGCCGGGAGGAAGTGATGAACAGTGCCGTTTTCGCTGAAGAGCAACACCAAGCGCCCCAAATGGGCGAATTAGCCCCCTATCAGGACGGCCCATCACTGACTGAGGCGGTGCCTACCGATGAAGGCATTCACCTCACGTGGCAGGATGGCCAGCACACCACGCTACCGCTGCTGTGGCTGCGCGACCATTGCGCCTGCCCCGCCTGTCGGCACCCGCAAACCCGCGAGCGGTTGTATCTGCCGCTTGAGGATATCAGTGAAACGCCGACCATCGAACTTGCCGGAGGCCATCTTTACCTGACCTGGCAGGATGGCCACGAAAGTGCCTTTCACAGCGGCTGGCTTTACCAGCGCCGTCCGGAAGCCGAGATCCCCACGGCCGTTCCATCGCTGGCCCCCTGGCGGGATCAGTTCACCCCTGAGCGCATTCGTCATGCCGATTTCCTGACGCCCGAGGGCGAAAAAGCCTGGCTGACGGCCATGTTGCGCGATGGCTTGGCGCTGATCACCGAAGGCCCGCTGGTTGAGGAAGAAGTCAGCCGCCTGTCAGAGCGTATCGGCCCCCAGCGTGCCACCAACTTTGGTTCGCGCTTTGATGTTCGCTCAAAGCCCAACCCCAACAATGCTGCCTATACTGCCGTCGGCCTGCCGCTGCACATCGACCTGCCCAACTGGCGTCAGCCGCCGGATATTCAACTGCTCTACTGCCTGCAAAACGAGGCGAGTGGCGGCCAATCGCTGTTTGCCGACGGCGCCCGGGTGGTCGATGCATTACGCCAACAGGACCCGGAAGCCCTGAAGATTCTGAGCGAAACCGCCATCGATTTTCGCTTTCAGGATGACACGCACGATATCGCGGTACGCGAGCCGGTCATCAAGCTCGACGCTGACGGTAACCTCATCGAAATCCGCCTAAACAACTGGATTCGCGACACGCTGCACCTGCCGGCGCCCAAGATGGCCGCCTGGTACCGCGCCTACCGCGTTCTGTGGCAGCTGTTTCACAGCGAAGCGCACCAGATCGAGTTCACCTTATTACCTGGCCAGATGGTGGCGTTCGACAACCGCCGCGTCCTTCATGGACGGCGTGAATTCGACCCCAACAGCGGCGCACGTCACTTGCAGGGCACCTATCTAGACCGTGACATGCTCGCTTCCAAGCTGCGCGTCCTCGCACGTAGTTCATGAGAAGCGCATAACGAGCGCATGCATTGATAATAAACCAAGCAAGGAGATCGATCGTATGACACACCTGAAACCTCTCGCCTCGGGCATTGCCTTTGCCAGCGTAGCGTTGTTTGCCTCGGCATCCCACGCCGACGACGAAACCCTCGACTTTGGCGTACCCGCCTGGCCGGGTATTACCGTCAAGACTGCCATTGCCGAACAGTTGCTCAACCCGCTAGGCTACGAAACCACCACCCAGGAAATCGGCCTGCAGGTGATTTACCAGGGGATTGAAAGCGGCGATATCGATGTCTTCCTGGGTGCCTGGCTGCCGGCTCAGCGTGAGATGTTCAACCCGCGCAAGGAATCGGGCGTACTGGTCGATGTGGCCAACAACGTTGATGGCGCGCAAATGACGCTGGCCGTGCCCGAATACCTCTATGAAGACGGCCTGCAAAGTTTTGCCGATCTTGACGACTACCGCGACCAACTGGATGGCAGGATTCATGGCTTTGGTGCCGGTTCGGCGGCCAGCGAAATCCTCAATAACGCCATCGATAACGACATCTGGGGACTCGGCGACTGGCAACTGGTCGACACCAGCGAAGTCGCGATGCTTTCCGCCGCGAGTGACTCGATTTCTCGCGAAGAACCCATTGTGTGGGTTGGCTGGACGCCTCACTGGATGAACCTTGAGTTGCCGATGCGCTATCTCGACGACGAGAAAGACCTGTTCGGCGAGAACAATGGTGAAAGCGAAGTGCTCACCCTGATGCGTTCCGGCTACGCCGAGGCCAACCCCAATGTCGTGACGTTCTTTGAACAGTTCACCTTCAGCGCCGAAGAACAAAGCTGGATGATTCAGCAGTTCGGCCAGGAAGAGCGCGAGCTGGACGGTGTCGCCGAGCAGTGGATCAACGAAAACACCGAGCGGGTGGAAGCGATGCTTGCCGACGTGACGACTACCGATGGTGACCCCGCCTGGCCGGTTATTGAAGCTCAGCTCAACGAGTAACGCTCACCGATAGCGTTGTCGAGGGGCTATCTTTCCATCAGACTGCCATATGCCAGAATCGCCGGGAGCCTTTCCCGGCCCTGGAAAAAGCCCCTCGCTTCAACCTGCCCTCACACCCCGTCATTGAGTCGTTGTAAAAGGCGACTACGGGTCAGCTTTCCCGGTAAGTGTCGCCATGACACGCCGAGAACCACCTTGCTCACGGTGTTCACCGAGCCAGACCCCCTGCCATGTGCCAAGCACCAGGCGGCTATCACGCACCGCCAAGGTTAATTGCGTACCCAACAGGCTTGCCATGACATGGGCGGGCATGTCATCCGGGCCTTCCAGCGTATGACGGAAATAATCCAACCCCTCCGGCACCAGCCGACGCATGAAGGCGTTCATATCATGGCGAACATCCGGGTCGCTATTTTCATTGAGGGTCAGCGAAGCCGAAGTATGCAGTAACTGCAGGTGCAAAATGCCCATCTCACATTCCGCCAGCCAGGGTAGCGCTCCGACCAGCTCTTGGGTGATAAGATGGAAGCCCCGTGGCCGCTCGGTTAGGTGAATCTCATCCTGGTGCCACATAACCATCGCCTTAACATTATGAGTGTGTCATTCCATTCTATTCATTGTTATTGGCGACGCCCGAATTAGCAAACGCCCGTCACCCCAGGAGCACACAATGTTAAAACCATGGAAGGTGCTAAAACCATGGAAGGTCGTCCTCGGCAGTGCCGCCATTGCCGGTTGCACCGGCATCCCCGACGGCACTCAGCCCGTTACCGGCTTTGAGCTGGACCGCTACCTGGGCCAGTGGTACGAAATCGCCCGGTTGGATCATTCCTTCGAGGAAGGGCTGCAATGCGTGACGGCAACATACAGCCTTCGCGAGGATGGTGGCGTCAGAGTGATCAACCGCGGCTACAACCCGGAGGAGCAGGCCTGGGACGAAGCCGAAGGGCGCGCTTATTTTATCGACGATGACGATATCGGCCGACTCAAAGTCAGCTTCTTTGGCCCCTTCTACGGCGGCTATAACATTCTGGCGCTGGATGACGACTACCAGTGGGCGCTGGTATCAGGCCCCAACCGCGATTATCTCTGGATTCTCTCGCGGACTCCGGACATGGACAGCGAGCTGGAAAACCGGCTGCGCGAGCGGGCGGCCGAGCTGGACTTCCCGACCGACGAACTGATCGATGTCGCCCATGATGATACATGCCCCGAGCGCTAGCAGCCTGTCGGGCTTGACCGATCGTCGCGAGAAGCACGGATTCGCAGTAGATCAGTGTTAATCACGTTTCAAGCGGCATGGCAGGCACGCGCATTGCCATTTCTTGCTGAAGGTAATCGATAAAGGCACTGATGCGCCTGGGTATATGACGACGGTGTTCAAATAGCGCGTAGAAATCCGCACGCACGCCTTGCCAGCCGGGCAACAACGGCACCAGCGCGCCGCTGGCAAGGTGCTCGTTGATATCCCACCAGGAACGCAGCATCACCCCGTGGCCTTCGAGCGCCAGGCGGGTCACCACCTCACCGTCGTTACTGGCCAGTCGACCGCTGACTTTTACCGCTTGAACATCGGCTGGCGAGCCGCAGCGCTCGAATCTCCACAGTGGGAAATCACTGTCGTTTTCACGGATGACCAGACAGCTATGCTGCGCCAGATCGGCAGGCGTGGTTAACGCAGGCATCCGTTCGAGGTAGCTGGGTGATGCGCAAAGCACGCGACGATTGACCAGGATGCGCCGCGCCACCAGGCGGGAGTCCGGCGGTTCACCGATGCGCACCCCCACATCAAAACCGTGGTCGCTGAGGTTCAGCGGAAAATTGGTCAATTCCAGCCAGCTCTCGATTGACGGGTTCTCGACACAAAAGCTGGACAGCAACGGCGCGACATGTCGCCTGCCAAAGCCGAAGGTGGCGTTTACCCGCAAACGCCCGCCGAGTGCCTGGCTGAACGAATCCCCGAGGCCATTTTCCAGCTCGTCGAGCTCTTCAAGAATCAATCCCCCGCGGGCCAGGTAGTGTTCACCCTCAGCGGTCAGCGTCAGACGCCGCGTGGTTCGCGCCGCCAGCATGACGCCCAGCCGGGCTTCCAGCTGTTTTAGCCGCTTGCTGACCGCCGAAAGCGAGAGCCCCAGCTCCCGCGCGGTGGCGGTCAAGCTACCGGCACGCGCCAGCTGCTGAAAAAAGGCCAAATCATCCAGGGGAGTCACTGATTCTTCACCTCAGGGCAACAATAGCTTGCATCATAGACTAATTATCTTCTTTGCTATAGGGGCTACACTCACCTCACCACGACACCTTAATCAACGACACCTTAATCGCATCGTTTGCCCTATCTAACCAGGAGTCACCATGGCCCACCGTATTGCAGTGATTGCCGGCGACGGCATTGGCACCGAAGTCATGCCCGAAGGCATCCGTGCTCTGGAAGCTGCCGCCAAGCGTTTTAACATCCCGCTGGAATTCACCCCCTTTGAGTTCGGCAGCTGCGACTACTATCTGGAACACGGCAGCATGTTGCCGGATGACTGGTTCGAACAGTTGAAAAGCTTTGATGCGCTGTTTTATGGCGCGGTGGGCTGGCCCGACAAGGTGCCCGACCACATTTCCCTGTGGGGCTCGCTTCTGCAGTTCCGTCGCCGCTTTGACCAGTACATCAACCTGCGCCCGTGCAAGCTGATGCCCGGTATCAAAAGCCCGCTGGCAGGCCGTGAGCCCGGCGATATCGATTTTTATGTCGTGCGCGAAAACACCGAGGGCGAGTACTCGAGCATCGGTGGCAAGATGTATGAAGGCACCGAGCGCGAAATCGTCCTTCAGGAAACGGTGATGAGCCGCACCGGCGTTGACCGTGTCCTCAAGTACGCCTTTGACCTGGCTCAGACCCGCCCGCGTAAAAAGCTGACCTCGGCCACCAAGTCCAACGGCATCTCGATCACCATGCCCTACTGGGATGAGCGCGTGGCGGAAATGGCCAAACGCTATCCAGAGATCGCCGTGGATAAATTCCACATCGATATCCTCACCGCCAACTTTGTGCTGCACCCGGACTGGTTCGACGTGGTGGTGGGCAGCAACCTGTTCGGCGATATTCTTTCCGATCTAGGCCCCGCCTGTACCGGCACCATCGGCATTGCGCCCTCGGCCAATATCAACCCGGAAGGTAACTTCCCCAGTCTGTTTGAACCGGTCCACGGCAGCGCACCGGATATTGCCGGCAAGGGCATTGCCAACCCCATCGGCCAGATCTGGTCCGGCGCCATGATGCTCGAACACCTGGGTTATCAAGAAGCCGGGGAAGCAATGGTCACCGCCATTGAAGCCGTGTTGAGTGACGGCGATAGCCAGGTTCTCACCCGGGATGTTGGCGGACAAGGCAGCACAGAAAGCCTTGGCAAGGCCATTGCCGAACGGATTTCCAGATAACGCCCAATAGAAACATGCAATAGAAAGGCCCCATCGCCAGGGTGGCGATGGGGCCTTCATGATTTATGGCTAGCGCTAACTGTCAGTTAGCTCGCCAGCTTGGCCGCAATCCCGGCCACATGCTCGCCCTGGAAGCGGGCAATTTTCAGCTCGCGATCATCCGGCTGGCGAGAGCC
Source organism: Vreelandella subterranea (assembly GCF_900111305.1). Taxonomy (GTDB): domain Bacteria; phylum Pseudomonadota; class Gammaproteobacteria; order Pseudomonadales; family Halomonadaceae; genus Vreelandella; species Vreelandella subterranea. Next base: position 62,712 of record NZ_FOGS01000010.1, read on the forward strand.
GTCACCACCAGCAATGGTGGCGGCACCATAAGGCGTACCGCCGCTTACCTTGGAAATATCGAACTGTTCTTCGATACCGTAGCCAATCGGTACGATGACCATGCCGTGGTGGGCAAGAGTGGTCCAGGTAGAGGTGATGGTCATTTCATCGCCACCACCGGTGCCGGTGGAAGTGAATACGCTGGCCACCTTGCCGCGCAGCGCGCCACTGGCCCAAAGCCCACCGGTCTGGTCGAGGAAGGTGCGCATCTGACCGGCCATGTTGCCAAAGCGCGTTGGCGTGCCGAAGATGATGGCGTCGTAATCGGCAAGCTCTTGCGGCGTTGCTTCAGGGGTCGTGAAATCCTGCTTGCCACCGGCATTCTTGAAGGCGTCTTCCGGCATGGTTTCGGGCACGCGCTTGACGGTGACCTCGACACCCTCGACATTCTTGGCACCCTCGGCGACAGCCGCCGCCAGCGTGTCGATGTGGCCATACATGGAATAGTAAAGCACCAGTACTTTCGTCATTGCTCACTCCTTTGCACTGCAATTGGTGATGTCTGTTTTGATAGCTACAAAAATAACGCAATGGCACCTAGAAAAAAGCGAATGTTTTCGACCGCGGGAATCGATTTCATCGATTCTCGCTTGCGGGTGTTGGCCTTGGTGCTCTTTCACGATCCCACCGCGCTTTTTCATTCGAACGACGCCAGGGGTTGCCGGACAAGCGGAAGAGGGTAAAGGTAGGCCACGTTTATCAGCTTGTTGCACTGCCAATGACACAACACACAATGACACATCACAATGTTACCAAGCGATGTTCTCTCGCTGACGCGATTACCCATTATGGGGGCCTGACATGCTAGGCGAGTGGCTGGACTGGACCCTCGATGAGCAGCGCGATATGCCCAGGCAAGGCAGCTTTGCCAGCGGTCGCTTCGACATCAGCGCCCCTGGTGTTCTTCGCCTGACGCCATATCGTCAGTGCCCGGACGCTCGCGCCTGTATCTTTTCAGCCGCCATTCACGGCAACGAAACCGCCCCCGTCGAACTGATAGGTGCCTGGCTGAGCGAGCTGGAAGCGGGCACGCTAACGCTCGGCGCCCCGTTGCTGGTGATTCTCGGCAATATTCCCGCCCTCAAGGCCCAGCAGCGCTTCATCCAAACCAACCTCAACCGGCTGTTTGAACGCGGGCTTTCTGTCAGCGGCGACGAACCAGACCGGGCGCGCCAGCTGATGACCGCGGTTGATGACTTTTTCAGCGACAACGCTGGATTACCCAAGCTCCACTACGATCTGCACACGGCGATTCGCGCCAGTCTCTACCCGCGTTTTGTCGTGGAGCCCTATAGGGGTAGCGCCACACACAGCGAACAGTGGCAGTGGCTGGCCGCTGCCGATATGCAGGCTGTGTTGCACCAGCACCAACATAGCTGGACATTCTCTCACTACAGCAAGCATTATCACGGCGCTCAATCGTTTACCTTCGAGCTCGGCCAGGTAGCCCCTTTCGGGCAGAACGACATGGCGTCGCTCACGCCGATGCTGGCCCTGCTGGGTCGGCTCAGCGAAGGCACCAAACCGGCAGAAAGCGCCATAGAAGCGGTAACGTTTTTCCGCGTTCAGCATGAGTTGATGCGCCACGGCGACAATTTCATGCTGTGCTTCGACGATGACACCCCCAATTTCACCCGTTTTGCGCCTGGCACCTGCCTGGCCAACGACAGCCAAACCGGTGAATATCGGGTGGGCGATACCCCGCTCCACGTGGTATTTCCCAATGCCAATGTCGAAATTGGCGCACGCGCCGCGCTCCTGGTGGTTCCCTGCGCACCACCCACATGATTAAGGGATGACAACAACAATCCACTGGCGATGATCGCCCGCTTGGCGTTTACTACGACTAACGTCGAGCCATTAAAACATCAGGAGAACGTGCATCGGCCGTCTAGCCTGATAGAATCGCCCCTTTTTTGCGCCAGCCGCCATCAACATTCACTGTTGCCGCGGCAACCCAGTATTGGAGCCAAGTACATGGCCGCTACGCCTATTCCTCTTGAAGTGCGACATATAAAAAAACGCTTCGGCGATACGGAAGTTCTGAAAGGCCTTTCCCTACAGGCCCATAAAGGGGATGTCATCACCCTTATCGGGGCATCAGGGTCGGGCAAGAGTACCTTCCTGCGCTGCATGAACCTGCTTGAACAGCCTGACGAAGGCGACCTGTACGTGCACGGCGAACAAATCCGCTTCAAGAATACCCGCCGTGGCCGCGAGCCCGCCGACTGGAAGCAGGTGGTGCAGATGCGCGCCAAGCTGTCGATGGTGTTTCAAAGCTTTAATTTGTGGGCCCACATGACGCTGCTCGAAAACATCATCGAGGCGCCGATCCATGTACTCGGCAAACCCAAGAAGGAGGCCATCGAGCATGCCCATGCGCTTCTCGAAAGGGTCGGACTAACGGCCCGCGCCAATGCCTACCCGGCGCAGATGTCGGGTGGCCAACAGCAGCGTGGAGCCATTGCCCGTGCGCTGGCCATGGACCCCGAGGTCATGCTGTTCGATGAACCTACCTCGGCCCTGGACCCCGAACTGGTGGGCGATGTCCTCAATGTCATGCACGGCCTGGCCGAAGAAGGCCGTACCATGGTGGTGGTCACCCACGAGATGGGGTTTGCCCGGGACGTCTCCAGCCAGGTGATTTATCTTCATGAAGGAAGGGTGGAAGAAGCGGGGCCGCCTGAAGAGCTGATCGGCAACCCTCAGTCTCCCCGCCTGCAGCAGTTCCTGGCTCCCAAATACTGATTCGCGAGGCTCACTATGCTTGATCTTCATGGTTACGGCCCGCGCTTGCTGGAAGGCGCTGGCGTAACGTTGCAGCTTGCGCTGTTATCGCTGCTTCTCGCTGTGGTACTCGGGCTTATCACTGCCAGCGCGAAGATGTCGCGCAGCTGGCTTGCTCACCGTATCGCGACGCTTTACACCACCGTTATCCGCGGCGTTCCCGACCTGGTGCTGATGATGCTGCTGTTCTTCGGCGGACAAATCGGCGTCAACATGATCACCGACTGGCTCTATTACCAATTCGATATCGATATTTTCATTAACATCAATGAGTTTGTTGCGGGTGTGGTGACCATCGGGCTGATTTTCGGCGCCTACATGGGCGAAACCTTCCGCGGCGCCTTCATGGCAGTGGATCACGGCCAAATCGAAGCCGGCAAAGCCTATGGCATGAGCAATTCACTGGTATTCCGGCGCATTCGCTTCCCGCAAATGATGCGCCACGCCCTGCCCGGTCTGTCCAACAACTGGATGGTATTGCTAAAGACCACCGCACTGGTCTCGGTCATCGGGCTTTCCGACATGGTGCGCGTGGCGTCCGAGGCCTCCAAGGCCACCCGCGAGCCGTTCACCTTCATGATTGTGGTGGCGCTCATTTACCTGTTGATCGCCAGCGTCTCGGAGTGGATATTCGTCCGCCTGCAAAAACGCTATGACATCGGGTACGGGGAGGCAGACTAATGGAATCCCTACTCACCTGGCTGGAAACCCAGCTCGCCGATAACAGCATTTTTACCCTGCAAACGCTGTCGCACTATGGCGAAGGCCTGACGACCACCGTTCAACTCGTCTTCCTATCGCTGATTATCGGGCTGATCGCCGCTGTGCCGCTCGCCATTGGTCGCGGTTCCAGGCATGCCTGGATCAAATGGCCCATCTTTGCCTACACCTACGTGTTTCGCGGTACCCCGCTACTCATCCAGCTCTACTTGATCTACTACGGTGTGGTGTTCGTTGACGGCATTCAGGAAACCTGGCTATGGGTCATTCTGGAAGATCCTTTTGTACCGGCACTGATTGCCTTCACACTTAACACCGCCGCCTATACGACCGAAATCTTTCGCGGTGCCATCAAGTCCACCTCGAAAGGCGAAATCGAAGCCGCGCGGGCTTACGGCATGTCGCCGGGCTTGACCATGCGTCGCATCATCATTCCCAGCGCCTTCCGCCGCGCCCTGCCCGCCTATGGTAATGAAGTGATTTTCATGCTCCACGCCAGCGCGATCGCAAGCGTGGTCACCATCATGGACCTGACCGGCGCGGCGCGCTTTGTCTACGCCCGTTACTACGCGCCCTTCGAGGCCTTTTTATTCGTTGCGGCCATTTATCTGTGCCTGACCTTTGCGATTCTGTATTTCTTCCGCCACCTGGAGAAAAAACTGCTGGCCCACCTACAGCCCCAAACAGGCTAGTGTGAAACAAACGTTGGTTCATACGTCGACAAATCATTGTTGTCGGCGCTAAGCTGGCAAAGGTTGTGTTCCTCACCACTTGGTGAATTTCGTCCATCAGGAGACTCATAATGAAAAAAGTCCTAACACTTTCTCTACTTGGCTTGGCGATTGCTGCGTCCAGTGCCCAGGCACGGGATTACGAAGAAGTTCGCATCGGCGTGGACGTTCCTTACGAGCCAATGGAATACCGCACCCCTGACGGTGAGCTCACGGGTTTCGACATTGACCTGGGCAACGCCCTTTGCGAAGAAATCGGCGTTAGCTGCGAGTGGATTGTGCAAGGATGGGATGGCATCATTCCGGGCCTGCTGTCGCGTAAATACGATGCCATCATGTCATCCATGACCATCAACGATGACCGTCGCGAGCAGGTACTCTTCTCCGACCCCTACATTACACCGCCGTCCGCCTGGTTTGCCCCTGAAGGCGTCGAGTTCGACGTCGTCAACGCGGAAACGCTCACCGACATGACCATCGGCGTTCAGCGCGGCACCCTGCAGGATAACTACGTCACCGACATGTACGGCGATGTAGCGGACATCAACCGCTACGCAACCGCCGATGACATGGTGCTGGACATGGAGTCCCAGCGTCTGGACATCCTGTTCCTCGACTTCCCGGTAGGCAAGTCAACCCTGCTGGACAGCGAAGAAGGTAACTACATCGTTGTCGGCGACATGCTGACCGAACCGAAAGAATACTTCGGCGACGGCTTCGGCATTGCCTTCCGCCAGCGCGATGAAGCCCTCGCCGAGCAGTTCAACGAAGCCCTTGAAACCCTTCGTGACAACGGCACCTACGACGAAATCTACGCGCGTTACTTTGAAACAGAGTAAGCAATTCCCCCTCCCCAGCCTTATGGGGAGGGACTTCTTCTGTCTTATCGACTGCTAACCTAGTTCTATCACCGCCTTACCTATCTAGTCTCCCCGACCAAGATTCATTTAACCTTAAGTGAACCGACGCTCTATCTCTCGGTCTTTGCATTAGTCGCATTATCCATTGTTGATAAGCCCAACTTAGCGTCATTCACAGGGAGGTACCATGGCGGTTTCAGCAAAACCCTCATCACATTGGACGGGCTGGGCGCAGTGGCTCGCCCTGTTCACCATGACGGCGGATCACGTGACGCGCTATATAGTCCCCGAGGCCTGGGGCCTTGACTGGGTGGGTTCGTCTATTGGCCGGATTGCTTTCCCGCTGTTTGCCGCGATGGTCGCCTGGCACGGCCTGTTCAATACCCGTAACCCGATGCGATACGCGCGGCGCATGCTGATTATCGGGGTGATCGCACAGCTGCCTTACATGCTGATGCCGCGTGAATCTGATGCCTTCATCCTCAACATCTGCTTTACCCTGGCTGCAGGCCTGACGCTGGGTTCACTGGTACGACTGGGTTGGCAACACTATCAGCAGGAAAGCATTCACTTTGGCTGGCTGCTGGGGGGTGCCGCGGCAGGGGTTACCCTATGGTATCTGCTCGGCTTTTGGGTCGAGTATAGTCACTCCGGGTTGCTATTGATTCCCCTGCTGATGTTTGCCATGCAGGCGCTGAGCGACGCCGAGGGTGATTTTTCAGCGCGGCTTTGGGCAGGGTTGGCGGCCTTCCCGGCCTTGTGGATAGCAGGCCAGATGAATGCTTCCGATATGGCCAAATCGTTTACGGTGACCACCTGTATTGTCGTACTGATACTGGCAGCAGGCGCCGCACAGCGCATACCTACCCTTCAGTGGGCCATGCCCAGACGCTTATGGCTGGCCTGGTACCCCGGTCATTTTGCCCTGATCGCGCTGTGGCTGCTGTTCAGTGGCCAGTTCAGCTAGTCGAATCGTCAGTGGGCGCACGGAACCGGGCCTGTTTTTTGGCTTCCTCCAACATCCACGGCTGATAGCGTCGACGCTGCGCACGGCCTCCCATCTTGGCTTGGTACATGGCCAGGTCGGCTTCTTTCAATAACTCGTCATGCCGACAATCACAAGCTTGAAAACAGGTGTAACCAATACTTGGCGTCACATCTATCCAATGGTTATCTAGCCTGTAAGCGCCCGAAAGCGCATCCTGTATCTCCTGCATATAAGCTTCAGACCAGTCGTCCAGCGCCTTTGCCGTGGGGGTATTGGTCAACGCCAGCAGTACGAATTCATCACCGCTGAGTCGAGCGGCCATGTCGCCTTCGCGGAGACACCCCTCCAGGCGGCGCGCCACCTGGATCAGCAAGTCGTCACCGGCAGCGTGACCAAGCGTATCGTTGATCAGCTTGAAACGGTCCAGATCCATGAACAGCAGCAGGCCACTGGCGTACTTTTCATCGTCACGAAGCGTCTCGAGCCGTTCGATGAACATGCGTCGGTTTGGCAGGTCGGTCAATGCATCGTAGTAGGCCTGGTGGTAAATCGTCGCTTCCCGGGCAGCCATGCTGACCCGCAGTGAAAGATTGTCGTGAATGATCAGCCCCAGGCGCCGACTGGTGACAATCAGCAGTCCTAAAAACACCGTCATTATGATGCCCATCATGGTATGGGTAGGCACCGCGGACGTCACGAACATCCATTGTAGAGGCAGGGCTATCGGCAATATGAATAAGAGTACTATCCACCAAATAGCCGAAATCATGGTCACGCAACCGGCTGCTACCCCCGATAGGATAATTGCCAGCGCTGCGACATATTCAGGTCGCTCGGGCGCAAACATAAGGACACCTGCGGTTCCCCAAACGCACCCCGCCACAAAGACAGTGAACGCAAACCCGAATATCCATTTTAGTTGCGCTTGTGATGATGCGTCGGACTGCAGAAACAGGGAAGCCAGACGCAAGCGAATCAGGGAGATGGCGATAATGGCCACGAGCCAGCTGATTAAAACGGCGGGGGCGACGACCTCCCACATGATGCTGACCAATAGGACCGACCCTAGAATACCGGCGTAGACGGGCTGCCACAGATTGCTGTAGAGGATGCGCACTTTTTCGATGGTGAGGGCCCAGTCCTTACCGGGATCTTCACCCTCAAACCGGCGCCGCAGACTCGATAGGATCGTCGCACTAAAGGACTGTGGCATTTCAAAATATCCCCTGCATTGCCGACTTGGCTGGCGAGCCTGCTTTATCAATCGGCGACTCTGCTCTTTTTAGGCGATTTGCGAATGCTTGGCGACAAAACCTGGCCTCTGGATTCAACGGGCCCTTCAACTCGTCGATTCGCCAGCAGGCGTTTGGGAATTGGCCAGCCGTTGCGCTTCATCCAGCATCCACGGCTGATAACGTCGACATTGGGCGCGCCCTTCCGTCTTGGACTTGTACATGGCCAGGTCGGCCTCTTTCAGCAATTTACCATGCTCGCAGCCGCTGGACTGAAAGCAGGTGTATCCCATGCTCGGTGTCACCTCTACCGAATGACTTTCCAACCGATAAGGTGCTGACAGGGCTAACTGGACGGTCTGCATATAGTCTTCAGCCCAGTCGTCCAGCGCCTTGGGCGTGGTGGTAGTGGTCAAGGCCAAGAGCACGAACTCATCGCCGCTCAGCCGTGCCGCCATATCGCCTTCATGCAGGCAGCCTGCCAGGCGGCGTGCCACCTGGATCAGCAAGTCGTCACCGGCAGCGTGACCCAGGGTATCGTTGATCAGCTTGAAACGGTCCAGGTCCATGAACAGCAGCAGCCCGCTGGCATACTGATCATCGGTGCATAGCGTTTCCAGGCGCTCTATAAACATGCGCCGATTGGGCAGGTCGGTCAGCGCATCGTAGTAGGCCTGGCGGTAAATAATCGCCTCGTGCTGCTTGCGCTCGGTGAAGTCTTCAATCATGGCCACCCCACCGACCATTTCCTGGCGAGCACTATGCACCCCGTTGAAAAAGGCGCGCAGCGGAGTGCCTGCAGAGGCGTTGGGGAGTTGATAAGTCCCCTCGTAGTAGCCGGTTCCCTGGCGCAGGGCGTCGCTTACCGCTCGGGCAACCGCTTTATCCGCACTTGGCGCCAGCAGGCAGTAACCAATCAGCTGACCACGCTCAACGCCAAGAATCTCCAGTAGCTTGCCGTTACAGTCGGTAATGGTGCCCTGATCGTCAAAGTGCAGCACGCCAAGCGGCGACTGATCAAAAATCGACCGGTAGCGGTCTTCGCTTTCCATCAACTGCGCCTCGCGGGACGCCATGTTGACGCGCAGCGAAATATTATCGTGGATGATGCGGCTCAAACGGCGGCTGGTCACGACGATCAGCCCCAGAAACAGCGCCAGCATCGAGCCAATCAGTAACGACAGCGACGACCCAAGCAGAAAAAACTGCAGCATCAGCGGCAGCATGATAGGCAGAACAAACCCCAGCGCCACCCACCAGATAGCTGAGAGCGTCGTCACCCCACCCGCGGAGATACCGGCGACCACAATCGAAAGCGCCGCCAACTGGCCGGGGTGATCGCCGGTGAACAGCGCAAAGCTACCCAGCCCCCATACGCCACCCGCCGAGATGGCGCCTATGCTAAACCGTCGCAGCCAGCGTTGACGCCGCTGTTCCAGGGCCGGTAAGCGTTGAAAGCGATAGGCCAGGCTCAGGCGCAAGCCCGAGACCACGACTAACAGTGCCAGCCAGCCGATTAATTTCCAGTGCGCCACGACCGGCCAGAGCGCAGCCACCAGCAATATGCCAGCCAGCACGCTGGCAAGTACAGGCGACCACAAGCTGTCATATAACAGGCGTACTTTTTCGCTGCGCAGACTTTTCAGTGTGACATGGTGGTCACGCTTAAAACGACTTCGCAGGCCCGACGCGTTAGCCGTGTTAAAAGGCTGTGGCATACAAAGTCCCTTATAAATTGCCGAGCTGGCTTGTCTGCCAGTCTTATTGGCTAACCAGTCTCACCCTTTTTAGCCGATTTTTTCATGCTTTGCGACTGAAGTTATCAATTAGCCCCTTTGCACTCGATTCGGAGAAGGAGTTACCTTCCCCGTCCTGCCACCTCCAGAGCCGTTTGTTCTTTATCGATTTCACGAGTCAGCAGTTAATCCGTACCCACCGGTGTAAAGTTGCCGCAAGCGGGATCGAAGATATCGTTGGGGTCGCCAAACGGAAACGGATCGGCCTCTTCGCCGCTTTATCCGTCAGTTGTGATTTTCTAAGCACGGCTTTATTCCGCTACCACCTATTGGCCTCTGGAGAGGTAGTTGGCAACCGATAGCGACTTACCTGACCCAGCTGATCTGAGAGGAGTAATGCGCGAAAGTCGCTTGAGGACAGCGGCTGATTGAATAGGAACCCCTGGGCACCGTTGCAACCTTCTGCCTTGAGCTGGTCGAGCTGTAACTGGGTCTCGACTCCCTTGGCAATAACGCGCAAGGCCAGGTTCTGACCAAGGTTGATGAGGGCCTTCATGAAACTGGCGCTTCTTGGGTTGTCGAGCATATCGTGGACAAAACAGGCATCGATATTCAGCGTATCAATGGGAAAGCACCTTAACTGTTTAAGACTGGCGCTGCCTGCCCCAAAGTCATCAATGGCGATACGTATGCCCATTTGCCTCAACGCCTTCAGCGTCAGCTTCGATTCTTCGGAAAAATGATGCATCAGACTACTTTCCGCCACCTCTAGCTCTAGATAATGAGCTTCTATCCGCGTCTCGGCCAAAATAGCGGCAATACGGGCAGGCAGTGTGTTATCGCGCAATTCTACCGCCGAAATATTCACCGCGATGGGCACGATATCGATGCCCTCCTCTCGCCATGCCTTTAACTGACGACAAGTTTCGCTTAGCACCCATTGACCGATCGGCACGATGAGTCCGCAGGCTGTCGCAACGGGAAGAAACGCCGAGGGCGGCATAAGCCCCAGTGACGGGTTGCGCCAACGAACCAGCGCTTCGGCGCTACACAGGTATCCGGTCGCGATATCGATCTTGGGTTGGAAGTCGATGAAAAGAGCGTTGCTTGCTAGCGCCAACTGCAGTTGAGACTCTATATGGCTATATCGGACGATTACAGCGGCCATGTCGGCCCTGAACATACGGTAATGATTAGCACCGCTATTTTTGGCGTGATACATGGCCGTATCAGCATTATTGAGCAATGTAGGGCCATCTATGCCATCATCGGGATAAAGGCTGATGCCAATACTGGTGGTGATATTCAGCCAATGAATATCGATTTTGTAAGGCTGTGCTAGCGCCGCCAGGATTTTTTCGGCGATCCTGGCGGCATCCTGCGGCTTCTCTATCTCGCTCAGCAGCACTACGAACTCATCGCCCCCTTGACGGCACACCGTGTCAGTGGCGCGGGTACAGTCACTGAGACGACTCGCGACCTCCTTCAAGATACAGTCACCAATGGCATGGCCAAGCAAGTCATTAATGGGTTTGAAGGCATCCAGGTCCAAATATATCAAAGCCACCTGATGCTGGTTCCGTTTTGCCAGCCCGATAGCCCGAGAGAGGCGTTCTGAGAGCAGCACACGGTTGGCCAGCCCCGTCAGGTCATCGTGTTGCGCCTGATACGCCAGCTTAGCGCATTGGGTCGGTGAGTGGTCAGCATCATGAAATACGATCACAGCCCCCGTTACATAGCCGTTGCGGTCATGAATCGGTGCCGCTGAATCCTCTATTTCTAGCTGGCTTCCATCATAACGGACCAACACGCAGTCCATGGCGAGCCCAACGGTGCGGTTCTCTTCCATGGCCCGTTGCGCCGGGTTGGGGGCCGCTTTAAGCGTCTGCCCATCGAATAGCTTTAGCACCTCAACCAAGGGTTTACCGAGCGCTTCAAGATGTGGCCAACCGGTCAGTTTTTCAGCAACACGATTCATGTAGGTAACTCGACACTCAAGATCGGTCGTCACTACCGCGTCGCCAATTGAGTTCAATGTCGCCTGAGCCCATTCTGTCGTGGCCTGCAAGGCAGTTTCAGCGTCGCGCAACCGGGTATCTGGATGTTGCTCTTCGACAATATTTTCTAACGCCTGAATACCACCTTTTTGACTGCTGCCGCTCTGCATGATGACTCCCCAACTCATGGACCGGCTCCATATTGGTGAAACCAAGGCCCTTATTTTTAATCACCTACGGATTATTATTTTGGCGATGATCACTGCTTTTTTTGACCATAAGGGAGAAAAATGCCCTAGTTCTGTACGCAACCGAACGCACAGCGCCTTTTTTCCAATACGGCTGAATCAACAGAATCATTATGTCAGGCGCCTATGGATCATTTACTGACCAACGCTTAACGCGAGTGGAGTACCAACAATCGTGCGGAATATGTCAACGACGATATCGGAAAGGGTCGCGCTGCGTCCTGCAGCGCAAAGTGCAACATCCTGTCTAGGCAACTCCGTTGCCACACTGGTGAACATATTAAGCAATACACCCTTGGCAGACCGTGCGCTGGCGAACTTGGGGGATGAATATGTGTGAGGCCAGCGCCTGGCCCACCATTAGCTAACCGCGCCGCGGTTAATAGGCCTGATCCCATCGCCCTATGTGCGCTGGCGTACAGAGTACGCCCTTACGTCAATTATACTGAGGCTATACATGTCGATTAAACAGGACTGTGATCAAGACGCTTTTTTGACAGCTGCCTCAGGGACCGATTGGCGCCATACACTTTGCAACCGCGGGGGTTAGGAGATGTGTCCAATGTTTCAACCGCAGGATTTTAAAAAAAATGCGTTGCTTGGGTTACTGCCAGAAGAGGAGCTGACACGCCTGATGCCGCATCTGGAAAAGGTGACGCTTAAGCTTGGACAATCGCTGTGCGAATCCGGCCAGCAGATGAGCCATGTCTACTTCCCGCTTGATTCTATTGTCTCGCTGCTGTGCGTGATGGAGAACGGCTCCTCGACAGAAATCGCTGTCGTAGGGCATGAAGGTGTCGTAGGTGTTTCGCTGTTCATGGGGGGTGAAACGACCCCTAGCCGCGCGATCGTCCAAAGCGCTGGCGATGCCTATAGACTCAAAGGACAGGTGCTAAAAAATGAGTTCTATCGCGCTGGCCCCATGCAGCGGCTACTGTTGCGCTATACCCAGGCGTTACTAACACAGATGGCGCAAACAGCCGTTTGCAACCGCCATCACAGCGTCGATCAGCAGCTATGTCGCTGGCTGTTGCTGAGCCTCGATCGGCTAACAGGCGACGAACTGGTCATGACTCAAGAATTGATCGCCAACATGCTGGGTGTGCGTCGTGAAGGGGTTACCGAGTCAGCCGGCAAACTCCAAAAGGCGGGCCTCATTTCTTATCACCGTGGGCACATTACCGTTACCGACAGACCTGGTTTGGAGGCGCGTGTTTGCGAGTGCTATGCGGTGGTCAAGCGCGAGTACGACCGTCTGCTCAACCACCATCACGTGGCATGAGCATAAGCGGCTAACAAATAACCATTAATGGGTTATGTACGCTAGCGTGCCGACGCTTGATTTACCGAATGTTAATATGCCGCCATACCGTCAGGTCATCTGATGACGGGGTCTCAATCTGCAGCCGACATCGAAATGATATTTCCCCTCATTGTGCCGCTTGTCAGGTTTTATAACCGGAGAGGCGCATGACGTCTATTTTGCACGCTCCCGATGCTAATCAACTGCTAGCAGAGCTCCCGGAAGTCGAACGAAATGCCTTTATGGCCGACTGTGAGACCGTCGAACTGACGTTTGGCGATGTACTGCTGCAACCCACCGACACAATCGCCCACGTCTACTTCCCTATCGACAGTTTTATTTCGATGATTGTTGTGATCGATAACGACAGCCGACTGGAAGTGGCCATGGCTGGCCGCGAAGGCATGTTGGGGAGCTCCCTGATACTGGGCGTCGCCGAGGCGCCGTTGCTTGCCCTGGTTCAAGGCGCAGGCTCAGCGTTTCGCATCAGTGCCACCAACTTCCAACGTCGGCTACTCGACAGCCCCGTCCTACATCAGCGACTTAACCAATACCTCTACGTCGCCATGAATCAGCTGGCTCAGTCCACTGCCTGTATCCATTTTCATCAAATCGAGGCCCGTCTAGCGCGTTGGTTATTGATGACCCAGGATCGAGCAGGGTCTGATCAACTGCAGCTGACCCATGAGTTTCTCGCCATGATGCTCGGGGTCAGACGGGCAGGCGTCACAATGGCGGCGATCGCCCTGCAGGCGCGTGGCCTGATTGGTTATCACCGTGGCGCCATCACCGTGCTTGACCGGCCAGGCCTGATCGAGGCCGCCTGTGAATGCTATGTCAACGACTGCGCGCTCTATGCCAGGATAATGAGGCCCTGATATGGGGAAGATAGCGGGGCACCCGTTTTAATGGATGTCCTGTTGGGTCCCAGGCCGAGCATAACCTTCATCATATCATTGTGGTCTCGCAGAACGGCTGGACGGTCCTGCTCACTCGTCCCCTTTCACTGAGCATCATCACGCTTCCGACTCTGTTGCTGCTATCATGGCTCTAAAAAGCTCTGCGCATGCGCCAGCCATTGCCTCATCGATGCAGTTGGGTCGGGGCAGTCCCATCAGGATGGGAAATGTGCCGCCATGCGCTCGCATCACGGAAAGTGCCATGAAAGTTCTGATAGTCGAAGACAACAACAACCTGGCCTCATCTATGACGACCTTCCTAACCGAGGCAGGCTTTCAAGTAGAGGCCTGCGACGATGGCCAGGCCGCCGAACAGTGGCTTCGCCACCTCTCCTTCGACCTGGTCCTACTGGATCTCGGGTTGCCCAACTTGGATGGCATCCAGGTGCTGCGCCGACTGCGTGCCCGCCACGACAACACACCGGTGCTGATCATCTCGGCCCGGGGTGACCTTGATCAGCGGGTACTGGGCCTAGAGGAAGGCGCCGATGATTACCTGGGTAAGCCTTTCTCGCTTTTGGAGGTGGTAGCCCGGGCCAAAGCCTTGGTACGCCGCGCTAAGCAGTTCGGCGAGAGCAGCCTGCAGTGCGGCGGCCTGGTGCTGCCTCAGGACAGCCCCAGCGTGCTGGCGAATGGCGAGACGGTGGCACTGCATCGCCGCGAGCGGGAGGTGCTGGAGTACCTGCTGATCAACCAGGGGCGGCTGGTCAGCAAAAACCAAATTATCGACCGCCTCTCCGACCTGGACGATGCGATAACCCACAGCGCCGTTGAAACCTATATCTCACGGCTACGCAAGAAGATCGGCAACGCCGCCCAACTGCGCACCGTACGTGGCCTGGGCTATCTCCTAGATGCCGGTAACCACGGCCCATGACCTCGATTCGCGCCCGCCTGCTGCTGTGGATCGGCCTGCCTTTCACTCTGATAGGCATCCTGACGCTGATATTGAGCCAGGTGGTGCTCTCACGTCAGATCAACGAGACCTTCGATGCCATGTTGCTCAATGCCGCTGAGCGGATAGAGCGGCGCATCCATTCAGTTGATGGCGAGCTGCGCATCAATATGCACTACTTCAGCATCAGCACCCTGGGCAGCCGCGGCGAAGGCAAGATTTTCTACCGCATCCAAGACGATGCCGACACCATGCTGGCCGGCTTCGAGGGACTAGAAGGTCCCCCGACCAACGCCACCAGGCCGGTTTTCTATGATACCGCCTTTGCCGGAAACGAGCTGCGCGCCGTGGCGCTTAGCTTTCCAGTCGTCCGCGCCACCCATATTGGCAGCATCGAGGTGATCGTCGCCGAATCAACTGAAGCCCGCGAGAGCCTCATCAACGAGTTCCTGCTAACCCTCTCGGCGCTCACCGCTGTGGGCGGCCTCCTCGCAGTGACTATTGCCATGCTAGCGATCCATCGCGGCCTGGCACCGTTGCGATCTGTCAGCCGCGCGCTGCGTCAGCGCTCCCCTAATGACCTGGATGCCATCGAGACCCCGGTGCCGCGAGAGGTCAACACCCTGATCACCAGCATCAACGGCTTGATGGCACGGATGCGCCAGAGCATCCGCAACACGCAGCAATTCAATGCCGATGTCTCCCACCAGCTACGAACCCCTGTCTCGGAGATTCGTGCCCTGGCCGAGGTCACCGCGCGCCACTGTTCCGACCCGGCACTTCGCCGCCAGCTTGAAGAAATCGAGCGAATCGCAGAGGAGGCCGGTTATACGGTGCAACAACTGTTAACCCTGGCCAAGACCCGCCACGAGCTGGTAGATACCCAGGTCCTAACACCCGTGGTCCTCGGTGAGGTTTGTCGGGAAGCCTGTGCCGATGCAGCCGCTCGCATCTACCAGCGCGGCCAGGAGCTGGAATTCATCGAGCAAGAAACCGGCGAAGTGCTCGGTGACCCAGTGCGGTTGCGCTGGCTGATGCAGAACCTGATCGAGAATGCCAGCCAGCACGCCGGCGCCGAAGCTTCTTACCGAGGCACCATTCGAGTGCGCGTCTTCCAGCAGGATGGGGCACCGGCGCTGAGCGTCTCCGACGACGGGGTGGGGGTAGCCGTTGAGGATTTGTCACAGCTCACCGTGCGCTTCTACCGCGCCAGCCCAGACACTCCCGGTAGTGGCCTGGGTCTTGCCATCGTCGACGAAGTCGCCCAAGCCCATGGTGCCCGCCTCAACTTTGTTAGCTCTCCGGGCGAGGGGCTAACGGTCATGGTCATCTTTCCCCCGCGGCACGGCGACGACGCGCCCAAGCAATCAGCGGCGGGGTAAGCACGATCAAAAGGAGCAGCCTTAGCACATGGTGGGAGACCACATAGACGGGGTCGATATCCAAAGCGACGGCAATCACCGCCATCTCTCCCACGCCGCCAGGCAACATCGCCAAGAGCACAGCGGCAAAAGGCAGGTCGAATAGAAGTGATACCAACCAGGCAATAGGCAGCGCCATCGCCACGGCGTAGAGGCCGAACAAAGACCCGTAGCGCCCTATTTCGATCAATCGAGACCACTGGGTGCCTGCAAAACGCGAGCCGATCGAGCTGCCCAGCACCAGGAAGGTGAGGATCAGTAGCAAGTCCGGCAGCACGACGCCATAACCCAGGCTCGACATCGCCGTGCCAACGACGATAGGGCCAAGGAACTCCGGTATCGGCAAGTGCAAAAGACGCCCCAGCCACCAGCAAGCCGGCGCCAGAGCCAACAAGGAGAGCCCCGACCAACTCATCGCCTTGCCTTCACCCAGCATCACTCCCCCGACCAAATAGCTGGCCATCATTACCGCCGCTGTCACCACCATCACCAAACGAATGGCATGCGTAATGGCGATCCACCGCACATCAACGTTCATGCGATCGGCCATGATGAGCGCCCCGTTCATGCTGCCGGGAAACGAGCAGAACAGTGCACTGAGCCGGCTCATACCACTCAACGAGAAGAGCCAGCGGCCGCCCACCAGCATCAGGGCCATATACCCGAGCATGGCCAGCACACTCGGGTACCAGGCCGCAAGCTGCGAGAGCTCCGCCAGATCAATACGGTTGCCGATAAAAAGGCCGAGCATGGCGATGGAGCTACGGTGCAGGCGTTTATCGACCCCTGCCTTCATCCCTACCAGGGAGGCTACCAGCACCAGAAAAAGCGGCCCCAGCATCCAGGCCAAAGGCAAGGAAGCCTGAGAGGCGACAACACCTCCCAGGCCACCCACCAGCAGCGTTAGCATGGTGGTGCGAAGCATCACTCCGGGGTAACCGATGGTTTGGAGCGTTTATACAACCCCAGCAAGCGCTTACCGAACAGTGACACCAGCAGCAGGGCCAGAATGATCAGTGTCACAGGACGTTCCAGCATGTAGCTTAGGTCGCCGCCGCTGATCTGGTAGGAGTGCAGCAGGGATTTCTCCGCCATGGCTCCCAGCAGCATGCCGATCACCGCCGCCGGCACCGAATAGCCGTAGTGACGGAACAGCCAGCCGACCACTGCGAACACCAGGACCGTCACCGGCCCCGTCATGTTGCCGGTAAGGCCGAAGGAACCCATCACTGCCAGCACCAGCACCGAGGGTATCAGGTAGCGCATCGGCACCTTGATGATATTCGCCAGCAGTGGGATAAACAGCAAGCCGATGATCAACAGCAGGAACACCTGGGCGAAGTTGGCGAAGATAATGGCATAGACCACATCGGTCTGCTGGCGAATAAACTGTGGGCCGCCGGTGATGTTATGCATGGCGAAGGCCGCCAGCATTACCGCCGTGGCACCGCCGCCAGGAATACCCAGGGCCAGCAGGGTGGCCATGGAGCCCGCCTCTGAGGTGCTGTTGGCCGACTCCGAGGCCACCACGCCCTTGGGGTTACCCTTGCCGAAGGAGTCTGGATCCTTGTCGCGGCGCTGGGTCTCCACGTAAGAGAGCAGGTTGGAAACCGAGGAGCCCACTCCGGGTACTGCCCCCACGAAAACCCCGATCAGGCCGCCGCGAATCATCACCCAGGGATAGCTGAGGGCCAGCTTGAAGCCCTGGAATATCTCTGAAAGCTTGACCTTGCGGGAGGCTTTCGACTCGACGATAAACTCCTTGTTGGCCAGCTTGAACAGTTCCGAGGCCGCGAACATGCCCATCATGGCAGGAATCACCGGCACCCCGTCGAGCAGATAGGTCTGCCCCATGGTGCCCCGCGCCATGCCCAGCTCATTGAAACCGATGGTGCCAATCAACAGCCCCACGAAGCCAGCCATCAGGCCCTTGAGTACCTGCTCGCCCTTTAGGCTGGCGATCAGCGTCATACCCCACAGGATCACCGCGAACATCTCCGCGGGGCCCAGCTTCAGCACCATTAAGGAAAGCGGCTGGATCATCACCAAGAGAATGACGTAGCCCATCAGCGTGCCGATCACCGACGACACCAGTGCCACACCCAGGGCCTGGTTGTGCCGGCCCTGGCGCGCCATGGGATAGCCGTCGAAGGCAGTGGCGATGGCCGAGGAGGTCCCAGGGATATTCATCAATATCGCTGGAATGCCGCTCCCGAAGGAGCCCCCGGTGAAAATGGCGGTCAGGAAGAGCATCGCCTGGACGAAATCCATGTACAGGGTCATCGGTAAAAAGATCGCCATGGCCATGGAGATCTGCAATCCCGGCGTGGCACCGAAGATCAGCCCGATGACGATACCGGGCACCACCACCAACCAGGGGGAAAAATTCGTGAAGAGCAGAGCCAACCCCTGCTCGACGGCGACGAAATCGATCATGGTGTTACCCCCTTAGCCCGGTAGGATCAGCATATGCATGGGATAGGGCAGCATCTGCGCGAAGAAGAAGGCCACGCCGAACCCGAAGGCCAGGCTGTAGCCCCCCAGCAGCGGCCAGTGGCGCTCGCCCTTCATCACCAGAAAGGCAGCGATAAAGAGCACCGTGGCCACGTCGAAGCCCAGGGTCTCCAGGGAGAGCACATAGGCGGCGAACAGACCTACCACCGGCAGGGTGCGATGAAGCGCCTCACCTTCGCTCTCCTCTCGGATCAGCAGGGTGCCCCGCTTGAGGCGCAGCCCAACCTCCAAGGCCGCGATAACCAGCACCACAATGGAAAGCGGCAGTATCAACAGCAGATTCTGAACGGACGAGGAGACGCGGATAGCATCCAGCAGATACCACAGTGTAAAGCCGACCAGAGCCATGAGGACCAGCAGGTCCCCATAGTCGCGTTTATTGACGGACATATGACAACTCCAAGCACCCCGGCAGGCTTGCCAGGGTGCATTCACGCAGGAAGGATCAGTTGAGCAGGTCGGCGTACTTATCGAAGACCTCGAAGTTGGTGCGCATCAGTTCGTTGGAGCGCTCGGGCCCAACCCAAACCCCACCAATGTCACTGGACTCCAGCTCATCCTGGACCTCCTTGCGTGCCAGGGCGTTCTGGATCGCCCCAGAGAGGACCTCGTAACGCTCCGGGTATTGGCGCTCAGTCTCACTGGTAACCGCGAAGCCGCGCATGGAGCCCTGCAATACCGGAACCTCCAGGTTCATCGGCTCCAGGGCTTCATTAATGCTGGGGGCATCCCACTGATCAATGCGCTCCTCATTAACGATGGCCAACGGTGTCAGGAACTCGCGGATCCCCTCGCTGCCCTCGGCACTGATGGAGGTAAAATGTACCTGACCGCCAGCTACCGCAGAACGTGCCTCGCCACCGCTGTTATAGGTCACCAAGTTGAGATTATCCTGAGGGATGCCTGCCTCATCCAGTAGCATACGCACCATCAGGTGGCCCGCAGAACCCTGCACCACCGAGCCACGGACTTCGCCGGGATTATCGCGAATTTCGTCCAGTAACGAAGGCAAGTCTTCGAAGCCACTGTCTTTATTAGCGGCAATCAGGTCCAGATCAAACCACTGGAAGTTGATAAAGGAGAAGTCCTCGATGCCGTATTGAGCGCCCCCGGTAAGGATAGTGTTGGACAGATATGGCGCAAAGGTAGAAGCGTAGACGGTATAGCCGTCGTCTGGACGTGACAGAATGTAGTTCGCCGAGACCTGAGTGCCAGCCCCAGGGCGATTAGTGACGCGCACAGGCACCCCGAGTTCTTCAGCAAGGTGACTGGACATGGCGCGAGTCATGCGATCGGCACTCCCCCCTGTCCCAAAGCCCACCACCAGATCAATGGGACGATCCGGATAGTCATCCGCCACCACCGGGGTAGTCATCGCCAGAGAAGCCAGCATAGCCGCCGCGGCACTCGCTGCCAGCGTTTTTAAAGTGAATCGATCGAACATGGCGTATAAATCCTCATTGTTAGATTGTTTCCGGGGCCGTGCCCGGTAACCAAGAATCTAGAGGGTCAAACTGTCACCAAGCTTGCATAGAGCACATTTTCGACCAATGTCTAAATTGCACTCCGGTCACGGATCCATGGACTCCGTGACGATAGACATCTAAGTATCAGGTATAAGGTTTTTCTTCATTATCGTTATCGATCTTGCCTTGGCTCACCTCATCGCAGCGATTTTACATTGAAGAGGTGTCGCTGTTACTGGGCAGTATCATCGCTGAATTACTAAAGAAGTTAGCCTCTGTTGAACGCCCTTTGATAGCAATGTCCATAGAACTCGAAACAGTCATTTATCGCTTTTTTAATTCAAGCAATTTGATGAATTCGGCGATGCGCAAAGTACAATATTAGTATAACCGACAGTTTATCCCGGCCGGGATTTCGTCGTCGGGGTTGTCGAGTATCAACTGGATGATGAAGGTACCACTGGAAGCATCGATGATGCTGTCGACCTGAAACACCTCAGCGCTATATGACCGATCTACCGGACTTGCCAGCTCTACCTCAAGTACATCGCCGACAGATACTGCACCATAGGCCGCCAAAGGTAGCACCGCTTCGATTTTAAGCGGGTTCAACTGAGCCAGCTCTAGCACTGGGGTAGCATCAATGTATTCACCCTCTTCGGCATGCTGTTGGGTAATCATCCCGCTGAATGGAGCCTGGCTGGTGCGCTGGTCAAGCTGAGCACTGGCCAGCTCGCCTTGTAGTTGCGCCAGGCGTAGATCTGTCGTCAGCTCATCGACTTCGCTATCGCTGAGCATACCCTGTTCGATCATTCGCTGATTACGCTGTAGACGTCGCGAAGCATAGTCCCCCCGCGCTGCCTCGAGTCGACGGCTGGCCTGTTCCACTTCTCGCTTCAGCGTGAACAAAGTATCGCCGCGCTCGACGCTCTCGCCGGGGGCGACCTGAATCGCATCGACTATCCCCGGCAACTGGCTGGATAGCGTCGCCAGGCGGCTCGGCTCAACCAGGCAGCTGACGTCCTCGATACCCAGCGTCTCACCTGTCTCGGCATGGGCAGTGG
Organism: Vreelandella subterranea; assembly: GCF_900111305.1. Lineage (GTDB taxonomy): Bacteria > Pseudomonadota > Gammaproteobacteria > Pseudomonadales > Halomonadaceae > Vreelandella > Vreelandella subterranea. Next base: position 83,673 of record NZ_FOGS01000010.1, read on the forward strand.
GTACTCCAGCCAGCGCCGCCAGCGACGCGCACCAGTACAAGAGATGTGTATGCGTTGCTTTCACCTTAGCTCTCCTCGCGTTATTCACCTTTTCCGCTAAACCCAAGCAGATCATCTTCGCGCCAGTCATTGCGCGCCATACGCGCCCGTGATCTAGCATGACGTGCCTCGCGCCTCGACTGGGCGCGCCGCAGCCGCGCTACCGGACTGCCCGAGAAGGGCTGCCAATCATCTTCGAACTCGTCGAGCAGCCCATCCTCGACGCTAACGATAAACTCTACGCTGCCAGGATCTCCCTGCCGCGCACAGCGCCCGGCGATCTGGCGGTCGACCCGAGACGCGTCGTGATGACCGGCAATGATCACGTGTAGGCCGCCCGCGGCAGCGGACGCCGCATCGAGGGCAATATCGGTGCCTCGACCGGCCATGCTGGTGGCCACGGTGATGGCCCCGGCCACACCTGCGCGCGACACCACATCTGCTTCTTCGGCATCCTGGCGGGCATTGAGTGTAGTATGCGCGATCCCCTGTCGGTCGAGCTCGGCACTCAATGCTTCCGACTCGCCGAGGGTGACGGTGGCGATCAGCACAGGCTGGCCCTGGTCGGCGCGCTGTCGAGCATGCACCGCGACGCGCTGCCACTTTTCAATAATGGTGTTGACACAGGTGTGGCCGAGCCACCGCCGCCGACTGCGGCGGTGTGGAGGAATCGGCACCGTTCTCAGGCGGTAGGTGCGCCACAGTTCGTGGCGCACTTCATGGGCGGTGCCGGTCATCCCAGCGAGATGATGATAGCGTCGAAAAAAACGCTGGTAGGTCAGCCGAGCCAGAGTGACGTTGGGATCACTGGGCTCGCACCCCTCGAGACGCTCGATCATTTGCTGCAGCCCCTTCTCCCAACTGCGATCGGCCATCACCCGTCCGGTATGCTCGTCGATGATCTGAACCTTACCGTCACGCACCAAATAGTGATGGTCACGCTGGAAGTGGTAATGCGCCATCAGCGCCTGTTGCAGCAACCACTCGCGTCGCGAGCGTCCCAACCAGCCGCTGCTCTCATTGTTGCTGGCGAACAGCGACTCTGCCTGGTATTCAAGCCGCTCACGGCCGACGTCGGTAAGGTGCAGCCCGGCCTGTTCACGGACAAAGTCGAGCCCTTCGACGAAGTCCCCGGCCAGTGCCAGCAGCTCGTCTATCAGCTGCATATCGAGGGCATCCTGAGGAGCAGGGCCGGAAAGGATCAACGGTGTGCCTGCTTCGTCGAGCATCACGCTGTCAGCCTCATCAATGATCGCGTAATGTAGCCCGCGCAGCAGCAGGCGACGATGATCGAGGCGCTGCTGGAGGCGTGCCGCCTGTGCCATCAGCGGGCGACGGTCGTTGCCCAGTAGCTGGGTATCGCGGAGGTAATCGAACAGCAGTTCCTTGTTGGTGCAGTAGACCACATCGGCAGCATAGACGGCGCGTCGCTGTCGCGGGTTCAAGTCGTGGACGATACCGCCAACGCTGAGTCCCAGCGCAGTGTATATCGGACGCATCGACTCGGCATCGCGACCGGCTAGATAGTCGTTGACGGTGACCAGGTGAACCGGGATGCCTGCCAACGCCGCCGTGGCGGCCGGCAGGGTCGCCGTGAGGGTCTTGCCTTCACCGGTCTGCATCTCCGCCACCTGCCCCGCCAGCAAGGTCAAGCCCCCCAACAGCTGGACGTCGTGATGTGCCATGCCCAGCTCACGCCAGGCTACTTCGCGAATCAGAGCAAAAGCCTCGGCGGTGCGCCAGGGAGATATCCCCTTTGCCAGAAGCCGACAACGTAGGACATCGCGATAGGCATTGAGCCCGGCGGCATCGAGTTCAGCCACGCGACGCGCATGACGATGGATCAGCGGCAGCATGGCGCGTCTGGCCAGCAAACGCAGCCACCCCGGCCAGGATAGCCGTGCGCGTAAACGTTGCCAGGCTGGCTCCAGGCTGCCCGGCGGTTCGAAACGACGTTCCGGCCGATTGATCACATCGGCAGGCAGTTTCAGCAGTGCCATTCAGCGCCCTCGTCAAACATCGAAAAGCCTCAGGAAGGCGCGCCTCAGGCTGCGCCACAAGCGGTAACCGAGCGGCTCGGAGGGGTGCTCGATGCGGACATGGACGCGACTGCCGAGCTGCAGCATCGAGGCGTTATCCACCAGCGCCTCGGCACTGAAGTCGGCCAGATAGTGGCGCCGAAAGGCGGTTAGCGGCTGCTCTGCTTGTGGATTCAGGGCAACCTGACCACCGCCGTCGCGGGTTAGTATCTCACTGGGGATTTCAAACGTGGATCTAGGCGACACCCACTGCAGGTGCGATGCCAAGGTTGCGTCGCTGCCCGGTAGGCGCAACGCCACTGAAGTGGCATCGCTACGCACGGTTTCAGCGCGATGGGTAGGCAGAAGTGCGCGAATGCGCAAATCCTCGGGACGCACCACGGCACCGACCTCGGCGCCGCGCTCTAGATACATCCCCAGCGGCGGCTCGCCCTCGGGCATCAGCAGCAGGCCATCCCGCGGGCTGACCACACGGGTGGCCTCGACCCTCTGCTCGGCATCCTCAAGTTGACGTTCTACTAGTGCCAGGGTCTCGCGCAGGATCGCTAACTCACCGGCATCGCCGACGTTGGCGGTAAGCCGCTCAAGAGTCTCGCGGCGCTGCGCCTTGAGCAGCGCCACCTCGGTGCCCAACTCGGGGGCACTAAGCTCCATCAGAGTCTCGCCGCGGCGCACCTCGATACCGTTGTCGGCGTGACGAACCCTGAGTTCGCCGCTAGCTCCCAACCGCAGCTGGTTAGGGGCGGCCGTATCCACCACCCCATGCACATTAGTGGCGTAAGGTGCTGGCACCATGAACAGAAACAGTGCCAGCCCTGCCAGGGTGATCAGCAGCCAGCTCCAGGCCTTGCCACGCGATCCTTCCAGAGCGTCATCAGCAATCATCGTTTTCAACATCTTGATTAGAGGGAGCAGCAGCGTCATGGAGATCGACCAGATAGCAAGAATGATCCCCACAAACAGGTAGCGAGTAGCAACGAACACCGCAATGAACACCATGATCACCAGGCGGTAGGCGAACGAGGCTAGCGCATAGCTCACCAGCCAGAAGCTCTCGCGGCGCGTCTCCGCCTGGCTGGTGACCTCACGCCGCCCCAGGAGGTATCGCTTGACCAAATAGCTGACCTGCTGGTTGGCGCGGTTGAACAGATTAGGAATCTCGAGATAGTCCGCCATCACGTAATAGGCGTCAAAACGCAACAGCGGATTGCCGTTGAACAACAGCGTTGAGACCCCGGCGATAAGCATCACATTAAAGGTCAGCGCCCTCAATATACCGGGTTCTGCCATGACCCAGACGAACATTGCCAGCGACGCCAGGAACACCTCGACAAGAATGCCTGCGGCCCCCACCAGCATGCGTCGCGACTTGTCAGGGCATGCCGCCGCGGCGCTGGCATCGACGTAGGGCACCGGAAAGAATACCAGCAGCATGATGCCCACTTCATGCACCTCACCACCGGCGTCCTTGGTGGCCCAGGCATGACCGAGCTCGTGAATCACCTTTATCAGCGGGTATATCAGCACTAGCAATAGCAAGTTACCGACACTTAGCACGCGGTCTGCCAAGTTTTCAGTGAGCGCCGACCAATGAATGGCGGCGAGCAGCAGAGCGCTGGCCACCGTCGCCAGCCACAGCAGTCCGCCAATCGGACTGATCAGCGGTCTAACCAGGGGATAGCTGGCGGCCACAAAGCGTTCGGGGTCAACCAACGGGATACGGATGCCCAGCGGAGAGCGCAGCATCTGCAGCCACTTACTGCGCCGCTGACGGGTCTGACGCCGCGCCAGTTCGTCGACATCCACCTCGCCGTCGCCTGCCAGCACATTGGCACTGTGCAAGCGGCCAATCAGTTGCACAAGCTCATGCTGAGTCGGCATGGCGTCGCCTAGAGAATGGCTAACCTGCTCCCATATCTCGTGCAGCGTGCGTTGGCCATCCAGCCTGCCGATGATCTGGTAGGCCTCGGGTGTGAAACGATGTACCTGGCCGGTGATGTTATCGTAAAGCACGTACCAAGGCTCACCACGATACTCGTGGCGGTGCAAGGTAGTGTGTTGGCGCAGGCGCAGGCGTAGCTCGGCGACGCGGTGCCAATGCTGGCTGAACAGCGGACTGGTCATACGTCAGCCCCACCATCGCCACAGCGTCAGCCGCAGCCAGTCGACCAGCTCGCGGGTCCAGATACTGATCAGGCGCGCCTCGCCGACCTCGATCCTGCCTACCCCCTGCATCCCAGGACGCAGCTCACGCCCATTGCTCTCCAGGCTGGCTTCAACCACGAAGCGGCTACTGCCATCAGCACTGCGAGTCTGCGGGGTCAGCCGCTCCACTTCGAAGTTAAAACGCTCTCCGGTCATAGCCGCCAACACTAGCTCCCCCTGCTGCCCCTCAGCAATTGCGTCTATGCGGCCTTCAGGCACCTCAAGCTCGATGCGATAGGCATCCAGCGGCGACAACCTGAACAACTCTTCGCCCTGCTCGACCACTCCGCCCAGGCGCTGGGTGAGATCGCCGCTGACCACCCGTCCCGCGAAGGGGGCCACCAGCGAGGCCCGTGCCAGGCGTGACTCGACCAGTTCGAGACGCGCCTGGGCCTGATCCTGCTGGGCACCAATGACATTGACCGCGGCACGATCACCGGCGGCACGCTGCTGCTGCTCCTGGCGCGCGAGCTTGGCAAGCTCGCTCTGCCACTGCAGTTGCTCGAGCACCAGCTCGCGGGTATCCATCTCGGCCAGGGGCTGCCCAAGCTCCACAGTATCGCCAGGGCGCACCAAGGCATTGTCAATGTAGCCTCTGAAGGGGGCCGCCAGCACCTGCTGCTGGAGACTCTCGAGAGTGGCATCGGCGGCAACTTGTTCGGGGCCCGTTGCCAGGGCGGCAAAGCTTACTGCCCCCACCAGCAACAGACCCGCAAGCTTGTAGCCTAGATACCCCGGTCCAAGCAGCCGCTTGATCTGATTGCCCAGTGCTGCCACCAGCTTGATCGGCAGGGCACGGTCATTGAGGCGCTTCTCTTCCAGCGCCCGGGTGACAAGCGCCATCAGGCTCTCGAGTTCGGTAATCTCACTAGCACTGAACGGCGTGTCGCGCTCCAGCGTCACACCTCCCAGGGTTTTGCCATCATCAAGACACGCCACACTGAGCGACGCTTGAAGACCGCTCATAGTCAACAGCTCCCGATGGGCAAGCACCACGCGGTGGGCATATACCTGATCGACATCGTCATCCGGGGGCGGCATCGCCACACTGGCGCGCTGATCGAGGCATTCGTCCATCGCTGCCTCGGTGGCACGAATGCGGTTCATCTTGCGATTGAACTGGGCACTATGGGAAACCTGTACCACACGGCATCGACTACCGCGCCGCCAGCCCAACGACACCCTTTCGCAGCTGAGCTGCGACGCCAGGCGAGTCACCAACTGCATGCTTGCGGCATTGAAGCGATTTTCGGCGAGCACAGCAGCCAGCAGGTCGAGGTGCCGCGAAAGCGCCTGCTGGCGTTGACGACTGTCACGGTGGTAGCGCTGCAATGTGTCTCGCTGGAGTACCGCGACCCCCTCTTCGAGCCGCTGCATCAGCGGCATCAACGACGACTGCGCCTGCGCGTCGTCGCGCTGAGCCGCGGGCAGACTGACACGAAGCGCAACCGCACCTAGCAGCCCAACCCCAACCGCCGATGACGAGGCCTCATCAGTGAGATCCTCTACCGGATAGCCAATACCCAGCACGCCATCAGCAAGCTGGCTGACCAGGCCGCGGCCAGCTTGGCGCACGTTATCAGCCAGCTCAAGGAGTTCCTGACCGTCACCGCTGCTAGGCCACAGGGCCACTGGTAGCCACGCTTCTTGGCCATGTTGCCACAGCACCACACCCTCGGTGATACGTGCCCCTCCGGGCTGTGGCGCCGTCTCACAGTGGCGCGCTAGCCAGGCTTGAGCGCTCTCGGCGTGGGACTGCCAGGCCGAAATGGCCTGGCTGCCCGGATCACCCAACTGCATTCAGACTCCCGGGGTTACCTCGCTTGCGCATTACGACTCCTCATCACTTTGGCCGGTTGAGAACTTGCTAATGCGCTGCCAATCTTCCGCAGAACGCTCACGGCGAAGTTCGTCGAGGCGCGTCTGATGCTGATACTGAGAGGCATTCGCGGGTCGCTGAGCAACGCCCCAGCCACTGGCCGTCGCCACTGCCGCTGCCAGGCTAACGCCCAATGCCGCACTTGAGACCTCGCCATTATCTTCCGACTCTGCCAGGGCATCGTTCTCGCCCGTCTCCTCGTCGATCCCCTCAAGCGCTTCTTCTTCGGAGGTCTGCTCGGCGTCGTCGGCGACCGACTCATCCTGTTCCGGCGCTACCTCCTCTATTGGGATAATATCTTCCTGTAGTGCCTCCTCAGTCATGTCCTGCGACGGTTCAGCGTCGATTGTCCGCGTGGTGATATCAGCAGCCACTTCCGAGGCGATCGCGGCACGGGTCCCGCTGTCGCCGACACCATGCTGCCGCTCGACCCAGTCGTCGATCAGCGCACGCAGCCCGTCCAGGCCCTGGATCGGCAGCCCAGGACGAGCCAAAGACCCACTGCCGATCTCACGACCACCAAACAAAGCGTCCGGGGTGAGATCCTGCCAGGACCGCATCTCTTCCTCGACGTCGGGCTCGAATTGATTGTCAGTGTAGACCTCCTGCTGCACCTGACGAATCAAGTCGAGCCGCCCCTTGGCCAAGGTCACCACAGCAAGAACCTGCTCGGCCTCGTTAGCACCGCTGACCTCAATGCGCACTCGGCCAAAATCACCGATCATAACGTCACGGCCAAAGTTGCCATCGAAACCATCGTTGCCACCACCGCCGATGGCGACACTGCGCCCCGGCCCCAGACGCAGGGTGTCATTGCCTCCCTCGAAGTGGTTGTTAGTCTCGACCACGATCTCACTGGCCGAGCGGGTCACTAGGCCGAAGTCGCCGAGCAGGATATTGTTGCCCCCCGCTGAAGCGTCGAGTTTGTCATCCCCCGGCCCGCCAATCAGAATATCGCGATCCACACCGCCCATCAGGGTGTTATTGCCGCCCAGGCTTGTCGCTCTGGTTTCGGCCAGCACGTAGCGGCCATCGGCATTGCTGCGGATCTCGCCCAGGTCGCCGATCACCACGGTCTCGCCGCCGACGTTCCTGACTCTATCGTTATCCACCCCGGCGATGATCTGGTCGTCGCCGTGACCGGTGGTGATATGGTCAGTCCCGCCGGTCCCGCTGCTTATGTCGAGGCTCTCGACCCTGGCGCGGGTGCCGTCAGCGTGGGCGAAAATGCGACCGTTGTCGCCAACGATGACGTTATCGCCGCCAGCAGCATCAATTATGTCGCCGCCGAAGCCGCCGAGGATCCAGTCATTACCGGCGCCGGCGGTAATGGTGTCATCACCGCCGTGGCCATGGTGGATAGACGTGAAGCTGACGATAGTGCCCTGGGCGTCGAACAGCGCCTCGGCGTGGTCGCCAGCGACCAGGTTGTCGCCATCGCCCACCTCGATGGTGTTGTCGCCATCGCCACCAATCACCAGATTGTCACCGTCGCCCACGGTGATATCGGCATCGCCGACAGCCCCAGGATCGGTGCTTGTCGCCCAGACCAGATGGCCCGCCGCATTCCACTCCAGTTCACCCGGCTGGCTGACGACCACGCTGGACTGATCGCCAATGGTCACATCGCTGTCGCCTGCTCCAGAGAGCAGGGTCGTCTCACCGGCATTGATGACGACATAGGCTGAACCACCGATTCCCGGGTAGGTGCTGTGCATGTCAAGCAGGGTGCCGGTATCGTCCCAGTGCATTTCACCATTATCCGCCAGGATACGATGCTCACTCTGCTGCGACGCCGCGGTGACCTCGAGGTCGAGATTGCCGCTACCGCCGGCGAACAGCAGGTTTCCACTCTCGAGGATGACGCGGTTATGGGTGGCAAGCGTCGGCGTTAGCGTCACCAGCGAGCGCAGGGTGCCATGGGCATCCCACTGCACTTCGCCCCGGCCGCCCAGCACGGTCTGCTGAGTGTCGTCACCGGCGGCGTTGATCTCGATAAGATCGTTGCCGGCACCGCCCAATACCACATTGTGACCACCGTGCAGGGTGATGGCGCTGTCACCGGTTCGTGCCCTGAGCTCAGCGTCCGTCGGCGGGACATCTCGCTCCGCCGCGAGGCGTGAGGTGGCCTCGACCAGCACGCCCTGCTCCCAACTGAGGGTGCCGTGATTGGCCAGCACCACCGAACTCAGCAGCGCCGGGTCGAGGGTCGGATCGACGCCGCCGGCCGGGCCCGCGGTGATGGTATCGCCGCCCTCTCCACCGACCAGCACATTGCGGCCACCGCCGCCATGCAGCTGACTGGCTTGGCCATGCTCGCTGGGCAGGGTCACCAGCTCGGCCAGCGCCGTCAGCCGGTTAGTCTCGGCCAGGACCACACGGGCATGGTTACCCACCAGGGTATCGTTGCCTTCGGCGCCGAAAAGCTGGTTGGCGCCACTACCACCCAACAACAGGTTATCGCCACCCTGCACCTCGAGGTGGTTATTGCCATAACTGGCAGGGTCGGTAGTTCGCACCTCGACCACCCGCTGGCTGTTGAGCAGGCGCAGGTCGTTCGGTCCCTCGGCGGCGTCGAGCAGGATCTCACCGTGGTCGCCGATCAGGATATCGTCGCCGCGGCCACCGATCAGGGTGCTGTCACCGGCCGCCAGGCGGTCACCGGTGGCATGCTCGACATCCGCTTCGGCGCTGTAGAGCGTCATCACTTGCTCGGCCATGCTCAGCCGCACCGAGAGATCGACATCGATGCTGCCGTTGCCATAGAGATGATTGTTGCCACCGGCGCTGGCATCCAATGTATTGCTGCCACCGCCGCCGAACAGCTGGTCGTTGCCGCTGCCGCCGATCAGGGTATCGTTGCCGCTGCCCCCCACCAGTACCACGCCCCCAGTGGCACCGCTGGCATCCAGCAGGTTGTTGCCAACGCGGGTGAAGGGCTGCGCCAGCTCGCTGGGATCCCCACCCTCGGCGCTGTAGCGTTCGCCGCTGCGCTCGGTATTGCCGAATACGATTAACGGCAGCTGCGCATCATAGCCACCTTTGACGATAATATGGTCGCCGCCCATGCTGCCATCGGCGAGCAGCGAATTGCCGCCGCCGTGCACCGCGGTGAGCGGCATCTCGCGGATCACCCGAGCGGCCTGGGGCATGTCTGCCATGGGACGGTCCAGCACCAGATTGCCGTTGATATCGATATCCAGGATATCGACGCGCTGGTCATCCAGCAGCAGGGTGTCGCCGCGGCGGAAGCCGTCGTCGTACCAGTCGCCACCATCGTCGCGCACGAGCAGCGCCGCACCGGCACTGTTCTCGCCGATCGAGTAGTCGCCCTCGTACACCACGGCGTCGACATCGAGATCGATCTCCAGGGTGTTGTTGCCGCTGCCCAGCAGCAGCTCCACGACGCTGAAGCCGTGGTACTCGATACCACGCTCGGTGGTAATGGTCACCTCGTCGCCCTGGGCATTGGTATAGCGCTGCTCCAGGGCATCGCCAGCTCCCATCCCCAGGCCACTGAGGAAGGTGCTGGTCAGCACGCCGTCGAGATCGGCGGCGCTAGCATCAGCGTGCAAGGTTAGGGTATTGGTATCCTCGTTCTCCGGAGCGACCTCGCCGAGATCTTCGTCATCGCTCTCAAGGTACTCGGCACGCTCGTAGGGCAGCATGATGGCGTCATTCAGCGAACGATCGGTATCGCTGGTGCCGCCTTCGAGAATCAGCGGGCCCTGAATACGATCCAACACGTTAGGCTGAAGCCGGAAGTTCATGTCATTAAGGGTATTCTCCGCTGGCACGTAGTAGGTGTCGGCGCTAACGCCGATCTCGACCCGTTCGCTCCAGTTGTCGGCATCGAACACCACCGCCGGGGCCTCGACCCTGGTCAGGGTCAGCGATCTGTTCTGCTGACCACCGAAGTCGATCTGCGCCTCGTTGGTGAGGTGCAGGGTACCGTCTTCGACGTTATTGACCTTGAAGGTACCGTCCAGCATCTCGCCCTCGGCGTCGGCCAGCGACAGGTACATGCCGACGTTGAGCCCCAGATCCTGCCAAGTCCCCTGCTCGAGTACCAGGCGCGGCCCGGCGTGGGCACCGGGATACACGGCCACCCCAATCTCCTCGTCGAGCACGCTATCCATGATGATGCGCGCATTGTCCTGCCAGTCGAAGCGGGTCAGACCGTCGCTGTTGAGACGCACCTTGACCTCATCCTCGGGCTGCTGGGAGAGCCGCAGGAAGTAGCTGTCGGTGCCGCCTTCAGTGGTCACGCGGGTGCTGCCGTCGCTCTGCTGAACCACCAGCGAGGGACTATCGTTGTCGTAGACGCTGACTCGCACAGTGCCGAACTCAACGTCGTGGAAGGTGGAGTCTTCGCCCGCGGTCGAATCAACCGAGAAGCCAACCCGGGTATCCAGGCGATTCTGCACCTCATTGTCGTCAATGGCCTTGATCTGGATGGTGCGGGTCTCGTCCCAATTGTCGGCGGTAAACTCGATGCCGTCAGCGATCGACGTGCCATCCGGCAGTTGCGCTTCCAGTCGCTCGTCCATCTCCAGGTGCACGGTCACGGTCTCGCCCGCTTCAGGTGCCGACGAGAGGCGCAGCTCGAAACTGCTGCCCGGCTCACCGAAGTCATCCCCTTCGATCACCTGCAAGCGATCGTCGTTGGGCACGCCGAACACCAGGTCCCCCTGACTGCTGTCGTAGACGGTCACCATGGTGTTGTTGATGGCCTGCTGCTCCAGCGCCTGCAGCGCTTCGGGCAGTGCGCTGTCGTCGCTCATCTGCGCCCGTGCCAGATAACTCACCGTCACCTCACGGGTACCGCTGACCAAGCTGTCTTCGGGCGCCTTGACGTAGAGGCTCTGGCGGTTTCCGTCACCGTCCACGGCAACCCAGCCGTCATCTTCGTCGTAGACAAAGTCGACGGTGAGCGCCTGCCGATAGTCGCCGTCCTCTTCCAACGCTAGCTTGACGGTCTCGGCATCGGCGCTCTTGTTGCGCAGATTGGTCGAGGCCATCGCCGCGGATACGGTCAGCGTTACGACGGCGCCGTTGAACTGGTCACCCTTGGGTAGTGCCAGCGACAAGTCGAAGAAATCCGCCGGGCCGCCCTGCACCACGCGGGTGCCGCCATCTGGCTCGTCGACGACTACCGCGCCGCGGGAAGGGTCAGACACTGTAACCGGAAGACCATCCGCCAGCAGGCTGTTGTACTCGTCATCCTCGGAGCTGATGGTGTGAGTCACCAGACTGCTACGCCCTTCCGGATCGGCGGAGACCACGCTACCGGTGACGTCGCCACCGACCACGAAGTTGCTGCTGCCGACGCCGCCGATCAGCTCGGTGACCACGTCGGGGCTGGTGCTAAGCACGAAGAAGGTGTCGTCGCCCTCCAGGGAGTCGACCCGCACCCGCTGAATGTTGTCGAAACCGATGTTGAGGCCGGCCCCGAACACCCCGTCCTCGGTGATCACGAAGTTGTCGTCGAGCTCGGTGCCGAGCACGGTGGTGGTGTTATATCCAGCACCACCGTCGATGCTGAGCGGAGCATTGATGTTGTACTCAATATTGTCATCACCACCGCCAGCATATATTTCGATGTCGTCTTCGGCGACGAAGGCGCGGACGATGAAGTCGTCGTTGCCGTCTTCACCTTCCATGCGCAGCAGCGCCTTGTTGCTGTAGACAATGAAATCGTCGTTGCCATCACCACCATAGATCACCAGCGCTTCGCTGTTACCGTAGCTGAGATAGCCCTGAGTGGTTTGTGTGACGTTGATCTCATCTGCTTCCCCGCGGATTCCGGAGAGGTAGTTGCCATCTCCATCCTTTGCGTTGGGGTCATCGGTAAAGATTTGGCCAACCTGAAAGCGATCGTTGCCGTTGCCACCGTCGAGGGTCATCAACGCCGAGGTGTCGTCGACCACGAACACATCGTCGCCTTCATGGCCGTTGACGGTGACCCGGCCGTTCATGGTGTCGTCGTAGTTGATGCGCTCCACCGCCGCACCTTCTGAGACCCCGCTATCGCCATCGCCCTCCATTCGGGCAATAAAATTGAAGCGAATCAGGAACAGGTCCTCGTCAGCATTGCCTGCATCGCTCAGGTCACGATCCAGATTGCCGTCGTAATTGTCATAGCCGCGCCCCTCGATATACAGGAAGTCGACACCCTCGTTGATCGCGCCGCTGTCAGCGACGGTGATCTCGTAGTTGGCACTATCACCCTGGCGGGTAACAATGCGGTAGACGTCGCTTCCGGCGCCGCCATCCAGGGTCAGCAGTTCATCGCGGTCATTGAGTTCGACTACCGTGAGCAGGTTATCATCGCCGCCGCCGAGCAGTTGGATCTCGCCGAGCAGCTCATCGGCTTGCAGCATCAGGTCGTCGTCGCCGGCGTTCCCGTTTAAGACCATCTCGCCACCTGTGGCATCGATGCGGCCGTGCACACGCAGCGCATCGTTGCCATCACCAAGCTGTATGTCCAGACGATCAATGATGCGGTGGTTGCCGTCGAAGGTTACATGATCATCGTCCTGGCCGCCGGCCACTTTCAGGTAACCGGCCTCGATGCGGCCACTGAGATAAACGCTGTTGGTGCCATCGCCAGTCAACACATCGACGTCCGGTGCCTGTAGCAGCACGTCGTCGCCCAAGGTCCATACCTGTCCCTGGGTATCGCCGCCTTGCAGCAGGATACGCTGGCCAGCACTCAGGGTACCGGCGACGAGCTGGGCGAATCCCTGCTTTCCAGAGGCGGTGCCGGTCTTCGGCATCTGTAGATTCAGCTCGATCGCTTCGTGGGCGTCCAGCAACACGTCATCATCGATGACGATACCTTCGGCGGCATATACCAAGATACTGCCCTGTTCGGCAACCACCTGAACACCGTCGGTGAAGGTGATCACGTCGTCTGTGTCGCTGTCGTTGGAGGAGAAGGTGATGTCGCCCTCTCGGCTGATCACGTCCTGAGTTACGTGAATCGGGCTATTGGCGGTGATCTCGATGCTGTTCTCAGCGACCATGCCGCTCTCGGCGATTTCCAGCTCGCCGCTATTCTCCAGGTACACAAAGCCCTGGCGCGACTCACCCTCAAGCACCCCCATCCGGGTGGTGATCACCTTCAACTCCGTGCCGATGTTCTGCTGGGCAATCAACCGCACCCCGAAGGTCAATATATTCTCTCCCTCCCCATCCTTCAGGGCATTGAAGATATTACCCTGCTCCGAGAAGATCAGTGCAATGGTGTTCTCGCTGCCTGCTTCAACCTGCCCAAGCCGCAGGTCACCGCTGCGATTGAGATCGTCGGACCCCAGCACCTCACGCACGAAGACCGTATTGGCCGCATCAATATCCAGCCGACCCACCTCATCGTCGGTCATGATTGCCAGCAGGCGGTCGGCCTCACCGACACCGCCGATACGCGTTTCCAGCCGCAGGGTGGTGGCCTTGACGTCACCGGCCAACTCATTGCCGTTGGTGCCGACGATCGACTGCAATGCACGCAGATGGGCATGCTCACTCGCCTCGATAAAGCCGATGGACATGCTGGCATCCACGGTATCGAGGAAGATGTTGCCATCTGCCTGGGCATCGATCACACCGCCCGGACGGGTGGCAAACTCCAGGAAGTTCCCGACACTGCCGATGTCTTCTCCTGCGATCAAGGTGATGTTGTTGGCCAGCATATTGATGAGATCGTGATTGAGACCATCGACAATGCTGCCATCGGCGCGAAGCACTACGTCGCCGCTTTGGGAGTACATGGTGCCCACCCGCAGGTCGCTATCCAGGGCACGCAGGAAGATGCCATCCTGAGCGCGGGCAGTGACCGTGGCACCTGTCTGAAGGTCGAGCTGTAGAGGAGCATCGGCATCGGTTCCGATCTGGCCATTGGCAGCTTCAAGTACCAGGTCGCCACTGCGCAAGACCAAATCACCGGAAAGGGTCTGAGCGGCCAGAATGCTGCCAGAGACCTTGATGCGAGCATCGGCGCCGGCCTCCATCTTGACGAGACGAATACTCGCCTCGCCCTCTTCTGCATCGGCGCCCAGATACACGGACCCACCGGCCTCGACAAAGACCTCGCCGGTGTTGTTAATGTTGAAGTCTTCAACCTGACTGATGGCGATGAATTGAATGACGTTGATCGGATCGCCGTTTTCGTCGATCTCCACCGCGGTCTGCGGGTCGAGCAATACCGTAGCGAGGCTGACGTCAACGCCCGACTCAGCGACCACGTCCAGCCCGGTCTCCAGCACCAGCTCAGCGCCATCCACTGAGATGATGTCGTAATAGAGCCCATTTTCGGTGACGTTAAGGGTGCCACCGTCGATATCCAGGCTTTCTCCGGCCTGGAACCAGGTGGTATCCCAGCCCTGGCCGTCGTTGCGCTCCAGGGTGACGGTAGTTACACCATCAACGGTATCACCGACAACGAAGTTGACATTGGCATCCTCAGGCGCGTGCTTGAGATAACTCACATCCTGACGCTCTGCGGCGGAAAGCAGCAAGCGCTCTTCATCCGAAAGCCCGGCCAGGCCGTCTGACATGTCGAGCACTTCACGGCCATTGGCTACCCCTATATCGCCGCCGGCAATCAACGTGATATCGCCCAATGGTGACTCGACATTAGCCGCCTGAATTTCCGTGCGGGTGCTGGTGGTTTCCTGGAGCAGCCCGGCGCCAATGAGAGAGAGCAGCTCCTGCTCAGTCCACTCCTTGACCGAGGACTCGATATTCGCCTCCTCGGCAGCGGTCAACGTCGGCGTATATGCCAGATCTCGTAGATCGGTGGCAGAACCGTCATCTTCGACACCATAAACCGTATGCAGCTGACGATAGACACTGGTGCGATCCTCGGCGATACCGTCGATACGCGCTTCCAGAGCCGTTTCATCATCTTCTAGCGCCGGATCCAACTCCTTCAGCGCATCACGATAAGCATCCCGCTCATTGTCAGTGAGGATCACTCCCTGGTTCTCGTCATACTCAACCACACGACGATAGGTCAACGACTGCCCCACGGCCAGGCCAGCACCCGCCGCCACAAGTCCGTCGCCGGTAATGTCGGTGAGGCTGTCAAAGGTTATAACAGTGCCACTATCATCAATGAGGCGATGCTCAGCACGGAAGTCATCGGCATCGATATCCGGCGTCGACAGCACCACCTCCCTCAAATCGCCATTCTCGTCCTCGATCCCGAGCAGCAGGTTGCCGTCATCGACTGCCTTGACGTGGTAGGTCTTGCCGTCCTCGAGGCCACTGATAACGTCCTCGCTGGTGGCATAGCGATAGTTCCAGTAGGTCTGATACTCATTGGCCTTACGATGCTTGAGCTCATCCTTGGCGTCGGCTATACGACCGCCGTCCTCGCCGGGTATGAGACCCATGCGATCCCAGACGCCCTGCAACTGCTCAATGGTGCGCTCGTCGCGGCGACTGTCATCGTTGCGGTCAAGCAGGTCGCCGTCAGCCTTGAGCCACACGTCGCCTTGGCTGCTGGCAACCCGCTCAACGCCCAGATCACCACTAACCTGATGCAGGGCGATATTGTTTCGTGCCTCAGCGTTAAGACGGCCTTCGCTGGATTGCTGGATCAGCAGCGGGCTGGCCGCACCAGAGCCAATACTGCCCCCAGAGGTCAAGGTGATATTGCGGCCCTGCACGTTAGCGTCGGCATCATCAGGCAGGCTGCCAGCGAGCAAGTCGCCAGCAGCGTCAAGGCTTACATCGCCGCCGGCATGGGCGCGCTCGACAACGATATCGCCATTGAGCTGGTTCACGTTCAGGTTGCCACGTGCGGTGGTCGCATCCAGACGCAGCGGCGGTGCACTTGCGGCATCCGGCCCTAGGCGGTTATGCAGATCGATGGCGCGCCCAGCACCAATGCCATCCTCAGCGCGTAGTATTACTTCAGCCCCGCTGATACGAATGTCACGACGTTGATCGTCGGCCTGACGAATCGCGCCCTGGCTGGTCACGCTGCTCGTGCCGTTATGATTGGCCAGATCGCCGATCAGTACCACATCACCTTGAGAATCAACGTTGAGAGTGCCGGTCTGATTGCCGATAAAGTTAATATCGACGTCGCGGTTAGCCACTATAGAGTGGGTGTACAGGACGACATCCTGCTTCTCCTGCACAAACTTGGCGTAGTTGGTCTTCTTGCCGTACCAGGTGCTCTCCGACCACTTGCGCACCTGTTGAACGTCACCCCACTCGCCATCGCCCTCACCGTCTGGCGGAGCAATTTCTCGTTCGCTATATTCGTAACCGCTCTCACTGGCGTCGGTATAAAAATAGGACAGCGCGTCCTGCAGCTCACCCTTACTTACCTCTGGCTCACCCTCCCATTCAATGTTTTCGGGATCGGCAGCGAAGGCATTGATACCCGCCCAACTGCTGGAGCCTTCAACGGCATAACGGCGCTGTGTTCTATCCTCGGATACGCTGAAGCCGTATCGGGCATCGCCATCAGGGCTGAAGGTATAGGTATTGTTGCCATCTGGATCGTAGAAGTATTCATGCAGCCCGGTATAGGCGTCGTCGATGCGCAGGTAACCCTCACCCGGCCGACTGACGTCGAGGTTACCTACCGCCAGTGTGTAGTCCGTGTTGTTAATCACATCAATAGTGCCGTAGCCGCCCAGCACTTCGAGCAGACCATTGCCGGTATTGACCACATGCCCAGTGATGTCCAAGCGGCCGCCTTCGATGGCGATATTCTCGACTTCGATCTGGCCACTGCGCGGGTTAAAGGTGACCAGAGCCGTACCGCTGGAAGAGGGCAAAGTGATGTTACTAGTACTGCCACTAGCAATGTGATTGGCAATCCGCTGAGCATCCGCATGACCGACCTCAAGCCGATAGCTATCTTGGCCGGCGCGGATGTAACCATTGAGGTTGACGTATTCGGCATCGATCACGATCACGCCCGCCGAAAGATTCGGTGAACTGCCACGACTGTTCTCAATGGCTGAAAGCGCATCGCTGTCGAGCTTGCCGGCACCACGGTCGCTATCGGCATTGACTGCTTGAGCATCGGGGTTACCCCCGGGGTTGAACTGCGATAGCCCGCGTACCGAGATCTCACCCGCCGAAGAAAGCACCAGGTTTTCGGCCCGCATTTCTCCCTCGATCTCCAGCGAGCCGGCGGCGTAGGAGACAATCTCGCCGGAAACGTTGCGGGTAATGCCATCCGATGCATAAAGAATGCTGGAGGCAGGGGCACTGTCGTAGGGAGTCCGGTCATAGAGCGCAGCTTCAAGGGCAACACTACCTAGATCTTCCAAGCCCAGGCCGCGAATCAATGCATTGAGTACCTGCTCCTGTGTGCCGTCATCGGGGTTGAAGTTAACCCCGTAGCTGTTGACGATGGTGATACGTGGAGTCGCCTCGTCACTACCCGCCGTGTTGAGCCCGGTGATATCGGCGGTTAGCAACTCATTCAAGTCATTGATGGCATCAGCGCTATCCACTTCGGTCAGGTTGAGGTAGAGCCCACCCACGACCTGAGGAATCTCGGTATTACCCATTACCATGCGCGAGGGCGCAGTATTGAGGATGGTGACACTGGCA
This sequence comes from Vreelandella subterranea, assembly GCF_900111305.1. Lineage (GTDB taxonomy): Bacteria > Pseudomonadota > Gammaproteobacteria > Pseudomonadales > Halomonadaceae > Vreelandella > Vreelandella subterranea. The sequence continues at coordinate 101,418 of NZ_FOGS01000010.1, forward strand.
TCCCCCGGGGCGTCCACCTCGCCATGGCCGGTGAGATTATCGGCAAATACATAAACGGTGCCGGCCTGAGCCCAGACATCGTCAATAAAGACCGTCAGCTGGTCGACTTCGTTGACGATCAGCGTGCCATCGGACTGCCGCTCACCGAAGCCCTCGTCGACCAGACGCTGCTCGATCCGCTCGATCTCGTTTTCATAAAAGGTAACCAACTGCTGATTGCCGGAGTTTCGATACAGCGTGTAGCGCTCGCTAAGGTCTTCCAGCTCCTCTACCAGTTCCGATTGGGCGCGCGAATAGCCGACACTAAAGCCGATATCGTCGTAACCGTCGCGGGCTTGCACGAAATCGCCGGCGCCCCCGGAGAACAAGGCATCCAGGTCATTTTCCTTGGCTGTTATTTCGGCCTGCTTGGCATCGACTTCATCTTGCTTGTCGTTGACTTCTTGCTCTTTATCATCGATCTCAGTGTGTTTGGCATCGATCTCACCCTGCTTGGTATCGATCTCACTCTGTTTGGCATCAACCTCATCCTGCTTGGTATCAACCTCACCCTGCTTGGCGTCGATCTCACCCTGCTTTTCATTGATATCATCTTGCCTGGCTGCTATGTCATTGTCCTTTTGTTCTAGCTGGTTGGTGAGCTCATTAATTGCAGATTGATCGTCCGGATCATTCTCATCGAGAGCATCCAACTGCTCCTGGAGATCAACACGCTCTGCCTCCAGATCCGACAGCACATTCTCTAGCGCCGCCTTGTCGTCTTCAAGATCGTCGAGCGCCGCTTCCAGCAATGCCAGCTCGTCTTCTAGATCTGCAAGAGTAGCCTCCAGCAGCTGCATCTGGATATCCAGCTCGGCCAACTGGTCTTTCAAACCGCCCAGTTCAACGCCCAGCGACTGTCTTTCCGCCAACAGGGGCTGGAGTTCGGCACGCAGCTCATCCAGCGCATCATTGATCACAGAAGCTTGATCATCGACGTTAGTCATCTCCAGTATCAGACGCTGATCGCGGTCGATGCCGGTTCTTATCAAGCCGTCGATGTTCACCAGGGCGTCAGACTCGGTGATGACATCGCCATCCAGGATTTCGCTCCCCCCGTCGCTACCAAGAGCTGCGTCGATGGCATCGCCCACTGCAGAAATCCAGCTCACCCCCTTGGCTTGGGCATTCATGTCACTGAAGCCGAAGCGCTCGGTAAACAGGGTCACATCACGGGCACTCACCAATTCAGAGCCGCTCTGGATGTCGATGCGATGAGTCTGATTCATCATCGCCATGGCATTAAGATCCTCAATGGGGATCAAGCTGCCAGCAAAGCTGTCCAGGCTCGCATTCAAGGCGTATTGGTCACGATTACCGCGGATGTCACCACCGGCGGCGAAATTGACATCACCAAACGCCGTGGCGCTGGCGCCTTCGGCTATCACGATACGGTTGGTCGGGCTAAGGATCACATTAGCACTCCCCACGCCGACGGTGGCGGCCCCATAGGTATCCATCAGCAGCACTGCGCTTAAATCCGCAGAGCCTCGCGCCGTGGCCACAAGCTCACCTGCGCTTAACAGCTCAGCGTTGTCATGGATCAACACGCTGGCGGCCATGTCATCGTCGCGCAGATCTGCCGTCAATCCGGCACCCGAGGCCAGCCCCCCGGCTGTGAGGTTGATCTGCTCGTAGAAAGTGATGTCGTTGAAGGCCTCTAGACGCAGATCGCCCTGTGTTGTCAGCAGCGAAGCCCTATCTCCTACCTCAACACGTGTATCGAGATCGAACAACGCATCACTGACACCGCCGGCACCTGCCACTGCACCACCGGCTATACCACGAATGGTGTCATCGCCAGCGCCTGCCAAGCGATCACGAATCACTGTACTATCGGCCAGCATATCGAGACTGTCGGCGCGCACTGCGGCGTCTGGCGATACCTCGGCCAAGGTATTCGCATTGATTCGGAAAATGGCCTCTGCCCCGGCACCCGCCAGCACGCCACCGGCAGCGGCCAATATCTGGCTTTCCATCTCGAAGGTCTGGTCAGCACGGATCAGTAACTTGCCGGCATCGGCATCGGTGCTGCCCGGTGAGGCACTGACCGATAGCGTCGAGGCACCCAGCGTGGCGGTCGTCGTAGCGGTTTGGGTCAGGCGATTGCTGGCGCCAGCACCCGCGGCGACGCCGCCGCTGCCGGCTAGAGTATAGAGCTCGGCCTGCTGATGGCCGGCAGCGTCTACGCTAACCCGCTCGGCGCCGATCAGGTGGCCATCGCCTATGCGCCCGCGGCTCTGGGTATTTTGACGCACGTCCACCACAGCCGCGCCGGCCGCAACGAGCCCGCCCACCAGGCTCGTGGAATGACCTTCCAGCGAAGTGCGCAAGTCAGTAGCTATACGTAAATGCCCCGCCAACTCAAGGTTGTTCTCGGTGTCAGTTTCACCTGGTGCACCAGAAGTGGTCTGGGTATCGCCGATCAAAGCATCGGCGCTAGTGTTGTCACGCAGGGTCACCACGGTGGCATTGAGGCCGAGGAGACCTCCGCCGGCCGAACCGGTGGCTTTGGCAGACAACGAGGGAGCCCCCCCCAGTAGCTCACTGCCCGATTGTACGGTCAGATTGTCGGCTCGTAGGCTGATATCACTATTGTTGTTGCCCGGCGTCCCCAAATGGGCCAACACCTGAGTCCCCAGGGTGCCGACCACTACCGAAGCACCTATACTCACACCGCCGCTGACCGCCACGCCCAGCGACTGGACGCTGATGCGCGGGGTGTGCAGCGCACTGATAACCACGTCACCCAAAGTAGACAGGGTTACACCACTGCCCACCCATGCTTCGACCTTATTACCAAGGTTGACGGTAGAGACATTGGCAGTACCTGCGCCGCCCAGGCCGGCCGCCACCGCGGCGACGGTCAAGTCGACCTTGTCGATACTGGCTGAGGTTACCGTCACGCTCTGCAGAAGAACATCGTCGCCGAGCACGGCATTTTCGCCAATCCAAGCCTGGGTGGCGCCACTAATCTCGATGACACCCACCGAAAGCCCCCCAGCCACAGTACCGATGCTGCCACCGGCGGCGAGGGCTTCATGGTTACGCTCTGCCGTTGCGCTGACGATGAGGCTAGCGGGATTATTGCTATCAATCGCGTCGACGAGGACGCCGCCATCTTCGAGGGATGCCTGCTGAATGGTACGGTCGAGAATGGTTGTACTTTGGCCACCCACTGCGATTCCCAGCGCGGCGGCACCGCCAACGGCTTCGAGATTGCTGTCGAACTCAGCATGGCTGGCTACGCGCACCTCGCCACCAGCAAGCAATACGCTGTTGAAACCAACGCCGGACGTCACCGCCCCGTTAAGTTCAAGCACGGCAATCGAGATGCCCACGCTGGCGGCACCTGATATGGCCGCCCCACCTGTAGCGATATTCACGTCCAGCACTTCTTGGGCATCTATCGTAATATCACTACCTGCGGTCAGGGAGACGTTGCGACCGACCGTCGCAGAGGTATCGCCCACGGTTTGCCCTGTTGCCACATCGAAGTCGACATCGAAGATGAGGTCATTGAGCGCGGCATTGGTGCTCTTGCGGTTGCTCTCGTTCTGGTTGCCAGCATCGCTCGGGATGTCGAAATCTTCTTCAAACTGAGCCTGTTCGTCAGCATCAAAGGTTTTGTCTTCGTCCTCAACGACCCCGGAATCATCTTCCGAGCTCTTCTCTTGCATTTCATACTCACCGGACTTCAGGTCAGCGAACGTTTTATCGATCAGCGAACTGAGTTCCTCGACCTCCTCCTGATTCTCTTGGCTGAGCCCGCTCCCCAGGCTAACCACCGAAATGGCCCCACTGATGCTCAGCGCCGCCGTGGCCGAGAACGCCACCGCAGTGGAGTTCAGCACCCGGTTAAGCTCGGCCTGCACATCCAGATGACGCCCGGCGGTGATCTGAGAGTGGTTACCAACGGTGGCACTGGTCCGCTCACGCAGCACCATGACGTCCACGGCGGCACCAGCACCGGCGCCACCCACTGCGGCAGCCCCCACGGCCTGTAGATAGTCTCCCGGCGCACTGCGCTGATTGATCAACGTGGTTGTGGTCGCCATCACCGCAACATCGCGACCGGCATTGAGCACGCTATGTCGCCCATCCAGGCTACCGACCCTGGCAACGGTCTCGGCATCAGACATCATCACCGACACTGCACCGGCCACTGCACCAAGCCCCGCCGCGCCAGTCGCCACCGTGATCCCCATATCCATCTGCTGGTTGGCATTGACCTGGATATCACCTGCGGCATCCAGAGACGTACCCATCACCTCGGCGCTGGCGTTGGAATTGAACAGACCCACGGCCAGACTGGCACCGACACCCACGCCTCCGCTGCCCGCCGCTGCCCCGGCGATAAAGCGCCCGCTGACGTCATTGACGGCGTTGATGTTGATATCAACCGCTTCCAGCGTCACGTCTTGCACATAGGCGCGGGTATTCAGCGCCATGCTCACCGCGCTGGCCGAGCCAGACGCTGCAACGCCGGCCGCACCAAAGCTGGCACCAATAACCACTGACAAAAAGTCGACACTCGCCCGCGCATCGACGGCGAGAGCTTCTTCCGCCTGCACCATGGTCTTATCAGCTGCGAAGTCAGAACCATCAATCCAGGCGTGAGTGCGATGACCAAAGAGATTGACATCCACCCCCACGGTCGCTGCTGCAGTCAAGTCCAGCGCTGCTGAGCCACCGCCGCTGTCGGCATCGGCATGATGCAAGGCGCGCACGACAACGTCCGCATCGCTGCTGACCTCGGCATTATCGATCCAGGCCTGGGTATGTCCATTCACACCATCCACCGTAACGTTAGCCGCCACAGAGCCAACGACACCGCCAGCGACCGCCACGGCCAGGGTCAGGAACTCCATATGGCTGGTGGCCAGCACTACCACCCCGCTGCGCGATTCAGTGCTCCAGTCGCCATCTCCCCAGTTGATGTTACGGTCACGCTCATCTTCATCGGTGCTACCCACTTCTGCGGGGGCGCCATCCCAGGCAAAGGCGACATCGCGTGCGCTGCCGTTTGCCCGCGCCAGAACCACCGCACCGCCGCCAATCCAGGCCTCAGAATTACTGCCCATCAGATCGACGCCAACGCTGCCGCCGATTGCCACAGCGCCAACCGCAACGGCACCCAGCTTGACGCTGCTGGTGTCGTTGGTGTCCGCATGCACCATCAGGTTGCCGTCAGCGATTACCGTGCCACCATTGATGCGTGCCTGGGTGGTGTTATTGATCAAGGAGCTGCCGGTAATGCCAGCACCCGCACCAAACGTGCCGTAGGTGACCCCCGCCAGCACCGCCCAGTTGGACGAGCGGGAGTCCGCCAAGATAACGATATCGCCGCCACCGGCGCCCGTCTGGGTGGTTTCCAGGGTGGCGTTGTGGCTGCCCGCGACGATGCTGTTCTGGATATCGTGATAGGCCACCGACAGGCCAGCCGCACCGCCTTTGACGGCGACGGTGAGCTGTGCACTGGCCGAATCGATGCGGCTTTCATCCTGCGCCACGATGAAAATGCTGCCATCCGCCGTGACCGTTGCTCCCTGGACGTCGGCGAGAATCTCCTTGCGGGTAAAGTTTAGCGAGACCGTACCGCTTAGAGCGGCCACACCGGCCACCGAGGCGCCCAACGTGTAAGCATTGATTTGCGAGGTCGATTCGGCGAGCAGGTCAACGTTGCCGCCTGCAGTCACCTGGGTGGCCGCGCCTTCGATAACCGCGCGCAGCCGGTTTGGCGCTGCGCTGGTCGGGTCATCCGGGTCCCCACCGATATAGTTGTAAGCAAAGTAGCCTGCCAGGGCCACGGCGCCGGCCCCTGCACCGCCCACCGTGAAGGCGTTCATGGCCAGGTCATCGGTGGCCTGCAGGCGTATATCGCCACCTGCATCAAGCTCGGCACCGTCTGCCACAACCGCTTCGAGATTGGTGCGCATCCAGTTCAGCGACAGGCCGCCGGCGACGGCCAGCTTGCCACCGCCCGCCCCTGATAGGGCGAAGCTCCATATCTGATCACCCGCCTCTGGCGTGGCGGGCCGATCTTCATCGTCTTTCTCTGGAGGAATCAAGTCATCGTCGACGTCGATGGAGGGCACGTCGGTGACACGTATAAGGGCTGACTGGACGTGGATATCGCCGTCCGCCGTGACTCGGGTATCGGCACCGTCAATCCTGGCGCTGAGAATAGACGCCATATCGTTGGTGGCCGATGCGCCGGCTAGACCCGCGGCACCGGCCCCGGCGGCGGCACCCGAGACGTTGATCATGATCGGGGCCACTGACGCGCTTACAGTCACGTGTCCCGAATCCGCGGCGCCGCCGGCCTTGGCGATCACGACGGCATCGTTACGGATCGCCGCCAGCACATCGTTTTGCATAAGGTTGATGCCAATCGAACCGGCCAGTGCAACCTTGCCCGCTGCGGCGCCCCCTGCGGTGATATTCAGCAGCTGCGCTTTGGCGTTTGCCTCAACCGTCACGTTCCCTGCGTTGGCAGTCACTTTTGAGTCGTCGATCACCGCAGCGATCTGGCCCAGTTTATAGCCAGTGGGGGCGCCCCCCAGATCGAGCATCAACATGTCTTCCGACGCGTCGACATCCTCGTCATCTTCACTGGTGTTCTCGATGGTACGCGAGGGGTCCGTGGGGTCACCGCCAAGGTAGTTGAAGGCGATGGCACCGCCACCGGCTAGCTTGCCGGCACCGGCAACGCCGAAGGCGAAATTGACCAGGCCCTTGCTGTCGTAAGCCTCGACGGTCACGCCACCACCCGCGGTGACGTCGGCACCGTTAACGATTTCCGCGCGCACCGACGAACGCATCCAATTGAGACCCACCGCGGCGGAGCCGGCCGCGCTGCCGCCGGCGGCACCGGCGATACTGATGTTAATGACCCCCGAAGAGAAGTCGAGGTTGGACATGTCGCGCGGGGCGATATCCGACTCCTCGTCCTCATCGAGATCGTCTTCGTCGTCGACCCCTTCGCTCTCGAGGTCAACATCACCGAGCCCGACACTGGCCAGGTCGAAGTCATCGTCATCGTCAGCCAGCCCCGCCAGCACATTTACATTACCACCAGCATCGAGACTGGCAGCGCTGACGCTGGCCATGATCAGACTGTCGGTCTGCGCCGTGCTGGCGCTGATGCCCCCGGCCACCTTGCCGGCTCCTGCGGCACCAATGGCAATCACCACCAGTACGGTACTGTCCTCAGCCTGGACGTTGATATTCCCGGCGGTGGTGATATCAGCATCTTCACCGATCTGCGCCAGCGTCTGGCCCGATACGCTATTGACGGTAATGGCACCGGCCAGGCCTACCTTGCCGGCGGCAGAGCCGCCGAAGGCGACCGACACTACCAGGTTCTCGCTAAGCGCTTCGACGGTCAGGAGGTCGGCAGTAATATCGCCGCCATGGATCAGGGCGCTGGTATCGTTATCGATAACGTTGACGCTGACGCTGCCGGCTAACGCCGCCTTGCCGGAAGCCGCGGCCGCCCCGCTGATAGCGATCAACTGGGTTCTATCGTAGGCGCCGACGTGCACCTGCTCTTCAATATCCTTCATCCGAGTATTACGCGACTCCGCCGTGACGCTGTTGGCGATCACGTTGGCCGATATGCTGCCCGAGCCGGCGACTTTTGCGCTCGCCCCGACGCCGATGGTGACTGTCCGCAGCAGGCCGGTATTGTTGGCACCGACGTCGACACTCTCCGCATTGAGCAGGCTGCTATCGACGACGCTGGCCTGGGTAGTATTGGTAATCACATTGACCGAAATGGCCGCGCCAAAGCCAACGGCCCTGCCCCCACCGAGTGCACCCGCCAGGCCCCAGATGCTGCTCTTGTCGTCGGCGTTAATCGCCACCTCGCCGCCATCAAGATTGAAGTGGCTGTTCTCGACCAAGGCCTGGGTGGTGTTGGTAATCACATTGACGGTGATAGTGCCGGCGAGGCCCACCCCCTTGTCGCTACCGCCGATGCCGGCCGACCCGGCCAGACCGATCATCAGGGCGTCGTTGCGCGCCTCCACGGTGAGCGCGTCCACATCAATGTCGCTATCCTGCTCGCCGAGATTTGCCAAGCGTGTCTCTACGTCGTGCCTCATCAAGGAGAAGGCTAGCGCCCCACCTACGCCCGCTTTTCCACCAGCCCCCAAGGCGCCGGCGATAATCACAGAATTGGCTGCATCGCGTGCACTCACCTCGACAACGCCCAGGGCGCCAGACTTGATGTTCAACAAGCGCGCATCGATGGTGCGCGTCGAGGTCAAGGCTGCACCGGAGGCGGCAAAGCCGAAACCTTTCTGGGTAGCGGCAATGGCAAGCCCGGCCGAGGCCATCACCGACCAGCCAAACCGCTCGGCGTCGATGCGCAAATCAGAGGTGGTGAGCTGGTCGATATCGCTCACGCTGGCGCGGGTCACGCCGTCCTGAATCGCCAGAGCCCCGGCGCCAGCCACCGCCACACTGACATCATCGCTCTCGCCACGCGCAAGGGTTGCGCCGCCGGACAGTACGCCAAGATGGGTGGCATCGTTGGCGGCAACCTCCAGGCTACCACTCACCTGGAGGCTTTCCAGGCCGGCCACCTCGGCGAGGGTGGTGTCATCGCCGATATGCACCACCATTGAACCGGTAATCCCCACCGCCACGCTGTTATCACTATCGCTGCTCTGGCTACCGGCGCCCTGGCCCAGCACGGAAGAGACGCTGCCGATCTCTTGATCTGACTTATCCTGGCTTCCTTTAAGACTGGATGAGCTATCACTACTGGCGTTGGCGTCAGGCTTGCTACCCGCCACACTACCCGCCAGAGCCATATCAACGATCACACCGCTGGTTCTGGCATCGACAAGCGTGTTGCCACCAACATGAACCGAACCGCTAATGCCATTGTTGTCGGTTCCCAACCATGCCTGGGTATCACGCTCCACCACAGAAACGGCAACGGAGGCGCCGATGCCGACGCTTTCGCTCTGCACTACGCCACCGGCGAGGCCAAACACATAGCTCTCATCGTTGGCGCTGACCCGCAGCGCCGGGCCTACAGGATCATCATTCTCATCGCGATCGACACCGCCATCACCAATCTTCAATGCCACGCCGTTGTGAACCCGCGCGGTAGTCTCGTTCAGTACTACGTTGGCAACACCGGTACCATTAAAGGCGAGATTAGCCGCCTTGCCGCTGGTGGCCCCCATGCCTACCAGCAGGGCCTCGTTGTGGGCGGATACATCGAGGCTATTGGCCACCAAGGAGACGCCCGACTCGATTTCCGCACTGGCACTGCCCTGCAGGACATGCACGCCTAGCGCAACACCAACACCCACGCCATCTGACTTGACGCCAGCAAAACCCGACTTAACTTTTTTCCAGTCGCTTTCGAATGCTTTTTTCCACTTCTCGCCGTTGGCCTCCGAAGCGCCAGCAAGCTTGGGCAGGCTAAAGTTGCCGACCATGGCAAAGAGGTGATTATCGTTGTGGGCACGCACGCTGACGTCCTGGTCGTCAGTAGGCGAAACATCGGCGAACTCGGCCTCGCCCACATTGATCGTCGCGCCTTCGCGAATGCGCGCATCGCTGTTTTGATTGAGCAGCAGCACATTGGCCGAACCGGAGATGGCAAGCTTGCTGCCCTCTGCCGTGGCCAGCGTCCAGCTATCAAAGCTACCCGGGAGACCCAAGTTCCCCGAGGTATAGCTGTCGAGTGTGGCAATGAACTCGTCGATGCGCTGTTCAAGGGGCGTACCGAGCTTCTCCCAGCGGTCTTCATCATCGAAATCTTCAGCGCTTAGATCGATCTCGCCTGCGTCGCCCTGAAACTGATAAACCTGCCCGGCCTCACCGCCGTTGACATGGTCATCGGCGACCAGGACCTTCTGGGCTTCTGCAAGGTTCGTCTCTCCCTCGGCACTAACATGGTCAAAGGTCTCATCGAGTTCGCCGAAGTTCTTGCCCGCCGTATAGAGATTGGCGCCCCACAGGCTCAAGGGGTCGACCGTATTAAGGCTTTCCGCCTCGACCGTCAGACTGCCCTTGGCGTTGAGGTCGACATTGCCTTCGATACTGGCGTTGGCATGATTGTCCAGCAACCCGAAGGCCATGGCGCCTGCCACCCCCACCTTGGCGGCATCTTTGCCTGCAATGGTGTCGTCTTTCTTCTCTTTCTTGCTCGCTTCCGCGGATTTTCCACCACTGACCGCAGAATCCTTTGGCTTAGATAGCGACTTGCCCAGCAGGGTATTGCCCAGCACTTTCTGACCGAAACTTTCCTTTTCTTTCTTTTTGTTCGGGTCGACCCCGGTGGCAGCACCGCTGGCGCTGACGGCCGGGCGGTGATCGCTTACCGCCTTCACCAGGACGCCGCCCGCCACCGTAATAACGCTGCGCTCGTCGTCATTCAGTATATTGCCGTCGCGATCGACGTCGGTACCAAGCCTGGCGTCGGCACGATTGATATCCACCGATACGGCAATGCCCGCGGCGACATCCGCCGTGTTGGACTTTTCATTGCTGTCGTCGGAATCAAAGCGCTTGCTGATAAAGTCGGGGGCCTTGTCTGAGGCCTGCTCTTTGGCCTTCTTGGTGATGGCCTCCCCTGTGGCCTTCTTGGCGTTGCCGAGGGTCGCCTCGGGCGATGCATCGCTACGGGTTTTCTTGATGCCGTCGAGCAGACTATCCGGGCCGCTGGGCTTTGATGTACCGGCACTGGCCGTGGTCGCACCATTGGCGTCGCCTTGCTCACTGTTAGCGGTCACGTTCAGATCGCCCTGTACCTCGATCTGGCCGGCCAGCTGCGCTTCGGTAACGCCGGTCGCCACGTTGACCGAAAGCGCAATGCCCACCACGCCTTTTTCGGGGCCGGACGCTGCCTTGGTCGTGCTGCTGTGAACGCTCGTAGCTGCCACGGTCAGATCGCCGCCCGACTCGATCCGGGCATCCTCCCAGACCATCACCCGCGACTCGCTGACGCGCACGCTCACCGCCACGGCGCCAGCGACGCCCTTCACGCCGCTGGGCGATGCCTCGACGTTCTGCACTGTGGTCACCGCACTGGTCAGGTCCACATCACCACCGGCCTGCAGGTCACCGTGCACATGCACATTGGACCTGGCGACGATGGTGCTGACCGAGACCCCCAGCCCCCACGCCTTGGTGGGCTTGATATCCGCCGTCAGCTCGATCTCGGATTGCACGCTGAGGCTATGTGTCGCGGTAATGGAGGCCTGTTCGCCAATATCGATCCTCGAGTCGGCGATCAGCGTGGAAATGCTGCCGAAGAACGACAGGTCCTGAATAAAGTCCAGCGCGGCATCGATGCCGCTGTCTATGAAGCCGAGGCCGGTACGCTCATTGAACCAGTCACGATCCGGGTCGACGATCCTGGCGTCCAGGGTGATATTGTTGCCTTCCAGCGCCGCCTCGCCCAGGGTCAGGGAGACATCGAAGAGCCCCACATCGACGAAGCTGTTGACCGGTGCCTGGAGTACGTCAGGGAGATGGGCATTGAGGGTGAGGTCGCCCTCACCGCTGTCGATAATGCTGCCGCCGTCGATATCCAAATGGCGTGCGGTCAACGTCAGCGACGCAGCTCCTTCGGTAAAGAGCTGCATGCCGTCGGTCAGGCTAAGCGATCCACTGGCACGCAGTTCGACATCATTACTGAAGGTATAGCCGCCGTCGAAGTCAGAACCGCTCAGGGTGCTATCGTCCGTCCAGAGGCCAATCAGCACACTCTCATCATTTTCAAGGGTGACTTCGTCCAGACCATCCAGGCGGTCGGCCTCGAGCTCGACGATGATGTCGTCGTCATCGGCTGCATCCACCGTGATATCCAGGAGACCTTTACCCAGCTCGATCAGGCTGCCACCGACGGTGAAGCCCGAGGTGCTGACAGACACGCCAGCTGCGTCGCCAAAGATCGAGAGTTCCGCCAGCGAAATATTGGAAAGCGTGCTGGTGACACTGCCCAGGACCAGCTCGCCATTGGTCAGTGTGATCTCCTCGTCATCTTCCTCGTCATCGTCGCTTTCCTCGACCTCATAGGACGTCCGTAGCGTGTTGCTCCCCTGGCCACCGTCCACCTCCTGCTCACCGCCGGCGATAATGATCACGTCGTCGCCACGGCTGCCGGTCAAGGTGTTGTCACCGCCCTCGCCAGCATCCAGCGTGACGCCCCGCGCGACCAGCTCCTGGCTACGCCATTCGCTGCCTTGTACCGTCATGCCCAGGGCATCGGTCAGAATCGCCGCCGTGTCGTCGGCCTCGATGGAGAAGTCGCCATCGCCACTGGTCAGGTCACGCACCACCAGGCGACCGCTGGCAGTGTCGATTTCGGCCTCGAGCAGCGAGTTGCCATCGGCATCCTCGATACTTTCCAACAGCAGGAAGAGGTGTTCAACCGTCAGGGCATCGGCAATATTGAGTTCGTGCGCACTACCGTCCTTGAGCGTGATGCTCAGCGTCGCGCTGGTCTGCTGGAGGTCACTCGTTTCAAGGGTTGCCAGGTAGGCCTGATAATCCTCGGCTTCCTCAAAGTCCTCTTCGCCCAGGAAGACGTCTCCAAGCGCCCCCAGGAAGTTAGCGATCTCGGCCGCATCGACCCCCTGCTGACGCATCAACTCGCTCAGCTCGGTGTACTCGCCGACACCGTGCCAACCGCTGGCGTCCAGGGTGTTGTCACCCGTGTCACCTCGCAGTGTGAGGCGTTCGATATTAATATAATGCGACGCCTTGCCGTCCAGCTCGACGCTATCCCCTTCGACACTGATCGACTGATCGGCGGTCGCCTGCACGATAAGGTGATCGACATCCGCCCCGCCGATGATGTCAACTTCCCCGCCGCTGACATGGATCGTATTGTTACCCGCCACCGCAGAGATCTCGGTCTCGCCCTGGCCGGCATAGAAGGTATCGTTACCGGCACCGCCTTCCAGGAAGACGCGACCCTCGAAGCCACTCGCATCGAGCACGGTATTGCCAAACTCGGCCTGCAGCGCGGCACCCTGGATATTCGTGTAGGCATCAATTCCGGCTTCCCGTTCGCGCTGCACGCTGGAGGCTACCACCTGGGCACTGGCACCCAGCAGCGCCACTTCCAGGCTATCTCGCGCCAGCGACTTGACGAAATCGCCGCTCTGATCAATCGCCATGAAGTCGCTGATAAAGCGTACTGTCCAGGCGACCTTGTCTTCGCCACCTTCGGTAAAGAACTCACGCGAGACCTGCAAGTTGCCCTGACCGATATCGCTTAGAGATTCCAGGGCATGCTGAACTTCCAGTGCGTCTGCCTGCATGCTCAGGTCAAGGGTTTCGGCGCCGTCATAGCCGAAGCTCACCCGCGCATCGGCGTCATAGGTCATCACCAGCCGATGCTCCTCGGCAATATCGCCGCGCAGCAGTTGGTTATCTTGCAGTTCGAGGTAGTGGGCGGTGCTGCCCATTATCACATTCTCTTCGCCACCGCCGCCGTCGAGGGTGTTGTTGCCACGATAGCCGTAGAGCACATCATTACCGGCACCGCCGGTCAGGGTATCGTTACCCAGGCCGCCCAGCAGAAGAGAGCCGCCATCGCCAGCGTAGAGGCGGTTGTCACCGTCCACCCCCTCCAGACGCACTGCGCCCCGGAAGCCTCGCGCGTCCAGCACATCGTCACCCTCACCGCCCACCAGCACGGCTTGCTGGACGCCTTCCAGGGTGAACGCTTCCCAGGCGTCGACGACACTCTCGTCTTCAGGGTCTTTGAGCGTGACCGACAGCTTGGCGGCATTGTCGTCATCGCCATCGCTGATGTCTTCCAGGCGCATGGTGACGTTGAAGGGGGACTCGACACCCACCCCTGCTTCGATGACGTTTTCGTCACCGCCGTTGCCTTGGATATGGCCGCCGCCCGGGCCAAGTAGAAAGCGGTCGCTGCTGGCGCTGCCCAGCATGGTGGTATTCGCCGCACTCTCGAGCATCTGGAAGGTGACGCCGCCGGGCTCGTCATAGCCGCTGGCATCCAGCGTCTGATCACTGCCCGTGGCGGACAGCACCAGCTCAAAGGGTGCCTGGTTGAACCTTAGCGTGTCATCGCCAGCCTCGGCAGTGATGCCACTCTCGTCGGAGCTCAGGGTGATATGGGTGGCGCGCTCCACCACGAAGGTGGTGTCGTTGACCTCGGCCCCCTCGAGACGAAACTCGTCGTCACCGCCGCGCGAGATCAGGGTGCTGATGCCCTCCCCTGTGATCAGGGTATCGTCACCGCTGCCACCGATGATCAGGTTGTCGCCATTACGCCCATCGAGGATGGTATCCAGGGCGTCATTCCGATTGTCGCCGATCAGAATATCGTCGCCATCGGTGCCGATCACATGGTCAAAGCCGGTAACGGACTGAAACCCTGTCGCGCTCTCATCCCCGAGGTTGACCTCCACCGGCGACACATAGTCGGAGAAATCGAGGATATCCCCAACTTTTCCTTCGAGCTTATCGATACCGGAAAAGGAGAGTTCGCCAAGCTGCAGATCCCCGGCGTCCAGCATCGACCAGCGTGCCTCATCGAGGCTGCTGGACAGCGTATGCGCGTTGGCGTCATCAATCGGCAGAATGGCGCCCTCAGACGTCTCGCGATAGGCCGCGGCATCGATGCGTGCGACCCCCGAGAAACTCAGCCACTCCTGATGATTCGCTAGCTCGGCATCCCCCGCCCCTGCACCGCTGACCGACCAGGCGGTATTCGCTTCAAGCCCCTCGATCCGATCATCCCCTTCGCCCCCCGCAAAGGTAAGCACCAGGCCCTGACTATTCGCCAGCGCCAGGGTATCGTCGCCATCCCCGCCGTTGAAATTCACTACCAGTCCGTTGACGGATTCACTCAGCAGGCTATCGTCAAAGCTAAGGCGGTCATTGTCGTCGCTGCCTTGAATGGTAATGCCGCGCTCTTTTGCCTCTGCCAAGCCGATACTGGAGAGCTCATCGTCACCATCCAGGAAATCGATCTGCTGAACGACGCCGTCCATCTCTTCGACCAATTCAAGATGCTGGCTGTCCTCCGACAGCCGCAGCATGACCTCGCTGCCCGACGCCAGCGCCGCCGACAAGGGATCGGCGGAGAGCAGCATGCGCGGCTCGAGGCCCTCGAAGACGAAGCGCGATTTCTGAGCCTGCGCGCGGGTCGCCTGGGTGCGCTTGCGGGTCAGCCTGGCGACCAGGGTGGCAAGTGGCTTGCGCATCGGGTGGAAGGGGCGATTCATGGCGATTCTCCTGGCGATCCGCTACCCGTCTGTGCTGGGGGCTGCACTGGGTAGCGGGGAAACTCAATAGCGTGAAGCGAGTAGCTGTCCCACCGTTAGTGAACCGGTGCCGTATCGTCAGCATCGCTGGCAACAGCCTGGTCGGCAGGGTCACCTTTGGACTGGGCGCCGACGCGCTCACCGCCGCGGGCCAGACGGCTGAGACGATTGAAATTGCGCATCGACTGCAGGTGGATATACAGCAGCTCCAGCTCATCATTGGCCAGCATGGCCTTGAGGGCATTCTCTTCGATCGCCTTGAGCTTGCTGCGATTGACCGCCTTGAACCCTGTCAGGGTGCGAGAACCACCCTCGCCCTGCCGCACCTGGGCCTGGACGTCCTCGAGCAGATCGAGCTCCAGCAGCCGCTTGCCAAAGGCGCGGGTGCGCTGAAAGTGCGCCTGATAATCCTGCAGGAAGCTGAGCACCCGCTCGAGATACTGAGTGCGCTGGCCGTCACTATCGAAGAAACGCTCGCCCTTGCCTTCAGCGTTGATGCCCGAGTAGGTGTCATCGATGCACAGAGTGAAGGTCTTGCCCTCTTCGCTTGAGGCAAACACGAACGGATAGCGGCGCAGGAAGGCAGGCACGTACTCACCGCGCCACTGACCCTCTTCATCGACCATCAGATTGCTGTCCTGAGCCAACCCCAGCACCGCCACCGGCAGCACGCCGTCGTCGGTGTCAGTAAAGACAATCGGCAGATCCGTGGCGGCAGCAGGAAACTCGCCGGCCATCAGCGGTACCGAATTGACCTCGGCGGCGAAACCGAAGTCCTGGCTAACCTTGAGTGACAGCTCGCCATGCTTATCGCGGGTGATCGGCTGTACGTTGCGATAGATAAGAAGTTGCGTTGCCATTGGGATTAGTACTCCTGGTTGGGACGTTTGGCGACATGGCCGCCGTAGTAGCAGGTGAAGAAGGGCCGGCCTAGATGATCCACCCCTAGTGAAATATTGCTCAGCAGCTTATCGCCGTATCGACCCAGCCAACGCTGAACCAGCATTCGAGGGCCCAACTGCCAGTGCCTGGCGAGGCCGAAGAGTGGACCGGCGATACGCCCCAGCGGCATCTGCGCGGCGTGAACGTGCAGGTTGATAGAGTGGCGGGGCGTTGCCTGGCCAAGGCGATGCTCCTCAATCCGCACGCTGATCGGCGGCCAGGAAACCTGCTTCAAAGCAAACTGGATCTCAAGATGTTCGACCAGGTCGCCGAGTGGCTCTGGCATATCCTTGAGCTGGTCATTGATCCAGCGGCGCGCCTCCTCCGCCGAACAGGCCAGCACATAGTCAGAGCAGTCAGCCGCCGGCTCGCCGGCCTGCCATTTCCAGGCGCGGTAGAGTGAAAAACGCTGCGTCGGGGGAGCGCTGGGCATTGGCGTCTCCCAATACACCTTGCAACGTTGTTCCTCGACACCCAGGTGAAGGTAGTGAGGACGTTGCCCACACTGCGAGGCGGCGAGAAAGTTGCCCTGATCGCGTGACGGCATGCCGAGCGACTCGAGTAACGTCGGCAATCTCTTCTGCAGTTGCGACATATCAAGCTGCTGCAGTGGAATACCGACTAAGCGACGTGCCGACGACCACTGCGCTGGCCGCCACTTGTCCGAGCGCTCCTCGAAATGCCCATGGCCAAGTGCTTCAGCAAACTCACGCATCAGCGCCAGATGTCGATATGTCGCCGCATGCGAGGCGTCAGAAACTGGAAAGTTGGCTAGCAAAGACATCAACAGGTTCATCCAGTAGGGCATCGATCTGCTGCAGATCGTCTGCGTTGATTACCCCAGCGGCATGCCGCAGGCGCAGCACGCCAAGCAGGTAGTCGTAGCGAGCCCCCGCCAGTTCGCTACGGGCGAAGAACAGCTCGCGTTCGGCGTCGAGCAGGTCTAGCAGCGGCGTCACGCCGGATTCATACCCCACTTGACGCGATTCGACGATTCGCTGGCTGGTACGCAGCGATTCACTAAGTGCCCGCTCACGAGACATCGCGGTGAGAATCCCCTGATAGCCGGCGCGCACCTCGCGGTTGAGCTGGCGACGCACCTGGTCATGTCGAGAGCGGCTTACCTCGATCAGTTGCTCCCCCTCACGCACCTGAGACGAGACCATGCCGCCGCTATAGATGGGAATATTCAGATCGAGGCGCGCAATCTGGGTTTCCACTTGGCTACCGCCGCCGAACAACGAGCCCTCGGTATCGTCGTTCTCATAGCTGACTGTCAGCCCCAGCGTCGGCAAGTGACCACCACGCCGCACCCGCACTTCCTGGTTGGCAACTTCCATTGCCAATTCGGCGGCCTGCAGTCGTGGGTTGCGCTCCAGCCCCAGCCGCGTCCACTCATCTTGGTCATCAGGGTCGGGACGCTCCAGATTGAGGTCATCACGCACCGGCTTGAGGCGGTCCGGCAAGGAACCGGTAACCTCTTCCAGGCCGTTCAAGGCATCACGCAGCGAATTTTCGACCTCCAGCTCACGCGATTCCACCTGTAGCAGCCGCGATTCGGCGTCGAGCAGATCCACCTCACGAGAAAGACCATCCTCGTATCGCGCCCGAGCCTCTGTGAGATTAGTGGCAACTTCCTCCTTTTCTGCCTGCAGGAAGGTCAAATTCTCATAGAGGGCCAAAGCATCAAAATAGCGTTCGGCAACTCGCAGCACCAGATCCTGGCGGGCTACCTCAAGCTCTGAAGCAGCTTGCTGGGTTTCTGTGTCGGCCTGACGAAAGGCGGCCCAGCGCGAGTAGTCGTAAACCGATTGCTCAAGGGAGATACCATAGACGGTGGTGGGAAAGCTGGTACTGCCGCTGTCAAACACTTCATTATCGGTGCTGACAATACTCTGCGACGTATCGGTATAGCTGGCATTGGCCGATATTTGCGGCAAAAGCGCCGCGCGAGCCTGGTCATAGCGCTCGTCAGTTGCCAGCTTGCCGTAGAAGTCCACTTGGAACTGAGGATCGTTCTGCATTGCCGCCTCATGAGCCTGCATCAGGCTGGTTGCTGACGCCGTCGGTGTAACCAGTAATGAGGCCACCGCGAGCGACAATAGGTGGCGGCGGGTTATTGCCCTGCTCATTGTTGTATCACTCCTCGAAGCGAGGCTCCCTGCGTTGGAGCGTGTTAAATGTTACATGGCTTTACAATTTTACTAATTAGGTCATTCTAGTGACTTAGATCGCACTCAGCGCGACAGTCTGTTCCATACATAACGCCAATTTGTCCTTAACGAACTTGGCAACCGCTGCACCGCTAAAATGATCAGGCGAGTGCCCGACGCCAAAATGTAAAACGGGAGGTAACGTGCAGCGACAACAACGACACAACAAAACAGGGTATATGGAGCAGCCATTACCTCACGTTCAATTCACCACACATGGCCTAAAGAAAGAATACAAATCAAAAGCTTGGCGAGATATATCCGCTCCCTTCTTTCACGTTGATCCGTATCGAAGCGAGACCCTGGAGGGCGAAATCGACTCCTACCTGTTTGGGGATTGGATGTTCGGCACGATTCGCTGCAATCGCCACCGCTTTTTTCGTGAAGCGTCGACCGCTCCAAGTGAAGGACTTAACTATTATTTCATCCAGTTGTATGAAAGCGGTTACCTAGAGGGGTATTGCGGCGACACGCTGATACAGGCAAGGCCTGGAGACATCAGTTTTCTCGACACCCGGCAGCAAATCGACCTGAAGGCGAGCCCGATGGAGAGCCTCACCTTGATCATGCCGAGATATGATCTCGGCTTCGACGTCAACGAGACCAATCTGCATGGCACTCTGCTACGTCGTGAACTACCATTGACCCAACTGATCTCAGCACATCTGAAGCAGCTCTGCGCGATACTGCCCGAGTTGAGACAATGTGACGTGCCTCGCTTGCAGCCATCGACTCGCACCCTACTTGCCTCGGGCATCGATCCTGCGGAATACAGTAAGGCGAGTCTTGCTCCATCCGCCAACAGCTTGAAACAGAGGCTACATGCATTCATTGATCGCCACTTGACGGATCCCTCGCTCGGTCCTGCCATGTTGATAGAAGCCTTCAACATCTCTCGCACTACCTTATATCGGGCCTTCGGCAAGCCGGGCGTCAGTGATTATGTTTGCTATCGGCGTTTGGAGTCGTCACTAAGGGACATGCGAAATCAGCCTCAGCAGCCGGTAAGTCAGGTAGCGTTTCGCTGGGGGTTTTCTAACGAGAGACAATTCCAGCGCGCCTTCAAGACTCACTTCGGAATGACACCTCAGGAGGCAAGAGACCAGAGCGACCTTCTCTTGCAGCGCAGCTCTCCGACCATCGCCATTCAAGAGACCTTGCACTACTGGTCAAATCATTAAGGTCTCATTGCAGAAGGATGGTAACCTCATCCTAATAGCCCAGACATTGAACCAAAAAAGGCTCTCAATTTTCGGTTTAGGTAAAGTCGCACGGAATGTAATTATGCTAGCCATACTTAACAGCATACGCTGCTGAGAACGGATGGCGCTGGTAACTAAAAATGTCCACAACGGGCTAATTGCGCTCTAGTCACACCAGACAAAAAACGTTAACCCCAGGTCCATTCCACTTCTGAAAGAAGCAATTCCATTGATGAATGGAGCGAAGCCCAATACCTCCGTTCAGAGTTGGTAAGAGACGGTCGCGTTACCTACGTGGATACCAAGAACGGGCGCAGCCGGTCGGTACCCTTGCTGACGACCTCTATCAACGCCTCAAGGCTCACGGCCCAGAGGTCGGGCGTCTATTCCCAAGCGATGCTTACCAAGCCTTTACCAATGCCATCAAAAATACAGACATCAACCTGCCTAAAGGGCAGCGAACCCATGTTCTCAGACACACCTTTGCCAGCCATTTCATTATGAACGGTGGCAACTTATTAACATTGCAAAAGATACTCGGCCATCAATCCATACAAATGACCATGAGATATTCCCACTTGGCACCTGACCACCTAAAAGAAACGATCACGTTCGGCCCGAAGATCTTCGGTTGACACTTGGTTGACACTTTGCGGGAAAAAGTACATCGAGGGAGGGAATTTTGGCGCGTAAGTCATTGATAATTGGTGGGCCCAGTCCGACTTGAACGGACGACCAAGGGATTATGAGTGCAACCAAACTAACTTTGGGATCGCGCCTGCAATGCGGAAACACTGATTTTCAATGAGTTAAGGATTTCCATAGTTTACACCAATAACATGGTTTTCACCCTGTTAGCAGCCAAATAACAACCATGTGGCAACCTAATCACTGACAGCTACAGCAAGATAAGGTCGATAATTGATAACCATGCATGTACAGTGTACACTAAAAAACGCATTGGCTAAAGGAAGTGCCCTTACGTGAGTCATGCGATTGAATTTATCGAAACCCCGACGTTCACACGCCAGATCCATGCCATTGCGACAGACGACGAATTAAAGGAGCTGCAGCGCATCCTGATTGCGCAACCCGACAAAGGTGACCTGATCCAGGGCACGGGAGGACTGCGCAAAATACGCATGGCTTTGGGTAACCAAGGCAAGAGTGGCGGTGCCAGGGTTATCTATTTTTTGGCAACAGCAGAGAGAATCTACCTGATACTGGCCTACCCCAAGAGCGTAAAGGACAGCTTAACTCCCGCTGAAAAGGCCACATTGAAAGCACTGACCCACCAACTGAAGGGGGAGGTTTCCAAATGAGCATTTTTGACGAACTGCAATCATCACTGCAGGAAGCCGTTGAGATCAAACAAGGTAAGGCGCAGGCCAGCCGCATCACACGTCATGAGGTGGCCGATGTAAAAGCCATTCGCTCTAAGCTCCATGTATCTCAGACGGAATTTGCTAAAGCTATGGGTACCAGTGTTGATACCATCAAAAGCTGGGAAACCAAGCGCCGTAACCCTACGGGACTAGCCGCTAAGGTGCTGGCGACGATTCAGGACAACCCCGCTTTTTTCAATGAGCTTGCTTCGCATTAGCATTAAAAACATGCGAGAAAGAAAGCGTAATTCTTGGTATAGATGCCTATTGGATAGTAAGCGTTCATTCCAAGGCGTTCTGCCACTCCGATAAATTTTTCCCTGAAGTAATTTCACAATTTTCAATACGAGGTCACCCACGTCACCTCCATGAGCAAGCATCGGACGCTGGAAAACCTGGTTCGTCGACACTCCGTTACGGGCACTGATCGACCCACGCGCCCCTGACCACCAAAGCCAACAGCCGGAGGCCACATTCCATGCGCATTGAAGACCTGAACATTGACCAGTTACTCGAAATGAATCTGAATATTGATAAATTAAAAATTAGTCAACAAAAACAAATATTTATAATAAATAAAACAAATATTTTAAGATATACTCCCCAATCTACTCCCCACATTGCGTAGATATAGAATCATGAGGAGGGGTATGCCACCAATAGGTTTTTGCAAAGACTAGAACAGCTAGCCACCGCAGAGAAGCCCAACTTCATTACAGACTGATTACAAACCATCGAAATACATGAATGACTATTGACAAGCGCGGTGAATTGGATCAAATTTGATCCAAAATTTCAGGAATCAAATTGATGAAGTGTGTAGCAACAAAGGCTGTAGCCAAAACGATTCAGGCAAAGCCTTTCCTCAAATGGGCGGGCGGCAAAACGCAGCTTCTCGCTGAGCTCAGGGCCAAGGCACCATCCAGCTATGGCCAGTATATTGAGCCATTTATCGGCGGGGGCGCTATGTTCTTCGCCATGCAGCCACGTACTGGTGTCATCGCCGATTCAAATCCTGAATTGGTTAACGTCTATAAATGTCTTGCCAACAATGTGGAGCAAGTCATAGAGCACCTTGCAAGCTTTAAAAACGATGAAACGGACTTTTACGCAGTTCGGGCGTTGCGTGCTGAGGAGCTAGAAAAGGAATATGCAGCTGCTCGCACCATATACCTGAATCGTACTTGTTTTAATGGCCTCTATCGTGTCAATAAGAAAGGTGAGTTCAATGTTCCTTATGGCCGATATAAAAGTCCCAGCTTTTGCCAACCAGAAACTTTGCGGGCCGCATCAGAGGCGCTCAAGAATGTAGAGATTATCTGTGGCGATTATAGGGATGTACTCGCCCAAAAGGCAAAACGTGGCGATTTTATTTTCCTCGATCCTCCCTATTTACCAGTATCGAAATACGCCGACTTCAAGCGGTACACCAAAGAGCAATTCTATGAAGAAGATCACCGCGAACTAGCTGAGGAAGTCGCCCGCCTTCAAAGGTTAGGTTGCCATGTTATCTTGACAAACTCCAACCATCCGCTTGTTCATGAACTGTACGAACCTTACGAAATAGAAGTTGTTAACACCCGTCGCAATATAAGTTCAAAAGCCGGGAGCCGCACTGCCGAGGACGTAATTGTCAACGTACAACCATATCCACGTTTCGCTATCCGTGAAGTGCCTGCCCCGTTGAATAAAAAGGTATTTGCGTACCCATCCACCCGCTTCATGGGGTCAAAAGAGAAGCTTTTGCCCTATATTCAAGACGTAGCCTCTCAGTTTGAATTTGATTCAGCCCTAGATCTATTCTCTGGCTCCGGCGTAGTAGGCTATCTGTTCAAGACGATGGGAAAACAGGTGTTCACTAATGACTACATGGCCATGAGCGCTACGTTCTCAAAAGCCATGGTCGAGAATAACGGCCACACCCTCACTGAAAAGGAAATCGACAAGCTTTTTTCACCTAATCCAAAGGCGAGTCGCTTTGTACAGGAAACTTTTGAAGGGCTTTATTACACCGATGAGGAAAATGCCATCATAGACTTGGTGCGCTCCAACATTTGCAAATTACCCAATAGCGAAAAGCGAGCTGTAGCCATGTCGGCGCTCATTCGGGCATGCCTTAAAAAGCGTGCGCGGGGCATATTCACCTATACCGGGTTGCGTTACGATGATGGCCGCGCTGACCTTCGTATGAGCATGGAAGAGCAAATACGAAATGCAGCCAAGCTGATAAATGCTGCCGTCTTTGACAACGGCAAAAAGAACCGTGCGCGTCATGGTGATGCCATGACGACTCGATACAAAGCCGATCTTGTCTATATTGATCCTCCTTATTACAGCCCACTTTCCGATAATGAATACGTCCGGCGTTATCATTTCGTAGAAGGACTGGCCCGGAACTGGGAAGATGTAGACATGCAATGGCATACTAAGACGAAGAAATTCAAAAACTACCCGACTCCGTTTAGCACACGCTTTGGAGCTATAGATGCTTTCGACAAGCTATTTCGACGCCTAAAAGACAGCATTTTACTTGTGTCGTATTCGTCAAACTCGCAGCCAACCCGCGAGGAGATCATATCGCTCATGTCCAAATACAAACGGCATGTCGAGGTGATTGACATTGATTATCGATACAGCTTCGCTAACCAAAGCAACGATACAAAGAACGAAGTACAAGAATATCTATTTGTAGGCTATTGATGATGCTCTGGCATATTGGCAATACAACTGTTCGCACACCCTACCGCCTCCGCGATGCCTTGCGAGTTTTGCAAGGCTCGCCGTTAAACGGCAACATATCGGGCCGGGCTCAGGAAAACACCTTTGCCTATCTATTGCATGACGAAGGCATACTCAATGCTCCCCGAGTAACCGAGGGTAAGGACGCATCTGATCTTGGGCGTAAATGGCGGGCAGCGCTTTCGCAGCTGGGCTTTATCACTCCGCAGCTCACGAGAGGTATTCACAGCGGCACGACAGATCCAGTCTTAGCCGCTTCGACCGAAGATATTGAACAGCTTTCTGGCCGTCCCTATGAAATCACGCCAAACGGCTACCGTCTTGCGCATTCCGAAATCATCACCGCGCAACAGGAATGCTTTCTGCGCTCGCTTGCGAGCTATCGCATTCCCTCGCCGATCGAGAAGCAATATACCGGCGATAGTTTTTCTCCGCTGCGCTTCACTCTACGCGTGATGCAGGGCCTAGCCGAAGGCGGACACGTCGCGACACTTTCCTTTCAGGAGTTTGCCCTCTTCGTGCAAACTTCGACCCCGGCAAATGGCATCAATAACACCGTAAGGAAGATCGTAAATTTTCGACAGGGGCGCGATGAGGCACGAGGAAATGTCCGCGCCTATGACCGCAGATTTTACGAAGATATAGCCGCCGAGATCGACCGCCAGACCAGTACGCTCGATGATTATGCCGACCTTTCTTTCCGTTATTTGAAAGCCACTGGCCTTTTCCGCACCGCAGGGCGCGGCATAGCCCTTTCCCAGCCTCGCGCGCAGCTTGCCGCCTTGTTGCTTGATGAGGAAGAAACCACGCTCGATAACAAGCCTTATTTTTATGCGCTCTGGCAAGGTGCGGAATTACCTACTGATAACGCCGAATCTTCCAATACCGTGGTGCAAGATCTTGTAGAGCAGCTCCAGGATCGTGGCGTTCAGGTAGAGGCGCCTGCAGCCGATACGCCTTTGCCCGATCTTGAACAGTTCCGGCACGAGCTAGACGCTATGCTCTTGCAGCTCGACGAACAGGAATATGCTGACCGGCAAGCAGATGAACTGGATGAAATCATGGCATGGCTTGAAGCCATACCGACTCGTGGCAGCGCCACTTTGCCGGACGGCAATAGGGTCACAATTCCACGCGGGGAGGGCCCGGTCTATCTAGAATGGGCTATATGGCGCGCATTCCTTGCTATGGACAGCCTTTGCAATCCGCCTTGGGAAGCCCGGCGCTTCCAGATCGACCAGGACTTCCTACCGGTAAATTGCGCCCCCGGCGGCGGGCCTGATATGGTTTTTGAATTCGAGGATGCCATTATCGTGGTGGAAGTAACTCTAACCACCTCATCACGGCAGGAGGCCGCCGAGGGCGAGCCAGTTCGCCGTCATGTTGCGCAATACACCGAAACATCGACAAAACCTGTCTATGGTCTGTTTATCGCCGTACAGATTGATAGCAATACAGCCCATACCTTCCGTTCCGGTGACTGGTATCTGTCAGATGACAGCAAAATATCTCTCGATATTGTGCCACTGACCCTTGGCGACTTCGGGAACTTTCTTGCATCTGGCAGTGAACGGCTGGCCGATATGCCCGGATTGCTGCGCCAGCTCATGATTGAATGCCGCGCCAGGGCCAATCAGGATGCGCCCCAGTGGAAACAGTCAATCCGTGCGATTGTGCAGCGTGTTTCCGGTCACGGAGGCGCAGTATGAGTGATAAACGGATCAAGCTCGCCGCTCTGATCGAGGCCGGTATAATCAAACCCACCTTTCCCATTCATGTGAACTTTAGGGGCAAGGATTTTCGCGCCGAGATTGACTCGGACGGCTTCGTGCTAATGAACGGCAAACGCCATACATCACTGTCAATCGCTGGCGGTGTTGTCCGCGCTACCGTATCGGGCAAACCCGATGACGGCCTGCCTTATCGCCGCGTCAATGGCTGGACGTTCTGGCGATATATCGACGAAGATGGCCAGACAAGGCCGGTGGACGATTTAAGAAAAAAATACAAAGCGAGCAGACCTTTTACGCTAGAAAATAAGAAAGACGATGCTTAACGAAACAAGAAAAGGCTCTTCTATGCTGGGTGTGGAATTCATCCCCTGAGCTGGGCCAAAATATGACCTCCATAACGGCAGTAGGTATGGCATGGACGGCACCCAGATTCTAACTTCAGCTTGGGCTTGGAAGTGCCTTGCACCCTCAAGGACCAGCACCTGAATACCGCCTTGTCATCCCACCCCCTGTATCTTTATTTCGAGTCGGAGTGAAGCACCCATTTATTCCTGTCCAGAATGTTGTAAGTCCTGCCACTGTTCTGGCGTATGTTGCTTTCTCACGTGGGGTAACCTTGTGTTGGGAAGTGAGAGGCTACTGTAGGATGATTTTCATCGGGGTGGCAAAATGCCCTGAAATGAACGCTCACGTCGAATATGGCAACTCACCAAGAGAGCAGAGCCGCCATGCTAAGTCCTGATCTTTTGCGTCCTACCGGCCAAGGGTCCCGCCTTGGTTGGGAATCCTTCCTTCATTTCATCTTCCTTGATTCCCTCGTAGTAGTTTTCTAATAAGAAAACCACCACATGTAGTGTCCCTATGTCTAAATCTACATGCTAGGTTGACAGGTTTAAACCCAATCACCATATTGTCAACTTAATCCACCTTACAATAAGGTAGTAAGTCATGCTGCATGATCGTATACATCGTGCGCGTGTCCTCAAGAATATGACCTTGCAGCAGTTAGCCGATCTGCTGGGGGGCATAACCAAGCAAGCTCTGTCGAAATATGAACAGGGCAAGGACGCGCCCAATTCGACTCGCTTGATCCAACTGGCGGACGCGCTTGGGGTTAACCCTGAGTATTTTTTCCGTTCAGACTCAGTAGAGCTGGGAAAAGTAGACTTCCGTAAGCACTCTGCCTTCGGAAAACGCCAGCAAGAAGCCGTCAAGGAGCAAGTGCGTGAGCACCTTGAGCGCTATTTAGCGGCAGAGAGCCTTTTCCAAACCGGCCAATCACCTGATGAATTTTCCAAATGGCATCAGCGTTTTTCCGTATCCAATATCGATGAGGTTGAACAGGCAGCTAATAAACTCCGCGAAGAATGGCAGCTTGGGCTAAACCCTATCGCCAATCTGACTGAAACCCTGGAAGAAAACGGCATTAAAGTCGTCAGTCTTCAGGCCAACGAGAAATTTGATGGGCTTTGCGCCCTCGTCAACGATGGCGCGGATGCCGTTATTGTCAGTAATACTGAGCGTCCTGGTGAACGCCAGCGTTTTAATCTCGCCCATGAGCTAGGACATTTGGTGATGTCACTGCCTGAGGAGCTTCATGGCACTCGGGATGAAGAAAACTGGTGCCACCGCTTTGCTGGGGCGTTTCTTTTCCCTGCAAATCAAGTGCGCGCTACCTTTGGTGAGCACCGCAAACGGGTACTATTCCAGGAGTTCCTTCTGGCCAAGGAGGAGTGGGGTATTTCTATTCAAGCCACTTTGCGTCGGTTATATGACCTGGCTATCGTTAGTTCGAGCTTCTATCAGAACACTTTTCGCCTATGGTCGATGCAGGGTTATCGAAAAAATGAACCTGGTCGACAAGAGCCTGAAAAATCCTATCGCCTGAAACAATTGGTTTACAGGGCGCTGGCTGAAGGGCTGGTTACTCCTTCAAGAGCGGCGGAGTTGCTCAGTGTAAGCCTCGGCGAGATCGAGGAGATTATGGCAAACGGACAGGCAGGTGACAGTGAGCATGCCCGCGAAAATTCTTGTCACTGATACCAATATCTGGATTGACCTAAACCACAGCGGCCTGCTTGAAACCGTGTTTTCTCTACCTCACCAGTTCGTAACCACCGACTTTGTGTGGCGAGAGCTGAAAAAGCCACCTGGTAAAGAACTAACACGCCTGGGGCTTGCGGTTGAAGCATTCAATGGCGATGAGGTAGCAACGCTTTTTACGCTACGCCAAACATTGGGTAACACCTCGCTTGCGGATGTCTCCTGCTATTTTCTTGCAAAAGAAAGGGGCTGGACACTGTTGACCAATGACGGTGCGCTCAGGAAATCAGGTCAGAAAAGCCAGCTAGAGGTTCGTGGTGTACTTTGGATCCTGGATGAACTGGAAGCCCATGCGCTTCTTGCTCCATGCCAGCTGGCCGATGCTTTGGAAACGATGCTGGAAGCGGGAGCCTGGCTACCGGAACACGAGTGTTATCAACGACTCGGCCGATGGCGGTAAATATGGCGTTCGAGATAACGCCCCAGAACAGGTAAAAGGCTTCTTGTCGGCTATGAATATTAGCCAAAAAAAACAGCTCAATCGGAGGGGGACCGCTCCCCAGGAGCGGCGCCAGATTTAGAGTTAATCAGTTACAAATACCCTATCTCAGCAAATGACTTACACCCATCGCTTCCCACCACTACATGATCAATCACCTTGATCTCCATCAGCCCCAGGGCTTCCTTCAGGCGCTCAGTGATTCGCCTATCTGAATCGCTGGGTTCAGGGTCACCACTGGGGTGGTTATGCACCAGAATGACGGCAGCGGCGTTATAGGCCAGCGCGGCTTTCAGCACTTCGCGTGGGTAAACGCTTGCGGTGTCGATGGTGCCACGAAAAAGCTCTTCAAAACGGATAACGCGGTGCTGGCTATCCAGGAATAAGACGCTGAACACCTCATGCTCGTAGTCTTGCAGCAATAATTGCAGGTGCTCAAAGGCTTGCGAGGGTTGGGTGATCTTGCGGCCTTTGGCCAGCTTGCGGCGCGCAAAGCGCTTGGCCATGGTGATAATATCGGTTTCAGTGACGGGCGAGGTAACGTGATAGGTACCCGCCACTTCCCCCGCTTTTAGTTTCGAGTGCGTCATGGTTGACTCCTAAAAAGAAAACGCCGGGGTGGTGGCCCCGGCGTCTATGTCGATATGTGATTTGTGGTTCGTCGATGATGAGTTTGGCTCATGCCACCATCACTTGACTAATGCGCCGCTCCATTTCTTCGTGGAAGGCCTCGACGCGCTCGGCAATGGTGCGGATCATGATGTCATCGCGGTAGGCGCGTTTGATGAATAGCGGCATACCCGGCCAGTAGCTCACGAAGTCGATCCATTCCCGCTCGCTGACCCAAAGCCCTCCCTGGCACTGTGGTACATGTTCCTCCGGTATTTCTCCTTTCAGCAGCACCTCGATCTGGAATTTGGGCAGCTTGGTTTTGATCTCCAGCAGCCCATTTGCACCGACCAGGCTGTCGGGCGAATAGCCAACACCGTGGTTGAGGATAAGGCCCACTTCCTGCGGTTCTGGCTCGCCAGTGGTGTTTCGGTAAAGCTCGCGTGCCACGCCTTCCAGCTCGTGGCCCCGCCGCGTATGGGCATTGCCCTGAAACGGCTCGGCCAATTCACCGGTCATCCGCTCACCCATCAACTGGTGCATGTAGGTAATGGCCCCGGCACCTAATCCACCAGGACCTTTACCCTTAACCAGCAACGTCTTCAGCTCCGACATGGTGACGCGCCCTAAGCGTGCCGCCAGCCACTCAGGAGAGCCTTGCGGCATATTGAGGATCTGCATGGTCGCCTCCTTTACTTTGTGTGTTAGAACGCGGGTTACTTAACGGCTCGCTTGGTGAGGGATGCCCGTAGCTTGTCAAAATCGCTGTAGGGCACCTGAACGGCAGACCCGTACTTGCCGCTGAACCACTCCTGCGTTGTGGCCGGACATTGGCTAATCAGCCGCTGGATCTGCCCCGCTTGAAAAGCGGTGACTGTCTTAATACCCGCTTTGGTGCTGGCGTTACCGTTATCGTCCTGGCCACGTGTGGTGATGTTGAGCAGTGCGCACAGCACGTAGCGCTTGCCATAGCTGGTAGAGGAACCAAACGCCTGCACCGCATTCTTGTTGCCGCTAATATCCGCCGGTAACAGCATGCTGGTTTCCTCGCGATGGCCGTCCTTGTGCATTAGTACGCCGGTGATCTGAATACCGCGCTCCTGCGTCTGAATACGAAAGCTCACCGCAAAGCCGTGCTTCTGCAGGATGGGGCGTACGGTATCGACGATATCCTCCAGGGTGGCGTAGAAGCCGTTATTGGTTTGTCCTCGCTCCTCAATGCTGGGCAGCTCGGTCTGCATGGCCGCCATGGCGGCGCTGTAGGCCATCATTGCCTGGCGATCCATGACGCGTTCCTGCATTTGTAGCAAGCGCTCCATCTTGTCGATATCGACGTCCGGGTTAAGCGCGGCCCGCTCGATCACCTGAATGATCGCGGTACTGTCAGCGGTTGGGTGGGCCTCAACCGACGCAGGCACGCCCACTGATTCGGCGTTATTAACCAAGGTGGGTGATGGGGACGTGGATGATGGCTGGGTTGTAGGGTGTCGCTGTGCCATGGGGCACCTCCAGAAATTGATCAACAGAAAATCAGGGCGAGAAGTGGTGTCTCTCTCGGTATCGGGTTAGTCAGCCATGTGCTCGGCCAGCGCCTCGGGGTCAATGGGCTCCAGGCGGACTTCCGCCCGGTAGAATTTGCCCTGGGCACAGACCACCGTGTCGGCGTAGTGGGCCTGCTTGGCCAGCAGGGCTTCGGTCAGTCGGGTCAGCCCGGTTTCGACGGTGTTGGATACGAAGGTCATGTCGGTACCTCGTCATATTGGCCCCATAGCAAAACGCCCGGCCTTTGAGGGGCCGGGCGTCTATGCCGTGGGGATAGGGTTTATGTGAATGAAGACAAATTGTTGGAGAAAAGCGTCCAGGCTGGCGTGCTATGCAACCAGCGCTAAGGCCGCGTCCAGGGCTTCCTGCTTGAGCTGCGCCCCCTGGCCGAACCACGCCGAGTCCATGCGGGTATCATTGCTGCGTGCCCGTTTCTCGTGGTCGACATACTCCGTCACGGCATTGAGCAACCCCCAGGCGGTATCCTTGGCCGTTACCAGGTGCGAACCGCGCCCTTCGCCGTGGTAAAGCTTCTGAACCTTATTGAGCGCTCGGTAATTGGGCAGCTTGGAGGGGTCGTCTATTGGCTTCTCAGCGCCGCAGAGCACCGACTGGAGGTACTGCTGCGCTTCACGGTGGTCGATCTTGCGTTCCGACAGGGCCTTCATGCGGTACATGAAGTCGTTCCACTGGGAAACGGATATCCCCAACTGACGTTTCACCGCACGCGGGTCGAACTCAGAACGGTGCGGCACCTTGACTGCCTGCGACGTTCCATCCACGGCAATCTGCAGCGTATTGTTGCACACCACCCGCACCGTGGTCGGCGTGGCCATGGTCGCCAGTGTCCCATCGCATGAGGTAGCCAGCAGTAGGTAGTCATTCACCTCATCCTGACCTTTCAGCGAGGTGCTCAAACCGCTGCGTGCCAGGGCCCAGAACTTGCGACCGCCCTTGAGCACACCGGCGGTTTCCAGCTCGTAACCGGCGTACTCGGTCAGGTCACGGTAAAACTCAAGGATTTCCTCGGGCTGCACCACCTTGTAGCGCTGCGACACCACCGACAGCGGGGCCTTGTTATCCGAGCGGTAGAGCACCTTCTGTTCGGGGAAAGAATGGATGCTGCCCAGGTGGCTTGCGCCCTCGGCAATAAAGCGCACCGGGGCTTCTTCGATGTGCCAGTTCATACCGGCCTGTTGTTGCCAGACTTCCAGCGGTTGATGGCGCGACAGTTGCTGCCCCAGGCCATGCCAAGGGGTGTCGCCCAAGTAAGCCATTTGTTCAACGAGATGAGCCATTACAAACTCCTTAAGATTTTTCGATATTAATAAGCGCGCACGGCATAACGGCCCGCCCTGAATAAGGCGGGCAAGCGGACGCGGGTAGAGGTAGTGAACGAATTAAGCGTTAGAAAGGGCCGCTGATAGGCGGTTACTCAGCGTGGGGACGAAAAGTGCATTCACAGGCACAGCAGGCGTAGTTATCGAGCATTTTTTGATCAATCTCATGGCCCAGCTTGGCACCGGCAACACCAAAGGTTGTGCCGCCTAATAACCCACCAAATACAGCACCGGACAGGCCACCAATCGTAATGCCCGCGGGCCCGACCATTGCGCCGACCAGCGCTCCTGCTTTGGCACCGCTAAGAGCACCGGCTGCCCCAGAGGCCGCACCGGCAGCCGCTCCCGTGGTACCGCCGACCTTTCTTCCAACATTGCGGGATATAACGTGTGGTGAACCACAATTGGGACAATGGATCGTCATGATAATTTTCCTCCATGGACAGCGAATGGATGCGTATCAAGCCATTCCTGATAGCTTCATGGAGGTAGTATGTGGCTGAGATTTTTTTGAATCGAATGAGAAAGTTGCACTCGATGTGTACATAGTATGTATCCGGCAGCAACGTAAAAAAGTGGGGAATGACGGCCTCCGGCGGCAAGTGCCGGAGTAATTAGACAGGGTGTAATTCTTTACACGGCGTGGCTATCTGATGCCACGAGTTCATTTCCGGTGAGAGTAGCTGACGTAGCTTTAAAACCCAGACAAGCAAGGGTACAGACTGCGTTTAAGGCAACGAATCCCGGCCTAGCCCTCTTGACGTATCTTACTGATTTTTAGGGGTCCGTTAGTATATATAGGAACATCGAACTAAGCGTATCTCCGAAGGAGTAATACAGCGCGAGTAAGCAACGATGAGCGCGTAGCAAGCTCACTCATGGGAAGCCGTCAATTCGGGATACTAGCAACGCTAAATTATCCTTGATGGTTATCTTTTCAAGGTGCTTATTCGAGGCGGGTAATGGTTCCTCTGCCAATGAATCGTGGCGATAGCCGTGAGCTTCATCAGCTCACTTTTTCCTAATCGTCAGCGAGACTTATCATCATGATCCACAAACCAAAGCGCTTAAAAGCCAATCGCAACCACACCCTCCATTACGAGCCAATCTTCATTACCGATGATCACATTGAGCTAAATGTCATGACCGATAAAGGTCCCCTACTGAGAGACTACCTCGAAGATGGGTATGAAGTTTTTAAAAAAGCCATAGATGCACACAGGCGGGTATTGGTACTACGCTTTGACCTGCAATTGCCGCTGGGGCTTACACTGCCAGACGACGCCGAGACCAATAAGGTAATTCGACGGTTTTTATCCTCGTTTCAGAGCAAGATCGATTCACACTTGAAGCGAAACGACGTGAAACATAAGTGCCCGGTTCGCCACATTATTGCCCGTGAAATTGGCACCAACAGCCAGCGCCCCCATTTTCACGTCATGTTGCTTCTGAACTGTAATGCCTTCCAAAATATGGGGAGTAGGGAATACGAGGGTAAAAACAATTTCTGGCGCATTGCTGAAGCTTGGGCCAGTGCGTTGGAGATCTCACCCAAAGAAGCCGCAAAAAGGGTGCAATGTACAAAGAAAAAGATTGGTTTTACTTTTTACCGCCTACAACCCAAGGATGGATACGCCCAGCTTTCTGAAGCGTTCTATCGGATGAGCTATTTCTGCAAGGCGCATACCAAAGCCTATGGTCTGCGCCACAGGGGGCTACTGACAAGTAATAAGTAGCACCTGCGCTACCATGATATAGGCCCGTCAACGCGGGCCTTTCCTTTTGGTATACAGGAGAGTTCTGATGGCACGATACCCTTGGCAACACCCTACCGCGTCGATAACCAGTGCTGCTGGTTCGAACACACCACCTCAACCCCAATCACAGACCTACCTGCCGGCATCATTAGACTCCGATCAATTACGATTAGCCGCCATGGAGCAGGATGAACCCAAGCGCCGAATAATCCGCGATGCTGC
This sequence comes from Vreelandella subterranea, assembly GCF_900111305.1. Lineage (GTDB taxonomy): Bacteria > Pseudomonadota > Gammaproteobacteria > Pseudomonadales > Halomonadaceae > Vreelandella > Vreelandella subterranea. The sequence goes on from NZ_FOGS01000010.1 coordinate 134,958, forward strand.
TGCCGTGCGTAAGCAGCGAGGGATTACTCAAGTCCAGATGGCTGAAGAGCTGGGGGTGCCGTGCCGCACCCTGGAGGAGTGGTTACAGGGGCGGCGCTATCCGAAAGGTCCAGGCATGACGTTGATTCGACGATGGGTAGTGCAACATAGCAGGAAACTTACCTGACGACAAAATGACAGCACATTGGCCAAAAAAGCGAAAAAAAGCCCTTGAGAAGAGCAGAAATGAAAAACATATTAACTCAGTTGTCGTCTTGTCTAGGTGGCTTAGGCTCCCTTAAGCTCTCAAAAGCATTTTAAAGGGGTCCACCGAATGTGCGCAGAAACAGGTGCGGATTGTTCCGAATCATCCATTTTCGATAGCTGCCAAAGGCAGCGTGATCCACGCTTGCCCAGCGACTCTAACCGTAGCCCGAAGTAAGCTACCAGCTTCTTACACCGACCAAACTCAGCCCCAAGGGCATTGGGGGTCTCCGGCCAACGAGAACGGTACGGGGGCGAGTCAGGGCAATGTGAATCCAGCACCTCCAGCCAATCTTTGACGGAGTGTGTGTAGCTGTCCTCACCATGAGCTTTGATGTAGCGCATCAACGCTGTCGCCACAGGGCTTTCGTCCACCGCGTCCTGCCACTCAATCGCCTGGAGGCTTTGAAAGGCCCTGCTGAATGCCTGATCGTCTCTACCAAGAAAACGCGCCACAATCACACCGATGCGATAAAAATCTTCCCACCCAGATGAGATTGGACCACTCAATATCACCAAGCCCTCCATCGCGTGAACTTCACCTAGCAGCTGCAGTAACGCCGCAAACGAATTAGGAAAAAGATGATTTTGATTACTTGGCCTATTTATCCAATCACTTGTGAGAGGGTGTTTAGCATCGAGCTGCAACGTCAAGGTTTGACGCTTTAGCGTAGGCTCCGTAATAACGCTCTTCTCGGCATTAAGCGCCACCGGACGCCGCGTCAAAAGCGGCGTGGAAAACTCCTTGGATTGCCCCCAATCAACACTCATCCCCGCCATCACGTGGCTCAAAGCGTGCTGTGCCGGAAGAGAGAGCGACGATACGTTATCCAAGCTAATCAGGTAATGTTCTTTCGCCAGCTGTCTGACGCGCTGGAGGTTCCGTGGTGTCTCCTGAATTAGTGATTCGGTACTGGGATTGATCAACTCTTTCATAATCAACAGCAACGTGCTCTTACCGTTTTCCGGTGCGCCGATGAGTTCCAGCAGCACCTGCCGTTTATAAGGCATCATCGCCAGCACCATCCAGGTAACGAGTAGAAGGTGATCATCCTGATCCAAGGGGAGTGAATTGAGGAGCATATTTAACGTATGTGGTGCATTAACTTGGCGTGAGGAAAACGGGGAGAATAAGCTTTTGGTGGGCCATAGCGTCGGGATAGCGGGCGTTTCCAACCACGACGCCTCTCTCCTTTTTGGCCAATAGCCCCAATACCCTAGGTGGCCTATCACTTGATACTGACCATTGGGTGCATAGCCCACCGGCCCCATTGAAATGTCCAGCTGTCTATCTGTGCCACGGGCACGCATAATCCGCACCGCCGTCTTGATCATCCCTCCTGAGATGGTAACTCCGTGATCGTGGGCCAACCGCTGGATAATACCAACCAGATACGCAGGATCAGCAGGCAATACCGCACCGTTGCTCTTGTCGATCAACAGCAACTGGCCAGTCGGCTCAGATATAAGTTCGTAATGCGTATAAAGCTGCTGCAAAACGCCCTCTTGCTTGCTGTATCCGCTGATCTCTAGCTTAGCGTTTGGCTGAGGCTGTTGGAGCTTGCGAGCGGAAATAGCACGTTTAAATGATGGGATCTCGTTGCTAGTACGAAAACTCGTAACGCTCCCGGTGGCTGGTAAGCCATCTAGCGTGTATTCCGTTGGCGGACCGCATTCACCGGTATATCTGTCAAAGTCAAATCCGAAATCAAGTTCGTTCATAGGGCTTTCTCGTCAGCAAGGGGTGAATTTAAGCACTTGCGATGGCCGCGCTGAGCGGCTAAGCTGATCAACATATTAGTTTTGACCCACTTATTAAACAACCCCTGGAGCACTGGCGATGGCCCGCCCCCTCAAACCTACTTTCAACCCGGCGGAGAGAGAGGAGCTTCACCGCCTTACCTCGGATGGCCCCCTTGAGATGACCTATATGAACAACGGGGAGTATGAACGTCAGAGCATGCGGACCAGCGAACCTGATCACCTCCAGCAGCTGCTCAACGCCGAACAACTAGCAGTTACCCATAGTCACTGGCGGCAAGCACCCAACTATCAATTATCGCCTATCGAAAGCAGGCACTCGATAAGGGTTGTACCAAGCGATGAGCTACGGAAATTAGTGTATGCATGGCAGGACTTAGCCGACGTGATGGAGACGTCAACCTCGTCCGCCAAGCAGCTGTCGCCCCGCCTTGAACATTTCTTTGCAGCCTATAAGACATTCATGCTGCGTTACCGAGAGGAGCTTCTTCAACAAAGGGAGGTTTTCGACCCTGGTCTGAATATCAATACCTTACGCCACGACATTGATAAACATTTAGAGGAGGGATTTGACTACTACCAGCAGGCTATACGAAGCCATACCTTCAGACGTGCTATCAAGCAAAACCAAACCAATCACAATCGTAACCGTCGCTCTCTGCTTAACTATGTGGAGGTTTTGTTGGAGGCCTATCCATCGCTGTATGTGCTGCACCTGGACCTGGGCTACAACGTATTCAATGACGCGACCATGCTCAAAGCCACGTATTCACGCCTACGGGAGGATCTGAACGCCTTGTTACACGCCCGACACCGCAACCCAATGTGGAAAGATGACCTGGTGGGGCACCTATGGAAGATCGAAGACGCTCCACTGAGACGTTTTCACGCGCACCTGTTTCTGTTCTACAACGGCGTTACCGCCGAACACCACCAACAGGATGTGAACCGCTTACAGCAGCGCTGGATTGAGGAGATTACGCATCAAGAGGGTGCGCTCTATGCGCGGAGAAAAGGTCAAAAATCGGTATGGGTTCCCGAAAACAGGGGGTACTTGATCACAAGCAACGATGTAACACAGGTACACCAATTAAAAGAGTATCTTAATTACTTGGTGCAGATCGATAAATTATTTGGCTTGGAGACATTGCCCCAGGCACGTGTATTTGGCAAGGGAAACGCGCCGAATCTGCCAACCATCGCACCCAATGAATAACACCATTGCTCAATTCAAGAATGGTGTTTTTTCGCCTGCTCTTTAACAATGCAGTAAATAGCACTCAGACATGTTAGCAGCTAGCTCGATCAGCTAACTGAGGTACTTGATTGAGTGATTGCCGAAGAAACGTCGCAAGTGGCTCGGCATTCCTCCCTACTAGAGGTGTTGTCTTATCCAAACGCTTAACCGTCTCGATATCGAGGATATATAGCTCGGGAATGGCGATGCCGAACTGATGCTGCAAGTCGGCAGGCCATGGTCTAACAGCCCCAGCATCAGCCAAGATCGAGAGAAGCTTTCTTGTTTCTTCCCGTAGGGCTATATAAGGGCGTACGTCTTCCAAACGATTTGCCGACTTCCCTACTAAATCATGGCTCGGCGAAAAAAAAGGAAACCCTCCGTTTTTTTCGTCTAGCAAACCGCTATCTACATCGAAAACAAGTCCCGCTTTCCCGTCAACATCTTCACCTGCTGCGAATGGATAATGCGTCAAAAAAACAGGCTGATAATTAGCAGTCCAAGCGCCCTGTTGAACAAAAGCGTTTTGATGAGGGCGCAACCCACATACCGCAACCAATTTCCAGCCAAAACGACCTTGGGTAATTGCTAACGGCATATCTACTGAAGCAGCTTGTGCTTCGGGGCCATAAAGGGGTATCAAGTGCCAGCAACTAGCGAACTCAAAATTATCAGGCTCATGCCAACTATGATTTTTGAAATCGATAGAGGTAACTATGCGAAAATCCAAAGCAAAACTCCGAAACAATATTAAGATTTAATCTTACCGGTTATTGCATGGAGCTGCATGAAAACAGGTTACCCCCACCTTCTTGCACTATAGCTACCAGAGGCAGATAGGTTCGTTCCACGCTATTATTCCCTGCACCACAGTCTTCAATGTAGGCACCGACAAACTCATCGAGTGCGTCGCCCGACGCAATGGATTCCGGGGAGTCGCCCAGCCGCAAACCACTGAATTTAGAGAGCGTAGCGACTGTCTCCAGGTTGGCTTGAGTTGCTCGTTCGGACAGTAGATACCCCCAAGCCGCTTGGTCGGGTAACGGAGGGAACGGGAGCCATATCAGGGCCTTAAGTATCGGTGTCGGCATCGCGGCCATATGGCCGCGATTATCCCGTGAGTTAGGTTCAAAGTTCATTAGATTGCGGCATAAAAAGCCGCACAGGGCGGCATTTGAGACTGCAAGCGTGGCTCGGCTGGATAGAATTCAGGGGCTGCCCTTTTTGGATAGCTTTTCGCTCAATAACAACCCCGGATCGATGTTCATGCAGAAGCACGCTCAATACCCAAGCGATATTTCCCGTAGGCAATCTGGCTGTCGATGAAACGGGCCTGTCACTTTGAGCATCACTCGCGCGGGAATTTGCGTGCGTCCCGCCTGATAAGACTTTTCTGCACTGGCTGGCTCCCACTGAACCCCTAGGCGATTCAATGCCTCTTTGGCGACTTGATCAAAGCCACCGGGCGCCGCAATCATTGGCTTACCCGTGATACGGTTTTGGCGCGCTTTGGCATATAGCCCCTTACCAATACGTACTAATCTTTCCCTACCCCCTGGCTGGCTGCTCTGTCGTCATCCAGCGGAAGCTGGTCTTCTGTTATCAACCCTAGGCATTTGACTGCAAATCTGACTGTTGGCATGGACGAAGGACTGAAAAATCAATACATTTGCGTATTGATAAAGTTACCACATAGAAAGGCAGCCTTGTATGAGTACAGCAAAAACGATCGGAGAGAGGCTACGCCATCTCATGGAAGAGCAGGGAATTGGTGAAAATGAATTGGCACGGCGCTCCAAGGTGCCACAGCCAACCATACATCGCATACTCAAGGGTGTAAGCAATTCTCCAAGAATCAATAATTTAGAGAAGTTAGCAGCCTCGTTAGGGACTACTGCTAGTTTTCTTGCCCATGGCGGTGGAGGCCAGGGTCTATTCGGGTTGTCGGACACGGGAATGCCGATGATAGGAGCGGCAGCATCTGCCTCAGCCGTATCTGCACGACATAACAGAGCGCCCCCTCACCCACGGTTTTGGTCGTACCCAATTCTCACCTGGTCCGAAGCTACACAAGCTAAACGGCAGAAAGCACCTACACCTGGCGATAAAAATCAATGTGAATCAAGTGATTACTTAAAGATCGGAATAGCTTTTTGGCTCAAGATGTGTGGTGATGCCATGGCAGCGCCGATCGGGGTCTCTCCTAGCCTACCTGAGAGGACTCTTGTGCTATTAGACACAGGTCTACAGGCGGTGCCTGGCAAGCTGGTCCTTGTCGAACTCCCTGACAGCCCGACGCCAACGCTCCGCATGTTGATAGAAGAGAGTGGTCGGCAGTATTTGAAACCACTTAACCCAGCCTACCCACTGATTTCATTAGACAATAAATGTCACATATTGGCGGTAGCTATCGAAGCTAGGATCAAATTGTAACTTCCCAAACCCATATCTCAGCTCCTCCACAAGCTAGGCTCACCCCTCCTAATGCGAAAACGTATTGACTATCTAATGCGTTTTAGTATTATAGCCTTATGACCAGCTCCATTAGGCAAAAGAGGCTTCCCATGTCAAACAAATTGCTAAAGCCAGAAGACGTTTCAGAAAAACTAGGAATGAGCCTCAGCTGGGTCTACAGCAAAAAACACAAGATCGGGTTCATCCAGTTTGGCAAAGCCATTCGCTTTGAGCACGAAGCCGTTACGGAGTACGCTAGAGGATGCAGGCGCGATCCTCAGTTAAAGGAGGATCGGGAATGGGATATACCGTTTCAAAGAGAAAAGACCGTGACACCTGGATCGTCCGAGCCAGGGTCAACGGCAAGCGTTCTCAACGAACTTTTCGCTCAGAAGGAGAAGCGAGGCAGTACGCACTAAAGGCAGAGGCTCAGCGTCAAGAAGATAAGTTCAATGGCGTAATGGGCCGTAAGCCCAAATACACGTTCTCAGAGGGGCTGCAGCGGATGGTCAGCGAATATGACGTTCGTTCCCAGAAGCAGCACATACTTCTGGTCGCCAGGTGGATGGATAAGCATGCCCCAGGCATCATCATTGGCCAGGAACTACTGGATGCCACTCGGAAAATGCAGAAGGCTCTTAAAGAGAATGGGTTGGCGCAGTCAACCATTAACAACCGGACTCAGGTTGTTAAACGAGTGCTGTCGCTGTCATATCGTGAATGGGACTGGATCGACTTGCCGCTCGACGGGAAGCTACGTAAGCCCTCGCCAAAAAATGAGCGCCACGTTTACCTCTCCGAACTGGAGCTTGCTGAGCTGCTGGAAGCTGTACCCGAGCGGTATGAGATCGAAAGGAAAGTGATTCTACTAGCGATGCTGACGGGAATGCGGCGAGGTGAGCTGATGGCGCTGGAACCGAAGAACGTTTATAACGGCCGGATTGTGCTCAAGCCAGACCAGACGAAAAACGGTAAACCCAGGGTCATTCCGCTTTCCGAAGAAGCAATTCCGCTGCTGGAAAGCTTACCGTTTGCAACAACGGGAGATCGAGTCAGGGGAGCGTTTGAGAAGGCCCGAGAAGCCATTGGTAGGCCAGACGTTCGTTTTCACGATATGCGCCACTGTTACGCTTCATTGCTCGCCAGCAAGGGGGAATCACTAACGAGTATCAGGGATTTGCTAGGGCATTCATCGCTGACTGTAACCAGCCGGTATGCTCACGCTGATCCAACTGTGGGTTAGCAGGAGATATGGCACAACGGTCTAATGTGGGACTATATACAGCAAAGCGGGATAAACAGGGATGAGCGGCGAAATTTAGCGCAGTAGATTCAGAAGGTTACGAGCACGAAGCCAGTATATAGCGCCAGCAGATTAGACACCAACAGTGCCAAAGGCGCGCAAATAGAAAAGAAGGCCGTTCCAATGTGGAGCGGCCTTTTTTGCAATTTAATTGGCACAGAATCTCAAGCCTTCTCTAGCCCACACCATGTTCGGCCCTTCGATTCGGTTACAAGAATGGAGTACTTGGGGCCAACCCCTCCAGCAGCTGCTTTCGCCTTTTCAAAAACATCTTCTCGCGTGGCCGCACCATCGAAAATATATTCGGCATCAGGTAGCTCATAGACTTGGCCACTGCTTCCTTCAATCTCTTTGCTGAAACCCTTCATCTCCATTCGAGCATACAGCTTCTCGTAATCGTCCCAATCCCCATCCTTCAAGACGATGCGCACTGTAAATGAAGCCATTCTACCTCCTATCTAATTGTTTTAACTTACTTACAACCACCCCGCCGACCACACGGCCCGCCCGATGATATCCAGTTCGTGCAAGCGGTCACGCGGTACAACCACTTCGCGGTATTCCTTGTTGGTGCTGATGATGCTCACGCCGTCGAAGTTGCGCTGTAAGCGCTTGGCGTAGAGGTGTCCATCCAGGCGGAGGATATAGATACCCTCACCCTCAATCGTGGTGCGAGTGTGGTCGATCAGCACGGTGTCACCGCTGTGCAGTATCGGCTCCATGCTGTCGCCATCAATGCGGATCGCAGAAAGGTGCTCCGGCGTTAGGCCCTGCTTGCGCAGTGAGTAGCGCGTGAAGCTGATGTGCGTTAGCACCCGACAGTTCTCGTTCCATGCTCCATCGCCAGCGCTGCACTGCGCGTCATACAGCGGCACAAAGGCGTAATCCTCCATGCCTGCAACTTCTTCCTGGCCACTCTCTTGTTTATCTCCCTCACCAGTAGCAAGCCAGCCCAGGGAGACATCGCTTGCTAACGCGATAGCGATAAGCGCTTTTCGACTAGGCTCACCTCCATTCAGATAACGCTGCAGCCCACTTTGCGAAACGCCAGCAGCTTTTGCCAAAGCGTTCACGCTCCCGTGATATTCAGCGAGGCTACGCAAGCGCTCTATAAACGCTTCATCTCTTTCAAGTTCTTTCTTAGAACTTGAAAGTGTCGAGCCATCTGAGCTTTCAACTTTCATGTTTAGCCAAGTCCTTGATATAAGAGCGGTTTAACCATATTCGACTAACAACCTAGTCAGAAAGAACTTTAAAAACCTCTATTCGACTTGATCACCTAACCGGATAGCGTTATGTTTATGGGGAACGACAGGTTAGACACCCCAAAAAAACGCCACCGAGGTGACGCCATGAACCAACAAATTCCTGCCAATCCAATCCAGCGCTGGGAGTGGCTGAAGTACCGACTCCGCAGCCAAGGTTCCAGCTTGCGCAAGTTAAGCGACGAGCTCGACGTCACCGGCAACGCAGTGCAACTGGTCAAGTACACGCCGTACCCACGCATGGAACGCGCTATCGCCAAAAAGCTTGGCTTAACCCCACAAGCCATTTGGCCAGAGCGCTGGAACCATGACGGCACCCCGTGCCGCGAACGCCCCAACCGTGCCGAGCTATGTCAGAAGTCAATGCGCGACAACACCAATACTAGCGTTTCTAACGCGTCTACGCATCGTCAAATGGTGCGGGAGGCTTAGTCATGAGGCGCGTCAAAGATACCCAAACGCTAGACATCTTCGAAGTGCCTGCCCCCGTGGTGCCTTTGCCGGGCAGTGGCAACTACGCCAGCCAGGTGAGCGAGCTTGTTGGCGTAGTGCTTAAAGACTGCCCCGTAGACCGATACGAAGTCGCGGCACAAATGAGCCGCCTTTCTGGCGACGACGTCTCCAAGCACATGTTGGACGCCTGGAGTTCACCGGGTCGTTGCGACCACAACATCCCTTTCTACCGCATTCCACTTTTGGAAGAAGTCTGCCAGAGCCACGTCTTTACCGACTGGATCGTTCACCTGCGTGGTGGACGCGTGGCCTATGGCCGTGAAGCGCTGGCCGCCGAGTACGGCAAACGCCAGCAGATGCTCGAAAAGCTCAAAGGCGACATGAAGGAACTCAAGCGGCTAATGGGGGATGACCAATGAACTGGTATTCCGCCAAAGAACTGGCCGGGCTGCCAGGTATGCCTGGCACCGTCCAGGGCGTTAAAGCCAAAGCCAAAACCCAAAGCTGGGAAGCACAAAAGCGCATGGGTCGCGGTGGCGGTTACGAATACGCCTTTGCCGTGCTGCCTATCGAAACCCAGAACGCGCTGCTTTTGGCACAGGCGGAGAACGCCGAACCCGCCCCCGCCAGCACCGTAGCCTCAACTCCCGAAGACCCGCGCCCAGGCCAGCAGCAGCTGACCGATGCTCAGCGCCAAGTGATGAGCGCCCGCGTGGCCTTCGTGCGAGAGATCGAGCGCATGAGCCGGATGGTTAGCCAGCAGCGCGCTATCGAAACGTTAGTCTCCCACGCGAGGGAAAACGATCTAACGCCGTACCTTAAAGAGCGCGTGGTATTGGCCAACGACCGTAAAACGGAGACACGCACCCTTAGCGAGCGCACCCTCAAGCGCTGGATGAGCGACTTTAAAAAGCACGGCGAGCGCGGCCTAGCCCCCAAGCGCCGTCAGGCAGACATGAGCATGCCACCCTGGGCCGGTGATTTTCTCAAGCGTTACCAGAAGCCGCAGAAGCCCAGCGTGGAAGCGGCCTATCAAATGCTGGTCGAACAGACCCCGCCGCCACACCCCTCTATCCACCAGGTGCGCCGCTGGCTTGCCAAGCTCAGCCCGGAAGCCCGCGAGCGTGGCCGCATGGGCGCGCATGAAATCAAGGCGCTCCAACCGTTCAAACGCCGTAGCAGCAAAGACCTTTGGCCCAACGATGTGTGGGTCGCGGATGGCCATACCTTCGACGCCGAGGTCATCAACCCGCTCACCGGCCAAGCGTTCCGCCCAGAAGTCACGCTGATCATCGACTGGGCGACGCGTCGCATCGTCGGCTTTGCCTTGAACCTTGCCGAATCCACCCTGGCCACGCTGGATGCGCTACGCGATGCCGTCAGCCGCGCGGGCATGTTCAATCTGTTTTACGTCGATAACGGCTCAGGCTTCGATAACGCCACAGTGTATGAAGTGGTCGATCGTCTGGGCGGCACCATCACCCACTCGCTGCCGTACAACTCCCAGGCACGCGGCGTGATCGAGCGCGCCCACCAAAGCACCTTGGTCAAGCTCGCCAAGACCATGAGCAGCTACATCGGCGCGGACATGGATAAAGAAGCATCGACCAGGGCGCACAAGCTAAGCCGCCGCGACATCAAGAAAGGCCTCAAGCCTGCCCTGATCCCCACGTTCCAGGAGTTCTTCGACCGGCTCAACGACGCCCTGGACGTCTATAACCACCGCCCACACTCGGGCCTTACCAAAATTCGCGACCTGGACAGCGGCAGGTTACGCCACCAAAGCCCGATTGAAGCCTGGAAGAACGCCGAGGCCGAAGGCTTTGAAGCGCTGACCGCGCCGAGTGATGTGGTCGCCTCGCTCATGCGCCCGCAAGAAGTGCGCAAAACCAACCGTGGCGAGGTTCGCATCAACGGCGGCACCTACTTTATGGACGCGCTGCGCGACTTCCACGGCGAAGAGATCCGCGTGGCGTGGGACTACCGCGATACCGCCAGCGTCGGCGTCTACACCCTGGAAGGCGAACACATCGGCAATGCGTTACTGGACGGCAACGCCACCACCGCCATGCCCGCCAGCATGATCCAGCGCGCCGCCGAGAAACGCGAAAAAGGTCAGCTCAACCGCCTGGCACAAAAAGCCAAAACCATCACCGGCAGCGATGTCGAGATCCGCGCCATTACCCCCGCTGCCAGCTACTCAGATGAAAAGCAGGCCGCCGCAGGCCGTGCCTACGCCAAACAACTGGCAGATGAAGGCACGCGCTTCCAGATACCTCAAGACAAGATGGCGCGCTACCGCCTTTGGAAAAAGCTGGATGCGCAGATGCAACAAGGGGAAGACGTGCCGAAAGAAGCGCGTGACTGGTACGAGCACTACCGGGAAAACAGAGACTTGAAAGCCATTGCAGAAGTAATGGACACGGACGGGCTGCCACCCGTCCGCAATCCGCGGGCCAGGTAACCACCTGGCCCACAACACCCGAAGCCAAGTAAGGAAGCACTATGAGTGTCAATGCCATTGTACCACTGACCAACGTTGGCCTGCTCGCCGCCGCCGTGTCCAGCGCCGCCCACCGTCCACCGGAACTGCCCGGCCTGGTCGTGATGTACGGCCCCAGCGGCTACGGCAAGAGCCTGGCAGCGGCCTACGCGGCCAACCTGCACCGCGCCTACTACGTCGAGTGCCGCGAAAGCTGGACCAAGAAAGCCTTTGTGGTCGCCGTACTGCGCGAGATGGGCATCATCCCCATGAAAACGCTCAGCGAGATGGTCGACCAGATCGCCGAGCAGCTCTCCCGCTCCGGCCGTCCGCTGATCATTGATGACGTCCAGTACGTGATCGACAAAGCCGCCGCCAACGTCCTCACCGACATCTATAACGCCAGCCAGGGCACGTTGATCCTGATCGGCGAGGAACGCGTGCCCGCCTCAATGGCCCGCCTGGAACGCCTGCATAACCGAGTACTGGAATGGGTGCCCGCCCAAGCCGCCAGCCTGGATGACGTCCGGGCACTGGCCGACAAAAGCTACCCAGAGCTTGAGATCGAAGACGACCTGCTGGAAACCGTCAACGACCGCGTTAAAGGCTGCCTGCGCCGCGTCGCCGTCAACCTCTACCAGATCAACTCTGAGGCTACCGCCAACGGCTGGACGATGGTCGGCCTGCGGGAATGGGGCGAGCGTGAGATCCACACCGGCCAACCACCGGCGCGGAGGGGCTGATCATGACAAAGACAGGCATGGCAAAACGTAAACCCCAACTCAACGCCCAAGGCCCCCGCATCGACCGCCAGGCCATCTGGGAAACCCTGCGCGATATGCACGCCAAAGGGTTGGCCATCACTACGGTCGATGTATCGCTGCTGATGCCCGATGCCGTTAGCCAGGGCCGCGTGCGCGACTACCTGAACGGCCTCGAAAAAGGCGGCTACCTCGCCCGTAAAGATGTGCCCCGCAAAAGCGGCGAGCCGGTGCAGTACGAGCTGGTTAAAGACGTCGGTGTGGAAGCCCCGCGTGTACGCAAAGACGGCTCCACGCCCACCGGTGGGCTGGGCCGTGAACAGATGTGGCGCACGCTCAAAATCATCGGCGACTGCACCGCCCGCGAGCTGGCGGACGCCGCCACCACGCCCCAGGTCGTCATAGCGGAACCCACCGCCAATGAATACCTGCGCTTTCTCGCAGCCGCCGAGTACGTCGCCGTTATTCGCGCGGGCGGGCCTGGCGTGCTGACGCGTTACCGCCTGGTCTCCAGCCGCTGGACCGGCCCGCGCGCGCCGATGATCCAGCGCACCAAGCAACTCTACGACCCCAACACCGGCGAAGTGGTGTACAGCCGCGTGACCCAAACCGAAGGGGGTGAGCCATGAACGCGCCTATCACACAAGACGTCATCCGCCGTACCCGCACCGTCGACATATCCAACTGGGGTGACGACGTGCCGCGCTGGATCGTGCTGCTCGCCGATGAAGTACGCGCCACCAACCGCAAGATCACCGCCGAGCGCATCGGCGTCTCGCGCAGTGCAGTGTCGTTGGCACTGGCCAACCGCTACCCCAGCCCCTCCACCGCGAGCATCGAAAAGAAGGTGTTGGAAGCGCTGGACGGCCTCGACTGCCCAGCGCTCGCGATCAAGATCAGTGCCGAGCAGTGCCGCGACTACCGCGCCCGCCCCGCGCCCACCCATAACCCCATGGCCATGCGCATGTGGCAGCACTGCCAGCGCTGCCCCCACAACCCCGACCGCCAGGGAGAAGAACAATGAGCGTTACCAACCTCTTCCCGCCCCAGCCGGATGGCTTCCATGTGCTGGATAAGGACGCCCAGCTGTACCGCGTTTTTGCGATGCCGCTGCCAGACCCTGAGCCGGGCGTTGCCAATGTTGCCCTGCACATCATTGGCGTCACCGTAGAAACCCGGCTCGAACTGCACCTGACCGACGATCAGGTGCGCAACGTACAGCGTGAACTTCAAACGGCCCTGAACCAGGTCAACGGAGGCGACCAATGACCCTTAAAGCCACCTGCCCCGAGTGCGGCATGACCGGCGACATGGCCGCCTTCGTCACCCAGGGCGAACACAACCAGGCGTTAGCGGCGGCACTGGATATGCCCGCGCTGCTGAGTAGCCGCATCGTGCGCTACTTAGGCTTTTTCCGGCCCGCCAGCCGAGCGCTGGCCAGTTCAAAAAGCGCCCGCCTGCTGACCGAGCTGAAAGACGTGATCACCAGCGGCGTGATCGAGCGCAAAGGCATCACGCGGGAGGCACCGCTCAAGGTGTGGGTGATGGCCCTCGACCAGATGCTGGAAAGCCCGCCTACCGGCTTACCGCTAAGCGGCCACGGCTACCTGTACGAAGTCGTCGCCCGCTGTGCTGACCGCTACGCCGGTGAACAGGAAAAGCTGCAAGAAGAAGCCAAGCGCAGCGGTGCCAAACCGCCTGCAAATCGTGCCACCGCTGCCGCGTTTCAAGAGCGCTCGACCGATGACGTGCTGGCCGAACATGCCCGTATGGCCAACCGCCAATCCACGGTGGCCAATGTCCAAAAGGGCCAGCGCCACAACGCCAAAACGACTGAGCAAGCCAATGCCCCCAAGCGCTTATCGGAGCTGTTGAAAGGGGCTGCCAGCAAGGGAGACGACCAATGACCACCTACAGCGATGAAACCCTGGAGCAATACGCCGACCGCTTCGTGCAGCTGCGGCTGGCCCGCCACGGCGTCAACCTGGCGCAGTACCTGGCCAACCCCGTGCAGTTTGAACGCCTGGCGTTGGAGCCGGAACCGCTACTACCCGCACAGCAAGCCGCCGTTTTGCGTATCTGGCAGCGCTGGGATACCGGCCTAGCCGAGCAGCCAGTCGCTGCACAGGAAAGCTCGGTACCGGACTGGGACTGGGACTGGCGCGACCTGCTGGATCGTTGGCACACCGAAACCGAGCAGGCCGAGCGAGCCGTGGCGCGTATGCAGCAGCGCAATGGAGCGTATGTCGAGCCGCTACACCACCACCGCCACAACCGGGGCAATGCGCGCACCACCGCCAATTTTGAACGTAAGCAAACCCGCAAAGGAGCCTGAAATGAGCGCCACCACCAACGCCATGCTTCGCCTGCTCAACATCGACGACATCGGCCAAGCCGCCGTATGCGATGTGCTTAACGACATGGCTGCCATCAACGCGGGCCAAGTGGCCATTCAGCTCAGCGACAACAGCGGCCAAGTACGCGGTGCGCTGGTATGCCTTAACGGCCCCGACAGCCAGCGTTATATCGACGCCTTTAACCGCGTCAGCGAAGAGCTCGAAAACGAACAGGAGTAACCCATGAATACCGAAGCAACCGACGCCCAGCAAATACCAGAAGGCTTCCGCATGGACGCCAAGGGCCGACTGGTGCCCGAAGAGCAGATCAAAGAGATCGACCAAATTCGCGATGAGCTGGTGCTCTCGATTATTGACCGCGCCTGTGAGCTGCGCGACCAGCTCCGCGATTTCAAAAGCGATGTGTTCAGCGAGATCGAAGCCTTCGTTCAAACCTCCGCCCAGGAGTACGACGTCCAGATCGGCGGCAAGAAAGGCAACATCCAGCTGGTCAGCTTCTGCGGCAAATACAAAGTGGTTCGGGCCATCCAGGAGCGGATCACGTTCGACGAACGCTTACAGGCTGCGAAGGCATTGATTGACGAATGCCTGCGCGAATGGACCGCTGATGCTCGGCCTGAATTGGCTGCCATTGTTCAAGACGCCTTCAGGGTCGACCAGGCTGGGAATATCCGCACTGGTGAAGTGCTGTCACTTCGTCGCCGCTTCGACATCAACGACAAGCGTTGGCTGAAGGCGATGGATGCAATTAGCGATGCCGTGCAGGTCACCGGCTCCAAGAGCTACATCCGCATCTATGAGCGGGTTGGCAGCACAGACCAGTACCGTCCCATCAGCCTAGATATCGCGGGGGTGTGAGATGAAATCAGCAACGATACGCGTCAGCCCAGCTATAGGCGGCTTTGTCGCCACGCTTCGAGGCAAGCGTGCAACCGGCATCACGCACCGCGAAGCGGCCTTAACAGTCGCACGTCAGGTGTATGGGCCGAAGGTTAACGTCGTCAACGACTACCTGCGCGACGCCGACCCGATGGCGGGCATCCAGTACCGCTACCACATCACGCATCAGCGAGGTGCCGCATGAGCCTACCAACAGAGATCCGCATTCGCCGCGCGTCTGGTAGCGGCTATGCCGCCAGCGGCGGCGGCCAGCGTGCTACATGCAGCTGGAGCCCAATGGAAGCCGCCCGCCGCTGCGCCGACAAGCTAGCCGGTGAAGGCCGCCACCGCCTGGAGCGCATCGAGGCGCGTGTCACCGACAAGGAAAAGGGCGTGCTCTACCGCTTCAAAGTCGAGGCCAAATAAGCGAAACGCCCCACACGGGGCGTCTGCTGGGCGTGGTGGCCTAGCACTGATGAGCAGCCAATGAGGTGGGCAATGGATAAATGGAAGCAACTAGAAGAGCATCTGTCTGGCGTTTTTGGCAACGCCACTGTGCTTGCTGGCGGCCATGAGGTGACGTTTAGCAAGTGCCTCGACCGAGAAAAGCTAGTCATCCAGGTCTTTGTGGATGGCTGGATGAAAGGTGTCTGGACAAACGTTGACGATGACGGAGAGCCACAGCATCCGGAAGGCCGCTTTTTCCGCCCGATGAAGCGCCGCGCTTGGAAGCTGAAACAGTACAAGGATCTGAAGAAGGTTTTCGGAAAGAAGGAAGCCGACCGCATGACCCAGCTACGAGTGGTTGGCTTTATGCCCTACTGGGGTAGCCCGCGCACGCTGATCAGTCACCTGAAAAAGAACTTCCCAGACCTTGAGATCAAGCCTGATGAGGTGTCGTCATGATCAGCAAAGGCAAGCTGGCACAAATCCACATCGCCAAGGCACAGCTGGGGCTAAGCGATGAAGACTATCGCGCCATCCTCGCCCGCACCGCAGGTGTTAGCAGTGCCAAAGATCTCACAAATCGCACCGTTGGCGGTGTGATGCATGAGTTCCGGCGGCTGGGCTTTGAGCCGAAGCCCGCCAAGAAAGCGGGCCGGAAGGCACCGCGCACGCCGCGTTCGCGCCAGAACGTAATGGCCAAGATCGAAGCGATGCTGACCCATGCTCAGCGCCCCTGGGCATACGCCGACAGCATGGCAAAACGCATGTTTAACGTTGAGCGGGTGGACTGGCTAGATGATGACCAGCTCCATCGGCTAATGACCGGTTTGATCATCGACGCCAAGCGGCAAGGACGGTATCCCGATGACCTCGCATAAGGCAGACAACCTCGATCTGGGCTTTGGTATTCCTAACGACGCGCTGGACTACCTCGACCCCGAGATCCTCAAGAAGTGGCCACAGGGTCTCTCAGACATGCTTACCGTGATCGAGAGCGCTCACATTCGCGCCGGTGATGAACCCAAGATAGCCCGCCGCCGAGCCTTTGCCGCCGTGCGGGCTATCAGTTCGTTTGCGGGTGGGCGGAGTCTTTACGTCCCCCAAGGCCGCCAGCTCGACCGCGCCCTGCGGGATCGGGAGATATGGGAGCGACACCGTGGCGACAACATCCCTCAACTGGTCGAAGACTACGAACTGACCGAGGCGCAGATCTACAGCATCCTCGCTGAGCAGCGTAAGCTCGCCCGCGCACGCTTACAGTCAGACCTGTTCGTTGATCGTGATAAAGGCTAAGCTAACTACGATTATAAAAATGGAGGCTGACTATGGGCTGGTTGAAAAAGATACATGAATGGCTTTTAAAAAAACCAAAGGACACACAGCCTAGAAAGGCCATGAATGTAAATGTGGTTGTAAGCCCTCCAACGGCACAAGATGAAACCATAAGCTCACTGCACAAAGAGGCCACCGCCGCCATTAATGAAAAAGATTTTGAAGGGGCTGTGGAGCGCCTTCAAAAAGCCTATGCAATGATGGTGGAAGCTCGAACCGATTACCCTATTGAGCGATATCTGCGCCTGCCCAATTACCTTCAGCAAGCAGGCCGCATGGAAGAAGCCGAAGCCATCTTTCAAGAGATGTTGTCCACGTGGCAACAAGGCAATGAGAAAGCGAGTATTCATAACCAAATGCGTATTGCTTACGGCCGTGAAAAGCGTTTTGATATTGCCACCGTGCACGGTATGCATAGCATCCTCTGGCGCTGTATCTCCTACACAGAGCACAGAACACCATTGCCGAAGGAAGAGTGGGCGACCTTAGAGCATTGGAAGCCAGAAGTAGAGAAGTTGTTGAAGCGCACTAAGCAAACAGAATTACTGGATCAAGTGCTCGATAAGCTGCAAGTTTTTCTGGCCAACCCTGACCGCGACCAACTGAAAAAAACGGCTGATGAAATCGAATCGATCATCCAAGCGCGTTGAATACAAAACGAATCCATAACCCGCCACGGCGGGTTGTTTGCTTTCTGGGGCACCAAAACTCCTAAACCGCTTGATTCCCGCCGCCTAGCCCAACCCCTCTAGCCTGAACCTCACTGCAACGTGCTTTCGTCACCCATGCAATGAGGCCTCTCCCATGCCCCGCAACGATCTTTCCAACCACTTCCAACGCCGCGAGTTCGCGTGTAAATGCGGCTGCGGCTTCGATACCGTCGACCTTGAAACCCTGGTGCTGCTGGAAGACATCCGCACCCATTTTGACGTACCCGTCACCATCAACAGCGGCTGCCGCTGTGAAGCTTACAACCGCAAGGTAGGCGGTGCTGCTGCCAGCCAGCACCTGTTAGGCCGCGCAGCTGACATCCGCGTGCAGGGCGTTGACCCCGCAGAGGTCGCCGAATACATCGAAACCCAGCACCCTGACGCCAGTGTTGGCCGCTACAACACCTTCACCCATGTGGATACACGCACAAGCGGCCCTGCCCGCTGGGGCGGGTGAGCAATGAGCCTGAAAGGTCTACTCGGCAATATCGACACCGAAGCGCTAAGTGGCGCGGTCTCCAAGGGTGCGCCGTTGCTTGGTTCGTTGATCGGCACCCCGGCCACTGGAGCCGCCATCGGCATGATTGCTAAAGCGCTAGGCACCGATGCCAATCCCGAATCGATTACCCAGAAGCTCGAACGCGATCCCGAGGCTACTGCCAAGCTTCAGAACCTGGAAAACGAACACCAGCAAACGCTAACCCGCATGGTGCTAGAAGCGGAAAGCGTGCGCCTGGGCGAAGTGAACAAGACCATGCGCGCCGAAGCCGCCAGCAACGATGCCTTTGTACGGCGCTGGCGGCCTACGTATGGGTACCTTACCGCTGCCGCCTGGTTTATCCAGATGACCGGCTTCACCGTCATTCTGGGCGTGGTGGCATTCCGCTCTCCCGGCGAGTTGGCCGCCGTAGTGGGTGCGCTGGGTGCCGTGCTGTCAGCGCTTCTAGGTTTGTGGAGCATAGCCCTGGCCGTACTCGGCATTAACGTGCATAAGCGCAGCCAGGATAAACAAGTGGCAGCAGGCCAAGCGCCCAAGGCGGGCTTTATGGATGCCATCGTCAAGCGCGTTGGCGGGTAACCAACCAAAGGGAACGTCATGGAGTTAATCAACTGGGCAGCCGCCAAGCTGTTTTTCGATATTGTCCAGGCGCTGTTTATGGCGGGCGTGGCGGTCTACGTGTACTGGACCAACAAGCACCGTGCCACGGGCACCGCCATCGAGCAGGTGAACACTCGCTTGGACGAGGTGGATAAGCATGTCTCACGCCTAGAACAAACGCTGGATAACCGACCCGGCTATAGCGAGATCGAGGCGTTACGCGGCGAGCTTTCCGAAATGAACCGTGGCATGGCCCAGGTCAACGCCCAGATGCAGAGCACCACGGCGCTGCTCAATCGCCTGCACGAATACCTGCTGACGGAGAAGAAAAACCGATGAGCTACCACGACTTTGAAACCGAGGGCCGTCGCTTGACGATCCTGCGCATTCTGGCTCGCCGCAACCAGTTCACGACTAACGAGTATTCGCTCAATGATGAGCTGAAAGGCGCGTATGCCCACATCGTCAGCCGCGACAAGCTACATGGCGATCTGGCGTGGCTGGAAGAACAAGACCTGGTGATTGTGCAGCAGCCCCGCGCCGGTTGGCTGATCACCTTGACCGGTCGCGGTGCCGACTGCGCTGAAGGCCTGGCCAACGTACCCGGCGTCGCCAAACCGCGCCCAGGGGTTTAATCATGCCGCCTCGCAATAAGGTGTTTGACCTACCGCCCGAAGTGCGTGAAGCGCTAAACGAGAAGCTCGTGAGCAGCGGCTTCCAGGGCTACGAAGCGTTAGCCGGGTGGCTCAGCGAGCGCGGTTATAACGTTTCCAAATCCAGCGTGCATCGGTATGGCCAGGATCTCCAGGAGGAGTTTGAAGAGGCCATGGGCGACGTGCGTAAAACCACCGAGCTAGCCCGCGCCATGGCCAGTGAAGGCGAAGACGAAAGCGGCCATCTTATCGACGCCACCGCACGCATCGTGCAAGACCAGCTGCTGCGTATTTCCATCGCCATGCGCAAGGCCGAGGAAGACCCGGCCAAAGCGGCTAAGCAATTGGGCAGTGTGACCAAGGCGCTGGCAGACATCGGCCGCGTCTCGCTTAGCCAAAAGAAATGGGCCAAAGAGCTACGGGTGGAAGTGGCCAAAGAGGCAGCGGAGAAGGCTGAGACAGCAGGCCGCGCCCAGGGGCTGACCAATGAAGGCGCAGCAGCACTTCGCGCCGCGATCCTTGAGGGCATGTCGTGAGTGCAGCTATCGATCAAAGCGTACTGCTGCCCTACCAGCAGCGTTGGGTAAACGACACTTCCGCCGTCAAGGTGATTGAGAAGTCGCGGCGTATCGGCCTCTCTTACGGTGAAGCGGCGGACGATGTGCTGTATGCCGCCTCCAGTGCAGGCGCGAACGTCTATTACATTTCCTACAACAAAGAGATGACCCAGGGGTTTATCCAGGATTGCGCCGGTTGGGCCAAGGCTTACCAGGCCGCTGCCAGCCAGATCGAGGAGTCGGTGATCGAGGCCGACGATAAGCAAGTCCTCACCTATACGATCAAGTTCGACAGTGGCCACCAGATCCAGGCGTTCACCTCCAACCCCCGGAACCTGCGCAGCAAGGGTCGGCCCGGCGAACGCCTGGTGATTGACGAAGCGGCTTTCGTGGATGACATCGACGAGCTGTTAAAAGCCGCGATGGCCATGACCATCTGGGGCGGCCAGATCCGCATCATCAGCACCCACAACGGTGATGAAAACCCGTTCAACGAACTGGTCAATGACATTCGTGCGGGCAAGTACGACTACAGCCTGCACCGCGTCGACCTGGATGAAGCGTTAGCCGATGGCTTCTACAAGCGTATCTGTAAAGTCACAGGGGTAACGTGGACACGCGCAGGCGAAGCCCAATGGCGTCAGCAACTGATCAACCGCTACAAGCCCAACGAAGACGAAGAACTATTTTGCATCCCCGCCCAGGGCGGCGGCACCTATCTAACAAGGGTGATGATTGAAGCCTGTATGGCAACCGCCCCAGTGCTGCGCTTCAACGGCACGCGGGATTTTAACGCCATGCCGGAGCCCATGCGTGCGGCAGTAATGGCTGACTGGATCAGCGACAACCTCAAGCCGGTGCTTGCCACCCTTAACCCGCGCCGCCAGCACGCCCTGGGCCAAGACTTTGCACGCAGTGGCGACCTTTCCGTCATCGCCCCTATAGAGATCGGCGAGACCCTGCACCGCACCGTGCCCTTCCTGATGGAGATGCACAACGTGCCGTTCAAGCAACAGGAGCAAGTGCTGTTTGCTATTGGGGATGCGCTGCCGCGTCTATGCGGTGTTGCCATCGACAGCCGAGGCAACGGCGCTTACATGGGCGAATCAGCTACCGATAAATGGGGGTCTATCGTCGACCAGGTCATGGCCACCGAAAACTGGTACCGGGAGCGGATGCCCCGCTATAAGGCTCGCTTTGAAGACGGCACCATCACCATTCCAAAAGATGATGGCCTAGTCGACGACCACCGCGCCTTCAAGTTGGTACGCGGCGTTGCCCGCTTGCCGGAAGGCAAAACCAGCGGCGAGCGCCACGGTGATGGCGCGATGGCCTGTGTGCTGGCTGATCATGCCGCCGAGATGGAAGCCGTTGAGATCGACTTCACCCCCGCGCCCCTGCCTGGTGTTTCCCGCCAGGATGACGACAGCGACGACATTGAACACACCGGATTCGGTATAGGAGGCGGCGCATGGTAAGCCCCAAAGCACTCATCAAAAAACTGTTTGGGAATGAAAGCAGTCAGGCGCTGGACGACGAACAAACCAACGATGCCCGCGTTGGCCAGCTCAAGCGCGAATTTGCCGAGCACCCCACCAAGGGGCTAAACCCCCACAAGCTCTACCAGATACTGGAAAGCGCCGAGCAAGGCGACCTGAAAGCGCAGTCTGAACTCTTCGACGACATGGAAGAGAAAGACCCGCAGATAGGAGCCGACCTCGGTAAGCGCCGCCAGTTAAGTGCAGAGCGTGAATGGCAGATCGTCCCGCCGGACGGCGCAGACGCACGCGAGAAGAAAGCCGCCGAGCAGGCGGCGGAAGTGTTCAGCGGTATCGAGGTGGAAGACCTCATCCTGGACTTGGGCACCGGCATCGGCCACGGCTGGGCCAACCTGGAGCTTGCCTGGGGTCGCGATGGCGCGATGCGCTATATCGAGCAGCCGACGCTGCGCCCGCATTCATGGTTCCGCCTGCACCCGGATGACCAGAACTGCATTACCCTGCGCGACATGAGCGCCACCGGTGCCGAGCTGTGGCCACTGGGCTGGATTCAGCACCGCCACCGCGCCAAGGCGGGCTATGTGGCACGCATGGGCCTGCACCGCATGCTGGCCTGGCCGTACCTGTTTCAAAACTACGCCCTGGGCGACCTGGCGCAACTGCTGGAAATCTACGGCATGCCCGCCCGCATCGGTAAGTACCCGAAGAACGCCACCGATAAAGAGAAAGCCACACTGCTGCGGGCCGTCGTTAGCTTGGGTCAAAACGCGGCGGGCATCATCCCAGACGGTATGTCGCTGGAATTCCTGGAAGCCGCTAGCGGCCGCGCCGATGTGTACAAAGCCATGATGGACTGGTGTGAGCGCGCGAAAGCCAAGGCGATCCTGGGCGGCACGCTCACCAGCGGTACCGGCGAAGGCACCAACACCAACGCCCTGGGCAACGTGCATGAGCGTGGGCAAATGAGCCTGATTAAGTCGGATGCGCGCCAGTACGCAGGCAGCATCGGCAAGAATATCTTGTGGCCCATGGCGGCGCTCAACTTCGGTATCGAAAAGCCCAGCCGCGCCCCGCGCTTCTACCTTGACACCGGCGAGACCGAAGACCTGGAACGCCTCTCCAAGAGTTTACCGACCATCGTCGACATGGGCGCTCGCATCCCCATGTGGTGGTTCCACGAGAAAAGCGGCATCCCCAAAGCCGCCGAAGGCGAAGAGGTGCTAATGCCAAAGGCAGCGCCAAGCCCCTTTGGTGCGCTGCGTTTGGCACAGTCTGCACCCCACAAGCGCATTGCGGCGCTACGCTTGGGCGATAGCGACGAACCCGATGCAGCCGACTTACAGCGGGAGCGCCTACAGCGTGAAGGCGACGCCGCCCTTGAACCCTGGGTGGAGCATATCCGCGCATTAGTCGATGAAGTCGAAAGCCTGGATGAACTGCGCGACCGCCTGGTCGAGCTGGCCCCCGACCTGCCGGTTGAAGACTTCGCCGAGGTGATGACCGAAGCGCTGGCCGCTGCCCACGTCGCTGGTCGCTACGACATTATCGAGGGGGTCTAATGCCTGCCGCCGAGTTTGGCTCGCTGCCGTTTGCCGAACAGATTGAGGCCATGCGCGAAAAGGTGGCCATCCCTACCAACACCTGGTCGGATGTGTACGGCGCAGAGAATGACCAGGCGTTCATGGTCGCCGGTGCTAGCCGCCAGGCCATCGTTGAAGACTTCCAGCGCTCCATCCAAACGATGATTGAGGAAGGCAAGACGCTGGCCGACTTCCGTAAGGACTTCGACCAGATCGTCGAGCGCCACGGCTGGGCCTACAAGGGCAGCCGAAGCTGGCGCACCCGCGTTATCTACGACACCAACCTGCGCCAAAGCTACGCCGCCGGGCGTGAACGCCAGATGGAAGACCCGGAGCTGCGACGCCTTCGGCCGTTTGGGCTTTACCGCCACGGCGGCAGCGAGAACCCGCGTTCAGCGCACCTGGCCAACGATGGCCGCGTTGTGCCGCTGGATGACCCCTGGTGGGATGTCTGGACGCCACAAAACGGCTACGGCTGTAGCTGCAAAAAGTTCATGATCAGCCGCCGCCAGGCGGAGCGCGAAGGCTACACGGTGTCCGAGCAAGGCCCCGACATCGAGTATGTCGAGCGCACCATTGGCGAGAACGGCCCCAACCCGCGCACGGTGAGCGTCCCCAAAGGCATCGACCCCGGCTTTGACCACCGGCCTGGCAGCGGCCGCGCAAGAAGCATCACGCCCAAGCCCACCGGCCAACCCGCTGCGCGTTCCGGCACCGTTTCGCCCGCACGCCAGGCACAGGACGACATGCCCGATTATCCAGAGGAAACAGCCGAACTGCTGGAGGAAGGCCAGCCGCCCGAGCAATACGTCGATGCGTTCCTGGAAGCCTTTGGCACCCGGCGCGGGGGTGACACGCGGCGCTTTACCGATGCTGTGGGCGAGTCGCTGCCGATCAGCGAGGACCTATTCCGCGACGGTCGCGGTGGCTGGTCGTTGCCAGATGATGGCCAGCACCTTGGCGCGTTGGCCCGCACACTACGCGAGCCGGATGAAATCTGGACGGCCCTGAAAACCATCGAAGGCGAGCGGCCGCGCCTGCGGAGGCGTTACCTGGCGCGCTTCGCGCTGGAAGGCGGCGAGGAAGGATTGTTCATGGTCGATTGGGGCCGCGATGGCTGGTCAGGCCAACGCCTGGACGATGCCGCCGAGCAGGAAGCCTTACGGAGTGGGGTTCGCCTGTATCGTCGTGGTAGTGAGGAGACAGACTAATGGCAGGCATCAAAATCGACTTTCGCATTGACGATGAGCGGGTTATGCGCGCCCTGGGCGAGCTCAACCAGCGAGGCCGCGACGCCCAGCCCGCCATGGCCGCGATTGGCGAAGACCTGGACCGCGCAACCCGCGACCGCTTTGATGAGCAGGTCTCGCCCAGTGGCGACCCGTGGGAGCCTCTCTCGGAAGGGTACCGCAAGCGAAAGCCGAAGCGACAGGATGAGATTCTAGTACTCAACGGCCACTTGCGAGACACGCTGCGCTACGATGCTGGGCCCGATTACCTCGAATTCGGCACCGATCGAAAATATGGGGCCACCCACCACTTCGGCGATGATGAGCGAGGCATACCGGAACGCTCTTGGCTAGGTTTCTCAAGTGACGATGAAGAGAACGCGATAGAGACCCTGCTCGACTATATGGGCGAGCCATTAGGCGAATAACCAACGCGGCTCTGTGAGCGCCGCTAAGCCAATAACCGCTACGTTGGCCCGACTTTTCCCCGCAAGGCGCGTTAGACCCGCGTTAGATTTTGATTTAGCTTGATATAGACGAAGTAGCTGCCGTTATGTAAGTGTGGTTCAAATCAAAAAATCCAGGGAACGTTTCATGGCACGTCGACCAGCCTATAAGAAAATTCATTATGTAAGAGCAGTGTATAGCCCCAATTCTCAGCCTGGCACTTCGTTCGATTGCTTGGTGCGTGAAGCTCTTACGCGCTTACAATCAGTAGCTGACACGGCAGTCACCATGGCTACTCTCGGAATAGTAGGCGTTAGGGCGCGTCATAGTGAGTGGAACAATCCCCGGGCTCCACTAAAATTAGCGTTAGGTGCAGGCACTCCAGATGAATCTATGGGTACTTTTGGCACTTCAGAGCCAGCACGAGAAGATGCAGATGCCCCTCATCACCCGCCAGAAGAACGAGCTTT
>NZ_FOGS01000006.1 GCF_900111305.1 Vreelandella subterranea
TGCCTGGGTGATCAAGGAAAAGCTACGCTGGATCCAGAAGGCCCCGACGCCCAGAGCGGCTCGATGGCGCATCACTAATTACCTCAAGGTCATGCAGGCGGCGGTGTCTGAAAAGCCACTACTGAAGCCGATGGGAAAGGCCTTGGCGACCCTTGAGCGGCACGCCGACGCGGTGGTCAGGCGCTGGCACTCGGGACTGACGAACGCGAGACTGGAAGGGATGAACGGTCTTTTTCAAGCGGCTCGGTCACGTGCACGTGGCTATCGAAACGAGGCTAATTTCATCGCTATGATCCACTTGATTGGCAGCCCGGTGGGCCGGCTATTCGATCAGGCCAAATCCACATGAAGTGACGAAGAGCCTTTCTCATTCTGTTTCAGCTGATACGGGATATTTTGCAACCAAGTTAAGAAACTGGCCTTCTAGTTCGCCTGCTGCAACCTGTAGCGCTGGGCGCCCTGGTAGATTTATTTCTGCTACTTCGAATACTTGCAGGTTTGAATGTGATTATGGCGTCTGTTCTTTCGGTTTGCAGCGTTTCCCTTGTTCTTCTGATCATTGCTATGAACTTAAATCTGACGAATTTTACGATGAAAACCGTTCGTACCTTCCTCCTAAAACAGACGAAGAATGCTCTAGCGATAATGGAACAACCATCCGTGTAAGCGCTGATTCAGCGAATGCTCTAGCTGCGGGTGGCTCTTTTAAAACTCATGGCGGTGCTTGTTCTGTTTCAGCATCATCTAGTGGTGGTGTTCAAGCTTGTGATTCTTCGGGTGAATGTGTTATTTCAATTGAATCGACTTCAACGAATGAAGCAGGTGTTGCCACAAACTCAGTTTTAAATAACGGCTGGCCCTCTGAAGGTTCCGACGGCACTTTTTCCGTCACTGAATTTAATACCCCCGATTACTTAACTCCACTGGGCGACTCTAGCTGTTCTGATAACTCCTCCTGCGTCACCATCGGCGACACTGACTACATGGTCGATTGGGAGTCTGCCCCCTATTACTTCTCCTACGTTGATGACAATGGAACTGTCCATTCCAAACCGTCCAGTGGTGGTGGTTCAGGCGGTGGCTCTGGTGGCGGTTCCGATGGTGGCGATAACAACAGTGGTGGCTCCGATCCTACCAACCCTGATAACCCTGGCGACGATAACGGCAGCGGTTCAAGTGGTAATGACTCAGGCGGGAGTGACGGCGGTTCTGACAATGATGATTCTGATAACGGCGGTGGCTCCGGTGGTGGCTCAACCGTTCCCGATTTCGAGTTCGATGAATCTTGGATTATCGAAGCCATTGGCTCCGCTGGCCAATCCAATCAAGACGCTATCAATGCGCTTTCCAACGATGTCACCAGTTCACTGAATAGCCAGACCAATGATCTCAATGCGGCGACAGAAGCACAAACGGAAACCCTGACTGACGCCATAGAGGGTCAAAGCGATGCCATCTCAGACGACCTCGAAAGCTTAGGCGATACCGTCACTACCGGCATAGACGACGCAATAGGCGAACAAACCGAGGAGGTATCCGGTTTATTTGAAGGGCTCGGTAAATCATTGACCAGCGCGCTCGGCCTTAGTGTGTGCTACGAAGAGGACGGCCCCACCGAAGACGGTCATTCGGCGGCCACAGATGATAAAGGACTTCTTGGGTGCGTTCAGGAGATCGGTAGAGGCATGGTGAAAAATCTTGCCAACCGACTCACCGAAGACCTGGGCAGCGGTGATGATCTGTTCGATTCCTCCGGCATGGACGACACCCTGGACGGTGTTAACCAGGAGGAAGCCGAGTACAACGACGAAGTACGCGGCTTGATGGATCAAATCGGCGATGGGGAGTCCTCCGGCATTGCTGAACAGGTTACCTCCCGCTTGCCCTCGCTCCCCTCCGGCAGCTGCACCCCCATGCAGTTTGGCCCCATGGAAATTTCCTGTCGTGCGTTCACCACCATTCAGCAATGGCTGACCTGGATCGTCTATTTCTGGACGGTCGTTAGCGTCGTGGACACCTTTTTCCGCTCCAGTCAGAGGACCGCCTAAATGGCTTTACCCGCATTACTTGGCATGGGCGCGATTATCGGCTTTTTCTCCCGCGTCCTGGAATGGTTGATCACCCGCATCGCCGCCCGCTTTACCAACCGCCTCGCGGGGATGCTGGTCTGGACAACGCTGTATATCACGCTCCTGGTCGCCCTGGGGGGCACCCTGGCCGCGATTATCAACGGCCTGAGCGCGACCCTTCCGTCTGAGCTTGCTCAAGGCATCGGCGCGATTAAACCAAACAATTTCGAAGCCTGCATGGCCGCGATTTACAGCAGCAAGATCGCCATGTGGGTCTTCCAGCAGAAAAAGCAGCTGATCGACTGGGAACAAGGGAGGCCCGTTCTCTAATGGCTGTCTACGTCGTCACCGGCAAACTCGGTGCCGGTAAAACCCTGGTCGCCGTGGGCAAGATCAAGGACAAACTGGTCCAGGGCTGCAAGGTGGCCACCAACCTGGACTTGAACCTGGATCAGCTGCTTGGCGAAAAGGCCAAACAAACCCGCTGCTTTCGCATCCCTGATAAACCGGTCCTGGCCGACTTGAAGGCCATCGGCACCGGTACCGAGGATTACGATGAAAGCAACAACGGCCTATTAGTGCTGGATGAGTGCGGTACCTGGTTCAACGCCCGTTCCTGGAACGATAAAAGCCGCCAGGACGTGATCAATTGGTTCCTGCATGCCCGCAAACTCGGCTGGGATATCATTTTCCTGATCCAAGACTTGTCGATCATGGACAAGCAAGCCCGCGTCGCACTCGCCGAACACGTGGTGTACTGCCGCCGCCTGGATCGTGTCACCGTCCCCTTTGTCGGCGCGCTTTACTCCCTGTTCATGGGCAAAAAAATGCCACTGCCCAAGGTTCACCTGGGCATCGTCAAATACGGCGACTCGCCGCAAAGCCTCACCGTGGAACGCTGGACCTACACCGGCCGTGCCCTCTACCCCGCTTACGACACCAAACAAGCCTTCTCCGACAACTACCCCCACGGCACGTATTCGCTGTTGCCGCCCTGGTACACCCACGGCATGTTTCGCGTGCCTCGGGATGCGAGGTTCTACATGAAGATGACGCGCATCTACTGGAAGCGCTTTAACCGCCCGTTTCTCTCCTTGGCGTCGTTTGCCCTGGGCGTGTTCCTTACTGTCTCGGTCCTGGTCGCCGACCGTGTGAACGCGCTCCAGGACGACACGCCACCCCCTGCACCGCCTGAATTGCCCGACCTGAGCAACACCCGCATCGCCAGCTTTACCCAGCTCGGCGATCAAATTACCTACCGCCTCATTGATAGCGACCACCAGACCCTAACCACCGACGATCTCGCCCGCCAAGGCTTTCGCATCGTCCCCGTTAGCGCCTGCCTTGTTCGCGTAGAAAATGGAGTCTCCCATGCTGAAATTCGCTGCTAACACCCTCGCCGGTTTCACCCTGGCCACCCTTTCGATCACCGCACACGCTACGCCTGTGCAGATGCAGGACACCGATATTCGGGACTTTGTGCGCTGGTACGTCGAGCAAACCGATACCCCGCTTGCCATTCACCCCAAGGCCACCGGCACTTTGACCGTCTACGCGCCCGACGTGGCGGACCACCAACTGGATGAGTTCTTCCAGGGCGTGCTTAACAGCCACGGTTACACCATCCTGCCCGGCAATCCGCCCACGGTGGCCCCCAGCAGTCAGGCGTCCAAGTCGCAACGCGCTGACAGTCCGACCGATCCTCGTGACGTGATCGCCTCACCGCCCACGTTAGAAAAACCACCCGAACCCCAGGCCACCCACCTGTTCCCGTTCGATAACGTGCGCGCCGACGATATCGCCCCCTTGATCACTAGCTTTTTAACGCAGCAATCAGGGGACGGTACTCAACCGCGTGTTCAAGTGCTGCACGCCTCCAATGCCATCCTGGCAAAAGGCCCAGAGAAGCAACTGGCCCAGCTGCAAGACCTGGTGCCCGATATCGACGTGTCACACCCCCAAATCTTGATCCAGGCGGTGATTTTCGAAACCACGGACGGCGACACCTTCGATTTAGGCGTGTCGCTGGGACAGGCCACCGGTAGCAGCGTGGCAGGCGGCTTTAATACCGATAACCTGGGCACCTCATTAAGCGGTACCGGCGCCACCTTCGGGATCTTCGACGGTAATGTATTGGCGTTTGCCATTAACGCCTTGCAGCGTGATTCCACCTCCAAGGTGTTATCCACACCCCAAATTCTGACCCTCTCCGGCAAGCGCGGCATTATCTCCATTGGCCAGAATGTCCCCTTCGTCACCGGTCGCGTCACGGGCGAATCTGCCAACGTGGATAACCCCTTCCAGACCATCGAGCGCCGTGATGTGGGCATACGCCTGAATGTGCTGCCGGTGGTTACCGCCTCGGGCCTGGTGATCATGGATATCACCACGTCGGCCGATTCGCTTACCGATTCCCTGGTGGCGTCTGATATCATTACCAACCAACGGCAAATCAATACCACCGTTCAAATCCAATCCGGCCAAACCCTCTTACTAGGCGGCCTCTCGTCACAGGACGACCGATCACAGGTCTCCGGCGTGCCAGGCTTATCAGAGGTCCCCCTCGCCGGACGGTTGTTTAAGAACGAATCCACAAGTTCCCAACGCACCAATCTCCATGTGCTGTTACAGGCAACGGTTCTCCCTCGTTTTGATGCGAACCAGCGCGTCACCGACCAAAACGCCACTTCATCCGTGGCCGGTCTTGTGACTACTCGCTGGTATCAAGAGGTCGAGACCCGCCCTGTAACACGTCTCGCAGAGTGACAACCAAACCCGAGTTATTGGCTCACTAGAGCACGTTTCAGCATTTTGAAAGTTAAGGAAGAAACTCATGGAGCGTTGGAACCGTTATTCGATTGCTTCCCTTCAGAAAGGCGAGCAAGACCCGTTTGGAAAATTGTTGATCAGCTCGGCGGGTCAGCGTGAGTTAGACAGCCTTCGCTTGCTCAACGCAGGCGTGGACACGGTACGTCAGCTGTACCAGGGCAAGCCTTGCCTGTACCAGTTCGATGAGATCATCAGGGTCTACAACAAAGGCAAAGGGGCCACCATGGACTTGTTCGACGTCACATGGTCAGTCGGGGCCGGCGCAGCCGGTTCAGGCTTCCGCTACCGCCTCCAGAACAACGAGCTAGGCGTGATCGTTTTCTTCCAGGCACGGCATACCAAGGTGGAGAACATCGGCACCCACCTGAAAATTGAGCTCTCCCCGCACTTCATCCAGGAGCGCAGCCCCCAGCAGTGCCAAGACTTCATGTACAACATCGCCGCGCACATGCTCGCCTACGTCGAGCCTGCTGGCTGTGCCATTCACCTGGCGCTTGACGTCCAGGGCTGGGAACCCCCGACCGACTTTATGCAGCGCTTCGTGACCCGCTCCAAAAAGATCATGCGCATTGACGGCATCGAAGACCTGGAGTTTGCCCACGGCAGCATTGCCACCACCTACGGCCGCGGCGAAACCTATATGTTCGGAACGGCAGGGGCGCTGCAATGCGCGATTTATAATAAGACCCTGGAAGCCAAACACCGCGACAAGACGCACTTCTGGGAAGGCATCTGGAAACACGCCGTTAACGATGACCTGAGCCCCGCCTATGACCCTGAGGCAACCGTCTGGCGTATCGAGCTACGTTTTCACCAATCCGTGCTGCGTGAGTATGCCCAGGGCGTGCCATGCAACGTTGATACCGGCGAAGTCCTGGACGCCTCCCACGGCTTTAACCGCTTCATTGACGTGGTACCCCACCTCTCCGGTCTCTGGCGCACCGCCATGCAGTCCTACCGCCTGGACACTCGCCGCAACCTGATCGATCCCGCCTGGCAGGTCATGCAGGAAGACGCCCGCTTCTACTGCCACGAACCGTCGTTCATGTACAAACGTGCGCGCAAAGCCCCGGGCATCGGCAACGAAAAGAACGTCACCCTGGCCTTTGGCAACCTCATCAGCATTTACGCCCGCCAAGGCTTTCGTACCCACGAAGCCGTCCGCTACCTCCAACGTTCCGGCATGTGGGAAGACCTCGCCGAATACTACCGACGAAGGGGCGTCGACTCCGGCCAATTCAGGCAGATCGTGGAGCAGAAGCTGATTGAGCGACGATTGGTAGGGAAAGCCGCGTAATGAGCATCAAGAAGGTCAAAAACGGCTGGAAAGTGGACATAATGCCCGAAGGTCGGTATGGAAAGCGTGTCCGAAAAATCCTGCCTACTCAGGCGGCAGCAAAGCGTTTTGAAGGTCAGGTATTGGCCAAGGCTTCAATGGGTGAAAGTTACATCACTCCAAAACGTGACCGTCGCACCTTAAAAGACCTGGTCAAACTCTGGTATGACTACCATGGCCGCTCTCTGAAAGACGGTAAACGCCGTTATTCACAGCTTAATAACCTGGCCGATATCATGGGCAACCCAACGGCGGCCACGATCACCCCTGTTGATGCCTCAGAACTACGTCAAAAGCGCCTTGAAGCGGGTATCACACCCAACACGGTCAATCATGACCATGCGCACTTACGGGCGGTGTTTAACCAGCTCATCCGGTTAGGCGAATGGAACACAGCCAACCCCTTCGCCAAAATGCAGCCGTTGCGCCTGGACGAAAAAGAACTCACCTACCTAACCGATGAAGAGTTACGTCAACTTATGAACGTACTCGAAGCATCCAACAACCCAGACGTTGCGCTCATTACACGCCTCTGCCTTGCGACAGGAGCCCGCTGGAGCGAAGCCCAGACCCTAAGAGCGGAAATGCTAAGGAATGGCCGTGTCACCTTCACCAGCACCAAAAACGGTCGCAATCGCACCATACCGCTGAGCGAGGAACTTTATAAAGCTCTCACCCAACACGGGCCACGGATCGGTAGGGTCTTCCGCACCGACGCTTATAAAGCGTTCTCCGCTGCGGTGATTGAGGCAGGAATAAAACTTCCCAGGGGCCAGAGAACCCACGTTCTCCGTCACACTTTCGCCAGTCACTTCATGATGAACGGTGGCGATGTGTTAACCCTGCAGAAAATTCTCGGTCACAGAACGATTGCCATGACGATGCGTTATGCACACCTTTCGCCCGACCATTTAGCCGATGCCATCAAATACGCGCCAAAGCTCTGTTGACACTTTGTTGACACTTTCGAAGTACCAGCAATGAAAAAGGGCCTAGCGATGAACGCTAAGCCCTTGATATATATGGTGCCGGTGGCCAGACTCGAACTGGCACGCCTGTTACAGCGGCGGATTTTGAATCCGCTGCGTCTACCAATTCCGCCACACCGGCAATGGGTGCGCATTATACGTAGATCACCTTCTAGGTCAATCACATTGACTGACTTTATCGCCACAAAGCGCTATCCTATGCCGCCCGTTTGGTCACCGATATAGAGCTTTTTCATGCAGCGTGCGGATTTTCATTTTGAGCTACCCGACGAGCTTATCGCCCGTTACCCGTCTGAACAGCGTAGCGATTGCCGTTTGCTGTGCGTGGATGGCCAGAGCGGTGCGCTCGAACACCGCCGTTTTCCGGATTTGCTTGAGCTTCTCGAGCCCGGCGACCTGCTGGTGTTCAACGACACGCGAGTGATCCCGGCGCGCCTGCACGGCCAGAAAGCCAGTGGTGGCAAGGTGGAAATGCTGCTTGAGCGCCCCCTTGATACCCACCGTGGCCTCGCACATATCCGATCGAGCAAATCCCCCAAGCCCGGCACCGAGCTGGTCTTTGAAGGTGATATTCACGCCGTGGTGGAAGGCCGTCGTGATGCGCTGTTCGAACTGCGCTTTTTAGGCGATACGCCCATGATTGCGCTGCTGGAAAAGCATGGCCATATGCCGCTACCGCCCTACATTACCCGGGAAGACGAGCTCAGCGACCGCGAGCGCTATCAAACCGTCTATGCCCGGCGCGATGGTGCGGTGGCAGCGCCTACGGCAGGCCTGCACTTCGATCAGCCGCTGCTCGATGCGCTGGCGGAAAAAGGGATCAACAGCGCCTTCGTGACCCTGCACGTCGGCGCTGGCACTTTCCAGCCGGTGCGCGTGGACAATATTCTTGAGCACCACATGCATAGCGAATGGATTGATGTCTCAGAGGACACCTGCCAGCAGGTGCGCGCCACCCAGGCAGCGGGCAAGCGGGTGATTGCGGTGGGCACGACCAGCGTGCGCTGCCTGGAGAGCGCCTGCCTCAAGAGCCCAGACAATCAAATTGCCCCCTTCAGTGGCGATACCGATATCTTCATCTATCCGGGCTATGAATGGCGCTGCGTGGATGCGCTGATCACCAATTTCCACCTGCCCGAATCAACACTGTTAATGCTGGTCTCGGCATTCGCAGGTTACGATAACATCATGCACGCCTATCAAGCGGCGGTTGACGAGCGCTATGCGTTTTTCAGCTATGGCGATGCCATGCTGCTGACCCGCTGATCATGTCGCGCTTTAACCGCTTTCTGAACGAGTAACAACGATGCGAAACGAATGCTTTATGCGCTTTGAGCGCCTGGCCGAGGACGGTCGCGCGCGCCGGGGTCGCCTTCACTTCCCGCGCGGGACGGTCGAAACACCTGCCTTTATGCCGGTGGGCACCTACGGCACGGTAAAAGGCATGACGCCCGAGTCCGTCAAAGAGATCGGCGCCGAGATCATCCTGGGCAATACCTTTCACCTGTGGCTGCGCCCCGGCACCGAGGTCATCGAAGCCCATGGAGACCTTCACGACTTTGCCCAGTGGGACAAGCCGATCTTGACCGACTCCGGCGGTTTTCAGGTGTTCTCGCTGGGCGAGATGCGCAAAATCACCGAGCAAGGCGTGCATTTCCGCTCGCCGGTGGACGGCAGCAAAGTGTTCATGGGCCCGGAAGAGTCCATGGAGGTTCAGCGCTCGCTGGGATCCGATGTGGTGATGATCTTCGACGAGTGCACGCCTTACCCGGCGACGTTCGAAGAAGCCGAGAAATCCATGGAACTGTCGCTGCGTTGGGCCAAGCGTTCGCGAGACGCCCATGGCGACTCTCCTTCGGCGCTGTTCGGTATCATCCAGGGCGGCATGCACCCTGAACTTCGTGAACGCTCGTTGAAGGGATTGCTCGATATCGGCTTTGATGGGCTGGCGATCGGCGGTTTATCCGTGGGCGAGCCCAAGGACGAAATGATCAAGGTACTCGACTATTTGCCCTCCTGGATGCCCGACGACACGCCCCGTTACCTGATGGGCGTCGGCAAGCCCGAAGACCTGGTGGAAGGCGTACGCCGCGGCGTGGATATGTTCGACTGCGTAATGCCCACGCGCAATGCGCGTAACGGCCATCTGTTCACCGCTGACGGTACCGTCAAGATCCGCAACGCTGTCCATCGCTTTGATACCCGGCCGCTTGAAGAAGACTGCGATTGCCATACCTG
Source organism: Vreelandella subterranea (assembly GCF_900111305.1). Classification (GTDB taxonomy): domain Bacteria; phylum Pseudomonadota; class Gammaproteobacteria; order Pseudomonadales; family Halomonadaceae; genus Vreelandella; species Vreelandella subterranea. The sequence continues at coordinate 9,462 of NZ_FOGS01000006.1, forward strand.
CCAACATTTCTCACGTGGTTACCTGCACCATCTTGACCGCTGCAACGAAATGCTTGGCTCAATGCTCAATACCATCCACAATCTGCGATATTATCAAAGGGTGATGGCTGATTTGCGCGCGGCAATCGAAGCGGGTACATTGACCAACTTTGTGGAAGGCTTCTATGCGCGGCGCGGTCTGCCGGTGCCTCCCCTTGCGAATTAATCGGCGCGCGTATTAAGCGGGCGCTTTCTCTTGCTCATTCATTGAGTTTATAACCCAGGAGTTCTCTGCAATGCTGGATTTCTTTATCTCACCAGCCCACGCCCAAGCAGGCGGTGCTGGCGGTGGTATTGCGCAAATCGTGATGCTGGTCGGTTTTGTGCTGATTTTCTACTTCCTGCTTTGGCGCCCCCAGGCCAAGCGCGCGAAGCAGCACAAGCAATTGATCAGCAACCTGGACAAAGGCGATGAAATCGTCATCGGCGGCGGCATGGTAGGTCGCATCACCAAGGTGAGCGATGAATTTCTGACCATGGAAATCGCCGAAGGCACCGAAGTCAACGTGCAGAAAAACGCCGTTGCCGCCGTACTGCCAAAGGGCACCATCAAGTCCATCTAATGTAATGATGTAGCACCCCTGCCTTAATGCCAGCCATCCCGGCAGGGGTGACATGGTATCCACGATGGTGAACCTTGCCGTGCCCAGTGTATCTGCGCACAGCATTCCGTTTGTAATTGAAGGCAGGGCTTGCATGCTCAACCGTTACCCCCTGTGGAAGTATCTCTTGATACTGGCCGTTTTAGTGGCCGGCCTTATCTACGCACTTCCCAACCTGTTTCCCGAAGATCCCGCCGTCCAGATCAGTAGCGCCGAAACCGGCGAAACGCTGAGTGAGAGCGAAATCGAGCGTGTCGAAAACGCCCTCGATGAAGCCGGCATTGCTGTCAAATCCATCGAACAAACCAACCAGCAGTGGCTTATCCGGCTACCTGATCCCAACGATCAGCTACGCACCCAGGAAATCGCCAGTGATGTACTGGGTGATGATGCCACAGTGGCCCTTAACCTTGCCGAAGCCACCCCCGGCTGGCTGCAGGCATTTTCTGCCTCCCCCATGACGCTAGGCCTCGACTTGCGCGGCGGCGTTCACTTCCTGCTGGAAGTGGACATGGAAGCGGCTCTGACCCAGCGGCTGGAAGTTAATGCCAGCGCCGTGCGCGAAATGCTGCGTGGCGAGAGAATTCGCTATCGCAATACCGAGATAGACGAGCGCAGCCTGTCGATTGACTTTGCCAGCGAGGAGGATCGCAATGAAGCACGCCGCTTGATCAGCCGCGAGTTCCCCGACTTTGAATACAGCAACGAAGAAGAAGGCCGCGCGGCACGCCTCGTCATGACATTGACTGACGACCTGGTCAATGGAATCCAGGATTACGCGATCAACCAGAACCTGACCACGCTGCGTAACCGGGTGAACGAGCTCGGTGTCGCAGAGCCGATGGTACAACGCCAGGGGCCCAGCCGAATCGTCGTCGAGCTGCCCGGCGTTCAGGACACGGTGGCCGCCAAGCGCGTCGTGGGGGCGACCGCCAACCTGGAGTTTCGCCTGGAGGCCCGCCCCGACACCCCTGACAACGAGACGGAAACCTTCAGCTTCCGTAACCAGCCATCACGCTCGGCCGATCTGATGCGCGACGTCATCGTCACCGGCGATAGTGTTTCCAACGCCAGCCGCAGCTTTGACGAAAACGGTCGCCCACAGGTCAACATCGATCTGGATGGTACCGGCGGCACCTTGATGAACCGCGCCACGCGCAGCAATATCGGGCGCAACATGGCAGTGCTGTTCATCGAGCACAAGACCGAAGATCGCACGGTGATAGAAGATGGCGAAGAGACGACGGTGCGCGAACCCTATGTGGAACGCGGCCTGATCAGTCTGGCGACCATCCAGAGCGCGCTGGGTAACAGCTTCCGCATTACCGGCCTTGATTCACCCACCGAAGCCGCCGAGCTTGCTCTACTGCTGCGTTCGGGGTCGCTTGCCGCCCCCATCTACTTCGTGCAGGAACGCACTATCGGGCCAAGCCTGGGGGCCGACAACATCGAACGCGGTTTGCTATCGGTCCAGATTGGCCTGTTGCTGGTCGCCCTGTTCATGCTGATTCGCTACAAGGTGTTTGGCATTTTTGCCAATATCGCGCTGGCGCTGAACCTGACGTTGCTGGTGGCTGCCATGTCGCTTTTGGGCGCCACGCTGACACTGCCGGGCATTGCCGGCATCGTGCTCACACTGGGCATGGCCGTCGACGCCAACGTACTGATATTCGAGCGAATACGCGAAGAATTGCGCAATGGCATGTCGGTTCAGCAAGCCATCTATTCGGGTTATGAGCGTGCATTCACCTCGATCGTCGACGCCAACATCACCACACTGCTGGTCGCCATCATTCTGTTCTCGATTGGCACCGGCCCGGTCAAAGGCTTCGCCGTCACCCTGTCCATCGGTATTTTGACCTCGATGTTTACCGCACTGCTGGTGACGCGTGCCATGGTCAACCTGACCTATGGCAGTAAGCCCGTCAAAAAGTTGTGGATCTAATGCCAATGCTCAGCCCAGATTTCACGAGGTGGTCATGAAACCTTTAACACAACGGCAAATCGACTTTATGGGGCGTCGCAAACTGGCGTTCGTTGTCGCTGCCGTCCTGCTGATCGTGTCGATTGGCGCGATTTTTTTCCAGCAGCTGAATCTAGGTCTGGACTTCACCGGCGGCACCCTGATTGAAGTGCGCTATGCCGAAGCCCCTACCCTCGACACAGTAAGGCAACTGCTGCGAGACAACGGCTTTGAAGACGTTGCGGTACAAACCTTTGGCGCTTCCAACGAAGTCCTGATACGCCTGCGTCAAGCCTTCGACCCGGATATCGGTAATCAGGTCGTCACCTTGCTGAGGGACGATGGCGCAAGCGTCGACCTGGTGCGCGCTGAATTCGTCGGCGCCCAGGTGGGTGACCAGTTACGCGACCAAAGCGGCATGGGACTACTGGTGGCGCTTGGCGTGGTGATGCTCTATGTGGCATTCCGCTTTCAATACAAGTTTGCCATCGGCGCGCTGCTTGCCCTGATGCACGACGTGATTATCGTAATCGGCTTTTTTGCTGTCTTTCAGCTCGATTTCGACCTGACAGTCCTGGCCGCAGTTCTCGCCGTCATTGGTTACTCGCTGAACGACACCATTGTGGTATACGACCGCATGCGCGAAGAGATCCGCATGTCACGCATCGATGACATGCCGCAAATCTTCAACGATGCGATCAATGCCACGCTCTCGAGGACATTGGCCACCTCAGGTACCACCCTGCTGGTACTCCTGGCCCTTTTGTTGTTGGGCGGCGATATGATCCAGAACTTCGCCATCGCCCTGCTCGTGGGTGTCTTGGTAGGGACCTTTTCATCCATCTATGTCTCCGGCGCACTGCTGCTACCGCTCAAACTGTCGCGGGAAGACTTGATTCCCCCCCAGAAAGAAACCGACGAAGAAGAGGAAGAATTGCCCTGATCAGGCAGATTCCGCTTCCAACAAAACGCCCCTGCCGCTTCCGCGGCAGGGGCGTTTTGTTTTGATGACCGTATCTTGATAATCGGGTCTAGGAGGGGAGCATTAAATCTAGATGTTAGAACTTAAACGTGTGGCGCAAGCTGTTTGATAATCGATTTATACAGACGCGGCCCCGCCGCCAACAGCTGACTTTCGGCTTTCACGTTGGGTTGCCCGTCCGGGGTGCCCATCAATGCACCCGCTTCTTTCAATAAAAGGCTGCCCACTTGAAGATCCTGCTCTTCAAGGCCCAGCACAAAGGCACTGTCGACCCGTCCAGTCGCCAACTCGCAGATATCCAAGAGTCCACTGCCTGTGGCTACCAGGGTGTCTATCTGGGGAGCCAACTGCTGGGTAATGGTCAGATAGGCAGGTAAATGACGGGGGCGTAGCCATGCTTCTGGGAGGCTCATCGCCAGACGGGTCGCGCTGATCGCCTTGGCTTGGCTAACCCGCATACGCTTACCGTTATGCTGGGCACCGCGGCCGCGGCTGGCGATGTACTCGTCATCGGCAAAGGGGGCGATAATCACCGCATGCTCGGGACGCCCTTTAATCAAACACACCACTGACAGCGCAAAGCCCTTACCCGCCACGGCCAGGTTGGAGTAGCCGTGCAACGGCTCAATTTTCCAGACGATATCTTCGCTTTCATCCTGCCCGGGCTTGAAGGCCGTGTAACGACCGATCACGCCGTGCTGGGGATAGCCACGCTCCAGCTGCTGAACAATCGTACCTTCGGCTTTACGCGCCGTGTCTTCGAGCAACTTGTCGAGGTTGAATTCGTCGTGGGCATTTTCAATGCGCTCACGCACCTTCAAAAAATGCTCAACAGCGCTACGCGCCGCGCGCAGCGTAAATTGGACCATCGGATTCATGGTTGGGCCTTGTCACAGTGATGTTAAAGAACGTTAGGCGTAGACATCGCCTTTGGCGCGCAATTCTAGCAGACCGCTATCGGGCACGCTATCGACTCATGCTAAACTGAGCCTTTTCCGCTTTCAGGGGTCGGGTCCTATCATGCTTGAGCGTGTCCGCATTGTACTTATTGGCACCAGCCATCCTGGCAATATCGGGGGGGTGGCCCGCGCCATGCATAATATGGGGCTCGCCGACCTGGCACTGGTGGCGCCGCGCTGCGACATCATCACCCAAGACAGCATTTCCCGCGCCTCGGGGGCCGACCACCTGCTCCACAGCGCCCAGGTATTCGCCAGCATTGAAGACGCCGTGGCGGACTGTACGCTGGCAGTGGGCGCCAGCGCCCGGTCCCGTACCCTGCCATGGCCCATGCTATCCCCACGCGAACTGGCTGATCGTCTGCCTGCTGAATGCCAGCCGGCCGACTCTCGCGTAGCGCTGGTCTTTGGCCGCGAGGACAGCGGCCTGACCAATGCCGAGCTGCAGCGCTGCCATGCACACGTGCATATCCCCACCAATGCCGATTTCAGCTCGCTCAACCTGGCGGCCGCCGTTCAGGTGCTCGCCTACGAATGCCGCATGGCCTGGCTGTCTCAAGCCAGCCATGAACCCAGCGCCAGCGGACCAGCCGCTACTGTTCAACCGGTCACGGTGTCCCAGGCAGACGATGATCTCGCGTCCCATGCGGCCCTTGAAAACTATTTCGAGCACCTGGAACGCGTGCTGATCACCATCAGGTTCCATGACCCCGAGAAGCCCCGCCAGCTCATGGCGCGCCTGCGGCGTCTTTATCTTCGCGCCCGTCCTGAACAGATGGAAATGAATATCCTACGCGGGATTTTATCCGCCACTGAAAAGGCGACGCAGCACAAGCAACCCCGTGAGTGAGGCGCTAGACTTGAAGAGAGCGCCAAGTGCCCCCAATATCAGACGTCTAATGCGCTTGATTACCCTGCGATGCGGGTCAAAACCGCCCGGTGACAAATCGAACTGCCAACGCCCAAGGGATCCCCATGTTTCAACGCCTGCGTGAAGATATTAACAGCGTCTTTGAGCGCGACCCGGCCGCCCGCAACTTTCTTGAGGTACTGACCAACTACCCTGGGCTTCATGCGCTGCTGCTGCATCGTTGCAGTCACTGGCTGTGGCAAAAAAACCTCAAGTGGCTATCGCGCTCGATGTCGACATTCGGTCGCTGGCTGACGGGCATCGAAATCCATCCCGGCGCGACCATCGGGCGGCGGTTTTTTATTGACCACGGCATGGGCGTGGTGATTGGCGAGACCGCCATCGTGGGCAATGACGTGACGCTCTATCAGGGCGTCACCCTGGGGGGCACCAGCTGGCACAAGGGCAAACGCCACCCGACGCTGGGCGATGGCGTGATTGTCGGCGCAGGTGCCAAAATCCTCGGCCCCTTTACCGTCGGTGCGGGGGCTAAAATCGGCTCCAATGCCGTGGTCACCAAGGAAGTGCCGGCCGGGGCGACGGTGGTCGGCATTCCGGGCAAGGTGGTGAAGCGTGCCGACCCGGATGTGGAAGAAGCCCTCGACGTCGACCCGGCTCGCCGCGAGGCCATCTGCCAGAAATTTGGTTTTGATGCCTACGGCGTGAGCGAGGACATGCCCGACCCGGTTGCCCGCTCCATGCAGGCCATGCTGGATCACATGCACGCCGTGGACGAACGCATCGAACGTATGTGCTCGACGCTTCGCAAACTGGATGCCAGCTATCGCGACGGTCAGTTGCCAGCGCTGCGCGACGAGGATTTCGCCGACATTCTGGATGAGGCAGACGGTGCCTGCTCAGGTTTAGGCAAGCGTACCTCTCCGGCGGCCTCAACCGAGCAGGATGCCTCATCGGGTAATGGTTGACCAAAGCACTCGGGCTTTCCCATAATGGCGGAACATTTGCCGTTAGCGCTGAGCCACCGGCGTCGAGGTACCTGTCATGCGTTTGACTACCAAAGGGCGTTACGCTGTAACCGCCATGCTGGACTTGGCACTCAATGCCCAGCATGGGCCCACCAGCCTTAGCGATATTTCACAACGTCAGGAAATATCGCTGTCGTATCTTGAGCAGCTGTTTGCCCTGCTGCGCCGTTACGGGCTGGTGAATAGCGTGCGCGGGCCGGGTGGCGGTTATCTCCTCGCCCACGCGCCTGACAGCATCAGCGTTTCCCAGGTGATTGACGCGGTTAACGAGACCGTTGACGCCACACGCTGCCAGGGGCTTTCAGACTGCCAGCAGGGGGATACCTGCCTGACACACCATTTATGGTGTGATCTATCGGCGCAGATACGCCATTTTCTCAACGACGTCACGCTGGCTCAATTGATGCAGCGACCTGATGTAATGCAGATCGCCGAACGCCAGCAGCAACGGGTCGCAGCGGGTATTCTTGCTTCGTCAACTTGATAATCAAGCGACCTCTTTCCACCACAGGTACATGACCACGATGACTGCTGCTTCGCTTCCCATCTACCTTGATTATGCCGCCACGACGCCGGTCGACCAGCGCGTGGCCGAGGTGATGCAGCGCTACCTGACCGTGGATCAGCTGTTTGCCAACCCCGCTTCGCGCAGCCACATGCTCGGCTGGCAGGCGGAGCAGGCCGTGGAGCAGGCACGTCGCCAGGTGGCCGATACGATCGGCGCCGACCCACGTGAAATCGTCTGGACCAGCGGTGCTACAGAGGCCGACAACCTGGCACTGATAGGCTTCATGCGCGCCAATCGCGAACGCGGCCTGCACCTTGTGACGTCAACCATTGAACACAAGGCGATTGTCGACACCGCCCGGGCGCTTGAACACGAGGGCTTTGAGGTTAGCTGGCTTTCTCCGGGTCCGGACGGTTGCATCCAGCCCGATCAACTGCGGGAGGCCATGCGGGATGACACCGCGCTGGTCTCACTGATGGCGGTCAACAACGAGCTCGGCAGCATCAACGACATCGCTGCCCTGGCCGCCGTGGCCCATGAGTTTGGCGCGGTTTTCCATTGCGATGCCGCCCAGGCCGTCGGCCGCATCGAGCTCTCGGTAGCCGCCCAGCAGGTGGACCTGATGTCACTGTCAGGCCACAAGGCCTACGGACCGAAGGGGGTGGGGGCGCTCTACGTGAAACGCCACCCGGATATCCGCCTCGAAGCGCTGATTCACGGCGGCGGCCACGAGCGGGGCATGCGCTCCGGCACCCTGCCCACGCATCAAATTGCCGGCATGGGCGAAGCCTTTAACCTGATACAGCAGCAACAGGCTGCAGATCAGGCGCATATCACCCAGTTGCAGCAACGCTTTTTAAAAGGCCTGGAGGGGCTGGACGGTGTCTATGCCAATACCCCTATTTCCCGGGCAGTCCCCAACATCTTGAACCTCGCCTTTGAAGGCGTGGAGGGTGAATCGCTACTCATGGGGCTGCGCGACGTCGCCGTCTCTACCGGTTCTGCGTGCAACTCTGCCAGCGTAGATCCATCATACGTATTACTTGGCATTGGCGTACCACGACGTCTTGCCCTCTCGTCGATTCGTTTCAGCTTCGGACGCTTTACCACCGAGGCTGACATCGACCACGCCATAACGCTCATCCGCCACGCGGTGAGCGGGCTGCGCGCTTAGCAGCGCTAAGCGGCTGACTACATACAGGAGGACGCCTCAATGGCCACACTCAACATTACACCAGCTGCCGCCCAGCAGATCCAACAAGTGCTCGACGAACGCGGTCAAGGCCTGGGCCTGCGCGTTTCCGTCAAGCCCAGCGGCTGCTCGGGCTATAGCTACGTACTGGACTTCGCCGACCAGGTGAACGACGAGGACGTTCGCTTTGAAGCCAATGGGGCGAGCGTTTACGTTGCCCCGGACGCCGTGGAGATGCTCGACGGCAGTGAAGTCGATTACGTAAACGAAGGGCTGAATCGCTTTTTCCGTTTCAATAACCCCAACGTAAAAGACGAATGCGGCTGCGGCGAAAGCTTTACCGTCTAGTGCGCGTTACAGGCTCATGGCAGGGCGGTATTCATCCCCCGGCTTAAGCGCTATAATCGCGCCACTCGTTAGCCAAGATGGCTGACGGCACCTTTTTTGTACCGCCCCGGTCCACCGGGGCGGCAATCTTTTTCATCCTTTCAGGAGACGCTGAACATGGCAACTGAACGCACGCTATCCATCATCAAGCCCGACGCCGTAGCCAAAAACGCCATTGGCGAGATCATCGCCCGTTTTGAAAACGCCGGGCTGCGCGTGGTCGCCGCGAAAATGCTGCACCTGTCTGAAGAAAAAGCTGGCGGCTTTTACGCTGAACATAAAGAGCGTCCGTTCTTCAAGGACCTGGTCGGTTTCATGACCTCAGGCCCGGTTGTCGTGCAAGTGCTTGAGGGCGAAGGTGCGATTGCCAAAAATCGCGACCTGATGGGGGCCACCAACCCCAAGGAAGCCGCCGCTGGCACAATTCGCGCCGATTTTGCGGAAACAATCGACGCCAACGCTGTCCATGGCTCTGACTCTGTGGAAAGCGCCGAGCGCGAAATCAACTACTTCTTCAGCAACGACGAAATCTGCCCGCGCTAACCTCGAAGGTAGCGCCGCCGTTTCAACGTCTGTTGCCGGCCATTTACGCGGGGGCCTCTCGCCCCCGCCATTTCCCTATACGCTGACCGCCATGACCACCACCGTAGCCCAACATACGCCTAGCTCTGCCCCCCAACAAACGCCCAGCGCGCAAGCGACGCCCGAGCGTCAAAACCTGTTGGGCATGTCGCGTGAGCAAATGGCGGCCTTTTTTGTCTCTATCGGCGAAAAGAAATTCCGTGCCGCCCAGGTGATGAAGTGGATTCACATCGAAGGGTGCGACGACTTCTCGGCGATGACCAACCTGTCAAAACCGCTGCGGGAAAAGCTCGCCCAGGTAGCGGAGATCCGCGGTCCGGGGGTGATCTACGAGGGCACCTCGAGCGATGGTACGCGCAAGTGGGTGCTGGAAGTGGAGGACGGCAGCTACGTCGAGACCGTACTGATCCCCGCCGAGAACGGCAAGCGCCGCACACTGTGCGTCTCGTCGCAGGTCGGCTGCTCGCTGGACTGCAGTTTCTGTTCCACCGGCAAGCAAGGCTTTCAGCGTAACCTCACCGCCGCTGAAATCATCGGCCAGGTCTGGGTCGCCCAGCGTAGCGTCGGGCCACGCCGGGACACCGCCAATCGGCCGGTGACCAATGTGGTCATGATGGGCATGGGCGAGCCGCTACTCAACTACGACAACGTCGTGTCGGCCATGAAACTCATGCTCGACGACGACGGTTATGGCCTGTCCAAGCGTCGGGTAACGCTCTCCACCTCGGGCGTGGTCCCCATGCTGGACAAACTCGGCGACGAGCTCGACGTCAGCCTGGCGGTGTCGCTTCACGCCGCCAACGATGAGCTGCGCAACGAACTCGTGCCGCTGAATCGCAAGTACAATATCCGGTCATTGATGGATGCCTGTCACCGCTATTTGGCCAAATGCCCCGAAAACCGGCTGGTGACCATCGAATATACCCTGATCAAAGACGTCAATGATCAGCAAGAGCACGCCGAGCAGTTAGCAGCGCTGCTTGACGAGCTACCCTGTAAAATCAACTTGATTCCGTTCAACCCGTTCCCCCACTCCGGGTATGAAACACCATCGCGGAACCAGACGATGCGTTTCCAGCAGTGGCTGCACGACTTAGGCTACACTGCTCCCATTCGCTCGACGCGCGGCGACGATATTGATGCCGCCTGCGGACAGCTTGTCGGTCGGGTGAAGGATCGCACCAAACGCAGTGCCCGCTATATCCAATCGATTCAACTGGATGCTGACTAATGAGACGTCTTCTTGACTTCCGGTTGACACAGCGCTTTGATGGACACGGTTTAATTTAGCGATACCTCTTTTTACTGTTACCTTGCGAGGATCTACATGATGTGTCACCGCAGGCTTTACCACCCATCTCGGGTGCCCTTGCTCGCCGCGCTGGTCGGCAGCATGTGGCTAGCCGGCTGTGCCTCTTCCTCCAATGTACCTTCCTCGCCGTCAACACCCGAGGCCGCCTCTGCCTATACTCAGCTGGGCGTTGCCTACCTGGAGCGCGACAACCTGCCAAGAGCCCTCAATGCCCTGGACCGAGCGCTCGGGATCGCCCCCGACAACGCAGAAGCGCTGCAGGCCATCGCGCTGGTCTACCAGCGCCAAGGCGAAAGCAACCTGGCTGACCAGCACTTCCAGCGGGCGATAGAGACGGCACCTGATTTTACCCGGGCGCGTAACAATTACGCCGCGTTTCTTTACCAAGAGGGGCAAGTGGAAGCCGCCTGCAACCAGCTGGAAGTCGCTTCCCGGGATGCCCAGTACGATAATCGCACCCAGCTTTTTGCCAACTTGGGGCAATGCTATATGGCCCTGGGCGAAACAGAATTAGCGCGCGAGCAGTTTAGACGCGCGCAACAAATCGACCCGCGCAACCCACGCGGTTATTTAATGTTAGCTGAACTCGAATATTCACAGGGCAATTACGCCGAGGCATGGTCACCGCTGCAAATGCACCTGCAGCTTGCCGGGCCGAGCCAGGAGGCGCTGACGCTGGCCATTGATATTGCGGAAGCCCGAGGCGATCGCGCCGCTGTGGCCGACTATCAACGTCAGTTGAGAGCCAATTGAGCGATGGATGCCCTGATCACCGATTATTTAATGAAGGATGCTCAGCCATGAGCGAGACACTGTCACAAGCGAGCGATACCCCAGACGTTAATGACTCCCCCGGCGAGCTGCTGGCCCGCCGACGTAAACAACTCGACATCAACCTGAACGATGCCGCTCGGGCGCTGAACCTGCGCCCTGCCGTCGTGGATGGTCTCGAGCGCGATGATTACAGCGAAATCCCGGTGGTGACCTATCGCCGCGGTTATCTGCGCGCCTATGCCAAGTATCTTGACCTTGATGAGCGACAGATACTTGAAGCTTACCGGGCACGCTTTGGCGAAGCCGATGTTGAGCGCAAAGTCACGCCGGTCGCCGTCACCAAGCCGCCCTCACGCCTGGGCGCCTGGTTGTTCAAGCTGGTCACGTTGTTGGTCATCGTGGCGTTGATTGCCGTTACCGTCATGTGGTGGCAGAGCCGCGGGGGGAGCGAGCTCCCCGACCTGGATTCATCGTCATCAATGGACGCACCCGCAGAGCAGGATCAGGCAGGGGATTTATCCAGCGAGCCCACGCAGACTGAACCGGCTGTTTCGTCCAGCGAACCCGAAGAAGAAGCACCGACATTTGACGACCTGGTCGCTGAAGATGACACCAGCACAGCAGAGAGCAATCTTGCCGCTGAAAGCACCGCAGACGATACCAGCGAAACCAGTAACGATACCTCCTCAACCGAGCCTGACCCTGCATCGCTGGCCGATGGCGATGAGGCGACTCAGGCCAACAATCTGGCAACAACGGATAGCGAGGATGATGACAGCAGCAACGATGACGGCAGCAACGACGCCAACCCTAACCTTCTGACGCTGACCTTCAACGAACAGTCATGGACCGAAATTATCGATGCTGACAACCAGCGCGTGCTGGTAGGACTTCAAGAACCTGGCACGTCTGCCAGTGTCGAAGGTCAGCCACCGTTCCGGCTCACAGTGGGCAACGTCACTGGCGTTGAAATGCGCTATCAAGGCGAAGACGTCGACTTGACCTCGCGCGCAGGCGCCAACAACGTGGCTCGCTTCACTCTGGGAGAGTAACCGACTTATGCACGCTCATTCGCCCATCAAGCGCCGGGCTTCGCGCCAAATCCATGTGGGGAACGTTGCCGTTGGCGGAGATGCGCCCATCGCCGTTCAGAGCATGACCAACACGGACACACTGGACGTCGAGGCGACCGTTGCGCAAATAGCCCAGTTGGAGAAAGCCGGGGCTGATATCGTTCGCGTGTCAGTGCCCGACATGGACGCTGCCGAGGCCTTTGGCAAAATCAAGCGCCAGGCCAACGTGCCGCTGGTCGCCGACATCCACTTTGACTATAAAATCGCCCTGCGCGTGGCCGAGCTGGGCGTTGACTGCCTGCGCATCAATCCTGGCAACATTGGTCGGGAAGACCGCGTCCGCGCGGTGGTCAGCGCGGCTCGCGAGCACGGCATTCCCCTCCGTATCGGCGTGAACGCGGGGTCTCTCGAGAAAGACCTGCAGAAGAAATACGGCGAACCGACACCGGCAGCCCTGGTCGAATCGGCGATGCGCCATATCGACTACCTGGATCGCCTGGATTTCCCCGACTTCAAGGTCAGCGTCAAGGCCTCGGACGTGTTCATGGCCGTGGCCGCCTACCGCGACCTGGCAACGCGCATTGAACAGCCGCTACATCTGGGCATTACCGAAGCCGGCGGACTACGCTCCGGTACGGTCAAATCCTCCATTGGCCTTGGCATGCTGCTGATGGATGGCATTGGCGATACGATTCGCGTCTCGCTCGCGGCTGACCCGGTGGAGGAAATCAAGGTCGGCTACGACATGCTGAAGAGCCTCAAGCTGCGCTCCAAAGGCATCAACTTTATTGCCTGCCCAAGCTGCTCGCGGCAGAATTTCGATGTCATCAGCACCATGAACCAGCTTGAAGAACGGCTGGAAGACGTCATGACACCGCTTGACGTGTCGGTCATTGGCTGTGTCGTCAACGGGCCTGGCGAAGCCAAGGAAACCGACATTGGCCTGACCGGCGGCAGCCCCGCCAATCTGGTGTATATCGACGGCAAGCCGTCCAGCAAATTGCGCAACGACCACCTTGTCGATGACTTGGAGCGGCTGATCCGCGACAAAGTACGTGAAAAACAGCAGCAGGAAGACAACACGATCGCCCGCAGCGTTTAAGCACGACGCGGGATAGCCGACCCAGGGAGTTTGCCTTGAGCAAGTCTGTAGCAAAAAAAATTCAAGCCATTCGAGGCATGAACGATCTATTGCCCAGCGAGAGCCCTCGCTGGCAATTTTTTGAAGGAATAGTCCGCCAGTTGATGCAGCGTTACGGTTTTGCGGAAATCCGCACGCCGATCGTCGAGCAGACGGCGCTGTTTGCACGCTCCATCGGCGAAGTCACCGACATTGTCGAAAAGGAGATGTATACCTTCGAAGACCGAAACGGAGACAGCCTTACCCTGCGTCCCGAAGGTACCGCCAGCTGCGTACGCGCGGCCATGGAAAACGGGCTTCTGTACAACCAGACCCAGCGGTTGTGGTACCAGGGGCCGATGTTTCGCCATGAGCGGCCCCAGAAGGGCCGCTACCGCCAGTTTCACCAGGTCGGTATCGAGGCTTACGGTTTTGAAGGCCCGGACATTGATGCCGAAGTGATTCTGCTCTCTGCTCGGCTGTGGAAAGAGCTGGGGCTGATGGAGCATGTCACCCTCGAGCTTAACTCGCTGGGCTCAAGCGAAGCCCGCGCGGCTTACCGCGACAAGCTGGTCGCCTATTTCGAGCAGCACCGCGACGTCCTCGACGAGGACGCCAAGCGGCGGCTGACCAGCAATCCGCTGCGCATTCTCGACTCCAAGAACCCTGCCATGGCGGAGATGCTCGACGGCGCACCACGCTTACTGGATAACCTCGACGAGCCCTCGCAGGCCCACTTTGAGCAGCTAAAAGCCATGCTCGACGCGGCGGGTATTGCCTATGTCATCAACCCGCGGCTGGTTCGCGGTCTCGACTACTACTCGCGCACCGTCTTTGAGTGGACCACGACAGCGCTGGGCAGCCAGGGCACCGTATGCGCTGGCGGCCGCTACGACGGCCTCGTCGAGCAGTTGGGCGGCAAACCCACTCCAGGAGTTGGTTTTGCCATGGGTGTTGAACGCCTGATCCTGCTGCTCGAGACCCTTGATTTAATCCCCGACGAAGCGGGCAGCGACGTGTATTTGCTGGCGATGGACGATACCGCGACGGTCGCCGCGATCACCCTGGCCGAGCAGCTTCGCAGTGAACTGCCCTGGCTTCGCCTGCAACTGCATTGCGGCGGCGGCAGTTTCAAGAGCCGCATGAAAAAAGCCGATAAAAGCGGTGCCGCGTATGCCCTTCTGCTTGGCGAAGACGAAATAGCCGAGCACACCGTCACGCTCAAGGCCCTGCGCGACGACCAGGCACAGCAACGCGTTCCCCAGGCAATGCTGGCCCACACGCTCAGCGAGCGGCTGCCCAACACACCATAAACGGGTGGCAGGCATGGCCTGCCTCTCAACCCATCATGACCGTTGCCGTAAGCGGCGGTTATTGCTGAATAGGAGACCGCCCGTGGCGGATAGAAGCGAAGACGAACAGCTGGACGTGATCAAGCGCTGGTGGAAAGAAAACGGCACGTCGCTGATCGCTGGCGCTGCACTGGCGGCAGCCGGCGTATTCGGCTGGAACGCCTGGCAGGATTATCAAGCCGACAAAGCCGAGGCGGCCTCAGTACGCTATCAGCAGTTGGTTAGCCTCGCCGTCGGCAATGAGCTCGTAGGCGACCAGCTCAGCGAAGCCCGTGAGATGGTCGACGAGATTGTCAGTGAGCACGACAGCACCCTGTACGCTGAGTTGGCCTTGCTGCTTGATGCCCGCCTGGCTGTCCAGCAGGATGATCTTGACAGCGCCGTAGCGTCGCTTACCCAGGTGGCCGAATCCTCTTCGCGGCGCTATGTACAAAGCCTTGCCTGGCTGCGGTTAGCGCGTCTTGCCATTGCCAACGAGGACCCCGAACGCGCGCTCGAATTACTCGATGAACCGATTACCGAATCCCTGGCAGCCCAGCAAGCCAACGTGCGAGGCGACGCTCACATGGCACTTGGCCAGCACGACCAGGCTCGCAACGCCTGGCAGGATGCTCTCGAGCTGGCGCAGCAGCAAGGCCAGCCGTTATACGGCGTGCAGTTCAAGCTTGACGATCTCGGCGCTGAGGAGACAGCTCAATGAAATCCCGGTTTTCAACATCAATGTTTTCAACACCTGCATTCTCGAAACGCACTTTTTCAACCCCCGTCATGCGTGCGGCCCTGGGCGCCGCTGCACTGGCCCTGCTGGCTGGCTGCGCGAGCAAAAGCGAACCCGCTTACACGCCCAAAGAACTTCAAAGCTTCGAAGCAAGCTCAAGCCTTGAAACCCGCTGGCAACAGGACGTAGGCGACGGCCTTGGCCGCGCGCGTTACCCCATTGCGCCAGCGCGCGAAGGCGATAACGTCTTCGCCGCCGACGCGCAGGGCGTGGTGATGTCGTTTGCCGCTGACAACGGCCAGGAGCGCTGGGAAGTCGACCTGGACACGCCCATCTCCAGTGCCCTGACCGCGATTGCCGGTCAGGTATATCTGGGCACGCGCAACGGCGAAGTCATTTCTCTGAACCAGAGCGACGGCAGCGTTAACTGGCGCTCTAGGGTCTCAAGCGAAGTGCTGGCAGCCCCCCAGGCCAACCCGGAACTGTTGGTCGTGCAAAGCATCGACGGCCGGGTGACCGCCCTTGACCGCGCAAGCGGTGACGAGCGCTGGGTATTTTCCAGTTCACTGCCATCACTGACGCTGCGTGGCACCGGCACGCCTCTGGTGATCGAGCCGGTCAGCTTTGTCGGCCTGGCCAACGGTCGGTTGACGACGATCGACAATCGCAACGGCCAGCCATTGTGGGATATGCAAATCGCCACGCCGCAAGGTCGGAGCGAAGTCGAGCGCCTTGTCGACCTTGCGGGCCAGCCGATTCTCAGTCGGGAAGGCCGCCTGTTCGTGACCAGCTATAACGGCCAGGTAGCGGCACTGGAGGCAACCCGTGGCAGCATCATTTGGGAGCGCGAGCTCTCCAGCCGCCACACGCCCTTACTGGTGGGTGATCTGCTGTTCGTGGTTACCGACAACAGCCATGTCGTGGCGCTTGATAGCAACAACGGCCAGGAAGTCTGGCGGAACGATGCCCTGGAAGATCGCTGGCTGACGGCCCCCGCCTTCGCCGACGGGCGTTTGGTGATGGGTGACTTTGAAGGCTATGTGCACCTGATCGACGCCCGCGAAGGTGACCTGGTGGGTCGCACCCGGGTCGACAGCTCGGGCATTAGCGTCCCGGCGGTTACTGAAGGCGACGTGATTCACGTGCTGGCCAATGACGGACATTTTGAAACGCTGGAAGTCTCTCCATGACACCTGTGATTGCGCTAGTTGGCCGCCCTAACGTGGGCAAGTCGACGCTGTTTAACCGCCTTACCCGCTCGCGGGATGCGCTGGTCGCCGACTTTCCTGGCCTGACCCGTGATCGCAAGTATGGCAACGGCATGCTGGGCAATAAAGCCTATACGGTGATCGATACCGGCGGCATCAGCGGCGACGAACAAGGCATCGATGCGGCCATGGCGGAGCAATCGCTGGCCGCCATCGACGAAGCGGATATCGTGCTGTTCATGGTCGATGCGCGGGCCGGGTTGAACATGGCCGATGAGGCCATTGCCAATCACCTGCGGGTCAACCAGAAGAAAACCTGGCTGGTGGTCAACAAGACCGATGGGTTGGAAGAGCACTCGGCCATGGGCGATTTCTGGTCGCTTGGCCTGGGTGACCCATGGCCGATTGCGGCGGCTCACGGTCGCAACGTCTCGACCCTGATGGATACGGTGCTCGAGCCCTTCCCCGAACGCGATGCCGACATACCCGCCGACACCGGCACCAAGGGCATTCGTATCGGCGTGATCGGGCGGCCCAATGTGGGAAAATCGACCCTGGTCAACCGCCTGCTGGGCGAAGAGCGTGTGGTCGTCTTCGATGAAGCCGGTACCACGCGTGACGCCATCGAGATTCCTTTCGAGCGCCGCGGCAAGCCTTATGTACTGGTTGATACCGCCGGGGTCCGGCGACGCAAGAACGTCAGTGAAGTGGCCGAAAAGTTTTCCATCATCAAGACCCTGGACGCCATTAAGGAATGCCATGTGGCGGTAATGGTGCTGGATGCGCGCAGTGGGCTGGTCGAGCAGGACCTGCACCTGCTCGATTACGTGCTTACCTCCGGCCGTGCCCTGGTGCTGGCCGTCAATAAATGGGACGGACTGGAAAGCGAAGCCAAGGACAAGATGCGTAACGAGATCAAGCGCCGCCTGGGCTTTGCCGACTATGCCGAGATGCACTTTATCTCGGCGCTGCACGGCACGGCGGTAGGCGATCTCTATCCGTCGATCGAACGTGCCTTCAATGCCGCCAACGCCCACTGGTCCACCAATCGCCTGACCACGCTGCTTCAGGATGCCGTCAGCCAGCACCCGCCACCGATGATTCACGGACGACGCATCAAGCTGCGCATGGCCCACCAGGGCGGCAGCAATCCACCGATCATCGTCGTTCACGGCAATCAGACCGAGGCACTGCCGGACGCCTACCGCCGCTACCTGACGAACACCTTCCGCAAGGTGTTGAAAGTGCGCGGCACGCCCATGCGCTTCGAGTTTCGCTCCGGCAACAATCCCTTCGATCACATGGCAGGCGCCAGCGACAAGGAAAAAGCCAAAAAGCGCGAGCTCAACCGTACCAAAGAGGCACGCAAAAGCCGTCGTTGAGCGTTTTCCCGCCCGTCAGGAAGCTGCTCACTGACTAACGCCTGCGAGGCAAAACCCGCAGGCGTTTTTTGGTGTCCGAAAGGTAACAATTTCGCTTGACAGAACGTCGTCCTGGGCCTCAAATAGCGGCGCTTTCAGCCCCACCTTCATTTAACGTTGGCACTTTCTCAAAAGGGACTGCTATGACCCGCATCATGCGCCGCTGGCGTTGGCTGACCGTTTTTGGCCTGGCCAGCCTGCTCACGGGCTGTCTCGCCCTGCCCCAAACCGGCCTGTTTGCCTTTCGTTTGGCGGTCACCTCACTGGGGGTCGAGGATGTTCGCATTGGTCCTTACCGTATCAATGCAGGCCTGGACACAAGCGATTTAACCAGCCTGATCGCTTCCAGCCTTGGCGCCGGTAGCCTGCCCGTTCAGGCGACCATTGCCATGGGGCTGGGCCTGCCTGCGGGCATGCCCCCGGTGGAGATGTCGGGCTTTCGCTGGATGCTCGACATGCCTGGCGTTGATCCTGTACAGGGAAACTATGAGCAGGACGTCACGCTAACCTCTGGCGACGATGCCAATTTACGCCTGCCGGTTGCCTTTGATGTCCTCGCCACCGACACCCAACGCATGGCGCCCATGCTGGAGCTTGCCAGCCAGTTGGCCACCCAGGGAGAGCTACCGCCCGGCAGTCAACTGGCCATCACGCCAGGGGATCTGCGCGGTTTAGGCATGCGGCTTCCTGCTGGTTTGCTGACACCCACCATTCGCCTCAACGTGGGCGCCGATGGGCAGTTGGTACCACAAGGCTAAGTGCCGTCAGCCAACCCTTTGCGGCCTACCCAGTGGGCCGCAAACTGCCAGGCGGTGCGGCCGCTGCGCCCGCCTCGCAGGGTCGCAAAGCGCAGCGCTTCGGCACGCGCCTCATCATCCCAACTGACGTTCTCGCTGCTCACCCGCGCGACCCAATGAGCGCACACGTCCAGATAGGTTGCCTGGTTAAAGGGATGAAAGCTGAGCCATAGCCCAAAGCGGTCCGACAGCGAGATTTTCTCTTCCACCGCATCGCCATGGTGCAATTCCTCACCTACCAGCTGCGAGCCGCTGTTGTCGTCCATCGATTCGGGCAGCAAATGACGACGGTTCGAGGTGGCATACAGCAATACGTTTTCCGGCGGGCCGGTGAGCGCCCCATCGAGTACGCTCTTGAGCGCCTTGTAGGCATCGTCGTTGCCCTCGAAAGAGAGGTCGTCACAGTACACGACGAAACGTTGTGGCTGATGACGCAGCTGTTCGACCAGTACCGGCAAGCTGGCGAGTTCATGGCGGTCAATCTGAACCAGGCGTAGCCCCTCACCTGCCAGTGCGTTAAGCAGCGCGCGTACCACCGACGACTTGCCGCTGCCTCGCGCGCCCCACAGTAGCGCGTGGTTGGCAGGCAAGCCTTGTAAAAACGCCCGGGTATTATCCACCAGCGCCTGCTTTTGCCGCTCAATGCCCAGCAGGTCGTCCAGCGTTAACGCGTCCCTTGGCGGCACCGCCACCAGACGCCCGCCCAGTGGGTGACGCTGCCACAGTGCGGCGACTTCCGTCTGCCAGTTAACCGGTTCGGCCGCAGGTGGTAACCAATGATCCAGTCGATCGAGTAAACGGGTTAAACGCTGGCTTAATTCGGCATCCATAACGACTCTCTTGGTGAATTATTCGCATGAGGATTGATTTACCCTGTACAGCCGTTATCTTGGGGCAAGGAATTCACTTTCACAAAAGGAAATACGCCATGCGCTGGTTTCGCCCTCTTGCCATTACGGCCCTATGCGTTGCGGTTGCGGCCTGTTCGACCTCGCCTACCGGGCGCTCACAGCTGTTGTTGTTATCCGACAACGAACTCAACAACATGGGTAGCCAGGCTTTCAACCAGTATCAGCAGGAATTGCCCAGCGCCGATCAGGCGAGTCAACGCTACGCTCAGTGCATTGCCGATGCCATTGTCGCGGAACTCCCGCAGGACCAGCAGCAGCTGGATTGGCAAATCCGTGTCTTCGAGGCTGAAGAACCCAACGCCTTTGCCCTGCCCGGCGGCTACATGGGCTTACATACCGGCATGCTGGATATCGCCACCAATCAGGATCAGGTGGCGTCGGTGGTCGCCCACGAAATCGGCCATGTGCTCGCCAAGCACTCCAATGAGCGGGCCTCGACTCAAAGCGCCACCCAGTTGGGGCTTTCCGTCATTTCCAGCGCTTCCGGCCTTCAAGGCGCAGGTGGTGAGCAGCTGATGGGCGTTCTCGGCATGGGGGCGCAATACGGCATCATGCTGCCCTTCTCGCGGCGTCATGAAAGCGAAGCGGATACCATTGGCCTGGATCTGATGGCCCGGGCCGGGTTTGATCCCCGCGAGAGCATCGCCCTTTGGCAAAACATGCAGCAGGCATCGGGCGGCGGCGCACCGCCGGTATGGATGTCGACCCACCCAAGCCAGGGGCAGCGGATTGAGGGGCTGCAAGCGAACATGAGCGGTGCCATGGCCATCTTTGAACAGGCGCGCAACAGCGGGCGCACGCCCAACTGCCCACGCCCGTAACGAACCACCGCCGCTGCCTTCCGGCAGCGGCGGCTCATCGGGGTTACTCCCGTGGGTGAACGCGAAAAGTCGTTACTTAGCCATATTCCGCTAGCACAGGTCAGCCAGTCCTAGTTCAGCTAGCCGTCGTTCAGCTGCCATAGTTCAGCGACTGGCGCAGCCGCGCCCGAACCGGCGCTGTATCAGGGCGCTGGTTGCGCCAGAGGTAAAACGATTCTGCCGCCTGCTCGACCAGCATGCCCAGCCCATCCAGCAGCTTCGCCCCGCGGGGCCCGGCCCACGTTAAAAACACCGTCGGCTCGACACCGTACATCATGTCGTAGGCCCAGGCGCCGTTGGCAAAGAGGTCATCGGGCAACGGCGGCAGGTCGCCCGAGAGGCTGGCACTGGTGCCATTGATGACCACGTCGAACTTACCGTCCAGGCTGTCGAAACCGCCGCCCTTGATCGTCCCCAAGTCGGCAAAATCCTCGCCCAGCTGCCGGGCTTTTTCCGCCGTGCGATTGACCACGACCACTTCGCTGGGCTGCTCGCCCAGCAGGGGTTCCAGAATACCGCGCACGGCGCCCCCCGCACCGACTATCAAGACACGCTTTCCAGCCAGCGCCACACGGTGATAAGCCAGATCGCGTACCAGGCCAACGCCATCGGTGGTATCCCCGTAGGTGCGGCCATTACCGCCCAGAATCAGCGTATTCACCGCCCCCGCCCGTCGGGCACGGTGGCTCAGCGTATCACACAGCTCGAAAGCATCCGCCTTGAATGGCACGGTCACGTTGGCACCTCGCCCACCCTCGGCGCAAAACGCCTGCCACGCTGCCGCCAGCTCGCCTATTGGCGGTTCTATGGCGGTGTAGTCGATGTCCTGCCCGGTTTGACCGGCAAAGTCGGCGTGAATCATGGGCGATTTGGAATGGCCAACGGGATTGCCGAAGACGGCGTAACGATCGGTCATAGAACCTCCTCGCCACGCGTTGCGGCGGCTTCGCCGAGCCAGTCGCGGGGCACAAGATACGCATTGAGCTGCGCCTCGGGGCTATCGTTCTCCGGCGTGAACGCATATTCCCAGCGGGCCAGGGGCGGCATCGACATCAGAATGGACTCGGTACGCCCGCCGCTTTGCAGGCCAAACAGCGTCCCTCTATCCCATACCAGGTTGAACTCGACATAGCGGCCGCGTCGATAAAGCTGGAATTGACGCTGCCGCTCATTCCAGGCATCGCCACGGCGTCGCTCGACAATCGGCAGGTAGGCCTCCAGAAAGCTGTCACCGACGGCGCGTTGAAAAGCGAAGCAGTCTTCAAAACTGCCGTCGTTGAGATCATCGAAGAACAAGCCGCCCACTCCCCGGGTTTCCTCACGGTGCTTGAGATAGAAGTACTCGTCGCACCAGGCCTTGTAACGCGCGTAAACGTCGTCGCCAAAGGGCGCGCAGGCCGCGCTGGCTACCTTGTGCCAGTGCACCACATCGTCGAACACCGGGTAGAAGGGCGTTAGGTCATAGCCGCCACCAAACCACCAGACTGGCGGCTCGCCCTCTTTTTCGGCGATAAAGAAGCGTACGTTGCCATGGCTGGTGGGCACATGGGGATTTTCCGGATGCAGTACCCAGGAAACCCCGACCGCGTGAAAACTGCGCCCGGCAAGCTCCGGCCGTGCGGCCGTGGCGGAGGGCGGCAACTGGGTGCCGAACACATGGGAGAAATTGACGCCGCCTTTTTCAAACACGCCGCCATTTTCGATCACCCGTGAGCGGCCACCGCCGCCTTCTTCACGGTCCCATTCGTCCTGCCTGAAGCTTGCCTGTCCGTCAGCGCTTGCCAGCCCCTCGCAAAGGCGTTCCTGCAGGTCCAGCAGGTAGTTCTTGACGGTATCCAGATGTTCGTGCGCCACGTCGTCTCCTGATGATCGGTTAACTGCGTATCACGCTGCCGCTGACGAGATCGCGAATCTTGCTGGGCCGTTCGTTACCGCCCAGCTCGCCGTCGATGATGGCCGCCAGTTGGTCGCCAAACACCGCCCTGACGTCATCCGCACTGGTCGCCGGAGGGTCGCCGGCCACGTTGGCAGAAGTCGACACCAGCGGGCCACCAAAGGCTTCGCAGAGCGCCTGCATCAGCGGGTGGTCAGTGACCCGCAGCGCCACTTTACTGTGCGCACCGCGGACCAGGCCGTGACTGCGGCCGTTATCCGGCACCAGCCAGGTATTCGGCCCCGGCCAACTGGCAATCAACGGCGCATGCAGGGCCAGCGGCAACTGTGTGAGCCACGGCTGAAACTGGCCAATCGAGGCTGCCACCAGAATCACGCCCTTGGCTGGATCGCGGGCCTTTAAGCGCATTAACTGCGCCAGCGCTTCGTCGTTGTCGGGATCGCAGCTTAATCCCCACACCGCTTCCGTTGGGCAGGCAATAACCCCGCCGTTGCGCAATGCGCGAACTGCTTTATCCAGTTCAGCCGCTGTCGTCATGAAGTCTCCACCCGTTATGGTAAAGGAAACATTATCTTATCATGGCCGGGGTAACCGCACCCAACCACCCGCCCGGGATGCGACCCAGCCCTCGATTTCCAGCATCAGCAGGCGCTGCTGGCAGTCACTCACCGAGCAGCCGCTTTGTTGCACCAGGGCGTCAATCGGCGTGGGCGAGGCGCTCAGCAAGCCGAGCAGCGCATCGGGCAGCGGTTCGGCTGCGGCGTCAGTTGCCGACCGATGGGTAGAGGTCTCTTCCATGGAGGCGGGTAGAAATTCCCGCGCCCAATGCTGCAGCTCGTTGACGATGTCCTCGGGATCGCAGGCCATGGCCGCCCCCTGGCGCAGCAGCTGTAGGCAGCCACGTGCCTGCTGATTGTGCAACGAACTGGGCAGGGCAAACACATCGCGGCCCTGCTCCATGGCCAGGCGGGCGCTGACCAGTGAGCC
Source organism: Vreelandella subterranea (assembly GCF_900111305.1). Lineage (GTDB taxonomy): Bacteria > Pseudomonadota > Gammaproteobacteria > Pseudomonadales > Halomonadaceae > Vreelandella > Vreelandella subterranea. The sequence continues at coordinate 32,999 of NZ_FOGS01000006.1, forward strand.
GCTTTTCTCGGCTGCCTCCACCACCAGTGTACCCAGCGATAAACCGGTCACGATTCGGTTCCGGCGCGGGAAGAAGGCGGGGTGTGCGGTGGTGCCCGGCGGGTGCTCGGCCAGTACCAGTCCTCCCGGTGCATCGCTGAGCTGTTGATATAGCGCACGATGGCGGGCGGGATAAATCACGTCAATCCCGCAGCCCAATACCGCCACGCTGCTGCCGCCCGCGTCCAGGGCGGCTTGCTGGGCCACCCCGTCAATCCCTAACGCCATGCCGCTGACAATACTCCAGCCTCGCCTGGCCAATTCCCGGGCGAAGGTTTGCGCATTATGCGTGCCTTCCGATGTCGGCCGACGCGTGCCCACCATGGCAAGCGTCGGTCGTTCAAGGGCGCCCAGGTCGCCCTGTGCCCAGAGGACCGCTGGCGGATCAGGTAGTTGATTGAGTAGCCTTGGCCATGCCGGGTGGTCGCGGTGCAAAAGCGTGCGTCCCGGCGCACTGGACTGCCAGGTCAGGCTCGCCTCGACCTCACGCTGCAAGGGGCTCTTTGCGGGGTGCTCGCACCACAACCGCAGCGCACTGGCTGCCTTGCTGGGCAACCCCGCCAGCCACCCCTGTGGCCATTGGGGTTGTTGCGCCACCAGCTCAGCGATTCGCTGGGGCCCCACCCCTGGCAGTGCATTGACCACCAACCACTCCCTGGTATCCATTACCTCTCCTTATTCAATCTATCGACGATTGACCCAACTCATCTAGCGCGGCGGTGTCCTTACAAGATCGCCAACCTCCACCACTCGGGAAGCCTCCATCACCAGCGCATAGCTAACGCGATCATAGGGGCTGAAGACCATCAAGGTGCCAGCGGCTTCACTGGGTAGCGTGATCGACGCCTGGTTACGCGGGTCACTGACCACCTCACCCTGCTGTGCAATCTGGAAGACATGCCCGGCTTGCACGCCATCCAGCGTGCCCAAATCGATCGTTACCACCTGCAGGCGACCGATAAAGCGTACCCCGCCCGGCACGCCGATCAGTGTCCCCGACAGCGCATTGCGCGGTGCACGGGGCACCATGTCGTCATCCAGTCGCGAGGTTTCCAGCGGCAGGACAAGGTCGTTGTTGCGTATTTCCTGGGCGGCACTCAGCACTTTCAACTGGGCGATATCCTCTTCGGCGCGCAGGTAGCGGGCCTCGCCGATCTTGATCAGTTCGGTACCCAGGAGCGTGCCATCGTTAGTCGTATAGGTGTCGGCGGGCCGATAAATGCCCACGTCCGCTTGCCTTGGCACCTGCCCGCGCACATACAGCGAATCCCCCGCCCCGCTGATCAAGCGTCCCTGGTGACCGGCCACGACATAAGCCATGGTGTCGGCGGCGGGGTCCCCCTCCTTGATACGATGATCACGCAAGAACGGCCGGATAATACCCGCGTCGATGGGGGGTATCGCTTCGCGGCGGGGGACGGTGCGCATCTTGGGGGAGAGTGTCACTACCCGCTGCTCCCGTGAAAGGGACAGGCAGGGATCGCCCTGGCAATCGCTTAAGTTGAGTATATCGCCGGGGTAAATAAGGTGTGGATTGCGGATAGCAGGATTGGTCTGCCAAAGCTCAGGCCACTGCCAGGGCGCATGCAAGAACCGGCCCGCAATGTCCCAGAGGGTGTCGCCCTCTGCCACCGTGTAGCGCTCGGGTGCCGAGTCGCGAACGCGCTCCCAGGCGCCCGCATCCAGTGACATCAATACCGTCAGTGCGCCGATGAACCAAGCGCCCGCGCCATATCGCCTGCGTTGTCCAGCCCCCATCCTGCCCCCTGTTTTTTTACCTGCGATTACGCGGGTGATTCGCGCTGCGCCACCGGGCAGGCATGCCCGGAACATTGACAGCATGATATAGTGGTCGATCATAAAGTACTCAGGTCATAAATAAAGCACTTGGGCATGCGACCCCATTGACGCACTGCTCAAGCGATTACTCAGTTCAGCATAACGGTGGTAGCAACGCCATGGCCAAACTCGCCATTCTCGAATTCCCCGATGAGCGCCTGCGCACCAAGGCCAAAGCAGTTCAAAGCGTCGACGATGAAGTGCGCAAGCTCGTCGATGACATGCTGGAAACCATGTACGACGCCCAAGGGATCGGCCTGGCCGCGACCCAGGTGGACGTTCACCGCCGGGTGGTGGTGATGGATGTCAGCGACGACAACTCCCAGCCGCTGGTACTTATCAACCCCAGCTATACGCCCATTGGCGACGAGAAAGAGCCGCTGTCCGAAGGCTGCCTGTCGATCCCGGAGCACTACGCTGAAGTGCCACGCTATCTGAAAGTGGAGCTGAAGGCGCTGGACCGCAACGGTGAGCCCTACACACTTGAAGCCGACGGTCTGCTGGCGCACTGTATTCAGCACGAGTACGACCACCTGGAGGGTGTGCTGTTTGTCGACTATCTGTCGTCCCTCAAGCGTGACCGGATTCGCAAGAAAATGGAAAAGCGCCACAAGCAGATGCAGGGCGCCTGACCGCGTCGCACTGATCAAGATTACCGTTACGTCTCCCTTTGCCGCCAGGTCCCTGTGTCCATGTCATCATTGCGCGTTGTTTTTGCGGGTACCCCGGAATTCGCTGCTTCAAGTCTGGCCGCCCTGCTGGAAAGCCAGCATCAGGTGGTCGCCGCCTATACCCAGCCCGACCGTCCCGCCGGGCGCGGGCGCAAGCTCACCCCAAGCCCTGTCAAGCGCCTGGCGCTCGAGCATGGGCTGCCGGTTTATCAGCCTGAAAGCCTGAAAGCGTCCGATGCCCAGGCGACGCTTGATGCGCTCGATGCCGACGTCATGGTGGTGGTGGCCTACGGGCTACTGTTGCCTCAGGCCGTGCTGGACATCCCGCGTCTGGGCTGCCTCAACGTTCACGCCTCGCTGCTACCCCGCTGGCGCGGTGCCGCACCGATCCAGCGCGCCATTGAAGCCGGTGACAGCGTTTCCGGCGTGACCATCATGCAAATGGATGCCGGCCTGGATACCGGCGACATGCTGTTTGAGGTGCGTACGCCGATCACCGATCAGACCACCGGTGGCGACCTGCACGACCGGCTGGCCCTTCAAGGGGCCAATGCGCTGGTTCAGGTGCTGGACAAGCTGGAGACGGGACGCATCACAGCGTCGCCCCAACCAGCAGACGGCGTCACCTACGCCGCCAAGCTCACCAAGGCCGAGGCCGAGCTGGATTTCAGCCAGCCTGCCGAGCAGCTGGTACGCACCATTCACGCCTTCAACCCCTGGCCGGTTGCCTGGTGCGCCCTGGATGACGACCGCCTGCGCCTGTTGAAGGCAAGTGTCGAGCCGGGCGAACAGCCGCCGACGGCACCCGGCATGCTGCTCGAACACGGCGAGGATCACTTACGAATCGCCTGTGGCGCCGAAGGCCGCCAGGTCCTTTGCGTCAGCCGCGCCCAACTTCCCGGGGGCAAGGCGCTGCCAGCCCGCGAGCTGCTCAACGCCCGCCAGACACGCCTCATCCCGGGCACGCGCCTGGGGCAAAATACCCACTCAGGAGCCTCCTCATGAATCAGCCACGTTCGCCCAAGGCAGGCAGCGGCCAGGAAGTGCGCGCTGCCGCGGCACGCGGGCTGGTACCGGTGCTGACCGACCAGGGGTCGCTGGCCACGCTGGATGAGCACAGCGTGATTGCGCGGGACCGCAGCCTGCTCAAAGAACTGTGCTACGGCACCTGCCGCCGCCTGCCACGCCTGGAAGCGCTGGCCGACCAGTTGCTCAAGCAGCCGTTCAAGAAGCGTGACAGCGATATCCAGGCGCTGCTGCTGGTGGGCATTTACCAGCTCCTCTATATGCGTATTCCCGCTCATGCGGCGGTCGGCGAGACCGCGGGCGCGGCGCGTCTACTCGGCAAAACCTGGGCCACGCGGGTTCTGAACGGCTGCCTGCGTCGCTTGCAGCGGGAATCCGACGAACTTCAGGCAATCGTCGACCGCGATGCCAACGTGGCGCTCGAGCATCCCGCCTGGTTGTTAAAGGCGCTTCGTCAAGCATGGCCTGAACAGTGGCAGGCCATTGCCAACGCCAACAACCAGCCTGGTCCAATGACGCTGCGGGTCAATCAGCGCCACCACGACCGCGAAACCTACCTGTCCCTGCTGGATAGCAACGGCTTGAGCGGCCAGTTATGTGTCCACGCTCCCGACGGTATTACCCTCGACCAGCCCTGCGACGTCACCACCTTGCCTGGCTTTGAGAAAGGTCTCGTCAGCGTTCAGGATGAAGCCGCCCAACTCAGCGCTGCGCTGCTCGGGCCTGCCCTTGCCCCGCGCCCTGGGGCTCGTGTGCTGGACGCATGCTGTGCCCCTGGCGGGAAAACCGCTCACCTGCTGGAACAGTTTGATATCTCCCTGACCGCCGTGGACAGCGACAATATGCGCCTGGCGAGGGTTGACGACGCACTCCACCGCCTGGGTCTGACGGCCGAGCTACAACACGCCGACGCCACCCAGCGCGACTGGTGGAGCGGCACGCCTTTTGACGCCATCCTGCTTGACGCCCCCTGCTCCGGCACGGGCGTCATTCGCCGTCATCCGGATATCAAGAAGCTGCGTCGCCCCGACGATATCCGCAAGCTGGCCGCATTGCAGCGCCAACTGCTGGATAATCTCTGGCCGCTATTACGACCGGGCGGCACGCTGCTTTACGCCACCTGTTCGGTGCTGCCTGAAGAGAATGTCGATCAAGTGGAGGCCTTCTTGGCCCGCACACCCGATGCACAGGTCACCACGCCGGATGACGTTGCCTGGGGCATGCCAAGTGGCCCCGGCCGCCAACTGTTTCCCGAAGACGGCGGTCACGATGGCTTTTTTTATGCCAGACTGGAGAAGCAGGCTGCCTGACGCATTTTTCGTCATGACAGGCAGTGAATTCATGACACGGATGGAGAGACCATGAGTCATCACACCTATAAGCACATCGAGCTAACCGGTTCTTCCGAAAAAAGCATTGAAGACGCCGTGCAGAACGCACTCGCCAAGGCGTCTGAAACCATCAAGCATATGCGCTGGCTGGAAGTGACCGACACCCGCGGCCACATCGAGGACGGTCGGGTCGCACACTGGCAGGTCACGGTCAAGGTTGGCTTTACCCTGGAATAATCCCCACCTGCTTTTCGGCGGCGGCTGGTTTACACTGGCCGCCGTCTTTATTGCAGCGCACGATAGGCCGCCTCACGCAGTTCACGAGGCATCGCTGGCGCTCTCAACGGAACCGATGCTCAGCAATGAAAATCATCATTCTCGGCGCCGGCCAGGTCGGCGGCACCCTCGCGGAGCACCTTGCCCGTGAGGAAAACGACATCACCGTCATCGATACCGATGCCAAAAAGCTGCGCGAGCTGCATACCAAGCTCGATATCCGCACGGTGACCGGCGCGGGTTCCTACCCCATTGTGCTGCGTCAGGCAGGCTGTGAAGACGCCGACATGCTGATTGCCGTCACCAGCAGCGACGAGATCAACATGATCGCCTGCCAGGTGGCGCATACCCTGTTCCGCACCCCGACCAAGATCGCCCGGGTGCGGGCGACGGCCTACCTGACCCGCAAGGGGCTGTTCGCCCACGAAGCGATTCCCATCGACGTGCTGATCAGCCCCGAGCAGGTGGTCACCGACCACGTGCGCCGTCTGATCGAGCATCCTGGCGCGCTGCAGGTGCTGGAGTTTGCCGGTGGCCTCGTCCAGTTGGTGGCGGTAAAAGCCTTCTACGGCGGCCCGCTGGTGGGCCAGGACCTGGCCTTTCTGCGCCGCCACATGCCCAATGTGGACACCCGGGTGGCGGCGATCTACCGCCGCAACCGGCCGATCATCCCCCGCGGCGATACGGTCATCGAAGCCGACGACGAAGTCTTCTTCCTGGCGGCGCGGCGCGATATTCGCGCGGTAATGAGCGAACTGCGCCGGGTCGAACGGGATTTCCGGCGGGTGGTGATCGCCGGGGGCGGCAACATCGGCGAGCGCCTGGCCGAGCACCTGGAGCACAGCCACCAGGTCAAGATCATCGAGCACAGTCTGGAACGTTGCACCACGCTCTCCGAGCGGCTCGACCGCACCGTGGTGCTCCACGGCAGCGCCACCAGCAAACGGCTGCTGGAAGAAGAGAACATCGAGGACTGCGATATTTTCTGCGCGCTAACCAATGACGACGAGGTCAATATCATGTCGTCGCTGCTGGCCAAGCGGATGGGCGCCAAAAAGGTGCTGACACTGATCAACAATGCCGCCTATGTGGACCTGGTCCAGGGCGGCGAGATCGATATTGCCATTTCCCCCCAGCAGGCAACCATCGGCAGCCTGCTGACCCATGTGCGGCGTGGCGATATCGTCAACGTCCACTCGCTGCGCCGGGGCGCCGCCGAGGCCATCGAGGCCATCGCCCATGGCGACAAGCAGTCGTCCAGAGTGGTCGGGCGCACCATTCGCGAGATCGACCTGCCCGAGGGCACCACCATTGGCGCGATCGTGCGCGGCAAAGAGGTCATGATCGCCCACGACCACATCGTCATCGAAAGCGGTGACCACGTGATCCTGTTCGTTATCGACAAGCGGCGCATCCGTGACGTGGAGCGCTTGTTCCAGGTAGGGCTGACGTTCTTCTGATGCTTAAATTCGGCGCGCAACTTATTGACCAGGGGAGCCTAGAACAGCCATGAGCCTAAGGGTTATTCTGCGCATCCTGGGGCTGCTGTTGATGCTCTTCAGCCTCACCATGCTCCCCCCCATGCTGATCTCCGCGTGGTTTCGCGACGGCGTGTGGGACGCCTTTATGATGGCCATGGCCATTACCGTGGCGACGGGGCTGTGCTTCTACTTACCCAACCGTCGCGCACAAAAAGAGCTGCGCGTGCGCGATGGCTTTATTATCGCCGCCATGTTCTGGACCGTGCTGGCCCTGTTCGGCTCGCTGCCCTTGATGCTGTTTGGCGATGAGGCGCTGGGTTTGACCGATGCGGTCTTCGAGTCTTTCTCCGGGCTGACCACCACGGGCGCGACGGTCATAACGGGGATCGACTTTCTGCCCGAATCGATTCTCTACTACCGCCAGCAGCTCCAATGGCTGGGCGGCATGGGGATCGTGGTCCTGGCCGTGGCGATTCTGCCCACACTCGGCGTTGGCGGCATGGCGCTTTACCGCACGGAAATCCCAGGGCCTTTGAAAGACTCCAAGCTGACCCCGCGCATCACCGAGACCGCCAAGGCGCTTTGGTATATCTACGCCACCTTGACGGTGGCCTGTATGCTGGCCTATATGGCGGCGGGCATGAGCTGGTTCGACGCCCTGGGGCACAGCTTTTCGACGGTGGCCATTGGCGGCTTTTCCACCCACGACGCCAGTATCGGCTATTTTGACAGCGCCGCGATCGAAATGATCTGCGTCGGCTTTATGCTGATTTCAGCGTTCAGTTTCAGCCTGCACTTTATCGCCTGGCGTGAAAAACGCCTGACGCACTACTTTCAGGATCCGGAAGCCCGCTTTCTGATGCTGTTTCTTGCCGGGCTGTCTGTGGTCACCGTGCTCTCACTCTGGTTCACCGATACCTACGACACCCTGCGCGGGCTGCGCCACGGGGTTTTCCAGGTAGTCTCGGTGGCGACCACGGCCGGGTTTGGCGTGGCGGACTTTTCCATGTGGCCCGGCGCCCTGCCCTTCCTGCTGTTCATGGCCGCGTTCGTGGGTGGCTGTTCGGGTTCGACCGGCGGGGGCATGAAAGTCATCCGCATCATACTGATCATGAAACAGGGCATGCGCGAGATCATGCGCCTGATTCACCCCAACGCGGTCATCGCCGTCAAGGTGGGCAAGGTGAGCGTTCCAGACAGCATCGCCCAGGCAGTCTGGGGATTCTTCTCGGTCTATGTGCTGCTGTTCTTCCTGATGCTGGTGGGGGTGATGGCCACGGGCGTCGACCAGGTCACCGCCTGGTCGACCGTGGGCTCAGCCTTGAACAACCTGGGCCCGGCGCTCGGCGAAGCCAGCAGCCACTACGGCGATGTGCCGGAAGTGGCCAAATGGATTCTGGTGGTGGCCATGCTGCTTGGCCGCCTGGAGATTTTCACCGTGCTGGTGCTGTTCACACCTGCTTTCTGGCGGCGTTGACCCGACCGGCGCGGCCTATTTATTTGTTGAGTTGAGACGTTTTCATGACCCAGGAAGATGTGACACTGACAGCGTCCGATAGCGACGCACTGCCCGCTACAAGCGGCCCGATCAAGGTTATTACGGTAGGCGATACCCACTACACGCTGCTAGGCACTGCGCACGTCTCGGAAGAAAGCGCCAACGACGTGCGCCAGTTGATTGACACCGGCCGCTTTGACGCCGTTGCCATCGAGCTATGCGACGCGCGGCATCACAGCATGGCGAACCCTGATGCCATGGGGGAGCAGGACCTGTTCCAGATATTCAAACAAGGCAAGGCCGGCATGGTCGCTGCCAGCCTTGCCCTGGGCGCGTTTCAACAACGTATTGCCGACCAGTCGGGCATTCAGCCCGGGGCTGAAATGCGAGCCGCGGTCGAAGCCTGCAAGGCCAAACAGCTACCGCTGCTGCTGGTCGACCGTGACGTCGGTATCACGCTCAGGCGCATTTACCGCAATGTTCCCTGGTGGCAGCGCTTCTCGCTGTTTACCGGCCTGATCGGCAGCGTGCTGTCCCGGGAAGACGTCTCGAAAGAAGATATCGAGAAGCTCAAGGAAGGCGATATGCTGGAAGCTACGTTCAGCGAATTCGCCGCCCAGTCGGAAGCGCTTTATAACCCGCTGATCCGCGAGCGCGACCGCTACATGGCGCTGCGCCTTGCCGAAGAAACGCCCTCAGGGGGGTACCGCAACGTGCTGGTGGTGCTGGGCGCCGGTCATTTGAAGGGTACCGCCGATCACCTTGAAGCGCCGCTGCCCGCCAACCCCAGGGAGGAAATCGCCACCCTGGAAGCCACGCCGCCGCCGTCCAAAATCTGGAAACTGGTTCCCTGGCTGATCACCGCACTGGTACTGGCCGGTTTTGCCATTGGCTTCTCGCGCAACAGCGACCTGGGCTGGCAGCTGGTCACCGAGTGGTTTTTGATCAACGGGGTTTTGTCTGCCGGGGCCACCATCGCCGCTCTGGCGCACCCGGTCACCGTGATTGCCACCTTCTTCGCCGCGCCGCTGACGTCGCTTAACCCGACGATTGGCGCCGGGTTTGTGGCCGCCGGGGTCGAGCTTTACATGCGCAAGCCCAAGGTGCGCGACTTTGCCACCCTGCGCAACGATGTGGTGAACCTGAAAGGCTGGTGGAAAAACCGGGTGTCACGCACGCTACTGGTCTTTATTCTCGCCACGCTCGGTTCCGCAGTGGGTACTTGGGTGGCCGGTTTCAGAATCGCCGGTACGCTGTTTGGCGGCTAGCAGCCTGTCGGGCTTGACCGATCGTCGCGAGAAGCACGGATTTTGAGCCAAATTGATCGATTGAGGCGAATAGCACGCTATTTAACGAAATCGATCGAATAAAGTTGGCCAAAATACCGAGTTTCGCAGTAGATCAGTGTTACGTCCGACAGGCTGCCAAGCGCTGCATCGCCGCTGTCGGCGGGTCGATCTTGTGATATGACCGGCTCGCCGCGTAGCTGTCGTTGAACACCTCAAAGTAATCATCCAGCACTGCCGCAGCAGAGGTATCTCCGCCCTGGCGCAACAGCTCGATGGCCACTTCGGCGGTGCAAAGATGCGCTCTGGAGGCCGGTTTGCGCAGCCGGTAGCGGGTCTCCCGCTCGGTGCGCAGCGGCAGCACCGGCAGCTCATCAAGGTAGGGGCTTTTACGGAAGATTCGCCGCGCCTGGCGCCAGGTGCCATCCAGCAGAATATACACTGGAATCCTGCCGCTTTGTTTTGCGTCACTCACCGCCGCCAACGACACCACACGGTCGGTGTAGTCGGGCTGATCATCGGGAAATATCACAAAGGGCGCGTAGCGCGGGTCGTCCAGCAGCGCCAATAGTTGCTCATCGGGCGCGGTGCGGTACCAGGTAAACACCTGGGTTTGCGACAACACGTCGCCGATCAGGCGCCCCGTATTGGTTGGCTTATAGTGCTCCAGGGGATGGGTCAGCAGCCACACCTGGGCATGGCTTTCGGCCTTGACCTGATAGGGGCACAGGCAATTGAGCTCGGGCAGGTTGCAGCCCTCACAGCGTCTGACAAAACTGCCCCGCGCCTTGAATTCCCGCCGGGGCGGACGCGGATGCCCCGTCACCGGATCTCTCTCGACGTTTGGGCTGACGGCATCGGCATTGTGCGTACCGGACTCAGAGACTGACATCTGCGCTCCCACGATTGGCAAGAGGCGCCGAGTATAAAGCAGGGTAGCGCTGATCAGCTAGGCGCTTAGCCACGAGATCATTTCTAGTAGGACAAATTATGAAATAGAAGAAAGCGCAAGCTTTTGGTCAATCCGTTCCAGGATAGACGTCAGACGCGCTACTGAGTCAATCGCCAGCGTCAAGATCGCCGCATTTTTATCGGGATCATCCGGATATTCATGGGCGAAGCGATTTCGCAGTATTCTAAGTGCTTGCCATTGCTCACTGTCTTCGATGTAGCCCAGCTTTTCCAGACGGTGTAGCTTATCCAGCATGGGGCGATCCTCATATGGCTCTTGTAAATACAGCAGCACAGAAGGGAGCAATCGCGCACCGATAGCGTCCTGCAATTTACCAAACCGAAGTACGAATTGATCCAGACTCTGGATCTCCGCATCACTTAGTCGGGTAAGGCGCTCGCCGGTAATGGGTAGCGACGTTTGCAAAGACGACAACGCATAGTCAATGAAATGCCGATGACGCTGACACTCGCGCCAGGCATCAAGTAAACGCTGTTGCACAATGTCTTGAGTCATAACGCAATACCGGATTGTTCGGCGATGCGGAAGATAGCGGGATAATTACCTCGACCTGGATAATCGATCAACATATCGATTTTTTGTTCGCCAAGCGCTTGCTGCAACTGTACCTGGCAGCGCATTTCGGCTCGTACAATATCGTTAACGTCTTGCATGTCGGTGGTGATCAGCAGGTCGATATCACCACCACGGCGACCATCATCGGTACGGGAACCGAACAGCTTTACACGCGCCTGGGCGCCAAAGCAGTTTTTTACTGACTGGACGATTTTTTGGCGCTGATAGTCGCTCAAACGCATAGCCGCTCTCCTTGCCTACTTCTTCAACACCCTAATCTCGTAAAGGCTAGCACATTTCCTCGTCACCTCCGTAAACCTAAACACCTTCCAACGTTGACACCCAAAGCGCAACGCCGATAAAGTCTCGTCAACTTTCAAAAGAATATAGGTTTACCCGTGACCGCCACTGCTGCCAATACCCAGACTGCCGCCCCTCGCCACGACTGGACGCTGGACGAGATCAACGCGCTGTTTGCGCTGCCCTTCAATGACCTGCTGTTCCAAGCCCAGCAGGTGCACCGCGCGCATTTTGACGCCAACGCGGTGCAGATTTCGACCCTGCTGTCGATCAAGACCGGCGCCTGCCCGGAAGACTGCAAGTACTGCCCCCAGTCCGGCCACTACAACACCCAGCTAGAAAAAGAGAAGCTGCTGGAAGTTGAAAAAGTCGTCGAACAGGCCAAGGCAGCGAAAGCAGCAGGCGCCAGCCGTTTTTGTATGGGCGCGGCGTGGCGCAGCCCGCGGGATAAGGATCTGGTGCTGGTGGAAGAGATGGTCCGCCAGGTCAAAGCCCTGGGCCTGGAAACCTGCATGACACTGGGCATGGTCGATAGTGATCAGGCTAGCCGCCTGGCCACGGCGGGACTCGATTACTACAACCATAACCTGGACACCTCGCCCGACTATTACGGCGAGATCATCACCACCCGCACCTTTAGCGACCGGCTGGATACCCTGGCCACCGTGCGCGAGGCGGGCATGAAAGTCTGCTCCGGCGGCATTCTCGGCATGGGCGAAGAGGCTCAGGACCGCAGTGCGCTGCTGCAGCAACTGGCCAAGTTGTCACCGCACCCGGAATCGGTACCGATCAATATGCTGGTCAAGGTACCCGGCACGCCGCTGGAAGACGTCGAAGACCTGGACCCTATCGAATTTATCCGCGCCATTGCCGTGGCGCGCATCATGATGCCCCAAAGCCACGTCCGGCTCTCCGCCGGTCGCGAGCAAATGAGCGAATCCACCCAGTCGCTGGCCTTCCTGGCGGGTGCCAACTCGATCTTCTATGGCGACAAACTGCTTACCACCGGCAATCCCCAGGCTGACCTTGACCGCGCGCTCTTCGCCAAGCTCGGCCTTCATCCGGAGCGCCGGGAAACCTGCGAAGATGACGCGATTCACGCCCAACGCCTGGCACAGCAGGCCGAACAACATGCCCGCGCAGAACGCGTGGCCGAGCTTGCGGTCGACGCCAGTGTCTGATGCGTGGCGTCAGCGTTTGGCCGAGGCCCGTTTAAACCGCCAGCAGACCCGACGCTGGCGCACCCGGCGAATCGTGGCAGCGGGTACGCTCGACTTTGCCGGTAACGACTACCTGGGCCTGGCCCAGGACCCAAGGGTGTGTGAGGCCCAGGCGGAAGGGGCGCGCCGTTACGGGGCGGGTGCCGGTGCATCGCACCTGGTCAGCGGTCATTTGGCGGTTCACGAGGCCCTGGAAAACGCCTTGGCACGCTGGACGGGGCGGGAACGCGCCCTGCTGTTTTCTACCGGTTATATGGCCAACCTCGGTGTGTTGCAGGCGTTAGCCAACGCCGACACGGCGATATTTCAAGACCGCCTCAACCATGCCTCACTGCTGGATGGCGCCACGCTCAGCGGCGCCCGCTCGCGGCGCTTTCATCACCGCGACGCCCACGACCTGAACCGCCTGCTCACCCGCAGTGAGTGTCCGCACAAGCTCGTGGTCAGCGACGGCGTGTTCAGCATGGATGGCGATGTGGCGGATATTGCCACGCTGGCCGAGGTGAGCCAGCAGCACCGCGCCTGGCTGATGATCGACGATGCCCATGGCGTCGGCGTGCTGGGCGATGATGGCAGCGGCTGCGTGGGCACTCTTTGGGGCAGCGCTGAAGTCCCCGTCCTGGTCGGCACCCTGGGCAAAGCGCTCGGCACCGCCGGCGCCTTTGTCGCCGGGGATGCCGCGCTGATCGAGCATATCACCCAGTTTGCCCGCAGCTATGTGTACACCACCGCCCAGCCGCCGAGTATTGCTGCCGCTACCCTACAAGCGCTGGAAATCGTTCAGGGTGAACCCGAACACCGCGACCACCTCAACGCCAACATCGCTTACTTCTGCCGCGAGGCGTTGCAGTTGGGGCTACCGCTGAGCACGTCGACGACCCCGATTCAGCCACTGCTATTGGGCAGCGAAGCCCGTACCCTGAGCTGGTCGGCAACGCTTGCCAAGCATGGCTTGCAGGTCGGCGCAATTCGCCCGCCCACGGTTGCCAAGGGTGAGGCACGCCTGCGCATCACGCTGAGCGCCCGCCATACCCGCTGCGACATTGATCGACTACTGGCAGGTTTAAAGCTCTGTCAGCAAGAGGAGGCAAGATGCCACGCCCATCCTCACAACGCTTAGTTCTCCTCTCGGGCTGGGGCATTGATCAACGCATCTGGCAGCCACTCGAGGGCAGCTGGCCCGCCTCTGTCGAAGCCCATGCCGTGGACTGGCCGGGCTACGGCGATGCGCCAGCCCTACCCGACAACGCCACACTGGATCAGTTGGCCAGCACCATGGCCAGACAACTGCCCAGCGACGCCATTTGGGTCGGCTGGTCATTGGGCGGACTACTGGCCACAGCGCTACTTGATCACCTCCCTCTACCGCGTGGCTTGATACTGCTCGGTGTGGGTGAACGGTTTTACAGTGATGATGGCGTCACCTCGTCAGAGCTTGCCAGTTTTCGGCACGCCTTTGCCCGTGACCCTCACGCCACCTGGCGGCACTTTTTACGCTGGCAAACGCAAGGCGAACCCAACGCCCGCCAGGCCCACCGACAGCTGCGGGCGCTTCAGGGTGATACCCCCAGCGCTAACCGCAGCACGCTCGCCCAGGGGCTTGACTGGCTGGCCACCATCGATAACAGCCAACGACTACGCAATGCCCCCTGCCCGGTGAAGCGTTTGATCGGCGAGCACGACCCGCTGGTCGGCACGTCGGTCCGGAACGAGGCAGAAACGCTGGCGAAAGCCGGGCATTGCCCGATGCTCTCCCAACCCGTTCAACTGGCTGACGCCCTCGCGGCGCAGGCGTTTCTTGCCGTCGAGGAGCAACCATGAGCACGACCGCTATCTCGCCGCCCCCGACAAACTGGCAGGCCAGCGTCGCGCATGCGTTTTCCCGCGCGGCCCCGCGCTACGATGCCCTGGCCAACGCCCAGCGACATATCGGCGAAACGCTTTGGGCCACCTTGCCTGATACCGCTGGGTCGAGCCTGTTGGATATGGGCTGCGGCACCGGTTACTGGACCCAGCGGCTTGCCGCGCGCTACCCCCATGCTCACGTCACAGGGCTGGATATTGCGCCCGGCATGCTGGCTGAAGCCCAGGCCCGCTACGGCAACCATATTCGTTGGCAGCTGGGCAACGCCGAAGCGCTCCCCTTTGCCGCAGACTCCTTTGATCTGGCGTTTTCCAACCTGGCGATTCAGTGGTGCCGCGATACCGGCGCGGTGATGAACGAACTCCAGCGGGTGCTTGCACCCGGCGGCCAGGCCCATCTCATGACACTACTGCCCGGAACGCTGGCCGAAGTCGCCCATGCCTGGCAACGCCCCGAGGCGTTATTGCAAACGCCCGAACAGAATGAGCTGGCGCGCGCCATTGATCAAAGCGGCCTGACGCCTATTCATCAGCAGGTCGAGCGGCGCAGGTTCCACTACCCCGACCTGAACGCCGTGATGGCCTCCATCAAGGGCGTCGGTGCACAGGTCTCAAGGCCCCATGCCCGGCGTCTGACCCGCCGCGAGCTGAAGGCTGCCCGCGAGCGTTTTGAAACGCTGCGAGAGCCCCAGGGCCTGCCGGTGAGCTACCTGTGTTTTACCCTGCAACTGGAAAAACCGTCATGAGCGCCTACTTCGTTACCGGCACTGATACCGATGCGGGCAAAACCCTGGTTACCAGCACCCTGTTAGCGACTGCCAGTGCGCAGGGACTCACCACGCTGGGCTTGAAGCCCGTCGCCTCGGGCAGCCGCGTCACCCCCGAAGGCCTGCGCAACAGTGATGCCCTGGCGCTGCAGGTACAAAGCATGCCGCCGGTCAGTTACGCAACGGTCAACCCCTGGGCGTTTGCGCCCGCCATTGCGCCGCACTTAGCCGCAAGCGAGGCAGGCCAAGCGCTTAACCTCTGCGATATTGTGACAACGGTTGGCGCGACCCTTGCGCAAACGCCGCGGGACTTGAGCCTGATCGAAGGCGCGGGCGGCTGGCGGGTACCACTCAACGACCGCGAAGATTTTTGCGACATTCCTTGCGCCATGGGCCTACCGGTGATTCTGGTGGTCGGCCTGAAGCTGGGCTGCCTCAACCATGCCAGACTCAGCGCCGAAGCCATTGCCGCCGACGGCCTGACGCTTGCAGGCTGGGTGGGCAGCGTGGTCGACCCGGCCTTTGCCGCTGAGTCGGCCCGCTTTGCTGACAACCTTGACGTACTCAAGCGAACCTTACCGGCCCCCTGCCTGGGCGTTATCCCGCATCTCGAACAGCCTTCGCCTGAAACTGCACAGCCATTCCTTTCCCTGCCGCCGTTACGCCCGCTGGAGACTCTATGACCTCGCCTGTCTGGCACCCCTATGCCGATCTCAAACATCAAACGCCGGCGCCCAAGGTGGTGGGGGGGGACGGCGCTCACTTTGCACTCGAGAGCGGTGAACGCCTGCTGGATGCCACCTGCTCCTGGTGGTGCATGATTCACGGCTACGGCCACCCGCGCCTGGTGGCGGCCATCCGCGAGCAGGCCGGTGAGCTTTGCCATGTGATGCTCGGTGGCTTAACCCATGAGCCCGCGGATCAGTTAGCCCGTGAATTGGTGCGTATCACCCCCGCCGGGCTGAATCACGTGTTCTACTCGGACAGCGGTTCGGTGGGCATGGAAGTGGCGATGAAAATGGCCTTGCAGTACCAAGTGCTCACCGGCAATCCCGGCAAGCGCAGGATGCTCTCGCTGATGAAGGCTTATCACGGCGACACCACTGGCTGCATGGCGGTGTGCGACCCTGAAGAAGGCATGCACGGCCTGTTTACGGGGCTGCTACCCAAACACCATTTTACCCCGGCACCCACCGCCCCTTATGACGCCACTCCCGAGCAGGTGGAACACGACCTGAGCGCCCTGCGTGAGGTGCTTGAGCGCCACCATGATGAGATCGCCGCGCTGCTGATGGAGCCGCTGCTGCAAGCCGCTGGCGGGCTCAACATGACCTCGCCGGACTACCTGCGCGGCGCCCGAGCCCTATGTGATGAATTTGGGGTACTGCTGATCTTTGATGAAGTGGCCACCGGCTTCGGCCGCACCGGCAAGCTGTTTGCCGCCGACCACGCAGACGTCACGCCGGATATCATGGTGCTCTCCAAAGGCTTGACCGGCGGTTATCTTGGCCACGCCGCGACGCTTGCTACAAACCGTGTGCACGACGCCTTTATCGGCGACAGCGAGCACCACGCCTTCATGCACGGGCCGACGTTCATGGGCAACCCGCTGGCCTGTCGCGTGGCCCTGGAAAGCCTGCGGGTGTTCGAGGAAGAGAGCTACCTTGGCAAGATCGCCACGCTCAACCAATGGCTGCGCCGCGAGCTGCTGGAAGATGCTGCGCTCAACGCGCACCCGGCGGTGGCCGACGTCCGGATACTCGGCGCCACGGCGGTGATCGAAGCCCACTCCGCTGAAGCACTGAAAGGCGTTGCAGGCTTCGCCCGCGAACGCGGCGTCTGGCTGCGCCCCATCGGCCGCTGGCTTTACACCATGCCCGCCTACATTACCTCTGAAACGGAGATGGTACAGATAACCGATGTCATGAAGGCATGGTTTTTGGAAAGCTCAAGGCAGCATTAGGTTGCCCTGCTTGCGCCACTGGTTGACCAACGCCGGAACGCCTTCACCGGCGGTGGTGTTAATCGCCAGCACGCCCGGCGGGGTTAACGCATCCGCATCGGGGTCGACCAGTGCACAGGGCGTCTCCATCTCAATGTAGGACAGCAGCGACGCGGCAGGCATAACGGCAAGCGAGGTGCCCACTACCAGGAAAAAATCTGCTTGGCTTGCGATCTCACAGGCGTCTTCAAACAGCGGTACCGACTCGCCAAACCAGACAACGTCCGGGCGTAACTGGCTGCCCTTGTCGCAGATATCGCCCAGCTCAATGCCACCTTTGGGCAGCGGATAACGCAGCCGGGGATCCACCGACGAACGCGCCTTCAGGATTTCTCCGTGCAGGTGCAAGACATGGCGCGACCCCGCCCGTTCGTGGAGATCATCAATGTTTTGGGTAATCACGCTGACCTTGAAGCCCTCCTGCTCGAGCGCCGCCAGCGCTTTATGGGCGGCATTAGGCTTGGCGCGACGAATCTGTTCCCGGCGCTGATTATAAAACCCAAGCACCCGCTCGGGGTCATGCCGCCAGCCTTCCGGCGTCGCCACCTCCTCTACCGGGTGCTCTTCCCACAGGCCGTCGCTGGCGCGAAAGGTTTTTATCCCGCTCTCGACGCTGATACCTGAACCGGTGAATACCACCAAGTGTGGGGCGTCTGCCATAGTGTCCTCGTCGTGATTGCCTAGTGTGTCTCCTAATATACCAGCTGGCCCACGGTACCCGCGAAACGCTGCTTGTTGCGGTACGGGTAGACATCAATGACCCGGCCATCGCGAATCGCTTTTTGTACTTCCAGCCAGTAATCAGGGTCGAAGAGCTCGGGGTGCTGGTCCATGAACATATCGCGCAGCGTTTTATTGGCGAACATGAAGGGGCCAAATTCCTCAGGGAAAATATCGTTGGGGCCGATCGACAAACTGGAGGCATCGATTCCCTGGCCTTTCGGCATATGCCGAAACCGGCACTCGGTGATGTAGCACACCTCATCGTAATCGTAAAAGATCACCCGACCATGGCGGGTCACACCAAAATTCTTGAGCAGCATATCGCCGGGAAAAATATTCGCTGCCGCCATTTGCTTGATGGCGTTGCCGTAATCCTTGAGCACCGTCTCGCGCTCGGCCTCGCTGCACTGTTCCAGATAAATATTCAGCGGCGTCATCATCCGCTCGGTATAACAATGTTTGATGATCACCTTGTCGTCTTTAAGCGATACGATTGAGGGAGCCACCTCCAGAAGATGCGCCAGACACTCGGGCTCAAAGTGATCCTTGCGAACGGTAAAGTTGGAGAACTCCTGGGTATCCGCCATTCGGCCTACCCGGTCGTGGCGCTTTACCAGCCGATACTTTTCGCGCACGACGGCGTGGGTGACATCCTTGGCCGGGTCGAATTTATCCTTGATGATTTTGAACACGGTGCGAAAGCTCGGCAGCACGAACACCGCCATCACCATGCCTCGCACGCCAGGGGCAATAATGAACTTGTCCTCGCGCTTGGCGACCTGTTGGTTCAGGGCACGGAAAAACTCGGTCTTGCCGTGCTTGAAGAAGCCGATCGCGGCATACAGTTCGCCTTCCGGCTTATGGGGCATCAGCTGTTTCAAGTAGTCGACAAACTCGCCGGGCACCGGCACATCCACCTGAAAGTAGGCCCGCGTGAAGGAGAAGATGATCGACACTTCATCGGTCTCGGTAAGCACCGTATCCAGATGCAGACAAGGGTCGCCACCCTGCTTCTCGCCAAATCCCTCACCGTGCAAAATCGGCAGAACCAGCGGCACCTGCTCACCACCGCCCAGAATCCGCCCCACCAGATAAGCCCCCTTATTGCGGTAGAAAACGCTTTTCAAAAGCTCTACCTGGGCATCCTCGGCCTGTAAGATCGCCGCGGGCAGCTGCGCTTCAAGAAGCGCCGTTCCAAGCTCGATATCACGCTCAAGATCGGCAAAGGGGTTATCGAACGGGGCTTCCTGCAGCGCCCACCTCAGGGCGTTTGGCCAGTCACCATTCACCGGGCAGCGACGGCACAGCTCAATGCCCGAGCGATGCGCAGCATCGTCGCGGGAGCTGTACACGAACATCCATTCGTTGCGGATATGTCGGTGCTGGAAAATCGAGCAGAACAGTGAGTTGAAAAAGGTTTCGGCCAGTTCGTAATCGAGCCGCTGGCTGATCAATTCCGCGTAATGGTGACGTGCTTCGCCCCAGGTTTCGCAGTGGGCCAGTACATCTTGGGGAAAAGTGCGCTGCAAGCGCCCCAGAGTGTCCTCCACCTTTTCGCCGTAGAGGTTGATACGCGCCGCCGAAGCCTGCTGGGCATCACGCCATGCCGCCTCGCGAAAGCGGCGGCTGGCGTCGAAGGTAATCTGTTTGAAGCGCGCACGGTACTCGTCAAAGCCGTGCAGAATAGTGGCCGCTAGGCGATACGCGGGAGAAAGTTTCACAGGCTGGCCTCCAGTCGATTTTAGCGAGCGTTACCCAACGGCAAACTACATGCGAGGCGACCTTGGTGGAAACCCCAACGCCTGAGTCATAACGATTCGATATATTTTACCCGTAAACAGAAGGGTCCGTCGGTTCGGTCGGCGATCAGAAAACCCACCTGGGTAATATCCGCTGGTTTGATAGACGGTGCGTCAGTCAGCAGCGTGCCCCGGCGAACGGCCGCGAAGGCCGCCCATGAAAAGTGCAGGGTTTCCCAGCTATCCGTGGCGGGTGTGAATTTCACCCGGTAAGCAGAGGCATCGCCCAGCGACGTGCTTTTCAAGCGCAGTTGATAGGTGCGTCCATCGCCGCGCACGGCCAGCGCTATACCCCGGGCATCCGCCAGCGTTGATTCAAAATCGTGGGGCTCACGGCGAACGGAGGCAAAACCACCGCCGTTGTCCAGTGATACCTCGCCATGAAAGCGCCCTTCACCGTCGACAACACTGAACTGACTCCGGGATTGGCCACCCATCACGCCATCATCGACGGCGTACCAGCGTTGCTGTTCGCTGGGATCATTAAAGGTCAGCGTCATAAGACCACCTCGCAACGGCTCGTGAGTAAAAAAGCCCCTGGCGTCATACCGCCAGGGGCTTTTTACAGTAGCTTAATCGTCGGCTTGCTTACAGCTTGGCAGCAGCCACCGATGCCGGTTCGTCTTCATCTATCTCGTCAGGTGATGCCACTACCAGCGCAAACTCCTCCTCCGCGGTTTTAGCCACCAGCTTATTCTTGCTGTACAGGAAGTAATAAGCCGCCCCGGCAATGAAGAGCACGATGGTGTAGTTAAAGGCGCGGGGATCAAAGGCATATACGCCCGTGAGCGCCACCAGCGAGAGCACTAATGCAATGCCTGAGGTCACCACACCGCCCGGCGTTTTATACGGGCGAGGAAGGTCGGGCTGTTTGATCCGCAGCAGGATATGGCTCAGCGCCATCAATGCGTAGGACAGCGTTGCGCCGACCACTGCCATGCCCAAAATCAGGTCACCTTCACCGCTCAGCGATACCAAAAAGCCGAACACGCCCGGCACGATCAACGCCAGATAAGGGACTTTGCGTTCGCTGGTAAGCGATAGCGGTTTAGGGATATAGCCCGCACGGGAAAGCGCGAATACCAGGCGGCTATAGCCATAGATGATCGAAAAGAAGGAGGCAATCAGACCGGCCAGGCCCAATACGTTGACCAGGGTGGCAAGCATTGGGTTACCCGCTGCATTCAGCGCATCCACCAGGGGCACACCGCTTTGGCCGATCATCTCGGCGCCCGCGGCACCGGCGAGCAGCACCACGACCAACAAGGCGGTGAACAGCAGAAACAGCATCGCGCCGATAATGCCCTTGGGCATATCCCGGGCGGGGTCCTTGGCTTCTTCCGCTGCCAGCGGCACACCTTCCACCGCCAGGAACAGCCACATGCCGAACGGCAGCGCCGCCCAGATACCGTACCAGCCAAACGGCATAAAGGTACTCGCGCCTGCGGCATCGGTGGGCGCGATATCAAACAGGTTGGCGGCGTCAAAATTGCCGATCAGCGCCACGGCGGTGGCGATAATGGCGAACACCGCCAGGCCGCTGATCACCATCATGACTTTCAGCGCTTCACCCACCCCCGCCAGGTGAATACCGATAAACACGGCATAAAACAGCAGATACACCAGCGGGCCGTTAATGCCCAGTAATGACTCCACCGCAGCACCGATAAAAATCACGATCGCGGCTGGCGCAAGGGCGTATTCGATCAATACCGCAAGCCCGGTGAGGTAACCACCGGCCGGCCCCATGGCCTGGCGGGCAAAGCTGTAGCCGCCGCCCGCCGCGGGTATCGCGGCGGACATTTCCGCAAGCGATAGCACCAGCGCAAGATACATCAGCGCCATCAAGCAGGCGGCAATCGCAAAGCCGCCCCACCCCGCCTCGCCGATACCGAAGTTCCAGCCTGCGAAGTCGCCGGAAATTACGTAGGAAACCCCTAGCCCCGCCAGCAGCATCCAGCCGGCAGTCCCTTTACGCAGTTGGCGTTTTGCCAAATACGCCTGATCAACTGATGGTTGTGTCATCGTTTTGCCCTCATGGTGTGGAACGAAAGTGTCGTCAGCGGCGTGCTTTGCTATGTGCTGCTTACTGCGTTCCATATTGTTATGGGAGAATGGTTACGTCGTTGTTGTGATATGTCTGCTGTTATAGGTGTTGTTATATGGCCGTTTTGATACGGCTATTGGCGTTCGCCAAGGTCGTTAATCAGCTACCAGAAAGTTGCGAATCGAACCGGGTGCGGCGTCTCCTTCCAGCACATCGTCTTCACTACGGTCTTTCAATTTGACCCCCGACACTTTGAGCTGGCGAGCCTCTTTCAAGAGCAGAAAGAAGCGCCGGGCGGCCTCCTCGACCGCGAGCCCCGCCGGTCGCACGTTGGAAATACAGTTGCGCCGGTCGTCCCTGAGGCCTGGTGCCGGCGCCCAGGTCATATACAGCCCGAGGCTATCCGGCGAGCTTAATCCCGGCCGTTCGCCGATCATTACCAGCACGGCGTCAGCGTTCAGCAGTGCGCCAATCTCATCACCAATCGCCACCCGCCCCTGCTCGACAATGGTCAGTGGCGCCAACTGCCAATCCGCAGCGTCGCTTTTGAACATCTGATACAGCGTGCTAAGAAACGGCACGCTGTTCTGCTGAACGGCCCGCGCAGAGAGCCCATCGACGATGACCACCGCCAGGTCATAGCGCTGCTGAGAGGCAGCGGCTTGCTGCAACTGTTCACGTGTTTCTTCGTTGAGACGTCGGCCGTAGTCGGGCCGCTGCAGATACATGGCGCGATCCTGGGCCTGGCTATGTAAGCGTATGGGGGCTTCTGATACCTCAAGCGCCTCTGTTAACTCGCTGGCCAGCGCGTCAACATCCAGCGGGGTGTGAACGGCGTCCTGGGCCTGGGCATGGGCCAGTTGAAAGGCCAACAGCTTGCTGGTCGGCAGGCTGACACCCGCGCGCCCCAAGCCAATCCGCGCATCGGTAAAGGCGTTCAACCGCTCCCAGGGGTTCTCAACGACGATAGGCGATGCTGGCTGATCAACCATGACGAGGCTCCTTTGGCAGGTGGCGCAGGCTGTTGGCAAAGGCGGCAGGCAACTGGTCGTTGAGCCGGTGGGTACTGACATCCTGGAAAATCTGCATCTCTTCGAGCCAGCGCTCAAACTCCGGCGCCGCCTTTAGCCCCAGCACTCGCCGGGCGTAAAGCGCGTCGTGAAAGGAGGTGGTCTGGTAGTTGAGCATGATGTCGTCAGAACCGGGGATGCCCATGATGAAGTTGCAGCCCGCCACGCCGAGTAGCGTGAGCAGGTTATCCATGTCGTTCTGGTCGGCCTCGGCGTGGTTGGTATAGCAAACGTCGCAGCCCATGGGCACGCCCAACAGCTTGCCGCAGAAGTGATCCTCCAGCCCGGCACGGGTGATCTCCTTGCCGTCGAACAGGTACTCGGGACCGATAAAGCCCACCACGGTATTGACCAGCAGCGGATTAAACTTGCGCGCCACCGCGTAGGCGCGGGCTTCGCAGGTCTGCTGGTCGAGCCCGTGGTGGGCATCGGCGGACAGCGAGCTGCCCTGCCCGGTTTCGAAATACATCACGTTACGCCCCACCGTGCCACGGTTGAGCGACTGGGCCGCCGCTTCGGCTTCGGCAAGGGTGCTCAAATCAAAGCCAAAGCTGCGATTGGTGGCTTCGGTGCCACCGATCGATTGAAACACCAGGTCGACCGGGGCGCCCTGCTCGATCGCTTCCAGCGTGTTCGTCACGTGGGTCAGTACGCAGGACTGGGTGGGGATCTGATACTTCTGGATCACCTCGTCCATCAGGCGCATCAGCTTGACGCTCTGGGCGACGTTATCAGTGGCCGGATTAATGCCAATCACCGCGTCACCGCTGCCGTATAACAGGCCATCGAGAATACTCGCGGCTATACCGGTGACGTCATCGGTGGGGTGATTAGGCTGGAGCCTTGTCGAGAGCCGCCCCGGCAAACCGATGGTGTTTCGAAACGCCGTGGTGACTTGGCACTTCTTGGCCACCAGAATCAGATCCTGGTTGCGCATCAGCTTGCTGACGGCGGCGGCCATTTCAGGGGTGATTCCTGCTTTCACTTCCGCGAGTACGTCGCTGGTGGCGTGATCGGAAAGCAGCCAGTTACGGAAGTCGCCCACGGTGAGATGGCTGATGGGAGCGAAGGCGGCGGCATCATGCTCATCCATAATCAGCCGGGTGATCTCGTCGTCTTCATAGGCGATCAAGGCTTCGTTCAGGAAGGTAGTGAGAGGAAGCTCTGCCAACACCATTTGGGCGACGACGCGCTCTTCGGCGCTCTCTGCCATTACCCCGGCCAGGCGGTCGCCGGAACGGGGCGGCGTGGCTTTGGCCATCAACTCGGCCAGGCTTGCGAAGCGGTAGCTGCGGCTCCCCACCGTGGAGTGATAGGCTTGTGCCATAAAGCGTTCCTTTTGGCGGAATGAGACGCTATAAAAAAGCGCCAAGGTACAAAACTTGCTTGTTTCTACCTTAGCGCTAACCCTTAATGGGAAGTATCGAGTTTTGGCAAACTCGCCAAAGACTCAACAATATAAGCAAAAACAAATAGATGCGTAAAAAACAGGGCAGTTAGCGTCCCCTAACAGCCACCAAGGAGTTGATCATGGACTCGTCTGGCAACGCTCATGCACCAAAAAGATGCATTCAGGAAGCGTTCGATGCTGATGAGCACGCCAACAACCTGACGCGCTGGCAGCAGCAATACGACCAGTTAAGCCCTGGCCGATTCTACGGTCGGCTGGATGAAATCGAGCTGACCGGTATGCAGGTATTTAAAGAGCACACCGGCCAAGCACTGCGTCAAGACTGCTGCGTGTGGCCCAACTCGCTATGGATTGGCATACCGCCATTAACGCGAGGGTCGCGCATTAACGGACAGGCGCTGAACGTCGACGAGGTCATGTGTCGACCAGGCGGCCACGACTTTGAACTCGTCACCCCAGATGCGTTTGATATTTATGGTTTGGTGGTTGACTTGCCCACGCTGAATGCCGCCGCAGCGCAACAGGGCATTACGCTGGATGAGCGATGGCAGCAAGTACCGCGCCGCCATGTGGCCCATGACACCCTGAGTGCCGTCACGTTTTTGCTGGAAAAATTAGTGGTTAACCCGAAAGGCACAATTGCCGAACGAGTGCATCGAGATATTTTTTTGATGGCGCTGCTTGAATTACTGCAGGCCGAAAAGCCTTGCCAGGAAGCACCACCCAGCTATGCCCATCGAAAAGAAGTGGTCGACCGCGTTAAGCGTTACGTTGACGAACATCTGGAAGGGCCGGTCACCATGGAGGCGCTGTGTGAACTGACCCATGTCAGCCGACGCACGCTGCAGTACAGTTTCACCACCATTCTTGGCATCAGCCCGCTGCAGTTTTTGCGTCTTACCCGGCTCAACCGGGTAAGGCGGGCATTGCGGGCCGCAGCCCCTGACCAGTCGGTGACCGAGATTGCCACCTATTGGGGGTTCTGGCATCTGGGCCAGTTCGCCCATGACTACAAGCAACAGTTTGGTGAATGCCCCTCACAAACGCTGAGCGCCCATAAGCCAGCGTGCAGCAAACTGGTCGGCGGGTAGCGGCCGGTCGAAATAGTAGCCTTGCGCCTGGGTACACCCCATCGCCATTAGCGCTTCGGCCTGGGAGGCATGCTCAATACCTTCCGCGATCGTTTCGAGCCCCAAGGTGGTGGCCATGGCAATAATCGTCTCGACAATAACGCGGTCATTATCGCTGGTGAGCATGTCGCGAACGAACGAGATATCGATCTTGATTTTATCGGCGGCAAAGCGCTTTAAATAAGCCAACGACGAATACCCTGTACCAAAGTCATCAATAGCCAACCCCAACCCCTTGCCTTTCAGGGTTTTGGTCATGGCAATGGCTTTTTCGGGATTCACCATGATACCGCTTTCGGTGATTTCCAGGCTGAGCATTGAAGCTTCCACCTGAAACTGCTGACAGTAGTCCAGTAGTGACGTTACCAGATCACCGTCTTCAAACTGGTCGGCCGCAATGTTGATCGCCAACTGCCCCGGCAGCCGCAGGCCCTGTTGATGCCATTGCGCCAGTTGCCGACAGGCTTCTTCAATAACCCAGTTACCCAGCGCCACCATCATGCCGCGTTCTTCGGCAATGGGAATGAACCTGCCGGGTGAAACGACGCCTAGCTCTTCATCATTCCAACGGCATAACGCTTCCGCGCCGATTAACCGTCCATTGCGAAGGTCGACCTGAGGCTGAAAATGCAGGCGTAGCTGTTTTTCTGCAATGGCATTGGAAAGACGTTTGGCTATCTGCAACTGCTCAGCGACTTCGCACTCCATCCAGGGCTCAAAGACACAAACAGGCAGCTTTTGGCGCTTGGCTTGATACATGGCAATGTCGGCATCCTTCAGAAGATCCAAAGGCGTTGTCGCATGCCGAGGGTAAAGCGAGATACCCACGCTGACCGTGAGTTCGAAGGATTGCTGGTAAACGTTGAAAGGAGGCTCGATGCACTCACACAATCGTCGGGCATTTGCCAGTGCATCGGCCTCATCGCGAGCAGGGCAGACCACAACAAACTCATCACCGCCCAGCCGCGCCAGATACTCGTTGTACGTCAATGAGGCCGCCAAGCGACTTGCCACTTCTTGAAGGACGATATCCCCCAAATCGTGCCCGGCGGTGTCGTTGATCTCTTTGAAATGGTTAAGGTCCAGAATTAACAGTGCCATGCCCGGGGCTGAGGCGTCAGTGAGCACATGCTTAAGATGGCGCATGAAAGCCGCTCGGTTGGGTAACTGCGTGCCCGAATCATTAAAGGCCAATTGCCTTATACGGTTTTCGTCTTCCTGGCGCTCCAGCTCTGACGCGGCCCGGGCTGCAAATATCTGCAGCACATTACGTACGATGTCCACGTCGGCCAGCGGCTCTTTGAACATCACGCCAATAAGCCCCATGGGTTGACCATGGCTATTATCCAACCGCCTCCCTACATAACCATTGACCCAACTCAGCGCTCCGTTCGTTTCACCGGGAAGCATGATGGCGGCATCTTTATGGACAATGCACTCCTGTTCGGCCATTACCCTGTGGCAAGGCACCCCAGGCAGGTAATAGGCAAAATTTTCCTGGAGCTGGCCTTCTACATATAGCGTTAATGTACAAGCGAAATCGGTATCCTGTTCATCAAGCAACGCAATAAAACCGACTTCTGCCGATAAGGCCTCGGCCATGTGCACCGTGAGCTGATGAAGAAACGCCTCGCCATTACTGGCGGAAACAGCTGTCGCAATTCTTGTTACCGCATGCTGTATACGAGTTTCTGCTTGTTTTTGACGACGGCTATAGATGCCTAACGATACTTCATCAACCAGTTCTTCCAGCAACTGCATTTCATCGACGTTCAGCATGCCCGGCTGCCGATGATAAAGCGTCATTACGCCGTACTGCTTATCGGCATACTGAAGCGGCAAGGCAACGACCTGTTCAGCCCCCAACGCGCTTAGGGCCTGATTAACCCCTGAAGGCAACGTTTCATCATTGGGGCGCTCAATGACGATATAGCGATTATGTTGCAGGGCTCTCTCGGCCAGTCCTTTGCAGTAACGGGAAATAAAAAGCTGGGCGGGGCTCAGCCAGGAAGCGGCCTCGCCATCTTCATCCGCCATCGCCTCTATGGATAACGCCTCGCCTGATCCCATTTCAGGCGTTAATGCGGTAACCCAGGCGCCCGAATATCCGCCGACACTCACCGCCACGCTGCACGCCGCCTGCAGCAACTGCTGCTCGCTACCGGTATGCATTAATAAATCGTGCCGCCGGTTCATTAGCCGCAATGCGCGTTTTTTTCTGCGTAAACGTACTTGAACATTATCCTGGGTGAGTTGGCGGGCAAGTTCAGTGCCCCCCAATATCGCGATGACCCGCAAGATTTCTTCAGCGTAGGCAGGCAGCTCCAGCGGTGAGGAGTGCATGATGGCAAGCACTCCCTGGCAAGTGCCATCAGGTGCCTGCAGCGCCATGCCCCAATAGCCTTCAGCCGATAACGCCTCCAGCCGTGTGTCGTTCGGGAAGCGGTCGATTACCCCTGAAGGTATATGCCAGCGGGATAGCATCACGACCTGTTCGCAGGGCGTGTCTTTCACCGCGTACACATCCAGCTCGCTAAGCGCCCCATGGGTCCAGAAAGCCAAGGGTGTTGCGATACCGCGCTGAGAATCAAACCGTGCCAATAGCACATGGTCAACGCGCAGGATGTCCGAAAGTGCTTTTACCAGATGATAAAAAAAACTGTTTTCACTGACAGAGGTCAAGCTGTCAGCCAACTGCCTAAAAACCACTGGAGCCTTAGTAGAAGACATGATATTAACGCCTTGAAATCCGTCAGGTACGCCACGTCTGCTCGCCAAAGGCCGTATACGGCTGCGGTGTGATCATCCCTGAACCATTCGCTAGTAGAGTAAAAACTTCATGTATTACGTTATAAACCACAACCCGCCGCTTCCAACGGCAGGGCCTGCCCCCGCTTTGTGTCTAAATCTGCCTTTATCTCGGCATCATCCAATGACTACTTAAACACCTACGAAAACTTATAAAGAACGCGAAACTAGCTTTAATTTACCTCAAAAAAGCTAACTAAAAACACCAACCCTTACTTTTACTTAAATGATCAAAAAAATTAAATTTGCCATCTGCCGATTTTCCCGGCATATGGTGCTATCAAAAACTCTCTATCCTGCTCTATATCAACCCAAAAAGTTGATATTCAACCCAAACAGTCCTTCATGTCAATAGGTTGATCCTCAACCATTTAGGTCTATACGGAGGACACTGTGAACAAAACTGAACAGAAACGGCTAGCTAGCAACATTGGCAGAGCAATTGCCAAGCAGCGAATTCGCAGTCAGCTGACCCAGGAAGAAGTGGCTGAGCGCTTGGGCATTGGCAATGAAGCTGTCTCGCGGATAGAGCGTGGGAGAGTGATTCCCAACATCGTCCGACTGCTGGAACTGGCAGAAATCTTCAACTGCGAGGCCGCATTGTTATTAGGGCAAGCCAGCTTTCACCTGGACGACCAGGCAAGTCGCGTAAAGCATCTTCTGGAACCCCTCGATTCAAATGATCGCCAGCTTTTACTTGATATACTCGAAAACCTAACAAACCGCTTTAACAATAAAGGATAAACTAAAACCGGTAATAAAAATTCCATAAAAAGAATATTAAAAACCGGTTATCAGCATTTAAAAAACAACTTCATAAAACTGATGTAAAATCGTACCTGCCAAAAACACCACACTTGTTGGTGACCTCTACTCATTCGTGCTATAGGTAATTGATCGACGCTGCATGTCAGTGAGGGCATCTATGCTCAACACCGCCGCCTGGAACCGCATACGCTATACCGCCTATGCCCCCCTTTACGATGCGATTGCCAATCGTGCTTTTCGCAGGCCCCGTCGGGTGGCACTGGGTCAGGTGGACTGGGAACCTGGTATGCGCGTATTGCTGGTGGGTGCTGGCACAGGGTTAGACCTTCCTTTTATCCCTCGTGAGCTGGAAATTCATTTAACCGATCTGACGCCCGCGATGGTCAAGCGCGCCACGCGTCGTGCCCATCGCTATCAGCGCGATGTCACTTGCCATGTAATGGATGCTGAAGCGCTAACCTACCCAGACGAGCATTTCGATGTGGTCGTCATGCATTTACTGCTCGCGGTTATGCCCACACCCCAGCAAGGGCTGGCCGAAGCTTACCGTGTACTCAGGCCTGGCGGTCAACTGTGCGTGATGGACAAGTTCCAGCCCGACGGCCAGCCAGCTGGGATTAGTCGACGCCTGGCTAATATAGTGACATCCATACTCGCCACCGATATCACCCGCCAAGCGGCGCCATTGCTTACCCAGGCAGGGTTCCAGATCCGCCATGATGAACCGGTCCTGATGAACGGCTTGTTTCGTGCCCTGTTAGCCGCCAAACCCGAGTGACATGTCTCATTGCGACGCTATGTCGCCCTGTTTTACTGGTGCCTGCCACAACCCTCGCCTACCATGCGAGCTGACTTTTCTTACCCAGGTTCTGCCATGGCTCGGCGTTCTTTATTCAGCAAACCACTGATGTTGTTAATCAGTCGGCTGCACTTTTATGTTGGCTTGTTGGTGGGCCCGTTCATTCTTGTCGCGGCCCTATCTGGCATTGCTTATGTTATCAGCCCTGCGCTGGAAGCCTGGGTCTACCAGGACGCATTACAAGGCACCCAGCAAGGGGACGTGCAGCCGTTAAGTGCCCAGATTGCCGCAGCCCAAGATTATCTGGACAGCGCCTCCCCCGATGCGGTTCGCCCGGCCCCCGAACCTGGCGATACCACGCGTATCATGTTCAGCGACCCGGTACTTGGCCCCTCTCAGCACAACGCCGTTTTCGTTGACCCTGTTACCCTCAATATCACCGGTGAGGCCAAGGTTTACGGCACCAGCGGTATTTTACCGCTGCGCACCCAGATCGACCTGTTTCATCGCCAGCTTCTGTTAGGCGATACAGGCCGCCTTTACAGCGAGCTCGCGGCATCCTGGTTATGGGTGATGGCACTGGGCGGTATCGTGCTATGGCTCAACCGAAGACACGCCTTGAAAGCCAAACAGGGCCCGCGTCGACTTGCCAAACGTCATGCCACCCTGGGAGTGGTGTTGACCGCAGGGCTGTTGCTGTTTTCGGCGACGGGGCTGACCTGGTCGCAGTGGGCGGGCGGCAATATCGCCGAGCTTCGCCATGCCTGGGGCTGGAACACGCCCAGTGTCTCGACCGACCTGGCGGCTGGCGACACCACCCCGCAGGACGAACACGCCGAGCACCGGGGGCATGCCCAAACCGCTAACACTCAAGCCCCAGCTGTTTACCTGATTACCTTTGACCACGCATTACACGCGGCGCGGCAGGCAGGGCTTGAGGCCGACCGCCTGCAAATCACACCGCCGGCATCACCTGATCAGGCATGGCGCGTCGCTGAGATAGACCGTCGTTGGCCGACCCAGGTGGATGAGGTAGCACTGCATCCCCGCACCATGGCCGTTATCGACAGGACTGACTTCGCCACCTTTCCGTTGGCCGCAAAGCTGACACGTTGGGGAATCGACCTGCACATGGGGGTACTGTTTGGCACCATCAATCAACTTGTACTTGGCGTGCTCGCAGCGGGCATCGTTGTGCTGGTTGTGTGGGGCTATACCCTGTGGTGGCGACGGGTTTCCCGGTCAAGCGGACATCGCTTCCCCACCGTCAGCGAACCATGGGCTTTGCTGCCGCCAGGTACAAAGCTTGGGCTTGTCGGCGTTGCCCTTGCGCTGGGTATGGCCCTCCCGGTGCTGGGGGTTAGTTTGGCACTTTTTGCTTGCATCGACGCTTTGCGTTGGGCCGCCATAAAACGCCGCCAATCAATGTGCATACGCCCTAACACTCCCCGTTGACTATCACTTCCCGTGAACTCTAAAAGGTATCGTCATGCCCAAAGCTGCCGTCAAACGCTTTCGCCGCCTGCCCGACGACGAACAGTCGCGTATCATCGAAATGGCCTGGGAAGACCGTACGCCATTTGATGCCATTGAGACCCTCTACGGCCTTGCCGAGCCGGAGGTGATCGAGGTGATGCGCCACCAACTCAAACCGGCCTCGTTTCGTTTATGGCGCAAACGCGTCACTGGCCGGGCAACGAAGCATACCGCCCTGCGCTCGCCGGATGTCCTCCGCGGCTATTGCCCGACTCAATATAAGTGCTGACGACTGCTGATGAAGCGCTTGATGAAGACGTCAGAAAAACACATCTTTTTTTCATCACCTCTTTATTGTTATATTATCACATAACATAAAAGCATTTAGAGGTGGGCAATGACTGCGTTTTCTCCTTTACCCGTAACGGTGCTCTCGGGCTTTCTGGGTGCCGGTAAAACCACCGTGCTCAATCATATTCTGGCTAACCGCGAAGGTCGCCGTGTGGCGGTGATCGTCAACGATATGAGCGAGGTGAATATCGACGGTGCACTGGTGCGCGGTGGCCCTGGCGAATCGACCCTTGACACCGACGTTGCCTTGAACCGCTCACAAGAACGGCTGGTAGAGATGAGCAACGGTTGCATCTGCTGCACCCTGCGCAAAGACCTGTTGGAAGAAGTCAGCCAGTTGGCCAAGGAGGGTAAGTTCGATTATCTGGTGATCGAGTCCACGGGCATTTCCGAGCCACTGCCCGTGGCGGAAACCTTTACCTTTGAAGATGAGAGCGGTCAGAGCCTTTCCCACCTAGCGCGGCTGGATACGCTGGTGACTGTGGTCGACGGTGCCAACTTTCTTGAACAGTATCGCGAAGCGCAAAGCCTCGCCGAAGCAGGCGAACGCCTGGGTGAAGATGACGAACGCAACGTCGCCGACCTGCTGGTCGATCAAATCGAGTTTTGCGACGTACTGCTGATCAGCAAGACCGACCTGATCAGCGACACAGAGCTGGGCGCTCTCAAGGCCATTCTAAGCTCGCTGAACCCTGATGCTGAACTGGTACCGATTACTCGGGGAGGCGTGCCTCTGGATAAAGTGCTGGACACCGGAAAGTTCAGTTTCGAGCGCGCCCAACTGGCACCGGGCTGGCTAAAGGAGATGCGCGGCGAACACGTACCCGAAACCGAGGAGTATGGCATCGGCAGCTTTGCCTACCACGCCCGCCGCCCTTTCCACCCGCAGAAGTTTCATGACCTGCTCAATCAGGAGTGGTTTGGTAAAGGCCTGCTACGCTCGAAGGGCTTTTTCTGGCTGGCGACCCGGCCGCGCTACGCGGGCCAGTGGAGCCAGGCAGGCGGGATCGCTCACCACGGTATGGCCGGGGTATTCTGGAAAGCCATTCCTGAAGACCAATGGCCGGACGACCCAGAAACGCGCCAGTTTATTATGGACAAGTGGCAAGAACCGTTTGGCGACATGCGCCAGGAGTTGGTGTTTATCGGCCAGAGTCTGGATCAAGCCAGAATGCGCAAAGCGCTGGATGACTGCCTGCTGAGTGACGCAGAGTTACTCGAAGGCATGGAAGCGTGGAAGACGCTGCCCGACCCCTTCCCTGCTTGGGAATGACATACCGCTAGTGGTCAGCATTGCCTAAATGCCTTTCAGCCCACTGGCGCACCTCTGGGTAAGGCCGCTGTTCAAAAACCGCGAATCCGCTAAGGCCACGAGCTTTGAGCGGTGTGAATATCGGCATGGTTAAACCACACAGAAAGTGTGCCAGCCGCTGGGCACTGGGCGGCCGGCCAAACTGCGTGGTGTGGCGCTCAATCAACGGCGTGGCATAGCGCTGAAAATCAGCAGCGGTTAATTCGGGCGGTGGTGTGGCCTCCGGCAGTTTTACCGGATGGCCGTAACACACCGAGCAGTGGCCACAGCGGCCCTGTTCGGTGTCAGGTGGCGCATCAAAAGTGCTA
Source organism: Vreelandella subterranea (assembly GCF_900111305.1). Classification (GTDB taxonomy): domain Bacteria; phylum Pseudomonadota; class Gammaproteobacteria; order Pseudomonadales; family Halomonadaceae; genus Vreelandella; species Vreelandella subterranea. Next base: position 66,128 of record NZ_FOGS01000006.1, read on the forward strand.
TCGCCAAAATGTTCGGCCAGCCGCCGCGTCAGACAACTCCTCGACTCAAAAAGCGCCAGCATCGACTGTAGCCGCTCGATCTCAAGCCGATCCCGATGGCGGCATTCATTAAATAACTGGCTCGCCAGCGCTTCAACGGAAAAAGTCGGCTGGAGCACCTCGTAGACATCGGTCATCCGCTTGCCTTCAAGGGTCAGCCAGCCTTTGTCCTGGAAGTACTCAAGGGCTGTGATCACTCTGCCGCGGGAGGCGTCAATCTGCTGGGCCTGCCCCGCACTGTGCAAGCGCTCAAAATCCACCGTTCCCCAGGTACGGGCGATGGGAATGTTATCGACCAGCAAACGCACCAAGGTCGCACGCTCACCTTGAAAGCGGCCCACCAGGGCCTCTGGCTCGATGTGATAGCGCAGCCGATACTCGGCGAGAAACGCAAAGCGCGGGGCGATAATGCCGTGCATCTCCAGCCGCACCAGCAGTGTCTTCAACGGCAGCAGGCGAATATTGGTGTCGCGGGAGAGCGTATTGAGCAGCACTTCCCACTGGCGGTCTGGCGATTGGCCTGCCGCAGCGATCTCTTCCAGCAGGCAATGAATGCCTGCGAATTCAGGCGTATCGCCGTAAACGAAGTTTTCCAGCACCCGCAAGCCATCGCGCCCCGCCATGGTTAGGCAGGTGGAAGGCAGGCCATCGCGCCCCGCCCGCCCGATCTCCTGGCTGTAGTTTTCGATGGATTTGGGCAGGTCATAGTGAACCACGTTGCGGATATCGTCCTTGTCGATGCCCATCCCGAACGCAATGGTGGCCACGATGCAGGGCGACTCACCGCGCATGAACTGGCCCTGAATCTCATCCCGCCGCTGGGCATCCAATCCCGCATGGTACGCCTGGGCGGCGATGCCCTGATCCGTCAGTGCGCTCGCCACTCGCTCAGCGGTTTGCTGCAAGGTGACATAGATAATCGTCGGTGCTTCGCGCCCCGGCTGCATCTGCGGTTTCAGCCACTCGATCAACTGCTGTTGACGATCCTCCATGGCGGGTGCCACCAGCAGCTCAAGGTTGGAACGGTAAAAGCCGGTGGTGATGACGTTATCCTGATCAATGGCAAACTTCTCACGCATATCGGCAATTACCGCGGGCGTTGCCGTAGCAGTGAGCAGCAGCACCTGGGGAATGGCAAAGTCCCGCTGGTAGTCCGGCAGCTTCAAGTAATCGGGGCGAAAGTTATGCCCCCACTCGGAAAGACAGTGGGCTTCGTCGACCACCATCAGCGAAATACGCACCTGGCGTAGAAAGTGGCGAAAGCGCTCATTCTTGAGCCGCTCCACCGAGATCATCAGGATTTTCAGCTCACCGCTTTTGGCGCGTTCCATGACATCCCGGGTGGTGTCGCGGTCCTGGGTGGAATCAATACTGGCCGCCGCCACGCCATGGCGGGTTAGAAAAGAGAGCTGATCCTGCATCAGCGCCAGCAGCGGCGACACCACCAGCGTCAAATGCGGCAGATGCAGCGCCGGGAGCTGGTAGCAAAGCGACTTCCCCGCGCCGGTGGCGAAAATCGCCGCCGTGGAGTGCACCGCCAAAACCCTTGTCACCACCGCCTGCTGGCCGCCACGAAAGTCGTCAAAGCCGAAGACGTCCTTGAGCGTTTGTTGCGGCGATGTCGGGGGCATGAACGTTCCTTGGCGGAAAAGTAAAACAGTTAGCCAGTAGCCTACCGTAAAACGTACCAAGCAGACTATCGGTGGACGTTACTCCCAGGCCGCACCTTCCAGTGCATCCAGCGGGATTTTCAGGTAGCGCTTGCCGTTGGCCTCTGGCGCCGGTAGGCGGCCACCTTGGGTGTTGACCTGTAGCGCGTGGAGAATCAGCTTGGGCATTGGTAGTTCGCTATCACGCTTGTGGCGCAGCGCAATGTAGTCATCCTGGCTTTTACCCACCAAGTGCGGGTTGTGCGCCCGCTGCTCGGCGACGCTGCTTTGCCACTCGGGCTCGCGGTCATCAGGCATATAATCGTGGCCGGTGAACAAGCGAGTTTGGTCAGGCAAGGAGAGAATCTGCTGAATGGAATCCCATAGCGCTTTGGCACTTCCACCGGGAAAGTCCGCCCTGGCGGTACCAAAATCCGGCTGGAACAGGGTGTCGTGCACGAAAGCCGCATCGCCGATTACATAGGTAATCGAAGCCAGCGTGTGGCCTGGCGAATACAGCACGCGGGCGTCCAGCTTGCCAATTTTAAACGTGTCGCCTTCCGCAAACAGCGTATCCCACTGACGGCCATCGGCGGGCATCTCCGGCCAGTGATAGATATCCTTCCACAGCGCCTGTACTTTAGTGACGTGCTGGCCTATGGCGGTGGGCGCGCCGGTTTTTCCCTGTAAATAGTGGGCCGCCGAGAAGTGGTCGGCGTGGGGATGGGTATCCAGAATCCAGGCGACCGAAAGCCCTTCTTGCTCTATATAAGCCAGTAACTTGTCAGCGCTAAAGGTCGCCGTTGCGCCTGATTTCTCGTCAAAATCCAGCACCGGGTCAATAATCGCGCACTGCTGGGTAGCCGGGTCGCTCACTACGTACTGAATGCTAAAAGTGCGGGGATCAAAAAAACCGGCGACATCCGGCGTGCCTTCTCCCTTGTGCCGGGAAAGCGCGAAGGTCTTCATGCTTATATCCTCAATGTTTACGCCATGCAATAAAGGTTATAAAGATAGCTGATTAAAGAATATAAGCAATAGCGCTCACTAAAACGCTTTTTCCAGCGCAAAACGGGGCTGGGTCTGGCCCTCTTTGGTGACTGTTTCCATAAACATCTCAAGCGGGCGCACCCAGAGACCGTAGTCGCCATACAGGGCACGATACACAACCAGCGCCTCTTCACTTTCGCTGTGCTGGGCAGTGCCGAGCACTTCGTAAAGGCTGCCTTTGTAATGACGGTAAATACCGGGGACGGGAGCGGTCATAAAGCTTCCTTTTGGGTCACTGGCTGGTTGGCTTTTTTGGCAAGACGCTCAAGCACCTTGGAGGCGGCGACAAAGCCAAAGGTGCCGGTCAGAAATGTGGCGGCACCGAAGCCCGAGGCACAGTCCAAGCGTGTAGCGTCGCCGCTGCCAGGCTTTTGCAGGCAGACTTCACCGTCGGCGCCGGGATAGATCAACTGCTCGTCGGAGTAGACGCACTCCACCGAGAAGCGCCGCTTGGGGTTACGGGAAAAGCCGTAGTCCCGGCGCAATCGCGAGCGCACCTTGGATAACAGCGGGTCGTGCTCGGTGCGCGTCAAATCAGCGACTTGAATACGTGTGGGATCGGTCTGCCCACCCGCCGCGCCGGTAACGGTAATCGGGATTTTGCGCCGCTTGCACCAGGCAATCAGCGCGGCCTTGGCAATCACACTGTCGATGGCATCCACCACGTGGTCAGCGTCATCAGGAATCCGCTCGGCCAAGTTGGTGGGTGTGACGAAGGCGGTGTCGGCCACAATCTCGATTTCTGGAGCAATCAAGCGGCAGCGTTCGGCAAGCACTTCCACCTTGGGCTGACCAATGGTGCCATCCAGGGCGTGAAGCTGCCGGTTGACGTTGGAGACGCAGACGTCATCCAGGTCGATCAGCGTCAGCTTGCCAATGCCCGAGCGCGCCAGCGCCTCGACTGCCCAGCTCCCCACACCACCAACACCTACCACCACCACGTGGGCATGGCGAAAGGCATCCGCGGCACGCTGACCATAGAGGCGGCGAATCCCGCCGAAACGAAAATCGTAGTCCGCAGACGACATAGTGTCTCCCACACTCATGTTAGAAGGGCGGATGGTGTGCCGACGGGCGGCGTGCGCACACTGTCCAGCGGCAGGTGACCCGACCAGCCAAGGTAATCAAGCAGCGTGCTCATGGTGTCATCCAAGGCACAGCCAAGCTGAATGCGCTTGTCGAACAGCGGATGGTCAAACGCCAGATAGGTCGCGGCCAGCAGCAACCGGGGAGCCCTTAGCTGTTCGGCAAAAAAGCGGTTGTGGACGCTTTTGCCGTGCTTGGCATCACCAATGATGGGGTAGCCACGCCGTGACAGATGGCGGCGAATCTGGTGGCGTCGCCCGGTCAATGGCCGCGCCTCGACCAGCGAGTAACGCGCCACGGGGTAACGGTCGACCTGCACCGGCAGTTCGACGCTATCCAGACGGCGAATATCGGTCATCGCTGGCATCGCGGGCATTTCCGCCTTGGGTCGGGTGCCATCCTCTTCCCGGAGCGGATAGTCCAAACGCTCACTTTCCGGCGCTTTACCGCGGACTACCGCCAAATAGCGCTTCTCCACCTGACGCTCGCTGAAGGCGTCGCTGAGCAGAGCGGCAACCTCGGAGGATAAGCCAAACACCATCACGCCTGAGGTGGGCCGGTCTAACCGATGCACCGGGTAGACGCGCTTGCCAAGCTGATTACGCAGCCGCTGAAGGAGAAATTCGGTTTCTCCACGCGCCAGTGCCGAACGGTGGACTAAAAGTCCTGACGGCTTATGTACCGCAACCAGATGCTCATCCTGATAGAGGATGTTGAGTGGCGTCATAACGCTCCTGGGTAATCATAACGGGTCACTATGGCAGGGTGCCATTGTCGCGGCTTGGCAAGGCGTTGTCATCCACACAATGGGGAAAGCCGTGGACGAAGAGATTGGCAGGTTAGCCTTCATGCAGCTACTTTAAGTAAGTACCTCATCGCGATAATTTCCATGGATCAGGAAAGGAGACATCATCATGCGTTATGCCGCAATACTCGGCGGTCTTTCCGCCTCTCTACTGCTCGTCTCTGCTGCTCAGGCTAACGACAGCATGGATGTAGGAATGCATAAAATCAGCCCCGACGGCATCGGCGAGTCCATCGGCAGCATCACGCTGGAAGACACTGAACATGGCCTGCTGTTGACGCCTGACCTCAGCGATCTGGAGACTGGCCCCCACGGCTTTCATGTACACCAGAACCCAAGCTGCGAGGCTCAGGAAAACGACAGCGGGCACATGACCGCGGGACTGTATGCTGGGGGCCATTATGACCCTGAAGAAACAGGCAGCCATAAAGGGCCCTACGAGGATGGCCACTTGGGCGATTTACCCGTGCTTATCGTGGATGAAGATGGCAACGCCACGCTGCCTGTCCTCGCGCCGCGCTTGAGTGTCGAGGATATAAAAGGCCGCAGCATCATGATTCACGAAGGCGGCGATAACTATTCGGATGACCCTGAAGCACTGGGTGGGGGCGGAAGCCGCGTGGGCTGCGGCATCGTAGAAGCCTCTGACGACAGTGAATAACGCTTGTAGCTTGTAGATAGCGGAAAGCAAAACGGGCGGCCAATGATGGCTGCCCGTTTTGCGTTGTGCGATTGGCTCAGTTGTTAAGCTGGCTCAATTCAAGCGATTACTCGTCGCCTGCCATCTGCATCTGGCGCTGCATATAATTCTGAATACCCACCTTGTCGATCAAGCCAAGCTCGGTTTCGATGTGGTCGATATGATCTTCTTCGTCAGCAAGCAGATCGCGCAGCATGTCGCGCGTTACGTAGTCTTTGACGCTTTCGCAGTAGGTAATGGCTTCAATATAGTCGTTACGGCCATCGTGCTCGATTTTCAGGTCACACTCGAGCATTTCCTTGACGTTCTCGCCAATGTGCAGCTTGCCCAGGTCCTGCAGGTTGGGAATGCCCTCGAGGAACAGGATGCGCTCAATAAGCTTGTCGGCGTGCTGCATCTCTTCGATGGACTCATCGTATTCCCACTTGGCAAGTGCTTGCAGGCCCCAATCTTTATACATTTTGGCATGCAAAAAGTATTGATTGATGGCGACCAGCTCATTGCCAAGTGCAATATTGAGATGCTCGATTACTTTCGGATCACCTTTCATGACGTCACCTTTTCTCTGTAATGCTGATAGTTTAGCAGGCTCTATCAAACAGTTACGCTAATGAAGGAGTATTGGCCATAAAAGGCGTACTCCCAGCCTTACTGGGAGTATAGAGATGAGGGATAAAAATTCAAGCAAATCATATATTTGCTAAAGATAACCCTAATAATAGTGATTCGCGTCAAACGGCATATGCCAGGCCAGCATTGGCTTCCAGGCGAGCCTCATGAACCGCTTCACGCGTCACCGATTTAGCAAAGCATGCGCACTTGCCGCATTGAGTGGCACAGCCGGTTGCTTCACGGACTTCCCGCCAGCTGCGCGCGCCGTCGCTCACCTGCTGGCGGATCTGATGGTCAGTTACTCCCTTGCACACACACACGTACATGGCTGCACCTCATAAAGTTCATAAGGTGAATGTAAATGAGTCGCATACATCTTTGCAAGTAAAAATGCATGGCCTTTAGTATCGATTCGTCTTAAGTGTTATGAAGGTGCATGTAACTGATTGTCGGGAGCGACATTTTGTATTCTTGCAAAGAAAAATTAATGCTTGGGCAATTTCACGGTCTGGGTGCCGGAGGCGATGTCCGGCCAGCTACGGTAATGCTTATCGAATAACACCCACCAGTAACCAATCCCCAGCGCTGCCAGAGAAAGCCAGGCAGTGAGGCAGCGCACCAGACTTTGCTTGAGGGAAATGACCTCACCATCGAGGGTTTGCACGCGCAGTCGCCACGCCTGCATGCCCAGTGTCATGCCACCACGCCGCCAGAAAAAAACAAAAAACAGCGTCGTGCTCAGCACCAGCAAAAGCCGCAGGCTCCAGATATCGACCTCCAGAGTGCCTATATCTTCTGCCTCTTGGTCTAGCACAAACCTGAAAAACGCCAAATGGGCGACCGTCACGGCAATCCAGATGGCTGTAACCAACAAGCCATCATAGAGCATCGCCCCCAGGCGCGATGGCAATCCCGCGGGCCGGATATTGCCCGGCTGGGGAAAACGTCGCTTGGTCATAGAGCTCCTTGAGATCAGGAATTAACCGTTGCGCCTCAGGAAATAAACCCCCACCACTGCGCACGCCAGCGTCGGCACCAGTACCGCCCAGACGGGTGAGAACCCAAAGAGTGTCGAGGCCGGTGCCAGCAAGTCCTGAACGTATTTAAAGACCAGACCGGTGACCACGCCATAAAACACCCGGGTACCCGCCGCCACGGTACGCAGCGGACCAAACACAAACGACGCGGCAATCAACACCAGCGACCCCATGGTCAGCGGCATTAACATTTTCTGCCAGAAATACAGCAGCGGCTGGTCCGTCTGCATGCCCTGCGCTTCCAGGAAGCGCGCATAGGCCCAAAGCTCGCTGGGTGCCTGACTTTCTACCGAACGCAACAGGCGCTCCAGTTGAAGCGGGGTGAAGTCGGTTTCCCAGCGCATGGTTTGGGATTGCTCGGACTCGGTGTGGTCATCAAAAATCCGCGTAGTGGCGACATCCTCCAACTGCCACCCGCCAGCGTCCCAGTTGGCGCGACGCGCGTGAGTCGCTTCGACGAGACGTTCCTCATCAAACCGGTAACGGGTCAGGTCGAGCACCACGTTATCCGCCCGAATCGCGCCGAAGCGGTAAACGCTGTCTCCCTCGACCTGCCAGCCGCTGCGGCTGGTCAACATGGCGCCCTCCCCCTGAAGCTGCTCGAGCCGCCACGCTTCGGCATATTGTTCGGTGCGCGGGCTGACATACTCAGCCACCATCAGCACCACGACGACGAAGACCAACACGGGCTTCATCACGCTCCAGACAATCCGCCCCAGTGAACGGCCCGCCGCACGCATCACGGTCAGTTCGTTGCTTGACGCCATACTGCCCAAGCCGATCAGCGCGCCTATCAGTACCGCTACCGGTGCGTATTGATAAAACCGCCAGGGGGTGCGCATCAACAAATAGAACAGCGCATCCAGAGCCGAATACCCTTCCTGCACATCGCCCAGATCGTCGATGTAGGCGATGGTGATATCCAACCCGAGCAGGACGAACTGCACCACCACAATGGCTGCCAGCACATTACGGGCAATATAGCGGTCGAGGCGATCAATGATCATCAGCGCATCCCCTTGCGTTGTGAGTGCCAGATCAGCAAGAGCCCCAAGGCTAGAAACAGCCCATGAACGGGCCATATACCCACGGTGGTGGACCACGCCCCGCTGCCCACCGCATCCACGGCCGCCAGCAGTAAGCTCAGGTACGCAACGTATAAAAAGACCGCGGGAAGCAGCTTGGCAAAGCGCCCCTGTCGGGGGTTAACCCGCGACAGGGGCTGCGCCATGATCGCCAGAATAAAGACCATCAGCGGCAGACCGGCCCGCCACTGCCATTGGGCTTGGGCGCGATCATTGTCATCCTGCCAGAGCGCCAGCGTGGTGGCGTACTCCAGCGAATCCAGCTCCTGTCGGTCGCGGCTCAAGCCCAACCGCAGCGTATAACGTTCGAACGTCAAGCGTTCAGCATTGCGCTGCCCTGGCGTTACGCCGTAACGCTCGCCGTTATTGAGGACCAGAAAGCGGCTGCCGGTTTCCATGCGCGTTTCCTGATAGCCGGACTCGGCTCTAGTGACATAGTCGTGCTCGGCGTCATCGGAAGGATTGCGCTGCTCGTGGACGAGAACATCCTGCATTTCACTTCCATCCTCATTGAAACCGCTGATATAGGCGGTACGGCCACCGCCGAACTCCTGAAAGCGGCCGGGTGCCAGCACCGACACGTCCAATCGGCTTTCCTGTTCTTCTATGATCGCAGCCGTTTGCAGAGCGCCTGCCGGTGTGAGCCAAAGGCTACAAATACCCACCGCTATCGCCACCGCCGAGGCAGGCAGTAACGTCACCTTGAGAAGCCGCCTGGGGCTCATGCCACAGGCCACCATCACCGTAATTTCGCTGTTCATGTACAACTGACCATAAGCCAGCAATATGCCCAAAAAGAACGAAAGCGGCAGGATAAGCTCCATGAACCCCGGAAGGTGATAGACCATCAAGCTGCCCAGAATATTGACCGGGAAATCGCCCTCCGCCGCGTCGGAAAAATAGCGGATAAAGCGGCTGCCCATGATCACCAACAGCAAAATGCCCGCTACAGCGGACATGGTGACCAGAACCTCTCGGGTTAAATAGCGAAATAAGATCAACGCGCTCTCCGGCTAGTCGTGCAGGATGTTATGCAACACCTGCCGTGCTTGGGTACACTGGGTCATTATCCTGAATACCTCGATGCTTGTCTTGTTGGAGACGTCATGGAATTTTCCGTTCAAACGGCCAATCCCGCCAAAATAGAAACGGCCTGTCTGGTCGTCCCTATTTACAAGGTGCCTGACCACAAAAGTCGCGATTTATTGCCCGCCGTTGCCAAACTCGACGATGCCAGCGAGCAACTGATCGGCCAGCTTGTGGCCAATGGCGACGTTGATGCCAGCCTCGCGAACATACAGTTATTGCCGTATGCCCCAGGCCTGGGTGCCGAGCGCCTGCTGCTCGTTGGCCTTGGCGAACGCGAAAAATGCCATGAAACGGCGTACCTGAAGGCGCTGGATGCCGCCATGACGGCGCTCCTCAAACTGCCTATTGATAACGCAAGCGTCATGCTGACCGAAGTACCGCTTGCCGATCGCGATACCGGCTGGAAAGCACGTAAGGTGCTCGAAAGCATCGAGCGCGCGAGCTACCGTTTTGATCAGTTCAAGCGCAACCCGTCGCCAGCGCCAAGCCTGACGCAGTTGAACCTGATGATCAGCAACGCCGCCGACGCCGAGGCTGCCCGACAGGGCGCCCACCAGGGTAGCGCTATCGGTCAGGGTATCAACTATACGCGTACGCTGGGCAATCTGCCGGGGAATGTGTGCACGCCTAGCTACCTGGCCGACCAGGCGGAACAGCTTGGCCGTGACTCCCAAGGCGCGTTGGACGTCGATATTCTGGACGAAGAAGCGCTTGCCGAATTGGGTGCGGGCGCCCTGCTATCGGTCGGGCGCGGCAGTCGAGAGCCAAGCCGCCTGATCGTCATGCGCTACAATGGTGCCGAGAACGCGGATGAAGCCCCCCACGTCCTGATCGGCAAGGGTATCACCTTCGATACCGGCGGCATTTCGCTCAAGGCTGGCGAAGGCATGGACGAGATGAAGTTCGACATGGGCGGTGCCGCCAGCGTATTCGGCACGGTCAAAGCACTCCTCACGATCAAGCCCAAGTTGAACCTGATATTTATCGTTGCCGCAGCCGAAAACATGCCGGACGGCGCCGCCACCAAACCCGGCGACATCATTACCACGCTCAAGGGGCTAACCGTTGAGGTGCTCAACACCGACGCAGAAGGCAGGCTGGTGCTGTGCGACGCCTTGACCTACGCCGAGCGTTTCAAACCGGCGAGCGTGGTCGATATTGCCACGCTCACCGGCGCGGCCATCATCGCGCTTGGCCACCACGCCACCGGTCTTCTGTCTAACGACGACGACCTGGCACTGGACCTGCTCGACGCCGGCGAAGCCGCCTGGGACCGCGCCTGGCACCTGCCGCTTTGGGACGAATATCAGGAGCAGCTCGACTCCAACTTTGCCGATCTGGCCAATATCGGCGGCCGCCCGGCGGGTACCATTACCGCCGCCTGTTTCCTGTCGCGCTTTGCCGAGCATTTTCCTTGGGCACACCTGGATATTGCGGGTACTGCCTGGCACTCCGGCAAGCAGAAAGGCGCCACCGGACGCCCTGTGGGGCTACTGACGCAATATCTGCTGGACCGCGAAAACGACGCCCAAGTCGAAAATGGCGACGACTAGACAACCAGCGGTTGCCTTTACGCGCCACAACCGTTAAACCTGAACATATCAAGGCGTACTGAGCTTTACCCAGTACGCCTGTTTTAATACCCCCACTTATTACAGTAGTCGCCCTGAGAGGCGTGTTGCTAGCGGAGACTGACAGCCGTGCCCACTGCAAGTTTTGATACTCATTTTGAAGCCCTGCCGTCCAACCAACCGACGGCCGACGGGATTCGCGACAATATTCTCAACAACCCTGGCTTTGGCAAGCACTTCACCGACCATATGGCGCACATCCGCTGGACGATCGACGCCGATTGGCACGGTCATCAGGTGCGTCCCTACGGCCCTCTGACGCTCGACCCCGCCGCCTCGGTGCTGCATTACGGCCAGGAGATCTTTGAGGGCATCAAGGCGTACCGTCACGCCGACGGCTCTGTCTGGACGTTCCGCCCCGAGAAAAACGCCGAACGCTTTCGCCGCAGTGCGCGTCGTCTGGCGCTGCCCGAGCTTTCCGATGAGGATTTTATTGGCTCACTGAAAGCCCTGCTCGCTCAGGACCACGTCTGGGTACCCACGCCCTCAAGCGATGCCGACGAATGCAGCCTCTATCTGCGCCCGTTCATGATTGCCACGGAAGCCTTTCTGGGCGTACGACCCGCCCACGAGGTGGATTATTACGTGATCGCCTCGCCGGCCGCCGCCTATTTCAAAGGCGGGATCGAGCCCGTGTCCATCTGGCTCTCCTCCCACTACAAGCGCGCCGCGCCAGGCGGCACCGGCTTTGCCAAGTGCGGCGGCAACTACGCGGCCTCACTGGCAGCGCAAAAGGAAGCCGCCGCCAACGGCTGCGGCCAGGTGGCGTTTTTGGACGCCGCAGAAAGCAAGTGGATCGAAGAGCTGGGCGGGATGAACCTGTTTTTCGTCTTCAAGGACGGTCGCCTGGTGACGCCGCGCCTGACCGACACCATTCTCGAAGGCGTCACGCGCAACTCGGTACTCACCCTGGCCAAAGACGAAGGCCTGAGCCCGGAAGAACGCCCTATCAGCATCGACGAATGGCGTGAGGGCGCAGCTTCAGGCGAGATTACCGAAGTCTTCGCCTGCGGCACGGCGGCCGTCATCACGCCGGTGGGCGAGCTGGTCAGTGAAGACGAGCGCATTCGTCTCACGGCGGGTGGCAATAACGAAGTCGCCAAGCGCATTCGCACCAAACTGCTGGATCTCCAGTACGGCCGTAGTGAAGACAAATACGGCTGGCTCACCCAGCTGGCATAATCCCACCTCTTGCGTCGCCGCGGCATTGCCTGCGGCGACGCTGCCCTGAGACGCCCTGCCAGGAATCCGCCATGGCGCGTATCGACTTTTATATCCTGCCGGACACAACGCTGGATGCCCGCCTCCAGTTTGCCTGCAAGCTGGCCGAGACCATCCACCGCAAGGGCTACCGGCTGCACCTTCACTGCGAGGACAAAGCCCTGGCGGAACAGGCCGACGAGGCCCTGTGGGGCTTTCGCGACGACGCCTACCTGCCCCACGCGCTGGAAGACAGCGACATGGCCACAAGCGTGCCGATCACGCTAGGTTGGCAACAGCTGCCTGTGCCCTCGGTAGAGACCGCCCTGCTGAACCTGCATCCGGATATTCCCGAGGGCATTGAGCGCTACACCCGCATTGCCGAGATTATTAACCAGCACCAGCAAGTGCTGGTCGCCAAACGCGCCTGCTGGCAGCGCTATAAAGAACTCGGGCATGAGGTCGTACCGCATAAGCTGGGTAATGGCTGAGATAGTTGGTAAACAAGTACGATCAAAATCAAAATTAGGTTGAGCAAGTAACCCATATGGCCATCAAGAAATCCGAACTTTACTCCTCCCTCTGGGCCTCCTGCGATGAGCTGCGCGGGGGAATGGACGCGTCCCAGTACAAGGACTACGTCCTGTTTATGCTGTTTATCAAGTACATTTCAGATAAATACGCCGAGTCGGACGATTTCGCCCCACCGGTGGTCATCCCCAAGGGCGCCAGCTTCAAGGACATGATTCAGCTCAAGGGAAAGAGCGACATTGGCGACAAGATCAATACCCAGATCATTCAGCCCCTGATCGACAATAACGCCCGGCTGGCGCGCAGCGACTTCCCAGACTTCAACGACCCCAACAAGCTGGGCGAAGGTAAGGCGATGATCGATCGCCTTACCAACCTGATTGGCATTTTCCAGAAACCGGAGCTGGATTTTGCTAAAAACCGCGCCGAGCACGACGACATTCTGGGCGATGCCTACGAATACCTGATGCGCCACTTCGCCAGCGAAAGCGGTAAGAGTAAGGGCCAGTTCTACACACCCTCGGAAGTCAGCCGGGTCATCTCCCAGGTGATCGGCATTTCGCCGAAGACCGCCGTGGCAGCTACCACCGCTTATGACCCGACATGTGGGTCGGGCTCGCTGCTGCTTAAGGTGGCTGCCGAAGCGGGCAAATACATCACCCTGGAAGGGCAGGAAAAGGACGTGACCACCGCCGGTCTCGCCCGCATGAACATGATCCTGCACAATTTTCCCAGCGCCAACATCCTGCAGGGCGATACGTTAGCCAGCCCAAAGTTTAAGGGTGACAACGGCCAAGACCTGCGCACCTATGATTACGTGGTGGCCAACCCGCCCTTTTCCGATAAGGCCTGGAGCACCGGTTTAACGCCGGAAGACGACGAGTTTCAGCGCTTCAACTGGGGTGTGCCGCCCGCTAAGCAGGGCGACTACGCCTACTTGCTACACATCATTCGTTCCATGAAAAGCACCGGCAAGGGCGCGGTGATTTTGCCCCATGGTGTACTCTTCCGAGGCAACGCCGAAGCAGTGATACGCAAGCAACTGGTACGCTCAGGCATTCTCAAAGGCATCATCGGCCTGCCAGCCAACCTCTTCTACGGCACCGGCATTCCCGCTTGCATCCTAGTGTTGGATAAAGAGAACGCACAGGCAAGGAAAGGCATTTTTATGATCGATGCCTCAAAAGGCTTTATCAAAGACGGCAATAAAAACCGCCTGCGCGAGCAGGATATCCATCGCATGGTGGACTCCTTCAAAAAACAGGTGGATGTGTCGCGCTATGCCCGCATGGTGCCGTTTGACGAAATCGCCGACCCCAAGAATGATTTCAACCTCAATCTGCCGCGCTACATTGATACCAGCGAGCCGGAAGACCAGCACGACATCCACGCTCACCTCAACGGCGGTATCCCCGAGCGGGATATCGACGGTGACCCGCACGCCATTCCACCGGTACCCGGTCTAGCTGCCTACTGGCAGGTATTTCCACAACTCCGCCGAACACTGTTCCGGCCCAGCCACCGCATGGGTTACGCCGACCCGGCTGTGGATGCCTCAGACATTAAACCCTCAATTCTTGAGCACCAGGAATTCGCCGCCTTTCGACAAAAGGTTATCGGCCTGTTCAACGATTGGCGCGAGCGCAACGCCCCTCGCTTGAAAGCCTTCGGCGAAGATGGCCAACCTAAGGCACTGATCACCGAAGTCGGCGAAGACCTGCTCAACAGTTTCCGTAACGCGCCGTTGCTGGATCCTTACGATATTTACCAGCACCTGATGGACTACTGGTACGAGACCCTGCAGGACGACGCCTACGAAATCGCCGCCGACGGCTGGGTGGCCAAAACCCGCCGAATCCAGGAAGAGATCGCCAGCGGCAAGAAAAAAGGCCAGATGAAAGATAAAGGCTGGACGTGCGACCTACTGCCCAAGCCCTACATCGTCGCGCACTACTTTGCCGAGCAACAGGCCGAACTGGACGCGTTACAAACCGAGCTGGACATCCTCGTCAGCCAGATCACCGAGCTGGAAGAAGAGCACGGCGGCGAAGAGGGAGTGCTTAAAGACGTATCAACCAAGAGTGAAGCGCAGGAAGCGTTTAGACAAGCCCTTATAACAGCTTGGCAAGAAGAAGCCCCTAAAGACAGCGCCAATTATCGAGCCCTGATCGAACAAGCGACAGAGCATGCCATCGAGCTTCGCACCATAGCTGATAGCGGCTATTTTGAGCCCCTAAGAAATAGCAAAGGTAAGCTGACCCAGAAAGCGATCCAGGCACGCCTTGATGAAACAGGCGATGTTGAAGAACACAAGACCTTAAAGCGCTATATATTGCTAGAAAAGCAATTGAAAGCTATAGAAAAGAAGGCTGCTCAGATTCTGACCAGCGTTGAAATACATTACCGTGAGCGCCTACACCTTGACCAACTACCTGAGCTTTTGGCCGATTTTTATACTCTCGCTCACTATCTGGATCTGATCGGAAAACAGAGCAGCCTTAAGTCTCAAATCAAGGAACAGGACGCCGAGCTAGACCAGCTCGCCCATGATAAATATCCAGAACTCACCGAAGACGAAATCAAGACTCTAGTGGTCGACTACAAATGGCTCACCGCCCTAGAAGCCGCCGTGCATGGTGAACTGGAACGCGTCTCCCAAACCCTGACCGCCCGTATACGCCAACTAACAGAGCGCTATGCCACTCCCCTGCCGCAAATTACCCAGCGCGTGAAGGAGCTATCATCCAAAGTGGATAAGCACCTGAAAAAAATGGGGGTCGAGTGGGCATGAACAGCGAAACAGTGGAAGTTCGGGAAGTATCGCCGGGGTATGGATTCACGGCGGAGAAGCCGACTGAACCTTTTGGCTACAAGCAGACTGAGGTTGGTGTTATTCCTGAGGATTGGAGTGTATTAACAGTTGGTGTTCTGAATCCTTTCGTAACAAGTGGCTCACGTGGTTGGGCTCAATATTACAGCAAATTTGGTGATTTATTTGTTCGCATTACAAATATGAGCCGTGAAAATGTTCACCTTGACCTAACCGATACTCGATTTGTGTCTGTGCCTAATATCGGTCAAGAAGGGGATAGGACATCCCTTGCTCGCGGTGACCTACTCATTTCGATAACCGCCGATATTGGGATAATTGGCTATATTGACGAATCGGTCCCGTTGCCCGCCTATATTAATCAGCACATTGCCCTGGTCAGATTTCCTAGTGAAATCGTATGCTCTAAGTTTGTTGCTCTATTTTTAGCGTTTGGAGAAGGTCAGAAGAGATTCCATGCGATCACGGATCAAGGAGCGAAAGCAGGTATTAACCTCAAAACCGTGAGGGAATTACCCTTGGCTCTTCCTCCTACCTTGAAAGAGCAACGTGCCATCGCCACCGCACTAAGCGACGTTGATGCCCTACTGGAAGAACTGGATCGACTGATAGCTAAAAAGCACGACATCAAACAAGCCACCATGCAACAACTCCTCACCGGTCAAACCCGACTGCCGGGTTTTGAGGGGGAGTGGGAAGAAGCTCAGTTGGGCGAGCTTTGCAGCTTCCACAAAGGTAAAGGCCTCCCGAAAAGCTCACTAGATGCTTATGGAAGGTATGAATGTATCCACTATGGTGAGTTATTTACTCAATACGGCGTTGAAATCAGAAAGACCATCAGTCGAACGAGCACGCGCGGAGATAAGTTTCTTTCGGTAGCGAATGATGTGTTAATGCCAACGTCAGATGTCACCCCATCAGGTTTGGCAAAAGCCAGCTGCATAAAGAGCGATAAAGTGGTTTTGGGGGGTGATATTCTCGTCATTCGCGCAGATCCACATACTCTCAATGGTACCTTTCTAAGCTACATTATTCGAAATGATGATGACCAAGTTCTTCGCCTTGTGACAGGTACCACGGTTTATCACTTGTATGGATCTGACATGCGTAAATTCACCTTAAGGATCCCTGGGGTTAGGGAACAAAACGAAATAGTTAAAGCTCTTCTAGCAATGGGAGACGAGGTTGAAGCCATAAAACAACGTCGTGCCAAAACTGTAGTTCTCAAGCAATCCATGATGCAGGAGCTTCTAACCGGCCGCACACGTCTAAAAGTGGCTGAGCAGAATTCGGAATTCTTATGCTGAACCGCGTCGCCCGATTCTTGCTTGTTTCTACCTCACTGGCTCCGATATTAGGCGCCCTTGCTGTTCGACAGTATGCAGAAGGAAAACCATGGTTGAGCTGGGTGCTGGTTGCTGGTTGCTGCGCTTCTAGTTTTTCTGTGCTGGGCGATGCTGCGTTACGCAGCTCAAAATGCACAAAAACATCTCTTCCGTATTCAAGAGTTCGAGCGCAATGACAAGGAGGTGCTCGCCTTCTTACTGGCTTACCTGTTGCCATTTATCTCTAGTGATGGCGTCATCTCCACGGGAGAGTGGCTGGTTGGTGCATATGTTCTGGCAGTAATTTTCTTGGTTATTGCTCATGCTGGCGCCTTCCATTTCAATCCCGTGATGGGGCTTCTGGGATATCACTTCTACAACGTAAGAAATGGGGACGGCGTTTCCCACCTACTAATTAGCAAAGATGAATTAAGAAAGCCTGGGACTGATATTCAGACGGTTCGTTTGGCCCACGGAATATACCTACATACGAGGGAGAGTGATGTTTGAAGATTTTCAACTCGCAGCAATCGTAAAGGGAGACGATGGCATGCAACTTCGCAGAATTCCATTACATCAGACGTTGCAGACCTCACTTTCCGGAAGCTGGGCAAGCCTTTATCAGTCATTTGTGGGTGAAATTACGGAGATTGATTTCAACGCTGGCTACAAGCCGGAGCTCCACGAGCGTTTCTCTTTGTCGGAATTTGCATTGCCAGATTGGATTGCCGACGAAACCACTCAATCTGTTCCCAACCTTGATGCAATCACAACCGATGATGCCCTACTTGAAGCGATGAAGGGCGTTGTTGCATTCGTACAGAATAGTGATGGTGAAGAGTTACTCTTGTTTCAAAACTTCAGCCGTTCACATGTTATTCAACCCGGACGTTTTCTTTTTTTACAGAACAACACCTATGAGACCCCTCAACGACCAGGTCTAGCACTTGATAAGAAAATCAGTGCGGTGTATTCGCCTGCTGACGAAAAATTACTGTTCCAGAATTTTCGCACCGTTAACACCTTCCTGCCACTCGCGGACTTTTATGAAGAAGCGACGGAACAACAGATTCGCGAAGTACTGAACCATGAGTTATTGGCGCCGGAAGATGTGGATTCACTTGCGACAGGAGCCAACCAGTGGTTTCGTACGCGTTTTGCGATGCTAAATGATTCAGATGTTCTCAATGCCTATTCCGCAACAGAGATCTTGGCACGGTCAAATGGATATGATGTCGACATCCACCTGGAGAATGAACAGATTGTTTTCCCGGCAGAGAAAGCCGCTGCGAAAAAATTACTTCAGTTCCTCAATGAAGAGTTGTTTCGGGGCGCGATCACAGAAACGCTTTACGAAACTAACTCAAAGCGAGAGGCAGACTGATGAACAAAAAGATTCTTGACTAACGTTTGACACCGAGCGGCACGGCTCGCACGGACTCGAAAAGCCTGGAGCCCGTTTACTGGAGCACCAATGGGCTGCCGTCACCAGTTTTGGGGCCTTGACGTTCTCCGACGCTGAAATTGAAGCATTTTTCCATCGATAGCTGATGCAGCTTATGCCATGACTATAACTGAACTTATGGAGACGGTCGCCCGCGGCGAAGACAGCCGCCACCAGTTCAAACGCGATGCCACCAACGCGGATGGCCTTGCCGCTGAGATGGCCGCGTTTGCCAACAGTGGCGGTGGCTGGCTGTTTCTGGGCGTTAATGATGACGGCTCAATTGCGGGGCTGGATGGTGCAGCGGTTCGGCGGTTAAACCAGCTGCTGGGCAACGCTGCTTCTCAGCATGTGCGCCCGCCGGTGCATCCGCTGACTGAAAATGTGCAGACAGATCAGGGCATTGTAGTCGTAATAGAAGTGCCCGATGGTCTGGCTAAACCCTACCTCGATAATCAAGGCCGCATTTGGGTTAAGCAGGGCTCCGACAAACGGCATGTCACTTCCCGTGAAGAGATGCAGCGCATGTTCCAGCGCTCCGGGCTAGTTTACGCTGATGTGGTGCCGGTATCAGGTACCTCGGCAGAAGATATCGATGACAAGGCGTTTACCGCCTACTTCAATCGTCGCTATGGAGAGAGCAGCGAGTTCTCTGGTCTGACACGGGAGCAGTTACTGCAGAACCTGGGCCTTGGCGATGGCCAGGAGTTGAATCTTGCAGGACTGATGCTGTTTGCTCGCAATCC
This sequence comes from Vreelandella subterranea, assembly GCF_900111305.1. Lineage (GTDB taxonomy): Bacteria > Pseudomonadota > Gammaproteobacteria > Pseudomonadales > Halomonadaceae > Vreelandella > Vreelandella subterranea. Next base: position 84,987 of record NZ_FOGS01000006.1, read on the forward strand.
TCAGCGCTGGCGACCGGCCTTTGAAGTGAAGGCGGTGGCCTTCCCCGGCACCGCCCTGCACGATACCCGCTACCTGGACAGCGAAGACATCAAAGGCACCCTGCTGGAGCAGTTCCAGGGCGCTTTCGCTTTTATCAAGCGTAACCTGCACCATGTACAGCACGGACGCAGCTTCAACACCCTGGGTGAGCTGGAGATTCCCGAAACGGCGTTGGAAGAGTTGCTGGTTAATGCCTTGGTCCACCGGGACTACTTCACTAGCGCTTCGATCCGCATCATGGTATTTGCTGACCGTGTGGAAATCGTAAGCCCTGGTCACCTGCCGGACAGCCTGAGCGCTGAGGATATTCGCCGAGGAAAGACCATCCGCCGTAATCCTACGCTCACCGAACATGCCAGCCATATCTTACCCTATCGCGGTATGGGCAGCGGTATCCCCCGCGCGCTGGAAGCCTGGCCGCAAATTGCCCTAGTGGACGACCCGGCCGGAAATCAGTTCAGCGCGGTGATCTGGCGGCCGGAAGCGGAGTGGTCTGGGGAAGTGACCGACCAAGTCACTCCACCAGTCACTCCACCAGTCACTCCACCAGTCACTCCACCAGTCACTCCACCAGTCACTCCACCAGTGGAGAGGCTATTGGGGCTGCTGGCCGAAGAGGGTGAACTGTCGAATGCTAGCCTCAGGGAACGCCTAAAACTCAAGGATCGTACTCATGTGCGCAAGCACTATATCGACCCAGCTCTGGAGCAAGGGTTAATCGAATACACGATTCCAGACAAACCCAATAGCCGCCTGCAAAAATACCGCCTAACGGCTGCTGGCCAAGCATGGCTGCAACAACAGAACAAAAAGGGATGACTTATGCCTGTAAACCCTCGCCCAGAACGTGAAACACAGCACCGCGTGGTAACGCTATTCACTCAGCCTGAAAAAGACGGTGGACTGGGCTATCGGCATCTGGGCGACTGGAGCAAGCGGTCAGGCAACCGCGCTATTGAGCCCGCGCTACTGAGAGCCAATCTGAAGGCGCGGGACTACTCGGATGCCCATATTGCACAGGCCCTACAGAAGCTGGAAACCGCCGCTGATGTCACCGGAGTAGGCCTCTACCAAGCCAATATGCGCACCTATAACCTGCTGCGCTACCCGGTAAAAGTGCTACTGGGTCCAGGAAAGCCCCACGAAGATGTCCACCTGATTGATTGGGTACACCCAGAGAACAACGATTTCGCGTTGGCCGAGGAAGTTACGCTCAAGGGCGGGCATGAGCGGCGGCCCGATATGGTGCTTTACCTTAACGGCTTAGCGGTGGTGGTCATTGAGCTCAAGCGCAGCTCAGTGGAGGTGGCCGACGGCGTGCGCCAACTTCGCACCAACCAGGAGCCGATGTTCAACGAGGCATTTTTCAGCACCTCGCAACTACTATTGGCGGGCAGTGACTCTCAGGGGCTGCGCTACGCTACCACCGGCACCCCAGAGCAATTCTTTGTTCAATGGAAAGACGAGGAGCGACCAAAAGACATTAGCCCGGGGGCGCTGCTGGATCGACCGCTGGCACAGCTCTGCAACAAAGGGCGGTTGCTAGATGTGATGCGTAATTTCGTGATCTTCGATGCCGGGCAGAAAAAGGTACCGCGCCCCCATCAGTATTTTGGCATCAAGGCGGCTCAAGAACGCGTTGCCAAACGCGAAGGCGGCGTGATCTGGCATACCCAGGGCAGCGGCAAGAGCATTCTGATGGTGCTACTGGCCAAGTGGCTGCTGGAGCATGACCCAGACGGCCGCATTCTGGTGGTGACCGACCGTGACGAGCTTGACCAGCAGATTGTCGGCGTCATGCGTAACGCTGGCGTCGTAGGAGAAGACGCGCCCTCCCCCCGCATCAGCTCCCGAGCGCAGTTTGTGGAAAAGTTGAGTGCCAGCACGCCCCGCTTGCTGTGCGCCCTAGTACATAAGTTCGACCCATCAGACTTCAAGGGAGAGCCGCCGCCGGTACAGGGGCGCTTTTACGTGTTCGTGGACGAGTGCCATCGCACTCAGGGCGGCCACTTGAACAAGCAGATGAAGCGCTGGCTGGCGGATGCCATTTTTATCGGCTTTACCGGCACTCCCCTGCTACGCAAAGACAAGCAGACCACGCGGGAAGTGTTTGGCACCTACATCCACACCTATAAGTTCCCTGAGGCGGTAGCCGACAAAGTCGTTCTTGATTTGAAGTATGAGGCCAGGAATGTGCCCCAGCGGCTAACCTCGCAAGAAGCTGTAGATACCTGGTTTGAGAACGCCACCAAGAACCTGAACAACTATCAAAAGGCGATCTTGCGCAACAAGTGGGCAACGTTGGAACACTTGATGAGCGCCAAGGAGCGAAAGGAACGAATCATTGCTAATATCATCGAGGATTTCAGCCGTAGGCAGCGCTTAAATAACAACCGGGGGACAGCCATGCTGGTGGCGGCCTCCATCTATGACGCCTGCCATTATTATCGGCTGTTTCAAAACACGTATTTTGGCAAATACTGCGGCATCATCACGTCTTTCGACCCCAACCACAACGCCATCTCTCGGGAATCGGAACACAGCGGTGAGCGTTATAAGTTTGATACCTACAGGCACCACGTATTAACGGATGGCCAGTCCACCAAACAATACGAAGATGAAATGAAACGCCGCTTCAAGGAAGAACCGGCCAATTGCAAACTGTTGATTGTGGTAAGCAAACTACTCACTGGCTTTGATGCACCTACCTGCACCTATATTTACCTGGATAACGAACTGCGCGATCACAACCTGTTCCAAGCTATCTGCCGCACGAACCGCCTGGATGGCGATGACAAGGACTATGGCCATATTGTCGATTTCAAGCAGCTGTTCGGCGATGTGCAGAATGCCATCGCAGTCTACAGCTCGGACGAGCTGGATCTTGATGATGGCAGTGAGGCGGAGAACAACATCGAACTGAAAGATTGGCTGAAGGAAGGCCGTGAGACGCTTGAAACCACCCGTGAAGCCCTGCATTACCTCTGCGACCCCGTTCCGCCACCCAAGGATATCGAACAGCACATCCATTATTTCTGTGGCGAGACTTACAACCCCGAGGCGCTGGATAACACCGAAACATTACGGATTTCATTTTACAAAGCAGTCACCAGCTTTGTGCGTGCTTTCGCCAATATCACCCAGCACCTGGACGAAGCTGGCTATTCCGGGAACGACATCCAACGGCTGAACGACGAAGTAGCGTTTTACAGCGAGATCCGCGACGCGATTAAACGCCATTCCGGTGAAGAGCTGGATATCAAGCCCTTTGAAGCTGACATGCGCCACCTGATCAACACTTATATTCAGGCTGACCCTGCGGGCAGCATGGGCTCAGTGGATACCTACTCGCTGGTGGAACTGATTGTAAATACCGGCATCCACGATGCGATTGCCCAAAAGCTCAACGCCAAAGGGAAGCTTTCAAACAACGCGGTGGCCGAAGGCATCATTAACAATGTGCGCAAAACCATTATCCGCGAGCAGCTTACCGACCCACGCTTTTATGAAGAAATGTCGACGTTGCTGAACGACTTGATCGAAGAGTGGCGCTCTGAGACAGCCTCCTACAAGGAGTTTCTAGAAAGGGCTGAGGAACTGGCCAAAAAAATGAGCGAAGGTCAGGCATCAAACGAGTTACCCAGCATATTGAAAGGCAAGCATGAGGCAGTGGTATTGTTCAGAAATTTGCCTCATCTGGCACCTGAATCGGTCGATGACAAGAAACTGGCCGAAAAGCCGCCGCAATATATGGATCCATGGGCGCAGTTGGCACTTCGGCTTGATGCCGCCATGCGCGAGCAAGTGCCCGCGCATTGGAAGGGCGACGAGGTTAAGGAGCGACAAGTACTCAACGTGCTCTACCCGCTGCTCAACAAGAACCGCGAAGCGACCGAGGCGGTTTTTGACCTACTCAAAAACATGAATGGTTACACATGACCGAAACCATCGAACTGGGCGACATACTCATTGCCGTTACCCGCAAGACGGTGCGCAATGTCCACCTATCCGTTCATCCCCCGGAAGGCAGGGTGACGTTGGTCGCACCCACCAACACACGTCTTGAGGTGGCCCGCGCCTATGCGATTTCAAAACTAGGTTGGATTCGCAGTCAGCAGTCCAAGCTCCAGCAGCAGGATCGGGAAACGCCCCGAAGGTTCATTAAGCGAGAGAGTCACTATCTCTGGGGCCGACGTTATTTGTTGAACGTCGAAGAGAAAGAAGCCCGCCCCTGCATCATGCTCGACCACAAGCGCATCACGCTAAGGGTTAGGCCCGGTAGCAGCCTCGAAAAACGTGCCCAAGTTATGCATGAATGGCATAAACTCCAGCTCCACGAGGCCGTCCCACCGCTGATCCAACGCTGGGAATCAAAACTGGACGTCACCGTCAAACGTTATTACCTTCAGCGCATGAAAACCAAATGGGGCAGTTGCAACCACCGGGCGGGCAATATCCGGCTGAACACCGAGCTGGTGAAAAAGCCCAGAGACCTGCTGGAATATATTATTGTTCACGAAATGGCACACTTGATTGAGCCCACGCACAACGAGCGCTTTATCGCACTACTGGATCGACATTATCCGGGGTGGCGCGAAGCGCGTGATGAGCTGAATGCGCTGCCTTTGAAGGCGGAAATCTGGTGAGGTGCCGTTTTTCTGATAAGTGAGACATAGCCGCCGAAATCAGCAAGTGCTGGTCGCCAAACGAGCCTGCTGGCAGCGCTATAAAGAACTCGGCCATGAGGTCGTACCGCATAAGCTGGGGTAATGACTAAGCCGCTCCGACTACCGTTAAGCTAGGTTGTTCGAGCAACCGACATTTCAAAGAAGCTCGTGGCTATCATCCGCCACAAACGAGTGACCCCGCACGTGGCGGGGTCATCAATGGAGAAGACAGTCTCTATCACTGCGTCTTCGCCTTAGCCTCCCTGTTGTTGCATCTGCTCCTGCATCTGTTGCATTTGCTGCCGCCGCTGAGCCATGGCCTCATCCAGTTGATCGCGCTGCTCCTGAGTAAACACGTCTTCGATCTGAGATTGCATGATGACGCTATCGGCGGTCATCTCGGCCGTTAGATCACCAAGACGCTCCGCATCAGCGCGAATGGCCGCTTCATCGTAATCGGGCTGGACGTGCTCGCTGAGTTGCTGTTGCAGCTCTCGGGCTTCCTGCTGCTTGGCACTGCTTTCATCTTGCATCTGGGTCAAGAGGTTGCTGAGTTCATCCTTCTGACCGTCATCCAGATCCAGCATTTTGTCGAGTTGGTTAACCTGGTCATCGACACTGGGAGTACCACCACCCATGCCTCCGCCACCCATTTGCTGGGCCATGGCAGGAACACTGAATGCCAGTGCGGTGACTGCTGGAACCAAAAGCTTGGTTAGCTGCATCAAAAACTCCAATTGCGTACAAAGTGAATGACTACCCGACACAATCCTGACGGGGCTTGCTCTACTCTCGCATTCCGACAATGCTGTTTTCAAAAAATTCGTCGCGACAGCCAATTGTTGATTACCATGAGCGGGGCCTGTCGCGCCCTTTACACTCTCGGAGACGCAAACGTGCTCACGCGCTACCCCCTCGTCACGATCGTTATCGCTCAACTGTTCGGCACCTCGCTGTGGTTCAGCGTTAACGGCGTTGGCTTGGCGCTGCAGGAGGCTGTCGGGCTGAGTGAGGGTGACCTCGGACTCCTCACCATTGCCGTGCAGGCCGGGTTTATCACCGGCACCCTGGCGATTGCCACCACGGGCCTGGCCGACCGCGTTCGCGCCAGCCATCTGTTTGCCATCTCGGCTGTGCTCGGGGCACTGGTTAACGCCGCCTTCATGGGCGTGGCGGATAACGTCACGCTCGCCGCGATCGCGCGTTTCGCGACCGGGCTTTGCCTGGCCGGCATCTACCCGCTGGGTATGAAGCTGGTAGTCAGCTGGACACCCAGCCACGCCGGGGCGGCGCTTGGCTGGCTGGTCGGCATGCTGACCCTGGGCATCGCCTCGCCGCACCTGCTGCGCGGGCTGACCCTGCAACTACCCTGGCAATGGCCGCTGCTCCTGGCATCGCTGCTGGCGCTGGTCGCTGCACTGATGATTTATAAGCTGGGCGTTGGCCCGCACCTCCCTGCCAAAGCCAATGGCGGGCGGCCCTGGGCGGGCCTTGCGGCGTTCAAACATAAAGATTTTCGGGCAGCTGCACTGGGCTACTTCGGCCACTGCTGGGAGCTTTATGCACTATGGGCCCTTGTACCGTTTTTGGTCACTCGCGAGCTGGAACGCCTTAATGCAGCCACCAGCGCCCAGTCCTGGATCAGCTTTTTGATCATTGCCATCGGCCTGCCCGGCTGCGTGCTGGCCGGCCGTTGGAGTCGCCGCTATGGCAGCGCTCGCGTGGCGTTTGTTGCGCTGGCCACCTCGGGCGCCTTATGCCTGCTCTATCCGCTGATCGGCGGGGCGCCACCGCTTTTGCTGATCGCCCTTTTACTTCTCTGGGGCTTTAGCGTGATCGCCGATTCCGCACAGTTTTCAGCCCTGGCCAGCGCTACCGCGCCACCCGAGCGGCTAGGCGCGGCGCTTGCCATGATGAACGCCATTGGCTTTGGCCTGACGATACCCTCGATCGCGCTGGTCACCGCCCTATGGTCGGATCAGGGCCTCGCGGTGATCTGGTGGCTGTTGCCGGGGCCGGTACTTGGGTTGATCGCCATGCGCGGACTGAATCGCCAAACGGCCAGGGCCTGACGCCCTACCCTTAATCGCGCTATACTTGACGCCATTTTTTCGATCCCATTTATGAATTCCATGCTTCCCGGCGGGGAGCATCGTTGCGGTGAGCCAATCCATGGAAAAGACCTACCAACCTGAACAGATCGAAACTCGCTGGTACGAGCGCTGGGAAGCCGACAACCGTTTCGCGCCGACCGGACACGGCAAACCCTTTTCGATCATGATCCCGCCGCCCAACGTGACCGGCAGTCTACACATGGGCCATGCGTTCCAGGACACCATCATGGATACCCTGACGCGCTGGAAGCGGATGCAGGGCAACAACACCCTGTGGCAGGTAGGCACCGACCACGCCGGTATCGCCACGCAGATGCTGGTCGAGCGTAAAATCGCCGCCGAAGAGGGCAAAACCCGCCACGATCTCGGGCGTGATGCGTTTATCGATAAAGTCTGGGAGTGGAAGCAGGAATCCGGCGACCATATTACCCGCCAGCTGCGCCGCATGGGCGCCAGCGTCGACTGGTCCCGCGAGCGCTTCACCATGGACGACGGCTTCTACAAGGCCGTCCAGGAAGTCTTCGTGCGCCTGCATGCGGAAGGCCTGATCTATCGCGGCAAGCGCCTGGTCAACTGGGACCCCACCCTGCACACCGCGATTTCCGACCTGGAAGTCGAGAACAAGGAGCAGCAGGGCAGCTTCTGGCACTTCCGCTACCCGCTGGCCGATGGCGTCAAAACCGCCGACGGCAAGGACTATCTGGTGGTCGCCACCACCCGCCCGGAAACCCTGCTGGGGGATACCGGCGTGGCGGTCAACCCGGAAGATACGCGTTATGCCTCGCTGGTTGGTAAGTTCATCGAGCTGCCGCTGGTCGGCCGCCGGATTCCCATCGTCGCCGATGAACACGCCGACATGGACAAAGGCTCGGGCTGCGTGAAGATCACCCCGGCCCACGACTTCAACGACTACGAGGTCGGCAAGCGCCAGAATCACCTGCTGATCAACGTCTTTTCCAAGGACGCGGCAATTCTTGAGCAGGCCGAGATCTACGACCTGAAAGGCACTCCCCAGCCGGATGAAGACGCCAGCCTGCCCGCCAAGTACGCCGGGCTCGACCGCTTCGAGGCACGCAAGCTGATCGTCGCGGACATGGACGCTCTAGGCCTGCTCGAGCAGGTGGAAGCCGTCAACAACACCATGCCCTACGGCGACCGTTCGGGTGACGTCATCGAGCCGCTGCTCACCGACCAGTGGTTTGTCGCCGTGGAGTCCCTCGCCAAGCCCGCCATCGAAGCGGTGGAAAACGGCAACATCCAGTTCGTACCCAGGAACTACGAAAACATGTACTTCGCCTGGATGCGCGACCTTCAGGATTGGTGCATTTCCCGCCAGCTGTGGTGGGGCCACCGCATTCCGGCCTGGTACGACGCCGACGGCAATATCTACGTTGCCCGCAGCGAGCAGGAAGCCCGCGAGAAGCACGGCCTGGGCGATGATATCGAGCTCACCCAGGACGAAGACGTGCTGGATACCTGGTTCAGCTCGGGCCTGTGGACCTTCGGCACCCTCGGCTGGCCGGAGCAGACCCCGGAGCTTGAAACCTTCCACCCCACCAGCGTGCTGGTCACCGGCTTCGATATCATCTTCTTCTGGGTGGCCCGGATGATCATGATGACGCTCAAGTTCACCGGCGAAGTCCCCTTCAAGACGGTCTACGTACACGGCCTGGTGCGCGACGGCCAGGGTCAGAAGATGTCCAAGTCAAAGGGCAATGTGCTGGACCCCATCGACCTGATCGATGGGATCAGCCTGGATGCGCTGCTCGAAAAACGCACCGGCAACATGATGCAGCCGCAAAAGGCCAAGGCGATTGCCAAAGCCACCAAAGAAGAGTTTAAAGACGGCATTGAAGCCCACGGCACCGATGCCCTGCGCTTTACCTTCCTCTCCCAGGCGACCACCGGGCGGGATATCAAGTTCGACATAAATCGCCTGGACGGCTACCGCAACTTCTGCAACAAGCTGTGGAACGCGTCGCGCTACGTGCTGATGAACGCCGAAGGCGAGGATTGCGGTACCGACGGTGGCGAGGTTGAGCTGTCGCTGGCCGACCGCTGGATTATCTCCCAGCTGCAGAAAACCGAAGCGCAAGTGACCAAGGCAATGGACGAGTACCGCTTCGACCATGCCTCCCAGGCGCTCTACGAGTTCGTCTGGAACGAGTACTGCGACTGGTACCTGGAGCTTTCCAAGCCGGTACTCTGGGATGAAAATGCCACGGTGGAAGCCAAGCGCGGCACGCGCCGGACGCTGGTGCGCGTGCTCGAAGCCATTCTGCGCCTGGCGCACCCGATGATGCCCTATATCACCGAAGAGATATGGCAGCGCGTGTCCCCCCTGGCGGGCATGTATATGGGCGACGACGCGTCCATCATGCTGCAGGCGTGGCCGGAAGCCGACAACAGCAAGATCGACGAGCAGGCGACCCGCGATATCGAATGGCTGAAGGGCGTGATCATCGCCGTGCGCAATATCCGCGCCGAGATGAACATTGCCCCCGGCAAGCCCCTGGACGTGCTGCTGACCAAGGGTAAGCGGGAAGACGCCGAGCGCCTGGAAAGCAATCGCCTATTCCTTCTCACTCTCGCAAAATTAAGCAGTATTAGCTTTGCCCATGACGACTATAAACCGCTATGTGCTAAACAGCTCGTCGGCGATATGGAAGTGCTGGTACCCATGGCCGACCTGATCGACAAGGACGCCGAACTCCAACGCCTGACCAAGGAAATTGAAAAACAGGACAAGCTGATCGGCGGCATCGAGAAGAAGCTCGGCAACGAGGGCTTTATCGCCAAGGCCCCCGAAGCCGTGGTAGAGAAAGAACGCGGCAAACTCGCCGAGTTCCAGGCCGCCAAAAAGCTGCTGGAAGAGCAGCGATCAAAGATCGAGGCGTTGTGAAGACTAGATATCAAGGCGGCACCAATGGTGCCGCCTAACCTCAGGATTTAAGCCATGCCTACCTGCTGGATAATTGCAGGCCCAAATGGAGCGGGTAAAACAACATTTGCATTTGAGTACCTACCGCAAGTTGCTGATGGGTCTCGCTAACCCGTCTTCGGGCAACAAGGCCAAACCCGGCACATCATTCAGAATGAGCATTACCAACGTCTTTTGGAGGTAGCTGCATCTTGAATACCGACCCATACAAGCCCTCTCCATTTGCGCAACAAGCCCTTGCTGCAATGAAACAGGCTGTCCACAAAGAACTAGACCGTAAAAAACGGCTAGGGCACTACGCGGTCATTTGGAAAGATGGCAAGCCCGTTAAGCTGGGAGGCGGTGAGCGGAACGTATAGCCCCCATCATTCTGTCATGGAACACCAGACCTGGGTGATCCCCCCACGAGGCGGCCCGAGCGTTTATCCGTTTCGTCACCACCAGCAAGTGCCAAGTGGCGCTAGCCCGGTATATTCCCACCCACCCCATCAACGCCCAGAGGGCAGTGACCAAGGACGAAGCCTGGTATGCGCGTACCCAAGAGCGTGTAGATATCCCTGTTGCATGAGGCCCTGATGACACAGGGATGAAGGTGTCATGCGATTGCAAACTGGGGGATATAACGCCCCAACCATTGGCGGCGCCGGAAAGGGAGCGGTTTGGTTTTACCCTACCGGTAGTGCACAGATTAGACCAGGAACAAAACACAACATAACCTGACCAATGTAACTGGACCGTTTGTTCCTGCCGCTCAGGACCCTGTCACGGACATTCGCTGAGTGAAGCTGTTAAATTCACCCATCGAGGTCACTTCCATCATGCGAACGCCCTCCGAAAAATTCAGCAACACACCACCCACCATACCGCCGCTCGACCCTGAGCGTATCGCGCTGTTTGAGGAAGCGGGCCTGACGGTCAAGCAGCTAGAGCCACTGGGCGTCGAGATCTACGGGGCTGATGTTCGTCAGCGACTCCCCGAGCCTGTCATCGAGGCGCTGGAAGTGGAAATGGCGAACCGTGGCTTCATCGTTTTCAAGCACCAGGCAGATCTCTCGGCCGATGAGCTGGTCAACGCGAGCAAGTGGTGGGGCGCAGGCGAAATCCATTCCACTCATGGCGTCCACCCAGCAACGCCCGGCATGAACCGGGATATCTTCCGCTGCTCCAATGATGACCGCTACGGCATCCTGGGCGTGGGGCCCCAGTGGCATAATGATGGCAGCTTTGAGGCCGCCACCTTCTCCCACTCCGCCTACTACATGGCACGCGCTCCTGAGCAGGGCGGCGGCACCCATTTCGCCCACCAGGGGGCCGCCTTTGATGTTCTGCCCGAGGAAAAGCAGGCTTTCTGGGAGCGGCTGGTGTCCGTCAACTCGGCGTCAGGCGTGAGTCACCCCGTGGTCCACAAGCACCCTATTTCTGGGCGCAAGAGCGTATGGCTGCACCTGGGAATGACCGGCGCCGTCATCGAGCGGCTGCCGGAAGAGGGTGTCGCCATTGATGAGCTGCAGCAGACCCCCGCCTCCACCGAGCAACTTCGCCTGCTCAACGAAGACGAGATGAAGCAGCTTTTGAGCGACTATAACGACCTGCTGAATGCGTCATTCGAAAAGGGGTACGGCATACGCTACCACTACGATACGGGCGATCTCCTCTATATAGATAACTGGGCGCTGGCCCACCGGGCAGCGCCTGAAGCGCATATGTCCGCCGAGGAGCAGGGCCTGAGGATCATGGATCGCGTGACGATCAAGGCCAGGCAGAATCTGGCGCCGCACTTCGAATTGCCCCAGTACATCAACTTATCCGGCCCGCATCCCTTCAATCGCGACGGCATCTGGAAAGCAGGTGGCGTAGGTTTTCGCTGGAAAGATGATATTCCCATGCAAAACTAGGGCTGCTGATATTCCACCTGGGCTGCATGAACGCGCCTTTCCGCCGCGCCTGGATCATTTTTAACCATAAACCGTGTAAGGTTGGCGTTAGAACAACCACTTAGTGGCAACGATGACTTGTTCAACACGGATGACGCCATGCCGACACCTTTAGAGGCGCGCCTGCAGCCCCTGGAAGCAGTGCTGCAAAAGGCCCAGATTCGCTATCAATCGCTATCCCCGATGGCGGATACCGGGCTTGCCCACGACCATGTTTGGATACACCGCGACGGTGGCGACTGGGTGGCACGGCTTCCCAAACAAAGCCAGATGAACCTTGGCCCCGCCGATAACCTCGCCTACGAAGCGGCCTGCTACCAGCGCGCCAGCCAGGGCGGCCATGTGCCACGTTTACATGGCCTTCTGGAAGTAAGCGATGCCTTGCCGCGCGGCGGCCTGTTGGTGGATGCTATCTCAGGCCAGTTGGCCCAACTGCCGCAGGATTTACCCCGCATCGCTGAAACCCTGGCCAGCCTGCACCGGCTGCCACTGCCGGACCAGCCTGCCCCACTGCTAGCGCCAGCAGACCCGTGGCGGGCCATGCGCGAGGAAGTGGCTCGCCAGTCAGAATGGCTCGAACAGGCCGACTTGAGCGCTGAGGTGGTGGCACGCATTCGCGATGAACTGGCGGCTCTGCCGACGGCGCTTGCCGATGCCGAACGCTGCCTGATCAGCTTTGACACCCACCCCGGCAACTTTCTGATCGATGCCGAGGGGCGCGCGGTACTGGTGGACCTGGAGAAGTGTCGCTACGGCCTGCCGGGCATCGACCTGGCCCATACCAGCCTCTACACCTCCACCACCTGGGACCTGAATAGCCAGGCGGTGCTGTCATTGGATGAGGTCATCGGGTTTTACCGCCGCTGGCAGGCCGCCATGGGGAAGTCGCCCAGCGCCGACACGCTGGTGGCCTGCCGACGTGCCACCTGGCTGTGGTCGCTGACCTGGTGCGCCAAGTGGCGTGCCCAGCACCTGCGCGCCAAGGACGCCCAGCAGCGCGGCGAGGACTGGTCGGCGGAACTCACGGATGCCACCGTCATTGCCCACGTACGCGACCGAGTCGAGCACTACCTGTCACCGCCGATCATCGATCACGTTCAAGACGAACTGCAGCGCCTGCGCGCGACGCTTTAATTTACGGCCCTTGATAATGCCGGCTCATCCTGACAGAGGTACCCCATGCTGAAACGCCGATACCCCCTGATAGCCCCCTTGCTGGCGCTGACACTTCCCGCCGTGGCGGCGCCCGATCCCAGCGACTGGTCAGCCGTGCTGGACGAAGCTGACGGCCAAACGGTCTACTGGAACGCCTGGGGCGGTGACTCACGCACCAACCGCTATATCGACTGGGTGGCCGAGCAAATGCAGGCGCAGTTCAATGTTGAGGTGGCGCACGTGAAACTGGATGACACCAGCAGTGCGGTGTCGCGGGTACTGGCCGAGAAGCAGGCGGGTAACGATGACGAGGGCAGCATCGACCTGATCTGGATCAACGGCGAAAACTTTGCCGCGATGCGCGAGAGCGACCTGCTGTTTGGGCCCTTCGCCGAGGCACTGCCCAATTTTGCGCTCACCAACGCCGACGACAACCCCGAAGTGGTCACCGATTTCACCCTGCCCACCGAGGGCTATGAGTCGCCCTGGGGCAAGGCGCAGATCACCTTCTATTACGACAGCGCCCTGACCGACACCCCGCCTCAGGACATGTCGGCACTGCTTGAATGGGCCAAGGCCAACCCTGGCCAGTTCAGCTATCCGCGCATCCCTGACTTCACCGGCAGCACCTTTTTGAAGCAGGCTCTGATCGAACTGACAGACCAGGATGATGCCCTTTACCAGCCGGTGGACGACGCCGATTTCGAGCGCGTGACGGCCCCGCTGTGGGCCTATCTGGATGATCTGCACCCGCACCTGTGGCGCAGCGGGCGTACGTTCCCGGACTCTGGCCCCAACCTGCGTACCCTGATGAGCGATGGCGAGTTGAGTCTGGCATTTTCCTTTTACCCCACCGATGCGGCCGTTGCGGTAAGGGAATATGAGCTGCCGGAGAGTGTACGTAGCTATGTGCTGGAAGGCGGCACCCTGGGTAACGTCCACTTCGTTGCCATTCCCTATAACTCGCCGCACAAGGCCGGCGCCATGGTCCTCGCCAACTTCCTGCTATCGCCGGAAGCCCAGGCACAGAAGCAGTCGCTTTCGATGTGGGGGGACCGCAGCGTGCTGGATATCGACCAGCTAGACGCCGATGCCCGAGCGCTGTTTGAACAGGGCGAGCAGCATCCTTCAGAACTGCCGACCGATGCGCTGTCCAATACCCTGCCCGAGCCGCACCCAAGCTGGATGACCGCGCTGCAGGATGCCTGGCTTGAGCGCTATGGTGTGAACTAGGCAAATGCTGCGACTGGCCCCGACGCTGCTCATCGCACTACTGGCTCTGCCTGTTGGGGCGGGCCTGTTGATGGTATTTCTGCCCGCCTTTGGCTATTTGCCCGCACTGGGCGGCAACACCGTCAGCATGGCCCCCTGGCAAAGCCTGGTCGCCCAGCCCGGGCTTGGCCGTTCGATAGCGGTGAGCTTCGCCAGTGGATTGCTGAGCACCCTCATGGCGCTGCTGGTGGTTGTGCTGTTTCTGGCCGCCAGTCGCGGCACCTGGCTGGACCGCAGCATTCGGCGACTGGTTTCACCCTTGCTGGCGATCCCCCACGCGGCCGTGGCGTTTGGTCTTGCCTTCCTTATCGCCCCTTCCGGGTTACTGGCACGTTTTTTCTCTCCCGGGCTGACGGGCTGGGAGCGGCCTCCCGACTGGCTCATCGTCAACGACGCCATGGGGCTGACATTGATGGCCGGGCTGATGCTCAAGGAAGTCCCCTTTCTGCTGCTGATGTGTCTGGCCGCACTGCCTCAGCTTCAACCAGAGCAGCGCGTCATGCTGTCGCGTTCACTGGGTTACGCGCCGAGTATTGCCTGGCTGAAAACGGTCTTCCCGGCACTCTACCCGCTGATCCGGTTACCCATCTACGCGGTCATTGCCTACGCCACTTCGGTGGTCGATATGGCCATGATTCTTGGCCCGACCTTACCGCCTACGCTGAGCGTCTCGATTCTGACCTGGTTCAACGACCCCGATCTGAACCGTCGTTTCATGGCGTCTGCGGGCGCCGTGCTTCAGCTAGGCGTCACCCTGGCCGCGCTTACGACCTGGTGGCTCGGCGAGCAGTGTGTCAAGCGGCTCAGCCACCACTGGCTGGTGAATGGCACTCGTCAGCGTGGCGCCCTTGCTATCGCCGTGGGCGGCCGAGGATTGCTGGGGCTGACGACCTTGCTGGTCATCAGCGCCATCGCCGGGCTGGCAGTGTTTTCGGTGGCTGGGTTTTGGCGCTTCCCCGACGCCTTTCCCGGAACGCTGACGCTCGATCATTGGCGGCGCATTTTGCCAATGATCTCTACGCCGCTGGTCAATACGCTCAGCGTGGGGCTTGCCGCAACGCTGATCGCCGCTGTGCTGGTTGTCGCCGCGCTCGAAAACGCAGCGCGCCATCACTTACCGGCCCATGCGGGCCAATGGTTGCTGTACCTGCCGCTGATCATTCCCCAGGTCGCCTTTCTGTTTGGCTTGGTGGTCGCCGCGGAAAGCATTAACCTGCGCCCGCAAAGAGCGCTGGTGGTCGCCGCCCACTTACTCTTTGTCGTGCCTTATCTTTACCTGTCGCTTTCGGAAGCTTACCGCCGCCTGGACCCGCGCTGGCTGCAGGTTGCCCATTCGCTGGGGGCCTCGCCGTGGCGGGCCTTCTGGCAGGTGCGCCTGCCGCTGCTGCTGGCGCCGCTGCTTACCGCCTGCGCGGTCAGCCTGGCGGTGAGTATCGGCCAGTACCTACCCACGCTGCTGCTCGGCGGCGGTCGTGTGCCCACCATCACCACCGAAGCGGTGGCCATGGCATCCGGTGGCAACCGGCGGCTGATCGCCGTGCTCGCACTGCTCCAGGCACTACTTCCTTTTATCGGCTTTAGTCTGGCGCTGCTGATACCGCGCCTGGCCTGGGCAAAACGTCGCCAGATGCGAGGAGTTGCATGACACTGAACCCGACGCTGCACATCCAGCAGGTGCAGATCACGCTACATGGCGAAACGCTGCTGGCCATCGACCGAACCATTGCGCCCGGCGAGGTGCTCACCGTCATGGGCCCCTCCGGCTCGGGTAAATCAACCCTGCTGGCTTACCTGGCAGGGTTTATATCGCCCGCCTTCAAGGCCCAGGGGCAGGTCTTTCTGGCCGACACGCGCCTGGACACCCTGCCTGCCGAAAAACGCGGCCTCGGGCTGTTGTTTCAGGACCCACTGCTGTTTCCTCATCTCAGCGTGGGCGGTAATCTGCGCTTTGGCATTCCTCAACGCACCGCCAACAAACAGGCGCAGGTGGTTCAGGCGCTGCACCAGGTGGGGCTCGCAGGCTATGAGGCGCGCGACCCGGCCACGCTTTCCGGCGGTCAGCAAGCCCGGGTGGCCTTGATGCGCCTGCTGCTTTCCCAGCCACGCGCGGTGCTGCTCGACGAGCCGTTTTCCAAGCTGGATATGGCACTGCGTCAGGAAATGCGCTCACTGGTGTTTAACCAGCTACGCGACGCGGGCCTTCCCGCGCTGCTGGTCACCCACGACCACGCCGATGCCGACGCTGCGGGAGGGCCAATCATTGAACTCGGCTGATCTGACAGCTCGCCTCAGCATCGTGATACCGGTGCTCAACGAGGCAACTTCTTTAGCGCACTATTTAAC
Source organism: Vreelandella subterranea (assembly GCF_900111305.1). Classification (GTDB taxonomy): domain Bacteria; phylum Pseudomonadota; class Gammaproteobacteria; order Pseudomonadales; family Halomonadaceae; genus Vreelandella; species Vreelandella subterranea. The sequence goes on from NZ_FOGS01000006.1 coordinate 101,453, forward strand.
GGTACTGTCATCGCTTGGCGAAGGCGTTGAAATCATCGTGGTCGATGGCAGCAGCAGCGACGCCAGTCTTTCCATCGCCCGACCGCTGGCGAATAGTGTGATTGCCAGTCAGCCCGGGCGGGCGCGGCAAATGAATCTCGGTGCTCAGCATGCCAGCGCCCCGGCGCTGCTGTTCCTGCATGCGGATACTCAACTGCCCAGGGGCGCCGTTGAGCAGATACTCAAGGCGCTTGACCGCCATGCCTGGGGACGCTTTGCCATCAAACTCTCGGGCCGCAGCCGCTGGCTGCCCGTGGTCAGTTGGATGATGAATCTGCGCTCTCGACTCACCGGCATCGCCACCGGCGACCAGGGCATCTTTGCGCGCGCGGACACCTTCAGGGCCGTCGGTGGTTTTCCCGAACAGCCGTTGATGGAAGATATCGAACTTTGCAAACGACTCAAGCGGATCTCGCGCCCCGCCTGTCTACGCAGCAAAGTGGTAAGCTCGGGCAGGCGCTGGGATCAACACGGTGCCTGGTCCACCATCCGCCTGATGTGGCAGCTGCGCTATCGCTACTGGCGCGGCGTTAGCGCCACCCAACTGGCCAAGGAGTATCATGATGCCCGGTGAAACGCCCCAGCTGCACCTGCTCGCCAAGGCGCCGCTGCCGGGGCAGGCAAAAACGCGCCTGGCACCATTGCTTGGCACAGAGGGTGCCGCGGATGCCCATGCGCAACTGGTCCGTCACTGTGTCGCCAACGCCTGCAAAGCGCTACCTGCTGACCACATCACGCTGTGGACGGCACTCGACCACACTCACCCATTGTTTGGCGAGCTTTACGAACGCTTTGGCGTGACGCTCGCCCAGCAGCCGGGGGGCAATTTGGGGGCACGCATTCGTCATGCTTTGAACAGCTCTTCGGGTCCCGCCATGGTGATGGGCAGCGACTGCCCGAGCATCACCAGCGACCTGATCATGGCCTGCATACAGCAGCTCAGTACCCACGATGTGGTCATGCTCCCCGCCGAGGACGGCGGCTATGGGCTGATCGGCACTCATGGCGACTATCCGGGTCTGTTTGAGTTGATCCCCTGGGGGAGCGACAGGGTGCTTAGCGCGACCCGGCAACGGATTGAAGCCCTCGGCCTTCGCGCCAGTTACCCCGCCACCGTATGGGACATTGACCGACCGGAGGACTGGCAGCGCTGGCAAGCCATCAAGTCGTCGATGTAAGGAAACTCGCTGCCCACCCACTGAGCCCTATCCTGAAACGCTTTCCCTGGAGATGACCGTGACCCGACAACGCATACTGATGGCAACCTTACTGATCGTGGCCATCGGGGCTTTCTTTCTGAGCGGTGCCCACCAGTGGTTCACCCTCGATACCCTCAAAGCCTACCAAAGCGACTTTCAGGCGGCGTTCAATCAATCCCCCTGGCAGGTAGCGGGGATCTTTTTTGCCGTGTACGTGGTGATGACCGCGCTGTCGCTGCCCGGGGCTGCGCTGCTGACGCTGCTTGGCGGCACACTGTTTGGCCTGGGTTGGGGGTTATTGATCATTTCCTTTGCCAGCACAATAGGCGCTACGCTGGCCTTTTTACTATCGCGTTTTCTGTTCCAAAAACCGATTGAGAAACGCTTTCCGCGCCAGTTTGCTGCCGTCAATCGCGGTGTCGAACGCGACGGCGCCCTCTATCTGTTCACCATGCGTCTAGTCCCGGCATTTCCCTTCTTCATGATCAACCTGGTGATGGGTCTGACACGCATCAAGACCGTGACGTTTTATTGGGTGAGCCAGGTCGCTATGCTTCCCGGTACCGCCATTTACGTCAATGCCGGCGGCCAGTTGGGCGAGCTTGAAAGCCTCGGCGGGATTGTTTCACCGACGCTTGTGGCGTCCTTTGCACTACTGGCAATTTTCCCCTGGATCGCACGGCGCATTGTGTTGCTGGTGCAAAAGCGCAAAGCCTATAAAGACTTCACCCGGCCAGCGCGCTTTGACTACGACATCGTCGTCATTGGCGGGGGATCGGCCGGGCTGGTGACCAGCTATATCGCCAGCGCCGTCAACGCCCGGGTGGCTCTGGTGGAAAAGCACAAGATGGGGGGTGACTGCCTGAATACCGGCTGCGTCCCCTCCAAGGCACTGATTCGCGCCGCCCGCGCCGCCCACGAGATTCGTAACGCGCCACGCTTTGGCGTGACATCAAGCGAACCGCAGGTCGATTTCGCCAAGGTCATGGGGCATGTGCATCAGGCCATCCGCGATATCGAGCCCCACGACAGCGTCGAGCGCTACACCAACTTAGGCGTTGAGGTGTACCAGGACCACGCCACCCTGACGTCGCCCTGGGACGTTCAAGTCGGCGGTAAAACCCTCACCGCCCGCCATATCGTGCTGGCCACCGGCGCCCGCCCCAAGGTGCCGTCGCTACCGGGCATCGAGCACGCGCCCGTACTCACTTCTGAAAACCTATGGTCGCTGACAGAGCTGCCCGAGCGCCTGGTCGTCCTCGGCGGCGGCGCCATCGGCTGTGAGCTCAGCCAGAGCTTCGCCCGCCTGGGCAGCCAGGTCACGCTGGTGGAAGGCTTGCCCCATTTGCTGGGCCGTGAGGACCAGGAGGTCGGCGAGGCCGTCGAGAACACCCTGGCGGGCGAAGGGGTGACGGTGATGACCGACACCAAGGCACTGGAAGTTCTCAGCGACGGGGCAGGCTATCAGCTGGCTGTGGAGCATCAGGGGGAGCGCTCGGTGCTGGCCTTTGACTACTTGCTGGTGAGTGTCGGCCGCCAGGCCAATATCGAAGGGCTGGGCCTTGAGGCACTGGGGATATCCCCTTCGCCCACCGGCACGCTGGAGCTTAACGAGCGACTGCAAACCCGGCTGCCCAACATCTGGGCCTGCGGTGACCTCGCCGGGCCCTACCAACTGACCCACGCTGCCGCCCACCAGGCCTGGCACGCGGCGGTAAACGCGCTGTTTGGCGAGTTGAAAAGCTTTGCCGTGGATTATCGCTTCATGCCCGCGGTCACCTACGTCCAGCCTGAAGTCGCCCGGGTCGGCCTCAACGAGAAAGAGGCCATCGACAAGGGCATTGCCTATGAGGTAACCCGCTACGCCATGGCGGAAAGCGACCGGGCGATTGCCGAAGGCGCGACACAGGGCTTTATCAAGGTGCTCACCGTGCCGGGCAGAGACAAGATTCTCGGCGCGACCATCGTGGCGGAAAATGCCGGCGAATGGCTGGGTGAATTCACTCTCGCCATGAAACACGGCCTCGGCCTCAACAAGCTGCTGGGCACCATCCACCCTTACCCGACCCTGGGCGAAGCCGCCAAGGCAACGGCGGGCGTGTGGAAGAACGCCCACAAACCCGAACGGGTGCTCTCGCTATTGAAGCGCTACTTCAACTGGCGGCGCGGTGAGCCATAGCGGCAATTCCTCCTGGAGTCGTCTCTTGGGAGCATCGCTAGTTATCTGAACGCTCTTTTGTTGCATAGGCTTTCGCGAAGGTTTCCATCACTTCGTGCACCAGCTTACGTTGCTCGATAGGCAGGCTGCGGTATAGCGCCAATAGCTGGCGCTCCTCGTTGCTGGGGGACGTCCCCCAAACCGCCAACGGCTCCTTGACAGCGAGCTGCCCTCCGTCACCATAACGTAATTGGTGAGGATCGATTGCCAACCAGTGCGCCAATACCTGCAGTTTTTCCTGGCTGGGAATGGAATCGCCGCGCAGCCAGCGTCTGACCGCCTGATACGTAATCGGCTTTCCCCAGTAGCGCAGGTTGAACTCACGCTCCAGAACAGAGGAGCGTACATCGTACCCGGCTGTTTTCATGGCGTTTTTTAATCGCTCGGCGAACATCTGTTTTTCATTCATGCCGCCAATGTGAAGCGATTATTCAATAAAAGTTGAATAATGGTTAACCTTTTGTTTGAATCGTTACTTCAATTCCAACCCATCGCGTTTCACCCATACCAAGGCACGTCCTGGCTGTTAGGGAGGCACCGTGCTTTAGGAGTCATTCAGGATGAGTGGCGTACCTTCTACACCAGCCAATAAACCAGCCAGTAAACTTGATGACCTGTGCCTCGCATTAGGCCTCATCAGCTCATCGAAAACGCCCAAGGAGCTTTTTGAACGACTCGCTAAAACGCTCCACGAGCTGGCGGACCACCAGCCCATCGCGCTTTATCGACGATTGGAGTCAGGCGAGCTTCGCCTGACCTACTGCTACCCTGCCGCCAGTGCCATACCGTCTTACCGGCAACTGCTTACCTTTCGCTCACTGGATGAATTACGGACGTCCAACTATCACCATTATGAATTAAAAGGCCAGCATGGCGTATGGGGTTACATAGGCCTCCCAACTGCCCCGCCCGAAGACGCCTTGCAGTGGGTGGCCGTCCTGATCGATATCGCCGCGCAGCGGTTGCACCTGCTCAAGGCAGAACACATGGCCGAGCGTCAGCTTGGTCTCAAAGCGCGCCGCCGTCTACTGTCTCGTGACATAAAACGGCTAACCTCCCTTGCCGATTTCTTACAGCATCATGGTCACGGCTGGTGTGACATCTTTCAAGCAAAGGGTATCGCCCTGGTCCACAAGGGGGAGCTTTATCATTTCGGCGAATGCCCGGATCGCCAGCCGATTTTTCAGCAGTTGGGGCACCTGGATGCGACAACCACTCAGGACAGCACGGTCGAATTAGACGGTGATTGCCAGGGCGGACTAGCGGCGCCTCTGATCCTGGCCAGTCATCACCTGGGTTGGCTGTTGATTTTCCGACAGCAAGCCATGGTGGCGCCTGCCGACGTTGCCTCTATCGCCCAGTTCAGTTTCTGGTTGCCGATTGAAGCCTCCATGGTGCTGGAGCTCGCCGATGACTTGGCCGTTGCGATTACGGCCCTGGACGTCGTACACGTCAACCGCCAGCTGCGAAAAACCAATCAGCGACTGGAAAGCCTTGCACACACCGACCTGCTCACCCGATGCTGGAATCGATACTATACCGAGTCCGTTATTGAAGAATTGTGTGCCTCCAAGGCGGCCTGTGCGGTTTTGATGTTTGATATTGATGACTTCAAACGTATCAACGATACCTATGGCCATCCCACAGGGGACGACATACTTCGTGAGATCCCGCGTTTAGCGACCCAGGTATTGCGCAGCAACGACCACCTGGGACGATGGGGCGGCGAAGAGTTTATCGTGGTCATTGCTGACGCGACACTAGAAGAAGGGGTTTATATCGCCGAGCGACTCTGCCGACATATCGAACAACACCCGTTTTCTATTCCCGACGCCGTCACCATCAGTGCAGGGCTTACGACCATTCGAGCGGACGAGAGTCCGCGGCAATTATTGGAGCGAGTGGATAAGGGCATGTATCTTGCTAAAACAGCAGGTAAAAATCAGGTTATGATCTGTTAAGACAACCTATCGTTTCAGTACACTCGCGTTTTGAGGGCCATTGGCATGCAGCATCTTTTACTGATCGGTGCGGGCCATGCCCACGCCTTTGTGCTGGAAGCCTTTGCCAAACAGCCAGAGGCGGCGCTCGCCATCACCGTGGTCAGCGACAGTCCGCTGGCGGCCTATTCCGGCAGCGTACCGGCCTGGTTGGCAGGCGAGTGTACACTGCGCGAGACACAGATCGACGTGGCGGCACTTTGCCAACGGGCAGGGGCACGTTTTATCGACTCTCCTGCGGTGATGTTGGACACATTGGCACGTCAGGTCACCCTGGCCAACGGCGATATGATCCACTTTGATGTGGCCTCGCTGAATGTCGGCTCGACCCTGGCGCTGCCTGCGCAGCAGGGTGAGAACCTTCCACACCTACTGGCCATGCGCCCGCTCAGCTCACTCCATCAGCGCTGGCAGGCATTGCGCGATCACGTTGAACAGCTGCCCCACGGCGCGCGCCAGCGGGTGGTAGGCGTAGGCGGCGGTGCGGCGGGCTGCGAAACCTTGATGAGCGTGATGGCGCAGCTACGCCATCAGCGCCCGGACATTGACTGGCAGGGGCATTTGCTCAGCGCGTCACCAAAGCTGCTCCCCGAGGCCGGACGCCTGCCACGCTGGCTGATTCAACGGGCATTAGTCAGGGCAGGCATCAAGGCCCACCCCCGAGTTCGCGGGGAGGCACTGGTTGGCGGAGGCATAGTGACCCGGGCGGGCAACCACATCGAGGCGGATATCGTGCTCTGGGCCACCGGGGCTGTCGGCCACCGCTGGCTTTCTGACACCTCACTGCCGCTGGATGCGCAGGGGTTTATTCAGGTGGAAAATACCCTGGCAGTGGTCGGCCAGCCGACCATCTTTGCGGCTGGTGACTGCACCGCCTTTGACCCACCCTTACCCAATGCAGGGGTTTATGCGGTACGTATGGGACCACACTTGGCCGATAACCTGCGTGCGGCGTGCCGCGGAGCAGCGTTGTCAGCCTGGCAGCCCCCCAAACGCGTACTGGCACTGATCGGCACCGGTGGTAGCCGCGCCATTGCCAGCCGCGGTGCCATGGGCTTTTCCGGCAGGTGGGTATGGCAATGGAAAAAGCGGATTGATGCGCGCTTTATCGCCCGCTTCAATCCGCCTTTTGAGGGCTGACTGACGCCATCAGTTCGATTCGCGCCAGCCGCCCAGTACCCGGCTGTCCGGCCCGAAAAACACCAGCCGGTCATGGTCGATCAGGTAACGATACGCGGTCTCCAGCATATCGGTCACCTTCTGTGCATCGCCCATCTGGGGGCACGCCATGCGAGTAGTGGCCAGCTCGCTGAACTCGATACGCTGGTTGTCACCGAGTGTGGCTTCACCGGTAAAGCGGTTGCAGCCATCGTGGCCGCGCACGCTACCGTCACGGCTAATTTCAAAGAACGGGGTGTCCGGCATCGACAACCGCTCACTGGTGCCAACCAGCAACAGGTTCCAGCGCTGCCCGACGACCGGCCCCGACAGCGAGTCTCCGCCTGGTTCCGGACCCGGCGCGGGACTTGGCCCCGGCGTGCTGCTACAGGCGCTCAGCAATAGCGTTGCCGAAGCAAGCCATGGCAGTAACCGCCAGTTTTTGATCGTCATGGTGACCTTTCCTTATCGAACGATTACCAGCTGCCGGTATTTTCCATGGAAGCCCAGGGCTCTTGCGGCGCCAGCGCATCGCCCTTTTGCAACAGCTCAACCGAGATGCCATCCGGCGACTTGACGAACGCCATGTGGCCATCCCGGGGCGGGCGATTGATGGTCACCCCGTTATCCTGGAGCTTTTGACAAAGCGCATAGATATCGTCCACCCGGTAGGCCAGGTGACCAAAGTTGCGACCGCCGGTATATTCTTCGGGATCCCAGTTGTAAGTCAGCTCGAGTTCCGGCGCGGTGAGGCGTGAGGAGCGCGCTTCATCCTCCGGCGCGGCGAGAAACACCAGCGTAAAACGCCCTTTATCGTTTTCTTTACGACGAACTTCCTTGAGACCCAGCAGTTCACAGTAAAAGTGCAGCGATGCGTCCAGATCACTAACGCGTACCATCGTATGTAGGTATTGCATGCCATCTCTCCTTGTTGCTTCCTAAAACGAAAATCGGGGCAACGTATCCGCCCCGCTGGCGTTGCTGATGCGCCCAGCTTAGCATTCCAGTGACATTAATGCGGCCGGTAATATCCACACGGCGGCACCGTCAACAGCCAATTTATTGGACAGTTGCTTTACGAGGTAATATTTTAGTGACAATCATGTACCATTAAAACCCTTGTGCATCAACGCGGGGCTTGCCCCAGGGAGACGTCAGTGGATTCAGTTACCCAGGCAGCATTAGGTGCTGCCCTAGGGGGCGCTGTTTTAGGGCAACGCCTTGGACGTAAAGCAGTCCTTATCGGCGCACTGCTGGGCACCTTGCCAGACCTTGATATCGCTATCGACTATGGCGATGCCGTCTCCAATGTGACCGAGCACCGAGGCTTCAGCCATTCACTGTTTGTGCTCACGGGCCTGGCCGGTTTGCTGACGTTTCTCAGTGCTCGGTTTGCACCCGCCAGGGATATACCGCTCGGCCAATGGGCCGCTTTCTTCGGCCTGATCCTGATCACACACCCGCTTCTGGATGCCTTGACCACCTACGGCACCCAGCTTTTCTGGCCGCTTGAGTCCCCGCCGGTGGCCTGGCCGATTATCTTCATCATCGATCCCTTTTACTCGCTGACGCTGCTGGCCTGCCTGGTCATCGCTCTTTTCACCCGTCGCGTCAGGCGCTGGTGTACCTGGGGCCTGGGCGTCTCCTGCGTCTACCTGCTACTGGCCTTCAGCGCAAAGCTGACCGTTGAACACCGGCTGGCACCTATACTCGCCGATCAGGAGCTTGAGGACGCGCCGATTCTGGTCCAGCCGACACCGTTCAATATTCTGCTGTGGCGAGCCACTGTGGTTGACGGTGACCGCTACTATGAAAGCCTGGTGAGTCTTTTCGATCGCGACGCGCCCCCGACACTTGAACCGTTGCGCCGGGGCGCAGCCCTGGAAGACATTGCGCTTGATAGCCGGGCTGGGCAACGCTTGGCATGGTTCGCCGGGCCGTTTTTGCGCTACGAGATGCGCCCCATCGACGGGCAACTCACTTTGCTGGCCACTGATATACGATTGGGGTTTCCTGGGTACCATCCGTTCAACTTCACCCTTGCCACCCACCAGGACAACGCCTGGCGGCCGGTCGCCGCAAGCGTGGAGATTGGCAGCGAGCGGGACGTAGAACTCACCACGCTATCACGCCTGGCGGCACGCGCAGCGGGCGACCGCAATGCGCTCTGTGCCACTGCCTTTGTCATGCCCAAATGGCAGCCCGACTCTCTTGCGCTGCCTTGCGCGTCACCCACCAACCCTTAGGCTGACGGCGCGATGCCCTGACCACACCCACTGTACTGCTCGCCGTCGATGGTGAGCGTGACCCGCGCCGGGAAAGGATGGCCGCTCATGCCGTCGAAGCAGGCCCCGGCTTCGATACGTACCCGGAAAAAGTCGTCGGCATCAGCGTTTTCCAACACCACACGCCCAGCGTCGTTATCCATCACGCTGACCATATAGGGCAGCGTTTCAACGTTTTCGCCGTAGTCGGTCGATAGCGTCAGTTCGGGGGCGTCATGGGCAAGTTCTACCGTCCAGCCCGGCTCGTTGCCCTGGCCACGGAACATGACACCGGGGTGCTCCTCTCGGGTGGAAGCCTCACGCCGGGCGGCCAGCTCACACTTGAGTTGACCGCGGGGTGTTTCGACCAGCGCCTGTTCACCACGGTTCCAGAAGCTGATCTCGCCATCCTGGTAGCGGGCACCACTGGCGACAATCGCTTGCGGCAAGCGCCAGGCCCCGTGCAACGACCAGAGCCGTAGGACGTCACCATCGACCGCCGTGACTAAATGCTGGTTCGCCGGGCGACAATGCCAGGCCTCGAACTGTTCGGCCTGACCGGAAAACAGGGCCGAGGGGAATAAAGGGGCTTTGGCATCCAAACCGGTATCACCTTTGGCCCTCTCGGCACTTGAGGGCGACTCCATCGCAGCGCAACCGCTGATCGCTACAAAAGCACAACCTAATACAAAAAACCGTGACGGTGTCATCATGACGATACGCTCCTGGAGTTAGGGATAGATAAATTAGCCGCGTTTAAAGGCATGTAAATCTTGAGGATCAAACTGCTCGACCTGAAGCGGCAGGGCAAGCGCTTCGCGCCGCTCCTCGACCCGCTGGCGTTCATCGTCATCACTGGGCGTGCGACCATTGAACTCAGCCAGCTGCGCCAACCCTTGATGGTAAAACGCCAGGATGTCCAGCGCCGTGCGGTTATCTTCCTGCATCGCCTGCCGCAGGGCCGGCAGATGGCTGTTGATCCGCGACAGGTGTTGCTTGAGCTGCCATACATAGCCCACTTCCTGCATCCACGGCCGGTCGCGCAGCGCCGCAAACATGGCGCTGGTGGCCAGCAGTCCCAGTATGCCGCCTAACACGTTCAGCCATAGGCTGGGGCCAAAGGTGGTGGTCAGCAGCATGGCAAACAGCAGGCCAAAAATCAGCAGTTGCCCAACCATGATGAAGGTGATCATGCGCGCCTTGCGGCGATAGGTATGGGAATCGTAGGGCTCTAGGGTAAACACCATGGCCAACCTCACAAACGGGAAAAGAGTGACATTCTCCCATGATACGGGGCTGGCCAGGGCAAACAAGTCATAGTGTTAGGTCGCTATGCCAACCGTTCCGCAGCGGTTTTCAGCAGATGCTCGGTGGTTTCCCAGCCCACACAGGCGTCGGTAACCGATACACCATAGCGCATGGCACCGGGCTTTAACGGCTGCTTGCCTTCAAATAGATGGCTTTCCAGCATGAGCGCGACCAGATTGGCCTCACCCGCTTGGCGCTGGGCGAGCACATCAAGCATGACTTCGCTTTGGCGACGGTGGTCCTTACGCGCATTGGCGTGGCTGCAATCGACCATCAACCGTGGGTTCTGCCCCGCTTCACGCAGTGTGTTGACCGCCTTACGCACATGGTTGGCCTGGTAATTGGGTTCGCCATGGCCGCCGCGCAGCACCACATGGGTATACGGGTTGCCTGCCGTTTGCTGCATGACCGGACGGCCCGCGTCGTCCAGGGCAAACCGCTGATGCGAATGGGCTGCCGCCTGCATGGCGTCGATCGCTACCTGGACATCCCCGCTCGTGGCGTTCTTGAAGCCGACTGCCGCCGCCAGATCGCTGGCAAGCTCACGGTGTAACTGCGATTCAGTGGTCCGCGCGCCGATGGCAACCCAACTGAGAAGATCCTGCAGATAAGGCGCCAGCATGGGCTGGAGCAGCTCCGTCGCGACCGGTAAGCCACGCCGTGCCACGCCCTGCATCAGCTCACGGGAAAGCGCTAGGCCGTGCGCCATGTCGCCACGGCCATCCAGATGGGGGTCGTAAGCCAGCCCTTTCCAGCCAACGGTGGTACGCGGTTTTTCGACGTAAACCCGCATCACGGGCAGGAGGTAATCGCTTACCTCGTCACTCAAGGCGGCCAGACGGTCAGCATATTCGAGCGCGGCAGCGGGGTCGTGCACCGAGCAGGGGCCGACCACCACCAGCAGCCGGTTGTCCTGACCGGCGAGGATGCGCTGCACGGCGCGGCGCTGCTCGGCAACTTGTTCGTCAAGGGCGCCATCCAGCGGCAGGTCGCGACGTAATTCGAGAGGTGTCGGCAGTGTCGCGGCCGGTTCGCGTATGGCCGTTGAGGTGGTGGTAGCAGTATTGAGCATCGAGCTTGCAGTGGCATTCATCGGGTTAACTCTCCGTAGGGGTCTGACATCGACCATGACATCGTATATCCAGCGCGCCACCTGCTAAGGCACAGTCGGAGGTGGCAGCTGTCACCGACCGCGCGTCGCTAAATCGCCAGCCATAGCGGTAGCCGGGATAGCGGATAGCCATGGGGTGGAAAAAAGCGCGATAGGTCATGGGTCAGCTCCTTAATGCAATACCTGTGAACAGGGAAGAACGCTCGAAACGCAAGAAGCCCCGGCGGGGTTACCAGCCGGGGCTTCTTTGCATTCGGCAGGCAACCCTTGGGGTGTGCCTGCAGGCGCGACGTTAGGCGTCGGCCATCGGCACACCGTTGCTAAACCAATAGCCATAGCCAAAGACGCTTTGCACGCAGCTTCCACCTGCCATTCCTGGCAGGCGGTCAGCCGTTGAGTTAGTGCGTGATAATGACATAAAGCGTCCCGGTGGAAATATTGGCCTAATACGGGCCGAACGTTGCAATCTCTAAACTTATCTTGCCTGCATGCGCCGCGAATAGCAACGGGTCACCAAGGACTATTGGTTGCGCGGTGCGTAGGAAAACACATCCGAGAAAACGCGATCCTCAGCGAGTCCCTTGCGCTCCAGCACGTCCATGCAGGCGTAAACCATACCGGGTGAGCCGGAAATGTAGACGTCCCATTCGCTGGGCGTCATGGCGGCCTGTTCAAGCGCCAGGTCAATGCGCCCCTGGTGATGGCTGATACGCTCGCCGGCTGCCATTGGTTCCGTCAGCGGAAATTCGGTGACGGCCTGAAAGTCGACATTGGGATAACGCTGCGCCCAGTCGCAGGCCAGCACTTCGGCATAAAGATCGCGATGCTCACGCACCGCCCACCACAGCGAAATCCGCCGTTCAGGCTGATGGGTCAGCGAGGCTTCAATGATTGCCTTCATTTGCGCGAAGCCGGTACCCGCCGCAATCAACCACAGCGGGCGCGTGCTTTGGGTATCCAGAACGCAGTCGCCACCGGGCAGCCGCACGGTGAGCTGATTGGCGACCTGAAGAAGCTCCCGCAGGCGCGCCGAGTTTTCACGCTCAGGCCAGTGCTGAATGTGCAGCTCAAGGATACCGTCGCCGCGCTCGGCACTGGCGATCGAAAAGGGCACCCAGGTCGACTCATCGAGCTTGAGCTCTAAATATTGTCCTGGCGCGTGCTGCATGGCTTCGGCGCGCCCTTCGAGGGTGACACCGAATACGTCGGGATTGAGGTCCTCGACGGCTGTGACCTGGCAAGTCAACATCCTTGCACTCATGAAAGCCTCTTTGGTTAAAAATCAGTCGGGATACTGGCTTAAGCACCGCTGCCTTTGCGTGGGGACGGCAAGGGAATATCGATACCCAGGCTTTCCCAGCGCGCATCGACCCGGGCCTTGATATCTTCGTCCATCACAATCGGTGTGCCCCACTCGCGATCGGTTTCACCCGGCCATTTGTTGGTGGCATCCAGGCCCATTTTCGACCCGAGCCCCGACACGGGCGACGCAAAATCGAGATAATCGATCGGGGTGTTTTCCACCATGACGGTATCACGGGCCGGGTCCATACGCGTGGTGATGGCCCACATGACATCTTCCCAATTGCGGGCGTCCACATCGTCATCCAGGACGATGACGAACTTGGTGTACATGAACTGGCGCAAAAAGCTCCATACCCCCATCATCACGCGCTTGGCGTGGCCGGGGTACTGCTTCTTCATGGTCACGACGGCCATGCGATAGGAGCAGCCTTCCGGCGGCAGGTAGAAGTCGATAATTTCAGGGAACTGCTTGTGCAGAATGGGCACGAACACTTCGTTGAGCGCCACGCCCAGAATGGCGGGCTCGTCCGGTGGCCGACCGGTGTAGGTCGAATGATAGATCGCGTCGCGACGCATGGTCATGCGCGTCACGGTAAACACCGGGAAGTGATCAACCTCGTTGTAATACCCGGTGTGGTCGCCGTAGGGACCTTCGGGCGCCATATCGTCGGGGTAGATAAAGCCTTCGAGGATAATTTCCGCCGAGGCGGGCACGTCCAGTTCGGCGTGTCCACACTTCACCAGTTCGGTACGCGAACCGCGCAGCAACCCGGCAAAGGCATACTCGGACAGGGTATCGGGCACCGGGGTCACCGCGCCCAGGATGGTCGCCGGGTCGGCCCCGAGGGCGACCGCTACAGGGAAGGGCTCGCCGGGATGCGCCTTTTGGAATTCCTGGAAATCCAGCGCCCCGCCGCGATGGGATAGCCAGCGCATGATCAGGCGATTTCTGGCAATTTTCTGCTGGCGGTAGATCCCCAGGTTCTGGCGCTTTTTGTGCGGCCCCTGGGTGATCACCAGCGGCCAGGTGACCAGCGGCGCTGCGTCGCCAGGCCAGCAATGCTGAATGGGCAGACGCCCAAGATCGACCTCATCCCCTTCGAACACGATCTCCTGCACCGGCGCACGCTTGACCTGCTTGGGCCCCATGCTGAGCACTTGCTTGAAGATGGGCAGCTTGCTCCAGGCATCCTTGAGGCCCTTGGGTGGGTCGGGCTCTTTCAAGAAGGCCAGCAGCTTGCCGACTTCGCGCAGTGCCTCGACCGACTCCTGCCCCATGCCCAGCGCTACCCGCTTGGGCGTGCCGAACAGATTGCCCAGCAGCGGCATGTCGTGTCCCTTGACGTTTTCGAACAGCAACGCCGGGCCACCGGCACGCAGCGTGCGGTCGCAGATTTCGGTAATTTCCAGATAGGGATCGACTTCAGCGGTAATTCGCTTCAGCTCGCCTTGGGCCTCAAGGGCCGTGATGAACTCGCGCAAATCATGGTACTTCAATGCACACTCCCTGGCTGGCCATCTGGCCGCTGGGTCTGTTTGAGGAAACCCTAGCGGCGCTTCATCGCGTCAAAAAACTCCAGATTGGTCTTGGTATCTTTCAAGCGGTCAATCAGGAATTCGGTGGCGGCGGTGTCCTCCATGGGATTCAACAGCTTGCGTAATATCCACATGCGCTGCATCTCTTCTTCGGAGGCCAGCAGGTCTTCACGTCGCGTGCCGCTGCGACGAATATTGATCGCCGGGAAGACGCGTTTTTCCGCCAGCTTACGGTCCAGGTGCGCTTCCATGTTACCGGTACCCTTGAACTCCTCGAAAATGACTTCGTCCATTTTCGAACCGGTGTCCACCAGCGCAGTGGCAATAATCGTCAGGCTACCGCCCTCTTCGATATTACGCGCCGCACCGAAGAAGCGTTTGGGCTTCTCGAGCGCGTGGGCATCCACGCCGCCGGTCAGCACTTTACCCGAGCTTGGCACCACGGTGTTGTAAGCACGCGCCAGGCGGGTGATGGAGTCGAGCAGAATCACCACGTCCTTCTTGTGCTCGACCAGCCGCTTGGCTTTCTCGATGACCATTTCGGCCACCTGGACGTGGCGGGCGGGCGGCTCATCGAAGGTCGACGCCACCACTTCGCCACGCACGGTGCGCGACATCTCGGTCACTTCCTCGGGGCGCTCATCGATCAGCAGCACGATCAGATGGCACTCGGGGTTGTTGCGCGTGATCGAGGTGGCGATGTTCTGCAACATCAGCGTCTTGCCCGCTTTGGGCGGTGACACCAGCAGGCCCCGCTGACCTTTGCCGATCGGCGCGGTCAGATCGATGATCCGCGAGGTCAGATCCTCGGTGGAACCGTTACCGATTTCCATGCGCAGGCGGTCATCCGGAAACAGCGGCGTCAGGTTCTCGAAGAGAATCTTGTGCTTGGCGTTTTCCGGGCGGTCAAAGTTGATCTGGCTGACCTTGAGCAGCGCAAAGTAACGCTCGCCCTCTTTGGGCGGCCGGATCTTGCCCGAGATGGAGTCGCCCTTGCGCAGGTTAAAGCGACGGATTTGTGAGGGCGAAACATAGATATCGTCCGGCCCGGCGAGATAAGAGCTGTCAGCGCTGCGCAAAAAGCCAAAGCCATCCTGAAGAATTTCCAGCACCCCATCGCCGTAAATATCCTCACCGCTTTTGGCATGCTTCTTGAGGATGGCGAAGATGATGTCCTGCTTGCGCGAACGGGCCAAGTTATCGATACCCATTTCACGGGCGATATCGAGCAGCTCGGGAACGGTTTTTTGCTTGAGTTCAGTGAGATTCATCGGTGTGATTAGAAAGTTGCTCATGAAAGCTGGGCGCTAAGCGCCGAAATAGGACAGGAGGCGTAGCGCTTGGTTATATGGCTAGGCGCCGTGTGATGCGTTCAGACCCCGGGAAGGCACTCACTCGAATAAAGGGGCTAGGCTGAGACTTATTAACCACATGATTAATGGTGACTCAGTTCGAGGGTGCTAGTGCTGATAAGTCTGGTCAGCACAGGAACGGCTGGACCAGCGGGCTATCTGACGACTTGGACATCTGGCCGACATCATCGGGCGCGATAGTCAAAAACTTCACCGCCCAGTCGCGCCAATTACAGCGCTGAATAATGCCTGGGGCGACCTGGGTTATATATGGGTAAATCCGGTCGTATCAAGCCAGTAGCTCGATGTTAGTCAACCCCCGCGTCAAACGCAAGCTTTTGGCAATTGACAATAAATAAAGCCCCCCGCAACCTTGGGTCAGTCAACACGAAGGATAGCTCATGCCCAAGGACATTTCGCTCCCCACTGACGCCGCTGACACAGCGGCCGAAAACGGGGCACCCCAACGTTTAGCGGCCATCGACATGGGGTCGAACAGCTTTCATTTGCTGGTGGCCAACTACCAGAATGAGCGCCTTCAAGTCGTGGCACGCCTCGGCGAAAAGGTCCAGCTTGCCGCCGGTTTGGATGAGGAAGGCCAGCTCAGCGAGGCCGCCATTCAACGGGCGCTGGATTGTTTGGGACGCTTTGCGCCGTTCCTTACCGGTATCACTCAACAAAATCTGCGTATCGTGGGCACCAACGCGCTGCGCGATGCGCATAACAGCCAGGCCTTCATCGAACGCGCCGAGGCCCAGCTTGGCCACCCCATCGAGATTATTGCCGGTCGCGAAGAGGCTCGCCTGATCTACCTGGGCGCCGCCCATGCCCTGGCGGAAAACGGTCGCCGCTTGATTGTCGATATCGGCGGCGGGTCCACCGAGTTCATCATTGGCGAGGCCTTCGAGCCCAGAGCGCTGGAAAGTCTGCGCATGGGCTGCGTGACCTTTTCGCGGCGCTTTTTCCCCGAAGGCGAGCTCAGCGAAAAGCGCATGCGCCGTGCGGAGCTGGCCGCGCTCTCGGAGCTGGCCAATATTCAGCGCCCCTACCAGCGCCTGGGCTGGGACGACCCAGTGGGCTCCAGCGGTACCATCAAGGCGGCGGCCAGCGTGCTCTTCGCCTACGGCGACACGACCCAGGAGGGTGTGATTACCCGCGGCGGCTTAAAAAAGCTGCGCGAACGGCTCATCAAGTGCAAACGCCTCGACAAGGTCGAGCTCGACGGCTTGAAATCCGACCGCGCCAAGGTGTTTCCTGCCGGGACAGCCATTCTGAGCGCTGTTTTCGAAGCCTTTGACCTTGAACAGATGCGCTTTGCCGATGGGGCCCTCCGGGAAGGAGTGCTGTACGACATGGCGGGGCGCAATAGTGCCGAAGACACCCGCTCGAAAAGCCTCGACGTGCTCAAGCGCACCTATGACGTGGACAGTCGACAGGCGGACAACGTCGCGGATACCGCCAGCCGACTATTTGATGCCCTGCACCATGACTGGTCGCTGAGCGACTCGCTCAGGCGTTACCTGCGCTGGGCGAGTCACGTGCATGAAATTGGCCTGGCGATTTCCCACAGCCAATTTCACCGCCATGGCGCCTACCTGCTCGAACATTCGGACCTGGCCGGCTTTTCACGCCCCGAGCAGCAGTTGCTGGCGTTTCTGGTCCGCGCCCACCGGCGTAAATTTCCGCTCAAGGAGTGGCAGGCACTGCCTAACAACCAGCAGGCACAAAGCGCCAAACTGGCACGCCTACTGCGGCTGGCGGTGTTGTTCAACCATTCACGGCCTGAACAGGCCCCGCCGCTCCCCGAGGTAAGCGCCGACGCGGATCAACTGACGATCAAACTACCCGAGAGCGACGAACCAACGCTGCTGAGCACTGACCTGGAACAGGAACAAGGTTACATGGAAACGGCGGGGTTCAAGCTAAACCTCGTGGAGTGATCGATTAGCCAAACGTCACGCCTTCCGCCCGCCACAGTAATGTGGCGGGCAGTTGAACCACCCCCAGACACTCGTCTCCTCGCATGACCAAGACGACCCACTCGCGCTGCCAGGGAGGTAACCGGGCTTCTTGCAAAAGCCGCTTGACCGTCCGGTGCCCCCGCCCAGGCAGACGCATCACCTCGCCCCCCTGGCGCCAGCGCAGCGTTACCGGCTGGTCGGTCTCGAGCGCCAGCCCAAGCGGCCCCAGCGGCGTCTCGATGCCCGGTTGGCCGTTCCAGGTGGTTTGCCAGGGTGGCGGGCGCTCGAAAGGCAGCATGATAAATAACCGCTCACGCCACACCCGGGCGTCGGCCCCCGGCCAAGTGACGCGCACCTGGGCGTCACGCCCGGCCATCAGTTGGTCAAGCAGGGTTTTCAGACGCTCACGCGGGGGCGTGGGCAAGCCCGCCTGCTGGCACCATGTGCGCACCAGCAGGCGCTGGCGGGGGCGGTCCCGCGAGCGCAACGCCGCCACGTTCAGTCCCCCGTCCTCCTCTTGCAGGGTCTGCAGCTCCTCGGCCGCGTAGGCAGCCAACAGATCGTCGGCTTCCCCCGCTTGCCGGGCGCTTTGCGAAAGCGCCCGGCAAGCGCCCGGCCAGCGCGCTTCAAGTCGCGGCACTACCTGGTGGCGCAGCAGGTTGCGGTCCAGGGCAACGTCATCATTGGTCGGGTCGGCGCACCAGGCCAGTTGCATGACCCTGGCCGTTTCGGCGAGCTGATCACGACCGATATCAAGCCAGGGGCGCAACAGGGTGATGCCCTGCCAGTCACGGCGATAGGGCATGGCAGCCAGTCCGCGAATCCCGCTACCGCGCATCATGGCCAGCAGCAGCGTTTCAGCCTGATCGTTCTGATGCTGGGCCAGCCACAGCGTATCGCCCGGCGGAACATGCTGCTGGAAGGCGGACAGGCGCGCCCGCCGAGCAGCGCCTTCGATCCCCTCTCCTTGACGTTCCACCGTCACCCTGGCCACCGTGAGGGGCACGTCGAGCCTGGCACACAACGTCTGGCAGTGCGCTTCAAACGCTTCGGCGGCGGGTTGCAGGGCATGGTTGACGTGCAGCGCCCGCAGCGAACGCTGGGCCTTTTGGCAGACGTCCGCAGCCAGTGTCAGAAGCAGCGACGAATCCAGCCCGCCGGAAACGGCCACCCAAATAGAGCGCCCCGGTGGGGTTTCCACCAGGGCGTCATTGAGCGGGCCAACCAGCGATTCAGGCGGCTGGGGCGCCATAGCTCATCAGGCGGTCATAGCGGCGCGCCAGGAGCGCCTCAGTATCCATCTGTTGCAGCCGATCAATGCTCGCCACCAGCGCTTCCTTGACGCGCTCTGACGTTGTCACCGGATGCCGGTGCGCGCCACCCAGCGGCTCCTTGATCAGGGAGTCAACGAAACCCAGCTCCTTGAGTCGCTCAGCGGTGATGCCCATGGCCTGGGCCGCCTCGGAGGCTTTTTCGGCACTCTTCCACAGAATCGACGCGCAACCTTCCGGGGAAATCACCGAATAGGTCGAGTACTGCAGCATCTGCAGCTCATCGCAAACGCCTATCGCCAGCGCGCCGCCGGAGCCGCCCTCACCGACCACCGTGGAGATAATCGGCGTTTTCAGGCGCGACATCACCGCCAGGTTATAGGCAATGGCTTCCGACTGACCACGCTCCTCGGCGTCGATCCCCGGGTAGGCCCCCGGCGTGTCGATAAAGGTCAGCACCGGCATCTTGAAGCGCTCGGCCATTTCCATCAGTCGACAGGCCTTGCGATAGCCTTCCGGGCGCGGCATGCCAAAATTACGGCGGACCTTTTCTTTGACGTCACGGCCCTTTTGATGGCCAATCACCATGACCGGCTTGTCATTCAGGCGCGCCACCCCACCGACGAGCGCCGCATCATCGCCGAAGTTGCGATCACCATGCAGCTCGTCAAAGTCGCTGAAGATATGTTCAAGGTAATCCAGCGTATAGGGGCGCTGGGGATGGCGCGACAGCTGGGACACCTGCCAGGGGGTCAAATCCTTGAAAATCGACTCCGTCAGCTTGCGGCTTTTCTCTTCCAGCCGGGCGATTTCATCGGAAAGGTTGACCTGGCTATCGGAGCTGACCAAACGCAGCTCTTCAATTTTTGCCTGAAGTTCGGCAATGGGCTGTTCAAAATCGAGATAATTAGGATTCATCGGCTCTGCCTGTTAAAAATAAGCCTTGTCGAAACGCGCATGGATAACACCATTATCGCACCCTGACCCTACCACGCAAGGCGCCACGCGGAACGCGTCTACTTGTAGCGTAGCTGAACCCCCACCTGACCCTGCACATCGCGCAGGGTCAGCAGCAAATCATCGCTGGGGGCAACTTTCCATTCATCCGCCAGTTCCAGCCAGCCCACGGCATCGGGGTGGCGATACTGCAGGCGAACGGGTAACCCGGCCTCGTCGCGAAATGGCGACAGGCTGGCGCGCAGGCTCTCCACCAGACGGCCGTTGAGCTGCTGGGCATCCAGCGCCAACTCCACTGCCTGGCCAAAGCGGGTGCGCGCCGCCACCATGGGGGTAACCTCCTTGCCGCGCAGCTTGAGCCCGCCGGAGAAGTCATCGTTGGACACCTCGCCTTCGACAATCACCACTTCGTCGGCGGCGATTTGCCCACGCACTTGTTCGAACAGCTCGCCAAACAGCGAGGCCTCGATGCGTCCGGTACGGTCATCCAGGGTAATGAACGCCATGGTATCACCGCGCTTTGATTTCATGGTGCGCATGGCCACTACCAGACCGGCGATCCGCTGGGGCTCCCATGACGCTTTTAAATCGCTGATCCGCGTCGATACAAAGCGTTTTAGTTCACCCTCGTACTCGTCAATCGGGTGGCCGGTCAGGTAGAGGCCGAGCGTCTCTTTCTCGCCGGACAACCGCTCGCGGTCGGTCCATTCGCGGACGTGGCGGTATTCAGCGTAAACATCGACCGCCTCTTCTTCGGCGGTAAATGCCTCGCCGAACATATCCAGCATGCCCAGGTTCTGGTTGGCGTGATTTTGCGCGGCGGCCTTGAGGGCATCTTCCATGGCCGCGGCGAGCACGGCGCGATTGGGCCCCAGGTTATCCAGCGCGCCGGAGCGGATCAGCGCTTCCAGCGTGCGTTTGTTCATGCGCTTGGGGTCGATACGCTTGCAGAAATCAAAGAGATCGGTGAACGCGCCGCCCGCTTCCCGGGCATCGACAATCGCGCCAATGGGGCCTTCGCCCACGCCGCGAATCGCCCCCAGCCCATACACCACGCGACCTTCGATATCGACGGTGAACTTGTAGCCGCCCACATTGACATCCGGCGGGGTCACCGTCAGCTTGAGGTTGCGACACTCTTCAATCAGCGGTACGACCTTATCCAGATTGTCCATTTCCGTGGACATCACCGCCGCCATGAAAGGCCCGGGGTAGTGCGCCTTGAGCCAGGCGGTCTGGTACGAGACCAGCGCGTAGGCCGCCGAGTGCGACTTGTTGAAGCCGTAACCGGCGAATTTCTCCACCAGATCGAAGATATTGCCCGCCAGGTCTTTATCGATACCGTTGGCCGCGCAGCCTTCCATGAAGCCAGCGCGCTGCTTGGCCATTTCCTCAGGCTTTTTCTTGCCCATCGCCCGGCGCAGCATGTCGGCCTGGCCGAGCGTATAGCCCGCCATCACCTGGGCGATCTGCATGACCTGTTCCTGGTACAGGATGATGCCGTAGGTGGGCGCCAGCACCGGTTTCAACAGCTCGTGCTGGTAATCCGGGTGTGGATAAGATACTTCCGCACGGCCGTGCTTGCGGTTGATGAAGTCGTCCACCATGCCCGACTGCAGCGGGCCGGGGCGGAACAGCGCCACCAGGGCGATCATGTCGTCGAGGGAATCGGGCAGCAGGCGCTTGATCAGTTCCTTCATGCCGCGGGATTCCAACTGGAACACCGCCGTGGTCTCGGCACGCTTGAGCATCTCGAAGGTTTTGCCATCATCCAGGGGAATGGCGTCGATATTGAGGGGTTCCTGGTTATTGGCGTCACGCACCTTGTCGACCATTTCCAGCGCCCAGTCGATGATGGTCAGCGTGCGCAGCCCCAGAAAGTCGAACTTCACCAGCCCGGCTTCTTCGATGTCGTTTTTATCGAACTGCACCATCAGGCCGGAACCGTCCTCGTCGCAGAGCAGCGGCGAGAAATCGGTGAGCTTGGTGGGTGCGATCACCACGCCACCGGCGTGCTTGCCGGTGCCCCGGGTGGTGCCCTCCAGCTTGAGGGCCATTTCCCAGATTTCCTCGGCTTCATCATCGCTGTCGATAAATTCTTTCAGCGCCGCTTCCTGCTCGATCGCCTTGTCCAGCGTCATGCCCACTTCGAAGGGGATCAGCTTGGAGAGCTTGTCACCCAGCGAATAGGGCTTGCCCTGGGCGCGAGCGACGTCACGCACCACCGCCTTGGCGGCCATGGTGCCAAAGGTGACAATCTGCGATACCGCATCACGCCCATAGCGCTCGGCCACGTACTCGATGACCTTGTCACGCTTCTCCATGCAGAAGTCGACGTCAAAGTCAGGCATGGAAACCCGCTCGGGGTTCAGGAACCGCTCGAAAAGCAGGTCGTAGCCGATGGGATCCAGGTCGGTGATCTTCTGCGCGTAGGCCACCAGCGACCCCGCGCCGGAACCGCGCCCTGGCCCCACCGGCACGTTGTTGTCCTTGGCCCACTGGATAAAGTCCATCACGATCAGGAAGTAGCCGGGAAAGCCCATCTGGATGATGATGTTCAGTTCGAAATCGAGCCGCTCCCGGTAGCGCTGGTCGATCGCCTGGTACTCCTCCCCGTCCCGCGGGTAACGCTCGGCGGGGTACAGAAAATCCAGCCGGTTCGTCAGGCCATCGTGGGACACCTTGCGGAAAAATTCGTCCTGGGTCATCCCCTCCGGAATGCCGAACTCGGGCAGGAATATCTCGCCCAGGCGCACGTCGACGCTGCAGCGCTCGGCGATCATCACGCTGTTTTCAAGGGCCTCGGGAATGTCGGCAAACAGCTCGGCCATCTCCTCGGGGCTTTTCAGGTATTGCTCTTCGGTATAACGCCGCTCGCGACGCGGGTCATCAAGCGCCTTGCCTTCGCCGATCGCCACGCGGGTTTCATGGGCCCAATAGTCGTCACGCTCAAGGAAGCGTACATCGTTGGTGGCCACCACCGGTGTCTGGGTGTCAATCGCCAGTTTCACGCTGGCATGCACACAGTCCTCTTCCAGGGGCCGCCCGGTGCGGATGAGTTCAAGGTAGAAGCGGTCGGGGAAGGCCTGCTGCCACTCCGCCAGCAGCCCACGTGCTTCGCGCTCGTGGTCGGAAAGCAGGTGGCGGCCTATTTCTCCCTCTCGCGCCCCAGACAGCGCAATCAGCCCTTCACTTTGCGACAGTACCCACTGCTTATCCAGAATGGCGCGGCCCTGCCGCTGGCCGTCGGTCCAGCCTCTGGAAATCAGTTCGGTCAAATTGCGGTAACCGACATCGTTCATCGCCAGCAGCGTCAGTCGGTAGGGGTGCGCCTCGTCGTGGGGATTATGCAGCCACAAGTCGCTGCCGATAATGGGCTTTAAGCCCGCGCCCTGGGCGGATTTGTAAAACTTTACCAGACCAAACAGGTTGGCTTCGTCGGTCAGCGCCAGCGCTGGCATCCCGCGCTCAGCGGTCGTACTGACCAGCGACTTGAGCTTGACCAAGCCATCGACCAGGGAATATTCACTGTGCAAACGTAGATGAACGAACGGAACCGTCATGAGACTCTCGGTAAAAACGCTAAATAATAGAAAGGCTACAGCAGGGCTAACTGGCGCTGCACTGGTGCAAAGCTTCGGCGATGGTCGGCCAATGGTCCATGAACCGCAAGCGCCGAAAGGTGCTCTTTGGTCGGATAGCCCTTGTGGCGCGCAAACCCATACTCAGGGTAGCGCATATCCAGGGCAACCATTTGGGCATCCCGGGCGACCTTGGCCAGAATAGACGCCGCCGCTATTGCCGGATGCCGGGCATCGCCTTTGACGACCGCCTGACCGGGCAGCGCATGCCCGGGTAGCCGGTTGCCGTCCACCAGCAGGTATTCCGCCGCCGGCACCAGGCCATCGATAGCCCGGCGCATGGCCAGGTGCGTGGCGTGGTAGATATTGAGCTGATCCACTTCCGCGGCACTGGCCTCGGCCACCGTGAATGCCAGTGCGCGCTCGCGAATCAGACTGTCCAGCGCTTCGCGTTTGCGCGCCGTCAGCTTTTTGGAGTCGGTCAGCCCGTCGATGGGCCTGGCAGGATCCAGGATTACGGCGGCGGCCACCACACTGCCCACCAAGGGCCCCCTGCCCACTTCATCCACTCCCGCCAGGCGCTGACCGGTATAGTCAATCTGCAACGGTGGAAGGTCGGTCACTTTAACACCCATCAATGCTGTCATCCTGTGCGGCTAGTGGCTGACCGGCGACCAGCGCGTCGATGGCATCTGCCGCCCGGCGACTGGCATTGCGCTGAAGCGCCTGGTGCATTGAAGCAAAGCGGGCTTCCAGTGCGTGCCGCCCTGGGTCGTCGCTCAATAGCGCGCTGAGCTGCTCGGCAATGGCCTCGGGTGAGGCATCGTCCTGGATCAGTTCAGGCACTATCGACTGCTGGGCAATCAGGTTGGGTAATGACACCCAGGATGTCTTGACCAACCGCTTGGCCAGCCAGTGTGTCACCGGGGCCATTTTGTAGGCCACCACCATGGCGCGGTGGCAAAGCATGGCTTCCAGTGCGGCGGTGCCTGACGCCAGGAGCACGGCGTCGCTTGCCACCATTGCCTCGCGGGCCTGGCCGTCGAGTAACACCGCGCGCTCGCCAAGCACCGGGAAGGTTTCCAAGAGCTGAGCTATTTCGTCACGCCGCTGTGCGCTGGCCGCCGGAATCACCACCTGGAGCGCGCCATGCTGCTGGCAAAGCTGCTCGGCGGCTTGCATGAAGGTCGCGCCCAAAAAGCGTATTTCGTTGCTGCGTGAACCAGGCAGCAGCGCCAGCACCGGCGCCTGCTCGTCCAGACCGAGCGACTGACGGGTGCTGGAACGGTCATTCTCGAGGGGCAGCTCGTCGGCCAACGGGTGGCCAACAAAGGCAACCGGCACTTGGTGACGGAGATAGAAGGCCGCTTCAAAGGGCAACAGTGTCAGCATGCCATCCACGGCTTTGGCAATCTTCTTTACCCGCCCTTGCCGCCATGCCCACACCGACGGGCTGACATAATGTGCCGTCGTTATGCCCGTCTCGCGAAGCTGTTTCTCAAGGCCAATATTGAAGTCGGGGGCATCAATGCCGATCATGATGTCCGGCTGCCAGGCGATGGCTTCTTCGCGTAGCGTCCGGCGCACACGAATCAGCTCAGGCAGGTGCTTGATGACTTCCACCAGGCCCATGACTGATAGGGTTTCGAGGGGAAATCGACTATTGAGGCCCTGGGCTTGCATGCGTGGGCCGCCGATACCACGAAATTCAACGTCCGGGTGGCGCGCATTGAGTTCGCGCATCAGCCCCGCGCCGAGGATATCGCCGGAAAGCTCGCCTGCCACCAGGTAAATG
Source organism: Vreelandella subterranea (assembly GCF_900111305.1). Classification (GTDB taxonomy): domain Bacteria; phylum Pseudomonadota; class Gammaproteobacteria; order Pseudomonadales; family Halomonadaceae; genus Vreelandella; species Vreelandella subterranea. The sequence goes on from NZ_FOGS01000006.1 coordinate 126,508, forward strand.
CGCCGTGGTTCCATGAAAAACCGCCGGTTAGCGGGTAATGCCGCGCGTTGAACGCTCGATGGAATCAGCGAAGTGGGACACTTCAGGAATTGAGAACTGGCGGCGCATTTCGGCAAGCGCCTGCTCCACCGTCAAGCCCTGCCGGTACACCAATTTGTAGGAAGTGCTCAAGGCGTTGATGGCTTCACTACTGAAACCACGGCGCTTGAGCCCCACCAGATTGAGTCCGCGAGCTTCAGCAGGGTTGCCATTGATCATCACGTAAGCGGGCGTATCCTTGGTGATGATCGAACCACCGCCTGCCATGGCATGGTCACCGAAATAACAAAACTGATGAACCGCTGCCAAACCACCCAGAATGGCAAAATTGCCGACCGTCACGTGACCGGCCAAGGTGACCTGATTGGCCAGAATACAGTCATCGCCAATCACGCAATCGTGGCCCACATGCACATACGCCATGATCAGGTTGCGCGACCCGATGGTGGTTTCGCCGCGGTCCTGAATCGTGCCGCGGTGCAAGGTGGCCCCTTCGCGAATGACGTTGTCATCGCCCATTACCAAACGCGTCGGCTCGCCCGCGTACTTTTTATCCTGACAATCCTCACCCACGGAGGCAAACTGGAAAATACGCGTGCGCTCACCCAGGGTTGTCGGCCCCTTGACCACCACATGGGGACCGACCACCGACCCCGCACCAATGGTGACATCCGGGCCAATCACACTAAAAGGGCCGACCTCAACGTCGTCGGCAAGCCGCGCGGCGGGATCAACAAGGGCAGTAGGGTGTATCAAGCTACTTTCCTCTCGGCACAAATAATCTCTGCTTCGCAGGCCAGTTCACCATCCACCGTCGCCCGGCAGGCGAATTTCCAGATGCCCCGTTTGCCACGAATAACATCGGCTTCAAGTATCATCTGATCGCCAGGCATCACCGGACGCTTGAAGCGTACCTTATCACTCCCCACCAAATAATACACATAGCCATCGGCGGGGAGCTTGTTAACCGTTTTAAACCCCAGGATACCGCAGGCCTGGGCCAGCGCTTCGATCACCAGAACGCCCGGCATGATGGGATGGTGGGGGAAATGGCCGTTAAAAAACGGCTCGTTGATGCTGACGTTTTTGTACGCAACGATGGATTCGCCCTTGGTTAGCTGCGTTACCCGATCGACCAGCAAAAACGGGTAGCGGTGCGGCAAGTACTCGCGAATTTCGTTAATATCCATAACCATCGTAGCGACCTCTAAAAAGACAAAACACCTGTTACATCAGGCAAACATCGGCACGCAGGCCGATCAAAAAGCAGTGGATTATAACGTGCTGGGGATGAGCCTCAACCGGCCCACTGCCATATTCACACAGTCACGACTGGCCGCGGTGATTTTTTTCCAAGCGGGACAACCGCTTGGCAATCTCATCAAGCTGTTTAAAACGAACGGCATTTTTTCGCCATTGAGCATTGTTCATGGCACCTGTGCCAGAAGAATAAACGCCGGGTTCGTGAATGGAGTTGGTCACCAGGCTCATACCGGTCACCTGGACACCATCGCAGATCGTCAGGTGGCCTGAAAGGCCAACGCCGCCCCCCAGCATGCAGTGACGCCCCACATGGGTAGAGCCAGCAATACCCACGCAGCCGGCTAGCGCACTGTGGTCGCCGACCGTGACGTTATGGGCAATCTGCACCTGGCTGTCGATCTTTACATCATTACCGATCACGGTATTGCCAAGCGCCCCTCGGTCGATACTTGAGCAACTGCCAACCTCGACGTCGTCGCCCAGCACCACGCCGCCCAATTGAGCAATCTTGTGCCATTGGCCGCCATCGTGGGCAAAGCCAAACCCGTCCCCGCCGATCACACAGCCGCTCTGCAGGATGGCCCGCTTGCCTATCACCACGCCATGGCAAACGGTGACGTTGGCGTGTAAACGCGTTCCTTCACCGATAATACTGTCGGCGCCCACCATGCTGCCCGCGCCAATGATCACGTCGTCACCCAGCACAACCCCTTCTTCAATGACCGCATTGGCCTGCACACTGACGCCCTCCCCAAGCGTAGCGCTTTCCGCGACAACCGCACTTGGGTGAATTCCCGGTATATCGCGGGCAGGCAAGGGATCGAAAAGCTGGGAGAGTGTGGCATAACCCAAATAAGGGTTATCGATTTCCAGGCGTGGGACGGGGCAGCTTTTGCCATGCTCTGGGTGGAGCAGAACCGCCGCTGCCTGCGTCACGGCCAGATCTTTCAGGTAGGCACGATTCGCCAAAAAAGCCACCTGATCGGCCTGGGCGTCTTTCAAGGTCGCCAAGCCTCTGATGGGCTGGCTCCCGTCACCCTCAAAGGCAACGTTCAAGTGGCGGGCAATATCCGCAAGCGTTAGGTCGTGAGAAGCGTGGGTCATGGGCGGCCAAGGAACCTTTGGTGCGGCTGAGCCGCACCGAGCATTATGGGTATTTTAGTTGAGCGAGTTAAAAATCTGCGTGACCTCATCCGTCACGTTGGGCAAGTCCCTGGATGAATGCAGCACGCCTTGGGGCTCAACCAAGACTTCAATACCGTGTCGATCAATCACTTGTTCAACTGCCTGTTCCAGCTTGGGTTCGGCGCCTTCAAGGAACTGTTGCTCTGAGCGTTGCTGCGCCTGACCAATTTGCTGGCGCAGCTGCTCAAAACGGCGCCCTTTTTCCTGCAGTTCAGCAATCAGCGATTCACGCTGAGCCTCGGACATCGTCTCGCCTTCACTCTGCAAGCGTTCCTGCAAGCCCTGCAATTCGCTGCCCAGGCTTTCAGCTTCGCGCTGCTGGTTACCAATCTCGCTTTCCAGCCGACTGATCGAGGATTGAGCGGAATCGGTGTTCATCAATGCTGCACGCCAGTCAAGAACAGCCACCTCGTCCGCCTGAGCCTGCGCGGATAACACCATGGCACCCAACAGACAAACGACCCCAGTGAGCTTAAGCATGGTCATAACTCCTTTTTGTAAAAGGGATGCGCCTTGCAGCGCATCTCAACTCGTTAGAATGACTGGCCTAACGAGAACTGGAAGAACTGGGTGTCATCCCCACTCTCTTCGTTCAGAGGCTCAGCCACCGCAAAGGTCAACGGACCCACCGGCGTCAGCCAGGATAATCCTACCCCGGCGCTGTAGCGTAGATCGCCAAGATCAACGCCCGAATTACATCGTTGGCGACTGGCATCTTCATCGAGCACGTCATAGCAGGATGACAGGAACGTATTACCCGCATCTATGAACAGCGATGCCTGTAAAGAGTTCTGATTTTCCACAAACGGAATCGGGAAAATGACTTCGGCGCTACCTTCGACAAGCACGTTCCCGCCAAGGGTACGATCTCGTCCTCCTTCTCGCGCCGGCGTCGTCCGCTGCCCAAGGGTATTGGAGGTAAACCCGCGCACGGACCCCAGGCCACCGGCGTAGAAGTTCTCGTAGAACGGATAAGGGTCATCTCCAAACGCATCGGCATAGCCGAGATCACCGGTAAACTTGAGTGACCATGCATCGCTGAGCGCAAACAGCTGCTGTGCTCGGGCGCTGGCTTTGTAGTATTGGGTGTCGCTGCCAGGTGCCGCGGTTTCAATGGCGACACGCTGGTAGTTGCCCGCCGTGGGCATGATGCCGCGATTGAGATTATTGCGCGTCCAGTTGGCGTTAAGCTTCAGGGTTTGCGCATCTTCTCCCTCGTCCTGCACATATCGACGAATTTCAGAGGCGGTATCAAAGTAGGTTTTTACCGTCAGGTCTTCGGCGCTGGCGCCAAAGTTAAGCCGCGACAGTTCACTAACCGGGTAGCCGAAGTTAATGCCGGCACCATACGCATCCGTGGAGTAGGTCGAAATATCGGAGTCTTCGTAGTCGGTTTCACGATAGAAGACGTTATAGCCCCTCGAAATGCCGTCAAGTGTCCAGTAGGGGTCGGTAAAACCGAAGTTCACGCTGGTAAAGGTGTCACTACGCTGAGCCCCGATGTTGACGCGATTACCGGTGCCCAGAAAGTTATTCTGCGACAGCGCCGCCCCGTATATAACCCCCGCGCTTTGCGAGAAGCCGACGCTGGCTGAAACAGAGCCCGATGGCTGCTCTTCAACGTTATAGGTAACGTCCAGCTTGTCGGGCTCGCCGGGGACCCGCTCGGTATCGACTTCAACCTGACTGAAGAAGCCGAGCCGCTGAAGGCGTTGACGAGACTGGGTAATCGAATCTGTGGAAGCGGGGGCACCTTCCATCTGGATCATTTCGCGGCGCAACACCTCGTCATCAGTGGTCGTATTGCCGATAAACTCGATACGCCGCACGTAAGCACGCTGCCCCGGGTCGACATTGATCACCAGATCGACCGTCTCACCGTCGCCGGCCACTTCAGGTACGCCCTGAACATCAGCAAAGGCAAAACCTTCTGCCCCGAGGCGTTGGCGTAACGCCTCGGTGGAGGCGTTCAGGTCCTGACGCGAAAAGACCTCGCCGCGCTCGATGGTGAGCAGATCCCGGGCTTCCCGCTCGCTGATTTCCAGGTCCCCCCTGAAACGCACATCGCCGACGCGATACTGCTGGCCTTCGTCGACGTTGAGCGTAATGAATATCTCTGACTTATCGGCACCGATCGATACTTGTGTGGAGGTCACGTTAAAATTGACGTAGCCGCGATCCAGATAGTATGACCGCAAGCGCTCGATATCACCTGACAACGCTTCACGGGAATACTCATCCTTGGAGAACCAGCCAAACCAAAAGCCCGGACGGTCTTCTAGCTCGAAAATACCCAGCAGGGTTTCATCGTCGAACGCCTCGTTGCCGACGATGTTTATCTGGCGGATCTTGGCGACCTCGCCTTCGTTGATATCGATATTGACGCGCACGCGCCCTTCATCGATTTCCTCGACGTCAGTTCTGATGCCTGCACTATAGCGGCCCTGGGACTGGTAAACGCCTTCCAGCTCACGCTCCATTTCCTCGAGCGTCGAGAGTTGAAGCACCTCGCCTTCCGCCAGCCCGGCTTCGGTCAGCCCGCGCCGCAGGTCATCTTCCGAGATTTGCTGGTTGCCGCTGATGTTCAACTGGGTAATGGTGGGGCGTTCGACGACCTGTATCACGAGCACGTCGCCTTCCCGGGCGAGCGATACGTCTTCAAACAATCCGGTTTCGAAAAGTTGCCGCGCCGCCGCTGCCAGTTCGCTTTCGCTCACCTGGTCATTGGCACTGACAGGAAACGCATTAAAGACCGAGGCGGCGGAAACCCGCTGCAGTCCTTCCACACGAATGTCCGAAACATCAAAGGATTGTGCCTGGGCACCGCTAGCAGCTGCCAGCAAGAGTACCGCCATTCCAAAGGTCTTGATTTTCATGCAATCATTTCGCTCGCGTTGGTCTGCCTATGCATTCAAACAGGCACCATATACATTTGTGCAGGCAGATGACAAGGCATCCTAGGCACTACACGCGTCGTTACCAGAGGCGCATCAGATCAAAATACAGGGCCATCAGCATCAGGGTGCCCACCATGGCAAGCCCGATACGCAAGCCGATGGCTTGGGTTTGCTCGGAGACCGGCCGCCCGCGCACGATCTCCAGGAAATAATAAAGCAGATGCCCCCCGTCCAGCACCGGGATCGGCAGCAGGTTCAACACCCCGAGGCTGATGGAAAGATACGCCAGAAAGCTGACAAATGCTTCCAGCCCCGCCCGTGCCGAATCCCCTGAAATCTGGGCAATCGTCACAGGACCAGACAGATTGGACGGCGATATCAGCCCCACCAGCATCTTGCGAATGGCGTCAACGGTCAACAAAGTCATGTCCGCGGTACGCGACAGTGACTGCCCTACAGCCTCCACTGGGCCATAGCGGATTTCGCGCTGATATTCTTCAGGCCATTCGACAGGCTCGGCACCCGCACCAATGTACCCAATTTCAACGCCTGTCTCCAGACTGTTACGACCGGGGGTCAGTGTCGTGCGTTGTCGTTCGCCGTCTCGTTCGAATTCAACCGTCAACGCCTCATGGGGGCTGCCACGGATTACGTTGACGAAAGCCATCCAGTCCGCAATGGGCTCTTCATCCACCGCGATAATGCGGTCACCCACCTGCAAGCCCGCCTCGGCGGCCGCTTCACCTTCAATCACCTGACCAAGCGTGGCCGGCACATCGGGCTGCCAGGGGGTCAACCCCAGTGTTTCCAGCGGCTGCGGCGGATCCTGGCGGGTCATGTAATCGCGTAACGGAAGTTGGTAAACCGCTATGTTGCTCTCACCCTGAGGGCGAGCTTCAATGGTGAGCTCTCCACTGAAACCGATCATCGATACCAGCTTCAGGTTGATCGCCTCCCAGCTGCTGACGGCTTCACCCTGAATCGCGGTGATCTCGTCCCCGTGGGCAAGCCCCGCTTCAGCGGCAGGGGAGTCCGGCAATGTTTCGCCGACCATCGGCGCAACGGCGGTTGTGCCCGCCACAAACAACGCCCAGTAGGCGACGATTGCCAGCAGGAAGTTGGCAATCGGCCCTGCTGCCACAACGGCAATACGCTGCCAGACACTTTTACGGTTAAATGCCTGATCGAGCTGATCGTCAGGTACCGGCGCCTCGCGCTCGTCGAGCATCTTGACGTACCCACCAAGCGGAATGGCGGCAATCGCAAATTCGGTGCCATGGCGGTCGACCCGCGACCACAAGGGTTTGCCGAACCCGACTGAAAAGCGCAGTACTTTAACCCCGCAGCGACGCGCCACCCAAAAGTGACCAAATTCATGGAAGGTAACCAGCAGCCCCAAGACCACGATTACGGCTAAAATGTTCTGTATCAGGCCCACAGGGAAACTCCTCGATATGCGCCTCAGTCGACTAAGGCTAAGCGGACCAACGTTCCAGCCATCCAGCGGCACGCTGGCGTGCGCGCTGGTCGGTCCATAAAATACTTTCAAGGCAATCGGCGGACCCGTCGACAGACGAGGACAGCGCCTCTTCGACCAGCTGAGCGATGCCCAAAAAACCCAACCGGTGATTCAGGAAAGCCTCGACGGCCACCTCATTGGCGGCGTTAAGCACGACAGGCGCCAAACCGCCGCTGCGCATCGCCTCGCGAGCCAGCGGCAGGCACGGGAAGCGCGCTTCATCCGCGGTTTCAAACTCGAGCCGTGCCACCTGAAAAAGGTCCAGCGCTTCGACGCCCGCATCAATCCTTTCCGGCCACGCCAGCCCATATGCGATGGGCGTTCGCATATCGGGGTTGCCCAGTTGCGCAAGCACGGAGCCGTCATGATAAGCCGCCATCGAGTGAATGACGCTTTGTGGGTGCACGACCACCTGAATTTGGTCGGGGCGGGCATCAAACAGCCAGCAGGCCTCGATCAGCTCTAGCCCCTTATTCATCAAGGTGGCGCTGTCCACCGATATTTTACGCCCCATCGACCAGTTGGGGTGCGCGCAGGCCTGCTCAGGCGTGACCCGGGCAATGGCCGCCTCGCTCCAGGTCCGAAAAGGCCCGCCAGAGGCCGTCAGCAGCAATTGCGAGACGCCATGGCGTGACAGCCCGCCCCGATGCTCTGGGGGTAGACACTGGTAGATGGCATTATGTTCGGAATCAATGGGTAATAGCGTGGCCCCGGAGCGGGCCACCGCCTGCATGAAGAGGGCACCGCTCATCACCAGCGCCTCTTTATTGGCCAGCAGCACACGCTTGCCCGCTTCTGCAGCGGCAAGCGAGGGCAACAATCCCGCCGCGCCGACTATCGCTGCCATGACAATATCGACACTGGCATCGCGGGCCACATCGCACAGCGGTTCCGGCCCCACCAGGACCTCGGTGGGTTGGTTTGCCCGTTGCAGCTCAGCGCGCAGCCAGCGCGCATCCGTCTCGTTGGCGAGAACCGCGACGGCAGGGCGAAAGCGCAGGCACTGACCGAGTAGCGTCTCTTTTGAGGTGTGCGCGGTCAACGCATGCACCTGGTAGCGATCAGGGTGACGGGCGATGACATCAAGCGTACTGGCACCGACGGAGCCAGTGGCGCCCAGCACCGTTACACGCTGTCGGGTTATCGAGGTCATACCAACACCTGTAGGTAGAGCAGCGCAAACAGCGGAATCGCTGCGGTCAAGCTGTCAATGCGGTCCAGCACGCCGCCATGCCCAGGCAGCAGCTGGCTTGAATCCTTCACGTCCCGGTAGCGCTTGAGCATGCTCTCCAGTAAATCGCCCAACACAGAAATCAACGTGACCAGCAGCGTAATCACCACCAGGGCCGCCCCTTCAGCCACTCCCAGCGACAGTGCGAACGCGAACCCAATCGCCAAAAGCGCCGTGGCCGCCATACCACCCAGCACGCCTTCCCAGGATTTGCCGGGACTGACCCGGGGTGCCAGTTTGCGCCTTCCCCAGCGGCGCCCGGCGAAGTAGGCGCCAATATCCGCCGACCAGACGAGCAGGAGGACGAACAACAGCCACACGGCTCCGGTCTCGCGCAGAATGTTGAACCCCACCCAGCACGGCAACAGCACCCAAAGCCCCATCAATAGGCGACCTGGCGTGGAATGCCATTGGGAAGCCAGGGTCGGGTAGCGGGTAACCCACACCAGGTTGAACAGCCAGCCCACCGCAGCAACCCACAGTGGCCATTCGGCCTGGGCAATACCGCTGGTCCACATCACCAGCATCAAGGCGGCACAACCCACGACCAGCGCGGCACGCTTCAGCGTCTGAGTCACGCCTGCCAGATTGGTCCACTCCCAAGCACCCAGCAGCATGACGAAAGCCGTGAACAGGGCATAGCCTTCACCTTGCAGGCCAAACAGGCCGACCAGCACCACAGGCGCTAGCCAGACCGCGGTTATCACTCGTTGCTTAAGCACCCTGGGCCTCTAACTGTTCGTCTGTCATACCGAAGCGACGTTGCCGGCAACAGAAGTCTGCCAGGGCATCATCGAACGCCTGGGCATGGAAATCGGGCCAGAGTAACGGCGAAAAGTGCAGCTCGGCATAAGCCAGTTGCCAGAGCATGAAATTCGACAACCGCTGTTCGCCGCTGGTCCGAATGCACAAATCGATGGGAGGAATATAAGCCCCCTCACCCATTGCCTGGTCCATCTTGACTTCGTCGATAGCGGATGGCGAGATCTCTCCCGCGACCGCCTGTTCGGCCAGTCGGCGGGCCGTCTGCGCAATATCCCATTGGCCGCCGTAATTAGCGGCAATCACCAGGTGCATACCGGTATTGTTGGCGGTCAGCGATTCGGCACGCTGAATATGTTTCTGGATCGCATGGGAAAAACCACGCTGCTCGCCGATAATCGACAGGCGGATATTACGCTCATGCAGCTTCTTGACCTCTCGTTTGAGGGCCATCAGAAAAAGCTCCATCAGCGCATTGACTTCCGTTGCCGGCCGCTTCCAGTTCTCGCTCGAGAAGGCAAACAGGCTAAGCGTTTCCACCCCTCGCTCGGCCGCACGCTGAATGACCGCCCTGACGGCCTCTACGCCTGCGCGATGCCCGCGCGCGCCCGAAAGTCCCCGCGCACGTGCCCAGCGATTGTTGCCGTCCATGATAATGGCCACATGGGACGGCAACGAATCCTGCTCCATCTCCATCGCGTTGGCATCGTCCGGTCGTTGTCCGGGGAGCTGCGGTGACGTCATGAATGCTTGCACCAAAGATCAATCATAGAAAAGCCACTCAAAGATGGCTGAGCGGGCAGCCCTGCTGCCCGCGGCGTGAACATCCGCTTCTTACACCTGCATCAGGTCATGTTCTTTCGAAGCGAGTGCCTGATCGATCTCAGCGATGTACTTGTCGGTCAGCTTTTGAATCGCCTCTTCGCCTTCACGCTGATCGTCTTCGGTGATCTCTTTATCTTTTAACAGTGACTTGAAATCGCCGTTGGCGTCGCGACGTACGTTGCGCACTGCGACACGCGCGTGCTCTGCCTCGCTGCGCGCCTGCTTGATATAGCCTTTGCGGGTCTCTTCGGTGAGCATCGGCATCGGCACGCGGATAACGTTGCCCGCGCTGGCCGGGTTCAACCCCAGGTCAGCGGTCATGATCGCCTTTTCGATCTTCTGCACCATGCTCTGTTCCCATGGCGAAATCGTCAGCGTCCGCGCGTCTTCGACGTTGACCGAGGCCACCTGATTCAGCGGCACCTGACTGCCGTAATATTCCACGGTCACCGCATCCAGAATGCTCGGATGGGCACGCCCTGTACGAATCTTGTTAAAGTTGCTGTGCAGCGCCTCGACACTTTTTTTCATGCGCGCCGCGGCATCTTTCTGAATATCATTAATCACGTGGTTACCCTCTGTCTATCAGCGTGCCTTCCCTGCCCCCAACTACTAAATTTAGCAGGGCACCAGGCTTGTTCATATCAAACACCCGCACTGGCATGTCATGGTCACGTACCAGGCAGATAGCGGTCAAATCCATGACGCCGAGCTTTTGATCAAGCGCATCATCATAGGTGAGCTTTTCATACTTGACGGCATCGGGGTGTTTCACCGGGTCCTTATTGTAGACACCGTCGACCTTGGTCGCTTTGATCACCACATCAACGTCAACCTCGATACCCCGCAGGCAGGCAGCCGAGTCAGTGGTAAAGAAAGGATTGCCGGTCCCGGCGGAAAACAACACCACGTCGCCGGACGTCAAATAGCGAATCGCCGTGCGCCGATCATAGTGCTCGACCACCCCGCTCATGGGGATCGCCGACATCACCCGCGAGCGAATATTGGAACGTTCCAGCGCATCACGCATCGCCAGGGCATTCATCACCGTTGCCAGCATGCCCATATGATCGCCGGTGACGCGGTCCATGCCGGCTTCATTGAGCGCCGCACCGCGAAACAAATTGCCGCCGCCGATGACGATACCCACTTGAACGCCAATACCCACTAGCTGGCCAATTTCCAGCGCCATGCGGTCCAGCACCTTCGGGTCAATACCAAAGTCATGCTCCCCCATCAGCGCTTCACCCGACAGCTTGAGCAAAATACGCTTGTATTTTGACTTGGAACCATCCGTTTTCGATTTGCTAGACAGAGAGGTAAGCGGTTCTTGAACATCACGCGACATGGCAATTCTCCTGGGGCAGACCTGGGCGCCGACAAGCGGCATCACCCCTTTCATTATGCAGGGGCCGGATACGCGAAGGCGTGCGCTCGCGCGCACGCCAACCTACAGCTGGAACATCAGACCTTAGTGACGGCCAGCCTGTTCCATAACTTCTTTCGCGAAGTCGACTTCTTCTTTCTCGATGCCTTCGCCCACGCCAAAGCGGGTAAAGCCGACCACTTCGCCGCCTGCCGCTTTGACATACTCGGCCACCGTCTGGTTCTGGTCTTTCACGAACGGCTGCTCGGTCAGGCTGTTTTCGGCCAGGTACTTCTTCAAGCGACCTTGCACCATTTTTTCAGCGATCTGTTCCGGCTTACCGGCCATGTCAGGCTGAGCAAGGATAATCGCTTTTTCGGCGTCCAGCTCTTCCTGAGGCATGTTTTCCGGGTGCGCAACCGAGGGGTTGATGGCGGCAACGTGCATCGCCACGTCTTTCGCCACCTGGGCATTGCCACCTTTAAGGACGGTCAACACGCCAATACGGCCACCGTGAACGTATTCACCGACCACGCCACCGTCAACAGCGTCGACAACAACGGCACGACGCACGCCAATGTTTTCGCCGATCTTCTGTACCAGCTGCTCACGAGCGGTTTCCAGCTCACCGTCCATCACGGCGGCAACGTCTTCGCTTTTAGCAGCGAAGAAGGCATCAGCAATCTTGTTGGTGAAGTCGATGAAGTTGTCATCGCGAGCCACAAAATCGGTCTCGGAGTTGATTTCCACCATAACGCCGTAGCTGCCATCGTCGGCAACGCGGGTTACAACGGCGCCTTCCGCAGCGGTGCGGCCGGCTTTTTTCGCGGCTTTCAAGCCGGAGCTTTTACGCAGGTTCTCAATTGCAACTTCGATGTCGCCACCCGCTTCGGTGAGTGCTTTTTTACACTCCATCATGCCCAAGCCGGTGCGTTCGCGAAGATCTTTAACCTGAGAGGCGCTGATAGCGGCCATGAGATTTCACCTCTGAAATGGTTCTAGCTGAGAGTTAGTTAAACGCCCTGCCGAGTGTCGCAACGGTTCATGACCGAATGATCTCACTCTACACGACGCTGCCGACATTGATGTCGGCCCAAGACTGCCCACTCCAAGCATTAACCCAAAGCGGGAAAAAGGGGGCTCAGGCCCCCTCTTAACATGATGCAGCGCCAGCGATGGCACTGCATCGACCACCGGTTTACTCGGCGGCAGCGCTGCTGTCGGCGTCAGCGGCTTCTTCAGTATCTGTCACTTCGACGAACTCGTCGGCGCGACCTTCTTTTGCACGACCGCAGGCATCGGCAATGGCTTTTACGTAAATCTGGATAGCGCGGATGGAGTCATCGTTGCCCGGAATCACGTAGTCCACGCCATCGGGGTTGGAGTTGGTATCTACCACACCAATGACCGGAATGCCCAGCTTGTTGGCTTCGTTGATCGCGATACGCTCGTGGTCAACGTCAATCACGAACAGCGCGTCCGGAAGGCCGCCCATGTTCTTGATACCGCCCACGGAACGCTCGAGCTTGTCCTGCTCGCGGGTCGCCATCAGGACTTCTTTCTTGGTCAGCTTCTCGAAAGTGCCGTCTTCGTGCATCGCTTCAAGTTCGCGCAGGCGTTTGATGGATACGCGAATGGTCTTGAAGTTGGTCAGCATACCGCCCAACCAGCGATGGTTGACGAACGGCTGGCTTACGCGATTGGCTTCTTCCTTGATGATCTTGCTAGCGCTGCGCTTGGTGCCAACAAACAGGATCTTGTTGTTGGATGCCGCCATCTTCTCGACCACGTCGATCGCTTCGTTCAGCGCCGGCAGGGTATGCTCGAGGTTGATGATGTGAATCTTGTTGCGCGCGCCGAAGATGAATTTGCTCATCTTCGGATTCCAGTACTTGGTCTGGTGACCGAAGTGAGCGCCTGCTTTGAGCAGGTCACGCATATTGACGTGAGACATGATAAAACTCCTGAAACTCGGGTTAGGCCTCCACGCACCCCATGGATCCGACCATTGGCATCGTCAGACGCTGCCAGCGGCACCCGGGACCATGTGCCGGTGCATGTGTGTTTTCAAGGCTTGCTGTTCAATACCGCAACGTTCAACCGCCCGTAAGCGACGAAACCTGCGATGCCGTGATAACGCTTTGATGCTTCATCGACCTCGACAGCAGAAAGTTTGCAGCGGATGACGATTGCAGGAAAGCGCGCGGCTTTATACCATAGATCATCGTCAAGATGAAGCCGTCATCCGTTCAGCGGGCCTTTTATTGCCGCTCAACTTGCCATTCTGAGTCAACATCGAGAATCCATGAACGTTCCCATTAAAACGCCTTCTGAAATCGACAACATGCGCGAAGCTGGACGCCAGGCGGCCAGCGTGATCGAGATGATCACCCCCCACGTCCAGGCGGGCATCAGCACCGGTGAAATCGACCGCCTGTGTCACGAGTACATCGTCAACGAGCTGGGCTCCACCCCTGCGCCACTCAATTACCACGGTTTCCCCAAAGCGACCTGCACCTCGATCAACCACGTGGTCTGCCACGGGATTCCCGACGACGCCAAAAAGCTCAAGAACGGCGATATCATGAACCTGGATATCACCGTGCGCACCGCCGCTGGGTATCATGGCGATTCCAGCGTGATGTTCGTGGTTGGCGAGACCATCCAGGGCGAGCGGCTGTGCCGGATTACCCAGGAATGCCTGTATAAAAGCATTGAGCAGGTCAAGCCCGGGGTGCACCTTTCGGAACTCGCCCGCGTGATTCAGAAGCACGCTGAAGCCAATGGCTACTCGGTTGTCCGTGATTTCTGCGGCCACGGCATCGGCGCCGAGTTTCACGAAGATCCCCAGTTCCTGCATTACGATGGCTACGCGCCCAGCGCTGACATCCGCCTGGAAGCGGGCATGTGTTTCACCATCGAGCCCATGATCAATGTCGGGGGCTACAAGACCAAGGTGTTACGCGATGGCTGGACGGCAGTCACCAAGGACCGCAGCCTGTCGGCACAGTGGGAACACACCCTGCTGGTCACCGACACCGGCGTTGACGTGCTGACCGCACGCGGCGACGAAGACTTCAGCTTCTTGAATCATTGATGCTTTTACACCACTACCGGTTCGAACCGGATACCACGCTGTTCGACCTTGAGCTGTTCCGCACCGAGCTTGCGGGGTCACGCTCCCCCATCGCGCCGTTCAAGGCAGCGCTTGGCGAAATTCAGACCCGCCTGGACGAACGCTTTCGTGCCGGGGCCGATATTCGCGATCTGGTGCGTGGTCGCGCATGGTATCTGGATCAACTGCTGGCCATCGCCTGGGAACAGCACGACTGGCCCGACGACGGCGTCGCCCTTGTGGCCGTGGGCGGTTACGGCCGTGGCGAACTGCACCCGCATTCGGACATCGACCTGCTGTTGCTGCTCGAGCAAGATGACGACACGCCCTATCGCGAACCGCTGACCGCCTTTATCACCTTTCTATGGGACATTGGCCTGGAAATCGGCCACAGCGTGCGCTCGCTCAATGACTGCGAGCGCGAAGCGGCCGCCGATGTCACGGTGATCACCAACCTGCTCGAGTCACGCCTGATCGCCGGTCCGGAAGCGCTGCGTGAGCGCATGCGCGAGCGGCTCAATGCCGACCATGTCTGGCCGGCAGACCGCTTCTTCGAGGCCAAGTGGCAGGAACAGATTGCCCGTCACTACCGTTATAACAACTCCGAGTACCATCTCGAACCGAACCTCAAAAGCTCGCCAGGCGGGCTTCGCGACATCCAGATGATCGGCTGGGTCGCCAAGCGCCATTTCGGCACCGAGGAATACACCGATATCGTCGCCAACGGCTTCATGAACGATGCCGAACTGCGCATCTTAAGCCAGGGGCAGGCGTTTCTGTGGCAGGTCCGCTACGCCCTGCACATGCTCACCGGGCGGGCCGAAGACCGCCTGCTGTTTGACCACCAGCGCACCATTGCCGAGATGTTCGGCTTTCGTGACACCCCCGAAGGCCTGGCGGTCGAACAGTTCATGAAGCGCTACTACCGGCACGTGACCGCCCTGGCCGGGCTTAACGACATGCTGCTGCAACACTTCGACGAAGTCATCCTGCGCGGCAAGGAGGCGCTGGAGACGGTCAAGCTCAACGAACGCTTTGAAACCAAGGGCGGCTATATTCAGGTGCGTTCGCGCAACCTCTTCCGTGAACAGCCTTCGGCCATGCTGGAGCTGTTTTTGCTGATGGCCAAGCACCCTGAAATAGAAGGCGTCCGCGCCGACACCATCCGCCTGATTCGCGATCATCGCCATCAGATCGACGATCACTACCGGGAAGACCCACACCACCAGCGATTGTTCATGGCCATCATGCGCGCGCCGGGCAATGTTCCCCGCCAGCTGCGGCGCATGAACCGCTACGGCATCCTGGGCAAATACCTGCCCGAATTTGGCCGTGCCGTGGGCCTGATGCAGCATGACCTGTTTCATATCTACACCGTGGATGCCCACACCCTGCGGCTACTCAAGTTCCTGCACGGCTTCCGCAAGCCGGAGGCCAAGGACGACTTCCCGGTCGCGGCCACCCTGATGCAGCAGCTACCCAAGCTGGACCTGCTTTGGATCGCGGGGCTGTTTCACGATATCGGCAAGGGACGCGGCGGCGATCACTCGGAAATCGGCGCCCGGGACGTCGAACAGTTCTGCCAGCGCCATCACGTCCCCCAACACGACACCAATCTGGTCAGCTGGTTGGTCGAGCACCACCTGCTGATGTCCATGACCGCGCAAAAACGTGACATCAGCGACCCGGACGTGATTCGCGACTTTGCCATGGAAGTGCGCAACGAGACGCGGCTGGACTATCTTTATGTGCTGACCGTGGCCGACATCAATGCGACCAATCCGACGCTCTGGAACGGCTGGCGGGCGTCGCTTTTGCGCCAGCTGCATGCCGAAACCAAGCGCGCCCTGCGGCGCGGGCTGAAAAACCCGCCCGACCGCGACGACTGGGTGCGCGAAACCCGCACCGAAGCTCGTTCACTGCTGCAAACGATTGGCGTTGATGAAACCGATATCGACCGGCTGTGGGATTCGCTGGGCGAAGACTATTTCCTGCAGTACGCGCCCAGCGAAATCGTCTGGCAGACCCAGGGCATTCTTGCCCACCAACCGTCTCCGCTGCCGTTGGTATTGATCAGCGCGCCCACGGCTGACATGACCGAAGGCGGTACCAAGGTCTTCATTCACACCCGCTCGGTGGACGATCTGTTCGCCGCCACCGCCGCCGCCATGGAACAGCTGGGACTGTCGATTCACGATGCGCGTATCGCGACTTCCAACAACGACTGGACACTCAATACCTTCATTGTGCTGGACAATCAGGGTCAGCCAATCCGCGACCCGGCGCGCATCGAAGAAATGCGCCAGCACCTGGTGGAAGAACTCGACGACCCCGACGACTACCCCGACATCGTCACGCGGCACACGCCGCGCCAGCTCAAGCACTTCCGGGTCGCCACCGAGGTATTGATCGAGCAGGACCCGGCCAACGACCGCACCCTGCTCGAGCTCAGCGCCCCTGACCGGCCGGGGCTTCTGGCCCGCGTCGGGCGCATCTTCATGGAGCAGGATATTGCGCTCTCCGCGGCGAAAATCGCCACTCTTGGCGAACGCGTCGAGGACGTGTTCTTTATCACCACCAAGGCAGGCGAGCCGCTGACCGACCCGGATCGCCAACAACAGTTGCGCGAACGCTTGATTGAAGTGCTGGGGGTTTGAGAAATAACTCCAGTTAGTTAAGCGTGCAGGTAACTAGGTGCCGAGGGCAGGTTGGAGCGAGGGTTTTTCGCCATGGCCGGAAAATGTTCCCAACAATTCCGGCATTTCCGCCATCCATGGCGGTCAGATGGCGAAAGTCGCGCCCACGGACGGGTTCACAGCGCCCTCGCGGAAACCTGCTCTCGGCACCGGCAAGCCTGCTCACGAACGATGATTACTTGGTTAGGTTTGAGCAAGCTTCAGGGCTTGCCTATAATCGTCGGCTACTTTCGCGACACGACGCCTACAACGACGCCGGCACGGCGTTCTGGATACTCATGAACCCTGATCTCGACGCCCTGCATCCGTATCCGTTCGAAAAGCTGGCGGCCCTCAAGGCGGACCTGACGCCGCCTTCGGCGCTTGCGCACATCCCGCTGACCATCGGCGAGCCCCAGCACGCGCCCTACCCTGGCGCACTGGCCGCACTGGTGGCGCATCAGGCCGAGATGGCGCGCTACCCCGCCACCAACGGGCTGGCCGCCCTGCGCGAGACCATTGCCGCCTGGGCATGCCAGCGTTTCGCGCTTGCAGGCCTCGATACCGAACGCCAGGTCCTGCCGGTTAACGGCACGCGGGAAGCCATTTTTGCCTTCGTTCAAGCCACCCTTGACCGAAGCCGCCCGTCCAAAGTGGCGGTGCCCAACCCCTTCTACCAGATCTACGAAGGCGCCACCCTGCTGGCCGGCGGGGAACCGCTGTATCTCGACTGCACCGCCGACAACGGCTTTCGTCCGGATTTCTCCGCCGTCAGCGCCGACACCTGGCGCGATGTGCAAATCGTCTTTATCTGCTCGCCGGGCAATCCTACCGGCGCCGTCACGCCGCTTGCCGACTTCAAGCAGCTCATCGCGCTGGCCGATGAACACGACTTCATCATTGCCTCCGACGAGTGTTACTCGGAGCTTTACCTCGACGAAGCCGCACCGCCGCCGGGGCTCCTGCAAGCCTGCGCCGAGCTTGGCCGCGATGATTACCGGCGCTGCGTGGTGTTTCACTCGCTCTCCAAGCGCTCCAATTTGCCAGGGTTGCGTTCCGGATTTGTCGCGGGCGACGCCGACCTGCTGGCCCCCTTCAAGCGCTATCGCACCTACCATGGCTGCGCCATGTCGCTGCCGCTGCAGCACGCTTCCATCGCCGCCTGGCAGGATGAAAACCACGTATTCGCCAATCGCGAGGCTTATCGTGAAAAGTTTGGCGCCGTGACAGAGGTGCTCGCCCCGGTAATGGATTTCCCCACCCCCGAGGCGAGTTTTTACCTGTGGCCCGCCGTGCCTGGTGGCGACGATATTGCCTTTACCCAGCGGTTGTTTGTCGAGCAGCATGTCAGCGTGTTGCCCGGCAGCTTGATGGGCCGTCCCGGGCGCGAAGGCCACAACCCGGGAAGTGGTCGACTACGCTTGGCATTGGTAGCGGAGCTTGCTCCCACGCTTGAAGCCGCCGAGCGGCTACGCCAACTTGTCGAGCGCGGCTAACGCATACATTGACGGCATGACGACATTGTAGGAGGTCATACATGCTAACGCTTTATATCATCAGCAACTGCGACACCTGCCGCAAGGCAGCCAAGGCATTGGACGAGAAGGGCATTCCCTTTAAAACCTACGACCTGCGAAAGGACGGCCTGTCAGCACCACTGCTGGAGCATATCCTGCACCGCGTCCCGCTGGTCCAGGCGATCAACAAGCAAAGCAAAACCTGGCGCGAGTTATCGGATGAAGAAAAAGATTTTGATGCCAACTCGGGCCGCGAATTGCTCTTGAAACACCCCACACTGTTAAAACGCCCCCTGTTGGAAGTCGACGACGAGACCATTCTGGTCGGCTACAAAGACGGCGACTACGACAAACTTTAAGACGAAACACTGACCTAAAGGAACGCAGTTATGCTGAGCTTTGCGCTTGGAATCGGCACCCAAAACACCCAGGGCGACTGGCTGGAAATCTACTACCCGGCACCGCTGCTCAACCCACCGGAAAGCCTGGTGAGTGCCGCCAAAGAAGTCGTCGACGCCCCCCAGGGCAATGCGGCCATCAGCTTCCTGCCGGAGGACTGTGCGCGCCTGGCCAATGCCCTTCAGAAAGCGGGCCATCCTGAACAGGCGGAGCTGGCTGAGTCTTTCGCGTCCAGCCAGCGCCCATTGGTCGCCATGTTCCTGGAGACCGACCAGCCGCCGCAAACCGCCCCAGAGGTCTACCTCAAGCTGCACCTGCTTTCCCATCGTCTGATGAAACCCCACGGGCTGGATTTGACCGGCATGTTCGGCCTGCTGCGCAACATTGCCTGGACCAACGAAGGCCCCATCGACATTGAAGAGCTCCCCGCCCGCCGCCTCAAGGCGCGCCTGGCAGGCCGCGCGCTGTCGGTGGATTGCGTCGACAAATTCCCCAAGATGACCGACTACGTGGTCCCCCAGGGCATCCGCATTGGCGACACCGCTCGGGTGCGCCTGGGCGCCTACCTGGGCGAAGGCACCACGGTCATGCATGAAGGGTTCGTCAACTTCAACGCGGGCACCGAAGGTCCCGGCATGGTCGAGGGACGTATTGCGGCAGGTGTCATGGTGGGCAAGGGCTCCGACCTGGGTGGCGGTTGCTCCACCATGGGCACGCTTTCCGGCGGCGGCAATATGGTGATCAAAGTTGGCGAGGGCTGCCTGATCGGCGCCAACGCGGGCATTGGTATCCCGCTTGGCGACCGCTGCACTGTCGAAGCAGGCCTGTACATTACCGCCGGGGCGAAAGTGACGCTGCTGGATGACCAGGGCCAGGAGGTCAGCACCGTCGCCGCACGCGAGCTGGCTGGCCAGGACGACCTGTTGCTGCGCCGTCACTCACAAAGCGGCCGAATTGAGTGCCTGACCAATAAAAGCGCCATTGCGCTCAACGAGGCGCTGCATGCCCATAACTGAGCCAGAGGGTTTATCACCGACGCTGCAGCTGGCGTTTGACCTGCTCAGCCGGGCATCGGTGACGCCAGATGACGAGGGCTGCCAGGACCTGATGATCGAGCGCCTCGAGGCGCTCGGCTTTCATATCGAGCCACTCCCGTTTGGTGATGTAAAGAATTTCTGGGCGGTGCGCGGCCATCATGGCCCGGTGCTGGCTTTTGCTGGCCACACCGATGTGGTACCCAGCGGGCCTCACACCAACTGGGAGTTCCCCCCCTTTACGCCCTGCATCAACGACGAAGGCATGCTGTGCGGACGCGGCGCCTCCGACATGAAAGGCAGCCTCGCGGCAATGATCACGGCTGTCGAGCGGTTCGTGGCCGCGCATCCCGATCACGATGGCCGTATTGCCTTTCTGATCACCTCCGATGAAGAGGGCCCCGCCATCGACGGTACTCGCGCGGTGGTCGAGCATTTGCGCGAGCGCAACGAACGCCTCGACTACTGCATTGTCGGCGAGCCTTCCTCCACGACACGCCTGGGGGATGCGATCAAGAATGGTCGGCGCGGCTCCCTGGGTGGCGTGCTGCATATCAAGGGGGTACAGGGCCACGTGGCCTACCCGCACCTGGCGTGCAACCCGATCCACCAGGCAATGCCCGCGCTGGATGCACTCGTCAACGAGCACTGGGACGCAGGCAACGATTTTTTCCCCGCCACCAGCTTCCAGGTTTCCAATTTTCGCGCGGGGACCGGCGCCACCAACGTGATTCCCGGTGAGGTCGAAGTCGTCTTCAACTTCCGCTACTCAACGGAAGTCACCCATGAATCCCTCAGGGCGCGCAGTGAAGCGATCCTGGATCAACACGGCCTTGACTATCACATTGACTGGATGCTCAACGGCGAACCGTTCTTGACTGCCGAAGGCGAGCTGGTCGATGCCGCCATGCGCGGCGTTGAATCCATCACTGGCGAGCGCCCCGCGCTATCCACCAGCGGAGGCACCTCGGATGGGCGTTTTATCGCCACCCTTGGCGCCCAGGTGGTTGAGCTGGGGCCGCTCAATGACACGATCCACAAGGTGGATGAGCGCGTGCGCGCCAGCGACCTGGACGACTTAAGCCGGATCTACGAAGCTACCCTGCAGGCGTTGTTCATCTCCGATGAGGTAAGCGCATGATGGAACCTTACCCGGATATCGAGATTTACCTTGCCGATGTCGTTCATTCGGCGCTAAACGAGTGGCTCGCCAACACCCTGGATGCTCCGCCGCTTGCATCGGCAGGTAAAGGCAAATGGCGTACCCAGGGCACCTGCCAGGGGCACACCGTTCCCGTATTGTTGGTGGAAAAAGCCGCCGACGGCTTTGCCAGCCTGTGGTTGGACAGCCGCCATAGCCCCTGGCAGACCGACCAGGAAGCCGCGCAGTACGCGGCTGAAGCCTTGCAGACCGAAATTCGCTGCTCGCTGGGCGGCTGGCATCCCGGCGATGACCCCGACCGCTTTTGGCAGGTACTGCCCGACGGCCGCGAAGGGCCCATTCAATGGCCCGACTCCGGCCGCTAGGCGTTATCGCCAGCCCTGAACGCATTTGACCCCGCCGAAGCGGGGCCAAATGTCGTGCGAGCCATTCCAGGCGAGACGGATCGTTACTCGATAATACTCACATCGTCGGCCTGCAAACCCCGTTCGTTTTTAATCACGTGGTAGCGCACGATCTGACCTTCGGCGAGCATGCGCGGGCCGCGACCACGAATTGCCCGAAAATGGACAAACACATCGTCGCCGTTATCGCGGGTAATAAAGCCGTAACCCTTGTTGGTATTAAACCACTTCACCTCTCCCTCTTCGCGACCGTCGTTCGGGTCGATGAGATCTTCATCCTCGTCCGTCGCGGGGGCTTGAGATTGACGCGGTGCTGGTTTGGAACGAACGGTCGGCGACACCACGACAGGTGGCGCAAGCGCAGCGGTTGCCAGGGTAGCAATGCACAGTACGATGAAACTGCCGATGGCAACGGCAATGTAGATGCCGCCAGCGCCTGTCACGGCCAGTTCGGCCAGCCACTGCTCAGCCAGGGGTGCGTCGGTTAAATGAACAATCCCCGCCAGCAATAGCGGCGTGGGGGCGGCAAGTAAAATACTGATCAAGATGCTGCGAAACACAACTTTTGGGTTCATGGATAAAAAAAGCTCTCTTGTTGTATGGGTAACAGAAGAAGGACAATACTCAATTCAACGGGTTTTGACGACCCGATGTACCGAGCTACTACATAAGGTTGCAATGTTACCATGACATCTACGTTATCGCCCGCCGAGCTCAATCAACAGCTTGAATCTTTAGAAAGCCGCCTGGCTTATCAAGAACACTGGCTCGATACCCTGGACCAAGCCGTCGCCCAGCAGGAGCGCCGACTAGCGACCCTGGAACAACTCAGCGCGCTGATGCGCGAACGGCTTCGCGAACAGCACCAGGCGCTCCAGGCGAATGACGCCCCCGGTACCAGTCGGCCCGAGGACGACATACCGCCCCACTACTGATTAGTCATGATGGACCAACAGCAGCCTATTGATTCACCGCGTCTGCAGGGTCAACGCTTTCCAGGTCAAACGCCTCAGCCACCGCCGCGTAGGTCACCTGTCCATTGTGGACATTAAGCCCCGGCAGGAAGTGCGGGTTATCTCGCAGCGCCCGCTGCCAACCTTTATCCGCCAACGCAAGCACAAACGGCAGGGTGGCATTGGTCAGCCCCAGCGTGGAGGTCCGCGCCACCGCCCCCGGCATGTTGGCAACGCAGTAATGGACAATGCCATCGACGATATAGGTCGGCTCGGCATGGGTGGTGGGTCGGCTGGTTTCGAAGCAACCGCCCTGGTCGATGGCCACGTCCACCAGCACGCTACCCGGCTGCATGTCCGAAAGCATGGCACGGGTGATCAGTTTGGGGGCGGCGGCGCCGGGAATCAGCACGGCGCCAATGATCATGTCGGCCGTTTTGGCGGCTTCATCGAGCGCATCTGCCGTTGAGTAGACGGTTTTGATCCGGCCTTGATAGCGGTCATCCAGCACTTCCAAACGGTCGATGGACTTGTCCAGAATGGTGACGTCGGCGCCCAACCCCAGGGCCATACGCGCGGCGTTTTCGCCCACCACGCCGCCACCGATGACCGTCACTTTTCCGGGTGCCACCCCCGGCACGCCCGGCAACAGCACGCCCGCACCCCCCTGGGCTTTTTCCAGGCTGTGAGCGCCCGCCTGCACGGCCATGCGACCTGCGACGGTGCTCATCGGCGCGAGCAACGGCAGGCCGCCCTTGGCGTCGGTAATCGTTTCGTACGCGATGCAGGTCGCGCCGCTCTCCATCAACCCCTGGGTGAGCGTCTTCTCGGCGGCCAGATGCAGGTAGGTAAACAGGGTATGCTGTGGCGTCAGCCGCGCCACTTCCTCGGCCTGAGGCTCCTTTACTTTCAAGATCAGCTCGGCGTTCTGCCAAAGCAAGGCGACATCCGCCTCGACGCTCGCTCCCGCCGCTTCGTAGTCGCGGTCATGAAACCCGGCACCTTCACCCGCACCGGTTTGAACCGTCACCTGATGGCCACGCCCGGCTAATTCCCGCGCACCGGTGGGGGTCAAGGCCACCCGGTACTCGTGGTTTTTAATCTCTTTGGGGACAGCGATGCGCATAGTTGGCTCCTCGTTATTGAGCGAGAAATTCGTCAATCTTAACGTCATTACAGCACAGCTTTTATGCGCTTCCATCCCCCGGCATATAAAACAAAAAAAACGCCGGTCAAGGCGTTTATCAGAAGAAAAATCTAGCGGCTAGCGGCTTTTGGCAAAAAAATCATCGTTATTCATCAACCACCGCATCACCGTAAATACGCCGATACTCGTCGGGCAGGCGCATGGGCCGCCCGCTGGATAGCGCCACGCAGGCAAAGCGGGTACGTGCCTTGAGCAAGGTTTTGGCGTCGTGTTTGCGCTTCAACTGGAAGCGCCGGGTCAAGCTAAAGCGGCCATCGCAGGCCACGATCCAGGTCGCCAACTGGAGCTGGTCCCCCTCATAGCCTGGCGCCAGGTAGTCCAACTCGTGGCGGTGCACGACCATGGCCCGGTCCAACTCGCGGTAGCGCTCGAGGGTAAGGCCCAGCGCTTCTGAATGCGCCCAGCTGATTTGTTCAACCCAGCGCAGGTATTCACTGTTATTGACGTGCCGGTAGGCGTCGATAGCCTCATCCGTCACGTCGATCTCCATCACAAAAGGCTCGGGTAGCGCCCATTCCATTGTCCTGGCCCCTCCACCGGTTGCTTTACGACCTAGTCACGGAAAACGCGCACGCCCAGCGCCTTCAGGTAGGACGTTTCCGGGATTGCCGGATGCACCGGATGGTCCGGCCCCTGATGGCCCTGAAAGATCACCTGGCCATGACGATCCTGGTGACGCGCTGCGCTACGGACCACATCCACCAAGCGCTCGGGGGCCAGGTGCATGGAGCAAGACGCCGACAGCAGCAAACCATCACGCCCCAGCAGGCGCATCGCTTCACGGTTCAATCGGTTGTAGGCACGTTCGCCGTTGGGGATATCCTTGCGTTTCTTGATAAACGCCGGCGGATCCAGAATCACCACGTCGAACTGTTCGCCGTCGGCTTTAAGCGCCGCCAGCGCCTCGAACGCATCGCCTTCACCAATGGCCACCTGTTCTTGTAAGCCGTTGAGTTCGGCGTTGCGGGCCACCTGCTCAAGCGCAGGGCCGGATGAGTCGACACACAGCACCTCAGAGGCACCGCTGGCGGCGGCCTGCACGCCCCAACCGCCGACATAGCTGAAGACGTCCAGCACCCGCTTACCGGCAACCTGGCTATTGAGCCAGGCACGGTTGACCCGATGATCGAAAAACCAGCCGGTTTTCTGACCATCAAGTACCGGCACCACAAAGCGAACGCCATTCTCTTCCAGCAGTACTTCGTCGGGTAGCGTGCCTTTGACCACTTCCACCTGGGCATCGAGACCTTCCTGACGACGCCCGCCGGTGTCATTGCGGAACACGATTGCGCTGGGCTTGAGGACTTTCTCCAGGGCGTCGACGATTTCTTCGGCCAGCGTCTGCATACCCGCCGTGTTCAATTGCACCACCACCACATCGCCAAAGCGGTCGATCACAAGCCCCGGCAACAGGTCGCCTTCACCATGAACCAACCGGTAAAACGGCTGTTCAAACAGTCGCTGACGCAAGGCAAGCGCCTGGTTGAAGCGATGCACGAACAGCGAGCGGTCCAGACGCATCTCGGGATCACGTGACATCACCCGCGCCGCAATGAGGGAATGCGGGTTCACGTAAGCGACACCAAGGGTCTTACCGTTCGACGCCTCGACCAGCGCGGCCTCACCCGCGGTAAAGTTCTTGAGCGGGGTCTCCTTGATATCGACTTCGTTGGAGTAGATCCACAGATGGCCCGCTTTGAGGCGGCGGTCAGCGTTTTTATTCAGGCGCAGGCGTTGGGTCACAACAATCTCCAGAACAACTTTGGCTTCAAAAGCTCGGCTTCAAACACGAGTACTCGATCATCAAGGCTTAAAACTTGCGCTTAAAAACCAGGGCTTAAAATTTAGAAAAACAAAAGGCGCGGCGCCCCGGTTAGCGCTGGCAGCCGGGGCAAAACACGCTGGCCCGCTGGCCGAGCGTAATACGGCGCAGCTCCGTTCCACAGCGCATGCAGGGCTGGCCGTGTCGACCATAAACATTGAGCCGCTGGGCAAAGTAGCCGGGCTCGCCCTGGCCGCTGACAAAATCCCGCAGCGTCGTACCGCCTTGAATGATGGCAGCCGCCAGTACTTCTTTCACGGCGGCCGCCAGCTTCTCGTAACGGGCCAGGGAAACACGCCCTGCCGCCCGACGGGGGTCAATTCCCGCCATGAATAGCGCTTCAGCGGCGTAGATATTGCCGGCCCCGACGACCACTCGGTTATCCATTAAAAAGGGCTTTACGGATACCCGCTTATTGCGTGAGATGCGATACAGCCAACGCCCGTTAAAGGCGTCATCCAGCGGCTCGGGGCCCAGGTGCACCAGGCGCTTGTCGGCACTGCCATCTCCCTGCTGCCAATCGACGAAGCCAAACCGCCGCGGATCATGGTAGCGCAGCACATGGCCGCTTTGGGTCACCACATCCACGTGGTCATGCTTTTTAGGCAAATCCCCTACCCGCGCAATCCGCAAGCTGCCCGACATGCCCAAATGCCACAGCAAGGTGGCCTCCCCCTCGGCGGTGGCGAGCGGGACCTGCAGGTACTTGGCTCGGCGCGTCAACTCACCGACCCGCGCCCCGACGAGCCGTTCGGCGAGATCGTCAGGCACCGGCACACGCAGGCGGGATTGGCGCACCAATACCTCGGTGATCTCCTGACCTTCCAGATAAGGGGCAATACCCCGCCGAGTGGTTTCAACTTCGGGCAGCTCGGGCATGATGAGAGCCTTTGATGACAGAGTGGTGACGGTCGTTGACGTCTGCAGTGCTTTCGCTTATCGGCGCAGAACACCCAGGCATGCAAAAACCCGGCTTGGGGCCGGGTTTTTAACAGGCGCTCGCCTGCGGTAAAAGCCAGTCATCGCAACCGTAGTTACTTGATTTTGGCTTCCTTGTACATGACGTGCTTACGGACCACCGGGTCGTATTTCTTGAATTCGAACTTGTCCGGGGTGTTCCGCTTGTTTTTATCAGTGGTGTAGAAGTGGCCTGTACCGGCACTGGACACCAGCTTGATCTTATCGCGCATGGTTTAACTCTCCCAATTTTTGGCCAAACTGTTAGCCAAACAAATAGCTTAGATGGCGTCGCCGCGCTTGCGGATATCGGCCAGAACCGTTTCGATGCCTTTCTTGTCAATGATACGCATACCCTTGGAGGAAACACGCAGCTTGACGAAGCGGCTTTCAGCTTCAACCCAAAAACGATGGGTGTGCAGGTTCGGCAAGAAACGACGACGTGTCTTGCGCTGGGAGTGTGAAACGTTGTTACCAGTTACCGGACGCTTACCGGTAACCTGACATACTTTGGACATGAGAGCCTCCAACTGCTTGGCCAGGATATAATAACCTGAGTGTTCAAAACTGTCGGGCAAACCGGAGCAGGGAAGGAGTCGACGCCGTTAACCGCCAAGCTTTATCCAAATCCGTTATTCAACCCAAGTTTAAAGGTGGCACTTTATACCAGAGCAGCTGGCAATCAGCAAGAAAAACCATCGCAACCGGTCGAAAATCGCCGTTTATGTCAGTTTACTTAGCTAATTCACTATGATTAACGGCACACTTATAGCCAGCCACGCTCGGCAAATGACACCACGTCTCCGTCCCCCACCACGAAATGATCGAGTACCCGCACATCAAACAGGGCGAGCGCTTCTTTCAGACGATCAGTGATTCGTCGATCAGCATCGCTCGGTTCGGCAACACCCGAAGGGTGATTGTGAGCCAGGATGACGGCACCAGCGTTGTGCGCTAAGGCACGCTTGGCAACTTCGCGGGGATAAACGGATGCGCTGTCTAGGGTACCGCGAAACAGGGATTCATAGCGAATAATTCGGTGCTGCGTATCCAAAAAAAGC
This sequence comes from Vreelandella subterranea, assembly GCF_900111305.1. GTDB lineage: Bacteria > Pseudomonadota > Gammaproteobacteria > Pseudomonadales > Halomonadaceae > Vreelandella > Vreelandella subterranea. Next base: position 153,901 of record NZ_FOGS01000006.1, read on the forward strand.
ACCGCAAATTCTTCATGCCCCAGATGACGCAACTGCGCACTCAGGTAGTGGCGCACCAGAGTGGGCGATGTCAGCGCCTCACCGCGGGCCAACTGGGCGGCCAGATGCCGCCTTGAAAGCTCGAGCGTCGCCTGCAGCTGGGCGAATTTGGCGCTCCCCAACCCACGCGCGTCGCAAAAACGTTCCTGGTCGGCCTCCAGCAACTGACGCAGCCCACCAAAACTGGCGAGCAGGTCCCGGGCCAGGTCGACCGCGGAACGGCCCTGAACGCCGACGCGCAAAAAAATCGCCAGTAGCTCGGCATCGGATAGCGCCTGCGCACCCAGATTCAATAGCTTTTCTCTTGGCCGCTCGCCTTCCGGCCAGTGGTTAATGCCCATCATCGCCTCCCTGCGCGGTGTTTCACCTGTCCCTGTGCGTGAATGCAGCATGCCAAATTGTGCAGACGAATGGTATGGTAAGCCTCCTAAAGAACGCACAATATGGATCCTATGCCATGACCTCCGTGACTTCGACCACAACGCCCACTGCTAACGGTAAGCGCGTGCTGCTGGGCATCAGCGCCGGTATTGCCGCGTATAAAAGCGCGCTGATCGTGCGACTGCTGAAACAGGCGGGCTGCGAGGTTCGCGTCGTCATGACCGACGGTGCCCAGGCATTCATCACTCCGTTGACACTACAGGCGCTGTCGGGTGAACCGGTTCGTACCTCGCTGCTCGACCCGGAAGCCGAGGCGGGCATGGGCCACATTGAGCTTGCCCGTTGGGCCGACGTCTTGTTGATTGCCCCGGCGACCGCCGACCTCATTGCGCGCCTGGTCCACGGCATGGCCGACGACCTGCTGACCACGCTCTGCCTCGCCTCTGAGGCGCCCCGGCTGATTGCCCCGGCCATGAACCAGGCCATGTGGCGTCACCCCGCCACCCAGCGCAACGTGAAACGGCTCGCTGGGGATGGCTGGCAGTTGATTGGCCCGGCGGCCGGCGACCAGGCCTGCGGCGACGTTGGCCCTGGTCGCATGAGCGAGCCCGAGGCCATTGTTGACGCCCTATTGCGTCAGCTTTCGCCCTCCACCAGTGCGACGCCGAGTGCGTCATCACCGCATGTCGTGATTACCGCAGGCCCCACCCGTGAAGCCCTCGACCCGGTGCGCTATCTTTCCAATCACAGTTCGGGAAAAATGGGCTACGCCCTTGCCGCCGCGGCCGTCGCCCAGGGCGCCAGGGTCACGCTGATCAGCGGCCCTGTGGCGCTGGCAACACCTGCAGGCGTCACGCGCATTGACGTCGAAACCGCCGAGCAGATGCACCAGGCATCGCTGCAGCTGGCCCCTCAGGCAGCGCTGTTTATCGGCTGTGCCGCCGTCGCTGATTACCGCGCGGCAAGTGCCGCCGAGCATAAGCTGAAAAAAACCGACGAAAGCGACACCCTGACGCTTACCCTGGTCAAGAATCCAGACATCATTGCGTCAGTCGCCGCACTGTCACCCGAGACTCGCCCTTTCGTGGTCGGCTTTGCTGCCGAAACCCAGGACGTTGAACGCTATGCAGCGGACAAACTGACCCGCAAGCGCCTCGACATGATCGTCGCCAACGATGTCAGCCAGCAAGGCATGGGCTTTGGCAGCGACGACAACGCCGCGCTTCTGCTCTGGCGCTCCCCCCAGGGTATCGAGCGTCGGATGGAAGCCCCGCAGCCCAAAACACAGTTAGCAGAGTGCGTGATCCAACAAGCCCTGACGCTACTCTCCTCGTCTACCGGAGCAACCTTATGAGCCCCCGCCCACGCCTGCAGTGCAAAGTGCTGGATGAACGACTACGCGACTACTTACCCCATTACGCGACCGACGGCTCCGCCGGGATGGACCTGCGCGCACTGCTTGACGAGCCGCTTACTCTGAACCCGGGCGACACACAGCTCGTACGAACGGGCCTGGCGATCTATATTGAAGACCCCGGCCTTGCCGGTATGATTTTGCCGCGCTCCGGTTTAGGGCATAAGCACGGCATCGTGCTAGGTAACCTGGTGGGGTTGATCGATGCCGACTACCAGGGCGAACTGATGATTTCCGTTTGGAATCGAGGGCAAAGCGCTTTTACGCTTGCCCCATTTGAGCGGTTGGCACAGTACGTGCTTGTTCCGGTGGTACAGGCTGAACTTGATCTGGTCGATCAGTTCAGCGACACCACCCGCGGCGACGGCGGCTTTGGCAGCACGGGCCGCCATTAATCGGTACTGGCCACTTTCGTAAGGATATCCCCATGACGACACCCACAATTCCCGCTTCGATCTTTCGCGCTTACGACATCCGCGGCATCGTCGATGACACCCTTACCGAGGACACGGTGGAATGGATTGGCCGTGCCATCGGCTCTGCCGCCGCCGCGCGGGGCGAGTCAACCGTCGTGGTGGCTCGCGATGGCAGGCTTTCGGGCCCACGCCTCCAGGCAGCCCTTATGCGCGGCTTGAACGCCGCGGGACGTGACGTGATCGATATCGGCATGGTGCCCACCCCGGTTTTGTATTTCGCCACCCACATTCTCGACGGCACCCGCTCGGGCGTCATGGTCACCGGTAGCCATAACCCACCCGATTACAACGGCTTCAAGGTCGTCCTCGATGGCGACACGCTGTCGGGCGATGCGATCACTGCCCTCTACGAACGTTTACAGTCAGGCGATCTAACCCAAGGCGAAGGCCACATTCGCCAGGAAGACGTGCGCGACGCCTACTTAACGCGCATCCTGGGCGACGTAACGATTAACCGACCTATCAAGGCAGTGGTCGACTGCGGCAACGGCGTGGCGGGGGAGCTTGGCCCGCAACTGATCGAGCGCCTGGGCGTTGAAACGATACCGCTGTTTGACGAGATCGATGGCACCTTCCCCAACCATCACCCTGACCCCGGCAAGCCCGAGAACCTGCAGGACCTGATCCGCACGGTTCAGGAAACCGGCGCCGATATCGGCCTGGCCTTCGACGGCGACGGCGACCGACTCGGCGTCATCACCCCTCGCGGGCGGCTGATCTACCCGGATCATCTGTTGATGGCGTTTGCCACCGATATGCTGGGCCGCAACCCAGGCGCCAAGGTCATCTTTGACGTCAAGTGCACCGGCAACCTGATCAAGGTAATCAGCGACGCCGGAGGGGAGCCGGAAATGTGGCGCACCGGCCACTCGCTCATCAAGGCTCGCATGAAAGAAACCGGCGCCCAGCTGGCCGGTGAAATGAGCGGGCATATTTTCTTCAAGGAGCGCTGGTACGGCTTTGACGACGGCCTCTATGCCGCTGCAAGGCTGGTGGAAATCCTGGCCAACTACGCGGGCGACGCCGATGCGTATTTTGACAGCTTTCCCCAGGACATCGGCACGCCGGAAATCAATATCACCGTCACCGACAGCAACAAGTTCAACCTGGTGGATAAACTTGCTCGGGAGGGCGACTTCGGCGATGGTATCAAGACCACGTTGGATGGCATTCGGGTCGACTACCCCGACGGCTGGGGGCTTTGCCGTGCCTCAAACACCACGCCCGTGCTGGTACTGCGTTTTGAAGGGAAAAACGATGCCGCCTTGGCGCGTATTAAAGCGCAGTTTGCCAATGCACTGAAAGACGTCGACCCCGCTTTGACGCTACCCCAGGCTTGACCGGGGACGCCATCATGCTGCGGGACCGAGCCCAAAAGAAGGCGCGGCACGGCATGGGCGCTAAAGTGCGCTGAATACCGATAAATTAGCCACATCATTATCAAGGGACAATGTCATGAGTTCAGCCAGTCGCGACCCCCAGGTCGTTGTGGAGGTGCTTTCCGAAGCCCTCCCCTATATTCAGCAGTTTTCCGGCAAAACGGTTGTCGTCAAATATGGCGGCAATGCAATGACGGAAACAACCCTGATCGACTCCTTTGCCCGCAACATAGTGCTAATGAAGGAAGTGGGCATCAATCCGGTGGTCGTGCATGGCGGCGGCCCCCAGATTGGCGACTTGCTGGCCAAGCTCAATATCGAATCGCGTTTCGTCAACGGCATGCGCGTCACCGACTCGCAAACCATGGACGTGGTGGAAATGGTGCTGGGCGGACTGGTCAACAAGAGCATCGTCAACCTCATCAACCAGAGCGGCGGCAAAGCCATTGGCCTGACCGGTAAAGACGGTGCGCAAATCCGCGCGCGCCAGCTCCGAGTGGAACATCAAAGCCCTGAAATGACCGCCCCGGAAATTATCGATATTGGCCACGTCGGCGAGGTCGAGTCGATCTCCACCGACCTGATTGAAATGCTCGCGGCGCGGGATTTCATCCCGGTGATCGCGCCGATCGGCGTGGATGAGGCAGGACACAGTTACAACATCAACGCCGACCTGGTGGCCGGCAAGATTGCCGAAGCCCTCAACGCCGAAAAGCTCATGCTACTGACCAACGTGGCAGGCCTGATGAATGCCGAGAGCGAGGTCCTCACCGGCTTGACCACGGCTCAAGTTGACGCCCTGATTGCCGATGGGACTATTCATGGTGGCATGCTGCCTAAAATTCAGTGCGCGCTGGACGCCGTGAAAGGCGGCGTCAACAGTGCCCACATCATCGATGGCCGTGTACCGCATGCCGTGCTGTTGGAGATTTTCACCAACGCCGGGGTCGGCACGCTGATCACCGACACTCACTAACCGCGACGGAGAGCAACGTCATGAGCGATGAACGCAAACCTCGCCGCCGCGAGCAGATCCTTCAGGCCCTTGCCCTGATGCTTGAAGAAGACAGTGGCAAGCGGATTACCACCGCGGCACTGGCCCGCCAGGTCGGCGTCTCGGAAGCCGCGCTGTATCGCCACTTCCCAAGCAAGGCGCGCATGTTCGAAGGGCTGATCGATTTTATCGAAGAAAGCATCTTTGCCCGCATCACCCGGATCATGGAAGAGGTCCCCGACGCCACCAACCGCTGCGGGACCATCCTGTCGCTGGTGCTCGGCTTTGCCGAAAAAAACCCGGGCCTTGCCCGGGTCATGGGGGGCGACGTATTGACCGGCGAGACCGCCCGGCTACGCCATCGGATCCACCAGCTGTTCGAACGGCTGGAAGCCCAGTTCAAGCAAATCCTCCGCGAAGCCGAACTGCGTGAAGGGCGTCGCCCGAGCATCCCCGCCTCGGCGGCGGCGAACCTGCTGATCGCCCACGCCGAAGGGCGGATTTCCCAGTATGTACGCAGCGATTTCAAACGCCTGCCCACGGACTACTGGGACGACCAGTGGACGCTGCTGTCGAGCCAGCTGCTGCACGAAGCGGTACAGCCCGCTTAGCGAAGAGCCTTAAATACAGCCCTGCATAACAAAACGGCGCTCCCCTCAGGGAGCGCCGTTTCTTGCCGGATCAAACCTGCTTGTTCATGCCGCGATGGCATCGCCCATTTTCTGGCGCAGTTTCTTCATGGCATTTTTTTCAAGCTGGCGGATACGCTCGGCGCTGACGCCATAGACATCGGCCAGGTCGTGCAGCGTGGCCTTGTCCTCGGCCAGCCAGCGACGCTGGAGAATATCCCGAGAGCGTTCGTCCAGACCTTCAAGCGCCAGTTGCAGACGGCGCGTCGAGTCTTCCTCGAAATCGCTGTCTTCAAGCTGTGTTGCCGGGTCGGCTGCCATGTCGTCCAGGAAGTTGACCGGTGCCTGGTAGGCGCTGTCTTCATCGTCGCTGGGCGACGCATCGAAGCCCGCATCGTAGGACGACAGCCGTCCTTCCATGTCCCGCACAACACCGGGTTTGACATTCAGATCCTTGGCGATGGCGTCAACTTCATCGTTATTGAGCCAGGCCAGGCGCTTCTTCGCGCTGCGCAGGTTGAAGAACAGCTTGCGTTGCGCCTTGGTGGTCGCAATTTTAACGATACGCCAGTTGCGCAGCACAAACTCATGGATCTCAGCCTTGATCCAGTGCACCGCAAATGAAACCAGGCGAACACCCTGATTCGGGTCGAAGCGCTTGACGGCTTTCATCAGGCCCACATTGCCTTCCTGAATCAGGTCGGCTTGCGGCAGCCCATACCCCGAATAACTCCGGGCGATGTGCACGACAAAGCGCAAATGCGATAGTACCAGACGTCGCGCCGCTTCCAGATCGCCTTCATCGTGCAGGCGGAACGCAAGCTCACGCTCTTCTTCGGCACTCAGAACCGCAATGCCGTTGACCGCTTTGATATAGCCGCCCAGGTCATTGCCTGGAGAAAGCTGTCCCACCGGTAGAAGACTAGTGCTCATGTGCAGATGGTCTCCCTTGTAGCCCTTACGTGGTTTGTGTCTCTGTGACCTTGCCATCTAGGCAAGGTTCCTTCGCCGTCGCCTGATGAACAACGCGGGCCGTTCAGCGCGGACGGATACTGGCAAGATGCCGGGACACGGCAAGCCATGCGCCCAACCAGCCAAGTAGTGTACTGCAAGATAGCAAAATTGTGGAGCCTGTGAAGTCCAATCGGGGCAACGAAAAGCTGGCGCCGTAACTTTCCGCCAAGGCGGCCACTGGCAGCGATAACCAGTGGTTACCCAACGACAGAAGCCCCAGTGCCAGCACACCGCCGCCAAAGCCGTACCAGGCGCCGCTGTACAGGAAGGGACGCCTGACAAACGCATGGGTCGCGCCAATCAGCATCACCACTTCAATTTCACGCCGCCGGCTCTCCACCGACAGCCGGATGGTATTACCCACTACCAGCAGCACCCCGAGACCAAACAGGACGCCCAGTGCAAGCGCCACGCGTGTCCCCAGCGCCGCCAAGTGGCGCAGGCGCTCCACCCAGGCCAGATCGAGGCGCACTTCGTCGACACCCGCTATGTCGTCCAACCGCTCGGCCAGCGCCTGCATGAGCTCAGGATCGACGCTTCCCGGGCGGACCACGATACTGTGGGGCAGGGGATTATCGTCGAGCCCCGAGAGCGCATCCTCGACACCCAGTGATTGCTGAAAATCGGCCATGCCCTGCTCCGCGCTGACCAGGCGGGTCCCTTGCACCGCTTCGTCGGCACTGACCGCCTGTTCGATGCGCTTGGCCTCAGGCAGCTCAACGCTGATTTCAAGGTAGGCGGTGAGAGTGGCGCTATCGTCCAGTTCTGCATCCAGCAGCCGAGCGCTGTCCAGGGTCAACCACAGCGCGGCGGGGAGTACCAGTGCAATGGCAATCGCCAGCATGGTCAGCAAATTACCCAGCGGGTAGCGAATCAGTCGCTGCAGGCTGTCGAGCGCCATTGCCCGGTGGTGCCGTGCCCAGGCACGCAAACGGCTGGACCGGCGCGGTTGCTGGGCACGGGCCCCGCGTTGCGCCGGACGCTGAGGCTGCTGAGGAGCGGCGCGTGGACGTGTCGACCGGGGAGCAGCGCCTTTCGGTTTTTGGCCGGTCGGTCGTTTCATGCTGCCCCCTCGTCTGCTACCAGCCGACCATCGCGCAGGCGTATGATCCGGTGCCGCAATCCCGCGATCAACGCCAGGTCGTGACTGGCAATCATGACGGTCGTACCAATCCGGTTAAAGTCTTCAAACAGCCCCATGATGTCCGCGGACAGCTGAGGATCCAGGTTGCCCGTCGGCTCATCGGCGAGCAGCAGGGCAGGCTTGTTGACGACGGCACGGGCAATACCCACGCGCTGCTGCTCACCGCCGGAAAGCTCGATAGGCAATGCCTTTTCACGGTGCAACAACCCGACTTTGTCCAGAGCAGCACGCACACGGCGAGCCGACTCACGGGGCTCGATGCCCTGAATATCCAGGGGTAACGAGACGTTATGAAACACGCTGCGGTCAAACAGCAACTGGTGATCCTGGAAGACCACACCAATCTGGCGCCGGTAAAACGGTACCTGGCTGGCATGCAACTGGGCAATATCGTGCCCTGCCACCACCACCCGCCCGCGGCTCGGCTTTTCAAGGCGCATGATCAAACGCAACAGCGAGCTCTTGCCCGCGCCGGAATGGCCGGTAAGAAACACCATCTCGCCCCGCGCTACGCGAAAGTTCAGGTGTGACAGCGCTTCAAAGCGCCCTCCGTAGCGTTTACCCACATGCTCAAAGGCGATCATGGGTTGGCATCGTCTCCCTGGCGATCAAACAGCGCGTTGACAAAGTCCTGCGACGCGAAGGGACGCAGGTCATCCAGCCCTTCGCCGACACCGATAAAGCGGATCGGCGTGTTGAGCTGCTTCGCCAGGGCGAAAATGATCCCGCCCTTGGCGGTACCGTCCAGCTTGGTCAGCGTAATACCGCTGACCGGCACGGCCTCGTTGAAGGTACTGGCCTGGGAAATGGCGTTCTGACCGGTGCCCGCATCCAGCACCAGCATCACCTCATGCGGCGCTGTCTCGTCGATCTTTTTCATCACCCGATGGACTTTTTTCAGCTCTTCCATCAGATGGCCCTTGTTGTGCAAACGACCGGCGGTATCCGCGATCAGCACATCGACGCCGCGCGATTTGGCCGCCGACACAGCGTCATAGATCACCGAGGCGCTATCGGCCCCCGTATGCTGGGCAATCACCGGCACGCTGTTGCGCTCCCCCCACACCTTGAGCTGTTCAACGGCGGCGGCACGGAAGGTGTCCCCCGCCGCCAGCATGACGCTTTTGCCTTCACGCTGGAAACGCTGGGTAAGCTTGCCGATGGTGGTGGTCTTGCCCACACCGTTGACCCCGACAACCAGGATCACGAAAGGGCCGTCGCTGGCTTTATCGAAGCTCAGCGGTATGGTGACCGGCTCAAGCATGGCCGCCAGTTCTTCCTGAAGCCCCCGATAAAGGGCCTCGGGATCCTTCAGTTCCTTGCGCGAGACCCGGGCTTCCAGCCGCTCGATAATCTCGCTGGTCGCTTCAATGCCCACGTCGGCCATCAGCAACTGGGTTTCAAGGTCCTCAAGCAGCTCGTCGTCGATCTGCTTTTTGCCCAGGAACAGATCTGCAATGCCGTCGGTCAGGTTGGCGCGGGTTTTGCCCAGGCCCGACTTGATGCGCGACAGCCAGCCCTTTTTCTCGCCTTTGTCAGCGGACGGCTTCTCCTGCAGCGCCGGTTTTTCAACGGGCGTAGGTTCTGGTTCTGGTTCTGGTTCTGGCTCTGGTTCTGGCTCTGGTTCTGGCGCGGGCGTAGGCTCTGGCGTAGCGTCAGACGCAGACGAATGCTCGTCAACCTCGGCTTCCTCGCGGCGGGTATGTTCTGGTGCCTGCTGATCGTCGCTTAACTCATCAGTCGCCTGCTCCTGGGAGGGGTCGACCTGAGACTCGTCCTGCGCTTCCTGCTGGGAATCCTGCTTCTGTTTACGCTTAAAAAAACCAAACATGGATGTCATCCGACTGATAAAGGTAAAGAATGGGATTATCCTACCACCGCCAACCAAGACTTTGGATAACTAGCCCGCTACAATCCGCGTTATGACTCGAAACCGCTCCACTCGCTCATCCTCGTCGCGCCGCTCGGCTGCCAAGCCGCTTGGCAAACTGCGCATTATCGGCGGTGATTTTCGCCGCCGCCAGCTACCGGTCCTCGACAAGCCAGGATTACGGCCCACCCCTGACCGCGTGCGTGAAACGCTGTTCAACTGGCTTGGCCAGGCGCTTTATGGCAAAAAGGTGCTCGACCTTTTCGCCGGCACCGGTGCGCTGGGGATTGAAGCCATCTCCCGCGGGGCGGCCCAGGTCACCTTCGTCGAAAGTGACCGCCAGGTGGCCGCCCACATTACCCAAAACCTTGAAACACTCAAAGCGCAACAAGGGGATGTCGTCGTTCAGGAGGCGCAGGCCTTCCTCATTCAACCGGCCCAGTGCTTTGATATCGTCTTTCTGGATCCGCCATTTCATCAGGGCTGGGCAGCCGGATGTTGCGCTACCCTGGAAGCCGACCACTGGCTCGCACCGGAGGCCATGATTTACCTGGAGACCGAACGCGACCTGACACCTGATGTACCCACACATTGGGTGCTGCACCGCGAGACCCAGGCAGGGGAAAGTACCGCCAGGCTCTATCAGCGCCGCGCCCCGTAATCAGCGCTTGCGGCTTTGCATTTCGGGCGTTACGCTCGCTCCACTATTTTTAACCGTTTGTTTTACAGGCAAGCATGTCGCTTGTTTTGATCTGGAGGTGAGCATGAGCCTAGAGTTATTCAATCAGCTTGAGCAGCGCGTTACCGATACCGTCGAGGCGCTGGAAATGATGAAGCTGGAAAACGAGACGCTACGTAATGAAAACACCCAGCTCAAGCAGGAACATGAAGAGTGGGAGCGCCGCTTGAGCGCGCTGCTGACTAAATTCGATGAAGACCCCTCCTGAGGCAGGACCCGACTTAAACGGAGCGTGACATCAACAGCGCACTCTCGCGCCCGGCAGCCCCGTGGACTGCCGGGTAATAGTCTCGCCGATAGCCGTCCTGCTGAAAGCCAGCGCCTTTATACAGCCGAATCGCCGCCGCGTTGCTTTCACGGACTTCCAGCAGCACCCGCTCACTTTGCCAGCGAGCCGCAACGGCCAACACGGCCTTGAGCACCCGATCGCCGACACCCTGCCCTCTGTGCTCCGGAAGTACACCCATGGCCTGCAGCTCGGCGTCGAAGGGTAACCGTGCCAGCAGGGCGTAACCGGTCAACTGCTCATCGTGCCAATAGCCCACCACACAGGCGGCATCCCCCGACAGCGCCTCGCCAAGCAATGCGGCACTGACGCCACTCAGGGCCCGCGCCTCGAGGGCTGCCAGCGCCTGGAAGTCATCATGACTCAGCTCAGTGATCATCTTGACCCGATACCGGCCAATCCTGCGCCAGAGCATGCAATGCTGGCCACAGGTTGCGCTTGGTATCGGCACTGTGCAGCAGCGTGTCCAGTGACGGCGCCTGCCATACCGGCAGCGCCAGCGTGCGGCTCTGCTCTTCGTGCACATCCAGTACCTTCGAGAGCGACTGGCTGTCCGGGTCAGTGGCGTCACCCCCCCACCACAGTATCTTTTCCAACTGCCATTGCTGGCGACTGGCCGCCCCGCTTATAAACGCATTAACCCCCTCGCGCGCTTCTTCGAGGGGATCTTCTGGTTCAAAGGCATTGGCCATGGGCGGCCACTTGAAGAACATCACCTCCGGCAGCGACCCACCGGCGATCCCCGCCGCCTGGCATATATTGGCAAGCAGGCGTTGCTCAGAAGCATCCATCTCGCCCGGGTGAACGCTTAGCCAACGCCCCCCGATACACACGCACGACAGGCGAAACTGCAGCGGCTCCTTAGCCACCGGCGCTTCGCTGGGCGTTGGCGCGGTGGCCGTTTCTGCTGGCTTGCTGGTGGCCTCGGAACGCTCACCCAACAAGGCGCGCACTGCTGACGGCGATGCCTCCGCCTCCCCAGAGGGGGGCGGTGTTTCCACAGGCGCCGAACGAGGCGCAGGCGCATCATCCAGCAGGGCCTGAAGTCGCTCACGCGGCGGCGTGGGCGTTGCAGGGGTGTCATCCCATTCGCAGGCTTCCGTGGGCCGCGCATTGGGCAACTGATAGCGCGATGCCCAGGCGGTAATCCCCATGGCCTCGAGGTAATGTCGGCGAACAACCTCTGGGGTCACTGCCCGCCCCCACGGCAGTTGGGTGAATCAGGACGCTGACCGCCGCGCATTTCCCATTCATGAGGGGTATACAGATGAAGGGCCAGCGCGTGCACCGGGCCGGATAGCTCGTCGGCCAGCAGCGCATAGATTTTCTGGTGGCGCTTGACGGGCATCAGGCCGTCAAAGGTGTCGCTCACCAACGTCACCTTGAAATGCGTTTCAGAATTCGCGGGGACGTTGTGCATATGGCTTTCATTTTCTACCTGCAGCACGTCGGGCGCTAGCGCCGCTAACTTCTGCTCTATGTGTGCCTGCAGCGTCATGGAGGCTCTCCTTAGGTCGGAAACCCTTCCATTGTACGCGCTTACTGGCCGCCAGACGATGCCCGACGCGCAACCAGCGCACGCCGCGCCAGCGACACCCGCGAAAGGCTCGCCAGCAGCGCCAACAGGGTAGTCGCCGCGCCTAGCCATAACGTGACCTGCACGGCGGCACCCAGCGCCAGCGTAGCGCCCACCAGCGCCACCCCCAGCGACTGCCCCACTGTTCTGGTGGTACTCATCACGCCAGACACATTGGCACTGCGCTCGGGCGGCAGACTGCCCATCATTTCGCGGTTGTTGGGCGGCTGGAAGAGACCGAACCCCACGCCGCATAGCGCGGTCCGCCAGAGACTCCCAGCGACACCGGTTGATTCATCCACCAGCGCCAGCGCCATCAAGCCGATAATCAGCAGCACCAGGCCGGTACTCGACAGCACGCTCGGGTTCACCCGGTCGGCCAACCGCCCGGCTAACGGCCCGACGACCATGATGGCCAGCGGCCAGGGGGTGAACAGCCAGGCGGTCTCGAGCGGCGAAAAGCCCATCTGCTCCTGATAGAAGAACGACAGTGCGACGAAGGCCAGCCCCTGACCGATAAACGCAAGCCCAGACGCCGAAACGGCCAGGGTAAAGCGTTTTTCCGCGAACACGCTGAGCGGTAATAACGGGTAGGGAGCACGGCGCTGCCGGGCGATAAACAAGCCACCGGCGATCACAGCCAGTACTGCCCAGCCCGCACTCTGCCATACGGGGGCGGCATGCCCCACCGCGTCCATGGCCAGGAAAAAGCTCGCCAGCATCAACATCGAAAGCAGCGCCCCCAGGCTATCGAAGCCTCCCCGACGCGGCGTTTCTCTGGGCAGCGCTCGGTTTGCCAGCCATAGCGAACACACCCCCAGGGGCACATTCAACGCGAACAGCCAGGGCCAGTCGGCAAAGGACAAGATCACACCACTTAACGTGGGCCCCGCCGCATAGCCACCGGCCACCACCAGGGCGCTCAATCCAAGCGCACTTCCCAGCAACCGCGAGGGAAAAATCGCCCGATACAACGACGGGCCAATGGACAGCGTCGCCGCCGCGCCCAGGCCCTGCAGCGCACGAAACACCAGCAGCGTTTCCAGGTTCCGAGACAGGGCGGCCCCCAGCGCCGCAATAACAAAGGTTGCCAGGCCAAACAGGTACAGCCACCGACGCGTCAGCAGTTCGCTGAGACCGGCAAACACTAGCAGAAAAGCTGCACAGACCACCTGGAACACATTGGTGATCCATACCGACCGGGAGGCTGACACATCAAGGTCTGCCGCAATGGTCGGCAGGGCCAGGTTGATCATGGTGGTATCGACAACCGCCATCAAGGTACCGGTCACCAATGCCAGGACAGCCAGGGCGCGCTCGCCCCCTGGCAGGCCATCGTCACCGGGTCGGGTTTCAAACAGTCGCATGGTGATTCATTCCTGAACAGCCCCATGGAAACAACAAAACCGGCCAAAAGCCGGTTTTACAGGAAACTTGCGTGACAATCACAGCGCGCTAATCGAGTTCGTTATCAAGCAGCAGGGCGTCATCAACATCGGATATTTCCAGGGCCGTATCGTCGTCAAGGTCGATGGCGAGGTAGCTATGCTCGATGCGCAGAAAGGTTTGAAACAGCGACCAGTCAAGCGTCTCGGGCCACTGGCGCTCGTCCTCTTCCCAGGCCCGCAGCTCGGTTTCCAGAATTTCCGCGTAGCGTTCACGGACAAAGGCTTCGAGCGCCTCGGGCGTATCCATCTCCGGGATCAGATACACCGTGCTTTCACGTTCGACGTCGTCCAGGGTCAGGTCGTCGTCTCCCATGGTGGGTTCGAGCGCATTGATCCAGTCCACAAAGGGCTGGGTCGGCCTGACGCTCAGGGCAGAGCGATTTAGCAGTTTCATGGGATTCTCCTCGCCGTCGAAACGTGGTCATTATGGGCGCTAAATCGCGCCCTTACCAACTTTTCGTCCGTCACCGCACCATTAGCTGGCGTTAATCCGCCTCTGGGCGCATCGCCGGGAATAGCAGAACGTCGCGAATCGAAGGGCTGTCGGTAAACAGCATCACCAGCCGGTCGATGCCGATGCCTTCGCCAGCCGTTGGCGGCAGGCCATATTCCAGTGCGCGCACGTAATCCGCATCGTAGTACATGGCCTCAAGGTCGCCGGCGTCTTTTTCCGCTGACTGCTCGCGGAAGCGCTCGGCCTGGTCTTCGGCGTCATTAAGCTCCGAGAAACCGTTGGCGATCTCACGGCCACCCACGAAGAACTCAAAGCGATCCGTCACAAACGGGTTGGCATCGTTGCGGCGCGCCAAGGGGCTGACCTCGGCCGGGTACTCGGTGATGAAGGTAGGCTGGTCGAGCTTGTGTTCGGCCACTTCTTCGAATATCTCTGTTTGTACCTTGCCCAGCCCCCAGCTCTCCTTGACCTTGATGCCCAGCTTTTCGGCTAACGCACGGGCGGCGTCCAGCGTATCCAGATCCGCATCGCTGATGCCATCGCCGTGATCAAGAATCGCCTGACGCAGGGTCAGGCGGTTGAACGGCTTGCCGACGTCATAGCTGCCACCCTGGTAGTCAATGGTGGTGGTACCCAGCACTTCCTGAGCCGTTGTGCGCAGCATGGCTTCGGTCATATCCAGGAGGTCATTGTAATCCGCATAGGCCCAGTAGAATTCGACCATGGTGAACTCTGGATTGTGCCGCGTCGACAGCCCCTCGTTGCGGAAATTGCGGTTGATTTCGAAAACTTTTTCAAAGCCGCCCACCACCAGACGCTTGAGGTAAAGCTCCGGGGCGATACGCAGGTACATGTCGATATCCAGCGCATTATGGTGGGTGATAAACGGCCGGGCCGCCGCACCGCCAGGGATCTGCTGGAGCATCGGCGTTTCCACTTCCATAAAGCCGCGGGCTTCAAAGAAACGACGCATGGCGCTGATCACCGCCGCACGGGTCTCGAAGACCTTGCGCGACTGCGGGTTCATGATCAGGTCGACATAGCGCTGGCGGTAGCGGGCTTCCTGGTCGGTCAGGCCGTGAAACTTGTCGGGCAGGGGGCGCAGGCTCTTGGTGAGCAGCTGGGCCTCTTGCATCATCACGTACAGGTCGCCCTTGCCGGACTTGTGCACGGGGCCACGGGCAGCAACGATATCGCCGATGTCCCAGCTTTTGATATCGTCCAGCACACCGGCAGGCAGGCCCTTTTTATCCATGTAGAGCTGGATCTGGCCCGCCACATCCTGAATCACAATAAAGGGGCCGCGCTTGCGCATGATACGGCCTGCCACCGAGGCGTGATGATCAAGCGTTTCAAGCTCGGTTTTGTCCTTTTCACCCAGCAGGTTCTGCAACTCGACCGTGAGGCTATCGCGGCGGAAATCGTTCGGGAAAGCGCTCTTGCCCTGCTCTGCCGCCTGTTCGCGACGGGCTGCGAGCTTGGCCCGGCGCTCCGCAATCAGGTGGTTTTCGTTATCGAGAGAAGACGCGTCTTGATTAGCCATCGGGCACCCTATTAATGATCAAACCCTGAAAAGATTACAAACCCTGCTTGAGGCTGGCGACGATAAACTGATCCAGATCGCCATCGAGCACTTTTTCGCAGTTGCTGGACTGGACGTTGGTCCGCAAATCCTTGATCCGCTGGTCGTCAAGCACATAGGAGCGAATCTGACTGCCCCAGCCGATGTCGGACTTGGCGTCTTCCGCCTGCTGCTTGGCCTCATTGCGCCGCTGCATCTCGTGTTCCCACAGCTTCGCCTTCAACTGTTTCATGGCAAAGTCGCGGTTGGCGTGCTGGCTACGCTGGCTCTGGCATGCCACCACAATGCCGCTGGGCTCGTGGGTGATGCGCACCGCTGAGTCGGTGGTGTTGACGTGCTGACCGCCCGCACCGCTTGAGCGGTAGGTATCCACGCGAATATCAGAAGGATTGATGTCCACTTCGAAGCTGTCATCAATTTCCGGTGACAGGAAGACCGACGCAAAGGAGGTATGGCGACGCCCCCCCGAGTCAAACGGGCTTTTGCGCACCAGGCGATGAACGCCGGTTTCGGTACGCAGCCAGCCAAAGGCGTACTCCCCCTGAATATGCAAGGATGCCGATTTTATGCCGGCCACATCGCCCGCTGAAATCTCGATGATATCCGCCTTGAAACCGTGGCTTTCTGTCCAGCGCAGGTACATGCGCAGCAGGATATTCGCCCAATCCTGAGCTTCCGTGCCGCCCGATCCTGACTGGATATCCAGATAGGCGTTGTTCTGATCCATCTCGCCGGAGAACATGCGCCGAAACTCAAGCTTCTCGAGGTTGGCCTGCAGGTTATCCAGCTCCTTGCGGACTTCGTCGACAGTACCTTCGTCGTCTTCCATTTCCGCCAGCTCGAGCAGATCCCGGCTGTCGCCCAGCCCCTGTTCAAGGTCGTCAATGGTGGCCACGATCGTCTCGAGGGAGGCTCGCTCTTTACCAAGCTTCTGCGCGTAGTCCGGATCACTCCAGACGTTGGGGTCTTCCAGCTCGCGGGTGACCTCTTCTAGCCGATCCTGCTTCTCGGCATAGTCAAAGATACCCCCTAAGAACCTCTGTCCGTTCAGACAGGTCCTTGATCTGGAGGTGAATCGGGTTAGTTTCCAACATGGAATACCTTGGTATTGGTCAGTAAAAAATTAGCTCAGTGAATACGGTTCAAAGGAAAGAAGCGCATTGTAACGAAACCCAGCGCTTACCGCATCCATCCCCGTCATCGACCCTACGCAAAAAACCCGGCCGAGGCCGGGTTCGGGTCGCTGCTGTTGACTAACGCATTAGAAGCGATAGGTCAGCTGAGCACCGAAGCCGTGGGCTTCGTTTTTGTAGTCGGCTGAGTAAGTCGCGCCACCAACTGGCTGGCCGCCTGTCTGCTGGCTAGCTAACAAATCCTGGCGATCTTGTTCAACAAAGGTGCCACGCTCGGTCAGGTAGGAGTAGGCCACATCAATGGTCAAATCATCGGTTGGGGTCCAGCCTGCCCCCAACGAGAAGATACGGCGATCATCTGAAGGAATACGTACGCTGCGATCGTCATCATTGGTCGGCGTCATGTCTAAGGTTACCCCGGCACGCAGCGCCAAGGTGGGCGTCAGCTGGTACTCACCACCCGTGGCAAATGCCCAGGCATTGGAGTAGTTCTGCGGTTCACGAGTGATCAGGCCGCCTTGATCATCCACCACGCGGATTTCTTCGAACTGGCTCCAGCGCACCCAGGAGGCGCCGAACATCAGCTTCAAACGATCACTCATCTGCTGTGTCAACGAGAAGTTGACCGTTTCAGGCGTGGTCAAATCCAGGTTCGCGGCGCTCGAGCGAACCACATTACCCGTTGGGGCAGTAGCACTAAAGTCGCCTTCCAGTTCGTAGTCCACTTTCGAGCGATAGGTTAAACCTAGGGTCGTTTCAGGCACCGGCTGATAAATGACGCCAAGATTGTATCCCCAGGCCTCGTCATCGCCATCGACACGCGAATCGATGTCTTCAGCAGAATTGAATGCCTGACTGCTTGGCAGTTGACGGCGCAATTCCCCCTCTACTCGATTATAAGTAATCCCGGCACCCACCGACCACTGATCATTAAATCGATAAGACACCGTTGGTTGAGCGCTCATTACCGTAACTTCAGTGTAGTCACCAAAATAGCGACCCTGGAAGTCATCTTCGTAATCGGTTTTAGACCCAAAAGGTGCGTAAACACCAAAGCCAAAGGCCAGTTTCTCATTGACTGGATGGGCATAAAACGCATAGGGAATAGCGGTGCCAGGCACCATATCGCCCTCGTTGCCACCAGGGATTTCACCTACTGGCGCTTGAGAGCCTCCCGGTGCTCCAAGCGTACGATTAGCTTCTACATTAGAGAGATCACTATCAACGTTTAGATACGTCCCCCCCACTGAAATTTGCGCGCGATCCAGAAACGACATACCGGCAGGGTTGCCGAACACGATGGTCGCATCGTTGACGTTAGAGCTACGTCCCGCGTGACCGTAACCCTGGCCGCTGACACTCTGCTCGTTGATTTGATAGCCACCCGCCTGGACTTGGCTGGCGAAGGCGGCAGTGGCGACGGCGACTGCCAGGGCGAGCTTGTTGAATTTATTGTGCATAGTGGGCCTCTTTTCCCAATGATCCGACGGGATGGTGAACATCCATCATACTTTTTTTGTACATGTCAGTTTTGGCCCAAAAGCCCGCTTGGTTCAAGGGCAAACGAGCGTTTTATTTTATTTTTGCCTTATACATTAGTCGCACGTACGTTTTAAATCATTGTTTTAACCGTTTCGGCCTATTTTTTTGCTCAGACTTGACCTTTGTGTAACCCATAGGTTTTAGACTCATGGTCAGTCATCAACACTTTCCATTGGAGCGCACAATGAAAGTCAGCGAGCTGGCAAAACGTGGTGGCGTCACCGCCGAAACGGTACGCCATTACACCCGGGAGCAATTGCTTGCGCCCAAACGACATCCCGATAACGGCTACCAGCTTTACTCCGCGACGGACCTCGAACGGCTGCACTTCATTCAACGGGCGCGCAAGCTGGGTTTCAGCGTCGCCGAAATTCTCGACATCCTCGCTCACGCCGACCACGGGGACTCCCCCTGCCCATTGGTGCGCGACCTGCTGGCCAACCGGCTGCCGCAAATCCGCGCCCAGATCCGCGAACTCGAGGCGCTTGCCCAGCGGATGGAGCAGGCTCTGGAAAGCTGGCAGCACATGCCCGACGGTACGCCGGACGGCCACAGCCTTTGCCGCTTGATCGAAAGCTTCCCCGAGAAGCAGGAGGTAAAATGAGCCAGCACACCCTGACGCGCACGGTGCCCGGCATGAGCTGCCAGGGCTGTGTAACGCGCATGCGCGAGGCGATTCAGCAACAGGACAGCGACGCAGACGTGGTAGGCGAACCAGGTGAAAAGCGCCTCGAAGTCACCACCACGCTGGACGCCACCACCCTGGACCAAACGCTGCGCCAGGCAGGCTACCCGCCCGGCACACCCGATACGCCGGACGAAAAACGGGACCGGACGACTGACGCCACGCCTGCCCAAAGCGCTCCCCAGGGACGCCACCAGAAAACCCGCCTGGCGATCAGCGGCATGACCTGTGCCAGCTGCGTGAAAAGCGTTCAGAAAGCGCTGGAGCGCACCGAAGGCGTGGACACTGCAAGCGTCAATTTTGGCACGCATACCGCGCAGATTTTTGGCGATGCCGACCAGCAGGCCCTGGTAGCGGCCGTGGAGTCGGTGGGTTACGGCGCCGAGCCCATTGTCGATATGCGCGAGGCGGAAAGAACGCGCTCAGAACAGGAAGCCCACGACTACAAGCGCCGCTTGAAAGGCAGCGCCTGGTCACTGGCACTTGCCGTTCCGCTGATGCTCAGCATGTTCGTCTATCACCCACACCCGGTGGGCGCCGGGCGGCTGTTCTGGCTGGTGATCGGGCTGCTGACACTGGCTATTCTGGCGTTTCCCGGGCGGCACTTTTTTGTCAACGCCTGGAAAAACCTCAAGCACCATCAGGCCAACATGGACACCCTGGTGGCCATGGGCACCGGTACCGCCTGGCTCTACTCCATGGTGGTCGTGCTGTTTGCCCCCTGGCTACCCGAAGTCGCCCACGGCATCTATTTTGAAGCTTCCGCCATGGTGATCGGCCTGATTCTGCTGGGCAACGCCATGGAGCTTAAAGCGCGCGGGCGCACAAGCGATGCGCTAAAACGCCTGCTCGACCTGCAAAGCCGCACCGCAAGGGTGATCCGGGACGGCGAAGAGCGTGAGGTGGACATCGATGATGTAGGCGAAGGCGACCAGATCCGCGTTCGCCCCGGCGAGCGCCTGCCGGTGGATGGCGAGGTTGTGGAAGGCGCAAGCCACATCGACGAATCCATGCTCACCGGCGAACCCGAACCGGTGAAAAAGGGCCAGGGCGATGAAGTCAGCGCCGGGACGGTCAATGGCAAAGGAGGCCTGGTGTACCGGGCAACAAGGGTGGGCGCCGACACCCGTTTGGGGCAGATCACCGAACAGGTGGCCAGCGCCCAGAACTCGCGCCCGCCGATTGGCGAGTTGGCCGATAAAGTGTCCAGCGTGTTCGTTCCTTCGGTGATGATCATCGCCGTGCTTACCGCACTGGTATGGTTCAACATCGGCGCCGAGCCACGGGTCATCCACATGCTGGTAACGGCCACGACAGTGCTGATTATCGCCTGCCCCTGCGCACTGGGCCTGGCCACGCCGATTTCCACCATGATTGGCGTAGGCAAGGCCGCTGAACACGGCGTGCTGGTGAGAAACGGCGACGCCCTGCAAACCGCCAGCAAACTGACCACACTGGTCGTGGACAAGACCGGCACGCTCACCGAGGGCAAGCCCCGTGTCACAGAGGCGGAACTGCTGGACGAGGATAGGGCCCAGACGCTTGGCTATATCGCGGCCCTGGAACGCGGCTCCGAGCACCCGCTGGCAGCAGCATTGATGGCCTATGCCGACGCGCATGACGCTGAACCTGCCAGGATTCAGGACTTCGACAGCGTCACCGGGGGCGGTGTCAAAGCGCAAACCACCGACGGTAAGTCACTGCTGCTCGGCAACGCCCGTCTGATGGAGAATGCCGACGTCGATCTTTCCGCGCGTCTGGAAAACGCCCGCGAACTGGAAGAGAAAGCCCGCACGCTGGTGTATTTTGCCCTGGATGGGCAGTTGGCGGCGCTATTCGGCATCAGCGACCCGCTGCGCGACGATGCCGTTGCCGCCGTCAAGCGGCTACAGGAAGACGGTTTGAACGTCGTCATGCTGACCGGCGATAACCCCCACACGGCCGCAGCGATCGCGCGTCAGGTGGGTATTGATGATTACCGCGCCGGACTGCTGCCGGAAGACAAGCACGCTGACATTGAGCGGCGGCAAAACGCTGGCGAAATCGTCGGCATGGTCGGCGATGGCATCAACGACGCCCCGGCGCTTGCGCGTGCCCATGTCGGCTTCGCGATTGGTCAGGGCACCGATGTGGCCATCGAAAGCGCTGGCATGACGCTGATGCGGGGTTCACTGCACGGCGTCGCCGACGCCATCGAAATCAGCCGCGCCACCCTGCGCAACATCAAGCAGAACCTGGTCGGCGCCTTTGGCTACAACGTGCTGTGTATTCCGATTGCCGCCGGGGTGCTTTACCCGCTGACCGGTACGCTGCTTTCGCCGATGATCGCAGGCGCGGCGATGTCGCTATCGTCCATCACCGTGGTCAGCAACGCCAACCGCCTGCGGTTATGGAAAACCAGCGCCACTCAATCCAAAGGAGACACAGCATGAGCCTACTGATCAACCTTGCCGGAGTCGGCCTGATCGCGCTGATTGTTTGGTGGTTCTGGCTGAGCAAAGCTGACTGAACCAACGACGTTAGCTATCGCCGCACTTTCCAGCGATGTTTATAAGCGTCATGCTTTTTTACAAAAACCAAAATGTCACCCATAATAACGTATATATACGCTTCTATAGGTGACGAGAATGGCCCTTGAAATAAACAGCGCCGTGGATCGTGACGGTTTTATCATCGCCGATGCGCTCCTTGACGAGCTGCATATCACCAAGCGCGAGTTCGCTCATGCGATTGGGTTGAGCCATAGCGCCATCATCCGCAAGGATCGCCTTCATGCCGTTTCCACGCAGCAGCGTCTGCGCCAAACGATGGAAATCCTCAAGCGCATTGAACCCTGGGCGGGGTCGATAAGCGGTGCATGGTCCTGGTACCGCACTTACCCTATCGCACCGCTGGGTGATTTAACTGCCGAAGAACTGGTCAGTCATGGGCGGGCGGATGATGTCCGGGCCTACCTCTCGCACATTGCCGAGGGAGGCTATGCGTGAGTCTGCTGGCACTCGGGTTTCAATACACAGGGCTCGTCTATCGTGGCCACAACCCCAGGTGGCAGCATGCACCCACGTCAGGCGAAGGGGCCGCTCGCAACGGTGGCCGCTGGAACCCTGTTGGAATGCCTGCGCTGTATACCAGCGAGCGGTTCGAAACGGCCTGGCTTGAAGCCCAACAAGGCTTTCCTTTCAAGACGCAACCGCTGACGCTTTGCAGCTATGAGGTCAATTGCGGTCCGATTCTGGATCTGTGTGATCCAGATATCCAGAGGCGCGTTCGCCCGCACCCGGAAAATTGGCTGCGGGAAGCCTGGTTAGCCAAGAAAATCAGGCGCGAGCCCGTTATCGCCTGGGAGATCGCTGAGCAGTTGATCGCTATGGGGTTCGCTGGCATTCGCGTGCCGTCACAAGCGAAGGGAGCGACCCATCGAGACGTTAATCTCGTGTTCTGGCAATGGTCATCTCACGCACCGACCAGGGTTTGCGTGATAGACGATGAAAATCGATTGCCCAACGAGCCCTCTCAGCATCAGAAACAATCTTAACTCACCCCGATATAGCGCCCCGGCTTGTGGTTCAGGGCGATGATCAGGTTGAGCGTCAGCGCCCCCAGTACCGAGTAGGCCACGCGGTCCAGCGGCAACTGGGTGAGCGCTACCAGCAGGATCAGCCCGTCGATGCCAAGTTGCACGTAGCCTGCGCGCAGGCCGTGTTTTTCCTGGAGGTAAAGCGCCAGGATATTGATACCGCCAAGACTGGTGCGGTGGCGAAACAGCATCAGCATGCCGATGCCCATCAGCGCGCCGCCCATGAGGGCGGCATAAAGCGACGGCACGGCGGCAAACTGCACCCAGCCCTGGGTGAGCTCCGAAAACAGCGATACCAGGCCGATCGCCGCAAAGGTGCGCAGCGTAAAGCTCCAGCCCATGCGTTTGATGGCCAGGTAATAGAACGGCAGATTGATGGCAAAGAACCACACCCCGAAGCCCCAACCGGTGATGTAATTTAACAGCAGCGCCAACCCAGCCGTGCTGCCCGTCAACAACACCGCATGGGTATAAAACGTCACTCCCAGCGCCACAAAGCAGGTGCCCAGCAACATCGCCATGACATCCTCATAGGGCTTGTGAGGGTCCTTGGGAAGGTCTTCCACACGCATGGGGGTGTCCTTGTTTGGTCTGTCAGGATTATCGAGTGATGCGCTTAGACAGGGCTGGCGTGTTCGACCATCAACTGCAGCGACTCACGCCCCCGCCAGCGGTTGCGATTAAGCTTGTAGGCGCAGTGGAGGGTATCGCCGACGCTGAATGCGGGCAGCTCACCGGGGGTCAGCGCGCGAAACCAGATCGCCTTGCAGGTCACCGGGCCCATGGAAAGCTCCATCATCAGGTGCGCGCCTTCCGCGCCGACCGGGCGCAGTGCTTCGACGATAAAGCGCCCTTCAAACAGCGGCGGGTCGAACTCGCGGCCATAGGGGCCCAGGGCCTCGATATCGCCAAGCGTTGCCAGTGACAGCTGTGTCGTGGATAGCTCGCCGTCGGTCCACAGGCGCGGATAGAGCTCGCGGCCTGCCAGTTGCTCTTCCACCGCCTGAAGAAACGCGGCTTTGAAGGCCTGCAGTTGGTCCCGTGGCACGCCCACCCCGGCTGCTCCACTATGGCCGCCAAATCGCGGCAGCGCCTGAGGGGCGAGTTCAAAGGTGCGCTGAAGCGCATCGCGCAGGTGCAGACCGTCAATCGAGCGGCCGGAACCGGTGAGCATGTCGGGGGCAGCCGCTCGGGTAAGCACCAGCGCCGGGCGCCCATAGGCCTGCACCAGCCGCGAGGCGACAATGCCCTGAACGCCTGGGTGACCATCTTCCAGTAACACGACGACCGCCGACTCGTTGGCTTCCAGTGCGGGCGCCGCCAGGGCGCGGGCTTCTTCCGCCATATCAGCCTCGATGGCCTTGCGCGACTGATTATCCTGGTCGAGGACTTCCAACTGGCGATTGGCCACGCCCTCGGTTTCCGCGAGCATGAAGTGCAGCGCCGCGTAAGGGTCGTCCAGCCGCGAGCGGGCATTGATGCGCGGCCCCATCTGGAAGGCCAGCGTTTCGGCATTGAACGGTACGCTGTCGGCACCCAAGCGGGTAGCCATGGCCCGCCAGCAGGCGGCCTCCATACGGTTGATCAAGGTCAGGCCGTGGCTGACCACTGCACGGTTGGCGGGGCTACCGCCCAGCGACACGCAATCCGCTACCGTGCCCAGCGCGACGTAGGAAAGCCACGGCGACAGCTTGGGAGTGGAGGCTGACAGCGCCCCCCACTCGATCAGCACGCCGCGGGCCAGCGACATCAGTAGCCACGCCACCATGCACCCGGCGATGGTTTTATCCGGGTAGTCGCAGTCATCACGGGTTGGATTGACGCAGGCATAGGCCGAAGGGGGTGGGCCTTCCAGCGGCAACGCATGGTGGTCGCTGACCACGACATCGATGCCCGCGGCTTTCAAGCGGGCAATGCGCGGCTCGTCGCTGCTGCCGCAGTCGGCAGTAATCACCAGCGACGGCAGCGGCTTCAGGTTCAGCGTGCGCTCGACCAGCGGCAGACTGATTCCATAACCGTCGTGAATACGGTGGCCAATCAGGCTGTGCAGCTTATGCTCCGGGACGCCAAATAACTCGACCAGGGTACGACGGATCACCACATGGGAGGTGATGCCGTCCACGTCATAGTCGGTAAGAATCCCGATCGATTCGCCTTCGACTACCGCCTGGGCGATGCGCTCGGCGGCTCGGCGGCCGTCAGCGAGTTTCTCCGGGTGCGCTAGGTAGCGAAGGCTGGGCGATACCAGCGGTGCCAATTCGCCTTGATAGCCCGGCAGCCGCGAGGCAAGCAGGCGCGCCTGCAACTCATTCAAGCCTTCCGACTGGGCGCGGGCATACACCGCCTCGTCCAGTGGACGAGGCTCCAGCCGGGGACGGCTAGCGTGTTGCAGCGACGCCCCCGCCTGGCGGGCAGGTGGTCGGTCTGTCACGTCGGCCATCATACCTAGCGCCGGTTGTCAGCGACAAACTGCTGCACCGCGGCGAGCTCAGCGGGCAACACCGCGTAACGCTCTTCGCGTTCAAGCAGGTCATCCATGTGTGTCGGCAACGGCACGCCCTGGAACCCGGCCTTCACCACCGCTTCGGCAAACTTGGCAGGATGCGCCGTGGCCAGCGTAATCACCGGTGTGGTCTGGTCGGCCCGAGCACGCTCGGCGGCGCGATAGCCGGTGGCCGTATGCGGGTCGAGTATTTCACCGGTACGGTGGTGGGCTTCACGGATCACTTCCAAGATCGTCGCGTCGTCAACGCTGTGGCTTGAGAACTTTTCGCGCAACCTGGCCAGCGGCGCATCGGCAAGTGCCGTGGGTTCCTGCTGAAAACGCTCCAGCAGCGCCGCCACCGCGGCACCGTCCTGGTCGTAGGCATCAAACAGCAGGCGTTCGAAGTTCGACGACACGACGATATCCATGGACGGCGCAAGGGTTGCCGCCAGCTCTTTCTTGGAGAAGTCATTGGCGGCAAGCGTGCGGTGCAGGATGTCGTTGGCGTTGGTGGCAATGATGAACTGCTTCACCGGCAGGCCCATCTTGTAGGCCATATAACCGGCAAAGACATTACCGAAGTTGGCCGACGGCACGCAGAAACTCACTTCGCGCTTGGGCGCACCCAGCGCCACGCCCGCGGCCACGTAATAGACGATCTGGGCCATGATGCGCGCCCAGTTGATGGAGTTCACCGCCACCAGGCGCGTGCCGTTCAGGAAGTCCTGATTGGCGAAGCTGGCCTTGACCATCGCCTGGGCGTCATCGAAATTGCCTTCGATGGCGATGTTGAACACGTTATTGGCCAGTACCGTGGTCATCTGACGACGCTGCACTTCCGAGACACGGTTGTGGGGGTGCAGGATAAAGATATCCAGGTTGTCGCAGTGACGGCAGCCTTCAATGGCCGCCGAGCCGGTGTCACCAGAGGTGGCGCCCATGATGACCGCACGCTCACCGCGCTTTTGCAGGAAGTGGTCGAGCAACCGGCCCAACAACTGCAGCGCGACATCCTTGAATGCCAGGGTAGGACCATGGAACTGCTCGAGCAGAAAATGGCTGGCGTCCAGCTGCTTGAGTGGCAGCACCGCGTCGTGATTAAAGGTCGCATAGGCATCGGTGACGATCTGACGGAAGGTATCGTCGTCGATCTCGCCGTTCACAAACGGCTTCATGACGCGAAACGCGATCTCCGCGTAAGACAGGCCAGCCATCGCTTCCAGGTCTTCTTGCGAGAACGACGGCAGCGTTTCCGGCACATAAAGCCCACCGTCGCTGGCCATGCCGGTCAACACCACCTCTTCAAAGGAGAGCGCGGGCGCCTGCCCGCGCGTGCTGATATAACGCATGTGGTGGGTTACTCCCCTTCGTCCAGGCTTTCCACGCGGATACGCGTGACAGGGCCCGCAATATCCGCCATGGCTTCGATTTCACGGATCGCTTCGTTCATCTGCTTCTCCTTGGTGCGGTGGGTCAGCAGGATGATGGGTACCAGCTCGCCTTCGGTCGCCTCTTTCTGGATCAGCGCCTCGATGGACATGCCCTGCTCGGCAAGGATGGTCGCCACGCGGGCAAGTACGCCGGGGCGGTCGACGGCCAGCAGGCGCAGGTAATACGCCGTGGTAATGTCTTCCATGGGCATGATCGGCAGCTGGCTGACGTCTTCGTCAATACCGCTGAACGCCAGGTAAGGTACGCGATAGTGATGGTCGGTGGCAATGTCACGCGCCACGTCGAGGATATCCGCCACCACGGCCGAAGCCGTCGGCTCCGCACCTGCACCGGCACCGTAATAAAGCGTCGGCCCGACGGCGTCGCCCATTACCGCGATGGCATTCTTGACGCCGTGAACATTGGCAAGCAGACGCTCTTTTGGGATCAGCGTGGGGTGTACGCGCAATTCAAGCCCATGGTCGGTGCGCTTGGAGATGCCCAGGTGCTTGATGACATAGCCTAGGTTATCGGCCTGTTCAACGTCTTCTGCGGTGATCCGCGAAATCCCCTCGGTGAACGCCTTCTCGAACTGAAGCGGCACGCCGTAGGCGATCGAGGCCAGAATGGTCAGCTTATGCGCCGCATCGATGCCTTCGACATCGAAGGTCGGGTCGGATTCGGCATAGCCCAGCGCCTGGGCTTCGGCGAGCACGTCTTCGAAGGCACGGCCTTCATCGCGCATGTGGGTCAGGATGTAGTTGCCAGTGCCGTTAATGATGCCCGCGACCCACTCGATGCGGTTGGCACCCAGGCCTTCGCGCAGCGATTTGATGACCGGGATCCCCCCCGCGACGGCGGCTTCAAACGCCACGATCACGCCCTTTTCGTGGGCCGCCTTGAAAATTTCGTTGCCGTGGACGGCGATCAGCGCCTTGTTGGCCGTGACCACGTGCTTGCCGTTTTCAATCGCGGTCAGTACCAGTTCGCGGGCAATGTCGTAACCGCCAATCAACTCAACCAGGACATCCACATTGGGGTTGGTGGCCACTTCAAAAACATCCGTGGTGGCATTGATACCGGTAATGTCGCAATCGGGGTGAATACTGCGGTGGCCCACCTGCTCGATCACGATCGGACGACCCGCACGACGTGCAATATCGTCCGCGTTGCGCGTCAGCACATTGAAGGTACCGCCACCGACGGTACCCAGCCCACAAATGCCTACTCTTACCGGTTTCAAAATACTTCCCCTTTCATATTGTGCACTCAGAGGTGCAGTGTCTCAGCGTGATAATGGTTGATCAATCGGCCCGTGGCTGTTGATTCTAGGCGTCGTCCAGCGCCAGCATTTCCACCATGCGGTCCGGCGGTACAAACCCTGGCACCATCTGCCCATCAGGCAGGATAATCGCCGGGGTGCCCTGTACGCCTAATGCACGGCCCAGCGTGTACTGCTCGGCGACCGGGTTGTCGCAGCTGGCTGAGCCGGAAAGCGTTTCGCCTTGCTTGGCCTGCGACATGGCTTCGCTGGGGTTATCGGCACACCAGACCTGTTGCAGCGTTCTCCCCGCATTGGCGTTCATTCCGCTACGCGGAAAGGCCAGGTAGTGTACCGCAATCCCCCGCTCGTTGAGCTCCGGAATGGTTTCGTGAAGCCTTACGCAATAAGGGCAGCTTGGGTCGGTAAACACCACGACCGTCGCCTTGGGGGGCTCTTCACCGCGGAACACCACCCGCTCGCTTTCCGGTATCGCCGCAATGGCGTCCGCGCGCTCCTGGTTGCGCGCCTGCTCGGTCAGGTTCACCAGCCCGCTGTCGGCGTTCTCGTAGAGGTCGCCGACCAGAAAATAACTGCCGTCGGCATTCGAATAAAAGGATTCGCCGTTTTCCAGACGCACATGGTAAATCCCTTCCATCGGCGTTTCACGCACCTCGTCGACCGGCATTGCCTGGCCATTGACGCTTAGCGTGTCGCGCAGCGCATCGGTGGCGCTACTAGCCTGCGCTGCCATGGGTAACAACGCACCGACCATCAGCCAGCCTATCAGCTTACACGGCTTGCTCTGGGACGTCGTTTGTTCTGTGCCTCGGCGCATCATGCATTCAACCTCTTGGGTGATGTTCAGCATGCAGACTTTCCAGGCGGGCCTGGGCCACATGCGTGTAAATTTGCGTGGTGGATAGGTCGCTATGACCTAGCAACAGCTGTACGACCCGTAAATTCGCCCCATGATTCAATAAATGGGTCGCAAACGCATGACGAAGCGTATGTGGCGACAGGGGGCGTGTTATGCCTGCCGTGATGGCGTGCACCTTGATGCGATGCCAGAAGGTCTGTCGCGTCATCGCTTTATCACCCCGGCCTGGAAACAGTGCCGGGCGCGTGGGATCCTGCATCAGCATGGGCCGCGTCGCTTGCATATACTGGACCAGCCAGTCGGCGGCCTCCTCCCCCATCGGTATCAGGCGGTCCTTGTCGCCTTTGCCGCGCACCCGGACGACCCCCTGGCGCAAATTGACCGCGTCACTGGTTAACCCTACCAACTCCGAGACCCGCAGTCCGCAGGCGTAGAGCAACTCCAGCATCGTGCGGTCACGTACGCCCAGCGGCGTATCCAGTACCGGCGCCTGAAGCAGGCGCTCCACTTCGTTTTCTTCCAGCGTGTTGGGCAGGCCTGGCTGCACACGCGGCAGGCGCACCTCCGCCAGCGGATCACTGGAAACGTGACCGTGGACGCGCGCCCAGCGGTAAAAACTGCGCAGACTCGACAACACACGAGCATTACTGCGTACCTGATAGCCCGCTTCACGGCGGCTGGTGAACCACGCATCCAGCCGGTCAGGCGTGGGCGACAATAATGACTCGCCGTGCACCTCCAGGTGCTGCTGCCAGGCGTTCAGGTCGCGTCGATAAGCCGCTAGCGTATGCTCACTGGCCCCGCGCTCCAGCCACAGAGCATCCAAAAAAGCATCAATGACATGCATACGCAAGCCGCCCATTAGGTTGCTTCATCGGTTAGATAAACAAAACCCCGCCCCGCAGAGCGGTGACGGGGTTTTGATACCCAGGCGCAAGCGCCTGCGGAAACGACTCGCCTTAGGCCAGCTTTTCCTTGATACGGGCCGATTTACCGCTGCGCTCGCGCAGGTAGTAAAGCTTGGCCTGGCGCACGTCACCGCGGCGCTTGACTTCAATAGAGTCAACCAGCGGGCTGTAGGTCTGGAAGGTACGCTCAACGCCAACGCCGTGAGAAATCTTGCGCACGGTGAACGCGGAGTTCAGGCCACGGTTACGCTTACCGATGACCACACCTTCAAACGCCTGCAGACGCTCGCGGTTGCCTTCTTTGACTTTCACCTGAACGACGATGGTATCGCCCGGTGCAAAGTTCGGCACCTCTTTGGACATTTGCTCGTTTTCGAGCGCCTGGATCACCTTGTTTTTACTGCTCATCATCATGCTCCTAAATAACGTGGTGGCAAAACCGCTCAGCCATGGAAGGCGGTCGCCGTGATCCCGGCGCTCAATAACGAGCGACGCGGGAGTCGTTATGGGTGACACAGGTGCGCTGGCGCGTCGCCATTACCGCCCTGCACCGCCGCTCATGCCGGTTCAGTCTTGATTTCCTAGTCAGTCTTGGCTGACGAACCGGAAAGAGCGTATTCCTCGATAAACTCGTTCAACAGCTTGCGCTGTTCGGCATCCAACGGTCGCCCTTCCAACAGGTCGGGTCGACGCTGCCAGGTGCGACCTAGGGATTGCTTCAACCGCCAGCGCTTGATGGCGGCGTGATTACCGCTCAGCAGCACATCCGGCACCTGTCGCCCGTCGATAACCTCGGGACGGGTGTAGTGCGGGCAGTCTAACAAACCGTCGTTAAACGAGTCTTCGATGGCGGAATCCTGATGCCCCAATACACCGGGAATCAGCCTTGCCGCCGCGTCAATCAACACCATGGCCGGCAGCTCACCGCCGCTTAGCACATAGTCGCCAATTGACCATTCTTCATCGATGTCACTTTCCACCACCCGCTCGTCAATGCCTTCATAGCGCCCTGCGACAACAACCAATGGGCCTTTAGACGCCAGTGACGTCACCCCCTGTTGGTCCAGCTTGCGCCCCTGGGGTGATAGATAAATCACCGTGGGCGTCTGGCCGGTTGCATCATGCGCCTGCTGTCGGGCGTCATGAATGGCAGCGCGTAAGGTGTCGACTTTCATCAACATCCCGGGGCCGCCGCCATAGGGGCGATCATCAACGCTACGATGGCGGTCAGTGGCGTAATCGCGCGGATTCCAGAACGCGAGCTCTATGTGCCGTTTTTCGATCGCTCTACCGACCACGCCCTGCTGGGTGAGCGCATCGAACATCTCGGGAAACAGCGATACCACACCTATCCACATCGCGGGGTGTGAAACGTCGTCTCCACTGCCCGGCTGTTGTTCACTGCTCAAAACTCAGGATCCCAATCAACGACCATTCGGCCGTCTTCAAGACTGACTTCAACAATGACGTCGCCCGGCAAAAACGGCAGCAGGCGCTCACGCTTGTCGATCGCCTCGACATCGCCGCGAACGACCATGACATCGTTGGCACCGGTTTCGAACAGGTAACTGACCTGCCCTAACCGTTCGCCGGCTTGAGTGAAAACCGCAAGGCCTTCAAGCTCATGCCAATAATACTCATCGTCGGAAAGCTCAGGGAGAGCCGCTTTGGGCATCAATATGTCCGCCTGGGCCAATGCGTCGGCCGCGTCACGGTCATCGATCCCTTTAAGCTGAACCACAAGGCCCTTACCTTGCCGACGGCCCTGAACAATGGTCATGCGCGTCAGACTGTCGCCTTGGCGCACCCACCATTCGGGGTAGTCCAAAATGCTGTCCATGGGGCTGGTATAGGAATATACCTTCAGCCAGCCTTTCACTCCGTGGGAGCTTGTCAGCTTGCCGAGCACCACATGCGTGTCGTCAGTATGGCTTGTTTCAAAACGCGTCATTGACGACCTCAACGTACAACAGCACTTGCCACATCGCGAACAGGTTTAGGCCTGTTTACGCGCTTCTTTTACCAACTCAGCAACACGACCTGACAGCTGGGCACCCTGGCTCTGCCAGTGTACGACACGGTCCAGGTCAACGCGCAGGCGTTCTTCCTGGCCACGTGCAACAGGGTTGAAGAAACCGATACGCTCAATGAAACGGCCATCACGGGCGTTACGTGAGTCGGTCACGGTCAGGTGGTAAAAGGGACGCTTCTTGGCGCCACCACGTGCCAAACGAATGGTAACCATACGATAACTATCCTTCGGTTGAGGTTACGAGAGTGTGCCTTGGCGGCGTTCGCTTCCGGAAGCACTCTTCATACTATAAAAGCCTTCAGCGTGGGGTATCGTCATTATATGACCAACACCCACACAAGAAGACGCCGCATTCTACGCAAATGCGCTCGGCTTGGAAAGCCTGATAGCCAGAAAACTATTAGTCCGTCAAGCATACCCCCCGACGGCAATGCCTAGCGGCGCGGGAATCCACCTGGTCCACCCATGCCGCCAGGGCCACCCATGCCACCGGGACCGCCTGGGCCGCCACCGCCGCCCATCATGCCGGACATGCCACGCATCATTTTTTCCATGCCGCCTTTTTTGCCGGCTTTTTTCATCATCTTCTGCATCTGCTTGTGCTGCTTGAGCAGACGGTTCAAGTCCGGCACCTGAAGCCCCGCACCCGCCGCAATACGGCGCTTGCGTGAGCCGTTGATGATTTCAGGCTTGTGGCGCTCCTTGGGGGTCATGGAGTTGATCAACGCCTCAAGCTTGCCGAGCTCTTTTTCGGGACCGGGCCCCTGGGCCATATCCGCCATCTGCCCCATACCCGGCAGCTTGCCGAGCAAGCCCCCCATGCCACCCATTTTCTTGAGTTGCTGGAGCTGCTCGCGAAAATCTTCCAGATCGAAGCCATCGCCTTTCTTGACCTTTTTGGCCAACTGGTCGGCTTTGGACTTATCGACCGTGCGCTCGGCTTCTTCAATCAGCGAGAGCATGTCGCCCATGCCCAGAATCCGCGAGGCGACCCGGTCAGGGTGGAAGGGTTCCAGGGCGTCGACCTTTTCACCGACCCCCATGAACTTGATCGGCTTGCCGGTGACATGACGCACCGAGAGCGCAGCACCGCCCCGCGCATCACCGTCGGCCTTGGTCAGGACCACCCCGGTAAGCGGCAGCGCATCGTGGAACGCTTTTGCGGTATTGACCGCATCCTGGCCGGTCATGGCATCGACAACGAACAGCGTCTCGTCAGGCGTGACGGCTTTATGCAACGCCTGAATTTCCGCCATCATGGCTTCGTCGATGGCCAGGCGGCCTGCGGTATCGATCAATACGACGTCGTGAAACTGGATTTTGGCGTGCTTGATGGCCGCTTCGGCAATCGCCACTGGCGCCTGATCCGAGCGGGAGGGGAAGAAATCGACT
Source organism: Vreelandella subterranea (assembly GCF_900111305.1). Taxonomy (GTDB): domain Bacteria; phylum Pseudomonadota; class Gammaproteobacteria; order Pseudomonadales; family Halomonadaceae; genus Vreelandella; species Vreelandella subterranea. Next base: position 186,652 of record NZ_FOGS01000006.1, read on the forward strand.
TCCACCTCTTTGGCTAGCGTCTCCAACTGGTCAATCGCCGCGGGGCGGTAGACGTCGGCCGAGACCACCAGAACCTTTTTCTTTTCGCGTTCCCGCAGGTAGCGCGCCAGCTTGGCCACCGAGGTGGTTTTACCCGCGCCCTGCAAGCCCGCCATCAGCACCACGGCCGGAGAGCTCTTTAATGTCAGCCCTTCGTTCGCTTCGCCCATGGTGGCTTCCAGCTCTTGCTGGACAATCTTGACGAACTGCTGCCCGGGCGAAAGACTTTTGGATACCTCTTGCCCTACGGCCCGTTCGCGCACCCGCTCGACGAAGTCCTTGACCACGGGCAGCGCCACGTCTGCCTCAAGCAGCGCACGGCGAACTTCCCGCAGGGTATCTTTAATGTTGTCTTCGGTCAGACGCGCCTGACCTTTGATCGATTTTAACGTCTGGGAAAGACGCTCACTAAGAGTCGAAAACATGGGGCCTCTCTGCCTCCGTCGCTGTTGCCGGGCTTGACCGGCCCTAGGCTAATGAAAAAGATTATACGCGCTCGCCGCTTGAGTCTCCATGGGCTCAAGATATAGATGACTGTGCGTCACTGTAAGGATTCGTTATAGTAGTGGCTTATCAGTTCGATTTGTTTCATTACGACGCGCTGCAAGGCGCACGGATAGCATCATGCAGGCGCTCCCTTTCGCCACCATCGCCTTTGTTCTCTACATAGCCGCTGCCATCTGGCAGGGGATGGCGCTGTTCCGGCGCGTGCCCCCGCGCCAGGTCATCGTGCGGCTTTTAGCCGCGTTAGGCCTGTTGCTGCATATCCCGGTGGTGGTTCAGCTCGTCGGGCAAACGCCCGGCTTGCTGCCCGGTTTTACCACCAGCGCTACACTGCTGATGGCGGTCGCCGTGAACGTGGTCCTGGTCGCAAGCCTGTTCAAGCCCGTGCTCAACGCCGGCATCGCCCTCTTCCCGCTCGCCGGCATCGCACTGATGGCCGCTACCTGGCTACCCAGCCAAAGCGGTCACAGCGGGCTTACGCCGGGCATTTTGATGCACGCCATCAGCTCCGCGCTGGCCTTTGCGGTGCTGGCGATTGCCGCCGCACAAGCGGTACTGGTAGGCTTGCAGAATCAGGCATTGCGCCACCATCACATCCGCGGCATTGTCCAGTCACTTCCTCCGCTTACCACCATGGAGCGGGTGCTCTTCGAGCTGGTGTGGGTCGGCATTATATTGCTGACGCTATCCATTATCAGCGGCTTGCTGTTCCTGGATAACTTCTTTGCCCAGCACCTCGCCCACAAAACGGTACTGTCACTTCTGGCCTGGGTGATTTTCACCGGGCTCTTGATTGGCCGTTACCGGTTTGGCTGGCGCGGCATGCGAGCGGTGCGCTGGACGCTCGGCGGCTGCGCGATTCTGGTATTGGCCTACTTTGGCAGCAAGTTCGTGCTGGAAGTGGTACTTAACCGCTAACCTTGCAGGCACTAGTCTTGTAGGCATCAGGTGTATTGACACCTCTGTTGCAACCTCTTACAAATCGAGCTGAACACGGCATAAAGGAAATTCTGACTTGAGTGATGACTTCCCGCTGGGATTACTCTTTGGCTTGCTGGCCCTTCTCATTGCCCTCTCCGCTTTTTTCTCAAGCTCTGAAACCGGCATGATGTCGATCAACCGCTATCGGCTCAGCCACAACGCCAATAGCGGCGACCGTCGCGCCAAGCGCGTCATGCGCCTGCTGGCGCGCCCCGACCGGCTGATTGGCGTTATCCTGATCGGCAATAACTTCGTCAATAACCTTGCCGCCTCCATTGCCACGATTATTGCCATCCACTTTTTCGGCGATGTGTCGGGCCCCGCCATTTCAACCGCCCTGCTGACCATCACCATTCTGATTTTTTCCGAGGTGACGCCCAAGACCTATGCGGCCATCAAGCCCGAGCGCATTGCCTACCCAAGCTCGTACGCGCTTGAACCGCTGCTCAAGCTTCTCTACCCACTGGTATGGCTGGTCAACGCCGTTTCCAACGGGCTGCTACGCCTGATCGGCGTCAAGAGTGTCGAAAACGGCGGCGACAACCTCACGCGGGATGAATTGCGTACCGTGGTGCACGAAGCCGGCACGCTGATTCCCTATCGCCACCGCGCCATGCTGCTTTCGATTCTCGATCTGGAAAACGTCACCGTCAACGACATCATGGTGCCCCGCCATGAAGTGCTGGGCATCGACCTTGATGACTCACTGGAAGACATTCTGGCGCAAATCCGCACCAGCCAGCATACCCGCCTGCCGGTCTACAAAGGCGATATCAATAACATCATCGGCATGCTGCACTTACGCAATGCGGCACGCTTTTTATCGCGCAGCGAAGTCACCAAGGCAGCGATCGTGCAGGAAGCCCGCGAGCCCTACTTCATTCCGGAATCCACGCCGCTTCACACCCAGTTGCTCAACTTCCAGAAACAGAAGCGCCGTATCGGCATCGTGGTCGATGAATATGGTGATGTTGAAGGGCTTGTCACCCTGGAGGACATTCTTGAAGAGATTGTCGGTGAGTTCACCACCGACGTATCGGAAGACGATGAGATACATCAACAGGATGACGGCAGTCATGTCATCGAAGGCACCGCGACCATAAGAGACATCAACAAGATGCTGGGCTGGCAGTTACCCACCGATGGTCCCAAAACCCTCAACGGGTTAATTCTCGAGCATTTGGAAGGCTTTCCCGAAGGGCCTGCCTGCCTGCAGGTAGGGGCAACACGCATGGAGATTCTGGCGATTCGGGACAACCTGATCACCTCCGCCCGCTGCTGGAAGGCGACCCGCAGCGGGCTCGGTCAATAGGCTGGCGCCCTGTCACTGGCGTGGCAAGATATCCTGATCCGCCTCGACCTTAAGCTGCCTCACCTGCTGCTCAAGGTAGCGGCGCAGCGCCAGCTCCCCTGTATCACTCGGGTCAACGGGGTCGCCAAAGCGGAGGCTTACCGGCGCCCGGAAACGCCTGGGCCATTTCTTCAACGCCTTGCCGTCATAGTGAGATGTCCACGACCCCCAGAGTCCCGCAAGCGCGGCGGGCACCACCGGCACGCAGTCCCGCATGACAATCGCCTCGAGCCCGCGGCGGAAAGGGTGGATCTCACCGTCGGGCGTTAGTCGCCCTTCGGGAAACACCATCACCACTTCACCCTGGCGCAGTGCCTGGCTGACTTCTTCCAGGGCGCGACGCAGCGCGCCCGGACTGCGACGCTCGGACTCGATGGGAATGGCACCGACCAGTTGAAACCACCACCTCAGCCAGGGGGAGTCAAAGATCGGCTGGTCCATGACAAAACGCAACGGGCGGGGGCTGCCGCCGCCCAGCACCAGTGCATCCATAAAGCTGACATGATTACACACCACCAGCGCTGGCCCTTGCTTGGGAATATGGCAACGCCCCCGAACATGCAGCCGATAGCAAAGCCGCATGGCCAGAAAGATACCGCCGCGCAGCAGGTGGCGCACTGGCTTAACCAATCCCATTACTCGGGCTGCTCTCGGTTGCGCAGCCCGGCAAGAACGGTGCTCAACAGCTGGTCAAGCAGTTCATCCACCTTGAGCTGGTGCCCCTGCCAGTAACCGAGGCGTTCATTCAACCCCAGCTGAACCAGCCCGTGCACACTGCCCCATAAGGTACGCCCCAGGCGTCGCGCCTCGGCATCATCCAGCAGGGGCTGATACTGTTTGAGCGATGTTTCAACCTGGGTAAACAACGCTTCGATCAGCTGGCTCTGACGCTGGTCCAATTCGCCTTCCTGGGCCAACGGATGGTCAAACAACAGTTGCCATCGGTAGCAATCCTTTTCGGCAAATCGCCAATAGGCATTGGCCAGCGCCCGCAGCCAGGGTTCGGGTTCATCAGACGCAAGGTTGGTAATCGTGGACTGCAAGCGCGCCAGGGTTTCGACGTTGACGTGTTGCAACAAAACATTAAAGCTGCCATACAGCTTGAGCAATGTACTGGGGGCGCAGCCCACCTCTCTGGCCAGGGCACGCAGCGATAAGCCATGAACGGACTGTTGAGCCAACCATTCATCGCAAGCGTGCATAACCTGCGCGTGTAGTGCATCCGGCGCGTGCTGTCTGGGGCGAGCCATGGCGATCTCTTAAGGTGAACGGCAAACAGGAAGAATGCCTTATCGCGCTTTAGCGTGAACAAGGGATGCTATAGGATACCCCACATCGAACACTGTTTTCGACTCCAAACCTCGACATTTCATGCTTAATACCCTCTAAACGGGTACAGACAACGCCTTAGCGTAAAAGGAGACCTGCATGGCCGGGCGCTTACACGTGCAGCAACTGCCTCTTGCCCGCCTACTCCCAAGCCTGAAGATGGCTGAACCCTTGATTGAATCACCCAATGTGGCACCGCGACAGCCGATATCGGCCATCCGTACGGTTGAGGGTCAACCCTGTTTAGAGTCGTTATTCTGGGGGCTGACACCGCCCTGGCTAAAAGTCCTGGATAATGCCCCACACTGCGCTCGAGCGGAAACCCTGAACCAACGGGGCATGTTTCAGGAAGCCTATCGCTCGCGTCGCTGCCTGGTGCCGGTGAGCGGCTTTTACATCTGGAAACGGCTACCCCGTGCCAAGCAACCCTACCTGGTCACGCAGGTCAACCGCGGACCGCTATTACTTGCGGGGCTGTGGTGCCGGTATCACACCACACTCACTGCCTACAACGACTCCACCGCTCTGGTAACCGTCCCTGCGAACGCCTGTTTGTCGCACCTGACGGACCGGCTGCCTGCGGTGATCGACCCGCGGGACGCAGACGAATGGTTAAATCCCGACACGGCTCACACTCGCCTTGATCGTTTATTGACGCCCGCACCCCTGGAACTGTTGGGCGCTTTTCCGGTATCAAAGCAGATTAACTTTCCCACCTACCAGTCACCGGCCTGCGCTCACCCCACCGGGCCGATGATACGCTGGACCACGTCATAGGAGCTTACATGCGTCAACTGATTGGTTTAAAACGCTTTGCACGGTGGAAAATGGCGTTGCCCGGAGGCGCCCTGCTGGGCATGGCCATGGGCAGCCTCTGGCTTGCGCCTGCGGCGCTGGCGGCTGATGAAGACGACATCAAGGAGGTCGTTACGCCCCACGTCAGCCCGTATGACGAGCGCGACTACCGCGTGCTCGAACTGGAAAACGGCTTGAATGTGCTGCTCGTCAGCGATGACGAGGCCGATAAAGCGGCGGCCTCGATGAACGTACGGGTCGGCAGCGCCCAGGACCCTGATGACCTGCAGGGGCTCGCCCACTTTCTCGAACACATGCTGTTTTTGGGCACCGAGGCTTACCCTGAGGTTGACGCCTATCAGCGCTATCTATCGCGCAATGCGGGGTCGCACAACGCCTTCACCGCCTCCCAGGATACCAATTACTTTTTCAGCATTGAGCCTTCCGCCTTTGAGGGCGCTCTGGACCGATTCAGTGCATTTTTTGTTTCGCCGCTGTTTAATGCCGACAAGCTTGAAAGCGAGCGCAATGTGGTGCACTCCGAGTACGTAGCACGCCGTCGCGATGAAGGAAGGCGCGAAAACGCGGTACTCAACCAGTTGCTGAACCCGGATAACCCCACCACCCAGTTTGCCGTGGGTAACCGCGAGACGCTGGCCAATCCCCCGGAAGGTGAAGCCACCCTTCGCGAACGGGTCATGGCGTTTTATCAGCGCCACTACGATGCCAATGTCATGAACCTGGCCGTGGTAGCACCTCAGTCGCTGGATACCCTGGAAGACTGGGTGGTGGAGCGCTTTGCCGAGATTCCCGATAACGACCGGGAGGCTCCCGCCATCGATACCCCGCTGGTCGATCGCGACACGCTGCCCCGTTACGTAGAACGCCAGTCGATTGAAGATCGCCATCAACTACGTTTTTACTTTCCCATTCCCGACCCCACCGACGCTTATCGCCAGAAACCCACTCAACTGATTTCCCATCTGTTGGGCGATGAAAGCGATGGTAGCCTGTTCGCCGTTCTCAAGGACGCCGGGCTTGCCGACGCGTTGTCGACAGGGATCAGCCGCGCCGATGGCCAGCATGCGCTTTTCACGGTCTCCATCAGCCTTACCGAGGACGGCGCGCAGCGCCTGGACGATATTGAAGCCACGCTGTTTGCCGCCATCGAGCGTATCCGCCAGGGCGGGCTTGAAGAGTGGCGCTACACCGAGCAAGCCGACCTCAACGAACAGGCCTTCCGCTTTCAACAGCACGGCGAACCCCAGCAGGAAGCCATTCGACTGTCGATGAACCTGTCGCGCTACCCGGTGGAGGACGTCCAGTATGCCGCGTATCGGATGGATGAGTTCGATGCCGAGCAGCATCAACGCTACCTGGATGCGCTGACCCAGGACAATATGCTGCGGATTTACTCAGCGCCCGATATCGAGAGCGAAAAGGTAACGCCCTGGTTCGACACCGCCTGGCGCGAACAGACGCCAAGCGAAAGTGGCCAAGCCTTGAGCGGGCTGGCATTACCGGCACCCAACCCCTTTATCGCCAGCGACCTGACCCTGCTGGAAGGCCAGGACGAACGCCCCAGTACGCTGATCGACACGCCTTCGTTTACCGCCTGGCATATGCAGGTCGCCCAGTTCAACACGCCCAAGGTGGAGTGGCGGCTGAGCTTGCAGCACCCCAGTGCCAGCTATTCCGCCGAAGAAGCGGTGCTCACCCGGCTGTTGGCCAACTGGCTGAACGATAGTCTTAACGAAGCACTTTACCCAGCCTGGCTGGCAGGCCAGTCGTTCAGTGCCTATGCCCATTCACGCGGGATCACGCTGTCGTTTTCCGGCTGGCGGGACGGTCAGACCCCGCTCATCGAGCAAGCACTCGACCAGCTCAGCGGCGCCGACATTGGTCAGCGCGACTTCGAGCGGGTGCTCAACCGTTTACAGCGCGAGTGGCGCAACGCCCCTCAAGCTTCTTTGTACGCCCAAGCCAGCGGCACCCTGGGCGAAGCCCTGCTAACTCCCCAATGGTCGACCCAAGCCCTGCTTGAGGCCAGCCAGCGACTGGCGCGTGGTCACCTGATCGATTTCCGCCAACGTTTCCTTGACGACCTCTACGTGGATGCAATGGCGGTCGGCAACCTGGGGCCTGAACTTGCCATAGAGCAGGCAAACCTGATGCGCGGCAAACTCACTCCCCGGCTAGCGCGCGACGATATCCGCAATCTCACACCGCTCGCCGTCAGCGGCGACGATACCGTCCTGCACCCCAATAGCCAGCGTGAAGAATCCATCGTACTGCGCTACCTGCAAGGCCGTGACCAAACATTGCGCGAGCAAGCCGCAACGCAGGTGCTCGCCCAGTGGCTGGAAACGCCTTTCTACCAGCAACTACGCACCGAGGAGCAGCTTGGTTATATCGTCAACGCAGGTTACTCACCGGTGCTGGACGCCCCTGGCATCGCCATGGTCGTACAGTCACCGGACGCCGATAGCGACACCATTGCCGAGCGCATGGACGCGTTTCTGGAAGATGCCGACGAGCGGCTTGAACAGCTGGAAGACGGTGAGCTGAACGCCTACCGCCAAGCAGTGAACACCCGCTTGAGCCAGCGCGATACGGGGTTGGCGCAGATGGCCAATCGCTACTGGCAGGCAACCGCCCGGGATGAAGTGCGCTTTGACCATCGTGAGCAGCTCGCCGAGCTGGCCCTTGAGGTGACGCTAGATGAGCTGCAGGCACTGTGGCCTGCGCTGCGTGAACATCAACTGGACGTGCGCTTCAACCCCGGCGACGAACCCAGCGATGTGGCGGCGATCCGCCAGCAGTTCACGCCTTTACCCGAAAAAGCCGACCACTAACCGTTGGGCCCTAGGCCTGCCTGCTCAGGCGTCAAATGCCTGGGCAGGCAACATGGCTTCAACATAGAGCACGAGTTCCTCGAGAATCTGGCGCTGTTGATCGGTGAGCGTCTGCTGGTTGTAGTTTTCGATCTCCCGGGCAAAGGCTTTCAAGGTAAAACCTGACAGCGTGGCATCGTTCAGACGCATCCAGCGAAACGCCTCCCACTGCTCCAGCTCGTCGCCCTCGAGGGTTTCCGGGTAGCTTCGCGCACGAAAGCGGAACAGCATCTCCTCAAGTCTCGGGTCCTGAAAGGCGAACCGCTCGCCCACCAAATCCCAAGGGTCCATGGCCCTGACCCGCTCCATCTGCTGGCGGTCGGCCGCCGAGAAAAAGGCACCGGCATAGAGCATCAGGTCGGGATCCTGGGGCGCATCGTCGTAGCCTGCGCTGAAGACGTCAGCCACTTTCTGGGACACCGAAGGGGCCTCGCGGAGCATTTTCCAATGTCGGCGACAGGCGTTCATATCCAGCCCCAACCGGGCCACGATGTCGCCATACTCCCCTTTCTGCGGACCCTCCACGTCTTTCAGCGCCGTGGTGGGAAAGACTACCGGGCAGCGATTGATGTGAATGACCTTGAGCGGAATGCGGGTGTCGCCCTCCGCCAGGTCCTGCTGACTGACGAAGACGCGCTCACGAATTTGCGCCGCCGACATGGTCAGTAACTCGCTGGGATCAATGCTCAGGTCATAGACGATCACCCCGTTGGGGTTGCTCGGATGCTCGGCCAACGGCATCACCAGCGCACTGCACGCCCGGCTTGCCGGGTAGCGACGCGAAATATGCAAGATCGGTTTGGCACTGGGCAAGTCGAGCTGCTTGGCCACTGCCCGCTTGCCGCGCAGGCCGAGCAAATAATCAAACAGCTTGGCATTGCGCGACTTCAGCAGGCGCGCCAGCGCAATCGTCGCACGCACATCGGCCACCGCATCGTGGGCGCCTTCGTGGGCGATGCCATTGGCCGCCGTCAGGTCTTCCAGCTTGAAACTCGGCGCGCCATCGTCGCGCAACGGCCATTCGATCCCCTCGGGCCTCAAGGCGTAAAAAGCTCTGACCACATCGATAAGATCCCAGCGCGAGTTGCCGTTTTGCCACTCGCGGGCGTAAGGGTCGAGCAGATTACGGTAGAACAGGTGGCGCGACACTTCGTCATCGAAACGCAGGCTGTTATAGCCCACCACGCAGGTGCCCGGCTCGCTCATATGGCGCTGCACCTCAGCGGCGAACTCGGCTTCCGGGAGACCGTGACGCTGTGCCTTTTGTGGGGTAATACCGGTAATCAAGCAGGCGGCGGGATGGGGAAGATAATCGTCAGCGGGGCGGCAGAACAGCTCGATCGGCTCGCCGATTTCATTCAACTCAGCGTCGGTGCGCAGAGCAGCGAACTGAGCGGGCCGATCACGACGCGGATCAGCCCCGAAGGTTTCATAGTCATGCCATAAAAAGCTGGCGGGGGCAGCATTGGGTGACGCCATGGACAAGCACTCCGCTGGGCATTGAAAAGCCCAAGCCTAGCATATCCACGCTGGGTTTCGCCGCGCATTCAGGAAACCTCTGATGTCAGCAATCCCGGTTGCAGCAACCCTGGCTACCAGAAAGCGCGGCTCAGCTTTTGGGCAGCGTCACGTTCAACTCCAACACCGAGCAGTTGTCTTCACTATCCAGTGAGATCTGAATCGCATCGTCGTCCACGTGAACATAGCGGCGAATGACCTCCAGCAACTCACGTTCCAGCATCGGCATGTAATCGGGTTGCCCTCGTTGGCTTCGTTGATGCGCCACGATAATTTGCAGGCGTTCTTTGGCCACCGAGGCAGACTTCTTGCGCTCACGCTTCAAGAACTCCAGCAGTTTCATCGCCGACCTCCACCAAACATGCGGCTGAGCAGGCCTTTACGCTGCATTTCGTGAAAGCGCAGCGGCATGTCTTCACCGAGCAGACGCGAGACGGTGTCGCTATAGGCCTGGCCCGCGTCGCTTGAAATATCGTGGGTCACCGGCACGCCCTGGTTCGACGCCCGCAGCACGGCTTCGGACTCGGGAATCAAGCCAAGCAGGTTAATCGCCAATATTTCACGAATATCGTCCAGCGTCAGCATGTCGCCCGAGGTGACACGCTCAGGGTTGTAGCGCGTGACCAGCAGGTGTTCCTTGATCGGGTCGCTGCTTTCCTCGGCGCGACGTGTCTTGGATGCCAGCAGGCCAAGAATCCGGTCGGAATCGCGCACCGAAGATACTTCCGGATTCGTCACCACGATGGCTTCATCGGCAAAGTACATGGCCAACTGGGCGCCACGTTCGATACCGGCGGGCGAATCACACATGATGTAGTCGAAGTCCTCTTTCAGCTTGTCGAGCACTTCGGCAACACCTTCCTGGGTCAAGGCATCCTTGTCGCGGGTTTGTGAAGCCGGCAGAATAAACAAATTCTCAACCCGCTTGTCGCGGATCAATGCTTGATTGAGCCCCGCCTCACCCTGAATCACGTTTACCAGATCGTACACCACGCGGCGCTCGCAACCCATGATCAGATCAAGGTTGCGCAAGCCAACATCGAAATCAATCACCACCGTTTTCTTTCCGCGCAGGGCTAAGCCTGTCGAAATCGCGGCGGCACTGGTGGTTTTGCCGACCCCCCCTTTACCTGAGGTCACTACAATAATTTTGGCCAAGAGTTACTTCCTTCTTGAAGTCGTTCATCGCAAGTACACCGTTGGCGCACTACGTACAACGGGAACGTCTATGTCATCTGTAAACCACGCGGTGACGCCGCGTGGCTGGCATTCTCAACGATTTACGCGTTAGGCGCTAATTAAGCGGCTTAATTTCCAATTGTTGTTGCGTAAAGTGCACCTCAGCGGGGGCACCCAGCAGCTGAGAATCAATATCTTCCAGACGCTTGTAATTACCCGCCACCGACAGTAATTCAGCGGCCAGCTCGCGGCAATAGATACCCGCCTGGGTATTGCCATGAATACCCGCTAATGCCCGCCCGCGCAATGCGCCGTAAACATGAATACTGCCGGCGGCCAGCACTTCCGCTCCCGCATTGACCGCACCGATGACCACCAAATCCCCTCCCGAAGCGCTCACCTGCTGCCCCGAGCGCACCGTACCACGGTAGAGGCGCGTGGTTTCTGCACCGTTGCTGTCCTGTGCCTGGGCTGGCTCTTCAGCGGTGTTTGCATCTGCCAAGGCGACGGGAGCGGTGCTTTCGCTATCGCTGCCAACACTTTTCAGCATTTGCGCACGGCTTTCATCGACCGGCGCGAACCAGCCAAGGCCGAGCGCCCACGCCGATTGGCGAACAGGCTCAGTGCCACCCCTCACTGCCACGGGGAGCAGCTTGTGGTCACGGCAGACGGCGCAAATACGCTCCAGCGAAAGATGGGGCTCATCGAGCTTTTCCACGTTAAGCACAACCGGTGTATGCTGAAAGAACGCGGGCGACTGAGACAGTTTGCTCGCCAGCTGACGTCGGATATGCTCAGGGTCAGCACTGTTTAGCTCCATGACGGTCATCGGCAGCATGCCGCCTTTAAAAGTAAAGGCCACGTCGGCACTATCCACATTGAGGCTCATGGCCGAACTCCATGTCATGTTCAGGTAAGATATTAAGGTAGCGCATTTGAGCGCTTTTGGGTGGTGAGAATTAACCCTCACCAGGCCCGCATCATAAGTCAACGCTAAGCGACAGCGCCGACAACTGCAACCTTCTAAGGGTCGACGTCTGATTTTTTTCACGCAAAGCGCCTCACAGCAGGATGATCCATGCACGGACTGTTAAGACGCCTGTTCGCACCTCGCTGGCAACACCCCAATGCCGAGGTACGTCGCCAGGCTCTCCACCGCCTTGATCCTGACCATCGCGAACAGCGCCAGGCGCTCGCTTCGCTTGCCCAGGATCCGGATAGCGACATACAGCTTGCCGCCTTACTTGCCCTTGACGACCTTGAAGGCCTGATGGCGGCTTACCCGGCTCATCAGGACGATACGGCTTGGCAAGAGGCGCTATGCCAGCGGCTCAGCGGCCAACAAGGGCAAACGGCGCTTGGCCAGCGTGAGGCACTTGCCGAGCGTATCGATGATACCAAGGTCCTCAACGCGCTTGTGCATAAGGGTGACAACCTCAACTTACGGTTGACCGCACTCGCCCGGTTAACCGATGAACGCGACTTCATCGAACACGCCTGCCATAACGGCGTCGCGGCCGTGCGTCACCAGGCAGCTGATCGCGTGGTCAGCGAAGAAGGCTTGAAACAGCTGTTGAAGAAAGCCCGCCGGGACCGCCAGGTCGTACGCATGGCCAAAGATCGGCTGCAGGAACGCCGGGCCGACGCCGAGTGGAAAGAAGCCCAACAACAAAAGCGCGAGACGCTTTTGCAACAGCTGGAAAAGCACGCTCAAGCCACCTGGGAACCCCTCTACGGCGGCCGACTGCGTCACCTGCAGCGTGAATGGGAACAGCTTCCCCAATCACCTGACCCCGACCAGGAGGCACGTTATCATCAGGCCGTACTCGCGTGCCGCAAAACGCTGCACGACCACGAAACTCACGAGCAGGCGCGTCAGCAGAACAACCAGCAACGCGAAGCCACCGACCAGACCCGAGAACAGCTATTGGAAGGGCTGGAAGAAACCCTGGAAGGCCTGCGCCTTGGCAATGGATTGACGGCACAGGATATCGACAGCCTTCGCGCCCAGCGTCAGTTGCTTGGCCAGCGCTGGCAACAACTGTCTGACGAACACCCGCCCAGTGACTCGATGCGCCAACGCTACACCCGGGCTCTGAAAGAGTACGAGGCCTGTATCGAAGCCTGGCAGCGCTGGCAGCATATTAGCGCAGACCTTGAGCAAGCGCTGGCCGACGCTGACCACTCCGCCATGGCGTCGCTGCTCGACCAGTGCCGCTGGCCTGACAGTCTGACCATGCCAACGCTTGCCCGCCAAGCGCAGGAGGCGCTTGCCGACGCCCACGAAACAGCCGATACGCAAAATGATGCCCAATCCCTCAGCGCTTACAACAACGATCTGGACGCCTTCGCGCAGTTGCTTGAGCGGGGCGCTTTCAAAAGTGCCAGCCGTCTTCACCAGCGGCTAAAGCCGCGCATCGATGCGCTCAAGGGCGACGACGCCCGCCCCCTCAAAGCGCGGCTGAAACAGCTTGGCGCGCAACTCGCCGAACTGCGTGACTGGCGAGGGTTCGTGGCAGGCCCCAAACGTGAACAACTGTGCGATTCCATCGAAGCCCTTGCCGACGACCAGCATATGGCGGATGCGGCGCTGGATCGCCACCACCGCCAGCTCGTCAAGGAATGGAAATCGCTGGGTGATGCGGCGGCTGATCGAGAGCTGTCCGCGCGCTTTCGCGCTGCCTCGGACCGCATCCATGAACGCCTTGCTCCCTGGCGAGAGCAACTGAGCGAAGAGCGGGCAGCCAACTTGCGGGCTCGCGAAGCGCTCTGCGAGCAGCTCGAGACGCTGATTGCACAGCCAGCGCAGGACGCCGACCCGGATGTGCTGCGCGAGATTCGCGATAAAGCGCGTCAACAATGGCGTCACCACTCTCCCGTACCGCGCGAACAGGCAGAAGCCATTGGCCGCCGGTTTGGTCGCGTCCGCCACCAGCTACAAAGCTTGATCGATACCCGCGCCGAACATATTGCCGACCAGAAAAAAAACCTGATCAGCAAGGTCCAGGCGCTCCACCAGGACGAACGTCCGCTCGCCGAGCGCATTGAAAAAGCCAAACAGCTACAGCAGCAGTGGCGCCAATTGGGGCGGGCACCTAAAGGGGAGGAACAAACGCTCTGGAAGGCCTTCCGTCACGAATGCGACCAGCTGTTTGCCCGGCGCGACGCGCACAAAAAAGAGCAGCTTGCCCAGCAGCAACGCCAGCTCGACAGCCTGCAGGCGCTGATCGACGAAATGGATAGCTGGCAACCTCAAGATGCCAGGGACCACGCCAAGCTGGATGCCTTCATCGAACAGGCAACGCATTTGGAACCACTGCCGCTTAAACGCCGCAGCGAAGGGATGCAGCGGCGTTTAAGCGGCATTATTCGCGCCCGGCGTGAACGCCTGAATCGTCTTGAAGTCGCCGATACGGTCAATGCCTGGCAGCAGCTGACGCCGCTTATCGAAGCTCACTTGCGCGCAGACCAACGCCGACTTGTCGACGAACAGGCAGACACGGTGGACGCCCAAGCGGTGCTGGGCGAAACGACCTTGACGGCGCCTTTTGAGCAGGCCCACCATCAGCGCAATCAACGACGCCAGGAGACACTCCCCGAGGCACACGAAGCCAGCCTGAAAGACCAATTGGCTCGGCTTCGTGTCCACTTATCACTGCTCGCCATGGGGCGTGTTCACCAACAAGATGAACCCCTGCGGCTGGCCATCCAGGTGGAACGCCTCAACGACGGACTGCAAAAAGAACGCAGCCGCGCGCAGGAGGTCAGCGAGGTACTTGCCGACCTGATCGCCCTTGGGCCTATGCCCAGGTCGCTATGGGATCAAGAGGTCGGCGAGCTGGATGAGTTACTCACCCAGCTCGCCCGAACACCTCCGCCTTGATCCACCACCAAAGCCGCAATTAAAGAAGCCTCAATCACAAAAGCCAGCGAGGGTATCGCTGGCTTTGTGGTCATTGAGCAAAATGAACGGCTGGGTCAGCCCATGAACTGACCACCATTGATATCGAAGTTTGCCCCGGTAATGAACCCGGACTCCTTGTCGGCGATGAAGGTCACGAGTCGGCCAATTTCCTCTGGCGTACCATAGCGCTTGACGGGGATCGTTTCACGGATCGCCTCGCGCACTTTCTCTGGAATGTTCATGATCATGTCGGTGGCAATGTAGCCAGGCGACACGGTGTTCACGGTAATGCCTTTCGTGGCGGTCTCCTGGGCAAGCGACATGGTCAAGCCGTGCATACCCGCTTTTGCCGCCGCGTAATTCGCTTGGCCGAACTGCCCTTTGCGGCCATTGATGGACGAAATATTGATAATCCGCCCGTATCCGTTTTCGAGCATCATCTCGATCACGCTGCGGCAGGTATTGAAGACACTGTTCAGGTTGGTATCGATCACCTCATACCATTGCTCGTATGACATTTTCTTCATGGTGCCGTCACGGGTGATGCCTGCACAGTTCACCAACACACTGATGGGACCATGCTGCTCCTGGATTTGCTGGGCTCCTTGTAGGCAGGCTTGATGGTCGGCAAGGTCGACACCGGACAGCGCAATGTTGTTATAGCCATCGGCTTGCTGCGATGCCAGCCAGGTTTTGGCCTTTTCGGGGTTGTGATAACCCGCTACGACCAGATAACCCGCATCCGCCAGCGAACGACAAATCGCCGTGCCGATACCACCAGTTCCACCAGTTACCCAGGCGACGGGGGCTTGATTGGCCATTGACTACCTCCCTGATATGACGAATGGCTTGGGCGTTGCAGAATTAGCACCGCAAGCCATTGTGAAAAGCGCCTTGGCGCTTGAGTACCAACGGCAAATCGCCATACAGATGCGCGACTTACCGAGAGTCAGCATTGTTGTTGTTGCACTAACCTCAGCATAGCGCTACTCGGCTCATGTTGCAGCACGAACCCCACCAACGGCTATAGGGCAAACGTTTTAAAACGCCTATTGACGAAACGTAAAAAAAGCGTAGAATACGCCACACGTTGATGCGGGGTGGAGCAGTCTGGTAGCTCGTCGGGCTCATAACCCGAAGGTCATCGGTTCAAATCCGGTCCCCGCTACCAATTTTTTTGAAAGGCAGATCAGTAATTTACTGATCTGCCTTTTTTGTTTGTTGGGGTTGGCCATCCTACTTTGACCAATAGGCAACTTACAGTCTTTCCTTAATTAGACCCCGCTTTCTTTGAAACACAAATGGACCTTATCTGGTTTTCACCCTCCTTGTTGGTTTATCGCTTGCCAATATCCATACCTCTTATAATGCGCGGCAACTAGATTAGCAGACTCACAACCTTCTATTTGTTGTTTACTGACCTGGCATTGCCAACCATACAGAAGGGCTAGACGACTCTGTTAGAAGCACTGTATGTTTAATAACAATCATAATTAAGAGTCTCAGTCATGTTTGCTCCCGTACGACAAATACTCATGATGATGGCCTTTGCGGCTGGTGTGTTTGCCGCGCCAGTCCCTGCGGCCGAGGTCACATCGAGCGCGCTTTCACCATCAACAGATGCATCACCAGTTCTCACACTGCACAGTGGCGATGTACACCGCCCCATTAGTCGAGCAGCAATCGAGCAGTCACCTCTGTATGAAGTGGTCCTGCAACATTTTGAAGGGCCGAAAGGGAGTTTTGCGGGTGTCTGGCTTGACGACTTTCTCGAGGCTCAGGAGATTGATGTTTCAGCGACATTACGCTTCATTGCGCATGATGATTACACGACCTTCATAACGCCTGAAGACCGGGCAGCCAAACGTTACCTTCTCGTCACCAGGCTAGACGGCAAGTCACTGACACGGAACGAGTTTGGCCCTACGATGCTGGTCATTCCCGAAGATGCTGAAGCCGTCGAGGCGGGAACTGAAAGCATGACGCCATGGATATGGTCGATTAAAGATATATACCTTCAACAATGAAGCTACGCTTTGACCGGTCGCTTGGCTGGCAGTTGGGCCTTGGGTTCACTCTGCTCGCTGGCATCAGCGCAATCGCGGTAGGGGTCTACTTATTCCATGCGCGCCAGCACCTAGGAGCAAACTACACTGCGCTCGTCGCCGATGTCGTCCGCCCGCAGCTGCACACCACTCTGTTACGCTCCACATTGAACGAGTTCCGCGAGCAGCCACAGGATAATCAGCTTATAGAGCGCTTCGACAACTTGCTTTGGCGCATTCCACGGCATATTGAAGGTGTCACCTTTGGACTCAGCCAGAGTCGACTAGCGCCTGGCAGCTATGAGTCCTATTTAAATCGCTTAAATAGTGTTAAAGAGAGGCTTCCCGACATAAAGCAGGCGTTGGATGAGGTCGCGTCTGGCGAGCCTCCTGATCAGCTGATTCAACAAGGCTTGACCATTGAAAATGACATGGCTCAAGCCTACAGCAAGCTCAGTCATCTTTTACATTCTGAAGCAGCCAAACAACGTATTGTGATGGACCGTCTGGCGGTAGGCATCGCCATCCTGATACTTGTGATCCTGCTTTTGGCTGGCGGCCTTATGCTGGCATTAATACGCTTGCATCACCAGCATAAAAAAGTGCTCAAGCTCAGCCTGATGGACGAACTCACCGGGCTTGGCAATCGCCGTTACATGCTTAATGTCACCGAGCTTTTATTCGAACAGAGCCAACGCAGCGGGCTTCCCTTGAGCATGGCCCTGCTCGACCTTGACCACTTCAAGCGCGTGAATGACAACTTTGGCCACCCTGCTGGCGACCAAGTGCTACGGGCATTTGCCGACGCACTCTGTGACGAAGTCAGAAAGGCAGATATTGTTGCGCGTCTGGGAGGTGAAGAGTTCTGTGTCCTCATGCCTGAAACCAATGCCGAAGGTGCCTTGGAAGTGGTTGAACGGATACGTAAGCGAGTGGCAGGGCTATCTCATCAAGAACTTGGCGTGCCCACTGCCGTGACGGTGAGCCTGGGGCTGGCAACTGCCGACAATCACGACACTTCTTTTGATCATCTATATGGCCGCGCTGACCAGGCCCTCTACGAAGCCAAGACCAGCGGGCGCAACCGTGTCGTCGTAGACTGACGCCATCTTTCAGCAACGGTAACGCCTCCTGCAAACCAAACCAGGTCATATAAAAACCCCAAATTCAGCCTATTTCGCATCGTCATGCCAATTCCCGATAATCACGCCACCCTTTTGGTAAGCTAAACCTCTCCATAAAGGCAAGCAGGCGCGATGCCTCCTGGCGGACCGCGCTCTGGCCATTATTCATTTTTATAATAAGGAGGCTGCGCTTGGAAATACTTTTATATGCCCTGGACAGTGCGGGCCTGCTGCTGTCGCGAACGTTGGAGCATATTGC
Organism: Vreelandella subterranea; assembly: GCF_900111305.1. GTDB lineage: Bacteria > Pseudomonadota > Gammaproteobacteria > Pseudomonadales > Halomonadaceae > Vreelandella > Vreelandella subterranea. The sequence continues at coordinate 204,574 of NZ_FOGS01000006.1, forward strand.
CCTTGTCGGTGTTGCTGTCGGCATTGCGACATTGACGGGTGTGCCCATCGGCATTGCGATCACCAAAAACGAGCGCTTGGCTCAAGGGGTGCTGTACCTGGCCTCGATTATCGTCACCATCCCGTCAATCGCGCTGTTCGGCATCATGATTCCGGTGCTATCGCTGATAGGACACGGCATCGGCTACGTACCTGCGGTTATCGCGGTACTGCTCTATTCCCAGTTGCCCATCATTCGTAACACCTACACCGCGATCAACAATGTGAACCCCGCGTTGCGGGAAGCGGCTAGAGGCATCGGCATGAGCCCCAATCAACGCCTGCGTCTGGTCGAGATCCCACTCGCCATACCGGTCATCATGGCCGGGGTTCGTACGGCCGTGGTCCTCAATATCGGCGTGATGGCGATTGCAGCGTACATCGGCGCTGGGGGTTTGGGTACTTTCATCAGCCGTGGCATTTCACAGTCAGACCCGCGTCAGCTGATCGTCGGCGCGATTGCCGTGAGCGTACTGGCGATTATCGTTGACTATTCACTGCTGTATGTCCAAAAGCGCCTGACGCCCAAAGGGATGAGCCGCCAGGCCGCCGCGACCTGATGCCGCTTTCCTGACGTCATTTCTACTATAAGAGACACCCCTATGATTCGACTTGACAGCCTGACCAAGGTGTTCGATACGCCGAAAGGCGCGGTGGTGGCCGCAGACCATATCGATATGGAAGTACCTGAAGGGGAAATATGTGTCCTGTTGGGGCCATCGGGCTGTGGCAAGACCACGACACTGAAAATGATCAACCGGATCGTAAAGCCCACGTCCGGCAAAGTGTTTATCAATGGCGACGATACCACCGGCCTCGATACCCAGACGCTGCGACGCAATATCGGCTACGTGATCCAGCAGATCGGCCTGTTTCCCAATATGACCATTGAGGAAAACATCACCATCGTGCCCAAGCTACTTGGCTGGGACAAGGCCAAATACAAGGCGCGCGCACGCGAAATGATGGCCATGATCGCGCTGGAGCCCGATGCCTTTCTGAAACGCTTCCCGAGCGAGTTGTCCGGTGGCCAGCAGCAACGCATTGGCGTCGCCCGCGCGCTGGCCGCCGACCCGCCGGTGATGTTGATGGACGAACCGTTTGGGGCCATCGACCCCATCAACCGGGCGGTCATTCAGGACGAGTTCCTGAAGATGCAGCAGGCGCTCAATAAAACCATCATGTTCGTCAGCCACGATATTGATGAAGCCATTAAAATGGGCGACCGCGTGGCGGTTTTCCGGGAAGGTAAGCTGGTTCAATATTCCACACCCGATGATTTGCTGGCCGCCCCGAAAAACGCCTTCGTGGAGTCGTTCCTCGGTGAAGACCGGGCGCTCAAGCGTTTGAACCTGGTGAAAGTGCGCGAGATTGTCACGGATGAAATCGGCACCGTAACACCCAGCGATACGCTGGAAACCGCGTTGGCCAAGATCGACAACTATGGTTATCAAAACGCCATTCTGATGGTCAATGATCGAAAGCAACCCGCCGGGATTGTCAGCCGCTCCGTCGCACGCACCACGAAGGGCTACTGCCGTGATCACTTCCAGACCGTCCCGGCCGTTGTAGGCCTCGACGACGACCTGCGTAAAGCCGCGTCCCTGATGTTTGCCCATGACCAGACCTGGCTCCCCTGTGTCAACGACGAAGGGACGGTGTGCGGGCAAATTACCCAGCGCGCCATGACCAGTCACTTGGGCGCGCGATATCGCGCTCGCCAGGGGGATGACCGTACGCCATCGCCGGCCATCAAGGAGTAACCATGCCGATTCGATCCATGAGAGGGGCGCTTAAGGCACTGGTGCTGGTGGCTATTTTTTTCGCCGGTGTATGGAGTCAATCCAGCGGCGTCATTGATGACTTTATCTGGTACCTGCCTGATGTTCAGTATCTGGCGGTTCAGCACATCTGGCTCACACTCATGTCAGGCAGTCTGGCCATTCTCGTTGCCATTCCGCTGGGTATCGTGCTCTCTCGCCCGAGTATGGCTCGAGTGGCCGAATCACTGATGCAGATACTCAACGTGGGCACCACGATCCCCACCCTGGCCGTCCTTGCGCTATCGATGAGCTTTCTGGGTATTGGCACGGTGCCAGCCGTCTTTGGCCTGTTCGTGGCCACGCTGCTGCCGATTACCCGGAATACTTATGCCGGCTTAAAGGGCGTTAACCCAGCACTGATGGAAGCGGCTGCAGGCATTGGCATGTCACCCATGCAGCGGCTTTTCAAAGTCGAACTGCCCAATGCCCTTTACGTGATTTTTGCCGGTATGCGCACCGCGCTCACCATCAATGTGGGCACCGTGCCGCTGGCGTTCCTGATTGGCGCGGGCGGCCTTGGCGAGCTGATCTTTACCGGCATTGATCTGTACGACCCGGTCATGATGCTGTCGGGCGCTATCCCCACCGCGCTATTGGCGATCGTGGTCGATGCGCTGATTGCGACGATTGCGTTTCTCGTTGTCCCCCGCGGGGTCAACCCCGGTCGGGCTTAATGATAACCGTGAGCTAAGCTTCACTAACAAAAGAAGGATCCGATGATGAAAACACTGACGACCACACTGACCAGTATTGCCCTTGCCAGCGGCATCTCGCTGGCTAACGCCAACGAGATCAGCGTTGGCGGCAAGAACTTTACCGAGCAGCAGATCCTCTCGACCATGACGACCCAGTATCTGGATAACCTGGGCTACGACGTCGATAACCGCTCCGGCATGGGTTCCGCCGTTTTGCGTCAAGCGCAGGAAAACGGCCAGATCGATCTTTACTGGGAATACACCGGCACATCCCTGATCAACTATAACGACATCACCGAAAGCTTGAGCCCTGAAGATACTTATCAGCGGGTGAAAGAGCTTGATGCCGAGAAAGGCCTGACCTGGCTCGAACCGTCGGATGCCAACAACACCTATGCGCTCGCTATGCGCGAGGATGACGCCGAAGAACGCGGTATCGAAACCCTCTCCGACCTGGCCGACGCCGTCAACAATGAAGAAGACCTGACCTTTGCGCTTAACGCCGAGTTCTACGCCCGTGAAGACGGCTGGCGGCCGCTGATGGAAGCGTATGATTTTCGCGTGGGTCGCGGCGACGTGAGCCGCATGGATACCGGTTTGGTCTATCAAGCACTGCGCGATGAAGAAGTCGACGTCGGCCTTGTGTTTGCCACCGACGGGCGTATCCCCGCCTTCAACTTTCACGTCCTCGAAGACGACCAGGGCTTCTTCCCGGCCTACGCCCTCGCCCCGGTAGTCCGCACCGAAACCCTTGAGGCGAACCCTGAGCTAGCCGACCAGATGAACAAGCTTTCCGCGCTGTTAAACGACGCCACCATGGCCGAGCTTAACGCCCGTGTCGATGTCGAGCGCGTGTCGATTGAAGACGTGGCAGAGAGCTTTCTCGAAGATAATGGCCTGCTCTAGTAGCTGGTGAGTAGCGCTGGCATAATGCTGTTTGACATCACTGCAAAGCCGCTCCCATGGAGCGGCTTTTTCAATGGGGAAGCCAATGCATTATCAAAATACGCTTCGCGTCGGCGCTGCCCAGATCAATACCACCCTCGGCGAGGTGAATGACAACCTTGAGCGCCATTTGGCACTGATTGTCGACGCCCGGCACGACGATGTCGAACTGCTGGTATTTCCCGAGCTTTCACTGACGGGCTATCGCTTGGCAAACCGCGTGATGCAGGTGGCCATGCCGCTGGAAGACCCGCGCCTGCAAACACTCGCCCGGGCCTGTGGTCCAATGCAGGTCGTCGTCGGTTTCGTGGAAGAGGCAAGCCCTGGTGAATATTACAACGCGCTGGCCATCTTTCAGCACGGCCAGCTCATCGCCGTGCATCGCAAACTGAACCTGCCCACCTATGGCGGACTTGAGGAAGGCAAATGGTTCACCCATGGCAGTGAGCTCACTCACACGGATATCTGCCCGGGCTGGTCAGCCACCCAACTCATTTGCGCCGACTTGTGGAATCCGGCGCTTGTGCATGCGGCCCTGCTCGCCCGCCCCACGGTGCTCTGCGCGCCGATCAACTCGGCCAGCGGCATCGTCAGCGACGACTTTTCCAACGAACAAAACTGGGCGCTGAATACACGCTTTTATGCCATGACATACGGCACGCCCGTGATCATGGCGAACCGTTTCGGGCCGGAAGGCGATAGCCACTTCTGGGGCGGCTCGCGCATTCTTGGACCAGATGGCGAGACACTGGCACAGGCCAATGGTGAGGAAGCGCTGATTGTTGCGGATCTGTCACGCACCGCGATTGCCAAGGCGCGCTTTGAACTGCCCACTCACCGCGATGCCGACACACCGCTGGTGAGAGAGTTGATGGCGGGATACCGCTAGCGACGTTGAGGCGTCGCCAGCGGCTGAATCAAGCGACTACACTTCTCGGTTCAACAACACGTCGTTAAACGGATAGCGGGAAAGCCGCTCAATGCCGGTCTCGGTGATCAGCACCTCTTCTTCGAGCTTGACGCCGTCGGCCGCCCCGACTTCGCCAATATAGCTTTCTACCGACACCACCATGCCAGGCTCCAGGATACCGTCCTTGGAGAAGCGGTCGAAATCCATATGGTGGGCGACCAGCGGCGTCTCGCCGTGCATGCCTACCCCGTGAATGATCGACGGGTAACGGCGGTCGATAAAGCGCTCGGGGATTTTCCATGCCTGCTCGGCAATTTCCCGGTAGCTGATGCCCGGCTTGAGCAAGCCCATGTTATGTTGCACTTGGTCGTAGGCCATACCGTAAAGCTCGCGCTGATAGGCCGTCGGCTTGCCGGGCCCGACATGGAAAGTGCGCGAAAAATCCGAGTAGTAACCATGGCAACCGATGGTGTCGGTATCCAGCGCCACCAATTCACCGGGGCGGATCTTGCGATCGCTGGCTTCGTTAAACCAGGGATTCGTGCGCGGCCCTGAGGAAAGTAGGCGGGTTTCAATAAACTCACCGCCGCCTCTGATCACCTCGCCGTACATGATCGCAAACAGCTCGTTTTCGGTAACCCCTGGTTTAATCGCCGCTTCGACTTCGGCGACAGCAGCTTCACTTGCGGCCATCGACTGCGCCAGGCAGGCGATTTCCTCGGGGGTTTTGATGCGGCGGCAGTGCAGCGTGTCCTGCATGCAATCGTAGACTTCCAGCCCCTGCGCTTCCAATGCCCGCGCCAGATTCAGTGTGCAGCGATCAAGCCCGACCTTTTTGTTGCCCTTACCGTGCTCTTTGACCAGCTCGGCAATCTCCACCCCAAAGGGGTCGGATGACATACCATCGCGCTGGTTAACTGCCGACCACACCACCTTGGAAGTACGCGCCTCGTCAATGGTTTCAAGCCAAGTGGATACATGCGCGCTGCCGGGGTATTCGAACAGAATAATCGGCCCTTCCAGCGGCACGTAGACGTAACGCGTGGAGTTGCGCAAAAAGTAACCAAACATATTGCGCGAGCCCGTCGCATAGCGCTGGTTGTTCGGGTCAAACAGTACCAGCGCCGCATACCCTTCTTCCGCCATCATGGCGCGCAGGCGCTCAAGGCGTCCGGCCCGCAACTGCTTGGGGTCAAACGCCGTGGGGATACTATCACCGTTGGCCATGGGCGCCGAAGGCACGACGGGAATGTGATCCGGTTCGTTATCAGTCAGGCTTTCGCTTTCAACAATGCTCATGAATATCTCGCGTTGGGAGTGGGTAGCTGTTGTAAAGACGGCATGGCGTTAATCTGCCAGGCTATCGCTGCGCTGCATGCCGTCTTTCAGCAGTTGTTCATGCACTGGCGCCATGCGGCCGAAGATGCGCTTCGCACGCTCGGGCCGCCCCACAAAACCGGGCTCTTTGGCATAGGCGAAAATCACCGTATGGCGCTCTTTGTCCCCGACCACAGGCGTCACGCGGTGTAGCGAATAGCGGCCAAAGAAAATCTGCAAATCACCCGGTTGAAGATCCAGCGCCTTCAAGCGAGTGCGATCACCATCGATGACCTTTTCCACCTCAGCGAAGTTTTCACCCTCGGGGTTGCGAATCCCCGGTGCATACTCAAAGCGACCACCGCTTTGGGATTGCCGGGTCATCATGGTGACGATGAACTCGTTGGTATCGTAGTGCCAGGGATGCTGACAGCCTTCGCGCAGCACGTTCACCACTAGGTCGGCCAGGGGATCAGCGTATTGGTGGATCTCTTCGATACCCACAACCGCGCCGATAAACCGCTGGAATTCTGGATTCTCATATACCTGGCGGATAATGGTGTCATGCCCGATGCGGTCCCCGGCGACAAAGCCATTAGTCCGATCATCAAAGCGGTTTTTGGGATGTGTGGCGGGCAATGATGCGTCGCCGTCGCTGTTGTACGGATTGGTTTCGGTCTGATTATAGTGAGCGTCTGGGGATAGTCGTTCGGTTTCACGCTCAAGCCGTGCTAATGCGGCTTCAGGGACAAAGTTTTTAAGCACCACACAGCCATCTTCTTCGAGCTGGCGACGGCAATCGGCAATAAACGTTTTTCCTGCCAGCGATGACAACTCATCGAGCGGGTAGCGCTCAAGGTCGATCAGCCCTTCGAGGGCATTCACGGGTTGTTCAGCGGTGGTTATTGTCATGGGGTCACGCTCCTGTCGCGTTGGAAGCTTATCTGGACAGGCTAGAGAAGGCTCTTCCATAATAGAAATGAATAGTTAAGATAACACCCATTTAAATGGCTCATTCATCATGGACACAGACCTACTACGAGCGTTTGTCACCGTTGCCGAGTGCCAAGGATTTAGCGCGGCGGGTAAAGTGCTACATCGAACTCAATCGGCGATGAGCCTACAAATCAAGCGTCTTGAAGATCAGATGCACCAAGCGCTTTTTGAGCGCACCAGCCGCAGCGTCCTGCTGACGGCCGCCGGGGAGCATCTACTTCCCTATGCGCGCCATATGCTGAAACTCGAAGATGAGGCCAAGGACCTTTTGAAGGGCGGGATGCACGGCGAGCTTATTCGGCTGGGCACCTCGGAAGAACAGGCCGCTACCTACCTGCCCGACTTGCTACCCCGCTTTGCGGCCCAGTTTCCGCAGATTCAATTAGAGGTGCATTGCGATATCAGCGACACCCTGGTCAAGCGGTTCCAGGAAGGGCTGTTGGACGTGGTGCTCTCGGTAAGGCACAAGCCCACCCAATCCGGTCACTTGCTTGGCTGGGAGCCGATGGTATGGGTCATGGCCGACCACGTCTCACTTTCGCAATGGCAAACACTGCCGTTGGCCCTGAATCCCGAAGGCTGCATTTTCAGAGCGCATGCGTTATCCGCCCTGGGCCGCGATGAGACGCGCTGGGAGCTTCGCTACGTCAGCCAATCCCCGACAGGTATCAACGTGCCAGTGCAAAATGGACTGGCAATAACCGTTAAAACCCCGCGTAGCGTACCGCCGGGCTGCCGGATAGTGACCGAAGAAGAAGGCCTCCCCAACCTGGGGCATGTCGAAATTGAACTCCACCAACGCCCTGGACACTCCAGCGAGGCTTTTCAGGCGTTATGCAAATCTCTTGAAAGCGTGGTCGCCGAACACGAGTCGATTGCCTGTCTTGGAGGCAGGGGAGAGACATAATCCGGCAAGGCAAATGGTAGATTAGATAATGTACCAATTAATCTACCTCAATGAGCCTCATCCCAGTTGTCACCGCTTTCCGCTTCCACAATCAACGGCACGCTCAACTGCGCGGCACCCTGCATACGCTGCTGCACCTGCTTGATAAAGCTCTCTACCTGAGACTCAGCGACTTCAAACACCAGTTCGTCATGCACCTGCATGACCATTAGCGCATCAAACTCGCCCTCTGCAAGCCAGGCATCCACATCAATCATCGCCTGCTTGATGATATCCGCCGCGGTGCCCTGCATGGGCGCGTTGATCGCGGTACGCTCGGCACCCTGACGGCGGTTGCGGTTTTGCGAGTGAATTTCCGGTAAGTAAAGGCGGCGCCCTCTTACGGTCTCCACATAGCCGTCCTCCGCCGCCTGGCTGCGAATACGGTCCATGTAACGCGCCACCCCTGGGTAACGGTCGAAGTAGCGATCGATATAGGTCTGCGCCTGATTACGCTCGATATGCAGCTGGCGTGACAGGCCCCAGGCGCTCATGCCGTAGATCAAGCCGAAGTTGATCGCCTTGGCGCTACGCCGCTGATCGCCGGAGACTTTCTCAAGCGACGTGCCAAACACCTCTGCGGCCGTGGAAGTGTGAATATCGCGACCTTCCGCAAACGCTGCCAGCAGGCCTTTATCTTCCGACAGGTGGGCCATGATGCGCAGCTCGATCTGCGAGTAGTCGGCCGCCACAATACGGTAGCCGGGGCGAGCCACGAACGCCTGGCGGATCTTGCGCCCTTCTTCGGTGCGGATGGGGATGTTCTGCAGGTTGGGGTCGGACGACGACAGCCGCCCAGTGGCCGTCACCGCCTGGTGGTAGCTGGTGTGTACACGCCCGGTGGCTTTGTTCAAAAGACGCGGCAGCTTGTCGGTGTAGGTGGACTTCAACTTGGCCAGCCCCCGGTGTTGCATAATGACCTTCGGCAACGGGTAATCCAGCGCCAGTTCCTCAAGCACGGCTTCGGCCGTAGAGGGCGCGCCCTTGGGGGTTTTCTTGATCACCGGGATTTTCTGTTCTTCGAACAGGATCTGCCCCAGTTGCTTGGGTGACCCCAGGTTGAACTCACGTCCCGCCAGCTCATACGCCTGGCTTTCCAGCTCGCGAATACGCGATTCCAGCTGCTGGCTATGCGCATGAAGGCGTTCAGCATCCAACGCCACACCATTGCGCTCGATGCGGGACAGCACGCTGATCAACGGCAGCTCCAGATGATCCAGCACCTCGGCGAGGCGGCCTTCGCGTTCTACCTGGGGGCGCAGGGTTTCCTGTAACCGCAGGGTAATATCCACGTCTTCACAAGCGTACGGGGCCGCCTGCTCAAGAGCGACTTGATTGAAGGTCAGCTGTTTGGCGCCTTTACCAGCGATGTCTTCAAACGAAATGGTGCTTTCACCCAGATACTTCAGCGCCAGGGAGTCCATGTCGTGGCGGGTAGCGGTGGAGTTCAACACGTAGGAGGCCAGCATGGTGTCGGCCAGCGGCCCCGCCACGGCAATATCATAGTTGGCCAGCACGGAAATATCGTACTTGAGGTTCTGGCCAATCTTGGTTTTCTGGACGTCTTCCAGCAGCGGTTTCAGCGCGGACAATACCGCTTTGCGGTCAAGCTGCGCCGGGGCATCCAGGTAGTCATGGGCCACCGGAATATAGGCGGCTTCACCCGCTTCCAGCGCCAGCCCAATGCCAACGATTTCGGCGTCCATGTAGTCGAGGCTGGTGGTTTCCAGGTCGAAGCAGAAACGCTCCGCTTTGTTGAGGCGTTCTAACCAGGCATCAAACTCACTCTGCTCGACAATCACGTGGTCGTGGCGCTCGCTGGGAGTGGCAACGCTATCATCAGCCGCCTTAGCCGGTGCGGGCTCGCCACCCTTCACGTCGTCAACGCCTTCGTCCTTGCCTTCCAGCAGCTCGTTCAGCCACTGCTTGAACTCCATCTCCTTGTAGAGCGCTACCAGCGCTTCTCGGTCGGGGTGGGCAATATCCAGGTCATCCAGCCCCACCGGCAGGTCGCAGTCGACCTTGATGGTGGCGAGCTGGTAAGACAAAAACGCCTGCTCGCGGTGTTCCTCAAGCTTCTTGGGCAGCGTCTTGGCTCCCCGGAATGACAGCGTTTTTACCCGATCCAGATCCGCATAGATGGTATCCAACCCACCCCCCATGCCCTGCAGCAATCCTATGGCGGTTTTTTCCCCGACCCCTGGCACGCCGGGAATGTTATCGACCTTGTCGCCCATCAAGGCGAGAAAATCGATGACCAAGGCGGGCGGCAGGCCAAATTTCTGCTCAACGCCCGCTTCATCCAGGGTCTCATCCTTCATGGTGTTGACCAGCGTGATGTGGGCATTGACCAGTTGCGCCATGTCCTTGTCGCCAGTAGAGATCACCGCGTCGCGCCCCGCCTGGGTGGCATGGTGGGCCAGGGTGCCAATCACGTCGTCGGCTTCAACGCCTTCAATACACAGCAGCGGCAGGCCGAGAGCTTTCACGCACTCGTGCAGTGGCTTGACCTGGCTGCGCAGGTCGTCGGGCATCGGCGGGCGATGGGCCTTGTAGTCGCTGTACAGGTCATCGCGAAAGGTCTTGCCCGGCGCGTCAAACACGACGGCCATGGGGCTTTCGGGATAATCTTTTATCAGCCGCTTGAGCATGTTCAGCACCCCCTTCACGGCGCCCGTAGGCTGGCCGTTGGAGGTGGTTAGCGGCGGCAGCGCATGAAACGCGCGATACAGGTACGAGGAGCCATCGACAAGCACGATCGGAGCACGGGCCATAACCAAATTCCATTGTTGGCAAACAGTAAGATGTCTGCTTCATGATACGCGTTCAGCGGCCACACTGCAGACCCAAGGTGGCCCGATAACGTTATTCAAGATGACACAATGCTGCCAACTGACGCATCAAGCCGCTACAATAATGGGCTTAGCAACCTGGGCGAGATTCTCATGGCTGTATTCACTCCGCTTAGCGACGCACAGGTCGCTACGTTTTTAGAAAAATTTGATGTCGGTAATTTCTTGTCGCTGAAAGGCGTGACGGCGGGGACGGAAAATTCGACCTTTTTTGTGACCACCGACCGCCGCGAGCTGGTATTGACCCTGTTCGAACAGGGCGAGCATGCCGAGCTGCCGTTTTTTGTCGAGTTATTGGACTACCTGGATGAACACCGCCTGCCGGTTCCCGGCACCGTTCACGATCGCGAAGGCATCGCACTGCATAGCCTGGCCGGCAAGCCCGCGCTGCTGTTTCCGCGCTTACCAGGGCGTCATCCAGAGGCGCCCAACCTGGCCCAGTGCCACGCTTTGGGTGATACCCTTGGTCGAATGCACGTTGTGTCAAAGCGCTTCCCCGGCCACCGCCCTAACCCGCGGGACCTGCATTGGCTTCATGCCATGCATCACAGGGTGCTGACTTACCTGAGCCCAGACGACCAGACGCTGATGAAAGACGAGGTCGATGACTTCGAAAGTGCCTTCGCCCAACACGATGAGTTGCCTCAGGGCGCGCTTCATGGCGACCTGTTCCGCGACAACACGCTGTTTGAAGGCGATGAGCTTGGCGGCATTATCGACTTTTACAATGGCTGCACCGGTGACCTGCTGTTTGACCTCGCCATTGTGATTAACGACTGGGCTTCCAACGAGGACGGTACCTTGAACGGCGAACGCTATGCGACCATTCTGAGCGCGTATCAGGCACGCCGTTCGTTAACGGCAGATGAGCAAGCGCTATGGCCGACCATGCTGCGCATGACGGCGCTGCGTTACTGGCTCTCGCGCCTGCTGGTGGTTTACGTGGACCCGCCCGCCCACGACTTGACCCCCCACGACCCCGACCGTTTCCGCACTATCCTGAAAGCGCGCATCACCCATGGTGCATTACCACTGCCCGAGGCATCTTCATGAACGAAGCGTCCACCAACCGTTCAGCCCAACGCGCTCGTCGCACCTGGAACATTGACCAGTGGGGGAGTGGTTACTTCGACGTGGATGACCAGGGCCAGGCACTGGTGCGCCCTTTAGGCAACGATACCGAGGGGCCAGCACTCCCGCTAAGCGGCCTTGTACGCCAACTCCAGAAAACCGGATTACGCCTGCCGGTACTGGTACGCTTTAGCGATATTCTGCATGACCGCGTCGAACAGCTATGCGGCGCCTTTGACGCTGCCATGCACGACCTTGACTACCAGGGCGGCTACACGGCGGTTTACCCCATCAAGGTCAACCAGCAGCGGCGCGTGGTGGAAGAAATTCTGGCCACCGCCGAACGGGGCCGTGGCCGTGTCGGTCTGGAAGCCGGCAGCAAGCCCGAGTTGCTGGCGGTGCTTGCCCTCTCAGAGGGTGGCTCTTCGCTGATCGTTTGCAACGGCTATAAAGACCGTGAGTACATCCGCCTGGCACTGCTGGGCGAGAAACTCGGCCATCGGGTTTACCTGGTGGTAGAAAAACTCTCGGAGCTCGATGTCATTCTTGAAGAGGCTCGTGAGCTGGACGTGACACCGCGTATCGGCCTGCGTGCCCGGCTTGCCTCCGTCGGCAAAGGCAAATGGCAAAATACCGGCGGTGAAAAATCCAAGTTTGGTCTCACGGCCAGCCAGATCCTGACCGTCGTGGAGACACTGCGCGCCCAGGATGCCCTGAATAGCCTGCAGCTTGTGCACTTCCACCTGGGTTCACAGATTGCCAATATCCGCGATATTCAGCGCGGCCTGCGGGAGTGCGCACGCTTCTATCAAAACCTGATGACCCTGGGCGCCCCGATTGATACCGTCGATGTAGGCGGTGGCCTGGGCATCGACTATGAAGGCACCCGCTCCCGCAGCGACTGCTCCGCCAACTACTCAATGCGTGAGTATGCCCGCAACGTGGTCAGCGCCTTTGCCCAACTTTGCCAGGACGCCAACCTGCCTCAGCCGCATCTGATCAGCGAGTCCGGCCGGGCACTGACCGCCCATCATGCCGTACTGATTACCAACGTGATTGGCGACGAACGCATCGATGACACGCCGCCCGAGCGTTCCCAACAGGATGACCTGCAAGTGGCCGCGCTATGGCGGGTCTTTGAGCAGTTGGCAGACCCTCAGGAGCCTCGCGCGCTGGTCGAAGCGTGGCATGATTTGCTCCAGGCGGTCAGCGAGTTACAGGACCGCTTCGTGCTGGGGCTCAGTGATATCAACGCCCGCGCCGAAGGCGAGCGCCTGTATATGGCCGCATGCGCGAGACTGCGCGGCCAACTGGATACCCGCAACCGGGCGCATCGCGACATCCTGGATGAGCTCGCGGAGAAGCTGGCCGATAAGCTCTTCGTCAACTTCTCGCTGTTCCAGTCAGTACCCGATGTCTGGGGCATCGAGCAGATTTTCCCAGTACTGCCGTTAAGCGGGCTGGATCAACCCCCAACGCGTCGAGCGATTATTCAGGACATCACCTGCGACTCCGATGGCCGCATCGATAGCTACGTGGATGGACAAGGTATTGAAAGCACCTTGCCGATTCCTGAGTGGGAAACCGAGGATGAGCGCTGGCTGGGCTTTTTCCTGGTGGGCGCTTATCAGGAAATTCTCGGTGATTTGCACAACCTGTTCGGCGATACCGACTCGGTGGATGCGGCCCTTGGCCCCGACGGTGAGTGGCAGCTTTCCAATGCCCAGGCGGGGGATACGGTGGCGGAGGTGCTCGCCTACGTGAACTTCGATGCCCGGGTCCTGAAGCAAAAACTCACCGAACAGCTGGCGGCCAGTGGTTTTTCCGCCCATGAGCAGGCGCACTTTGCCGCCAGCCTGAGCGACGGATTGGAAGGCTACACCTACCTGGAGTAGCCCTGACTTACCCGGTCTTTACAAAACAACGGCCACCGACTCTGTCGGCGGCCGTTTGCGGCGGCGGCTCACTCAACCACGCTGGTGGTAATATCCAACCCCCCGGTCAGCGTCATGCGCAGCTTGGCGCCCCGGTGCAGCTCGCCCACCCCCACCGGCGTCCCGGTCAAAATGACATCACCGGCTTCCAGGGTGAAATGGCGGCTCATCTCCGCAACCAGGGTGGGGATGGTAAAAATCATGTCGGCACCTTCACCGTGCTGGCGTTCTTCGCCGTCAATTTCCAGCTTGAAGGCCAGCGCGTTCCAGTTCGGCACGCGGCTTAACGGCAAAAACGGAGATAGCGGGCAGGCACCGTCAAATGCCTTGGCAATCTCCCAGGGGTGACCTTTCTCTTTCAGCTCGGTTTGAACATCGCGCAGCGTTAAGTCAAGCGCCAGCCCCAGCCCGGTAATAGCCGCGCTGGCTTCATCCGGCGTGGCATCGCGGATGGTCTTGCCGACTAGAAGCGCCAGTTCAATCTCGTAGTGAACCTCACCACGATGGAAAGGCGGTGACAACGGCTGTTGAATATCCACGACGCTGGTCGACGGCTTAATGAACAGCAGTGGCTGGCTGGGAACCGGGTTATCCAGCTCTTTGGCGTGGTCAGCGTAGTTGCGCCCGACACACACAACCTTGCCCAACTCGTAGGGAAACGCTTGACCATCGGTAAATTGAGGAACAAAACGCATGATGGAGTGACTCCTTATGATGCACACATAGTAGCAAGCGCACCAGTCTACCCCACCCATGCGATTGTTCCACACCTGAGTGGTTACCGGTTTGCCCCTATTAACGACTGGGCGTCGTCTTCAGGTTCATGAGCAAGAAAGCTCGGACGCTGCGCTGGCGCCGCATAAGGCTCGCGGCAACGGTTATCGGGGCGGTTGAACACGAAAAAAACGTTGCTGCGCGGATCGGGCGACAGGTTGGCATTGGAGGCATGCAGCGTGTTGCAGTCGAACAGCAGGAGGCCACCTGCCTGCCCCTTGGGTGCCTCGATGCCATGCTCGGCCACCAGCTCCGTCAGCGCTTCTTTACTTGGCACACCGATTTCCTGCATTTTAAGCGAGCTTTTGTAGTTGTCTCCTGGCGTTTCCCCCAGGCACGGCACGAATTTCTTGTGCGACCCGGGGATCAACATCAAGGGGCCGTTAAATTCGTGGTTTTCTGTCAGGATCAGTGAGGCACTCACGGCATGCATGTTGGGCATACCGTCTTCAGCGTGCCAGGTTTCAAAGTCGGAGTGCCAGTTGAACCCCTTGCCGGCAAACCCTGGCTTATAATTGATGCGCGACTGATGCACATAGGGGTCAGCGCCGATAAGTTGCCGCGCGGCGCCCGCCAGGCGCTCATCCTGGGCGAGCTCGCCCATGCGCTGCGAGAGAAGGTGCACGGCAAACAACGAACGAATTTCCTGGCTTTCCGGCTCGGTAATGCTGAAAGGCTTGTCACGATAGGCTTCATTGTTCATGAGCGTCTGCATTTCCCGACGCAGCTCATCGAGCTCTGAACCGGAAATCAGGTTGGGAATGAACAGAAACCCTTTACGCTCGAACTCGTCGAGTTGCGCCTGGCTAAGCGGACCTGTCAGGTGACGACCTTTGACAACATCTTCCTGGCGCGGCTGCCAGAGTGATGCAGGCGCTTCCGACAACCGCGACGGATAAGGATCCTTGACCATCGAAAGCTGCGCCGACGGTACATCTGCCATTTCGCTGTACTGCTTCTGCGTTTTTAAAACATTGAGAGGTGTATTGCTGACTGTCATCTAATCCACTCCTTGTATGATTAAATTTCAGATCATTCTCAGAACAATCATCTTGCAGTGCACAAGGTAGACAATATCAGTCCCCCTGCAAGGCATGCCCGCTCAGTTCATAACATGGGTTACGTGAAAAAAATTCACTTTTTGAGTAAGCAAGCACAGAAGGGCTCATGAATGTTATATGGCCTGTTTAACCCGATTCAAGTCGACGCCCATCCACATCAGTACAAAACATCACCATAAAAATCACCTGTAGAACCCCTGTATACTTTATGATCAAACACTTTATTGAGCACCGGAGGTCTCATGCTGATCCTGCAGCAACTTCACAAAACATTCAGCACGCCGCAGGGAGAGCTACCGGTACTCAACGGTATCGACCTGGCGCTTGACCAGGGCGAGAGCCTGGCATTGATGGGCGAGTCGGGCAGTGGCAAATCGACGCTTCTGCATCTCGCAGCAGGCCTTGATCTGCCCGATCAGGGCCGTATCAGCATTGATGGTCACGAGCTTTCTACCCTGGACGAACCCGCACGCGCCAGACTTCGCCGTGAGCATCTCGGGCTTGTTTTTCAGCAGTTCCATCTGGTGCCCAGCCTGAACGTCATCGATAACCTGCGACTTCAGGCCCGACTGGCGGGCCGCGAGGACGCCGAATGGACCGCCCACCTGATGGCGCGTCTAGGGCTTTCCGGCCGCGAGGCCTACTACCCCGAGCAGCTGTCGGGTGGGCAACAACAGCGCCTGGCGATTGGTCGCGCGCTGGCCGCTCGCCCCCGGCTGTTGCTCGCGGATGAGCCCACCGGCAACCTTGACGAGCAAAGCGCTGATACCGTCCTCGCGTTATTGCTCGACCTGGTAAAAGAGACGCGTTGTGCCTTGTTGATGGTGACCCACAGCGCCCGCGTGGCAGCACCGCTGAGTCGCCTGGTGCGCCTGCATATGGGCCGCTTGAAGGATAATGCCCCATGATGCTTCGCGTATTGCTCACCCTGCTGAGCCACTATCGCCGCCATCCCGGCCAACTTGCCATGCTGCTGCTTGGGCTTTGGGTTGCAAGCGCCCTATGGAGCAGCGTGCAAGCCGTCAACGCGACCGCCAAGGACAGCTACGCCCGTGCCAATGCGCTGTTCAGTGCCAACGTTGACGAGCTGGCGCGGCGCGATGGCCAGCCGCTCACCCGCGAGGACTACCTGAGCCTCCGGCGAGCCGGCTTGCCCGTCTCGCCGATGCTGGAAGGCACCCTGGAAATCGATGGGGAACGCCTGACCATCGTCGGCATTGACCCGCTCACTTTGCCAAGCAGCAACACGCTGGGCACCAACGGTACCGCGTTGACAGCCTTTATCACGCCGCCCTGGCAAACCCGGCTCGCACCCGACACGCTCGACTTGCTGGGGCTTTCGCGTCAGCAGGCGCCAGGCATGACACCTGCTGTCGATAATACGGGAGACAGTGCGGGAGATGGTGCTGGAGCTAGTAGCCAGCGCCTACCCCCGCTGGCACTGCGCGCCGACCTCCCACCGAATACCCTGGTGATGGACATCGCCGCAGCCGCCCGGTTGCTGGATCGCGATAACACCTTGAACCAGTTGGTCACCGCCCCGGGTGCGCTATCAACAGCGCCCGAAGGCTACCGGCTTACCCGGGCCGCGACGCTGGCATCGCCTGAACAGCTCACCGAGAGCTTCCACCTCAACCTCACCGCCCTGGCGCTGCTGTCGTTAGTCGTCGGCCTGTTTATCGTCCAGGCCGCACTGGGGCTTGCCATGGAACAGCGCCTGACAACGCTAAGAACGCTGCGCGCCCTGGGCGTCCCCGCCGCCACACTCGTTATGGCCATGCTGCTCGAGTTGCTGGTACTCGGCGTGCTGGGCGCCGCGCTTGGGCTGGCCAGCGGCATCTGGCTGGCGGGCCAGCTACTCCCTGACGTGGCCACGACGCTGTCGTCGCTTTATCAGGCCGACGTCAATCGAAGCCTGGTGCTGCCATGGCACTACTGGGTAGGCAGTCTGGCGATTACCTTCGGCGGCCTGCTGCTGGCGGGTAGCGGTGTCCTCTGGCGGGCCGCTCGCCTCAACGTGCTGGCCCTGGGCCAGTCCCGGGCATGGCGGCTAGCCTACCAGCGCCAGCTAAAGCGCATGACGCTTGGTGCCGCCGCGGTGGCCTTTCTCGCCCTGGGGTTAGCACTGTGGCTTGGCCTACTACCGCCCGGCCAGGGCGTCCTGGTCAGCTTTGGGTTTGTTGCCGCGCTACTGTTGGGCAGCGCGCTATGCCTGCCGCCGCTGATAAATGGGGTGCTCCACCTGCTGCAGCGGTGGCTCCGCCGTCACCCGCTTGCCCACTGGGCGGTCGCCGATATTCAGCTACAGCTGCCGCGTCTTTCCCTGGCCATGATGGCGCTATTGATTGCGCTGGCCACCAACCTGGGCGTCAGCAGCATGGTCGGTGGCTTTCGCCTTACCTTCCTGGACTGGCTGGACCAGCGGCTGGCCGCCCCGTTATATATCAATGCCTCGCCGTCGACCTTGACCCCCATGCTGGATTGGCTCGATGCCCGGCCTGACGTTGCCGAAACACTGCCTACTGCCCGCGGCAGCGTCGACCTGCTGGCAGTGGACGATGCGCAGGAACAAGGGGCCCGCGAGCGCATTGCGCTGTTCGGCATCACCCCGGCAGCCACCATCACCGACCGCTGGCCGCTGCTTGATACCATCTCAGGAAGGTCCGCTGCCTGGGCGTCGCTATCGGCGAACAGCGTGTTTATCAACGAGCAGATGGCCGTGGCACAGCAGCTCGCACCAGGTGACGAAGTAACGCTGGATACCCCGCAAGGAACGAGACCATTTGAGATTGCTGCGGTTTACCCTGACTACGGCAACCCACGTCGGCAGATCCTGGTACCCACAGAAGTGCTTATTCAGCGCTTCGGCGGCGAGGTTGCCTCAATAGGCCTGGTAGTCAACGACAACGCTGACCATCAGGCCTTACGTGAGGCACTGGCGAATAGTTTTGATGTATCCCCGGAGGCGATGGTCGATCAACAGGAAATCAAACGGCTGGCGACGCAAATTTTCGAGCGCACCTTTACTATTACCCGTGCTTTGAACGGCCTTACACTGGGCGTCGCGGCATTAGCGCTGCTGGCGACACTGCTGGCTCAGGCGCGAGATCGACAGCGCCAACTGGCGTCACTATGGGCACTTGGCGTGCCGCGTAAAACGCTGACCCTAATGCCGCTCTTTCAACTCGGCGGGCTGGCATTGTTAACCGGAGTAGTCGCGATCCCGCTGGGCATTGCCATTACCTGGACGCTCGTGGCCATCATCAACGTTGCCGCGTTTGGCTGGCGGCTACCGCTCTACCTTTTCCCCTGGGATATACTCATCACCCTGGCCACCGCGCTGGGCGTGGCGGTGACTGCCGCCGCCCTGCCATCGCTTCAGCTGTGGCGGACCTCTCCCCAGGCGATGCTCAACCAGGGGGCCACATGAATTATTCCCGGTTATCGACTGCGCTCGTGGCGATGGCATGCGCCGCCCTCATCGGCTGCCAGGAATCCCCCACCGATGCGGCCCCCCAAGGGTTTGCCGGGCTGGGGGCAAACGCGGAGGAATTTGCTCAGGCGGATGCATCCACGCCATTGAGTTTCCCCCGGGATCACGGGGCGCACCCCGACTACCGCATCGAGTGGTGGTACCTGACCGCCAACCTTGAAGACGACCAGGGCCAGCCGCTCGGTCTTCAATGGACGCTGTTTCGCCAGGCGCTGACACCCCCTGACGAGCGCCCTGCGCCGTCGCCATGGGCAGTGGACCAGGTGTGGATGGCGCACCTGGGGATTTCCCGGGGAGAAACACATGTTGCCGCCGAACGCTTTGCGCGTAGCCACAGTGAACACGCCAATGGGCAAGCGGGCGTCGAAGCGGCGCCGTTTCAGGCCTGGATTGATGACTGGTCACTCGAAAGCCGGCCAGACGCCAACTTTGAGGATTTTACCCTACAGGCCTACAGCGGTGAGGGGGCTGAGCGTTCGGGTTACACGCTTAACCTCAGCGCTCAAGGCCCATTGATCTGGCACGGAGAGAATGGGTTTAATGCGAAAACCGTCGAGGGCCAGGGGTCGCGCTACTACAGCCAGCCGTTCCTAAACATCACCGGCCGTGTCACGCTGAACGGTGAAACCCGCGAAGTCAGCGGCCAAGGCTGGCTGGACCGCGAATGGAGCAGCCAACTGCTCACCCCGGAACAGACCGGCTGGGACTGGTTTTCGCTGCATCTGGACGATGGGCGCAAGCTGATGGCCTACCGGTTAAGAGGCGGCGGCGAAGCCGGGGGCGACTATGTCTTTGCTCATTTAATCTCGGCGGATGGGCAGACCCAGCTCATCGGCGCCGACCGCGTCACGCTGACGCCGTTGGCAACGCAGACCGTCGCCAACCGAGATATCCCCACGCGCTGGTCGCTGACGCTGCCCGACGCCGACCTGCAGCTTACCGTCGAAGCACGCCACCCAAATCGCTGGATGCCCACTTCGGTACCCTACTGGGAAGGCGATGTCGTAGTTCGCCAGGCAGAAACGCAGGAAAAGATCGGGGTTGGCTATCTGGAGATGACGGGGTATTGATCAAACACTATGGATCGTGCTGGCAAGGCGTCAACTTGGCTTAGGCGCGCTCAAGGAAGAGGGCCATCAGGGGGGTATTGATGTAGAAGTTGCTGCGGCCGACTTTGGTTTTGTCCAGCAGGCCGATGCTGGCCAACTCATCAAGATATTTGGTAGCGGTAATACGGCTGACGGCCAAATCTTCCATCACGAACTCGATTTTCGTATATGGGTGGTTGAACAAGTTGTTCAGCAGTTCCTGCCGGTAGATTTTGGGGCATTCATCACGCATACGGTGTTTGGTGTGCTGCATCAATTCACGGATCTGACCAATCAGGTCAATGGTTTGCTGAGCGGTCTGGCTGATACCTTCCAGCATATAAAGAAGCCACGGCTCCCAGTTACCGGTATCGCGCACGGCCTGTAGTTGCCGGTTTTAGTCGGCTTTGGTCTGGATCAGATAGCGGCTGAGATACAACACGGGCAAGTCGAGAAGACCTTTAGCGACCAGGTACAGCATGTTGATGATACGCCCCGTCCGGCCGTTGCCATCATAGAACGGGTGAACGCTTTCAAACTGATGGTGGATGATGGCCATTTTGACCAATGGGTCGGCGTCACACAGTTCGTCATCGTTAATGTAGTCCACCAGGTTGCTCATCAACGCTTCGATTTCCTGGGCTGACTGGGGCGGCTCATAGACCACCTCCCCAGAAATCTATACATATCGGGATGGATATGCAAAGGAAACGGCATTTTTCTTTGCATGTGAAGCTGAAAATATATAAATCACGACAATATTTAGCGATTTACCATGGTTGCTTAGTCTGAAACATGTGAGAAAACTAAGACATAGCGTCAGATGTAGAAGATACACTCGCAGCATCTCAGCAATAAAATCAAATGACTGTGACAAAAAATGACTGTGAAAAAAGGGCAACGCTATGTAGAGAACGACAGAAATGAAAAAAGCCGCCCTGGAAGGCGGCTTTTTAAGATTCTTTAACGTGCTTTTTAAAACCACTTTCAGTGGTGCCGACACCAGGAGTCGAACCCGGGACCTACTGATTACAAGTCAGTTGCTCTACCAACTGAGCTATGTCGGCTACACGTAATGTCAGCAATGGCTGGGGTACCAGGATTCGAACCTGGGAATGCCGATACCAAAAACCGGTGCCTTACCACTTGGCTATACCCCAGCAGTGTGGTGGCCAGAGACGGAATCGAACCGCCGACACGGGGATTTTCAATCCCCTGCTCTACCGACTGAGCTATCTGGCCGCTGCCAACGGTGCGTATTAAACAAGAATCTCGGCTTTCCGTCAACTCCTTTGTAAAACTTTCCGTTTTGTCGGCAAGTTACGTGGCTTGCGACGGTGGCACGTAGCCTTCGGCCTGGTCGGTTTCCTGATTGTCGAAAAAGCGATGCATCTGCTCCATCAGGTAGGCGCGTGCGTCGGGGTCTAGCATGTTGAGGTGTTTTTCATTGATCAAGCGCGTTTGCAAAGCCTGCCAGTCTTCCCAGGCCTGCTTGGAAACGGTTGCCTGGATTTCCTGGCCCTGCTTGCCCGGCAGGGGGGGAAACGGCAGGGCTTCCAGCTCTTGTTGATACTTGCGGCAAAATACGGTCTGCGGCATGGGGGTAGCTCCTAGGTCTGGCGGTTACTCAGGGTCACGCATGCCCTGGCGTCGACGTCAGTGTGAAAGGGGTGAGTTGATTGATCAGCGACTTTACGGGGGCGGCCAGGCCGAGCTCAGCGGGTTGGCTGGGATCGTACCAGACGCCTCCGTCGCGCACGCCCTTCAGCCTATCGCAACTGACTGGCTGCGGGGTAATCGCCAGGCGAAAATGGCTGAAGGTGTGCTGAAAACGGGCCAACGGCGGCAAATGCTCAGGCGCCAGCACATGGTCATCCAACCATGAGGCCAGTTGGCTTTGGCTGTCAAACTGCGGCAGGCTCCAAAGCCCACCCCAAAGCCCACTTGCCGGGCGTTGTTCAAGCCACACCCGCCCGTCAGGGTCGTACAACATCAACATGATGGTTTCCCGAGTGGGCAAGGGTTTCTTGGGCTTGGATTCGGGATAGCGCTTTGTCTCGCCTCGCGCGTAGGCCAGGCACACATCATTGAAAGGACAATGCCCGCAAAGCGGGGCGCTGCGTTTACATAGCGTGGCGCCAAAATCCATCATGGCCTGGGTGTAATCCGCCAAGCGCGAGTCGGGCGTGTAGTAGTCAGCGAGTGCCCACAACTTGCGCTCTATGGCAGGCTTACCCGGCCAGCCCGCTACCGCATGCAAGCGTGTCAGCGAACGCTTGACGTTGCCATCCAGAATAGCAGCACGCCGCCCGGTGCTCTGGGCGATAATCGCTCCCGCCGTCGAGCGGCCGATGCCGGGTAACGCCATGAGCGTCTCGACGCTGTCGGTGGGTAGCTCCCCATCGTGATCCTCAAGCGCCACTTGCGCGGCTTTATGCAGGTTACGCGCTCGGGCGTAATAACCAAGCCCGGTCCATAAGTGAAGGACTTCGTCCTGCGGGGCCTTGGCCAGCGCCTCCAACGTCGGAAAACGCGCCATAAAGCGCTCGAAATAGGCAATGACCGTGGCCACCTGGGTCTGTTGCAACATGATTTCCGAGACCCAGACACGGTAGGCACTTCTCGGCGACTGCCAGGGCAGATCATGGCGACCGTAGCGATCAAACCAGTCCAGCAAGCGCTGTTGAAACACCTCAGCGGCCAGCCGCGGCGCGGGCATGTCCGTCATGCAAACTCCTTAATCAAGCATTGCGCTGATATAAAAAAACAGCGCCGATTCAACACCGGCGCTGTTCGGGCTGGTGGCAACTAATCAAATAAACGCTGCAACCCCTCACGCAATGCATTGCCACTGCCCTCACCGAGACGCTCGTCAAGTGAATCAAGCGATTCACCCAGGCGCTCCTCAAGGGCTTTGCTTACCTGCCCGCCGGCCTCTTCCTGAATGAATTCGACAACAGCGCCCTGAAAGGCATCACGATCAAAACGGCACCACTCGCCCCGAGCGTCGCTGATATGGCCCTCGCAACGCAATGGCAACGGTAACGCTTCGAGACGAGGATTGACATCACACGCGGCATCGGCGGTATCCACGAGCCTGGCATTGGCCTGGGTATCAAACCGTTGGCTGGTGAGGTCGTATTGACCCTCGCCCTTTACGTCGATCCCCGGCACGGTAATCAGCAAATCGTCGCTTCGCACCACGCCGTCTCGAACCTGCAGCGTGGCGGCAAACTCTTCGAAGGCGGTATCGCTTGACCAGTCACGCTGGACTTCTTCGCCCTCCAACTGGGCCGCAAGCTCGCACATCTCTTGAGAGACATTGATGTCAAGAATGGCACCCTCCGTTAACCGGGCCTCCAGGTCGCCATTGAGGTGGCGCAGCAATGCCTCGCGTTGATTACCGCGCGAGGTGAGATCACCACTCATATTGAGTCGCCC
Organism: Vreelandella subterranea; assembly: GCF_900111305.1. Taxonomy (GTDB): domain Bacteria; phylum Pseudomonadota; class Gammaproteobacteria; order Pseudomonadales; family Halomonadaceae; genus Vreelandella; species Vreelandella subterranea. The sequence continues at coordinate 227,958 of NZ_FOGS01000006.1, forward strand.
CCTCAGAGGAGAGGCCTCTTCACCCTCGCTGAGCGTCTCGATAAGCGGCGCTACCTGAACATTCTGTATCGTGGGTGATAGCGCCCACTGCAGTTCCTCCGCTCTGGCGTCTATGCGCCCGTTGGCGGTCAACTCGCCTTCATAAAAGTCTGCTTCAAAATTGCTTAGCCGATGCAGGCCTTGATCGCCCTCCAACTGGAGGCGCGTATCGCTGAACGCCATACCCGCAAGCTCCAGCGACTCGATACTCAGGTTGCCATTTACGCTTGACGACGCCAGCCATGCCTGAGGCAGAAGCTCAGCCGAGCCGTCGGCAACGGCGGCATTGATAACCCCCAGGCTCGCTTGCTGTTCGGTTTCTTGGCGCGGCAGATAACGGTCCAGGTTGAGCGCGTCACCTTGCAGATCAAACTCGACACGCGACCCGTCCAGTCGCGACGCGATATTGCCAGTAAAGGTGCTATCGTCCACCACCAACGACAGGCTGGGGAATGCTATTTTCTGCAGATCCCCCTCAATGGGGCTGGTCATGGCGACATCGCTGAACGCTGCTTCACTGGCCGTCTCAAGCGTCACACCTGCCCGTGCCAACCATGGGCGCAGGGTGAATGGCGCGGCAGTCAGTTGCCCCTGATAGCGCGGCGCATCGCGCAACGCCGACACATTAAGATGACCGCTTACACGCAGACTATCAGGCCCGGTCAGCTGCATGTCTTTTAACCGAGCGGTTTGCGCCTGCCAGTCCCCCTCCAGGCCAAACGCAAGTGCCAGCGTCAAACCTCCGTCCCAGTTTTCCGGATGGCGAAGCGTGGTTTCCAGCTTTCCATCGCGAATGCTCAGTTGCTGTTCAGCGAGCCGGACAGTGGCTTCGGCCGCTGATAGGTCCAGCTGTTGCGGTTCGCCTTCCGCCTCAAACCGTGTGCGCGTACTAAGCTGGGTATTTTCCAGCACGAACCTCTTCTCGGACAAGCCAAGCTGCATGCGGGTTTCCAGGCCGATATCGCTTGATAGATTGGGCGCCCGCTCCAATGCTTCAGCATCCAGATTATTGTGCTTGGTCAAGGTGAACATGGCTTTAAGCGGAAAGGCGCGAACGGGATTGACGTTACTGCCAGAGATACTCAGGTCCTGTACATGCCACAGCGCCTGGGACTGCTCATCCCGGAAACGAATATTGGCATCGCTAATATTGACATTGGCAATACTCAGCACGACTTCCAGGTTGCCAGCATCCACGTTAGGCCCCGCACTCGCTGGCGCCAGCACGGTTTCCGCTTCTTCACTTTGCTCGACAAGCCTTTCCAGAAGCGGCTCCCAATTGCCCTCACCGTCGGCATCACGCCGCAGGTTGAGACGCACGCCGTTCAGGGTCAAGCCATCAACAGCAATTTCGCCACGTAACAAGGGGGCAAATGCGACGCTGACCTCGGCACGGTCAACAGACGCAAATGCCGTGTCTTCTTCGTTTTGGCTGGGCAGCCTTGCATTGGCTGTCTCTACGCTGACACCGATACGCGGATAAAACGACCAGTTAATCGGTCCGTCCAGGTCCAGGTTAAGTCCTGTTTGCTCTTCGAACACGGCGGTGAGGCGAGGCTTAAAATCTTCCGGGTCTAAAAATGTCGTGACGTACACAACAGCCGCGACGGCCACAATCGCCAAAATACCGATTGCAGCAAGTACAATACGTAATAACTGTCTCATGCCCTTTCCTTATTGGGTTGAATTCAACGAGGGTCTAATTCAACGAAATCACTGGTCGCCGGGGTCTCTGAAGACGGCTTTTCAGTGTTTGCGACGGGCCGGTACCCCAGCTTTGACAACAAGACGCGGTCTGCCAACGGTAGCGACGACGTGGCGATGCGCAAGACACGCCCATCCTGCTTGGCTTTTTCACCGAGCAATGCCATCAAACGGGACCCCACGCCCCGGCGCCGGGTTGTCTTGCGAACACACAAGTCCGATAGCCACCAGGCGCCGTCTTGCGCCTGTTTGATCGCGACGGCCCCCAACAAACGGTCATTGAAATGGGCGCAGCCGAAAAAATGTTGTTGCAAATGCTGCTCGATAAAAGGCTCGACCGTTGGGCTGGGCATTCGATCCTTTGGCGCATCATAATAGATGCGCACCAAGTCAAGGCGCACTTGCTCATCGGCTTGCCATCGGGCCTTGTCGACGTAGTGCAGTGTCACCGGCATGGAACATTCCTCTTCACCAACGCAGCAAGGCTGCTTTTTCTTCACAATGGAAGGCGGTTACCTTTTAAGCATTGTAGCGGATGGGGGCACCGATTCACTATAATGGCCGCTTTGCAGAAGGCTTTAGCCTTCTCGCTCGGTGGTATGTTCACTTGGGCCATCGGCTTTCTTCTAGAGTGCGCAACAGCGCAGGAGTTGCATGATGTCAGCGCGAATCGCCACGGTAAGCCGTGACACCAACGAAACGCAGATCAGCGTCAGCGTCAACCTTGACGGCGAAGGCCGTCTGGCTGGCCAGTCCGGCGTACCGTTTCTCGATCACATGCTCGACCAGATAGCCCGGCATGGCATGATAGACCTCGACATCAATGCCCAGGGCGACCTGCACATCGATGACCATCACACCGTCGAGGACTTGGGCATCACGCTTGGCCAGGCATTTGCCGATGCCGTGGGCGACAAGCGCGGCATTTATCGTTACGGTCATGCTTATGTCCCGCTGGATGAAGCACTATCCCGTGTCGTGGTGGATTTCTCGGGCCGCCCCGGCCTGTATATGAATGCCGACTTTACACGCGACACCATCGGCCACTTTGAAACCCAACTGGTGGCCGAGTTTTTCCAGGGCTTCGTCAATCATGCGCGTGTTACGTTGCACATCGACAACCTGAAGGGCCTGAACGCTCACCACCAGGTCGAGACCATTTTCAAAGCCTTCGGCCGGGCACTGCGCATGGCGGTTAGCGAAGATCCGCGCATGGCGGGGCAAATGCCCTCGACCAAGGGAAGCTTATAAGGAGCGCTTAATGACCATCGCTGTCATCGACTATGGCATGGGTAATCTGCACTCGGTCGCCAAGGCACTCGAGCATGTTACCCATGAAAACGTGGTCATTACCCGTGACCCACGACGCATCTTAGGGGCCACCCGGCTGGTGTTGCCCGGCCAGGGGGCAATCCGCGATTGCGTCGGCGAACTGGAACGGACTGAACTGCGCGGATTGGTCGACGACATCCTCACCCGCCAGGCCAAGCCGCTTTTGGGTATCTGTGTGGGGCAGCAGATGCTGTTGGAGCGCAGTGACGAAAACGGCGGCGTTGACTGTCTGGGCTTTTTCCCTGGCAACGTGAAGCGTTTTCCCGCCACCATGCGCGACCAGCACGACCAGCGCTTGAAAGTACCGCATATGGGCTGGAACTTGTTACACCAGCGTCAGCCGCACCCGCTATGGGAAGGCATCGAACAGCATGAACATTTCTACTTTGTGCACAGCTACTATGTGGAAGCGGCGGATGACGCTCACGTATTCGGTACAACGGATTATGGCAGTGTGAATGCCCATGTCGCCATCGGCCGCGACAGCACCTTTGCCGTGCAGTTTCATCCCGAGAAAAGTGCCCGCGCGGGTCTACGCCTGCTGGAAAACTTTGTCACCTGGACGCCCTGAGAGGTTTGGTTATGTTGGTAATTCCCGCGATTGATCTCAAAGACGGCCAGTGTGTCCGTTTGAAGCAAGGCCGAATGGACGACGCCACCTCCTATGGCGATGACCCCGTTGCCATGGCAGCCCGTTGGGTGGAAGCGGGCGCGCGCCGCCTGCACCTGGTGGATTTGAACGGTGCTTTCGAAGGCAAGCCGGTCAATGGCGACGCGGTGACAGCCATTGCCCGGGCGTATCCGGACCTTCCCATTCAGATTGGCGGCGGCATCCGCTCGGCCGAGACCATCGAGCACTACCTCGAGGCAGGCGTTTCCTATGTCATTATCGGCACCAAAGCAGTGAAAGAGCCGGATTTCGTCACTGATATGTGCCGCGCTTTCCCGGGCCACATCATTGTCGGGCTCGACGCCAAGGAAGGCTTTGTGGCCACCGACGGCTGGGCAGAGGTCTCCACGCTCAAGGCCACCGATCTGGCCAAACGCTTCGCCGACGACGGCGTATCGAGCATTGTTTACACCGACATCGCCCGTGACGGCATGATGCAAGGCGTCAATATCGAGGCGACCGCGGAACTTGCCCGTGAAGGCGGCCTGCCGGTCATCGCCTCGGGCGGAGTGACTAACCTTGACGATATCAACGCCCTTTGCAAGGTCGCTGACTGCGGTATCCTGGGCGCCATCACCGGGCGTGCTATTTATGAAGGCAGCCTGGACCTTGCCGACGCCCAGCGCCTGAGCGATCAACTGACGGGAGGCCGTAAATGAGTCTCGCCAAACGCATTATTCCCTGCCTGGATGTCGATGCCGGCAGGGTGGTCAAAGGCGTCAATTTCGTGGGTATCCGCGATGCCGGTGACCCGGTGGAAATCGCCAAGCGCTACAACCAGCAGGGCGCCGATGAGATCACCTTTCTGGACATCACCGCGAGCCATGAAGACCGCGCCACCACGGTTGATATGGTGGAGCGTATTGCGGGCGAGGTGTTCATTCCGCTTACCGTGGGCGGCGGTATCCGCAGTTGCGACGATATTCGCACCATGCTGAATGCAGGCGCCGATAAAGTCTCCATCAACACGGCAGCGGTCACCAACCCCGATTTCGTCTTTGAGGCGGCTGAGCGCTTCGGCAGCCAATGCATTGTGGTGGCTATTGATGCCAAGAAGGTATCCGGCGAGGGTGAACCGCCACGCTGGGAGATTTTCACCCACGGCGGACGCCGCCCGACAGGGCTGGATGCCATCGAGTGGGCAAAAAAGATGGTGGACCTCGGTGCAGGCGAGCTACTCCTCACCAGCATGGACCGCGACGGCACCAAGTCAGGCTTTGACCTGGGGGTGACCCACGCGATCTCAGAAGCGGTCAGCGTGCCGGTGATTGCTTCGGGGGGAGTGGGCAATCTGGACCATCTCGTCGACGGGGTACTGGAAGGCGGTGCTGACGCCGTCTTGGCCGCCAGCATCTTCCACTTTGGTGAGTACACCATTCCTGAAGCGAAGCGTTACATGGCCGAACGCGGTATCGACATGCGGCTTTAAATGCTCGTTATCGGTCAGGAGCTTCGAATGTTTCGTTCACATCCATGGATAGGATGCCTAGTGGGCCTGCTGTTTAGCCTGCCTGCTACGGCTTACTCGCTACCCGACTGGGCACCGGCGCTGGAGAGGGATCATACCCTGGTGCAAACCAGCCTTTATACCCGCCATTTCAGCCCCGACCCAGAACATACCAATCAGCAAGATCTGATCAGCATTGAACTGCATAATCCGAATCGCTGGTTGGCGGGCACGGCCTGGTTCAAAAACTCCTTTGATCAACCCACTTGGTACTTTTATGCAGGGCGTGAATTTCCTTTGTGGCAAACCGACCAGGGTTTGAGCGTGCGCGCTAAACTGACCGGTGGTCTCCTGCGCGGCTACAAGGGTGAGTATCGCGATAACATTCCGCTCAATCACCTGGGGATCGCCCCTGCAGCACTGCCAAGCATCGGGGTACAGTGGGGCAAGTTTGAATCTGACCTGATTGTGTTTGGTACCGCCGGCATGATGATAACCGCTGGCGTGCGCCTTTAACCGCTATTCCTCAGCCCCGTCCAGCGATAAGCCTAGGTTACTGACGCCGCCATTACGGCCAAGCTGGCGAATGCCTTTCAGGGCATCTTTGGTCAGCGGCTGCGATACTTCTTCTAGAACAGCGTCCTGGAAGTTGTTTTCGTCTTCCGTCAACGGATGGTCACGGATGAGCAGCGCCAGCGCGTTGGCGTCTTCTTCGCCTTCGGTCAGCTCGATAAAGGCGCGTACCCCGGCACGGGAAGTGCGGCTGACATCCAGCACGGCTTCCGGCGACTCGCCCTGCAACGTATCCAGCAATGCCGATATCGACACGACCGCATCCAGGGCCCGACGCGCGCCAAAGCTTTCGTCGCCTTCGGGCGGCTCGCATTCGGCCAGTTTTTCTGCCTGGCGGGCAAAATCGATACTCGCGCCGGGCACGCTGAGGCGCTCCCAGACCAGGCTGAGCACCGCCCGCAGCGTATGCCCGTCGCCATGCCCGGTGGTCTGTTCATAAAGCGCATAGTTGGGCAGGAGTCGCTCGCAGAGTGCGGCCATGAACGCTTGCTGAGCGGCTAGCGGCAACTGCTGTAGCCGTTGATAGAACCCCGGGGGATTGGTGGACGCCATACGCTATTCCTGGATTGAGTGACTCAAGTTATTGGTGAACGTCGGACAATACGTTATCGTCGCCATCGTGTCGGCAGCCTCTATTGGCAAATTGCCGCAAGGCCGGCGAGGAGATTACCATGCATATTCATCTGCTACAGCACGGCCCAGACCATGGACCCGCCCGATTAACCGACTGGCTAACCAGTATGGGGCACAGCTTTACCATTTTTCATCTTTATGACCAGGAATTAACCCCCAGCGTCAGCGATAGTGACGCCCTTATCGTACTGGATGGGCCAGATCGCTTCATCGAACAGCCACCGGCCTGGTTCAAGGCCGAAAACAAGCTGATCAATCGCTATCTGGATGGCCAGAAGCCATTACTGGGCATTGGCCTGGGAGCGCTATGGATCGCCGACGCGCTCGGCAGCGTGGTCGCCCTCGGCACCTACCCCGAAACAGGCTGGCACACCATCCACCTGGCACCGGAAAGTCCCATCGACCTGCCCGAGCAGTTCGATGCCTTCATGTGGCATCGCTATGTCTTCAGCCTGCCCGACGATGCCTTACCCTGCGGGGGAAGCGAAGCGGCACCGCTTCAGGGTTTCAGCTGGGACGCAGGCCGCGTGGTCGGGCTGCTATGCCACCTTGAAGTCACCCAACAAAGCATCGAGCCGTTATTGGCGCGTCATTCTCTCGAGGCAGAACGCCGCGATTTCCTGCAGACCGAGGCGGATATACGTCAGAGCCCCAAGCGCTTTGATGCCTTGGCGGCGCTGCTTGACCGCTTGCTGAGCCAGTGGCTTCGCCCCGCATCGCTCTAGCCACCGCTATCGCTTAGCGAGTCACTGTTTGATCGAGGCTCCATTGGCGGGCCGCCGCCAGGCAGCTTTCCCAGTCCCCCACATGGTATTCAGGAACGCCAGCATCACGCTGGCGTTCCAGATGATAGCGATACATGGGGTCGTAATATTCCGTGAGCAGCGGGGCCAGCCAGGCTTCGTGTGCTTGTGTATTGCCCTGCTCATGCGCCGCAAAGGCCAATTCTTGCAACCGCTGCAGCCGCTGCAACCTCGCGCTGCCCAGCCGCTTCTTCAAGCGCAGCAAGGCGTTACTCAGCTGCTGACACATCCGTTGCCAGCCTTCTTCAGGCCCGTAACGGAGCTGGTAGGCGTGCTCGAGGTCGAGGATATAGTCGCGCCGCAGCTGCTCCAGACGCCAGTCCAACGGCATCTCGACGCGCAAGCGAGGTGCGCGTTCCATGGCCCCCCAAAAGCTTAATGGCACGTTCACCTCACCTATTTGCCGCGACTCGTCTTCAACCACCAAAGGACCTGGTAGTTCAAGCAAACGCTTTGACAACCGATGCTCAAAGTCGATCTGGCAAGGCGGTGGCTCAGGCGAACGACCAAAGGCGGAGCCTTTGTGCTTGGCAAAGCCTTCCAGGTCAACGCCATTGGCTAAACGATTGATCAGCACCGTTTTAGCGCAGCCCGTCAAACCGCCCACCACCAGCAGTGGCTGTTGAGCCGCCCCGTCTATATGGGCGAGCAGGCGTTGGCGCAGCGCTTTCCAGCCCCCCTCGATACGTGGTCTGACCACGCCTGACTCGGCAAGCCACTGCTGGACAATCTGCGAGCGCAATCCCCCTCGGAAGCAGTAAATCACGGCTTCGGGGTGGCGGGTCAAATAATCCCGCCAAGCTGCCATACGGGCCTCCTTGACGGCCCCGCTGACCAGCTCGTTGCCCAGCGCAATCGCCGCCTGCTGACCCTGTTCCTTGTACGCAATACCGACGCGGCGGCGTTCCTCATCGTCCATCAGCGGCAAGTTGACAGCCCCGGGCAAGGCCCCCTTGGCAAACTCGACAGGCGCACGCACATCAATCAGTGGGAGGCCCTGGCGAATAAGCTGAGGATCGGCAGACACGGTTGGCAATATCACCCGATAACCTCAATCAGCGACTCACCCTGGGGCTTTTTGAGCTTCCCAAACGGTTGCAACGTCAGTCCGAAAGTACGTCCAATGCGCTCGACATCGTCTTCCCACGCCGGATCGACCGCCAACAGCAAGCCACCTGACGTTTGTGGATCACACAGCCACTGCCAGTGGGCTTCATCCATATCAGGGAGCGCACTGCCCAGCGCATCGCGATTGCGTTGCGTGCCACCAGGCACTGCCCCTTGCCGACGATAGCTCTCCGCTTCAGCCAGTCGCGGCAAGCGACGAAAATCAATTTGCGCCATGACATCACTGGCTCGACACATCTCGGACAAATGGCCAGCCAAGCCGAAGCCGGTGACATCCGTCATGGCATTCACGCCTTTTATCTCAGCAAGCGGCACCCCGATACGGTTCGATTGCAGCATGGTTTCGCGTGCCAACCCATGATGGCCCGCGGCTAGCAGGCCACGTTTTTCCGCCGTCGTGAGCATGCCAATACCAATCGGCTTGGTAAGGAACAGCAGGTCACCGGGCTTGGCATGGGAATTAAGCTTCAATTTATCGAGCTCTACCAAGCCATTCACCGACAGCCCAAATATCGGCTCGGGCGCGTCAATGGAGTGGCCTCCCGCCAGAGAAACGCCGAGTTCACGACAGACGGCCTGGGCACCGGCCACCACATCACCGGCGACGTCGGCACTTAATTTATCCAGCGGCCAGCCCAGAATCCCCAACGCCATGACCGGCGTGCCGCCCATGGCGTAGACGTCGCTGATCGCATTGGTGGCGGCAATACGCCCAAAATCAAACGGGTCGTCGACGATGGGCATAAAGAAATCCGTGGTGGCAATCATGCCACGGCCGTCACCCAGGTCATAAACAGCTGCGTCTTCACGCCCCTGATTACCGACGATCAGTCGTTTATTCTTGGCCGCGGGGCCTGCCTTGGCAAGAATATGATCCAAGACATCGGGCGCAATTTTGCAGCCACAGCCAGCACCATGACTGTATTGCGTTAATCGGATGGAACTCATGGTGTCTCTCCTTGGCTCATTGATATCATCTAAGTGTACCCCAACCGCACCTTGTTAGAGGGCCTCGAGCGCATCGCTCAATTTATCCACGGCGATGATTTCCATCCCCTTTGGCGGCTGTTTCGGGGCGTTGGCACGTGGCACGATGGCACGCTGAAAGCCATGTTTGGCTGCTTCGGTAATCCGCTCCTGACCGCTCGGCACCGGGCGTATTTCGCCCGACAGGCCGACCTCACCAAACACCACCAGCTCGCGGGGAAGCGCACGGTTCTGCAGGCTGGAAACGACCGCCAAAAGCACGGCCAGGTCCGCGCTGGTTTCGAGTACCTTGACGCCCCCCACAACGTTTAAAAAAACGTCCTGGTCGCCGGTAAACAAACCGCCATGGCGGTTAAGTACGGCCAGCAACATGGCGAGGCGGTTCTGATCCACGCCCACCGCCACCCGCCGCGGATTACCCAACGCCGACTCATCCACCAGCGCCTGCACTTCTACCAATATAGGTCGCGTGCCTTCCCAGACCACCATCACCAGGCTGCCCGGCGCTTGCTCTTCCTGCCGGGACAAGAAAATCGCACTGGGATTTTTGACCTCTTTCAAGCCCTGCTCGAGCATGGCGAACACGCCCAGTTCGTTGACAGCGCCAAAGCGGTTTTTCTGGCCGCGCAGGGTACGAAAACGGGAGTCGGCCCCACCCTCAAGTAACAGCGAGGCATCAATCATATGCTCAAGTACTTTCGGCCCTGCCAGTGTGCCATCTTTGGTGACATGCCCCACCAATAGCAGAACGGTATTCGTTTGCTTGGCAAAACGCGTGAGAGCCGCGGCCGACTCACGTACCTGGGCAACCCCGCCCGGTGCCGAGGCGATATCCTCAAGGTGCATGGTTTGAATCGAATCGATCACCAGAATCTCGGGATTTTCCCGCTCGGCAACCGCCAGTATGGTTTCCACACTGGTTTCCGCCAACATCTTCAAGCCCTGACTGGGTAGCTGCAGCCGATGGGCGCGCATGGCCACCTGGGAAAGCGACTCTTCCCCGGTCACGTACACGATACGCCGCTGCTGAGCCAGTTTGCAGGCGGTTTGCAGCAACAGCGTCGACTTGCCAGCTCCCGGGTTGCCACCCAGCAGCACCGCTGAACCTGGCACGAGGCCACCGCCCAGCACACGGTCAAATTCGGCAAAGGTCGACGTGAGTCGCGGCACCTCGCTGAGATCAACCTGGCCAAGGTCTACAATCTGTCGAGAGTGATCCCCCGCATAGCCTGCCCGCCCGGAGCCGGCGGTTCCACTGCCGGGGCGTGCGCTGGCCAGACGCACCTCGCTTAGCGTGTTCCATTCCTGGCAACTGGAACATTGCCCCTGCCATTTTCGGTATTCCGCACCGCATTCGGTGCAAACGAAAGCGCTTTTGGCTTTTGCCACCGCAGTGAGCCTCCATTTCATTCATTACATACACAAAAGGCGGCCAGTGGCCGCCTTTACATGTGCAACATGTGCCGTTATTGGCGGGTAAGCTGCAGCGTTTCACCGTTTTCAAAGCGACGACGCTCGGGGTCGATCAGCTCCAAGGTGCTTTCATCGATGCGTAGAAAGTAATAGACTTGGCCATCGCCATTCGGCGTCAGCTCGTAAACAGTGGCATCGGGGTTCGATGGTGTTCCACTGAGAACTTCCCAATTACCTTCATAGTTTTCATCCGGCGGATTTTGCGGATGGTTGCGATAAGAGGCGTTCAACGTGAAGGTGCGCTCTTCGGCAGCACTCATTTCCTCGCCCACCATGGTGACATCCAGATCGATACCGTCGCAGTTACGGCAAGGCAGTGAGCCCTGATAGCTCGTCTGTGCGGTCGCTTCCTCTTCTTGCGGCTGTTCCATTGGGCCGCTCGCGCAGCCAGCTAGAAGTGCCAACATAGCCGAACCGGCTAGCAAACTCCTGAGTTGCATTGGGTCTCTCCTTATCGTGTTGGGCATTTTCTTTGTTACGCGCACTTGTGACAGCATAACGCCTACAAGGTGCAACGCCCACCCCTGTGAGCTGAATGCTTGCGCTAAGATAGCCTTCAAGCGACCATGGGCTATCTTGCAAGGATAATCAGGTTACCCCCATGAGCCAATACTGGAGTCCGGCCGTTCGCGAACTTACGCCATACGTGCCTGGTGAGCAGCCACGCGAGCAGCTTGTAAAGCTCAATACCAATGAAAACCCTTACCCGCCTGCCCCTGGCGTCGGTGAAGCACTGCACGATTACGCGATCGACCACCTACGCCTCTACCCGGACCCTACCTCTGCAGCGCTGCGTGGATCGCTCGCGGAGACGTTTCAGGTAGCCAGTAGTCAGGTGTTTGTCGGCAATGGGTCCGATGAAGTGCTCGCCCTTGCCTTTCAGGCGTTTTTCCGCCATGGCGCGCCGCTAGACGTTCCCTCGATTACCTACAGCTTCTATCCCGTTTACGCCAATCTTTATGGCGTTGAGTTGCGTAAACACCCGCTCAACAAGCAGTGGGAAGTCGATATTGATGCGCTCACGGCGGAAACTAGCCGAAGCGGCGTTATCTTTGCCAACCCGAATGCACCGACCGGCCATGCGCACTCGCTAGAGGTCATTGAGTCGCTGCTCACACGCGTCACAGATCGTGTGGTGCTTGTGGATGAGGCGTATGTCGACTTCGGCGCTGAGAGCGCTGTAGCGTTGATTGACCGCTACCCCAACCTGCTCGTTACCGGGACATTCTCCAAATCCCGCAGCCTGGCAGGCCTGCGCTTGGGCTATGCAGTGGGTTCGGAGGAATTGATTGATGGCCTGCTGCGGGTAAAGGACTCCTTTAACTCTTATCCCGTGGATAGCCTGGCAAGCCTGGTGGGCATTGCCGCACTGAAAGACGCCGAGCATTTTGAAGCCTGTCGCGAGCATGTGATTACCACCCGTGAGCGTACCCGTCAGCGCCTTGAAGCGCTGGGATTTGAGGTATTGCCCTCCAAGGCCAACTTTGTGCTTGCCCAGCACCCTGATTATGAAGGGGCTCAGATATTTGCTGGCTTACGTGAACGCGGCATCCTGGTCCGTCACTTCAATACCCCGGAACTCAACAACTTCCTGCGCATCACCATCGGCACCGATGACGAGATGGACAGCTTGATTGAAGCGCTGGAAGTGATCTGCGGTTAATGACTAGCATCGCTTTTCAAGGGCGGCGCAAGCCGCCTTTTTAATAGCGGCTTTTCTTCCACGCAAACAAAAAACCCCAGCTCCTTTTGGAGCTGGGGTTTTTCTTAATAGGTGCCTGACGATGATTCGGCCGGCGCTCCGGGGGGCGGCCTTCCGCCGGTCGGCGCTCCGATACTTTACTCGTCTCATCCTGAGACTCGCCCTTCGGGCCCGCTAAAGCGGTTCCCGTTTGTTCCCGACAAACGGGTTCATGGGGAGACCCCTAAAACAAAAAACCCAGCCGGTTGACTGGGTTTTCTGCGGTATAGGTGCCTGACGATGACCTACTCTCGCATGGGGAGACCCCACACTACCATCGGCGCGAAGCGGTTTCACTGCTGAGTTCGGCAAGGGATCAGGTGGTTCACGCTTGCTATGGTCGTCAGGCGTAACTTTAAATGCATACCATGCTGACTGTTTACAACGTGTTTCGTGTCGTCTCTCACTGACTGATACTCATCAGCTCAGTGCGTATCCGGCTTC
>NZ_FOGS01000005.1 GCF_900111305.1 Vreelandella subterranea
AAACTCTTCAGTTTACAATCATTGCGGTTCTTACCTGCCACCCGAAAGCGACAGAAGCGAACCAAACTTGGCTCAAGGTTTTCAAACGTTCTCTCAAGATCCGAAGACCTTGGACGAGTCGCTTGCCTTGATATTTGGTGATTTATCACCCTCATCGGCAAGCGCCCACATGAATTACCTGATCACATTATTAAAGAGCGTTTCGCTGTGCTGCTTGACTGACTAAAAAGTCAGTGAAAGGCTCGACCAACCGTTGAACTGCTTGGCCTCAGCGAGGAAGACGTATTCTACGCACTTCCGAAGGATTGTCAATGACTGATTGGCAAAAATCGCGGCGGCGTGACATGACACATGAACCACGCTCGCTTGCCTAACCTGCTGACAAACCTGAGGTTTTACACCTCATCCACCGCTGGCAACGCTGGGCGTCCCCGGCAGCGGATGCGTACTTTACGGCTTTGCTGGCGGGGACGCAAGGGGCGTGCGAAAAAAATTAGCGCAGTGTCACACGGGCGTAACGTTTCTTGCCTGCCTGGATAACGTAAGCCTTGCCGGTTGTCAGCATGGTGTCTTGCGCCACAGCCTCGCCATCCACTTTGACACTGCCATTTTTGAGCATGTCTTTCGCCTGGGCGCTGTTCTTGGTCAACCCCGAACGGTTGAGAACCGCTGCGATCGGCGCTTCACTCCCCCCTTCAAAGTCGACCTCCACTTCGGGCAGGTCTTCTGGCAGTTCGCCGTCAGCCAACTGATTACCCGCTGATCGATGGGCGTTGGCGGCAGCTTCGTCGCCGTGGTAGCGCGCTATCAGCTCACGCGCCAGCTCCATCTTGACATCGCGCGGGTTTGCGCCCTGCTCAACGCTCTGCTTGAGCGCTTCGATTTCTTCGTTCGACTTCAGCGAAAGTAAATCAAAATAGCGCCAGATCAGGGTATCCGGCATGGAAACCAGCTTGTTGAACATGGAACCGGGCGTTTCATCGACACCCACATAGTTACCCAGCGACTTGGACATCTTCTGCACGCCGTCCAAACCCTCAAGCAGCGGCATGGTGATGACCACCTGCGGTTGCTGACCGAAATGCTTTTGAATCTCCCGGCCCATCAGCAGGTTGAACTTCTGATCGGTACCGCCTAATTCGACATCCGCGTCTAACGCGACCGAGTCGTAGCCCTGTACCAGCGGGTAGAGAAATTCGTGGATGGCGATCGACTGATTGGCCTTGTAGCGTTTTTCAAAGTCATCACGCTCGAGCATACGCGCAACGGTACTCTGCGCAGCCAGCTCGATCATCTTGGCGGCGGTCAGGTCGCTAAACCATTCAGCGTTAAAGCGCACCTCGGTTTTATCGGGATCAAGGATTTTAAATACCTGTTCCCTATAGGTATCGGCATTGGCCTTAACGTCGGCTTCGGTCAGCGGTTTGCGAGTCACGCTTTTACCCGTGGGGTCACCAATACGGCCGGTGAAATCGCCGATGAGGAAGATAACGGTGTGGCCCAGGTCCTGGAACTGGCGCATCTTGGTCAGCAGGACACTGTGCCCTAAATGTAGATCGGGGGCCGTGGGATCGAAACCTGCCTTGATACGCAGCGTACGGCCAGAGGCCAGCTTTTCGCGCAGTTCATCCTCCACCAGGATTTCATGGGTCCCCCGCGACAGCAACGCTAGCGCCTGCTCCACCTCACTCATTGCTTTTCTCCACGTAAGCATCGCCTTGTTGGCGTTCGGATAATAAATTGTGGGCGATGTTACCATGCTCACGGGTATTGGTTGAGCCTTAACGCGCTTCGTATGGGTCGTCTTATGAAATCTGCACCACATTATTATATTGGCCTGATGTCAGGCACCAGCCTTGACGGCATTGACGCCGCCCTGGTGGCGATTGGCCGCGATACGCCGCCAGAACTGCTGGGGACGACTGCCGTCGCAATGCCAGACGCACTGCATAAGCAGCTGCTGCAACTTTGCCATGCACAAGAAGTGAGCTTTGCCGAATTGGCTGCCGCCGAAGACGCCTTTTGCCGACTGCAAGCCAAGGCAGTGAACGCCCTGCTGACCGCACAGCAACTTTCGCCTGAACAGGTCCAGGCGGTAGGCAGCCACGGGCAGACCGTTGAGCACGCCCCAGGCGGCCATACTGGCGGCCCGGCTTACACACTGCAGTTGGATAATCCCAGCCTGCTGGCGGAGTTGACCGGCTGCACCGTTGTGGCTGATTTTCGCCGCCGCGACCTGGCAGCAGGCGGGCAGGCGGCGCCGCTGGCACCCGCCTTTCATCAGGCGCTGTTTGGACGCCAGCAAGGCGAACAGCTCATCTTGAACCTGGGCGGTTTTGCCAACCTGACGTGGCTGCCCAGCAACGCGGAAACGCCCGTGACGGGCTTCGATACGGGGCCTGCAAATGTGTTGCTGGATGCCTGGTTCTCAAAACACAAGGGCGGCCGTTTCGATCAGAACGGGGCATGGGCAGCCAGCGGAAGGGTGGACCCAGGTTTGCTGGAACGTCTGCTGGAAGCCCCCTTCTTTCAACAGGCACCCCCACGTAGTACGGGGCGTGAGCTATTTCATCTGCCATGGCTGGAGCATCACCTGGCCGGTAACGAAGCACCTTGTGACGTTCAGGCAACGCTTGCCGAACTCACGGCGATCAGCGTTGCACGGGGCATCCAGCAGTTGCCTCTCACGCACCAAGGCATCACGGTAATTACCTGCGGGGGTGGCGCGCATAACGCTGACCTGATGGCAAGGCTGGCCGCTCATCTACCCCTTGCCGACTTTGCGTCACCGTCAACCTACGGCTGGCCGGAAGACTGGATCGAGGCAGGTGCCTTTGCCTGGCTGGCCCACCAGCGCCTGCACCAGCTTCCCGGCAATGTCCCTACGGTGACCGGCGCCAGAGGGCCACGCGTCCTTGGCGGCATTTACGCACCCTAGCATCAACGTCACCAGGCATCATCGCGATCGCGCAGGGCCCACTGGTCCGGAACACGCTCGTCCAATGAACGCGGGGTCGCCTGCCCACCCTGAAGCTTCAGCATGAGGCGCAAGTCATTGGCGGAGTCCGCGTGGGCAAGCGCCACCTCCTGGCTGATCTGCGAGGCCTGGCAAAGATCGAAGAGCGCTTGGTCGAAGGTCTGCATGCCGTCATCCCGGGACGCCGCCATGGCTGCTTTAATCTCGTCGACCCTGCCTTTACGAATCAGATCGGCAAGGCGTGACGACTGCAGCATGACCTCAACCGCCGCGCAACGCCCACCGTTAAGGCTGGGCAACAGCTGTTGAGCCACCACCGCACGGAGATTAAGGGAAAGATCCATCCATATCTGCTCATGGCGTTCATGCGGGAAGAAGTGAATGATTCGCTCCAAGGCCTGATTGGCATTGTTGGCGTGCAAGGTGGCCAGACAGAGATGGCCTGTCTCAGCGAACGTCAACGCGTGTTCCATGGTTTCACGGCTGCGTATCTCACCGATCAGGATCACATCAGGGGCTTGGCGCAGGGTGTTCTGGAGCGCTACTTCGAACGACTCGGTATCAATGCCCACTTCACGCTGGTTAACGATGGCGCGCTTGTGCGGGTGCAGGTACTCGATCGGATCTTCAATGCTGATGATGTGCCCACCGACCGTTTCATTACGCTCCTGCACCATCGCCGCCAGAGTGGTGGATTTTCCGGTCCCCGTGCCCCCCACCACCAATACCAGCCCCCGTTTGGCATGGGCGAGCGAGGCAAGCGCCGTGGGCACCCCCAGGGTTTCCAGGGTGGGAATGTGCTGCTCGATACGGCGTATCACCATGGCAGGCTGGTTTCGCTGCTGGAAGGCACTAACGCGAAAGCGCCCCTTGTCTTCAAACCCCAGCGCAAAGTTCGCCTCGCGCTGTTGCCTGAAACGCTCGCGCAACCCGTCGGGCACGGTGTGAGTTACCAACTCGCTTACCTGATGTTCACTCAACGGCTTTTGGCCCAGGGGAACCAGCCCGTTGGGCATCTTGAGGCTGGGCGGCGCACCCGTTGAAATGAGCAGGTCTGAGGCTTGCTGCGTCACCATGATGTCCAGCAACTGGTGCAGCCACTGGCCAGGCGTCAGCGTTGAGGCGTCGTTATTCGCCATCGGTTACGTCTCCCGGGAAGCCAGGGTGCCCTTGGCCAGCGCCTGGGCGGCTTCCATGCCGACATGGCCATCGTTGACCAGTTGCGACAGGGCGGCGTCCAGCGTTTGCATACCCAGGTTGCCGCCGGTTTGAATCGCCGAGAAGATCTGCGCCACCTTGTCTTCACGAATCAGATTGCGCACCGCTGAGGTCGCGATCAGAATTTCATGGGCCGCCACGCGGCCGCCTCCCTGGCGCTTCAAGAGTACCTGGGCGACCACCGCCTGCAGCGACTCAGACAGCATCGAACGCACCATGGCCTTCTCTTCGCCGGGGAAGACATCAATAATCCGGTCAATGGTCTTGGCCGCTGACGTGGTATGCAGCGTCCCGAGCACCAGGTGGCCGGTCTCTGCCGCCGTTAATGCCAGGCGGATGGTTTCCTGGTCGCGCAGCTCTCCCACCAGGATCACATCCGGGTCTTCGCGCAGCGCACTGCGCAACGCCTCCGCAAAGCCGTGTGTGTCACGATGGACTTCCCGCTGATTAATCAGGCAGCGCTTGCTGGCATGCACAAACTCAACCGGGTCTTCGATGGTGAGAATGTGCTCATAGCGATGATCGTTGATGTAATCGATCATCGCCGCAAGGGTGGTACTTTTCCCCGAACCGGTTGGCCCGGTCACCAACACCAGGCCGCGCGGCAGCATGGAGAGGCGCTCGAACACTTCGCCCAACCCCAGGGCCTGCATCGATAGCACCTGATTGGGAATGGTGCGGAATACCGCGCCGGCCCCGCGGGCCTGATTAAAGGCGTTGACTCGAAAACGCGCCACGCCCGGCACTTCGAAAGAGAAGTCGACTTCGAGATGTTCTTCGTAGTCGCGGCGCTGACGATCGTTCATGATGTCGTGAATCAACCGGCGCACGGCACTGTTATCCATGGCAGGCACATTCAGCCGACGGATATCGCCATCAACCCGTATCATGGGTGGCAAGCCAGCGGATAAGTGCAGGTCGGATGCATTCTGCTTTGCCGAGAATGCCAGCAGTTCGGTAATATCCATCTTTCTTCCCCAGCTGCGGTAAGGTGCCTGAGTATGACAGATAACGCGCTTCCAGCGTCACTAGCCAGCGCGCGCCAGCGCCTAGAGCACGCCCTCATCGACGCTGGCCGCCCGGTTAATGATGCCTCGCTGCTGGCCGTAAGCAAAACCAAGCCGGCCTCGATGATTCGCCAGGCAAGCGCGCTTGGTCAGCGTGAGTTTGGTGAAAACTATCTGCAGGAAGCGTTGGACAAGCAGGCAGAGCTGGCCGACCTGGACGATCTTGTGTGGCATTTCATTGGCCCTCTTCAATCGAATAAAACGCGCGCCGTTGCCGAAAATTTCGCCTGGCTGCACACCATTGACCGCCTGAAAATTGCCAAGCGGCTTAGCGAGCAGCGCCCTCCCCATTTGGCCCCACTCAACGTTTGCTTACAGGTCAATATCAGCCGTGAGCCCTCAAAATCAGGCGTCATGCCAGAAGACGTGGAAGCCCTTGCCCAGGAGGTTGCTGCGCTACCTGGCCTCAAGCTGCGAGGCCTGATGGCGATCCCCGCCCCGGCAGAAAGCCTGGCGGCCCAGCGTCAGCCTCTGGCCGAGATGCGCAAGCTTTTGTCAGCGTTACAGAAGGCACTGCCCGATACGCCGCTTGATACGCTTTCCATGGGCATGAGCGACGACCTGGAAGCGGCTGTGCTGGAAGGTGCCACACTGGTACGTTTAGGGACGGCGATTTTTGGTGCGCGGAATACCACCTGAACGAACCATCGAGCCAACCGGGAACGCATGTACCCAGGCGAATGAAATCACGCGGCTCAACGCCGCCTTTTTCAACAGAGGATACCCCCATGACGAACAAGATCACCTTCATTGGCGCAGGCAATATGGCAAGCGCCATCATTGGCGGCCTGATCGACAGCGGTGTCACGCCTGACGACATCACGGCCACTGCGCCTCAGGAAAGCGAACTCGAGGCGTTACGTACACGCCTGAACATCCAGACGCAAACCGATAACAACGCCGCCGCGAGCCAGACCGACGTCCTGGTGCTGGCTGTTAAGCCACAGATCATGCGCGACGTATGCGAAGCGCTCAGCGACACCGTTCAACAGCGCAGCCCTCTGATCATTTCCATCGCCGCTGGCCTTGACGCGGCCACCATTGACCAATGGCTGGGCGGGGGTAACGCTGTGGTTCGCTGCATGCCGAATACACCGTCTCTGGTAGGCCGCGGTGCCAGTGGCCTGTATGCTAATGCGCGGGTCAGCGATGCCCAACGCGATATAGCGACTCAGCTCATGGAAGCAGTGGGCATCGTCGAATGGGTCGAGGAAGAAGCCTTGCTGGACGCGGTGACAGCGGTCTCAGGCAGCGCACCGGCGTATTTCTTCCTGATGCTGGAAGCCATGGAAGACGCCGCCGTCGAGCTCGGCCTTCCCGCCGATACGGCGCGCCGCCTGGCGATTCAAACCGCCTTGGGTGCCGCCACCATGGCACAACAAAGCGATAAAGACCCGGCAACACTCAAACAGAATGTCATGTCGCCCGGCGGCACCACCGAGCAGGCGATTCAGCACATGGAAGATGCAAAGCTCAGGACGACAATCGCTGATGCGATGCAGGCCTGCGCCAAGCGTGCCCAAGCCATGTCCAAGGAACTGAGCGGCCACTAATCAACGCGGATTTTATAGGAGAAATAGCCATGGGCAACGAATTGGGCAGCGCCGGGTTAATGCTGGTTAACTCGCTGATCAATATTTATCTGTTTTTACTCATGCTGCGATTTTTATTGCAGGCGTCAAGGGCCGACTATTACAACCCCATGAGCCAGACAGTCGTCAAGATTACCCAGCCAGCCGTGGGGCTTTTCCAGGGTTTCTTGGGGCCGGTCGCCGGTCGCTTCGATCTTGCCACCCTGGCGGCCGGGTTTGTCCTCAAGGTCATCAGCATTATTGCGATTTTCATGGTGATTGGCGTGGGCATGCCCCCTGTAACAGGGCTACTGATCGCCGGTATCGCCGCCCTGGCCAACGCCATCCTGAAGATTTACTTCTTCGCCTTGATCGTGATGATCATTCTGAGCTGGGTCGCCCCCAATGCCAGCCACCCAGGCGCGCTGTTAATCATGCAGCTGGTCGAGCCCATCATGGCCCCGGTACGCAAGGTCATCCCGCCGCTGGGCATGATTGATCTATCCCCCATTGTGGTATTTATCGCCATTAACCTGGTGGACGGGCTACTGGTGGGCTCACTGATTCGAGCGGCCGGCATTTCCGGCGCCCTGGTCGGCCTGTAATCACTGGCACTGGCTTATTTACGACGACTGACTCAGCAGGACTAACGCTTTCGATGCCCGATTCAGACACGCTTGCTTTTGAGGACCGGCCGACGAATTCCGTCGGGCTGGTCACTCCGAATGTCGCCAAATTCGACACGCCCCTTCCGCTCGCCTGCGGCAAGGTATTGCCCGAGTACGAGTTGATTTACGAGACCTACGGCACTCTTAACGCCGAGCGTAGCAACGCGATACTGATCTGCCATGCGCTCTCAGGCCACCACCACGCGGCCGGTTACCACAGTCAGGAAGACCGCAAGCCCGGCTGGTGGGACGCCCATATCGGCCCCGGCAAAGCTATCGACACCAACCGCTTTTTCGTCGTGTCCCTGAACAACCTGGGCGGCTGCCACGGCAGCACCGGCCCGGTGAGCCACAACCCCGACACCGGGCGCCAGTGGGGCCCCGACTTCCCCATGGTCACGGTGAGTGACTGGGTGGCCAGCCAGGCTCGCCTGGCCGACCAGTTGGGGATCGAGCGCTGGGCGGCAGCGGTGGGTGGCAGCCTTGGGGGCATGCAGGTGCTGGAGTGGACAATGACCTACCCTGACCGGGTGTCCAATGCGGTGGTCATCGCCGCAACGCCACGCCTGTCGGCGCAGAACATTGCCTTCAATGAAGTCGCGCGTCAGGCGATTCGCTCCGACCCGGATTTTTTTGACGGCTGGTACGCCGAACATGATACCGTGCCCAAGCGTGGGCTGAAGCTGGCCCGTATGGTGGGCCATATCACCTACCTTTCCGAAGACGCCATGGGCAGCAAGTTCGGCCGTGACCTGCGCAGCAACGACCTGAACTTCGGCTTCGGGGTCGAGTTCCAGGTGGAATCCTACCTGCGCTATCAGGGTGATACGTTTTCCACCGCCTTTGACGCCAACACCTACCTACTGATGACCAAGGCGCTGGATTACTTCGACCCGGCGTCCACCCAGGGCGGGGATCTCGCCAACGCCCTCGCCCCGGCACAGTGCCCGTTCCTGATCGTCAGCTTCACCACCGACTGGCGCTTTCCGCCGCCGCGCTCTCGGGAGTTGGTCGACGCCCTCACGCGTGCGGGCAAACCGGTGAGCTACGCCAATATCGACTCGCCCCATGGCCACGACGCGTTCTTGTTACCCGAGCCCCGCTACGAAGCGGTATTCGGTGCTTTCATGAATCGCGCGGCCCGCGAGCTTAACCTTGCTCATCCGGATGCAGAGGAGACACCATGATGCGCGCTGATCTGGAACTGATCTACGACTGGGTCCCCGAGGGCGCGCATGTTCTGGACCTGGCCTGCGGTGATGGTGTACTGCTCGAAGCGCTGGCCCAGCACAAAGGCGTGACCGGTTACGGCCTTGAAATCGATCACGACGGCATTACCGGCTGTGTGGCCCGCGGCGTCAATGTCATCGAGCATAACCTCGACGATGGCCTGGGCAGCTTCTGCGACAACAGCTACGATCAAGTGATCATGACCCAGGCCCTGCAGGCCCTGCGTCGCCCCGATAAAATGCTCGATGAAATGCTGCGCGTTGCCGAAGAGGGCATCATCACGTTTCCCAACTTTGCCTACTGGCGTCACCGTATTCACCTGGGCCTGCGCGGCTACATGCCGGTTTCCAAGTCGCTGCCCCACGCCTGGTACGACACCCCCAACATTCATCTCTCCACCTTCAACGACTTTGAGCACCTGTGCCGTGAAAAAGGCATGGTGATTGTGGATCGCGCCGTGGGCGTGGGTGACCACCGCGGGCACTGGACGTCTAGGCTATGGCCCAACCTGTTCGGTGAAATCGCCATTTTCCGCGTGCGTCGCCGCTGAGGTCACCGACCAGCGTATCGGCAAGGCCCGCGTCAGGCGCACTGACGCGGGCTTGGCGGCCGCCCACTGCACGTCTATCCCGTATGCCAACACCTCGACGCCTGCCCTGGCCGCTTCCGCCATTGCAGCCGCGTAAGCCGGGTCGATATGCGCGGCAGGGGCCACATCGCCAATGCCCTCATGGGCCACGCAAAACAGCAGCACCGCCCGTTCACCCTGCTCGGCTAACGCCTGCAGCGAGCGCAGATGCTTGGCGCCGCGCACGCTGACCGAATCGGGAAAGTAACCATGGCCGTCGGTTTCTTTTAGCGTCACCTGCTTCACTTCGATGTAGACGGCGCCACGGTCAGGGTCGTCCAGGCGAAAGTCCAACCGCGCGTCGGCCACTTTCACCTCGCGCCTGAGCGTTGGATACCCCGCCAGCGGCGCGATATCACCGGCCTCGATGGCCGCCTCCACAATGCGATTGGCGCGCCCGGTGTGCACCGAGGCCAGCGCCGCCGTGCCATCCGGCTGCGGCAGTTCGATCCATTCCCAGGTCCAGGCCAGCTTGCGTTTCGGATTATCGCTTGGCGACAGCCATACCCGGCAGCCAGGCACATTGACCGCCTTCATCGAGCCGGTATTGGGGCAGTGAGCGACGACGTCCCGACCGTCGTCCAGGCGCACATCGGCCAGAAAGCGCTTGTAGCGGCGCAGCAAGGTACCCGGCACCAGGCCCTGGTAGGTAAGGCTCATAGACGGCTCACAAAGCGGTTAATGCGCACCACGGCGTCTTCCAGCCGCTCGACGTCGTTGGTGAAGGCAATACGCACATGATGCTCGCCGCCCTGTACGGCAAAATCGATGCCCGGCGTGATCGCCACGTTCTCCTCACGCAGCAGCCGTTCGCAAAAATCCTGGCTGTCACGACTATAGCGGGAAATGTCCAGCCACAGATAGAACGCCCCCTGGGGCGGCAGATCCGGCGCCAGCCCTAACTGCGCCAAGCCCTCAAGCAATACCCGACGACGCTGCTTGAGCGTCGCCCGCTGAGTCTCGAGAATGTCGCGACACTCGGGGGTAAAGGCGGCCAATGCAGCGTGCTGGGAAGGCGTCGGGGCGGCAAGAAACACGTTCTGGGCAAGCCTGGTGAGCGGCTCGATCGCACGCTCGGGGGCCACCAGCCAGCCCAGGCGCCAGCCGGTCATGCCGAAGTATTTGGAAAAGCTGTTGACCACAAAGGCGTCGTCAGACAGCGACGTTGCCGAAAGAGGCGCGTCGTCGTAATTCAGCCCCTGATAGATCTCATCCACCAGCACCTCGCCGCCACGCTCGGCCACCGCCTTGAACACCGCTTTCAACGCATCGGCACTCAACGTATGACCGGTCGGGTTGGAAGGCGATGCCAGCATCGCCAGCCGCGTATGGGGTTGCCAGTGCCGCTCGACCAGCGCAGCGTCCAACTGCCAGCCGCTGTCACGACCGACCGGGATAGCATCGACGTCGGCACCGGCCAGGGCCATGAAATGGCGATTACACGGGTAGTTGGGATCGGCCATCATGACCCGGTCGCCCGTCTCGACCAGTAGCTGGCTGGCCAGCAACAGCGCCCCCGAAGCGCCGGGTGTGACCAGAATCCGCGCGGGGTCTACCGAGGCATTGAAGTGCTCCGCGTAGTGACCGGCAATCGCCTCGCGCAATGCGGGCAGACCAGCGGCAGGCGTGTAGCGGGTTTTGCCTGTCGCCAATGCGTGCTGCCCCGCGGCCACAACCGGCGCGGGAGTCGCGAAATCCGGCTCCCCGACTTCGAGGTGAATCACATCATGGCCCGCTGCCTCACGCGCCTGAGCCATTTCCAGTAGATGCATCACACGAAAAGGTGCGACATGATTCACCCGTGAATTCCAGGCCATAACGGCTCCTTACCTAGCGGTAGTAAAAACATGAGCTTGGCCGCACTGGAGGCAAGTTCATGATAGAAAGCATTCTATTATGCTTGCAACACAGCCAATTTTCAGCTAAACAAGCATCCCTTTGGCGTGAGATCGTGACACACGCTCATGGTCGATCAGTAGTCACATACGTAGGGGGCACTCCCATGCCAGTAGCGGAAAAAAAACCGGAAGCGTCCAAGCCCTTCACACCGTATGAGCCGGCAACGGGTGAAGAATATATGAATGACCAACAGCTGGCGCACTTCCGCCAGCTGCTGTTGGATTGGAAACAGGACCTCATGGAAGAGGTGGACCGTACCGTACGCCACCTGCAGGAAGATGCTAACAACTACGCCGATCCGGCCGATCGGGCGACCCAGGAAGAAGGTTTCAGCCTTGAGCTGCGCACCCGGGACCGCGAGCGTAAGCTGCTCAAGAAAATTAACGAAACCATAGAGAAGATCGACGAAGACGATTACGGCTTCTGCGAAGCCTGCGGGGTCGAGATTGGTATTCGCCGTCTTGAAGCGCGCCCGACCGCCACGCTATGCGTCGACTGCAAGACCCTGGCCGAGCTCAAGGAGAAGCAACTCGGCGGCTAAGCCAGGAAGAATCGACCTGTATGCTATTGTGGAATGCGGGCACCCTGTGGTGCCCGTTTTGGTTTCTGGAAGGCTTCGATGACGCAACCAACTCGCTATCGTGGGCGGTTCGCCCCCACGCCGTCAGGGCCTCTGCATTTTGGCTCGCTGGTGGCAGCCCTGGGCAGTTACCTGGACGCCCGCGCGGCGGGCGGCGATTGGCTGGTACGCATTGAAGATATCGACCCGCCACGCTGCCCGTCAGGCACCGACAGCATCATTTTGCGCCAGCTGGAAGCGTTTGGCCTTCACTGGGACGAGGCCGTTCGCTGGCAGCATGACCGCCACGCTGCCTATCAGCAGGCGCTCGATACCCTCGCCGACCAGGGGCTGGCCTACCCTTGCAGCTGTTCGCGCAAACAGTGGCAGGCATATCCGGTCTATCCTGGCTGGTGTCGCACGGGGCTGAGTGACCCCACCCAGCCGGTCGCCTGGCGGCTGCGCAGCGACCTGGGAAAGCGCCCGGTGCAATGGCACGACCGCCTGTTTGGCTGGCAACAGTTCGACCCTGAAACACTGGGGGATGTCGTCCTCAAACGCAAAGATGCTCTCTGGGCATATCAGCTGGCGGTGGTTGTCGACGACGCCGAGCAGGGCATAACGGACGTTGTCAGAGGATTTGACCTGCTCGACAACACGCCCTGGCAGCGCCAGCTGCAAGTGGCACTGGCAGTTCCCGAGCCCCGTTACCTGCATTTACCCTTGGTGGTGACATCCCAGGGCCAAAAGCTTTCCAAGCAGAACCTTGCACCGGCGTTGGCCGAGGCGCCGAGCGCCATACGCCACCAGCTGTTTCGGGCGCTGCAGGCGCTTGACCAGGCGCCGCCCGATGACCTTGCCCAAGCGCCGGTGACCACTCAGTTAGACTGGGCGGTGACACATTGGTCGGTCGAGCGACTGTCACCGTCAGCGCAGCGCGAATTGCCACAGGAGCCCTGACATGTACGTTTACCGCATCATGCTGTTTCTGGTCTTCGGCGGCTACCTGCTCTCCCCCCTGCTGATGGATGGCTGGAGCGACCCGAGCGTGGCCTGGTATCGGCCCTTTGTTATCTGGGGCGGGCTGATCGCCCTGACATTGTGGCTTGAACAGAAGAGGAAACTGGATGAGCGTTGAGGTCCTTGGCGCGCTGCTTCTCGGCCTGGGCTATCTTGCCCTTCTGCTGGGCTGCGCCCTGGCGGTGGAAAGGGGCTGGATACCGCTGCGCATCAGCCGTCATCCTGCCGTCTACACCCTGGCATTGGGTGTTTATGCCAGCGCCTGGGCGATTTATGGCAGCGTCGAATTGGCGGCTAATGTCGGCTTTGGCTATCTCGCCTACTACCTGGGGGCCGCCGGTGCCTTTCTGCTTGCCCCGGTGCTGCTGGTCCCCATTCAGCGGATCACCCGTACCTACCAACTCGCCTCACTGGCGGATCTGTTCGCCTTTCGTTTTCGCTCCCGCTGGGCGGGCACTCTGGTAACCCTGGTCAGCCTGCTCGCGGTGTTGCCATTGCTGGGCATTCAGGTCAAAACCATGAGCGAGGCCGTCAATCTTTTCACCCGGAGCCAGGCCGGGCCTGTCGTGGCGCTTACATTTTGCGCGGCCATCGCCGCCTTGGCGGTGATGCTCGGGGCGCGACACAGTCATGTGCATAGCCGTCACAACAGCCTGTTGAGCACCATGGCGATCGAATCAGTGGTCAAACTGCTGGCCATGCTGGGGCTGGGCGCCGTGGCATTGTGGTTTGTATTCAGTGGCCCTGGCGACCTGCAGGCATGGCTCGAAGGCCCCGGCTACCTTGCCCAGGCGCGCACCGCCCGTTTTGATCCCGCCCAATGGCGCACCCTGCTGCTATTGTTTTTTGCCGCCGCCTTCATGATGCCGCATTTGTTTCATATCACCTTTGCGGAAAGCCTGTCGCCGCAGACGCTGCTGCAGGCAAGCTGGACCTTGCCGCTATTTTTACTGCTGATGGCCTTACCCGTCCCGCTTATCTGGTGGGCTGCGCAGTCGGTCAACGAGACGCTCCCCTTCACCGCCTACGCCGCCTATGCATTGAGCGAGCACTGGTGGGTCGGGGCGCTGGCGTTTATCGGCGGCCTGGCGGCCGCCAGCGGCACCATGATGCTGATCGCACTGGCGCTCTCGGGGATGGTGCTCAACCACATCGTGTTGGTGGCCAGGCCCCCCGAAGCGCGTAGCGACCTCTACGGCTGGCTGCTATGGCTGCGCCGCGGGCTGGTGATCGGGGTTATTTTAAGCGGTTGGCTGTTTTATCAGTGGGTTGGCCGTCATCACCCGCTGACCAGCCTGGGGCTCGCCGCCTTCATCGGCATGGCCCAGTGTTTGCCAGGCATGCTGGCGCTGCTCTATTGGCCGGGTGCCAACCGCAAGGGCATGGTGGCTGGCCTGATCGGGGGCGTTGGCGTCTGGCTCTGGGGGCTATGGCTGCCCCTGGTGGCGGGCTATACCCCGCCCACCCTGCCATTGACACCGCTGACACCCACGGATGCGCCCATCTGGTATAGCGTCACCTTGCTGTCTCAATCGCTCAACATCCTGCTGCTGATCGTCGTGTCGCTGTTCACCCGTACCTCGGAAGGTGAAAAATCGGCGGCCGAGGCCTGCTCGGTGGATGCGGTCATTCGCTCGAAACGCCTGCCGCTGGAAGCCGCTACGGCGAGTGACTTCTCTACCCACCTGGCCCAGGCACTGGGCGATGAAGCGGCTCACCGTGAAGTCGGCCGTGCGCTCAAGGCACTCAACCTGACTCATCAGGAGCGCCGCCCCTACGCACTGCGCCGCCTGCGCGACCGTATCCAGGCAAACCTTTCCGGCTTGATGGGCCCTTCTGTGGCGCGGGATATCGTCGACCGTTACCTGCCCTACCGCCACGACGATGCGCCGATTACCGATGACATCCATTTCGTGGAAAGCCGCCTGGAAGCCTATCGCTCGCGGCTCACGGGGCTTGCCAGGGAGCTCGATGGGCTGCGCCGCCACCATCGCCAAACGCTGGCTTACCTGCCCGTCGGGCTTTGCGTCCTCGGCGACGACGAAGAGCTGGTGATGTGGAATCAGGCGCTTTCGCAGCTTTCCGGCATCAGTGGGGAAAGCGTGATCGGCTCGCGCCGGGACAGCCTGCCTGCCCCCTGGCCATGGCTGCTGGGTAGCGTACTCAACGAAGGGCCGTCACCGCTGTACAAACAAGCCGTGAGGCTCCACGACAAAGACTACTTCCTGACGCTGCACAAGGCCGACCTGAGCGGCAACGACAGTCGCGGTGGCAGCGTCATTCTGGTGGAAGACCACACCGAGATGAAGTGGCTGGAGGACGAGCTGGTTCACGCCGCTCGCCTCGCTTCCATCGGCCAACTGGCGGCGGGCGTGGCCCATGAAATAGGCAACCCGATTACCGGCATCTCGTCGCTGGCGCAAAACCTGCGTTATGACACCCAGGATCCCGCCTTGCTGGAAACCGCCGATCATATTCAACAGTTGACCGAGCGGGTCACCAAGATCGTCAATTCGCTGGTCGGCTTTGCCCATGCCGGGCGCGATTCGCCCGGGCTGCCTCGCTCGCCCGTCGTGCTAAGAACGATCACCGACGATGCCTTGCACTTGATCCACCTGGCCCGCTCGGGCGAGGATGTCATCTTTACCAATGAGTGTACGGACGCGTTGGTGGTGCAAGGGGACGCCCAGCGCCTGACCCAGGTGATGGTAAATCTACTGGGCAACGCGCGGGATGCCTGCAGCCCCGAGGGCAGCGTGCACATCACGGCAGGCAAGCAGGCTGATCAGGCATGGTGGTGTGTGACCGACGACGGTCAGGGTATTGACCCCAAGGTACGTGACCACCTGTTCGAGCCCTTCACCACCACCAAAGCAGCCGGGGAAGGCACTGGGCTCGGGTTATCACTGGCCTACCAGATTATCAATGAGCATCACGGCAGAATTGAGGTGGCATCGCCACCGCCCGGAACATCTCGCGGTACAGCCATAACCCTGTGGCTACCGCTTTTCCAACAGGATGATCAGCTGCCCCATGTCTAGGATTCTGATTGTTGAAGATGAAGCCATTATTCGCAGTGCACTCAGACGTCTGCTCGAGCGCCATGACTATGAGGTCAGCGAAGCGGGCAGTGCCGAAGAGGCCGAGACACTCGATCTGGCCGACTTTGATCTGATTATCAGCGACCTGCGCCTGCCCGGCGAGCCGGGAACCCACCTGATCCAGGCCGCCGCGCCAGCGCCGGTTCTGATCATGACCAGCTATGCCAGCATGCGCTCGGCGGTCGACTCCCTCAAACAGGGCGCGGTGGACTACGTTGCCAAACCGTTTGACCACGCAGAGCTCCTGGAAACCGTTGCGCGGATTCTTCACCAGCAGTCGATGCAGCACAGCCCGCCGCCCGACATCACCGATGACGGGGGCGGCCGACAAACCATGATCGGCAACTGCGTGGCCATGCAGCAGGTCTACACCCGCATTCGCAAAACCGCGCCCGCCGATGTCACGGTGCTCATCCTTGGGGAGTCCGGCACCGGCAAGGAACTCGTCGCCCGCGCCCTGCATCAACAGAGCAAACGGGCCAAGGCCCCGCTGATATGCGTCAACTGCGCGGCCATCCCGGAAACACTGATCGAGTCAGAGCTGTTTGGCCATGAAAAAGGCGCCTTCACCGGCGCCAGCGCCGCGCGCACCGGGCTGGTCGAAGCCGCCGATGGCGGCACGCTATTTCTGGACGAAATTGGCGAGCTCCCCCTCGACGCTCAAGCACGGCTGCTGCGCGTGCTCCAGGAAGGCGAAATTCGCAAAATCGGCTCGGTGGAAACCCGCCATGTGGATGTCCGCCTGATCGCCGCGACCCACCGCGACCTGCGCGCGCTCTCCAAGAGCGGCGAATTTCGCCTGGACCTGTACTACCGGCTGAATGTCATGCAGATCGAGCTGCCGCCGTTGCGTGAGCGCGAAGACGACGTGCTGGAAATCGCCGACATCCTGCTCGACAAGGCCTGCAAGCGACATGATCGCCAAGGGCTGCGCCTATCCCGGGCGGCACGCCATGAGCTGCGTGACTACCCCTGGCCCGGCAACGTGCGTGAGCTGGAAAATGCCCTGGAACGCGGCGTCATTCTGGCCGAAGGCCATTTGATCCACCCCGACGACCTGGGGCTTGCCCCCGTTTCCCATCGCCCGACACCAGCGGCCAGCCCCCCTCCTTCAGCCGCCAGCGCCGACACGCTTCAACCCGGCGCCGAAGACGATGACCTGTCATTGGAAGACTATTTCCAACACTTTGTACTCGAGCACCAGGACCAGATGAGCGAGACCGAGCTGGCACAGAAGCTGGGGATCAGCCGCAAAAACCTATGGGAGCGGCGCCAGCGGCTGGGCATACCGCGCAAGAAGACGGCACGCCGCCCTAGCTGAACAGCGCCATCGCGCCTACAACTAACGTCTAATACACTGATTTATCAAAGAAATATCCACGAAATTCGTTACCCGCATACTGTTACCTTCCCACACGAAAGACGGCTCAAAGCGGGTAACACTTCATTCTCACAATCCTTTCCTGGCATAGCAGAAAAACCCAACCACCTGAATTCCATGCGTTATCTTGCGAGTGGCACGGCGAGTGCAATATATCTGGGTAAGAAAAACAAACTGGGCAGCGCGGTAAGTCGTCAACAAAAACAACATGACACCGCCCAGACCTGAGCCACAACAAGAACAACAGGGCCAGGCAGAGATAACGGTACTAACAACAACAACAGGCTTGTATCTCGTTACTTGCTTGCGCTAAGAAAAATAAGCGCTACATACAACAATAAAACTCGGCAAGTGCCCAAAAATGGACGCGACGTACGCCGGAAAGACTGCGCCCCAACAAGAACAACAGCAGTCAGTGTGTACACCCCGGATCCAATAACAAATCGCCGGAGGATGAAAGATTCGCGGTTGGATTATTGTTTTGAATACGAGGCGGTCGGAATCCACGTGATTGCCACGCCTACCGACTGCGGTGCGTATTCAGGGCGATGTGCCATCATGAAGAAAAACAGCAGCAACGGACGCTGATTGTCGCTTTTACAGGGGAGGCCTTATTGGCCTCCCCTTTCTGCGTTTAGCGGCCTTGCTCGTGCCACAACCCTGCCAACGCTTTGCAAGCCTCCAGCGGTCGGCTACACTCAGCGACTCGTCGCTTACATTAGGGCCATTTTTTCGATATCCTGCGAGTCGATTCCGCCGCATGCTTAAAGGATTTACCCGTTTACTACACAGTCCGGGAGAGCAATTGAAATCTCTGCTCGAACCCCAACAGGGCGCATCAGGCGCGCTTAGCCCCCGCATCATACCTCGCTCCGAGCACCCCGTTTCTCGTCAGCAGATCAGCGATGCTGCCTTGAAGGTGCTTTATCGCCTGAATGGCGCCGGGTTTGACGCCTATCTGGTAGGCGGCTGCATTCGCGACGCCCTGCTTGGCAAAATGCCCAAGGATTTTGACGTTGCGACCAACGCAACCCCCGAGCAGGTGCGCGATCTTTTCCGCAATTCGCGCCTGATCGGGCGCCGTTTCCGTATTGTGCATGTGCGCTTTGGCCGCGAGGTCATCGAGGTCACGACCTTCCGCGGCAAGCCCCAGGACGAACACGGCGATCACATTGCTCAACAGTCGGATGACGGCCTTTTGCTGCGCGACAACGTATGGGGCAATATCGAAGAGGATGCTCTGCGGCGCGACTTCACGGTGAATGCGCTGTACTACAACATCGCCGATTTCACTATCCATGACTTTGCCAACGGGGCGCAGGATATCGAGGCGCGGACGCTGCGCTTGATTGGCGACCCCGCCACCCGCTACCGCGAGGACCCGGTTCGCATGCTGCGGGCAGTGCGTTTTGCCGCCAAGCTGGACTTCACGATTGACGCCGACACCGAAGCGCCCATGTACGACCTGGCGCCGCTGCTGTTGAGTATTCCCCCGGCGAGGCTTTTCGATGAAGTACTCAAGCTGTTCATGTCGGGTCATGGCCTGGTGACCTTCAGGATGCTAAGCCATTACGGACTGTTTGGCATGTTGTTCCCCGAAGCCGAAGAGGCCATGGCGGATGCGGCATGGGCGGAAGATTTGATTGAAAAGGCGCTTGCCAACACCGACAAGCGTATCGCCGAAGACCGCCCCGTCACCCCTGCGTTCTTGCTGGCGGCGTTCTTGTGGCCCCCGGTTGCCCACCGCCAGGCAGCGCTTGAAAGCGAGGGCATGCCGTCCATTCCCGCGCTACAAGCGGCCGCTCAGCAGGTAGTGACTCGACAGCTTCAGCATGTATCCATCCCCAAACGCTTTGGCATGCCGATGCGCGACATTTGGGAGCTTCAGGGGCGTTTACCCCTGCGCCGCGGCAAAAAGGCGTTCCAGACCCGCGAACACCCGCGCTTCCGGGCCGCTTATGACCTGCTGCTGCTGCGCGAACAGTCAGGAGAAATCCCGGGCGGGCTGGGTGAATGGTGGAACGCCTTCCAGACAGGCGATGAACACGATCAACGCCGCCTGCTGCAAAAGGTGGGCGGCGACCCTGCAGGCCAGGGCGACCGCCGCCGTAAACGGCGCCGCAAACCGCGCAAGAGCGAAGGTTAACCGCGCACATGTCGCTTGCCTATATCGGCCTGGGGAGCAACCTGGACAACCCCATGGCCCAGGTCCGTCAGGCGCTTGACGAGCTTGCCCGTCTACCGCTGAGCGACGTGGTCGGTACCTCTTCAC
This sequence comes from Vreelandella subterranea, assembly GCF_900111305.1. Taxonomy (GTDB): domain Bacteria; phylum Pseudomonadota; class Gammaproteobacteria; order Pseudomonadales; family Halomonadaceae; genus Vreelandella; species Vreelandella subterranea. The sequence continues at coordinate 19,592 of NZ_FOGS01000005.1, forward strand.
TGTATGCCACCCCGCCGTTGGGGCCCCAGGATCAGCCCGATTTTATCAATGCGGTTGCCGCGCTTGAAACGCGACTCTCGCCTCTTGCGCTGCTCGACCAACTGCAGGCGCTGGAACAGCGACATCGCCGACAAAGGCAACGCCGGTGGGGGCCACGGACACTCGACCTGGACATGCTACTTTACGGCCAGGAAACGATCCGATTGCCCCGCCTTCGGGTTCCTCATTTGCATATGCACACACGCGCCTTTGTCCTTGTCCCCTTGTACGAGCTGGCCCCGGACTTAAGCCTCCACCATCGCCCACTGGGTGACTGGCGGGCCGAACTCGATAGCGCGCCGATACGTCGGCTAACGGATGCCGATGTTACCCCGACGGCTACCATCTGACACACATCTCGACACCAAGCCTGCATTCAGGTAACAATTACCGGTTACGCCACTCAGCGCCCGCCACAAGGCGGCGTTAACACTGGCCGCACGCCGATGCCGCGTCGGCCTCACGTAGAACATGAGAGCACGCCATGAAAACCGTCACCCTGAGCACGCTACAGGCGCACAAGCGCGCTGGCGAAACGTTCAGTTGCCTGACCGCCTATGATGCTTCCTTTGCCCACGCCGCCAGCCACGCAGGGATCGATGTGTTGTTGGTGGGCGACTCGCTGGGCATGGTCCTGCAGGGCCACAACAGTACCCTGCCCGTGACCATTGACGACATCTGTTACCACACCCGCTGCACGGCCCGTGGCAAAGGCCATAGCCTGCTGATGGTCGACCTGCCCTTCATGAGCAATGCCACCACCGAACGCATGCTGGACGACGCCGCCGCTCTCATGCGCGCCGGTGCCGAGCTCGTCAAGGTCGAAGGCGAAGCCTGGATGGCCGATGGCATCCGCGAGATGACCCGTCGTGGCGTCCCTGTCTGCGCACACCTGGGGCTGACCCCGCAGACGGTCTATCAACTTGGCGGTTATAAGGTACAAGGCCGAGAGGCCGCCCAGGCAGAGCAGATCATTAACGATGCCAAAACCCTCGTTGCGGCGGGCGCATCGGTCATCTTACTGGAGTGCGTGCCCGCGAGCCTGGGCAAGGCGGTCACGGAAGCGCTGGAAGTGCCGGTGATCGGTATCGGCGCGGGTCCGGATACCGACGGCCAGATCCTGGTGATGCACGATGTTCTCGGGGTGACCCACGGTCGTACGCCGCGCTTTGTGAAAAACTTCATGGCTGACGCCGACAGCATTCAGTCGGCGTTTCAGCACTATCACGAGGCGGTCAAAACCCGGACCTTCCCCGCGCCGGAACACTGCTTTTAAACGATGTTCCCATGGGAACGTATTAGCGCAATGCCCGTGAACGACGACAAGACTGCTATGCATACTTTGCGAGACATCTCCGAGCTACGCCATACGCTGCGCGAGCACCGATTACGCGGCCAGCGGATTGCCCTGGTACCCACCATGGGCAACCTTCACGCCGGGCACCTTGCGCTGGTTGCCCGCGCCCGGCAGAGCGCAGACGTGGTCGTCGCCAGCCTGTTCGTCAATCCCATGCAATTTGGCCCCGGCGAAGACCTGGACGCCTATCCTCGTACCTTCGAGGCGGACCAGACACAGCTAACCGAAGCAGGCTGCGATATCCTGTTCAGCCCGACCGTCAGCGCGCTGTACCCTAATGGTTTAGACGCCCAGACCTTGGTGCACGTGCCCGAGATGGGGGAAGGCCTGTGTGGCGGCTCCCGGCCTGGGCACTTTGACGGCGTTTCCACCGTGGTCAGCATGCTGTTTAATCTGGTGCAGCCCGACGTAGCCTTTTTTGGCCAAAAGGACTACCAGCAGCTTGCGGTGATTCGCAAGATGGTCAGCGACCTGCACTTGCCCATCGAGATTATCGGCGTCCCCATTGTGCGCGCCGAGGATGGCCTTGCGCTGTCTTCACGTAACGGCTATCTGAGCCAGCAGGAACGGGCAGTGGCCCCTGCGCTCTACCAAACCCTGTGCAGCTTGCGCGATGCATTAGAGCATGGCGAATCCGTCGAACAGGTACTACACCGGGGCCACACGGCCCTGTATGATGCGGGCTTTACGCCGGACTACCTGGAGCTGCGTGACACCATGCTCGGCCCAGTGACCCCCTCGACGCGCCACGCCGTTCTGCTAGCCGCCGCCCATCTCGGCCCTGCCCGGCTTATCGACAACCTCAGCGTGCAGCTACCGGCTGCGACGAATGCTAGCCACCAACGCTAGCGTTGCTATCTAGGAGTTTCCATGCACACGATTATGCTCAAAGCCAAGTTGCATATGGCCCGCGTGACCCACGCAGTACTCAACTACGAAGGCTCCTGCGCCATCGACGGCGACCTGCTGGACATGGCCGGCATCCGCGAGAACGAACAGATCCAGATCTATAACGTGGAAAATGGCGAACGCTTCACCACCTATGCCATCCGCGGTGAAGAAGGCTCACGCCTGATCTCGATCAACGGTGCTGCCGCCCATCTGGCGTCACCGGGGCATCGCATCATCATCTGCAGCTATGCCCACTACTCGGAAGCCGAGCTGGATAACCATCAGCCCGCGCTGGTGTATCTTCAGGAAGGCAACCACGTCAGCCACACCAGTAATGCGATCCCTGTCCAGCTTGCCTAGCAGAAACGATGATCGACGGGCCACACGCTGGCCCGTTTTCATTTGGGCCAAAAAGCATATTGCCGCCAACCACACCCTTCCCCTATGCTGATACAAGACCTATGCTGAGACAATAACGGTTACAACAACGCTCAACACAAACGCTGGCGTTTTCCCACCGGCGTTACTTAGACCAGGAGTCTGTTATGCAAGAAGTAGTCATTGTGGCGGCACGCCGCACCGCTGTAGGCGCTTTTGGAGGATCTCTTGCCGGTATTCCCGCAAGTGACCTGGGCGCACTCGTCATCAAGGACATTCTTTCATCAACGGGCGTTGCTGCCGACCAGGTCGATGAAGTGCTGCTGGGCCAGGTACTGACCGCCGGTGTCGGCCAGAACCCAGCTCGCCAGGCGTCGATCAAGGCCGGTCTTCCCGAGGCCGTACCGGCCATGACGATCAACAAGGTGTGTGGCTCGGGCCTTAAAGCCCTGCATCTCGCGACTCAGGCCATTCGCTGCGGCGATGCCGAGCTGATTCTGGCCGGTGGCCAGGAAAACATGTCGGCATCTCCCCACGTACTGCCCAACTCACGCAACGGGCAGCGCATGGGCGACTGGAAGGCTATCGACTCCATGGTGCACGACGGTCTGTGGGATGCCTTCAATAATTACCACATGGGCATCACCGCGGAGAACCTGGCCGAAAAGTACGGCATTACCCGTGAAGCGATGGATGAATTCGCTGCTGCGTCGCAACAGAAAGCTGCGGCCGCCATTAAAGAGGGCAGGTTCAAAAGCCAGATCGTGCCGGTGGAAGTTCCCCAGCGCAAAGGCGACCCGCTGGTGTTTGATACCGACGAGAACCCACGCGAAGTCACCGCCGAGAAACTGGGCAGCATGCGCCCGGCGTTCAAGAAAGACGGCACCGTGACCGCCGGTAACGCCTCGGCGCTCAACGATGGCGCCGCGGTGGTGATGATCTGCTCGGCGGAAAAAGCCAAACAGCTTGGCCTGGAGCCGCTCGCCCGGATTGCCGGCTATGCCAACGCGGGCGTCGACCCGGCGATCATGGGCATTGGCCCCGCACCGGCCACTCGCCGCTGCCTGGAAAAAGCCGGCTGGAGCCTCGACGATCTGGACCTGGTGGAAGCCAACGAAGCCTTTGCGGCCCAGGCGCTTTCGGTCAACAAGGAACTCGGCTGGGACACCAACAAAGTCAACGTCAACGGCGGGGCAATCGCCCTGGGCCACCCCATCGGCGCCTCCGGCTGCCGCGTGTTCGTGACCCTGCTGCATGAAATGATTGCCCGCGATTCGAAAAAAGGCCTGGCGACGCTGTGTATCGGCGGCGGCCAGGGGGTCGCACTGGCGATTGAGCGAAGCTAGCCTGTACGGCCGAAGCGGCTGATGTATCACCGCTATGCCCCCGCCTCGACGGGGGCCTTTTTTTGCCTGGCTCAGCGGTGCCTCTCCCCCACGACGCGCGACGGCGTTCGCAACACCAGCAGTGTACCCAGCAAAAACAGCCCCGACGCGGCCCACATCGCCACCGGCAGGCTGGTGCCGTCGACAATCCGCCCGCCGACCATCGCCCCAAACCCGATTGACAGGTTGAAGGTAAACGCCATCAGCGCGGTAGCCGCCTCGGTGTTCGGGGCGGTGCGCAGAATCCAGGTTTGAATGCTCACCGACACGCTGCCGAACACCGCGCCCCACACCATCAACAACGCCACACCGCTGGTCGGCGTCACGCCCAGCCAGGGAAAGGCCGCAACGACCAGCAGTAACACGCAGGGGATCGCCAGCACGGCGCGGTAAGGGTGACGCCCGGCGAACATGCCTGCCGCGATATTGCCCAGGATTCCCGCCGCTCCGTAGAGCAGCAGCAAACTGCCCACGTGACGCTGCGCAATACCGCTGATGTCCTGCAGTACAGGGCTGATAAAGGTATAGGCCGCAAAGTGCCCCACCACCACAAAGCCGGTGGTCAGCACCGCCACCCGCACCCCGCGGTTGCTGAACTGCTGCGCCAGTATCCGCAGTCGAACCGGCTCACGGGGTGGCAATGGCGGCAGCCAACACCACAGCGCCATGGCCGTTAACAGGCTTAACCCGCCCAGCGCGCCAAAGGCAACCCGCCAGCTGCTGAACTCGCCCAGCAGGGTTCCTAGCGGCACCCCCAGTACCGACGCCGCTGCAACCCCACCAAAGATCACCGTCATCGCCTTGGAAACCTGGGCCTCGGGCACCAGACGCGGCGCAATGCTCCCGGCGACCGCCCAGAAACCGCCAATACTGAGCCCGACCAACACACGCGAGGCCAACAGTAGCGCCAAATTGCTGGCCAGCGACGTCAGCACGCTACCCAGCACCATGACGCCCATGAGTAGCGTTAGCATGATGCGGCGATCAAGACGCCCCACCGCGACCGGCAGAAGCGGCGCCGAGAAGGCAGCCACCACCCCAGGCACCGTGACCATCAAGCCTGCCATGCCTGGCGTAACGCCCATGGAGGACGCTACCTGCGACAGCAGACCAATCGGTAGCTGCTCGGCCGTCACCAGCAGGAAAATCCCCATCATCACCGCGAACACTGCCCACCAACGCGGTGCTTGTTGCTGCTCCATCGCTCCTTCCTCCCTGTCCCCGGACGATCCCCCAAACAATACCGCCCTCGCAACGAGACGCTGCGAGGGCGGTGATATCGACGGGGCCGCTGGTTAGTCAGCGACTTCCACGTCGGCGGCTTCAAAGGCCGCTTTCTCTTCTTCGGTGATCTCCTTGATCGAGAGCTTCACCCGGTTGCGGTTATCGATATCGAGCACCTTCACGAGCACGTCGTCGCCTTCGTTCAGGAAGTCGCGGACGTTGTTAACCCGCTCTTGCACAATCTGCGAGATATGCACCAGCCCATCCGTGCCCGGCATGATATTCACAAAAGCGCCGAAGTCGGCAATGCGTACCACCTTGCCCATGTACAGCTTGCCGATTTCCGCTTCCGCCGTAATGGCCAGTACGGTGTCGATGGCTTTTTTCGCGGCGGCTTTGTCTTCCGCGTAGATACGCACGGTACCGTCGTCGTCAAGATCGACCGACGCGCCGGTATCTTCGCAAATCTTGCGGATCGTGGCGCCACCCTTACCGATAACATCACGAATCTTGTCCGGATCGATCTTGATGGTCGCCATGGACGGGGCATTTTCAGACACTTCCGTACGGCTCTGGGCGATCACGGCATTCATTTGCTCGAGGATTCCCAGACGTGCGGTATGGGCCTGCTGTAGCGCCGTTTCCATGATCTCTTCGTTGATGCCTTCGATCTTGATGTCCATCTGCAGGGCGGTCACGCCCTCTTGGGAACCGGCCACCTTGAAGTCCATGTCGCCAAGGTGATCTTCGTCCCCCAGGATATCGGTCAATACGGCATAGCCGTCTTCATCCTTGACCAGGCCCATGGCAATACCGGCCACCGGTGCCTTCAGCGGCACACCGGCGTCCATCAGGGCCAGCGACGAACCGCACACCGACGCCATTGAGCTTGAGCCGTTGGACTCGGTAATTTCCGATACGACCCGAATAGTGTAAGGAAACGCATCTTCAGCTGGCAGCATGGCCTGAACACCGCGACGCGCCAGACGGCCATGGCCGATTTCGCGACGCTTGGGCCCGCCCATGAAGCCCGCCTCACCGACGCTGTAGGGAGGGAAGTTATAGTGCAGCATAAAGCGGTCTTTACGCTCGCCTTCCAGCGACTCGATGAGCTGCGAATCACGTAGCGTGCCCAGGGTGGCAATGGCAATCGCCTGGGTTTCACCACGCGTAAACACTGCCGAACCGTGCGTTTTGGGCAGCGTACCGACTTCGATATCCAGCGGACGCACCGTGGTGTTGTCACGGCCGTCAATGCGCGGCTCGCCCTTGACGACACGAGAGCGGACGACGCGCTTTTCAAGCCCCGCAAAGGCGGCTTTGACGTCATCCTTGCTGAATTTGCCTTCCGCCTCTTCGCCTTCGGGAGCCGCAAGCTGGGCAACGGCGTCGTCTTTCAGGGCAGACAGCGCGTCCTGACGGGCCATCTTGTCGGTAATCCGATAGGCTTCCCCAACTTTGGCTTCAAAGGCGTCCGCCATGGCTGCTTTCAGCGCTGTATTTTCTTCGGGCGGCTGCCAATCCCAGCGCGGCTTACCGGCTTCGGCAACCAGCTCATTGATCGCCCGGATCGCGACCTGCATTTCTTCGTGCCCGAACAGCACAGCCCCCAGCATTTCGTCTTCAAGCAGCTCTTTGGCTTCCGACTCGACCATCAGCACGGCCTTCTCGGTACCCGCGACGACCATATCCAGTTCAGAGCTCGCAAGCTCTTCAACGGTGGGGTTCAGGAAGTAGCCCTGCTCTTCATTAAAGCCAACCCGGGCACAGCCAATCGGGCCACTAAAGGGAACGCCCGAAATCGAAAGCGCCGCTGAGGTGCCCAGCATCGCCGCGATGTCTGGATCATGATTGCGATCGGTCGACAGAACAGTACAGATCACCTGCACTTCGTTCATGAACCCCTTGGGGAACAGCGGACGGATCGGACGATCGATCAAGCGCGACGTGAGCGTCTCTTTCTCGGTGGGACGGCCTTCACGTTTGAAGAACCCGCCAGGAATCTTGCCGACTGCGTAGGTCTTCTCCTGGTAATGCACCGAGAGCGGGAAAAAGGGTTGGTTGGGATTCGCTTCTTTCTTGGCCACCACGGTACACAGGACAACGGTATCGTCCATGGTCACCATAACGGCGCCGGTGGCTTGGCGAGCGATACGCCCGGTTTCTAGGGTGACGGTGCTACGACCGTATTGGAACGTTTTTTTTACCGGATTCACTGCGACTTCCTTTAACATTAATAGCTACTTGTCTTTTCGTATGGGTCGTTTGGACTCGCCACCATTCTAGGCGTTGCCGCGCGATAGGGCTACCAGAAACAAAAAAACGGGCAGCCCCCGAGGGGCTGCCCGTTTCTCGACCATCGCCAACAATAACTTAGCGGCGGATGCCTAAGCTCTGAATCAGAGACTGATAGCGTTCGAAATCTTTACGCTTCAGGTAATCCAGCAGCTTACGACGCTGGTTTACCATGCGGATCAGACCACGACGCGAGTGGTGATCCTGCTTGTTGGTTTTGAAGTGGTCCTGCAGGCCGTTGATATTGGCGCTCAGCAGGGCAACCTGCACTTCAGGTGATCCGGTGTCGTTCTCGCCGCGGCCGTATTCGTTGACGATCTCGGCCTTCTTTTCAGCGGTTAATGCCATCTGTCTCTCCAGTAAGCAATATGCCTAACAATGAATGGGTGAGACCACGCATATTTGCAGTCTCAATCTACTATTTTCATGTGCAATTTTCTCGCAAACCGCCGCATTGATGCAACGCCTTACGAGATAGCGACCGTACTTAACAGCCGCTTGGGTGCCACTTCCTGGCCTTCTTTTACAACGCCGAGACCTATGAACGACTCCGCGTAATAAAGTCTTGCCAACGCTTCGGGGGGCAATGATTCGCCAGACACCACATTGGCGGACTGGCCGTGAGCCAAGCGCCCATAAGCCGGTTCATCCAATGTAAGCGATGGCAAATGATCCACCAGCACGTCAACCGGCATCAGCTCGGCTTCGCGGGCCGCTTGATCGGCTAACGCCTCAAGCGCTTCCAGCGTCCACATGGCATCGCCGTTGAAAGGGCCGGTCTTGAGCCTTCTCAACTGACTGATGTGGCCGCCACAGCCCAGTGCCTTGCCAATGTCTTCAGCCAGGGTACGGATGTAGGTCCCCTTGCTGCAGCTGACTTCCAGCTCGAAGGCCGTGCCTTCAAAGGACAGCAGGCGGGCATCATACACGCTTACCCGCCGCGCTGCACGCTCAACCTGCTTTCCCTCGCGGGCGAGCTCATAGAGTTTTTTACCTTCGTGCTTCAGCGCCGAGTACATCGGCGGCACCTGGTCGATCTCGCCGCGAAAGCCGGATAACGCCGTTTCAACTGCATCGACCGTCAGGCTTGGCACGGCGTGCTGCTCGATGACCGCGCCTTCTGCATCCCCCGTGTCGGTCATCGTGCCCAGTTCTACCCGGGTACGATATACCTTGTCAGCTTCCAACAGGTGCGATGAGAACTTGGTGGCCTCACCCAGGCAGATAGGCAGCAAGCCCGTCGCCATAGGATCCAGGGTGCCGGTATGGCCGGCTTTTTGCGCCTCGAAAAGACGCCGCACCCGCTGCAGGGCATGGTTGCTGGAAAGTCCTTTCGGCTTATCCAGCAGGACAATGCCATTCACCGGCAGCCCCCGACGGCGACGCGCCATTAACGCGGCTCCTCGCCTGATTCATCCGCACTTGCATCGTCCTGTTCCTGACGGGCACGGTCGGTTGAAACCGCTTCGTCAATCAGCGACGACAGCTGCTGGCCACGCACCACGCTTTCATCGAAATGAAAACGCAGCTCGGGAACGTGGCGCAGTTTAATACGCTTGGCTATCTGGCTTCTCAGAAAACCTGCCGCCCGCTTCAGCACCTGCAGGTTTTCCTTGATACGCTCGGCATCCTGTTCACCCAACAGGGTGACGTAGATATCCGCATAACCCAGGTCACGGCTCACGGTGACACCGCTGACCGTGACCATGCCGAGGCGCGGGTCTTTCACTTCGCGCTGGATCAGCACCGCCAGCTCCTTCTGGAGCTGGTCGGCTACCCGGTCGGTACGCTTGAATTCGCGCATGCTTGCTCCTCAGCCCTACAGGCTGCGCTCGACCTTCACTTGGTCAAAGACTTCGATCTTGTCGCCGACCTGGACATCGTTGTAGTTCTTCACGCCGATGCCGCACTCAACGCCGCTACGCACTTCCTGTACGTCGTCTTTATAGCGGCGCAGCGATTCGAGCTCACCTTCGTAGATCACCACGTCATCGCGCAGCACGCGAATCTTCTTGTTACGGTGCACGCTGCCTTCAACGACCATACAGCCTGCGATCGCACCAATCTTCGGCGCACGGAAGACGTCGCGAACTTCAGCCACACCGACGATTTCTTCTTTCCACTCCGGTGCGAGCATACCGCTCATCGCCTGCTTGACCTCGTCGATCAGCTGGTAGATGACGCTGTAGTAGCGCAGATCCAGCCCTTCGCGTTCGATGATCTCACGGGCAGCGGCGTCAGCACGGACGTTAAAGCCGACGACGATGGCTTCAGAGGCCAGCGCCAGGTTGGCATCGGTACCGGTGATACCGCCAACGCCGGAGGACACAACCGCCACCTCGACTTCGCTGGTCGAGAGTTCTTCCAACGCCCCTTTGATGGCTTCCAGCGAGCCCTGAACGTCGGCTTTCAGCACGATGTTGACCTTGGCCACTTCGTCCTGGCCCATCTGGCTGAACATGTTCTCCAGCTTGGCCTTCTGCTGACGCGCCAGACGGACTTCGCGGTATTTACCCTGACGGAAGTTAGCCACTTCGCGGGCCTTCTTCTCATCCGCGACGACCATGAAGTCATCACCGGCATCCGGGGTACCGTCCAGGCCCTGGATCTCAACCGGCATGGCCGGACCAACCTCGTCAACCTGCTGGGCGAGTTCGTTGGTCAGCGCACGCACACGGCCGTAGTGCAGCCCGGCAAGCACGATATCGCCCTTCTTGAGGGTACCGTTCTGCACCAGTACGGTCGCGACCGGGCCACGCCCTTTATCGAGGCGCGATTCCACCACGACGCCTTTACCGGGCGCCTCAGGCACGGCTTTAAGCTCCAGTACTTCAGAGACCAACTGGATCGCTTCCAGCAGTTCCTCAATGCCGTCACCGGTCTTGGCAGATACGTGGACGAACTGGGTATCGCCGCCCCACTCTTCTGAAATCACGCCATGCTGCGATAGCTCGTTACGAATGCGGTCGAAGTCAGCACCCTCTTTGTCGGTCTTGTTGACCGCCACTACCATCGGCACGCCCGCCGCTTTGGAGTGCTCGATCGCCTCAACCGTCTGGGGCATCACACCGTCATCCGCCGCCACGACCAGGATGACAACGTCGGTCGCCTGGGCGCCGCGGGCACGCATGGCGGTGAACGCCGCGTGGCCTGGCGTGTCCAGGAATGTCACACCGCCATGTTCGTCTTCCACATGGTAGGCACCGATATGCTGGGTAATACCACCCGCTTCGCCGGTCGCTACCTTGGCCTTACGGATATAATCGAGAAGCGACGTCTTGCCATGGTCGACGTGGCCCATTACGGTCACGACCGGTGAACGGGTGATTTCGTCGCCTTCGTAGGAAATGCCTTCGAGCATTTCCGTTTCCAGCGCGTCATCCTTCACCAGCTTGACCTTGTGGCCCATCTCCTCGACAACGATGGCTGCCGTATCCTGATCGATGGTCTGGTTGATGGTGACCGCCGCGCCCATGTTGAACATCGCCTTGATGACTTCATTGGCTTTGATCGACATCTTGTCGGCCAGATCCGCCACGCTGATGGACTCGGGAATCGAGACCTCGCGCACGATCGGTTGGGTCGGCTTCTGGAAGCCATGCTTGCCATTACCACCGCTGGCACCACCGCCACGACGACCGCCGCGACGCTCGGCACGCTTGGCTTTCTTGCCGCCAGCACCGCGCTTGCGTTCTTCGCGATCACCGCGATCTTCCTCGTCATCACGACGGCCTTTCTTCTTGGCCGCTGATTTCTTGGGCGGTGCGGTACGACGGTCGGTGCGGCCTTCTTTCGGCGGCGCCGGCGGCATGTCTTCGGATGCCGGGGTATCGTCGATCTGCAGCTCGGGCACCGGAACGTCAGGTGTCTTCTGAGCCTCGACCTGGGCGGCCTGTTCGGCTTCTTTACGCGCTGCTTCTTCAGCCGCCTTGGCTTTTTCTGCAGCGGCCTTTTCTTCAGCTTCGCGTGCATCACGCGCTTTGCTTTCAGCCTCAGCTTCGGCCATGTCACCGACGAGTTGACGCGGACCCGAATGCTTGGGCTCAGGCGCTTTCGGCTTGTCCTCTTCTTCAGAGCGCTTGACGTACGTCTTCTTCTTGCGCACCTGAACTTCGATGGTTTTACCGCGCTCGCCTGTCTTGATACGGCTGCGGGTTTTGCGCGTCAACGTAATACGGCTCTTGCCGCTATCGCTTTCATCGCCGTCGCCGCCGTGACTTTTCTTCAGAAAGTTAAGCAAGGTGCGCTTATCTTCTTCCGATACCGCATCGGTTTCCGAAGCGTGCTGTAAACCCGCCTCTTTCATCTGCTCTAGCAGGCGGGGCACATCACGGCCCACCTTTACTGCAAAATCTTTAACTGTCATATCTGACATATTGACCCTCCTCAGCCCGTGACCTGTTTACTGTGTGTTCGAATCCGACGCGTCATCGTCTTCAAACCAGGGCGCACGGGCAGTCATGATCAGTGCCGCTGCGCGCGCTTCGTCCAACTCCTCGATATCGACCAGATCATCAACAGACTGCTCGGCGAGATCCTCCATGGTAACAATGCCGCGGCTGGCAAAAATGAAGGCCAGGTGGCGCTCCATGCCGTCCATCGCCAGCAGGTCGTCCGCTGGTTGGGCACCGTCTAGCGCTTCTTCCGAGGCAATCGCCATCGTCAGCAGCTCGTCTTTTGCCCGTGCACGCAGCTCTTCAACCAGATCCTCGTCGAACTCTTCGATCTCGAGCATCTCTTCAAGCGGCACGTAGGCGACTTCTTCAAGGGTCGTGAACCCTTCGTCCACTAACAGGCGGGCAACATCTTCATCGACCTGGAGATGGCTGACAAAAGAATCCACCAGACTATCAATTTCCTGGTCGCGCTTGGCTTCCGCTTCGTCTTCGGTCATGACGTTGATCCGCCAACCGGTCAGATCAGAGGCCAGACGCACGTTCTGGCCGCTACGACCAATGGCCTGGGCCAGATTATCCTGAGCGACGGCGACATCCATCGCATGGGCATCCTCGTCAACAAGGATAGACGCCACATCGGCGGGTGCCATGGCGTTTATCACCAGCTGTGCCGGATTGTCATCCCACAGCACGATGTCGACACGCTCGTTCTGCAGCTCGGTCGATACCGCCTGCACGCGAGAGCCGCGCATGCCGACACAGGCACCGACGGGATCAATGCGTCGGTCGTTGGTCTTCACGGCAATCTTGGCGCGTGAACCGGGATCCCTTGCCGCGCCCTTTATTTCGATGAGCTGCTCGGCTATTTCCGGCACTTCAATCTTGAACAGCTCGATAATCAGCTCGGGGCAGGTCCGCGACAGCTGCAGCTGGGCGCCACGCGCGTCCGGGTCGACCTTGACCAGCAGCGCGCGAACACGCTCGTTCATGCGGTAGCGCTCACCGTGGATCATTTCGTTGCGCGGCAGAAACGCTTCCGCGTTATCACCCAAGTCAATGATCAAGCCGTCGCGCGTGGTCTTTTTGACAATACCGGCGACCAGCTCTCCTTCGCGATCGGTATATTGACGCACGACTTCGGCACGCTCGGCCTCGCGCACTTTCTGCACGATGACCTGCTTGGCCGTTTGTGCCGCGATGCGACCAAAGACGGCATTTTCGATTTTCTGTTCGACGACATCGCCCAGTTTCAGCGGCGGATCGCGCTGTTCAGCGATGCTTTGCTTGATTTCGTAATCTGGCGTTTCGAATTCGTCGTCTTCGACGACCGTCCAGTAGCGAAACGTCTCGTAATCCCCCGTGCGACGGTCAATGTGTACCCGCACGTTGGCTTCTTCATTGTCAAAACGCTTGCGTGACGCGCTCGCAAGAGCAGATTCCACCGCTTCAAAAATAACGTCGCGGGGAACACCTTTTTCGTTAGAGATCGCGTCAACGACCATTAATATTTCTTTACTCATGCGTTTGCCTCGCCAGAAAACCTGTCCTTATGTGCATCGCGCCAACTGCCTGCCGGCCACCACGCCACCTGGTTAATCGTCGAACTGCGGTACAACGTGCGCAGAATCAATGCCTTCAATCGGAAAACAATACTCTTCGCCATCCATTTGCAGCAGTATTTCGTCGCCCTCGACACCTGCCAGCAACCCCTGAAACTTGCGCCGCCCGTCAAAGGGTGCGCGCAGTTTTAATGCGACATGGTGTCCTTGAAAACGGGAAAAATGATCCAGGGTATACAGCGGGCGTGCCATGCCCGGCGAAGACACTTCGAGTCGGTACTCCCCCGGAATAGGATCTTCGACGTCCAATATCGCGCTGACTTGACGACTGATATCGGCGCAGTCTTCAACATTGACGCCGCTTTCACGTTCGATATAAATCACCAAACGCGAATGCTTACCCTGCGAAAGATGGTCGATGCCCCATAGCTCAAAGCCCATGGCAGCAACAACAGGTTCTATCAGCGCGTGCAGCGCCGCATGTTTTGTGGCCACAGACGTTGCTCCTATAGCCGTTGCATCAGGCACCTGGCCAGGAGACATATGAAAAGCTAGGTGGCTGATTGGCGTTACCCGGAAATGTGCCTCCGGCAAGCCGATGGGCATCCGCCCTTGAGACACGCTTGTTAACGAAAAGCTGCTAACAAAAAGCCCCTTCACAGGAAGGGGCTTTTCGAAAGAAACCTGTTACACCAACATGACGGTAAGCATTGGGAAACCCCTTGATGATGGCGTCGCCTCTCATGACATGAAACGCTCGCACATGCTTGCTTATCGCCAGAAAGTGGTAGCGGGGACCGGATTTGAACCGATGACCTTCGGGTTATGAGCCCGACGAGCTACCAGACTGCTCCACCCCGCATCAATCTAGGTCGCAGATAATAGACGCTTGTGCTTATTCCGTCAAGCTGTCTTTTATCCTTTAGACGCTTCAACCAAGGAGCGTTTATTACGTCTGGGGAACTGGCGAACCAGCGCATCAGATGGTGCCGAAGGCGGGACTTGAACCCGCACGACCGTAAGGTCACTACCCCCTCAAGATAGCGTGTCTACCAATTCCACCACTTCGGCATCAGGGGAGGCTCGAGGAAGCAAGATCAATCAGTTACTCGCTGCTTTCCTCTAGCACTGGCGCGGCATTATCCGCACTTTCGTTACCTTCGTCAAGCATTGGTGCACTTTGCTGTTGCTCAATCAGGTTGGCGTCAGGAATACCCGCTTCCGGCGCCTGTCCTGCCTGGGTGGCAAAGTAGGCCAGCGCCATCGACGTGACGAAAAAGCCTGCGGCAAGGATGGCCGTGAAACGGGACAGAAAATTACCGCTACCGCGTGAACCAAATACCGTTTGCGACGCACCGCCACCGAAGGCGGCACCTGCTTCGGCACCTTTACCCTGCTGAAGCAGGATGAGCACAACCAGGGCGATCGCAATCACCACGTGGACCATAAGAATTGCAACTTGCATGGCGTTATCCTGCTGACTGACAAATGGCGTGAAAATCGTCGGTTTTGAGCGAAGCACCGCCCACCAAACCGCCGTCGATATCCGGCTGAGCAAGCAGCTCAGCCGCATTGTTTGCGTTCATGCTGCCGCCGTACAACAGCTTGAGCTGCTCGGCAAGTACCGCATCGAACGAGGCCTGATAAGACCGAATACCGGCCATGACCTCTTGAGCCTGCTCAGGCGTTGCCGTTCGCCCTGTGCCAATCGCCCATACCGGCTCATAGGCGATGACCACCTCAGAACGCTGGGCGGGCTCCAGGCGAGACATTACGTACTCTACCTGACCCAGCACGACATCCATGGTGTGCCCGGCATCGCGTTCCTCCAGGGTTTCCCCGACACAGAGAATCGGCGTAAGCCCTGACGCCAGGGCCGCCATCAGGCGGTCAAATACCTGCTCGTCAGTTTCCTGATAAAGCTGCCGCCGCTCTGAATGACCGACCAGTACATAAGCGACATCAAACTCTTGCAGCATACTGCCACTGACTTCACCGGTATGCGCGCCCGAGGGCTGAGGATTGAGCGTCTGCGCCCCGAGTTTTAGCGACGTATTCCTGAAGGCTTGCCGCGCCGTTTCCAGGTAGGGAAAAGGCGGAATCACGACCACATCAACGCCAGCGGGCAACCTGGCGGCTGCAAACGCATCGCCAAACGCTTTCACCAGAGCCGTCGAACCGTTCATTTTCCAGTTACCGGCAATTAATGGCCTACGCATGAAGCCTCCTCACACTCAAGGTGGAGCGAAATGGTATAGGAGCGGACTTGTCAAGACAACCGCTGTTGTCAGCAGACGCTATTTAAGCAGCGCCTGCACCTGTTCGGCCAGGCGATTTGCCAACTTGTCGACGTCCAGATGTGCGCGGCCTTCCACCATGACACGAATTAACGGCTCAGTGCCTGACGCCCTGAGCAAGACACGACCTTCATCGCCCAACTCCTGTTCGAGCGCGGCCACTGCCTTCTCTAGCGGCTCCGAAGCCATCACGCTCTTGGCATTGGTCCCTGCTGGCAACCTGACGTTCACCAGCGCCTGCGGGACTTTTTCCAAACCTCTTAACAAGGCGGGAAGCGTCTGCTGTTCACGCATCATCAGCGCCAGGACCTGCAGCGCGGCGACGATGCCGTCTCCGGTCGTCTGAACATGGCTGCACAGGATATGGCCCGACGATTCGCCACCCAGCTCCCACTGATTGGCTGCCATACGCTCCATCACGAAACGGTCACCGACCTTGGCGCGCTCAAATGGAATACCCATTTTTTCAAACGCCATCGCCAGGCCAAAGTTGCTCATGAGCGTCCCCACCACACCGCCATCCAGCAAACCACGCGCGTGACGATCCCGGGCAATCAGGTAAAGAATGTCGTCCCCGTCGACTTCACGGCCATCGGAATCGACCAGTAATACACGGTCGCCGTCGCCGTCGAAGGCAATCCCCAGGTCGGCGCCTTGCTGGATCACCGCCGCACGCAGCGCTGCCGGGTGCGTCGAGCCAACGTCCTGGTTGATATTCAGGCCATCCGGCATGCCACCAATGACGCTGACCTCGGCCCCCAGCTCACGAAACACACTCGGGGCGATGTGATAGGTGGCACCATGTGCGCAGTCGAGCACAATGGTCAAGCCATGCAGACTGAGGCGATCGGGCAGGGTCGATTTGCAAAACTCGATATAGCGGCCGGCCGCATCGTCAATACGCATGGCTTTGCCCAGTTGGGCGGCCCCGGCGGTGGTTAACGGCGAATCCAGCATGGTCTCGATTCGGTCTTCAATTGCATCCGGGAGCTTTTTACCCTCTGCCGAAAAAAACTTGATGCCATTATCATCGAAGGGGTTGTGCGAGGCTGAAATCACGATCCCGGCATCGGCACGAAAAGTGCGCGTCAAATAGGCAATACCAGGGGTCGGCATTGGCCCCAGTAGTGCCACGTCGGCCCCCGCAGCAGACAGCCCTGACTCAAGCGCAGACTCGAACATGTAACCCGAAATACGCGTGTCCTTGCCGATCAACACCCGGGTACGACCTTTCTCCCGGCGCAATACCTGACCCGCCGCCCAGCCCAGCTTGAGCATAAAATCGGCGGTAATCGGTGACTGACCGACCCTTCCGCGAATACCGTCCGTACCAAAATAGCGTCTTGTCATGCGTTACTCTCCTTTCTGGTAGAGGCCTCGCAGCCTTCCTGCCACACGGCCCACGCCATATTGACGGCGTCGACCGTCGGCCCCACATCGTGGACGCGTACAATACTCGCCCCGCGCTCAACCGCCATGGCCGCCAGCGCAAGCCCGCCTGGCAGCCGCTCGTCGATAGGGCGACCCAGCACTTTACCGATCATGCTCTTGCGCGACATGCCCGCGAGTACCGGCAGGCCCAGGGACTGTAGGATATCCATGCGATTCAGCAAGCGCAGATTGTGCTCGACCGTTTTACCAAAACCAAAGCCTGGATCCACGAGCAGGCGATGACGGCGAAGACCTGCGGCCTCGCACTCGGCGACTCGGGCCGCCAGGTAGTCCACAACCACCTCTTCGATGGGCTTATCGTAAGCGGGCGCCTGCTGCATGTTCTGGGGCTCGCCCTGGCGATGCATCAGGCACACCGGCAAGCCGCTCCCCATGGCGGCCGCCAGGGCCCCATCCCGCTCGAGTGCCCGCACGTCGTTGATCATGCCTGCCCCCAGCGCACTCGCCTCGTGCATGACGGCGGGACAGCTGGTATCCACCGACACAAGCGCATCCAGCTCGCGTACAAGCGCCTCTACGACGGGCGCGACACGGTCAAGCTCTTGCTGCTCAGCAACGGGCGAGGCGCCGGGTCGGGTCGACTCACCGCCCACATCAATCATGGCGGCGCCTTCCGCCAGCATTTGCTCGGCGCGCCGCAACGCATCGTCCAATGCCACGTGCTGGCCACCGTCAGAGAATGAGTCCGGTGTGACGTTCAAAACGCCCATGACACGAGGAAAGGACAGATCAAGTAAATGTCGGCCGCAACGCAGTTGCGAAGGAAACTGCGCCAGCGGCGCCGACGGGGTGGGACGTGCCGTAAAAGTCATGCTGTCGCCTGGTCGGAAAAACATATCGGTATTATAGGTGCGTATACAGCATAACAAAAAGGCGTCCCGTTTGGGGACGCCTTGACGTTAGCGCAACAGCCGGACGTTAGACTAAGGGCCGGCAGGGCCACCTAGCGGGTCGGAGGGCCGACGACTCGGCTCTTCATCATCTGAATCGCCATCGCCACCTGCCTCATCACCATGACGCGTATCATCGCTGGGCGACGCGCTGGGCTGATCGCTTGCAGCAGGCGTGCCACCACCGGGGGAATCGCCGTCATTCCAGCCTTCCGGTGGGCGCGGGTCGCGGCCGTCCATGATATCTTTCAGCTGGTCGGCATCGATGGTTTCGTACTTCATCAGCGCTTCCGCCATCGCATCGAGCTTATCGCGATTTTCGGTCAGAATGCGGCGTGCCTCCTCGTAGCAATCATCGATGATCTTGCGGACTTCCTTATCAAGCCGCGTGGTGGTTTCACCCGACTTCATCTTGGAGCCGCCCTGACCAGGGCCACCGAGGAACTGGTGGGACTCGTCCTCGTCGTACATGATCGGGCCCATTTCATCCGACAGTCCCCACTTGGCAACCATGTTATGGGCAAGCTCAGTGGCGCGCTTGATGTCGTTGGACGCCCCTGTGGTAACACCGTTAGGCCCAAGCGTCATCTCTTCGGCAATACGACCACCGAACAGCGAGCAGATCTGACTCAGGATTTGCTGACGCGACAGGCTGTAACGATCCTCTTCAGGCAGGAACATGGTGACACCCAATGCCCGCCCCCGAGGAATGATCGTTACCTTGTAAACCGGGTCGTGGGCCGGTGCCACCAGGCCGATAATCGCGTGGCCTGACTCATGGTAAGCCGTATTGAGCTTTTCCTTGTCGGTCATGACCATGGATTTGCGCTCAGCACCCATCATGATCTTGTCCTTGGCCAGATCGAGCTCCTCCATGCTGACCAGCCGCTTGTTACGACGGGCCGCAAAGAGGGCAGCTTCATTGACCAGGTTGGCCAGGTCGGCACCCGAAAAGCCGGGCGTGCCGCGTGCAATCAGCTGCGGCTTGACGTCGTCGGCCAGCGGCACCTTGCGCAGGTGCACGCCAAGGATATGCTCACGCCCGCGGATATCGGGCAAGGCAACGGTTACCTGACGGTCAAAACGGCCAGGACGCAGCAATGCGGGGTCAAGCACGTCAGGACGGTTGGTAGCCGCAATCACGATGACGCCTTCGTTGGCCTCGAAACCGTCCATCTCGACCAATAGCTGGTTGAGGGTCTGTTCACGCTCGTCGTTACCGCCACCCATGCCAGCACCGCGCGAGCGGCCTACCGCATCAATTTCATCGATAAAGATGATGCACGGCGCCTGCTTCTTGGCCTGCTCAAACATATCGCGAACGCGGGACGCACCGACACCGACAAACATTTCCACGAAGTCAGAGCCGGAGATGGAGAAGAACGGCACCTTGGCTTCGCCGGCAATCGACTTTGCCAGCAGCGTTTTACCGGTACCCGGTGGACCCACCATCAGAACGCCTCGCGGAATGGTGCCGCCCAGACGCTGGAACTTGGTCGGGTCGCGCAGGAAGTCGACGAGTTCTTCGACCTCTTCCTTGGCTTCATCGCAACCGGCAACGTCCGAGAACGTCGTCTTGACCTGGTCATGGGAAAGCAGCTTGGCCTTGGACTTGCCAAAGCTCATCGGGCCGCCTTTGCCTCCACCGGCACCGCCCTGCATCTGACGCATGAAGAACATGAAAATGGCCAGGATCAGCAGAATCGGGAAGCTGGCAATCAGTAGACGCGTCCAGATGCTTTGCTGCTCCGGTTCCTTACCGATCACCGTCACGTTGTTGCTCAGCAGGTCATCCATCAGCTTGGGATCTTCTGCCGCAGGACGAATCGTCTGGAACTGTGACCCGTCAGAGCGCTCACCGGTGATGGTATAGCCATCAATGGTAACGCTGCGCACCTGCTGTTCCTGCACCTGCTCGACGAACTGAGTGTAGTTCATCGTCTGAGGCGCGCTTTCAGTACTGAAGTTATTGAACACTGTCAGTAGCACGGCCGCGATGACCAACCACAGAATCAGGTTCTTTGCCATATCGTTCAAGGGGCTACCCTCATTACAAGAATCCGTCAGTTAAACCTACAGGTGAGACCTTACACTAGCCTCGAGGGTTCAACCATTGCCAAGGCGTCTAATGCCTTGGGCCATCTGTGCCACGCTCGCCTTCATGGCGTAATGTGACACACTTTGCAACTGTCTGTCTGGCTATCGCGGTGATAAATCCTGTCGATAGGCCTTGTGCTGATCATGCCCCCCGAAAGCCCTCCGCCAGCAGATAGACTTCACGGGACCGCGCCCGAGACGCACCGGGTTTGCGCGTCACCACCCGCTTGAAGCTTCCGCGAAGCTCTTTCAGATAAACGTCAAGACCCTCGCCCTGGAAGACCTTTACCAGCAACTGCCCCCCCGGAGAAAGCGTTTCACGCGCCAGCTCAAGCGCCAGCTCCACCAGATACATGGCTTGCGGCTGATCAATCGCCGCCATACCACTCATATTGGGGGCCATGTCCGACATCACAAGGTCTACCGGACGATTCTCCAACTGCTCAAGAATCGCGTTGAGCACTGACTCCTCGGTAAAGTCCCCCTGAACAAAGGACACATCGGCCAGCCCATCCATGTCGAGAATATCGGAGGCGATGACCCTGCCCTGCGGGCCTACTTTCTCGGCGGCAATTTGACTCCACCCCCCTGGCGCAGCGCCAAGGTCAATGACGGTCATGCCAGGCCGCAGCAGCCTGTCTTTTTCGTCGATCTCAAGCAGTTTATAGCTCGCCCGGGAGCGATAGCCATCCTGCCAGCTTTGCTTGACGTAAGGATCGTCAAAATGCTCTTTCATCCAGCTTGCGCTGGTTTTGCTCGTTGGCCGCTTACGGCCCGGGGGCGTTTGCTGCATGACAGAATCTAACACTGGAAGAGGCGATGGCGCGCTTTTACACCATGTCTTTCACTTGGTGGCGTTTCACCGTAAGATGGAACGTTAAGCGCAAACTGGGATACCGCAAGATACCATGAGCTTGTCACAGGCACAAAAGAAAGCATTTCGCAGCATTGGTCACCATTTGAATCCGGTCGTCACCGTTTCAGAGAACGGCGTCTCGGACAATTTACTGGCTGAACTCGACCGTGCGCTCAAAGACCACGAACTGATCAAGGTAAAGCTGGCATTGCCGGAACGCGATGATCGCGCCGCCATGCTCGAGGAACTGATCAACCACAGCCAATCAGAACCGGTTCAGACCATCGGCAAGATGGCGCTGCTTTATCGCCGCAATCCGCAAGTGAACCCGAAGCTCTCGAACATCAAACGCTTCGAAAATCACCACGGCCGCCACTGAATCTCGCCTGAGCTAGACGCCAGTATGCCCCACTCGCCGTCATACAAAACACCCCCGCAGCCATGGTTGCGGGGGTGTTTTTCTTCATGCTTCCAGCTTGAGTCAGAGGTGCTCAACGCTCTCGATCTCGTACTCGACGTCGCCACCCGGGGTCGTCACCACGACCGCATCGCCTTCCTCTTTACCGATAAGCGCACGGGCAATCGGTGATGTCACCGAGATGAGCCCTGACTTAATATTGGCTTCATCTTCACCCACAATCCGGTACGTCACCTGAGCGTCGGTGTCCAGATTGA
This sequence comes from Vreelandella subterranea, assembly GCF_900111305.1. Lineage (GTDB taxonomy): Bacteria > Pseudomonadota > Gammaproteobacteria > Pseudomonadales > Halomonadaceae > Vreelandella > Vreelandella subterranea. The sequence goes on from NZ_FOGS01000005.1 coordinate 41,384, forward strand.
GCAGCGATACCGTCACGCCAAAAATCACCTTCCCGGTCTTGGGCAGCTTGGTAACATCGATCACCTGGGCGCCTGACAGCTTGCTTTCAATTTCCTGGATACGCCCTTCGATAAACCCCTGCTGCTCCCGTGCGGCATGATACTCGGCGTTTTCCTTAAGGTCGCCGTGCTCACGCGCTTCAGCAATAGCCGCAATCACCTGGGGGCGCGCCTCGCTCTTGAGGTGATTGAGTTCATCACGAAGACTTTTCTCGCCCGCTACCGTCATCGGGACCTTATTCATTGACTTGCTCCTGCATGCAGATCCTGAAGGCGCCGCACCGTAATCTCCCTACCGTACTCTAGCGCCATGCAAACGGCATTAGCGCCCGCCAAGGTGGTCGCATAGGGCACCTTGCGCGCGAGAGCAGTACGGCGAATGACCGAAGAGTCGTTAATGGCTTGGCGACCTTCGGTAGTGTTCACGATGTAGGCGATTTCGTCGTTCTTCAACAGATCGACGATATGGGGACGACCTTCGTAGACTTTATTGACGTGCTCCACTGACAGACCAGCCGCTTCCAGGGCAGCTGCCGTGCCACGCGTTGCACAAAGAGTAAAACCCAATGTTAGCAGAGAACGGGCCACTTCGATAATCCCCTGCTTGTCCGGCTCGCGTACGGACAGAAATGCCTTGCGCTCGCCGGTGAGCGCTGGAATCGCTTCTCCCGCGCCCAACTGGGCTTTAAAGAAGGCTTCAGCAAAGGTATCGCCTGACCCCATCACCTCGCCGGTGGATTTCATTTCCGGCGACAGGATCGGGTCAACGCCCGGAAACTTGTTGAACGGGAATACCGCTTCCTTGACGCTGTAGAAGTGCGGCACGATTTCACGTTCAAACCCCTGCTCGGCAAGGGTTTTACCGGCCATACAGCGGGCCGCGACCTGGGCAAGCGACGTACCGATGCACTTGGAGACAAAGGGCACGGTACGCGACGCACGCGGATTGACCTCGATCACGTAGATCTCGCCGTCCTGCCAGGCAAGCTGCACGTTCATCAGCCCCTTGACCCCCAGCTCCACGGCCATCTTCTTGACCTGGTCGCGCATCTCGTCCTGAACGTCGGCAGGCAAGGAGTAAGGCGGCAGCGAGCAGGCCGAGTCACCGGAGTGCACGCCCGCCTGCTCGACGTGCTGCATGATGCCACCGATGACCACCTGCTGGCCGTCGGAGACCGCGTCGATATCGATCTCCACCGCGGCGCTGAGGAAGTGGTCCAGCAGTACCGGCGAATCGTTGGACACCTTCACCGCGTTGGTCATGTAATTTTCGAGCTCGGAGGCGTCGTAGACGATTTCCATGGCCCGACCGCCGAGCACGTAGCTGGGCCGCACCACCAAGGGGTAGCCGATGGCTTCGGCCTTGGCAAAGGCGTCGTCGAAACTGCGCGCCGTGGCATTGGGCGGCTGCTTCAGACCGAGCTTGCCGATCATCTGCTGGAAGCGCTCTCGGTCTTCGGCGCGGTCGATGGCGTCCGGCGTAGTACCGATAATCGGCACGCCCGCCGCTTCGAGCTCGCGGGCGAGCTTCAGTGGCGTCTGGCCGCCAAACTGGACGATCACGCCCACCGGCTTTTCTTTGTCGGCGATTTCGAGCACGTCTTCCAGGGTCACTGGCTCGAAATAGAGCCGGTCAGAGGTGTCGTAGTCGGTCGAAACGGTTTCCGGGTTGCAGTTGACCATGATGGTTTCATAGCCATCGTCGTGCATGGCAAACGCCGCGTGCACACAGCAGTAGTCGAACTCGATGCCCTGACCAATCCGGTTGGGGCCGCCGCCCAGCACCATGATCTTCTGGCGATCGGACACGTCCGCCTCACACTCCTCTTCGTAGGTGGAGTACATGTAAGCGGTATCCGAGGCAAACTCTGCGGCACAGGTATCCACGCGCTTGTAGACCGGGCGGATACCCGCCGCCTGGCGCGTTTTACGAAACTCTTTTTCCGCGACGCCGAGCAGCCGGGCAAGGCGGGCGTCGGAGAAGCCCTTGCGCTTAAGCTGGAAAAGCTCACGGGCAGAGAACTCACTCAAGGAGCGTTTAGCCACCGCGGCCTCGGTCGCAATCAGGTCTTCCAGTTGGACCAGGAACCAGCGATCGATATTGGTCAGCGTAAACACTTCCTCGACGCTCATCCCGGCACGCAGGGCATCCGCCACAAAGAAGATACGCTCGGCACCGGCGGCCTGGAGCTCGCCCTGGATAATTGCCATGTTGTCCGGCGTGAAATCGGTAATCACCGGGTCAAGGCCGTCGTTGCCGGTTTCCATGCTGCGCAGGGCTTTCTGCAGCGACTCCTGGAAGGTACGGCCGATTGCCATCACTTCGCCCACCGACTTCATCTGGGTGGTCAGGCGGTCGTTGGCCTGGGGGAATTTCTCGAAGGTGAAACGCGGAATCTTGGTGACCACGTAGTCGATGGACGGCTCGAACGACGCCGGTGTACGCCCACCGGTAATATCGTTCTGCAACTCATCCAGGGTATAGCCCACCGCCAGCTTGGCGGCGATCTTGGCGATCGGGAAACCGGTGGCCTTGGAGGCCAGCGCCGACGAACGCGACACCCGCGGGTTCATCTCGATCACCACCAGGCGGCCGGTTTTCGGGTCCATGCCGAACTGGACGTTGGAGCCACCGGTCTCTACACCAATCTCGCGCAGCACCGCGAGGCTGGCATCACGCATGATCTGATACTCTTTATCGGTCAGCGTTTGCGCCGGGGCCACGGTGATGGAGTCGCCGGTATGCACGCCCATGGGGTCGAAGTTCTCGATCGCGCAGACAATGATGCAGTTGTCGTTCTTGTCGCGCACGACCTCCATCTCGTACTCTTTCCAGCCCAGCAGCGACTCGTCGATGAGCAGTTCGTGGTTGTTGGAGAGCTCGAAGCCACGGATACAGATTTCCTCGAACTCTTCCTTGTTGTACGCCACGCCGCCGCCGGAGCCGCCCATGGTGTAGGACGGGCGAATAATCGTCGGGAAGCCAAGCTCCGCCTGGATATCCCAGGCTTCTTCCATGGTATGGGCGACTTTGGCTTTCGGGCATTCCAGGCCAATCCGCTTCATGGCCTGGTCGAACAAGTCACGGTCTTCGGCCATGTTGATCGCATCGGCATTGGCACCGATCATTTCGACGCCGTGCTTGGCCAGCACACCATATTTTTCCAGATCGAGGGCACAGTTCAGCGCCGTCTGGCCGCCCATGGTGGGCAGGATGGCGTCGGGCTTTTCGGCTTCGATGATTTTCTCGACCGCCTGCCAGGTGATTGGCTCGATGTAGGTGGCATCGGCCATGACCGGGTCGGTCATGATGGTCGCCGGGTTCGAGTTGACCAGAATCACCCGAAAGCCTTCCTCACGTAGCGCCTTGCACGCCTGGGCGCCGGAGTAATCGAATTCGCAGGCCTGGCCGATCACGATCGGGCCAGCGCCAATGATAAGAATGCTGTTGATATCGGTACGCTTAGGCATAACGGTTCCCGCAAAAAATGGTGGCGATGAGCGACAAAAGACGACGATGGATGGCGGCAGCCAAGGGTTGCGTTAGCGCCGCGCCTGCATCATGGCGATAAAGCGATCGAATAGCGGTGCCACATCGCGCGGACCGGGGCTGGCTTCCGGGTGCCCCTGGAAGCTGAAGGCCGGACGGTCAGTACGCTCGACCCCCTGCAAGGTGCCATCGAACAGCGAACGGTGCGTGGCACGCAGGTTATCCGGCAAGCTCGCTTCGTCTGCCGCAAAGCCGTGGTTCTGGCTGGTGATCATCACCGCGCCGCTATCCAGGTCCTGCACCGGGTGGTTGGCACCGTGATGGCCGTGGCCCATCTTGACGGTTTTCGCCCCCGAGGCCAGCGCCAGCAGTTGGTGGCCCAGGCAAATACCGAACACCGGCGTGTCGGTTTCCAGCACGTCCTGAATGGCTTTGATGGCGTAGTCGCAGGGCTCCGGGTCGCCCGGGCCGTTGGCCAGGAAGACGCCATCCGGGTTCAGCGCCATGACCTCGGCGGCAGGCGTTTGCGCGGGCACCACCGTCAGACGGCAGCCGCGTGACGCCAGCATGCGCAGGATGTTGAATTTCACACCGTAGTCGTACGCCACTACATGGTAGGGGCGGTCACCTTGCGTCGCATCCGCATAACCTTCACCCAGCGCCCACTCGCCCTCCGACCACTCATAGATCGCTTTGCAAGACACTTCCTTGGCAAGGTCCATACCCTTCAGGCCCGGAAACGCGCGGGCGGCTTCCAGCGCTCGCGCTACCGCATCATCGCCCTCGGCATCAGCGCCCGCCAGAATTGCCCCGTTCTGAGCGCCCTTATCGCGCAAGATGCGCGTCAGTCGGCGGGTGTCGATATCGGCAATGCCCAGGACGTTCTGGCTTTTCAGATAGTCTGAAAGCGTTTGCTCGGAGCGGAAACTGCTGGCCAGCAGCGGGAGGTCGCGAATCACCAGACCTGCAGCGGCAATCGAGGCGGATTCCACATCTTCACTGTTAGTGCCGGTATTGCCGATATGCGGGTAGGTGAGCGTAACGATTTGGCGGGTATAGGATGGGTCGGTGAGGATTTCCTGGTAGCCGGTCATGGCTGTATTGAACACCACCTCACCGCTTGTGACGCCATCCGCGCCAATGGCGGTCCCGTGGAAGACACTGCCATCTTCCAGAGCCAGTATTGCGGGTTTGCTCAATGCGGGGCTATTCAAAACAAGATCCTCCCAGACTGGTGGGAGCCTGTGGGCGCAGGCTCAGCAATTTCTTCATTATCCACGACGCTCATTCTTTAAAACTATCGTCATTGAAGCTGTCGCCATTAAAACAACGGCCGTAAAAAAGCGGGATGACGCCGATAAAAATCGGTTTCATCCCGCTTGTTGTTCTCATCCATGGCTAACCGTCATGGTGCAGCGATTAGCTATCTCTCTAATCTGGGGCCAGTGCAACAAGCGCGGTGCTTTCGCTGCAGACATTTTGCTGCCTGAAGGCAGCCACTAGGCCAAAATTTTTGGAATGTTACAGGAATTTCTGGCCCAAGACTACCCCTCAGTGACCGGACGGCCCTATCGCAGGCGCGTGGCTTATCTAGTTCAACGCCAGCACATCCTGCATATCGTAGCGGCCGTTCTCTTGACCCGCGACCCAACGCGCCGCGCGCACCGCACCTTTGGCAAAGGTCATGCGGCTGGAGGCCTTATGGGTAATTTCGATACGCTCGCCTTCAGTGGCAAACATCACCGTATGCTCGCCGACGATATCGCCTGCGCGAACGGTGGCGAAACCAATCTCTTTATCGGTGCGCGGGCCGCACTGCCCCACCCGCTCAAACACGCCGTGCTCTTTTAGCGTGCGGTCCAGGCTTTGCGCAACCACTTCGCCCATCTTGATGGCGGTGCCCGACGGTGAATCCACTTTATGGCGATGGTGGGACTCGATAACTTCAATATCGTAGCCTTCATCGCCCAGCGCCTTGGCGGCGGTCTCCAACAACTTCAGGGTGAGGTTGACGCCCACGCTCATATTGGGCGCAAATACCATTGCAACGTCATCACGGTAGCTATCCAGCTGAGCCAGCTGATCATCATTCATACCCGTGGTACCAATCACGATGCGCTTGCCATGCTTGGCGCAGAACGCCAGGTTGGCCAGCGTCACCTGCGGCGCAGTGAAATCGATCAGTACATCGAAATCGTCCACGATGGCCTCCAGCGAATCCACCGCCGTAACGCCCCGCTTGCCAAGCCCTGCCAGCTCGCCAATATCGGCACCCGCCAGGGAGCTGCCTGGCTCGACGATACCACCGGCCAGCGTGGCGTCAGCCTCTTGTTCAACAGCGTTTACCAGTGTGCGGCCCATCCGGCCAGCGACGCCAACAATGGCAACTCGAGTCATGGAAACTCCTGCGCTAAGTGATCTAGTGCATCAATATAAAGGGAATATAGGCAGGCGATTATAACAGACCCACCGCCCTATTCGACGCCGGGCCTCGCTCAGTTTTCCCAAATGATGACCAGGTTTTCATCACCGGCCATACGTACCAGGTGCCGCTCCACGATACCTTCCAGTTCATCCAGGTGGCCTTCCTCCAGTGTTTCGATTGCCACCGTCAAGGTTTCGACATCGGCTCGCATCAGGCAAGTACCGGAAGCAAAGTGGACTTTAACCTCTTGCTCGAGATGCTCGACCTCAAACTCGTGCGCCCAGTGCCTGCACAAGCGATTCATCAAGCGCTCACCAGAGGACGTCGCGATTTCAGCACGGGATAGCGGCATGCTGCATTCTCCCAAAGAAGTGGCAAGTGAGTACCTACTAGCCTAATGCGCGTAACAACAAGTGCCAAGCAGCGTTTGCCCCCCGGACGTGAACCGGCGTTAATGGGTTACCCTGCGACAGCCAACACCACTTCCACGATAATTATCTTTTTTGTAAATTTGAATCAATCCCATATCATGATTTGTTAATTCATTATTTTCTAAGGCAGCCCACAGTTTATCGTCGAAGAGGCCATTTAAGCCGCCGCCCTTCCATGGCGGCCAGCGCCACCCCGCTCAGCATCAGCGGGAGTGCCAGCAGAAAAGCACTCGAGACAGGTATCCCGAACAGCACCCAATCCGCCAACACGGGCCAAACCAGGGCAATATACTCAAAGGGCGCCAGGCGGGACGCCTCCGCGTAGCGTAACGCCAGCGTCATCGCGATATGCGCCGCCCCGCCAAACAGGCCCGAGAGCACCAGCAACCCAAACTCGCTCGGGCTAAGCGCCGCCCAGCCAAGAGGCAGGGTTGCAAGTCCCGCCAGCGACGACACCAGAATAAAGTAGAACGCGATGGAAGCCGCCGTTTCCGTGCGTGAAATCCGCCGAACGGTCAACAGCGCCCCTGCCGTTAACAGGGCGCTGAGCGCGCCTAGCGCATAGCCCGCCAACTGCCCATCCGCCCCGTCCGCACTCAGCCCTGGCAACACCAACACCGCCATCCCGCCAAGGGCCAGCACAATAGCCCCCGCCCGATAGAGCGAAAACCGTTCACCCAGCAGTAATATCCCGCCCACCGCCATGAACACAGGCGTCAACTGGGCGAGCAGCGTGGCTTCGGCAACCGGCAACAACGCAACCGTCGCAAAGGACGCAAACATCGCCGCCGCCCCCAGCCCCGATCGCAGGGCATGGCCCAGTGGGCGACGCGTTGCCAGGCCACGGGGAAATTCATGGCGCAGGACGAGAAACACCATGATCGGCAACAACGCAAACAGCGAGCGGAAAAACACCGACTGACCGACCGGCACGGCGTCGCTGACCGCCTTGATGCTGACCAGCATGCCGGTAAACAACAGACCTGACAGAACCCTGAGCAAAATCCCTTTGGCAGGCCTATCCTGGAGGTTATTCATGATGCGCAGCACTCCCCATACAGCAAAAACCCCCGGCGAACCGAGGGTTTTGAGCTTAACCGGCGACTAATGCCATTAGTCCGGCATTACGGCTTCATCTCTTCAAAAAACTTCTTCACGCTGTCGAAGAAGCCGGTTTTCTTGGGTGAGTGATGGCTATTGCTGCCTTCCAGGCTTTCCTGGAACTGGCGCAGCAGACGCTTCTGCTCCTCGCTGAGCTTGACGGGCGTTTCCACCACGACTTTGCACAGCAGATCGCCAGGGACACCACCGCGAACCGGTTTGACGCCCTTGCCCTTGAGCCGGAACATCTTGCCGGTTTGGGTTTCCGGCGGAATCTTCAGCTTCACTCGGCCATCGAGCGTCGGCACTTCCAGCTCACCGCCCAAGGCCGCATCGACGAAGTTGATCGGCACGTCACATTGCAGGTGCTTGCCGTCACGCTGGAAGATATGGTGCGGCTTGATGGCCACCTGGACGTACAGGTCGCCGGGCGGGCCGCCATTGATACCACTTTCGCCTTCCGCGTTCAGGCGGATACGGTCGCCGGTATCCACACCCGGTGGGATTTTCACCGACAGTGTCCGGGTCTCGCGCACGCGCCCTTCGCCGTTACACTTGTGACACGGCACCTTGATGTGCTGGCCTGAGCCATGGCAGGTCGGGCAGGTTTGCTGAACCGCAAAAAAGCCCTGCTGCATACGCACCTGGCCGTGACCATGGCAGGTGGGGCAGGTGTCCTTGCTTGACCCCGGCTCGGCGCCACCGCCGTCACAGCGGTCGCATTCGATATGCCGTGGCACACGGATATCAACCGTGGTGCCGGCAACGGCATTTTCCAGATCCAGTTCCAGGTTGTAGCGCAGGTCAGAACCGCGCGCCGGAGCATTGGGACCACGACGACGACCGCCGCCACCGCCGAAAATATCGCCAAACACATCGCCGAAGATGTCGCTGAAATCGCCAGCGCCACCGCCGCCGAAACCACCGCCACCAAAGCCTCCGCCTTGGCCGTCTACGCCGGCATGACCAAACTGGTCGTAGGCCGCACGTTTTTCGCTGTCGGTCAGGACTTCGTAGGCTTCCGACACTTCGCGGAATTTTTCCGCCGCGGTATCGTCTTCCGGGTTGCGGTCAGGGTGATATTTTTGCGCAAGGCGACGGTAGGCTTTCTTGATCTCTTTCTGATCAGCCCCTTTGTCGACACCCAGGATTTCGTAATAATCGCGTTGGGACATGGGTCCTACGCCTCTTGGTTAGCTACGCATTCAACTGCACATTTAACTATGTGTTAACGACATAGTGTTAACGTCAGAGTATTTAAGACACAGTATTTAACGACACATCAAAGCCTTGTGCGTCTTGGACGTGGAAACAGCAACGCGGGAGTTGCCCCCCGCGTCGCCGCCTACCTCGTCAGAAAGAGCACTTACTGCTTTTTCTGATCGTCGTTGACTTCTTCATACTCGGCGTCGACCACGTCTTCATCGGGCTTGGCGTTAGCCTGGTCAGCACCTTCCTGACCCGGCTGCTCAGCGCCCTCTGCCTGTTCGGCGTACATCTTCTGCGCCAGTTGGCCGGAGGCTTCCGTGAGCGCGTCAAGCTTCTGCTGGATCAACTCCTGGTCGTCGCCCTTGGTGGTTTCTTCCAGTTCGCTGATCGCCGTCTCGATGGACTGTTTCTCGTCATCGGTTGCCTTGTCACCGGCTTCTTCCAACGTTTTGCGGGTGGCATGGATCATGCCGTCCGCCTGGTTACGCAACTGCACCAGCGCCTCGAACTTCTTGTCTTCGTCAGCGTGAGCTTCGGCGTCGCGTACCATCTGCTCGATCTCGTCTTCGGTCAAGCCGCTGGAGGCCTTGATGACGATCGACTGCTCCTTGCCGGTCGCCTTGTCCTTCGCGGAGACGTTCAGGATACCGTTGGCATCCAGGTCGAAGGCCACCTCGATCTGCGGCACACCGCGCGGCGCCGGTGGAATATCGGCAAGGTCGAAACGACCCAGCGACTTGTTCTGCGACACTTGCTTGCGCTCACCCTGGACGGCGTGGATGGTGACCGCCGTCTGGTTGTCATCCGCCGTGGAGAAGGTCTGCGTCTTCTTGGTCGGAATGGTGGTGTTCTTCTCGATCAGCGGTGTCATCACGCCACCCAGGGTTTCGATACCCAGGGTCAGCGGCGTCACGTCGAGGAGCAGCACGTCTTTCACGTCGCCACCCAGAACACCGCCTTGAATAGCGGCACCTACGGCCACGGCTTCATCCGGGTTGACGTCTTTACGTGCGTCCTTGCCGAAGAACTCAGCGGCTTTCTGCTGAACCAGCGGCATGCGCGTCTGACCGCCAACCAGAATGACGTCGTCAATTTCAGATGCGGATAGGCCAGCATCTTTCAGAGCCATCTTGCATGGCTCCATGGAACGCTGTACCAGGTCGTCCACCAGCGACTCGAGCTTGGCGCGGGTCACTTTCACGTTCAGGTGCTTCGGACCGGTGTTATCCGCCGTGATGTACGGCAGGTTAACGTCGGTCTGCTGAGCGCTGGAAAGCTCGATCTTCGCTTTCTCGGCCGCTTCTTTCAGACGCTGCATGGCCAGGTTGTCGCCGGACAGGTCGATGCCGCTGTCGGACTTGAACTGGTCAACCAGATAGTTGATCAGCGCCAGATCGAAGTCTTCGCCGCCCAGGAAGGTGTCACCGTTGGTGGCCAGCACTTCGAACTGGGTTTCACCGTCGACATCGGCCACTTCGATGATGGAAATATCAAAGGTACCGCCGCCCAGGTCGTATACCGCGATGGTCTTGTCACCGCGTGACTTGTCCATGCCATAGGCAAGCGCCGCTGCGGTCGGCTCGTTGATGATGCGCTTGACGTCCAGACCGGCGATGCGGCCCGCATCCTTGGTGGCCTGGCGCTGGCTGTCGTTAAAGTAGGCCGGTACGGTGATAACCGCTTCGGTGACGGTTTCGCCGAGGTAGTCCTCTGCCGTCTTCTTCATCTTCTTGAGCACTTCCGCACTTACCTGCGGCGGCGCCATCTTCTGGCCTTTCACTTCTACCCAGGCATCACCGTTATCGGCTTCGGTGATCTTGTAGGGCACCATCTTGATGTCTTTCTGGACAACGTCGTCTTTAAAACGACGACCGATCAGACGCTTGATGGCATAAAGCGTATTTTCGGGGTTGGTGACCGCCTGGCGCTTGGCGGCCTGACCAACGAGCGTCTCACCGTCTTCGGTGTACGCAATGATGGACGGGGTGGTACGGCCACCTTCTGCGTTTTCAATGACTTTTGCACTGTCGCCATCGAGCACCGATACACAAGAGTTTGTGGTGCCCAAATCAATACCAATAATGCGTCCCATAATAAGAACCTCGTATTCGGTTGTTTCAATACATCAAACTGGTAGCGGGATTTCCCGCGGGGTTGCCCCTTTATCTGGGGGCCACCTGAGACTTTTCAAGGCCCTTTTTAAGCCTTTACTGCGCTATGACTCATTCGCTTTCTGACTGACCACGACCATGGCCGGGCGGACCAGACGTCCGTTCAGCAGGTAGCCTTTCTGCATGACTTCCATGACCGTATTCGGCTCCTGCTCGGGGTTCGGTACCATCGCCATGGCTTCGTGAACCTGGGGGTCAAACGGCTCGCCTTGGGGGTCGATGCTTTCAACGCCAAATTTGCCCAGCACATCGAGCTGCATCTTCAGGGTCATCGAGACCCCTTCGCGGTGCACCTCGGAGGCATCTTCCTGCATCGACTCGAGCGCTTTTTCCAGGCTGTCGATGACCGGCAGAAGCTCTTTCACAAACTTTTCCAGGGCGAATTTGCGCGCCTTTTCAGCTTCCAGCTCCGCCCGGCGGCGCACATTTTGCGCTTCGGCAGCTTCTCTTAGCGACTGATCCTTGGCTTCTGCCAGACGCTGCTCCAGGTCCTGCACCTTGGCGGCCAGAACATCAACTTCCGCCTCATCGTCGACACGATCAACAACAGCCTCGTCGTCATTAATGAGGCCTTCCAGCTCACCTTCAACCAGGCGATCTTCAGATTCCTGTTCCGGCGTCTCTGATTCCTGCTCTTGGCGAGCCAGCTCGTCATCCATCGGGGTTTGCGGTTCTTTTGCCATGCCTTGCTCCTGCAACGTTCGAGAGGCGTGCGGTACGCCCAAATAATAAGTAGCAACGTGAATTGGCTCTGCATCGTATATGGGGACCATAAAAGCCATCTCAAGTGGGCATTGAAGCGCGTTTTCGACTACTGTATAAAACAACAATATTCAGACGCATTGACTACGCTCGTTCCGCTGCGCCTCAGGAGGCCCTCATGCTGACTCAGCTTGCCATTCGAGATTACGCGATCGTTGAGCACCTGGAACTCGACCTGACCCATGGCATGACCGCCATCACCGGCGAGACAGGGGCAGGCAAATCGATTCTGCTGGGCGCACTGGGCCTTTGCCTGGGCGAGCGCGCCGACGCAGGCAGCGTCCGCCACGGCAGCGAACGCACTGATCTATCGGCGCGTTTTGATATTCAGCATTTACCCGCGGCCAGCGAGTGGCTTGGCAGCCGCGAACTGCCCAACGATGAATGCCTGTTAAGGCGGGTGGTAACGGCAAGCGGGCGCTCCAAGGCATGGATCAATGGACAACCGGCCACGATCAGCGACCTCAAATCGCTTGGGGAACATCTGGTGCAGATTCACGGCCAGCACGCCCACCAGGCGCTGATGCGCGAAGAAACCCATCTCGCACTGCTGGACGATTATGCGGGCCTTCGCGACATCGCCCAGCAGCTGGCCGAAACGTACCGTGACTGGCGCAGCGCCAACCGTCGCCTCAAGCAGCGCAAGGAAGCAGGTAGTGAAGTAGAAGCCAAACGGCAGCTGCTGCGCTATCAGGTGGAGGAACTCGATCAGTTGGGCCTTGCTGAAGGCGAACTGCAAACCCTTGAAGAAGAACAACACTCCCTTGCCCACGCCGATGAAACACTCCGCGAAACGCAGTTTGCCGCTGACTGCTGCGCCAGCGATGAAGGCGGGGCACTGTCGCTGCTCAACCAGGCGTATACACATTTAAGCGCCCTGCCGGGCAGCGACAAGGGCACGCTGGCCAACACCCTGGCGATGCTCAGTGACGCGCGCATTCAGGTCGAGGAGGCCGCCAGCGAACTCAACCGCCTCGCCAGCACCACCGAACTCGACCCCGAGCGCCTGGCGTGGGTGGAAGAGCGTTTAGCGGACGTGCACCGTATTGCCCGCAAGCACCATGTGGCACCGGAAGAAGTCTGCGCACTGCATGCGGAGCTGAGCCGGGAAGTCGCCGAGCTGGATAACAGCGAGAACGACATCGAAGCCCTGGGCGCCCAGGTGGCGGAACTTCGCGAGCGCTATCGACGTGACGCCAAGCACCTCAGCGAGGGTCGCCAGCAAGCCGCCGTCCGTTTGGGGAAGGAGGTCCAGCAGCAGCTAAGCTTCCTGGCCATGGGCAAGGCGCGCTTTGAAGTGGAGGTCACGCCCCGAGACACCCCGGCGGCAGAAGGCCTCGATCAGGTTCACTTTTTAATCAGCGCCAACCCCGGGCAGCCCGCCAGACCGCTCACCAAGGTGGCGTCCGGCGGTGAGCTTTCGCGCATCAGCCTGGCGATTCAGGTCGTCGCCGCGTCCCACTCCACCATTCCAAGCCTGGTGTTTGATGAAGTGGACGTCGGGGTTTCCGGTGCTACCGCCGAGATTGTCGGCCAGCTGCTCCGCAAGCTGGGTGAAAACGGCCAGGTAATGACGGTCACCCACCTGCCTCAGGTGGCCGCCCAGGCTCACCAGCACCTGCACATTGAGAAACATGCCCGGCGCGATACCACCCTGACGCACATGGCCCTGCTGGATGAACAGGGCAGAGTCAGCGAACTGGCTCGCATGCTGGGCGGCGTCAAACTCTCGGACCAAACCCTGGCCCATGCCCGTGAAATGCTCAATGCCAGCCAGCGCCAACCCCACTGACGATGGCGGGCTGAGGGCTACTGGGCAACCGTGTATTCAAGCGCGCAATAAAACGCCTCTAGGCCGCCTGGTATTCAAGCCAGGCAGCCTAGAGGCATTGGGGCGTGCATCAAAGCCCGAGCTAGGGTTAACCCCTATTTCTTATTAGTTGGACCGCTGTCCTGGCGTGTTACGTCCGATCCTCGGGGGCGCACGTATAACACCAACGCATGGTCAACTAATTCATAGCCATGCTCTTCCGCGATTTCTTGCTGGCGTCGCTCAATGATCTCGTCAACGAACTCGACGATTTCACCGCTTTCCAGACACACCATGTGGTCATGGTGGTCTTCTTGCGTCATCTCGAATACCGCGTGGCCGCCATCGAAATTATGACGAATCACGAGGCCCGCCGACTCGAACTGAGTCAGCACACGGTAGACGGTTGCCAGCCCCACATCTTCGCCCGCATCTATCAGTGTTTTATACACTTCTTCTGCGCTAAGGTGGTGCTGACCCGATGCAGTTTCGAGAATCTGCAGGATTTTGACGCGCGGCAGGGTCACTTTCAGCCCGGCTTTACGTAATTCATGGTTCTTATCGGCCATGGTTGCTCTTCGCAGTAACAGGTTAGGTCGGGTATGATCGACCGAAACCACGATAGTGAAGAATAGGCTCAAATGCAAAAATTGACTCGAATCATTACGCTTTCCGTCTCCATTGCCGTGATCAGCGGCTGTAGCTACGTTGGCGTGTATAAACGCGACATCCCGCAAGGCAACCTGGTCACCGAGGAAATGGTCGACCAACTGCAACCGGGGATGACCCAGGAGCAGGTGACCTATGTGATGGGCCGCCCACTGCTTGAAGCCCCCTTTGATGCCCGCGAGTGGGATTACGTGTTCCGGCTCGACAAAGCTTACGCGGGGGTTGAGCAGCGGCGTGTCACGCTGACGTTTGATAACCAGGGGCGGCTTGCCAATATCGAGCAGGAAGGCGATTTCTCCCAGGACATCCCTCTGGAGGCCGACAGCACTGGCGGTCCGGCGACGGACACAACCGACCCCACTGAGGCGATTCCTAACCAGCCGAGGCAAAACACGACGCCCAGCACCACCAATTGATCGTGCGGCTACTCGCCTTTATCGGCACTCCCGCTCGCCTGACGTTTTGCACGTTCGCGGCGAGCGGCCTTGGGATCGATGAGCAGTGGCCGATAAACCTCCACCCGATCGCCGGGCGCCACCTGATACTGGGATGGGTCGCGTAGCGCCTGACCAAAAATGCCCAGTGGTGCGTTTTCAAACGTTTCCGGGGCCAGCTCGGGGAAAAGATGGGGCAGGTCCGCCAGGGCGACGGCTTCACGTGCCGTCGTCCCCGGCGGCACGCTCAGTGCGATCAGGCGTTGTTTGTGCGGGAGACCAAACGCCACCTCGATGGCAAGGGTATCATCGACCATGGATCTCGTCGGCGCGGCGGGTAAAGGCATCCACTAACTGTCCGGCAATCTGCTGGAACAACCTGCCGAATGCCATGCCCAACAGCCGATTGGCAAATTCAAACTCCATGTCCAGGCTCACCTTGCAGGCACCATCCCCCATCGGAATGAATTGCCAGCGCCCTTTCAAGCGCTTGAAAGGGCCGCTAACCAAGGACATTTCAATACGCTCGGGGGAGAACAGGTCGTTGCGTGTGGTAACCGACTGCTCGACGCCGGCGCGTCCCAGGGTCATTTCGCCGATCAAATGATCGTCGTCGTGCTCCAGCAAACGCGCACGCCGACAGCCCGGCAAGAACTCTGGATAGCGTTCGAAGTCGTTGACCAGATCGAACATTTGTTTCGGGGTGTGCCGCACCAAGGCGGAACGATTGACGGTTGGCATTGACCTCTCCGCTGACTTCACAGTGCCCAAGGCGTATCATGGGAATCATAGTTAAGACCTTGAATGGTATCATGCCTCCCCACATAACGAAGGGGGTGTCACAGACAGATCGAATATGAGGTTTCATGGCCACGAAAAAAGGTAAGAGCAAAGGCCCTACCAGCAGCGTTATCGCGCAAAACAAGAAGGCACGCTTTGAGTATCATATCAATGAAACCTTCGAAGCGGGTCTATCGCTGGCAGGCTGGGAAGTCAAAAGCCTTCGCGCAGGCAAAGGGCAGTTAACGGACACCTATATTTTAGTTCGCAACGGCGAAGCATGGCTGCTGGGTAGCCATATCATGCCGCTGAACACCGCGAGCACCCATGAGATCGCCGACCCCACGCGGACGCGAAAATTGCTCCTGCATCGCAAAGAAATCGCCAAGATCTTCTCGGTGACTCAGGACAAAGGCCATACCTGCGTTCCCCTGAAGCTTTACTGGAAGCGCAACAAGGTGAAGTGCGAACTGGCCCTGGTGACCGGCAAGAAAATCCACGATAAGCGGGCCACCGAGAAGGACCGCGACTGGAATCGTCAAAAAGGTAGAATCATGCGGGAACATAACAAGGCATAGCTGGTCAATTCCGGGTGAGCACGTTAGAATGCTCAGGTAACTAAGGGGGCGACATGGTTTCGACGCCGGTGACAACCCCTGCGGTGCATGCCGAGAGTGTGATGTATCTCGTAAATACCACATCACGAAAAATAGTCGCAAACGACGAAAACTATGCTCAGGGCGCGCTAGCAGCGTAAGCTGGTAGCTTCTTGTCCGGCCCCAAGGCGATGTGCCTATCCATCGTTGAGGGGATACGAGCTAAAGCTGATAGGACCGCGGTTGGCGGTGTCTTCTCGTCAACCGTTAAACCTTAGAAGACTCGCGAGGCTGAATCCTGATCGTCGGAGTCAGCCGAGTTAAAGCAAAAGACGAAATCTAAGCATGTAGAGCCAATGGGCGAGTGCTGGCGGACGCGGGTTCAATTCCCGCCGCCTCCACCAGACACCCCTTCAAATCAAGCACCTACGGGTGCTTTTTTGTTTCCTTGGCCCCTATATCAAATCGATCTGTGCCATTAACGCGGGCAGCTCAGATCGCCCTCTTCGCAGTGTGCATGCTCGCGCAGTTTCTCCGTGCGCTGCTTGGTCAGCGTGGCAAGGCAGCCGTTACGTACCATGGGCTGTGCGCTGCCGCCTTCTACGCCACTGCTCTCGAGCGCGCACTCGGCATCGCGAAAGCTTATCCAGGCCCGTTGGGCAACGCGCAGTTTTTCAAGCGTCGCCGGATTTGCCTCCAGCTTGCGGACCAGTCCCTGATACGCCTCGTTAAGCTCATCATCGGCCGATTGATACGCCTGCGCCGAACATTCCGTTAGCGCTAACTGGGTAGTCGGGTTAGCGCATCCCGTGTCTGCGGTTACCCAACTGCTTGAGACCAAAAGCCCGATCCCCAGCAAGCGTGCAAATGAAGGTATTGCGATTGATAAAGGCCAATAGGGCGTCATGGGTCGACTCTTCACAGCTTTCGTTTCGCCCCATACAAGCAAAGCGCTGGCATTTCTGCCAGCGCTTTTTCACATTGCCGAACCTGCCAGAAGGCAGAGGAGCGACTTGACCACCGACATCAGTGCGCCAGCATTTCATCGACGATCTCATCACCATCCAGCGCTGAGGGGTAGTACGTCGGCCAGTTAGTGACCTCTTCCAGCAGCGCTTCACGGTCATCGCCCCAGTAGAGATGAAAGTGGGACGCATCGGTGGGATAGATACTGTGATCACTGAACTGGATATATTGAGGGAGGTCGTCAGATGGCTCTTCCAGCTCGAAGATAAAGCGTACACCGCGGTTGCCAGCCGCGTAGGTCAATATCTCATAGCCATCGTACTGATACGCCCCCGTACGCTGCGCGCCACCTTCATGGAAGGTCACGTTTTGCCCTTCAATCACGATACGATCCACGTCCGTTTGATACCCCTTATCGTAATACGCCTTGTACTCTTCAGCCGTTTTGTCGCCTTCCGATGCCTTATGCGCAAACACCTCGTCCAGCGTCCCATCTTCCAGGTAGGGGTAGACGGACTGCCAGTCACCTTCCCAGTCTGAAAGAGCACGATCCTTTACTTGCCCGTCATCAAAGTAGCCAGCATAGATATCGCTGTCATGGCTGTGGTCGTGGTCGTGGTCGTGGTCGTGGTCGTGGTCGTGGTCGTGGTCGTGGTCGTGAGCATGGTCATGATCGTGCGAATGGTCATGATCGTGCGAATGGTCATGATCCTTGGCATGCACATTTTGCACACCCGCAATCAGTACGGTGCTTAGCGCCACGAAAATCGCTTTTTGACGATACGTCTTCAACATGTCGATATATTCCCTTGGCTGGAAACAGAATCAGGATAACGGCTACACATTATGTTATAACATAATATTTGTCAACCAACTGAATCTCATTGCCACCGATACAAAATCATTGGGCAGAGGCCAGTATTCTCCGCTATGTTATGCCAACAACCGACACTGACGGGCCAACATTGCAAGGAAAATGCACATGCTGTTTGCCTTAAGCTTATTGATAGGGATAGGCTTTTTAACCCTGGGAGGCGAGGCGCTGATACGGGGCGCCGTAGCAGGCGCACGGCGGGCGGGCGTCTCTCCGTTATTGACCGGGTTAGTGGTTGTGGGGTTTGGCACCTCTGCTCCCGAGCTGGTGGTGTCGATAGACGCGGCCATCAACCAACAGCCGGATATTGCCGTGGGCAACATCGTCGGCAGCAATATCGGCAATATCCTATTAATCCTGGGGCTGTGTGCCATCATCTGCCCCATGACCGTGCAGCCCAAGGCGCTCAGCCGGGACGGTGTCGTCATGGTGGCAGCCAGCTTGCTGTTTATCGGCCTGGCGTTTGGGGGCGCCTTGGGGCGCATTGACGCGGGTATCTTCCTGGCCGGGCTGATCAGCTATCTCGTTTGGGCTTATCTCAGCGAACGCCAGCAGACGATCCCCGCCGCCCAGATGCATGCCTCAGAAGCGGATGAGCTGAACGCCCTGCCTAGAACGTCTATAGGGATCATCATCGCGCTGGCGCTGGGTCTTGGCCTACTGATCGGCGGGTCTCAGCTATTACTTTATGGCGCGATCGGCCTGGCCCAGGCGATGGGCATTTCAGAAGCGGTCATTGGCCTGACCATTGTCGCCGTCGGCACCTCTCTGCCGGAAATGGCCGTGTCGGTAATCGCCGCTTTACGGCGTCATGCGGATGTTGCCGTGGGCAACATTCTGGGTAGCAACATCTTCAATATTCTCGGCATTTTAGGTATTTCGGCGTTTTTACAGCCGCTGCCCATTGCTGCGCGTGTGAACTTGTTCGACCAGTGGGTGATGCTGGGTGCGGCGGGCCTACTGGTGCTGTTTCTGTATACCGGCATGCGGCTATCGCGCCTGGAGGGAGCTTTATTGTTAGCAGGCTACAGCATTTATCTCATGTTGAGCTTCACCTTGATCAGCGGGATATGAATCGCAATATCCACCAATTTACTATTACCTAAACGATTAATTTGCTAAAAAATAATCGTTGGCGGATAAGAAGCGCTTATTTCATTCGCTTTTATTACATATTGCGTTGCAATACAGGCTGGTAGACTGACGCGGTTTATAAATCTCTCCTACAATCCTAACGAAAGGAAACGCATCGTCATGCCTTTTTTTCGCCCCCCATGCCAGCCACGATTCGATCGTCGCTGGCTTTTTTTGTTGGCCGCCTTGCTGCTGGTGTTCAGCCCTGCCGTTTTAGCCGTGACCGGTGAGCTCGACCTTACCCAGTCCATCGTCGGCTTTTTCGCGCTGGGCATTTTCGTGATGGCCTACGCACTGGTAATGGCCGAAGAAAAAATCCACATGCGCAAGTCCAAGCCCGTACTGGTCGCTGCCGGTATTATCTGGAGCCTCATCGGCTGGGTGTATGTCCAGAACGGCATGTCGGAGGCATCTGAGCATGCTTTCCGCGTGACGCTCCTGGAGTTCACCGAGCTGATGCTGTTCCTGCTGGTGGCCATGACCTATATCAATGCCCTGGAAGAGCGCCGGGTGTTTGATGCGCTGCGTTCGTGGATGCTGCGCAAGGGCTTCAATTACCGTTCGCTCTTCTGGTTAACGGGTGGATTGGCGTTC
Organism: Vreelandella subterranea; assembly: GCF_900111305.1. Classification (GTDB taxonomy): domain Bacteria; phylum Pseudomonadota; class Gammaproteobacteria; order Pseudomonadales; family Halomonadaceae; genus Vreelandella; species Vreelandella subterranea. Next base: position 60,869 of record NZ_FOGS01000005.1, read on the forward strand.
ATTCTGTCGCCGATTGCCGACAACCTGACCACGGCGCTGCTCATGTGTGCGGTGGTGACCAAAGTGGCAGAGGGTGACAAGCGCTTCATCAACGTTGCATGTATCAACATCGTGGTCGCGGCCAATGCGGGCGGGGCTTTCAGCCCCTTCGGTGATATCACGACGCTGATGGTCTGGCAGGCTGGCATCGTGCCATTCCAGGACTTCTTTATTCTGTTTTTCCCGGCGCTGGTCAACTTCCTGATCCCCGCTGTCATCATGAGCTTTTTCGTTCCCAACAAGAAACCGGAAAGCGTGCAGGAAGACGTGTGGATGAAGCGCGGCGCACGGCGCATTGTGGTGCTTTTCCTGCTGACGATCACCACCGCCGTGCTTTGCCATACGCTGCTGCACCTGCCGCCCGTGCTGGGCATGATGACGGGCCTTGGCTATCTGCAGTTTTTCGGCTATTACCTGCGCCGCAGCCTGCCGCGCTCACTGGAGCGCAAGCGCGAACGCTACAGCCGTCGTGGCGACAACAAGAAGCTCGAGCAGCTGGGCAGCGTCGTGCCATTCGATGTCTTCAATCGCGTGGCGCGCGCCGAGTGGGATACCCTGCTGTTCTTTTACGGGGTGGTAATGTGTGTGGGCGGACTTGGCTTTATGGGCTACCTCGGCCTGCTCTCGGAAGCCCTATATCTCGGCTGGAACCCCACGGCGGCCAACATTGTGCTCGGCGTCGTCTCTGCCGTGGTCGATAATATTCCGGTCATGTTTGCGGTGCTGACAATGGAGCCCGAGATGTCGCACGGGCACTGGTTGCTCATCACCCTCACTGCCGGGGTCGGCGGCAGCCTGCTGTCGATTGGCTCCGCGGCGGGCGTGGCCGTCATGGGCCAGGCACGCGGCTCCTATACGTTCATGGGCCACCTGAGGTGGTCGCCGGTCATTATGCTAGGGTACGCTGCCAGTATCCTGGTTCATATGTGGCTGAATGCGGAAAGCTTCGCCCTGTTTGGCTAGTCGCACCCGGCGTTTTTGATTGATGCCCTGCCGCGCCTAGCGGCGGGGCATTTTGTCTGTGAACAGGTCATCAATGGGCTTGGGGTGGCCCAGCAGATAGCCCTGATACCGATAGCAGCCATGACCTTTTAACCAGTCCAGCTGGGCCTGGGTTTCCACACCTTCGGCTACTACCAACAAGCCCAAACTCACCGCTAACAGAATAATGGTATCGACGATCGCAGCGTCCGCCTTATCCGTCAGCAACTCCCGTATAAACGACTGATCGATCTTGAGTTCATCGAGAGGCAGCCGTTTTAGGTAGCTCATAGACGAATATCCCGTGCCAAAATCATCCAAGGCAAAGCGAACGCCCTGTTCTCGCAATCTGAGCATGGTGTTGCGCACACGGGTCGGCTCGCGCATCAGCAGGCTTTCGGTGACTTCCAGCACCAATCGATTGGCAGGTGCCTGTGTCTGCTCGAGGCGTTTTTCCACCAGGTTGATAAAGTCGGGCTGCTGGAACTGAACCGAACTGACATTGACCGACAGGGTCAGCGGTGCATAGGCGGTTTGCCGCGACCATCGGGCTAGTTGCTGGCAGGCCTGGGTCAACACCCAGTCGCCAATGGGAATAATCAGGCCGCTTTCTTCAGCTAGCGGTATAAACTCGGCGGGCGAAACCCAGCCACGCGCCGGATGATACCAGCGCAGCAACGCTTCAACGCCGGTCGTGACGCCCTTGTGGTTCACCTGAATCTGGTAATGCAATTCCAGCTCATGACGCGCCAGGGCATGGTGGAGATCGGCTTCAAGGTTCGCCCTTTCCAGCACGCTGGCTTGCATGTCGGGGTTGAAAAAGCGCAGCGTATTGCCACCCGACGCCTTGGCCTGCTGAAGCGCCATGTCCGCCTGCTGCAGGACTGCATCAAGCGACCCCGATTCGCCATTGAAAAGCGCCAACCCCAGGCTCGCGCTGATGGGCAGCGAGCGACTATTGCGCAATCGATGGATCGTGGTCATCAGTTGTCGTGCAATGCGCTCAGCCTTGGCGGCAGCCTCCTCCTGTTGCGGATCCAACTGATTGACCAGCACCACGAACTCGTCGCTGCTGAAGCGCGCCAACATGGCGTCCTTATCCAACGCCTGGCGGAGTTGTTCGGCCACACTGATCAACAGCTGGTCGCCGCTGGCGTGCCCCTGCAGATCGTTCACCAATCGGAAATGATCGAGGTCGACAACCATCAGCGCACCGAACGGCTTGTTCTGTCCGTCTTCCTCTATGGTGGTCGCCAGGGATTCCATCAGCAGACGCCGGTTAGGCAGGCCCGTCAAGGCATCGTAATACGCCAGATAATGCGTACGCGACTGCATTTCCAGATACTCGGTCAATTCGGTCGAGATCCCACACAGCGAAGGCGGGCTACCCGGCGTTAATGTCAGCGGCATCTTGATCGACAGGAAAGTTCTTACCCGGTCGTCGTGCTTGAGGACATGGCTCTCTTCCAGAGTGATTTTTTCACCCGACGCCAACACGCGGCGGTCGACCTGGACAATCTCGGCAGCCGTCGCGGGGTCAAAAAAAACCTCGTCGCGCTGCCCTATCACCGCCTCTGCTGGACGACCAAAAAGCTCACAAATACGGTGATTGACATACTGATATGTCAGGTCAGGCGATTTGATGTAGATATAGGCATCCACGCTATCCAGAATAGTGCCCAGCATGGCCTCATTGGTTGCCAGCCGTACCCGCTGCCGTGCCACACGCCGTTTCAAGACAAGGTTCACCAGCAGCGCCACGACCAGGGACACAATCAATGCCGCCACGCCCCAGCGCAGCCATTTTGGGGTCTCGGGTGGAGTTGGCGCTCCCGCCTGCCAGGCTTGAAGCGTGGCAAAATAGGGGGAACCGGTGTCCGCTTTCCAGCGCGTCAGATAGTCATCAAGGCGCTCAAGTACCGTTTGGGGAAGCGAAGGTGACGCTGCAAAATAAAGCTGGACGGGCTGAAACATCAACGGAGTATCAACTAGCCCCACCTCACTCGCGCGCCATTCGCCAAACTGACGATTCGCTGCGGCGGCGTCAGCCTCACCGTTGGCAACCTTTGTAAAGCCCTCTTCAAAATCGGGAACGTTGATCCAGTCAACCGGTATATCAAAGCGCTGGGTAAGCGCTAATAAATGGTCTTGCTGAATTGACCCATCGACCACAGTTACCCGCTGTTCGGCTAAGTCCACCACTGCCTCTATCGATAACCCTTCCCGCTGGTAAATTTGCGACCAGCTGTGCAGCGCGGGTTCGCTATGAAACCTGAATCGCTCGGCCCTTGCCTCGCTCCATGCCACATCGGGCAACAGGTCGATATCGCCGCGTTCGAGAAGCGCCAGGCAGCGCTGCCACTCACATGCAACCGGCTCGACCTGCCAGGCTTCGCGCTCGGCAATGGCCAGTAGCAGATCGCCCAAAATACCATCCAGGTGCTGCTGGTCATTGAGAAACAGTTTAGGCGGGTTGTGATAAACCCCGACACGCAGGGACTCATCTGCCATTAGCGCCGGGGCTATCAGCAGACTACCAAGCGCAAAGACGGCTCGGCCGACGCGATACCCTCGTAACAGACTTGCGTTGGGGCCTGACCGGGCCGCCGTCAAGGTTACCATGATGCCGTTTACGCCCCGGGCATGGTGAGCGGGCCTGCGCGCTCAACAACACGCTGCCAGGCGGTGTCAGCTTCAACGCGCTCGACGAAACGGGCAATTGCCGGGTAGGTCGACAAGGAATGTGTTGCTGCTACCGCCTGGAGGGGGAAACTCATCTGCACATCCGCCCCACTCGGCCATGGGCCGGCAAAATGCTCGCGTGTTGCCAGATAGTCATCAATAAAGCGCAGGTGCTGATTGATTTGCGGATGCAGGAAAGTGCGGTTAACGGTCTGGGTAATGCCATTGGCGATTGGCTTCACCAACCAGGGCGCACGCTTGGGAAGTTGGCCAAACACCAGGTGCATGACCAGCAACGGCATCAAGGAGCCTTCGGCATAGTGCAGCCAGTAACGATAATCGACCCAGTCATTGGCATTATCGCTATTCGGCTGACAGCGGCCGTTGCCATAGCGTTGCAGTAGATAGTCGATGATCGCGCCGGACTCGGCGACCGTCAGCTCACCGTCAGTGATCACCGGCGACTTACCCAGCGGATGCACTTCCCTGAGCGTTGCGGGGGCCTGCTGAGTGGAAGCGTCACGCTGATAAACGATGATCTCGTAGTCCAGCCCAAGCGTTTCGAGGAGCCATAAGATGCGGTGCGAGCGGGACTTTTCCAGATGGTGGACGTGGATCATAGTCTCTCCATGGGCAATTGGGCATGCCAGCCATGTACTGGCGCCAGTCTTCCTTTCACTGTGCCCATTCAGCATAGCAGCGTTGGCTGCGTAGTAGAAAACCTCTCTATGGCCCTTCAGCCAACGCTAACGTCAACTTAGGTGCTGCGTTCAGAAAAGCACCGCTGGAGAGCTTCCAAGGGCGACACTTTACCTTCAAGCCAGGGCGCCAATAAGCGCATCGATAGCGGAATAAAGACAAACACCATGACCGGTGTCAGCATCAGCGTGCTGACCATGACCCGCGGGAGCATCGGCCAACTGGCGAACGTGCTACCAAATAGCCAATGAAAAAGCAGCGACACAGGAAAAAAGGCGAGCCACACCGCCACGGCCTGTTTCCAGCGGGGCGGCGCTGGCGAATTCGCCTGGAACCAGGCATCGAGACCGACAGCCCGATGCTCATGCGGGGCATCAAACAGGCCCTGGCCACGGGCCAGCCAGGCGCGCCGGGAAGCCGAATGTTCCCAAACAGCCAGTGTCTCGGCACTGCTGAAACGGAAGATAATCTGATACTCATCGTCGTCGGCGGGCGGTGCCAACACGCCGGATCCCAGGTAACCGGGGAAGTCCGCGGCCAGATGGCGGCCTTCATTGAGCCAGCGGGTGAAATGCGGATAACGTTCTTTGGCGACGCGACGCGCCACCATCAAGGTGACCGGTGAGGCAGACATGGTATATCTCCTGATAGCTCAGCAGCCGTCGCCGGGTAGGCAGGCTGCCAACGTACCCGGCGGGTAAGCCAGGACGTTCATTGAAGCAATCATTATAGCCTAGACCGAGGTCTTTTGGAGGTTCGGACCTGCAGAGGGAACTTAGCGGTTCGCCAGAGGATGGCGGCGCTCCCCCCGCTGATAGGCCCGCACATGCTGATAGATCTCGACGGCACTGCGCAACGCCTGTACCTCGTCGGGGTCAAGGGTCACCTGCGGGCCTCTTTCACGGCCGTCGGCGTTCACCAGGGCCTCTACTTCCTCTCGATAGCGCGTCAACACATGCTCGAGGTGCATGCGCACAAGGCGCGCCTCCAGACGGAAAGCGTCCTGCTGTTCTTTGCGCCGCATGATCTCCAGTGGATCCGCGGACGCCTCCATGATGCTTTCCAGGGTATTGTTGATCAGCTTTTCGGCCGTATTGAGGTTGGGAATCACCTCGTAGACGACCTCATATAATGACACGTCAGATTTAGTATCGGGCATATAAACTCAACAGATACCGAGCGGATGAATACTGATAAATCGGCCCATTTCAGAAAACTTTAGTCGGTAGTAACCGTAAACGCCGTCGTGGGTCATGACGCGACGCAGCGCCTCTGCCGGAAACACCACCCGGCGACCGTCAAGGCTGTAAGTATAGACCTGAGCAATGCGCCCCTCGTAGTGCGCCAGGCACGCCTCATAGGAGAGATTAATCACCACATCAATCGTCTGCATCGCCTGCTTTCCTCGTCTCGGAGGTCCATTCAGCCAACGTTAACTTGCGCGACCGGCTTACCTCACCGATACTTTACGACACTTCTTTGTTTTCATGGAGCGCTTGCCATGACAATCGCCGTGCTGGGTGCTGCCTCGCTGTCCGCCTGGGCATCCCCCACCTTCAATGCAGGTTCGGCCAAGGTCACAACGGCTGAGCCGAAAGCGATTAACGCGTCATCTGCAGAGTCGGCAGCCTCCTCGGACGAAGCCTCCTCCGACAATGCGACCCGCGGCGAATCGGCGGGTCCAAAGCGCGCCGACGGCACGCCGATGGCCCCAGAAGAAATTGAACAGCTGGAGCAGCTCAAGCAGACCGACCGCGCAGTCAGGCAACACGAGATGGCCCACCAGACGGTCGGCGGTGCTTATGCAGGCGGGGCCAGCTACGATTACGAGATAGGCCCTGACGGTCGGCGCTATGCCGTTGCGGGCGAGGTGTCGATCGATTATGGCCCGGTGCCTAACGACCCCAAAGCCACCATCGAGAAGATGCAAACCGTGATTGCCGCCGCGCTAGCCCCCGCCGATCCTTCACCAAAGGATTATCAGGTCGCCGCCCAGGCCAGGCAATATCTGCTTGAAGCCAAACTGGAGGCTGGCATGCAGTCCAGCGAAATGGCTCAAGCACGCGCCGGTGCCGAGGGCAATGACCGAGCTGACGCTCCCACGACCAACCCCGGCACGGATACACGAAGCGCCGCCTGACCCGTTAGTGCCTGGCTAGTGGGTCCTGCCCAGCGCGGTCCAGTCGGCCCGCTTGGGCCATGCCACCAACCACTTAGGCAGCTCTTCAGCGGGCATGGGCCGCGCAATACCATAGCCTTGGGCTAATTCGCATCCACGCGCGATAAGCGCTTTGGCATGGGACAGCGTTTCCACTCCTTCCGCCAGCATCGGCCGCTGAAAACGGTTCGCCATGTAGATCACGCTCTCGACGATGGCCATGTCATCCGGGTCTCTGAGCATGTCGCGGACAAAGCTCTGGTCGATCTTGATCAGGTTCACCGGCAGCTGACGCAAATGCGTCAGCGATGAAAACCCGGTGCCAAAGTCATCGATGGCAAAGTTGACGCCCAACGCCTGGCACTTGCCCATGGTGGTAAGTGCAGCCTGTATGTCATGCATGGCGGCGCTTTCCAGCACCTCCAGCTTGAGCAGCCCTGGAGGAACCTGTGGATAGCGCGCCAAAAGCTCACCCAAGCGCTGGCTAAAATTGCTCAGCAGTAAGTGCGAAGGGCTGATATTGACGTTGATGGGCAGCATGATGCCCGCTGATTGCCATGCCACCAGCTGGCACATCGCCTGCTCCAGCACCCACTCCCCGAGATCGACCTCGAGCGGTGTCGCCTCAATGATCGGCAGGAACTGGCCCGGCGCCATCAGCCCCCGTTCAGGATGCTGCCAGCGAATCAGCGCTTCGACGCCGACCACCTGGCCGGTGCGCATATCGACCTGGGGCTGGTAATAAAGTCGCAGCTCGTCGTTCGCCAGCGCATCCACAAAGCGTTGACGCTTCTCGTGGCGCACCTGCAGTTGCCGGTCGTGATTGGGATCAAAGACGTGAAACGTATCGCGACCGCGCTGCTTTGCCCGATACATGGCCTGATTGGCATGACGCAGCAAACCATCGCCCTGAACCGCGTCATTGGGATAAAACGTCACCCCGAGGCTGGCCGTGAACTGAACCGTGTGCCCATCTACAAATAAGGGCCGTCGTATGGACGCCAGCAACTTCTCGAAGAAGGCTTCGTCCACACCATGGTGGAGCAGCAGCACAAACTCATCGCCGCCCACTCGAGCCAGCACGTCGTCGCCAAACAGCAGATGACTAATGCGCTGACCGAAGGTCGAGAGCAGTGTATCTCCCACGCTTGAACCCAACCGATCATTGATCGACTTGAAAAAGTCGATATCCAGCGAGCAGACCGCCAGAGGCATCTGCTTGCTTTCAGCGTGCTGAATGGACTCCTGGATGAGCTGCGTTAGCAGTTGGAGATTAGGCAGGCCGGTCAAGGCATCAAAATACACTTCCCTGTTCAGATGCCTTGCATGGGCAGGAATCGCCGATAAATCTGCCAGGACAATCACATGATGGTCAACGTTGCCCTTATCGTCGCGCACCCTGTTAATCGACATCATGCCGGGATAAAACTGACCATCGTGGCTACGGTAACTCACCTGACTTTTACTGCGGTCGCGCAGTTGGAGCTCTTCACGCATCAGCCGGGTAGTGCGGCTATCGTCCAACGGCAGGATACTGAACGCCTCGGGTGTCTTGCCCTTCACGACGGCAAGCGGGCAGCCGGTGAGCTCGCTAAAGGCCGGATTGACATCGATAACGCGGTTATCGGCGTCGGTAATGATAATCGCCTCGTTGGCATGCAAGAACGCCGCCTGAGCGGGTAACAGTGCGGGCATAGTCGTGGGGTCGTTAGGCGTTAACGACGAAGCATGCAATTGAGGCAAAGACTGCACCTTTGGCGTCGAAAAAGACTGGCTCATACGTCCTTGCTCTCCTCGTTAATTATGAAATGACAACGGTCATCGCCGCGCTACCACCCGCAAGAAGACACGACTTCAATTTTGAAATCAATGCTCTCAATCCAACGCTTTTCTATCTCAAATATGCATTAATTCAACTCATTACATCATTAAAGTCGCCACTGTTCGCGGATCGCTAAAAGCTCAACAACAAAAAGATGAACAACAATAGGCACCCTCACGAACCAGCATTAAATTAGCCATAGTTTATACAAAATAGGACATGGTCGAAACGACTACACACCTATTGTGCTGACGCGGAGGAGGGGTGATGGAAAATATTTCCATAATCTAATTATCGGCCTCCTCCGCTTAATCTTTAGGGCAGGACAGGCGTCATGGTGATGCAATGCTCAAACAAGACGACCGCAAGTCGCAAAAGATGCCTCAGCCCAGTTCAATGAGCAGGAATATCAAGGGGCGGGGCTGGCAGCGCCCAAGAAACGTCGCTGCCAGTAGTCGATATCCAGGGGCACACTCACTACTTTACGGCCGCTGCCGGGGGCGTGAATCATCTGCCCCTGACCGCGGTAAATGCCCACATGGGTGGCCTTCTGGCGTGAGCCAAAAAACAGCAGATCACCGGGGCGCGGGGCATCCACGGTGGCCAGTTGGCGAAACTGCTGGTCGGCGGTGCGTGGCACGTTAATGCCCGCCGCTCGATAGACCATCTCCACCAGCCCGGAGCAGTCCAGGCCGTCGGGCGAGTTACCGCCAAAGCGGTAGGGAGTGCCCAGCGCTTGCTGGGCATGGGAAAGAATCAGCGCCCGTTCCATGGACAAGCCCCGGGCGTCGTCGAGGCGTTCATTCAGGGCAGTGTCGCGGCTGGCACAGCCTGACACCATCATGAGGACTAACAAGCCGACGATAGGCAAACCGCGCACGCAGGGCATGTAGGCATCTCTACTTTGGCCGTTTCATTCTATAGCATGGCGCAAATACCGCAATTCTGACAACAAAAACCATAACTCTGCCAAACGGTTATATAATTGCGTGGCGTACCCGGGCGGATATCCCCTCCGACACCAGTACGGTGGCAAAAATCATGACGAAAATCACGCTGACCTGGTCCCAGGCAAGGCTGTTGATCGAGGCGTTCAACTGCAGGCCGATACCGCCCGCCCCCACCAGACCCAGCACGGTCGATTCGCGGATGTTGATATCCCACCGGTAAACGCTGATACCGGCAAACGCCGGCATGACCTGAGGCAGTACGCCATAGTTCATGACCTGCATGCGGCTTGCACCGGTCGCGCTGATCGCCTCGACCGGCGTAGGGTGAATCTCTTCGATGGCTTCGTAGAGCAGCTTGCCCACAAAGCCGATGGAACGCAGGGCGATGGCGATAATGCCTGCCAGCACGCCGGGGCCCAGAATGGTCACCAGCAGCATTGCCCAGATCAGCGAGTTGATTGAGCGCGACGATACGATCACCACCAGCGCGGCGCTGCGAATCAGGGGATGCGGCGTGGTATTGCGAGCCGCCAGAAACGCCACCGGAAAGGCCATGATAATGCCCAGCGCCGTGCCCAGGGTGGCAATGTTCAGGGTGTCCCACATGGGCTTCCAGAGCACATTGGCGTAGCCCCATTCTGGCGGGGTCATTCGGCTGATCAGGTCGGCTCCCTGGCGACCGGCGTCTTCGACAAACACCCACATGGTGTTATCCGAAATCAGCTTCCAGCAGAGCAGAAACAGGCTGCCCCCTGCCAGCCAGGCCAGGTACTGCAGCCATTGCGCGCGGGTCGTACGCCGCCGCCAGATCGGCTGACCCAGAGGTGAGGTGGAAACGGGCATTCAACTCCTCCACAAAGTATCGATTCAGAAAGGACTGATTCAGGGTTATTGGGTCCAGCGGCGAACATGGCTCGAACTGTATTCGCACAGCAGGACGATGGCGATGATGACCAGCAGGATCGCCGCGGAGGTATCATATTCGTAGCGGCTCAGCGAGGTGTTCAAGGTGGCCCCGATACCGCCTGCGCCGACAATCCCGATTACCGAAGATTCGCGGAAGTTGATATCCAGGCGGTACATGGAAAGCCCGATCAAACGCGGCATGACCTGGGGTTGAATCGCGTGATTCATGGTTTGCCACCAGCTGGCCCCCGTGGCGCGCACTGCCTCGACCTGCCGCCAATCCAGGTCTTCGATGTCTTCGGCCAGCAGCTTGGCCATGAACCCGATCGTCGCGAACGCCAGGGTAATCATGCCGGCAAAAGGCCCGAAGCCAAACATCACCACGAACAGGATGGCGATGATGACCTCCTGAAAAGTGCGTGATACCGCAATGATCGCCCGGCAGGCAGTGTAAATCGGCAATGGTGCAATATTGCGCGCGCCCCCCAGCCCGACGGGTATCGCCAGCAGCACCCCAATCACCGTGGAGGTCAGCGTCATGGTCAAGCTTTCCAGCAGGCCCGCGACGATATCGTCGTAACGGCTGACAAAATCGGGCTGCATAAACGCGCCCAGAAAATTCACGGCACGGCCCGCCCCCTCGGCCACGCGCTCCCAGTCAACCTCCACCGAGGCCAGTGCCAACACAAGATACACCAACACCCCGAAGACAATGCCCCAGCGCAGCCGCGGGCTTTCGATCAGCGGTAGCCGTTGCCACTCGCCGCGGTGCGCCGCTTGCTGGCGCGCTGCCAACATCTCGGCCTGCTCGCTCATTGTCCACCTCCAACGGCCATTGCGGGGGCCGCGCCGTACGAGGCTGTATCGCGCGGGTCATCGCTAACCTCGTCATCCATTGGTTCGGGCGTGGTATCCCAGTCCTCCTCGCCGTAGATCGTGGTGAGAATCTCGCTGGTGAGCTCACTAGGGTCGCCGTCGAAGACGATTTCACCCGCCCGCAGTCCGACGATGCGGTCGGCAAACTGCTTCGCCAGCGCCACATCATGGATATTGATAATCGCCGCCAGATCGCGCTCGGCACATAGCTCACGAATCAAGCGCATGATTTGACGGGAGGTTTTCGGGTCAAGGCTGGCAGTAGGCTCATCAACCAACAGCAGCTTGGGGCTTTGCAACAGGGCCCGGGAAATCCCCACACGCTGGCGCTGACCGCCCGATAACGCATCGGCACGCTTATCGATGGCGTGGGTCAAGCCAACCCGCTCCAACAGCCGAAACGCTTCCACCACCGCTTCCTGAGGGTAGCGGCGCAGAAAGCTGCGCCAGAAACCCACGTAACCCAGCTGACCGGAGAGCACGTTTTCCATCACGGAGAGCCGGTCAACCAGCGCATATTCCTGGAAAATCATGCCCATGGAACGCCGCGCATGGCGCAGCTTGTGGCCTGAAAGCTTGGTGAGCTCGGTGTCTTCAAGAAGAATGCTGCCCTGAGTGGGTTCTACCAGCCGGTTCACACAGCGAATCAGGGTGCTTTTACCCGCACCGGATGGCCCAATCAGCGCCATCACCTGGCCGTTGGGAAGCGTCAAGTCTATATCGGTCAGCGCCCGATCCCCGGTTGGGTAGCGCTTGGCGACACCACTGAGTGTCAACATTTTCATACCTCGCATGTAAAGCGAAACGGCCAGAAAGGCGAGCCTTCCTGGCCGATTAACAACCTACTATCCCGCGATCAGTCGCAGTCGTAGGTCACCCCATTGGCATCGGCGATGGTGCGAATCACCTCCCAGTTATCCTGATAGGTGATGGGGATAAACTGGGCTTCGCCGGAGTTGGCAAATTCTTCTTCCAGGGCGGTGCCCTCCCAGTCGTAGCTGAAGAAGGCGTCCTGAATAGCCTCCGCCAGCTCGGGTGCCAGATTATGGGCCGTGCCGTAGGCAGTGGTCGGGAACGTCTGCGAGGTATAGATGATGTCGTAATCACCTTCTTCCACGACCCCGCGCGACAGCATCCGGTTCGCCACCGAGTTGGCGATGGCCGCCGCCTCGTAGTCCTCGTTGACTACCCCTAAGATGGAGTTGTCGTGTGAACCCGAGAACGCTGTCTCAAAATCGTCCCCCGCTTCCATGCCGTACTCAGAACGCAGCAACGCTGAAGGCGCACGGAAACCCGAGTTGGAGGTCTCGGAGGTGAAGGCCAACTGGCGGCCCTGCAAGTCTTCAACGGACTCAATGCCGCTGCCCGGGTAGGTGATAATTTCCATTTCATAGCCGAAGCTACCGTCCTCGGCGGCCATCATGGCAAAGGGACGGAAACCGCCGCAGTTGACCGCCACTGGCACGCCACCGGTGTTGAAACCGGCGACGTGCAAACGGCCCGCGCGCATGGCTTCCTGCTGGGCAGCGTTGGACTGCACCGGGAAGAACCGCACCTCTTTGCCCGTGGCGTCGCTCAAGTGATCAAGAAAGTCAGACCAGACATCGGCATAGACCGCGGGGTCTTCCACCGGCGTGTAGGCAAACACCAGCGTATCCGGGTCAACCCACTGGGACTCATCGCTGGGTACATCCGCGATCAGATCGCCGTCCGCATCCTGGTAGCGGCTGGAAAGATCCGCCTGAACCGCCACGGCGGAGAAGGCAAAGGCACTGGCAACGGCGGTGCTAATAAGGGTGCGAGGAAGAGATAACATCTGCATAGATCACCTGATGCGTTGTTAGAAGACACAACGATATTGACGCTCTCAGATGACAGGGGCGGGACATTTAGATGACCCATTGGTGACGTTTTGACGAACGTGATGTGTCACTAAGCTTTCAAGCTGGCAGCAGCATTGTAGCTGCGCCGCTCCACAAACAGGCTGTTGCCTGGGATTTTCTTGGCCTGCTTTTTTAACTCTGAAAGCTCGGCAGCGACATCCAGGGCCTTACAGTCGGCGGTGGGAGGAATCGGCTTGACAGCAATCGAGACGCTGACGAACGGGAAAAAACTGGTTGCCCCCTGCCGGTTTTCAATGTGGATTCCACCACGCTTGCGGTCGTCCTCTTCATAAAACCCTGGGGCCATCAATTCCATATGATGCAGAATCTGCTGGCACGCTTTTTCCCAGTGCGCCAACGGCAGCAGCAGCATGAAATCATCTCCGCCGATATGGCCGATAAAGCCACCGACGCTATCCACCTGGGCCTCCAGCAGCCGGGATAACGAAATGATCATATGATCGCCCCGGGCATAGCCGTAGGCGTCGTTAAAGGCCTTGAAATTGTCCAGGTCGACATAGGCAGCGGCCACCCCCTCACCGGCATTCAAGTAGCGCCCCAGGGTTTCATTGATCAGGATATTGCCCGGCAAGCCGGTAAGCGGGTTGGCGTGGCGCGCCTGGCGAACCTGGATAGCGGTAATTTCACGCAACAGGTCGACAATATTGCCCATGCCCAGGTAGTGGCTATTTTCGTCGACAATCACAAAGTCTTCCTGCTCGATATCGCGGCTATCCGTAAGTTGCTGACTCAATATTTCCAGCGGGGTACTGGCATTGGTGATCAATGACTTGGTATCGGCGACATCCAGCACGCAACGCTTGGCATAAAGCGCATGGCTGTAGGGGTTAGTAAACAAGGTTAAAAACGCATTACGGCGAACCACGGCCACGGGCTTGCCGTCATCGACCACCGCCACACAGCGAAGGCTCGTTTGCTGTCGAAAGCGCTCGGCCAGCGTGAGAACAGCGCAGTCGGGGGTAACTGCGTCTATCGCCTGACAGATCGAACGGGCCGTTCGTCCAGCGTTGCTTGCCAGCGGTTTGGCGGCAGGCAGCCGCATATGCAGTTGCAGCGGCGGCTCCGTGCTGGGCCTGGCAAAATAAAACCCTTGAAGCAGGGCCAGGCCACGATCAAGCTCCCACAGACACAGGTGCTCGGCGGCGGTTTCAACGCCCTCCGCAATCAATTGGCAGTCCAGGCTTCGCGCGACATCCAGAATGGAACGCAGAAACTCGCGCTTGGCAGGCTCCTGGTCAATCCCCGAAATAAAGTGGCGATCCAGTTTGACAAAGTCCGGGCGCAGTTCCGACCAGTGTCGCAGGCTTGAGTGGCCTGCGCCGAGATCGTCCAAGGCCACCTGAAAGCCCATCTGGCGATAGTGATCCACGGCCTGGCGCATCAACTGATAGTCATGAATGGGCACATGCTCTGTCAGCTCGATCACGACACGTTCTGGAGGAAGGCCGCTTTCGCGAATGAAGCCTAGCGTCAAGCCTTCGCGAAAATCACGTTCCAGGATGGTGAGCGGCATGACGTTCAGAAATAGCAGGCCAGGTAGCTGAAGCTCTGCAAAGCGACAGATTGCCAGGCGACGGCAAAGCAGGTCCAACTCAACCAGCAACCCTGCCTGAGTGGCGACTTCAAACAAACGCAGCGGCGAATAAAGGGGAGAATTGCGAGGCCCACGCACCAATGCCTCATACCCATAGATGGCTTGCTGGCTGGCATCCACAATGGGCTGGAAAAGAACCTGCAGGTCTTCTGTATGAATGATGCGGTTAAGCCACTGCGCTTCTTGTGCGGTCATTGCCTGTTCGTCACATTAAATAACAATCGGTTATCCCTAGCGTTTTTATCCATCCGCTAAGCGTGGGCCAATACCGTGACGAAATGATGACAGGCGCTATAATCCCTAACCCGCCGCCGGTATATCGGGCGGCGGGAAGCAGGCCTCCCCGCCACTGGCGTCCAGCTGGCGAATGTCGACCGGGCAGCCGTGTTCGTCGAGGGTCACCAGCCCGATACCGCTGGCGTTCCAAAGCCGTTCGCCAGCACTTGCACGGTCGGGGTCCCGGGGGTGAACACTCAGTTTACGGCGTTTGGTAAACCAGTTGAGCGGCGACCAGGGAGCATACAGCCAGCGATTGAGCCGGTCGAAGGTGTCCAGCAGCGAATCGGGAAAGGTATTTTTAACCCCGCTGGACGTGATCTGCCATAGCCTAGGCGCCTGCTTGCGGTGACGCACCACGATGTCGTAGGCAAAGGAGTAGTGCACATCCCCGGATAGAATCACGTAGTTGCCGGGGGTTTTGGAATGCTGCCAAATCTGTAGCAGCACGTTTGCAGCCCCGCGATGCGCCATCCAGTTTTCGGCGTCGACCATCAGCGGTTTGCCAGCCAGGGTAAACAGCTTCTGGATGCCTTCGATCAGCTTGACGCCGAACATCGGCGCGGGAGAAATGATCACCGCACTGGGCGCTCCGATCAACGCCTGCTGCATTTCGATCAGCGCCTCCCAATCCATCAATCCGGAAGGGCGCTGCGGGTGCCGCTCGTTATGCCAGCGGCGCGTACGGGTGTCCAGCACGATCAATGGCGGTTCGCCGGCGACCTGAAACGCCCAACCCTGGAACGCCAGCAGGCGGTCGATCAGCCCATCCTGGGCCACGTTGGCGAGATAGCCGTTACCATCCACCGACTCGAGCATCGCCGCGGCCTCGTCAACCAGCGGGTTGAGGTTTTCCGGCGCGTTGCCCCATCCCTGACAAAGCAGGTAAGCGATCAGCGCGTTGCCGATAATCTGCTTCGAGAACGGGTGGCCATAGGCACTGCGCTCCCACTCGGCGGTCAGGTTCCAGTCGTCCGTCACATCATGATCGTCGAAGATCATCAGACTGGGCAAATGCGCCATGGCGCGCGCGCACTGGGGCAATCCCGCCACAAACGCCTCAATCACGGCCTGCTCCTGCTGATAGAGCGCGGCGTCCTTGTCACCCAGTGGTGGCTGAGTGGGCGCAATGACCTGCCATGCCACGGGCGACCACACCAGGCAATACATGGCCAGCATTTCGCCCAGCGTCATCAGGTGATTCTGCGCATTGGCCGAGGTAAAGACGGGCTTTTTCACGCCGCCAAAAAAGCGTTCGCGTAGCGCCACGTTGCTGGTGGTATCCGGTAGCAACTGGCTGCGCTGGTAGTAGCTGTCCGGGGACGCATAGAGCGCCTGGCTGTCGCTGATGGTCGCCCCTTCCAGATACTCGTCGACCAGCCCCAGGCGTTCCGTCAGGGCATGAATCGCCCGCAGCATCGGCCCTGCCACGTCATCCACATACACCTGGTCGCCGGTCATCAGCAACCACGCGGGCCATTCACCTGGCGCCGCCTGACGCTCGCCCAACCACTGGTCGGCACGCACCAGGCCGTCGGCGCTGTCATGGTGGGGCTTGCGGCAGGAGCCGTGCATCAGGCGATGATGCCGCGAGGCGATCACACAACCCGGATAGTCCCGGTCGTCGTAGCATAACCACGGCGCCCATTCGGGAAGCGACAGGTAACCGCCATCGCGCTGCTGTACCTTCAAGTCATAGGCAATACGCTCATCCCGGGGCAAAGGGCTCGCCAAGGGCACGTCGATCAAATGGATAAACGCATGCTGCCCGACCGGCAGGCATTGCTGGTAAGCCGCGAGCGGATACGTCTGCGCTTGCGGCTCTCCGGGTTGCAGCACCAGGGACATGGTGAGCGGCCGCGACGTCAGGCACCACATCACCCAGCGTGATGGGGTGATACGGCGCAGAATGGGGCCAACCAGTACATCCGGGAGGGCTGCCGCGGGGTGGCTCATTGATCGCTCCTTGCCTGTTCGGTGTTCGTAACGCGTTTTCAGCGGCTATCCGGGCGGGGCACCACAACAACGGGCAGCGTGAGCTTGGTGACATAGTAGTCGGCGTCAACAGAGACGGCCTCTTCCATATCAGCGATAAGCGTGTTACCAAAAGCCGTCGTCATTACGCTTTATAACCCCCCGCATGCCCTGGGAATTCCACCATGATCAGCCATCGCCTGACCGCCAGACTACGCGGGCCGGAGAACAACGCTTGAAACCGCCCGATTACCTGGAAGGTGTGGCATCGACACATCAAGACGCCTTATTGCGTGACCTCGCCTGGCTGGTCGTGACACCGGATATCGTGGCGTTCCCGCCATCCAGCCCATTTTCAGGCCGCCCCAGTCAGGCCGAGCTGGGGTTAACTGGCGCCCTGGAAACCTGGTTGAATGGCTTGGCGATACCGGAGCTGGCCCGCAATAGTCGTCAAGCTAGCCGAATGGGGCACTATCACGAACAGCTATGGCACTGGCTGCTGGACCGCGCGCCCAATACGCGCCTGCTGGCCCATAACGTGCGTATTACCCGCAAGCGCATTACCCTGGGCGAGCTGGACATGCTCTACCGCAGGCGGGATTACCCGGCACCGGTGCACCTGGAAGTGGCGATCAAGTTTTATCTGGGCTTGCCCGAAGGGCCTGGCGACGCCACCAGCCAGAGCCGCTGGATAGGCCCGGGCGGTCTCGACAGCCTGGCACTGAAATACCGCCATTTGCAGCGCCATCAGTTGCCACTGTCTTCCACAATACCCGCGCTGGAAACACTCGGCCACTGGCTGGCCCCTCGGGATACAGGGCATATGGAGGCGGATCTTGGCGGGCAGCTAACCCAGCGGATGGCCATGCCGGGCGTGCTGTTTTATCCATGGCACGCGCCCATGCCATCGCCGGAGGGTGCCACCGCTTCACACCGCAGAGGACGCTGGTGCCACGTTAGCGACTGGCCAGCGCTTGCCGCTACCCTACCCGCTGATCTTCTGGTGGCCTGGCTCGAAAAACCGCACTGGTTGGCGCCGCCAACGTTTGACGCCTTCAAACCAGCGTCACAATCACTGATGCCGCTATTGGCGATGGCCCGGCATCAGCCGCAGCAGGTCATGATATACCTGCCGTCGACCCAGCGCTGCGAGCGGCTGTTTATCGTGCCCGACAACTGGCCGCGCCAGGTGCCTTTGCCACCGCGTTTGCAAGCGCATTAAACCACCACCAGATTATCCCGGTGAATCAACTCGTGAGCCTCCACGTAGCCAAGGATGGCTTCAATTTGATGGCTTGGCTTGCCCGCTAGCTGGCGGGCTTCATCGGCACCGTAGTTGACCAATCCTTTCGCCACGGTCGTGCCCTGTTCATCGACACAGGCCACCATATCGCCGCGCTTGAAGCTGCCCTGGACGGTGCGCACGCCAACGGCCAGCAGGCTGGAGCCTTTATCGCGCAGTACCTTGACCGCACCAGGGTCCAGCACCAGGGTGCCACGCACCTGAAGTTGCCCTGCCAGCCAGCGTTTACGCGCCGCGATGGGGGCTTGCTCCGGTCGCAGCAGCGTGCCCAGCACCTCGCCCGCCATGACCCGGGTGATGACATCGGGCTGCCGACCACTGGCGATCACCGTGACCGCACCGGAACGGGCCGCCAATTGAGCGGCGCGCACCTTGGTGGTCATGCCGCCCCGCCCCAGCGACCCGCCGCTACCGGCAACGGCCGCCAGGCGCGGGTCATCGGCCCGGGCCTCGCCAATCAGCTGTGCGTCCGGGACGTGGCGAGGATCCGCATCGAACAGGCCTTCCTGGTCAGTCAGCAGCAGCAGGGCGTCGGCTTCGAGCAGGTTGGCGACCAGGGCGCCCAGGGTGTCGTTATCGCCAAAGCGAATCTCATCGGTGACCACGGTGTCGTTTTCGTTGACCACCGGGACGACGCGCATTTCCACCAGGGTGCGCAATGCGGATAGCGCGTTAAGGTAGCGCTTGCGGTTGGAAAGGTCGTCGTGGGTCAGCAGGATCTGCGCGGTCAGCACACCGTGGCGGGCGAAGTGCTGCTCGTAACACTGGGTCAGGCCGTTTTGCCCCACCGCCGCCGCGGCCTGGAGTTCGTGCACCGCGCTGGGGCGGGCCTGCCAGCCCAGACGCACCATGCCAGCAGCAACTGCACCCGACGACACCAGGACGACCTCGATGCCCCGCTGGTGCAGGGCCGCCACTTGATCGACCCAGCGGCCAATCGCCACTTCATCCAGGCCACGACCGTCATTGGTCAGCAGCGCGCTGCCCAGCTTGACCACGACGCGGCGAGCCCTGCTCAACGCCGCTCTACCCAGCACCGACTCATTGCTTGCCACGTCGCTCTCCTCCCTTTTGGCACCCTTGCGCCTTTAGCCCTCAAGGCGCGTATTCGACGTCCACATCGTAATCATCATCGTCGAAGTCGTCGTCATCTTCATCGTCGCGTTTGCGCTTGCGGCCGAGTCGCGCTTCGGTGCGGGCCACGGACTCTTCCTCCATGCGCCGACGCATTTCCTGCTCCCGGGCATGGGCTTCTTCGTCTTCGTGTTCCAGGCGCTGCTGTTCGGTGAGCCAACGATAGGCTGCCTGCACCAGCTTGTCGGTGCCGTCGCTGCTGATCGCCGAAATGCGGAACACCGGCCCTTGCCAGTTCAGCGCATCGATAATCGCCTGGGCGCGCGCCTCGCGCTCTTCTTCATGCAGCAGGTCGAACTTGTTCAGCACCAGCCAGCGGGGACGCTCGGAAAGCGCCGGTGAGAACTGGCCCAGTTCGTGAACGATCGCCTTGGCCGCTTCGACCGGGTCTGACTCGTCGAACGGCGCCACGTCGACCACATGGAACAGCAGCCGCGTACGGGTCAGGTGCTTCAAAAAGCGCAGCCCAAGCCCCGCACCATCGGACGCGCCTTCGATCAGGCCCGGCACGTCGGCCATGACGAAGTGCTCGTGCATGCCCAGCTTTACCACGCCCAGGTTGGGCACCAAGGTGGTAAACGGATAGTTGGCCACCTTGGGCTTGGCCGCCGATACCGAACGAATCAGCGTCGACTTGCCCGCGTTGGGCATGCCCAGCAACCCCACATCCGCCATGACTTTCATTTCAAAGCGCAGGTTGCGGCGATCCCCCTCGGTGCCCGGCGTGGTCCGCCGGGGGGCACGGTTGGTGGACGACTTGAAGTGGATATTACCCAACCCGCGACGGCCGCCTTCGGCCACCAGCACGACCTGACCGATCTCGGTCACATCGGCAATCACTTCGAGGGTATCCTCGTCGATCACCGTTGTCCCCACCGGCACTTTGACGTGCAGGTCTTCACCGGCCTTGCCGCTCATCTGGCGGCCCATGCCGCCCTGACCGTTTTCGGCTTTGTAGAAACGCTGGTACTTGAAGTCGATCAGCGTATTCAGCGCATCGTCACCAATCAGGTAAACGCTGCCGCCGTGGCCGCCGTCGCCCCCGTCAGGACCGCCTTTGGGCACGTATTTTTCGCGGCGAAAGCTGAGACAGCCATTGCCGCCTTTTCCCGCCTCAACAATGATGGAGGCTTCATCGACGAACTGCATTGGTTTCTCCCGGCCGCTTTCGCCGCCCGATAGTCACCCGACCTTTGCTTCATGCGTTCAGCAAAAGGGGTTAACAGACAAAAAAGCCCCGCCATGGCGGGGCTTTTTCTCGCAAATGCGAGCGCAGCGTTAGCCGTTTACTCGGAAACGATGCTAACGAACTTGCGGTTGTGCGGACCCTTGGTCTCGAACTTCACATAGCCTTCGTTAAGAGCGAAGAGCGTGTGGTCACGCCCCAGGCCAACGCCGGTGCCCGCGTGGAAACGCGTGCCGCGCTGACGAACGATGATGCTGCCGGCGCTCGCTGCCTGGCCACCAAAGAGTTTCACACCTAAGCGTTTGGACTCGGAATCGCGACCGTTACGCGTGGAGCCGGCTGCCTTTTTATGTGCCATTGCAAAATCCTCCTGAAAGGGAATTGGCCGCTTACGCGGAAATTCCGGTAATTTTGACTTCAGTAAACCACTGGCGGTGGCCCTGGCGCTTCATGCTGTGCTTGCGGCGACGGAACTTGATGATCGTCACCTTATCACCGCGGCCGTGGGAAACCACCTCGGCAGACACTTTTGCACCGCCAACCAGCGGTGCACCGACATTGACGTCGTCACCGTCGGCTACCAGCAGCACTTGGTCAAACTCGATCGTCTCGCCAGTGGCGACTTCGATCTTTTCAAGCTTGAGGGTCTGGCCTTCCTGAACGCGGTACTGCTTGCCACCGCTTTTAATAACTGCGTACATGTCTCTCTCCGGACGTCAATATTGCCGCTTTGATCACCGAAAACGGCGCTCATCAAAAATCGCTCTTGTCGACCTGCGGCGAGTGGCGCCCCTTTTGGCAGCCATCTGACAGGGAGCATGATGAGTGGGTCGCGGATTATAACGATGATTGCGTTTTGCTACAAGGCCTATTGCGCCATTACAGATGATAGGGTATCACACACCCGCAGGCGCCTTGACGCCTAACGGACAGCCCCATAGCATGGCTTCAATTTAACGCGGCATATGCCGCCTCCATCTGCCGCGACGAACACTCCATGACCGCTAACGTCTCATCAGTCCAGCCTGCCAGCTCCACGCCCTCACCGCTGCACGCCGTGGTGGCGGATGACTTCGATGCCGTTAACCGGACCATCGTCGCCCAGCTCAATTCCAAGGTGCCGCTGGTCGAAACCATCGGCCAGTACATCACCGAGAGTGGCGGCAAGCGCCTGCGGCCACTGCTGGCGTTGCTGGCGGCACGTTCGCTGGGTTACACCGGCGACAAGCATATCCCCCTGGCTACGCTGATCGAGTTCATGCATACCTCCACGCTGCTGCACGACGACGTGGTCGATGAATCGCACATGCGCCGGGGCAAGAAAACCGCCAACGACGCCTGGGGCAATGCGCCATCAGTCCTGGTTGGCGACTTCCTCTATGCACGCTCGTTTCAGATGATGGTCGACGTCGGCTCGATGCGCATCATGGCGATTCTGTCCGGTGCCACCTGCGTCATCGCCGAAGGCGAAGTTCAGCAGTTGACCAATATCGGCAATCCCAGTGTTTCAGAAGACGACTACTTCGAGACGATTCTCGGCAAGACGGCCATGCTCTTCGAAGCCGCTTCCCACAGCGGCGCGGTGCTTGCTGAAGCCACCCCCGAACAGGAACAGGCGCTGCAACTCTACGGGCGTTATCTGGGATTGGCGTTTCAGTTGATCGATGACCTGCTGGATTACCAGGGCGACGCCGAGGCCATGGGCAAGAATGTCGGCGACGACCTGGCCGAAGGCAAACCGACCCTGCCGCTGATCCATGCCATGGAACAAGGCACCCCCGAACAGGCCAAGCTGATTCGCCAGGTCATTCGCGATGGTGGGCTTGAGCAACTTAACGCGGTGCTCGACATTGTTCACGCCACCGGCGCGCTGACTTACACCCGGGCGCGGGCCGAGGAAATGGCCGATAAAGCACTTTCCCAGCTTGACGCTCTGCCTCCCAGCCCCTACCGGGACACGATGGCAGAGCTCGCTCGCCTGGCGGTTGACCGACAAACATAATTGCGTTTTCAGCCCTGGCAAGACTTGAAAAAAACCGCCTGACTACGTATTATGCCCCTCCGTTGTCGCACCATGCGGCAAAAAATCGGAATATAGCTCAGCTTGGTAGAGCGCTGCCTTCGGGAGGCAGAGGTCGTAGGTTCGAATCCTGCTATTCCGACCAGAATTCCATGAAAACGGCCACTTCGCTATTACAGCAGGTGGCCGTTTTTTTGTTGGCCTTTCATGTGTCAGCAATATGTCAGCCCCCGTAACGCACCACGGTGGGAGGGGGGCTTTATACCCACACAGATTGACCGCTGGCAGGCAATGGTCAGACAGATAGAACTTTCCTTCTTGTCTTTTTGTCCATACAATTAAAGTCATGATAATCGACTTTGACCCGGACAAGAGCGCTCGCAATGAGAAGGAGCGCGATCTACCTTTCACGGCGGTTGAACGCTTTGATTGGGAAGGCGCGCTTTTCCATGAAGATGACCGCTACGACTATCCAGAACAGCGCTTCATCGGGTTAGGCAAGATCGGGCAGCGGGTGCACGTGGTGTGCTTTACGCCCACTGAAAACGGCATTCGGGTCATTAGCCTGAGGAAAGCCAACACACGGGAGGTAAAGCGCTATGAAAACGTGGCTCACGAATAAAGACGGCGAAGTAAGAGAACTTACAGACCGGGACGTTAAGCAGATGCGCCCCATGTCTGAGGTTTTACCCACCAACCTACAGCGCACCATTGGTCAGCGTGGTCGCCAGCAGGCACCCACCAAGGTAAAGACTTCCATTCGCTTATCACCGGAAGTGATTGAGCACTTCAAGGCACAAGGCGAAGGCTGGCAGCGTCGTATAGATCAGGCGCTGAAAACGTACATACAAGAGCACAGTTAAAGCCGATAACGTGGCTTTAACTCAACCTCTGTTGCCTAACATCTCTTCTAACTTATCGATGGGCCGTGTAACAGCGGCACCACGGTAATCCATATCAGCGCGGATAACCGGCTGGCAGGTCAGGCGCTCCACCAGGATGTTCTCTCGCTGCTCGAAGCGCAGAAACGCGCCCAGAAGTCCGTTTTTCGCTTGTCTTAATTTTTATCTTCCCCCCCCCCGGCCACTCTCCACATGGCCGGGGTTTGGTTGCTGCATTCTTCTGGCGAGGGCAACCAACGACGGGCGTATGATCAGGGGCTCTTAGTACCTTCAATACGGTCGCGACCGCTACGCTTAGCCTTATAGAGCGCATCGTCAGCGTCCTTGAGCAGCGACGAGAAGCTTTCCGAATCTACAGTTGATTGGCTGGCGAGGCCGATGCTTAAGGTCACCAGGCCAGAGCCGGACGTAGGATGAGGAATCGCACTGCGACGCATACCGTTGCTGATTCTTTGGGCCACCTGCTGAGCGAGTGACAAGGGTACATCCAGCATCAAGACAAGGAATTCATCACCACCCAATCGTATCGGGTAGGCCTCACTGACCCTGAGACTGTTTCGAATCACCTGGGCTACCTGCTGCAAACATCGGTCACCCTGCAAATGTCCCAGGGTATCGTTATAGGGTTTAAACTGATCAATATCGATCATCATAGCGGTCACTTGATAATGGCGACCTTTACTCACCAACAACTTACTCAAGCGCTCCAGAGCCCGGCGATTACCCATATCCGTCAGCAGATCGGTTTCCGCCTTGACCAGCGCATTCTGGTATTCCTGGTTTAACGCGGTCGTCATCTTCTTTGCTTGAGTGATATCCACACCAATGCCTAGCAAGCCGCCGCCTGAAACCAGGGTTTCCGTCATCAACAGCCAGCGGCCATCCCATGCGTCAACTTCAAACTGGCGATAGGTTTGCGTGCGACGTTTGGTCAGCGCCTTGCGAATCCAAAGCTCAATATCAGGCGTCTCAATAATCATCCCGTGACCTTTGGCATAGTTGTCACGCATGATATCCGGCCAGGTGGGATACGTACCCCGCTCATGGCAGATGAGGTCGTAATATTGAGCATTGGCATAAAGTAACCGGTCCTGGTTGTCGAACAGGAAGATCGCAGCACCACTGTTATCAAACAGGCGGGCTGTCACCGGCAAAATATGCGCTAGCGGGTCTGAACTATCATTCGACGAAAACGTCACGATAACGGCCCCTGCTACTATTCGATCAGATTGCCAGCTATAACAGATAGACGTCAGCAAGCCTATTCAATTAACCATACGTCGGCATTATAAAACGTTTGATGCTGGCCCCGCCCTGTCTACCCCGGTGGATGGATCAACCCCACCACGCTGACCAGAATCAGCACCGCGCCCAACACACGAAAGAACAGCCCGGTGTCTGCTTTGAGCATATAGCGGTGGGCCTTCTCGCCGAGCAAATGGCCAATGAACGCGCAGGGCAGCAGCCACAGTTGGTGTATCAACTGAAGGTCGACGTCTGCGATGACGAACGACACCATCTTGATCACCACCAGGATGAACCACAGCACAAAGAGGGTATCCCGCAGTTGTTCCTTGGCGACATGCGTGGCGAACACCGCCACGATCAGCGGCGCACCGATCAGCGAGGTACCGCTGACATAGCCACCCAGTGCCAGCAGCACATAGTCCACATACTTGTTCTTGCTCTTGAACGGCTTGTTGAGTACATAGCCAATGGCATAGATGATCACGATGCCGAAGATGATGCTGGTCATCACGTTAGCCGGCAGTGTCAGCAGCCCCACCACGCCGATCAGCTTGGGGATAATCATGATCTTCAAGGCTCTTGCCAGATAGCCCCAATCGATATTACTCGCCGGTGCGGCGCCTGCTCCCCCTTCTTGCTGCACTTGACGATGCCCGCGCCAGGCAATCCAACTGGAGAAAATCAGCAGGTGAATGGCAATAATCGGCAGGAAGACCAGGGGCTCGTTCACCACCAACAGCAGAAACGGCAGCGCCAGCACGGCACCGCCGAAACCCAGGCTCGTCCTGACAAAACCGCTCCAGGCAAAAATTAGCCCGATCAATGCATACTGGTACCAGAGTAGATCCGTCATTGGTTCGCCTGCCTAACCATCGTCGTTATTGAAAGCCGTTATTGAGAAAAGGTCTCCACCGCCCACCAGGAAGGTAGTAGCGCACGTACATTAGCTTGCGCGAAACGATCATCCATTAATACCACAACGCCTTCGTCTTCTGGACTGCGAATCACCCGGCCAGCGGCCTGCACCACTTTGATCATGCCGGGAATGCGGTAGGTGTAGTCGTCACCCTGGCCAAAGCGTGCGCCCAGGCGCGCTTTCAGCGCTTCGTTGAAGTCGTTAAACGGCGGCAGGCCCAGGGTCGCAATAAAGGCGCCGATTAGCCGGTTGCCGGGCAGGTCGATACCCTCCGCGAAGGCACCGCCCAGCACCGCAAAGCCGATACCTTTTCCGCCGGGGGTAAAGCGCGCCAGAAACGCCTCGCGCTCGGCCTCCGGCATCCCCCGGGTTTGGCTGAACACGGGCACATCCGGGTGCGCCTCGCGAAACCGCGCCAGCGCTGCCGCCAGGTAGGCAAAGCTGCTGAAGAACGCCAGGTAATGGCCTGGCCTGCGCTGATACTGCTGCGCCATGGTAGCGACGATGGGCTCGATGGAGGCGTCCCGGTCACGAAAACGGGTGGAAATATCGCGTCGGATGCGTACCTCAAGCTGGCGGGCGGCAAACGGTGATGCCACTTCGCGCCAGACGGTCTTTTCCGGCAAGCCGAGCAGGTCCCGATAGTAGTGACCAGGGGTGAGCGTTGCCGAGAACAGCACCACCGAGTGCGCGGCGTTAAAGCGCGGGGCCAGAAAATCGGCGGGAATCAGGTTGCGAAGACCCAGCACCGCCCGCCCCCGCCCGTAGCGGGTAAGATCGCACAGCGAATGCTCGCCAAAGCGCTCGGCGAGGCGGCAGAACGCCAGCGCTTCGAACAGCAGTTCCTGGAGCTCCAGGCTGGCGTCTTCAGGGTGCTCACCCAGGTGATCGGTTACCGAAGCTCCTACCTGCTGAGCGGCAGCCACCAGTTTATCGGGCAGCGTCGTGAGCAGCCGATAATCCGGCTTGCCCGCTTCGCCTACCGCCTCCCGCCCCGCGTCTTTAAGCGACGTGTCTTTGCTAATCGTGTCTTTAAACAATGCCTGCCACTGGCGGGCTAAACGGTTCAAAGGCCGAGCAAGCGCTGGCGGCGCGGCACGGCGTACCCGGTTAAGGCGCTGCTGGTCGAGTTCGGCGCTGTACATGCCGCGGGCGCGCTCCACCAGGTTATGCGCTTCGTCGACCAGTACGCCCGTTCGCCAGTCGTTGGCCTGGGCCAGGCCGTGCAGCAGCGCGTGGCTGTCGAACCAGTGATTAACGTCGCCGACCACCACATCTGTCCAGCGCGCCAGCTCCTGGCCTAAGTAGTAGGGGCATACATCATGGCCCAGCGCCACTTCCCGCAGCGCGTCGCGATCCAGCCAGGCTTGCGCTACCGCCGCTTGTCGCGCCGCAGGCAGGCGGTCGTAAAAGCCTGCCGCCAAGGGGCACGACTCGCCGTGGCAGGCGCGGTCGGGGTATTCGCAGGCCTTGTCCCGGGCCACCAGTTCCAGTACCCGCAGCGGCTGGGCTTCCTCGCCCTGGCTAGCGCCCAGGGTGGCAAGTGCATCCAGCGCCAAACGGCGGCCGGGGGTCTTCATGGTGAGAAAGGCGATACGATCGAGCTGCTGACGCGGCATGGCCGAGAGCATGGGGAACAGCGTGGCCACGGTCTTGCCAATTCCCGTGGGTGCCTGAACGAGCAGGCAGCGCCCGGTGCTGGTGGCTTTATAGACGTCTTCAGCGAGCTCGCGTTGGCCGGGGCGAAACGCGCCGTGAGGAAAGCCTAGCGTTTGCAGGCAGCTGTCGCGGTACTGACGATGGTCGGCTTCCTGCTCCGCCCAGGCGAAAAAGCGTTGGCACTGGGCCGTAAAAAACGCCTGCAACTCGGTAGCGGACGCCTCCTGGTTAAGCAATGTCTCCTTGCCACTGGCGATCTCCAGGTACACCAGTGACAAGGTGATGTGCGCCAGGCCGCGCTCTTTGCAGAGCAGCGCGCCGTAGACTTTCACCTGCGCCCAGTGCAGCGCGCGCTGGTTATCGGCCATGCGCTCCAGGCTGCCGCGGTGGGTTTTGACTTCTTCCAGGCGGTTGGCCGCAGGGTCAAAACCATCGGCGCGGCCTGTCACCGTCAGCCCCTCAAAGGTGCCTGACAGCGGCAGTTCGGCGATATAGTCCGCCCCGCGGCGGCTGGTCACCAGCGTATGCCCTCGTATGCCTTCCTGGGCACTGGGCGCCGGGGTAAAGCGGTGGTCGAGATCGCCTTCGCGGGCGGTGAAATCGCACAGCGCCCGCACCGCCACCCGATAGCTCGCGCTCATGACGTTGGCCCGGCGCTATCCGCCCAGCGTACGTAACACACCGCGACAGGCATCTCATGACAATGAAAGAACGTGAGCCAGCGGCGCTGATTATCCTGCAGCCGGTCGCCGGGGCCTTTGACTTCGATCATCCGGTAGCGCGGCCTGCCCGCGGGTGCATCGGGCATCAACTGAATCAAATCCGGCAGCCCGGCGCGGTTGGCTTTCAAGTCACCCAGCAAGCGCTCGAAACAGGCCCGGAGATGCTCTGCGGGGATACACTCAAGCGCCAGCTCGACAAGCGGCTCATCGACAATTGGCCAGTGCACAAAGGGCGATGCCAGGCCAAATTTCTCCCGCCAGGTCGCCTGAATCACCCCACGATAGCTGCCGTCGTCCAGCCGCGCCAGGCAGGCATCGAAGGCGTCACGCCGCCGCGCCACGAAATCGTCGCGGTATAAATCGGCGGGGCCGTTATGAAAAGGATGAAAGAAGGCGCCGGGCAAGGGTGCAAATATAGCGGGCCAGCAGAGCAGGCCAAACAGCCCGGTGATCAGGCTGTTTTCCACATAGTAGACCGGCGCCTGCGGCTTGCCCAGGGCTTCAGCCACTGCCCGCTCGACACTTTGTGGCCCCGGCAGTGTGAGATCCCAACGCTCATGGGTCGGCTCAATGTCCCTCGGTACAACAGGCAGTTTAAGCCGCCGTCGCAAACGGGGCAGAATCCGCGCCAGCGCCTGACGTTCGGTTTCGTTGGGGCTGCTCTCAAGGGCTTGGGTGGCCAGCTCAAAGGCCGCTGGGTATTCGCCTTGGCGCTCCAGCACTCGTAACTGCCGAATGCGCGCATCGCTACTAGCTGACTCGCTATACAGCGTCAGCGCTAACGCCGCCTCCCCGCCGCGCTCTGCCTCGCGGCCGAGCTGCAGCAATAGCCGCGCACGCCGCGTGTCCAGCCAGCGGTTATCCGATGGTGGCGGCACGTCAGGGTGAAGCTCGGCGGGAAGTTCGCCCTCATCGAGACGTTGGCGCAAATAATGGAGCGCCAGGTAGGTATCGACTTCCTGACGCGTTTGGAACGCACGGGATTGCGGCGTAAAGGGCACCGTTTCAAACCGCTGCAGGCCAAGCTCGGTTAGAACGAACTCCGCCCAGTCCTGGCGCAGGTTGCCAAAGAACATCAGGCGCAGCCGATCGCAGGTATCCATCACGGTGAGGCGCACCACCCGGTCAGGCGCGTTGGGCCACCAGGTCTTAAGAGCAGCCGCTTTAGTGAACCTGCTTGCCAGCGTGTCATAAAGTACCGTTTTGGCACTCGATGCGTTAAGCCCGGCCGTGCGTATTTCATCGGCAAAAATGTGGCGAATTTCAGCCAGGCGCAGCTGATTGAACAGCTCGTCAATACCCAGCGCAGGCTGATCATCGACCCACCCCAGCGCAATCAAGGACGCCATCGCCGTGGCGCTGTCGCCGATCTCGGCATAGCGGAGCTTGCTAACCCGGAACAGTTCGCCTTTGCGCATCACCATGCGCACCAGCAGCGCCTGGGAGGCGCGCGGCAGGGTGTCGAACTGGTCCAGGAAATCGCGTTCGTCTGGCGAAAGCAGGTCAGCGTGGCGATCCCCCACCCAGTCCAGAACGAAGCGAAAGTTCGTCAGGTAGTAGAAAGGGTCGTCGAGGGAGGCGGTCGGCGTCGCGAAAGCACTGTTCATTTATCCATTATAGCAGTGCGAGGGTTTCGCCGTCATGGCGTAGGGAGATCTGTTTAACCCACCCGATGCTGCTTGAGCACGGTGAGGCTTTGTTCTTCTTCGTTTTGTGGCTGGGTGGGCGCTTGGCGGGTGCCGACCAGCACGTACCACTCTGCCTCACTCAGATAGCCTTCGCACCAACGCCCCAGATCAGCGGCACATGCCTCGCGGGTAAGCTCTCCAGCACGATAGTCATTGGCAAGGAGTAACAAGCTCTGGCGTGCCGCACGGGCACGCGCATCGCCGCCGTGTACCTTGGAAAGCGGGCAGCGTCTATCGTAGGCAGCGTTGGTCAAGGCATTTAACCAACGCTCCAGCTCATGTGCTTGAATACCGCCGTAAACGGCCACACGCGTACTCCCTGCCCTGTATGAAGGGCGATAGACTGCCCGAACTGACGCCGGGTGTCATCTTTTGATGTCTTAACTTATACCCTGTTTAAAGCCTTGTAGCACATTGACGACATTGATACCAATGTCGTCCACGGCATAGCCGCCTTCCATGAGCAACACCGTCGGCAGACCAGCCTGGGCAAGTCGTTGACCCAGCAGGCTAAAGTCGTCGCTTTTGAAGGTAAAAGCGCTGATGGGGTCGCCTTCGAAGATATCCACGCCCAGCGACACGATCAGCATGTCGCATTGTGCCTCCGTGATCCTGGCAAGGGCGTTATCCAGCGTGGCCATCCAGGTATCGACGGCCGTGCCCGGCGGCAGCGGGTAGTTGACATTGAACCCCTCGCCGCTGCCCCGCCCGGTTTCATCTGCATAACCTGAATAGTAAGGAAAGGTCACCTCGGGGTCGCCGTGCAGCGAGATAAACAGCACGTCATCGCGTTCATAGAAGATCTGCTGGGTGCCGTTGCCGTGGTGAAAATCCACGTCCAGAATCGCCACGCGGCGCTTGCCCGATGCCAGTGCTCGCTGCGCGGCGATCGCCGCATTATTGAAAAAGCAGTAGCCGCCATACTGGTCAAAAGCGGCGTGGTGACCCGGCGGTCGACACAGGCCAAAACTGGGCTCGCCGCTCGCAAGCGTCTGCTCGACAGCCCCTAGCGCCACATCTTTACTGGCCATCGCGGCTTCAAAGGTGCCCTCGCTAATTGAGGTTTCCGCCGCCAGGGCGTAATAGCCCAGCTTGGCGCTTACCACCCGGGGTATACGGTCACCACGCAGGGTGCGCGCCGGCCAGATATTGGGAATGGCCTCCCCTTCGTGTCCAGCGGCTACCCATTCGTGCCAGCAGTCGGCCAGGAAATTGACGTAGTCAGCATCGTGCACTGCCAGCACCGGCTCCAGGCCGTAGGCGCGCGGCTC
This sequence comes from Vreelandella subterranea, assembly GCF_900111305.1. Taxonomy (GTDB): domain Bacteria; phylum Pseudomonadota; class Gammaproteobacteria; order Pseudomonadales; family Halomonadaceae; genus Vreelandella; species Vreelandella subterranea. The sequence continues at coordinate 91,779 of NZ_FOGS01000005.1, forward strand.
GCAAAGCTCGCCCACCGCCGCCTGCTGGAGTTGCTTCAACACCAGATCAACGCGCTCGGGGCATTCGAAGGGGGCCACCAGCGCGCCGTCATGGAGTTCCGTTCTCGCCTGTCGCAGGCGGGTCTTGTCTAAATAAAAAATGTGCATGGTCTCTCCTGCCATCGGCAAAGGATCAGGGCTTGGCCAGGCTGATGCCCAGGCACGTTTCTGCCGCGCCGACTGACGCTTGAGCTGGTATTCGGCACGACTGGCGCTCGCCCGGTCGGGAAACGGCTGCGCACCCAGCAGCGCCACCGGCGGATTCGCACGGGTGAAACGCGCGCCTTTACCCGAGGCATGGGCGCGGTAACGCCTGGTCAAATTATTGGTGATACCCACGTAAGTGCCGCGCTGACATTCAAGCAAATAAAGATACCAGCTGCCGCCCCCCGGCGCAGGCACACGATCGGCTGACTGGGTCACCGCTGGCTCCTGACGACTGGCTGCTGGTCGAGCGCATCGATGAACGTGATCAAGCTCGCCAACGGCATGGGCCGCGCCAAGCCAAAGCCTTGGAAGACATCACAATGATAGTCCAGCAGTTGGTGATGCTGCTCAGACGTTTCGACACCTTCCGCAACGACGTTCAGCCCCAGGTGATGGGCCATGGAAATAATGCCTTTGACGATTGCGCTGTCGGCCTCACTTTGATGCAGTTCGTGTATAAAGCTGCGGTCGATTTTCACCGTACTCACCGGCAGGTGCTTCAAGTAATTGAGGCTCGAGAAGCCCGTGCCGAAATCATCAATGGATACCCGAACATCCATATTGCGCAAGGCGCGCAAGGTATCAATGGCGACCTCGGTATTTTCCATCAGAATTCCTTCGGTAATCTCCAGCGCCAGCTGCTTAGGCGGCAGGCCGGTGTCCGCAAGTGTCTGGTGAAGGCTGGCCAGAAAATTCGAGCGCTGAAATTGCAGTGGCGATACATTCACGGCTACCGACACCTCTCCCAGCCCTTGCTGGGCGAGGACTTGCATGTCATCGCAGGCGCGGTTCAACACCCATTCGCTGATCGGCATGATCTGCCCGGTGGCTTCCGCCAATGGAATAAAACGCGCCGGTGAGATAAACCCCTTTGTCGGGTGCGGCCAACGCAGCAAGGCCTCGACACCTTCGAGCTGGCCGTTGCGGTCAAGCAGTGGCTGATAATACAACTCAAACACCTGGTTCTCGATGGCCTCCTGCAGTTCGTTGCGCAATACCAGCCGCTCGCTGGCGGTATCGTTGAATGCCGCCGAAAACCATTGGTAGGCATTACGCCCACGCTGCTTGGCTTTATACATCGCCATGTCGGCCTGCTGGATCAGCATTTGCGGCTCCAATAAAGCCTCCTCACTGATGGCAATGCCCACGCTCGCGGTCAGATACAGCTCGTGCTCTTCGATATAATAAGGGCGCGACAGCGCCGCCAGCAGCCGTTCGGCCACCTCCACCACATCGACTTCATCGTTAACCTTTGGGTGCATAATGACGAACTCATCGCCACCCAGGCGCGCGACCAGGTGCTGTTCGCCCACCGCGCCGAGCAGTCGCTGGGCCACTTCCTCCAGCACCCTGTCGCCAACGGCGTGCCCCAGGTTGTCATTGATCGGCTTGAAGTCATCCAGGTCGACAAACAGCACCGCCACCCGCTGTTGCTGCGTTTGTGCTTTCGTAAAGGTGTCACTCAGGGTTTCTTCAAACAGCGACCGGTTGGGTAGTTGGGTCAGGTCATCGTGGGTCGCGTGATAGGCCAGCCGCGCTTCGAAGGCCTTGTGTTTGGAGATGTCGTGCTGCACACCCACGAAATGAGTCAACTGTCCATCGGGGTTGCGCACCGGGGCGATGTATAGATCATTCCAGAACAGGCTGCCGTCTTTGCGGTAATTACGCAGGGTCACATGAACATCACGCTGCTCACTCAGCCGCTGACGGATTTTTTCAACAACCTCCGGGTCAGTTTCCTCGCCTTGCAGGAAACGGCAGTTGTGGCCCAGTATTTCCGCCTGGTCATAGCCCGTCATCTGGGCAAAGGCATGATTGGCATAGACAATCGGCAGTCCCGGCTGTATTGCATCGGCGATGACCACCCCGTTAACACTGGCTTCCACGCTGCGCTCAAGGGTGCGCAGCCGAGATTCCTGCTGCCGCTTATCGGTGACTTCCTGGGCTATCCCATAAAGCCCCTGAATCTCGCCATCGATCACAATGGGAAGATTGATCAGGTCCATGATATGCGGCTCGCCAGCGCGATCGCGAATGACCAACTCATAACGAATGATGCTGCCCTGCATCACCGATTGATAGCGCAGATTGACCGACTCGATGTCTTCTTCGTAGATGAAACAATTGAAGTGGCTACCGATAATCTCATCAAGGGTATAGCCACTGATCGTCGCGCAAGTGGCATTGGCGGTCGCAAACCGACCTTGCTCATCAAGGGAGAAAACCGCATCCGGATGGTGGGTGAACAGCGAACGATAGCGCTGCTCGCTTTCCTCGAGCGAGCGGCGAACCTGAAAACGCTCAACCGCCAGCGCCATTAGCCCAGCGGCCTTTTCGATCAATAAGTGATCTTGCTCGTCAGGCACCCGAGGTTGGTGGGAATAGGTGGCGAAAGTTCCCAGCAGCTGGCCATTACTGCCCATCACCGGACTCGACCAGCACGCGACCAACCCCGCTCGCCGGGCAACCTCGTGAAACCCCTGCCAGCGCTCATCGTCGGCGATGCACTCACTGATCACCTGGCAACGCTGGTAAGCGGCGCTGCCGCATGCGCCCATCGAAGGGGCAATCCGCACCCGCTCGACCGCCTCGCGGAAGTCGTCAGGCAATCGCTTGCCCGCCACCAACGTCAGGTGGGTCTTCGCTTTATTCGCCAGCATGACCGAACACAGCGAACCGGGCAGCTGGCGCTCAAGCAACCGGCAAAGGCTTTCCAGAATATCGTCCAGAGGCGCTTCCTGGGCGATCATTTGCTGTATATGCTGCTGGTCCTCAAGGGTTTGACGCGCTTCCGCCAACTCTTTCGCCCGGGCAATACTGGCGACTACCAATCCAACGCAAAACGCCAGCAAACCACTCAGCATCAGCCCCACCATGGCAACCACCACGGGCGCGAAACCGGCCAGGTACCAGTTGTGATGGCTGCCTGAAAGCGCTTCCAGGCGCAGGCTGATCCCACCGGGCAAGCCCGCTTTGCGCTTCGCCAATACCCGCCCTGGGTGTAGCGCCCTATCTACCTGAGCGAGAGGTGGCTGCAGCATCAGCAGAGGCGTGCCGCTGCGACTCATGTTGACCTGAAAGGGGCCCAGCTCGAGACGCAAGTCATAGTTGAACAACACGGCCAGGTCGAGGCTCGCCACAAGCCGCTGATCCCGCTCGGCGAGCGGCATCGCCACAAACGCCAGGCTCGGCGTGTAGGGGTCAGAGATCACCACCCAGGGGCGATCAAAGGGCACCGATAACCACTCGGGTACCGATGGTTTGTCGAGCTGCTGCCGAAGCCACTCTTCGCTATCGGATGTTCGGGAATGAAACCAGATGGGATTCAAGCGCTCATCGACCAGGGCGATCGCCTGCAGGCTGGGGGTATCACGCAGATAGCTTTCCCCGTCCAGCGTCAGCAGCTCTTGATCGAAGTTGCCTGGCGCGGCGTTGATGCGCTCGGCCATACGCTGCAACAGTTGCAGCCGCGATTTGACCGCCTTTTCGGCGTTTAACTGCACATTATCCAGCAGATACCCGGCCTGCTGTTGCGTATCGTTGAACTGTTGCAGGCTGAGCATTCCCCAGGCCGCCGCACTGGCGGCTACCCCGGTCAGGCACGCCACTGCGGTGGTGCGGGTCAGGTTGAGCGGCCCGGGCGAACGGCGCAGGTAAACCCCCACCATGGCGGTTCCCAGCAGGAGTGTGAATACCACGACCGCCACCGGAGACGACGAGAACATCGGATCATCCAGCTCGATGCCTACCCATAGCCGGACCAGCATCAGCCCGCCAAACAGCCACTGGCCAAGCCCGCTGAATAACCAGAATAAACGACGCCTGGCCGTTGACTGGCCGCACCACAGCGCCAGCCCCACCGCCAGCAACATCAGCGCGCCAATACTGGTCATTCGCTCCTGACCGGTTAACCAGGAAGGGTCAGGGGAAGCAAGGACGTTATGGACAAGGGTATATAGCGCCAGCCCCGTTAGCGCCAGGGCGCACAGCCATCGCATACGCTGCCACCCTTGCAGGATGGCGAACACGCCGACACTGGCAAGGGAGGTGGCGATCGCTGCATCGGGGACCAGCGCGACGGCAAACAATGAATGGGATTCGGACAGGCCAAAGAGGCTGCCGACCACGCCCATGAGACCCAGTGTGGCGACGGTCATTAACAGCAGCGTATCTAACGCAAGGTCGCGGGCATTGATCGGCACGAGGGCAGTTTCTCCTGGTTAGTCTCTAATACCACTCCACACTGGCTAACGTGAGAAGGCTATTTTCTCGGTCAACGATTGAATCCTTTCCTCAACTGCCTTTTCTGCCGCGTACCTGGCACGGGTCAACTCACTTTCCGTCAGTTACTACACTGTATCGGCAGCTCAGCGGCTTGCGTGAGGGGCTTATCTTCAACGGTGAGCCAACCGGCACAACGGCATTGCCCCACGATGAAAGGCCCGCGAGATTAAGTGTACTTCATCAACGTCCCTTGTGTTTATCATGCTAAAGGCGGTATGCGTTTTGTTTAGGGAATAGGCGACAAATTAGGTATAGTGGTAGCGCACTAACATCAGACTGACGGAGTACGAATCACGATCGATCATTCTTTCCAAATTGCAGGAGGTTCTCCCTATGAAGGTTTACAAACCCGAGTGGCAGTGCACGTTTAGCGTAAACGAAGGCGCGGAAGAATCAGCTGGCTGGAAAGAGAGAATCGCGTGGCGTCTCAGAGGGGTTGCGGATCGGTTGGAGGGCGGCGGACGTACGGTAAAGATTGACTATCGCGTAACGCCGACCGTTAGCCAGTACGAGGTCGATACCTGCTTGGGTAAAGGCTTTGAGGTGACCCAGCGCTTGCTTTCTCAATTGGCACAACAGCAAGCCTGTGAAGATGTGATGCGCCATGCCAAGGCTGAGCTCTATGTAGAAGATCCTCAGCATTGATACGGTAGTAACCGTCCCACCCGACACCGGGTGGGACACCCGCCAGTTTTACTCATGACGTTGCATCGCTTTGCAACGCCTCTGTCATGTTGTCCAAAAATGCTGTACACGCCTCCAACTGGCTGCGCTCAACGTATTCATCGGGTTGATGCGCCTGGGCAATGCTGCCTGGCCCCAGAATGATCGTCTGCAAGCCCTGCCCCTGAAACTGCCCGGCCTCGGTCGCATAAGCCACCGCGTGGTCGCAGCACCCTGCTGGCAAATGCTCTTTCGCCAGGCGTATGACGCGGTCGTTATCACGATCCGCAAGTCCCGGCACTGTCACATTCAACGCTTCGGTGGTGATCTCAACCTGCTTGTCTTTGGCCTGCAGTTCAGCACTGAGCTGCGCGCAGAACGCTTCAAAGCGCGCGTATATGTCGTCGAAGGTCTCCGTGGGCAGGTGACGAATCTCCCACTCAAACTGGCACTCCCGCGCCATGATATTGATCGCCGTGCCGCCCTTTATTTTGCCGACGTGCAGGCTGGTATGGGGCACGTTGAAGGCCTCATCGACGCGGCCCTCGTCGACCAAGGTCGTCATGGTGTCCTCGATAAAGGTCACCAGCCTTGCCGCGACGTGAATCGCCGAGGTGCCCTGGTTGACCTGACTGCTGTGAGCCTCGCGCCCGGTGACGGTGGTGCGTAGGTTCGTCGCCCCCTTTTGCGCCACGACCGGCTGCATGCTGGTCGGCTCGCCGACAATCACATGGGCAGTGGTCGAGTATTGCTCGCAGAAACGCCGAATCAGAGCCGGCGCGCCCACACAGCCGATTTCTTCATCGTAGGAAAATCCCAGGTAAACAGGTTGCTTGAGTGGCGCACGCACCCAATCGGGCACTTTGGCCAGGACGCAGGCAAGAAAGCCTTTCATGTCGCAGGTGCCGCGCCCGTATAACCGACCATCGCCGCCATCGCGCAGGGTGAAGGGATCGCTCGACCAGGGCTGCCCCGCCACCGGCACCACATCGGTATGCCCGGAAAGCATGACACCGCCCGGCGCATCAGGGCCAATACGGGCAATCAGGTTGGCTTTATTGCCACACGGGCTCATCACCCGCTCGGCGTCAACACCATGGGAAGCCAGGTAATCTTCCACGTAGCGGACCAGTGCCAGGTTGGATTCGCTCGAGGTGGTATCAAACGCCACCAGCCTTGTTAACAGTCGTTCCGCGTCGTTCATTATTGCCCTTCCTGTCATTGGCTATCTTCCCGCAAGCCTATCACCCCGCCCCGTGGGCGCCTACATCGGCAAGTTGTCATAGGGAGTTCATCTGGTATTCACCTAAACGTCATCTGCACTTTCTACAGTCGATGCGTCCCGAAAACCTTAACAAACGCATGGTACCGCCTGATTCATTTCAGGCCCACAAAGGAGCTCCTTATGTCTCGCTTTACACTGCACGCGCTTGCTGTGGGGGTGGCGACGGCCAGCCTAAGCCTTTCTGCTCAGGCGGCCACAGAGATTAGCTGGTGGCACGCCATGGGCGGTCAGCTTGGCGAAATCCTGGAAGGCATTACCGAAGACTTCAACCAGTCCCAGGATGATTACCGCGTTAACCCCAGTTACCGCGGCACCTACACGGAGACCATGACCGGTGCAATCGCCGCCTTCCGTGCCAATGAGCAGCCGCACATCCTGCAGGTCTTTGAAGTCGGTACCGGCACCATGATGAACGCCGAAGGCGCCATCTATCCCGTGCATGAACTGATGGAAGCGCACGGCCGCGCTTTCGATAACGATGCCTTCCTGCCCGCCGTGGTGGGTTATTACACCGACACCAACGGCAACATGCTGTCGTTCCCGTTCAACTCGTCCACGCCGATCATGTACTACAACCGCGACATGTTCGAGGCAGCGGGCCTGGATCCCGAGCAGCCCCCCGAGACATGGCAAGAGGTGGTGGATGTCTCTCGCCAACTGGTGGATGCCGACGTGGCAAGCTGCGGTTTTACCACCTCCTGGCCCAGCTGGGTAATGCTGGAAAACTTCTCTGCCATGCATAACTCGCCGTTAGGCACGCTGGAAAATGGCTTTGGCGGGATGGAGACCGAGCTCAACTTCAACAACGAACTGGTCGCCCGCCACTGGGATAACCTCCACGACTGGCAGGAAGAAGACATCTTCCGCTGGGCTGGCCCCGGCACCGGCCCGGACTCCGAGCCAATGTTCTACTCCCAGGACTGCGCGATTTTCTTTGGCTCTTCAGCCTCTCGCGCCGATGTCGCCGCCAATTCAGCATTTGACGTCGGCTTTGGCATGCAGCCCTATTACGCCGATATAGAGGATGCCCCGCAGAACTCGATTATCGGTGGCGCGACGCTTTGGGCACTGCAAGGCCATAGCGAAGAAGAGTACGCAGCCGTTGCGGCCTTCTTCGAGTACCTTTCCCAACCCGAGGTACAGGCCGAGTGGCACCAGCAAACCGGTTACCTGCCCATCACCCAGGCCGCCTGGGACCTGAGCGAAGAGCAGGGCTATTACGAAGAGAACCCGGGGGCAGATATTTCGCTTGAGCAGATGACCCTCAACGAGCCAACCGAAAACTCCAAAGGCCTGCGTTTTGGCAATTTCGTGCAGATCCGCGACATCATCTCCGAAGAGATGGAAGCCGTGATGACCGGCGATAAATCCGGCCAGGAAGCGGCGGACGATGCCGTGGAACGCGGCAATGTGCTGCTGCGGGACTTCGAAGCCGCCAATCAGTAACCAGGCACTGACATCGCCGCTTACCCAAGGGTAGGCGGCGCTTTCGTTTCGGCTGTGTTCAAGAGCTGCCCATGCAAACAAAACGCATGACCTTTCCGGGGCGCTGGCTCCCTTTCGCCCTGCTGGCCCCCCAGGTGGTCATCACGCTGATTTTCTTTATCTGGCCGGCGGGCCAGGCGCTGTATCAGTCGCTGCTGCGGGAAGATGCCTTTGGCCTGAAAACCACCTTTGTGGGCCTTGAGAACTTTGCCCGCCTGTTCCGCGACGGCAGCTATCTCAATTCGCTGTCGGTGACGGCGATCTTCGCGGTAGGCACCACGCTGGTATCCATGTCGGTGGCGCTGCTACTGGCCAGTACCGTCAACCGGATGCTTCGTTCGCGCAGCACCTACACCACCCTGCTGGTCTGGCCCTACGCCATCGCGCCCGCCCTCGCGGGCGTTTTATGGTGGTTCATCTTCAATCCCTCCATCGGCATCGTGCCTTACATGCTGGAGATGGTGGGTTACCAATGGAACCACCGCAATTCAGGCAGCGACGCCATGCTTCTGGTGATTCTAGCCGCCGCCTGGAAGCAGGTCTCCTATAACTTCCTGTTCTTCCTGGCGGGGATGCAGTCCATTCCACAATCGCTGATTGAAGCGGCCGCCATTGATGGCGCCAGCCCCATTAAACGCTTCTGGACAATCGTCTTCCCGCTGTTGTCGCCCACGACCTTTTTTCTGATGGTCGTCAACGTGGTGTACGCCATGTTCGACACCTTTGGCATTATCCACGCCACCACCGAAGGCGGGCCTGCACAGGCCACCAATATCCTGGTTTATAAGGTGTATGCGGATGGCTTCATAGGGCTGAATCTGGGGTCTTCGGCCGCTCAGTCGGTGATGCTAATGGTGATTGTGGTCGCGCTGACCGTGATTCAGTTCCGCTTTATCGAGCGGCGCGTTAATTATTAACAGACGGTCTGCTAATCCGGCCTTGATGGAGTGTTGTGATGGTTGAAAACCGGCCCTGGGCCAATGGCTTTGCCCATACTGTGTTGATCATCGGCGTGGCGCTGGTGGTTTTCCCCGTTTATATCGCCATTGTGGCCTCGACCCAGGCACCTGATGAGCTACTGCGCGGGACCCTGCCGTTGCTACCCGGCAGCCATGGGATCGAAAACTATACCCAAATGTGGCAATCCGGTGTTTCGTCGGCCAACTCTCCATCCGCCGCGCTGATGCTGTGGAACAGCTTTGTCATGGCCATGGCGATCACCATAGGCAAGCTGTTTATCTCGCTGCTATCCGCCTTTGCCATCGTCTACTTCCGCTTCCGCTTTCGCATGTTCTTTTTCTGGCTGATTTTCGTCACCCTGATGCTGCCGGTGGAAGTGCGCATTATCCCCACATATCAGGTAGTGGCCGACCTCAGCATGCTCAACAGCTTTGCCGGCCTGTCGATTCCGCTGATTGCCTCGGCCACCGCGACCTTTCTGTTCCGCCAGTTCTTCATGACCGTCCCCGAAGAAATGCTCGAAGCCGCCCGGGTCGACGGCGCCGGGCCGCTGAAGTTTTTTAAAGACATCCTGATGCCGCTTTCGGTGACCAATATCGCCGCGCTGTTCGTGATCATGTTCATCTACGGCTGGAACCAGTACCTCTGGCCGCTGCTGATCACCACCGACCCCGACTACACCACCATCGTGATGGGCATCCAGCGCATGACCTCGGAAGAGAATCCCCAGTGGCACCTGGTGATGGCCGCGGCGGTCATGGCCGCGCTGCCGCCGGTGTTAGTCATCCTGTTCATGCAACGCCTGTTTGTGAAAGGCCTGACCGAGACGGAGAAGTAAGATGGCCAGCATTACTCTGGAGGGAATAACGAAAACCTATAGCGGCGATGTCCGGGCGGTCAAAGGCGTTGACCTGCAGATCGAAGACGGCGAGTTTGTCGTGCTGGTCGGGCCTTCCGGCTGCGGCAAATCCACCCTGCTACGCATGGTGGCCGGGCTTGAAACCATCACCGACGGCACGCTCAAAATCGGTGACCGGGTGGTCAATAAGCTCGAACCCGCCGAACGCGACATCGCCATGGTGTTCCAGAACTACGCCCTCTACCCGCACATGACGGTGTACAACAACCTGGCGTATGGCCTGAAAAACCGCGGCTTCAAAAAAGACGAGATTGATCAGCGCGTTCACGTTGCCGCCAAAATGCTGGAAATCGAGGAGTTTCTTGAGCGCAAACCACGCAAGCTCTCCGGTGGCCAGCGCCAGCGTGTCGCCATGGGCCGCGCGCTGGTGCGGGACCCGGCCGCCTTTCTGTTCGACGAGCCCCTCTCCAACCTGGATGCCAAGCTGCGCGTGCAGATGCGTGTCGAGATCAAGCAGCTACAGCGGCGTTTGAAAACCACCAGCCTGTATGTCACCCACGACCAGCTTGAAGCCATGACCCTGGGTGACCGCCTGGTGGTGCTCAACGCCGGACAGATCGAGCAGGTGGGCACGCCCATGGAGATCTATGCCCGCCCCGCGACCATGTTTGTGGCCGGATTTATCGGCTCCCCCGCCATGAACATGCTGAAGGTGGATTACCTGAAAACACAGGGCGCGAGTGGCCTGCTGGATAACCTGCCCGACGGCACCGATACCGTCGGCATTCGCCCGGATGATATGCACTTAGCGCCGCCCGAAGCGCCTCACTTGACCGTCGACTCAACGCTTGCGCTGTTTGAAGCCGCCGGGGCCGAGAGCCACCTGTATGTAAACCTCGCGGGTAGTGACCAACCCACGGTCATCCGTGTCTCCGGCCAGCCGCCGGTGGCCGAGGGCGAAACGCTGCGGTTCTACGTGCCCCGCGACGCGCTGCATCCGTTCAACAGCGCCACGGGGCAGCGCACGCCATCACCAGGGGAGTGACTCGCCGTTGCTGTGCCAAAACCCGCCGCTGGTGTCGAGGGTCAATGCCTCGATCCGCGCGGCAATGCCAAGCGCGGCATCCTGCGGGCTGATAAATCCACCAAAATTGACCATGCGCGTTTGCACATAGCCGGGATGCAGTTGAGCCACGGCAATGCCGCGTGGTTTTAAATCCATCGCCAGGGATTTACCAAAGGCATTGAGCGCCGCCTTGGACGCACGGTACCCATAGCGGCCGCCCGAGTCGTTATCCGCGATGGATCCCATGCGGCTGGTGATGTTGGCGATCTTGCTGCCTTTGGCGAGATTGGGCAGCAGTGCCTCCGCCACCCGTAGCGGCGCATAGGCATTGATTTCCATCTGCTCGCGAATACTGTCGAAATCAAGGCTGCCCAGTGATTCATCGCGCAGCAGTCCGGCATTGTTGATAAGCAAGTCCAACGTCTGGCCTTTCAGGGTCTTGGCAAGGCGGGCAACATCATCAGGCTGAGTGACATCCGTCGACTCGATCACCTGATCGGCCACACGCGCCAGCGCGTCGGATGACTGACGGCAAACACCGATAACGCGATAGCCTTCATCAGCATAATGCGCTGCCAGCGCCAGCCCGACACCCCGGTTGGCCCCCGTGATTAACACCGTTGATTTCATCTGTAACTCCCATTGATGGAACACGACTCACGGCGACATGGTACATCCTTGCACAACCCTTAGGCTGGCCGTCTTTAAACGCTGACAGGTGCCTTGCTGTCATCGCTTGTTCACCTGTCTGTCTTAGTCATGTCATGCCTGCCGCCCACACTCTGCATAAATGGACAAGAGGGCGGATCGCACATGCGGCTTTGCATCGTCAGTGAAACATGGGCACCGGAAATCAATGGTGTCGCGCACACCTTGAGTCGGCTTAGCCGCGAGCTTGACCGCCATCAGGTACGTATTGATGTGATTCGGCCAAAGCCCCCGCTTGCCGCCAAGGCCCCTCAGGCACTGGCCGAACTGCAGGTACCGCGCTTTGCCATCCCGGGCTACCGCGACGTACAGGTGGGCTTTTGCCGCCCCGCGACCTTGCGCAAGTTCTGGAAAGCCCAGCGCCCCGATGTGATTTACCTGGCCACCCAAGGCCCGCTGGGCTGGTCGGCACGCCTGGCGGCACGCCAAATGGGCATTCCGCTGGTGGCGGGCTGGCACACCAATTTCGACCACTACTGTGGCGATTACGGCGTTCCCTGGCTCGCTTCGGCCACCCGCCGCTATTTGCGCTATTTCCATAACGGTTGCGGCTTGACCCTGGTGCCGACCCAACTGCAGGCCAGCCAACTTCGCCAGCAAGGCATCAACGACGTCGCGGTGATGTCGCGCGGCATCGATGGTGAGCGTTTTTCGCCCGCCCATCGCGACCCTGAATTACGCCGTGCCTGGGGGGTGAGTGACCATCAGCCAGTGGCGCTTTATGTCGGGCGGCTCGCCGCCGAGAAAAACCTCGCGTTGCTACAGGAAACCTATCACGCCATGCGCAGCGTCCGCCCCGACATGGCCCATGTGATCGTGGGCGATGGCCCTGCCAAGGCTCAGCTTGAAAGCGCGCTCCCGGATGTGCATTTTACCGGTTTTATTGACCCCGACGCGCTTGCCCGGCATTACGCAAGCGCCGACCTGTTCATCTTCCCCTCGCTTTCCGAAACCTGGGGCAACGTGGTCAGTGAGGCCATGGCCAGCGGGCTCGCCGTGGTGGCCTATCGGCACGCGGCCAGCGCCGAGCTGATCCAGAGCGGCTACAACGGCATTACCGTGCCCATCAACGACGCTGCGGCCTTTTGTCAGGCGGCGGTGACGCTATGCCAACACCCGGCAGACTATGCCAAGTACAGTCGGCTCGCCCGGCTGAAAGCCCTCGAGCAGAGCTGGGCGGGAATTGCCCGGCAGTTTCTTGATTATCTTCTAAAGGCCCAGGAGGCTTATCATGCGACCCCGTCCCCTCGTCGTATTCGATCGTCTTGATTTGCTGGAATGGCAGTTTTGCCAACGCGTGTCGCGCCTATCGCTCTACCGGCCCTGGCGACTGACCCTCCAGGCCGCCAGCCGGTTGGGTGATTGGCCGGTCTGGGTGCTGCTGATCCTGGCGCAACCCTGGCTTCAGACTGACGGCGCCTGGCGAATGCTGCAGTACACCCTGATCGCCATCATCGCCATCGCCATTTACCGGTTGGTGAAAACCCGCCTGTGCCGTGAGCGGCCGTATATTACTTATCGCAACGGTATTCAATGCAACGCACCGGCCCGGGATCGCTATAGCTTCCCCAGCGGGCATACCATGCACGCCGTGATGTTCAGCGTCTTGGTCGCCGCTCACACCCCTTGGTTATTGCCTGTGGCCATCCCCTTGGCGATGCTGATTGCGATCTCCCGGGTTGGCCTGGGCCTGCACTACACAAGCGATGTTATCGCCGGGGGTGCCATGGGCTATGGCTTTGCGCTGCTCAGCCTTTACCTGATGGGCTAGCCAGTCCAGCGATGGGTGATCGTCCAGACGCAAAAAAACCACCTCGCCGGAACAAGGTGGTCATTTCGCATCGTCGCCATTCCATGACGCTGATGTTTAGCGCATCCTTACGCTAAAGCGGGGAGTGCCCATTCCTTTGAATGTTCCATTCATTATCAATTGGCTTCCTGCCTTCCTTTTACTACTGCGACACTCCCCTGACCCGCTTTACCTTTCAACTACTGATGTTTCGACTGCTGTAACTTCCTACCCATTACCTTCTAGCTGACGACTACCTTCCTATTACCTTCCAACACGAGAGCAACCTTGCTACGTAACGACTTTGCAATACAGCTTTCCAATACAACTTCCAATTTCCTGTGACATAACTTTCCACTTCCTGTTTAACAACACTGACCAACTGCCTTGACGTTGATAACAGTGAGGTTTATCCATGCGAATAAAAAAGCATCCATGACATTTCGCATGTAATGCTAATGGAGCAGACATCAGGCCAATCAGGCTTAAAAAGAGACAAAATTAATTTAAATCATGGACTTAGATTATACCGACATGGGCCACTCATCGCGCCGATGGCACAAAAAACATGTAGCGTAATGGCACATGCGACAAAACAGCATGGTGATATGACAAAAGAGGTACATACTGGCGGTGTGGCTAAACGGCAAACCTTTGCTAATCTAGCTGATATCACGATCTGCCTGAGTAAGGAGGCTTCCATGAAACGCGTCACAGCCATTGCCATTCTATGCACCACTGTTCTGCTCCTCGTTAGCGGCTGCAATACCATGCGTGGTGCAGGCGAAGACATCGAGCGAGGTGGAGAAGCCATCCAGCGATCAGCGAGCTAATCACATTATGCTAACGGTCTACCTGTCACACGGTCTGGAAAGCGGCCCCGGGGCGCTGAAAATGCAGGCGCTGAAAGGCATTGCCGAAAAGCTCGACGACTGTGAGGCCGTGGTGATGGATTACCGTGACCAGCCCGACCCGCAACAGCGCCTTCAGCACCTGCTGGCGACGCTGGAGACCCGGGGTGATGACCCTGAAGGCTGCGTTTTTGCCGGTTCAAGCCTGGGCGGCTGGCTGAGCGCAGCGGTCAGTTCGCAGCAGCCCGTGTTGGGCTGCTTTTTATTGGCCCCAGCCATCGGGCTGCCGCATTATCCGGAAACCGCCCCCACGCTCCAAGCCAGCTGCACTCACGTCATTCACGGCTGGCAGGATGATGTGATCCCACCTCGCCCCGTCATTGACTGGGCCGAACATCAGCAGCTGTCACTGCGCATGCTGGATGACGATCATCGCCTCCACGAAAGCCTAGATACCCTGCTCAGCGACTTCGACGCCTTCCTGATGCGATGCAGCGCCGTATTGCACGCCCGCTCGATCGCCTGTTCACGCCGTTAAAGGTCTCACGACATTAGACAAACACTCTCCAAAGGTGTACAAACAATGTACACACAGAAGGAGAGCGTCCATGTTTGGCCTTTTCAAGCGCGACCCTAAAAAGAAGCTACAGCAAGACTACGAACGCAAGCTGCAAGCCGCCATGGAAGCTTCCCGCAACGGTGACATGCGAGCGAACGCCACCTTGACGGAAGAAGCCGATGCGCTGCTCGCTGAAATAGAGCGCCTTAAAAAAGCAGACAAGTAGCAACGCCTGGTGGTCGTTTCAGCTACTCGTCCGCCAGCGCAGGTAACAGCGTCTTCAGCTTACGGGTCAGCGTATTGCGCCCCCAGCCCAACAGCTCTGCTGCCTCGCCCTTACGTCCGCCGGTATGCTTGAGTGCGGTTTCTATCAAGATGCGCTCAAAGTCCGGCACCGCCTCTTCCAGCAAATGGGTATGGCCCTCTGCCAAGGCGTGATCCGCCCAGTCGCGAAAAGCGCTGCGCCAATCGCCGTGGGCGCTGGACTCAGAGGCGCTGGGTGAGCGCAGCTCTGCTGGCAAATCCTCCACCAGCACTTCTCGTCCCGAGGCCATCACCGTCAGCCAGCGGCAGATGTTTTCCAACTGGCGAACATTACCCGGCCAAGGCAGGCGGGTTAGATGCGCTTCCGCTTCGGGGGTCAACACCTTCACATCCGTGGACAGCTCTTTGGCCGCTTCGGCCAGAAAATGACTCGTCAGCCTGGGGATATCCTCACGCCGCTCGGCCAGTTTCGGCAAGTGGATGCGAATGACGTTCAAGCGGTGAAACAAGTCTTCCCGGAAGCGCCCGTCGTCGACCAGGGATTCCAGGTTCTGGTGGGTGGCCGCGATAATCCGCACGTCGACCTTGGTCGGGGTGTGCCCCCCAACGCGGTAGAACTCGCCGTCGGCCAGTACGCGCAGCAGGCGCGTCTGGGTTTCAGCTGGCATATCGCCAATCTCATCCAGAAACAGCGTACCGCCATTGGCCTGTTCAAAGCGCCCCTGGCGCTGTGAGGTGGCACCGGTAAAGGCCCCTTTCTCATGGCCGAACAGCTCGGACTCGATCAAGTCCCGGGGAATCGCCGCCATGTTCAGCGCGATGAACGGCTTGCCCTGGCGCGGGCTGTGCTGATGCAGCGCCTCGGCAACACGTTCTTTACCGGTCCCCGACTCACCGTTGATCAGCACGGTAATGTGCGAGTGGGATAGCCGTCCGATCGCCCGGAACACCTCCTGCATGGCAGGGGCTTCACCGATAATTTCGGCGTTGAGCCCCTCCGGTACCGTGACCGGGCGCTGGCGTTCGCGAGCATGTGCAATGGCACGACGCACCAGCGCCAGCGCCTCATCAACGTCAAACGGCTTGGGCAGATACTCGAAGGCACCGCCCTGGTAGGACGCCACCGCACTGTCCAGGTCCGAGTGCGCGGTCATCACGATGACCGGCAAGTCGGGGTGGGCCTCGCGTACCCGGGCCATCAGGTCCAGGCCATCGATTCCCGGCATGCGAATATCGGTAACCAGGACATCCGGCGGACTCTCAAGCAAGCGGGAAAGGGCCGTGTCGGCACGCTCGATACATTCAACCTCGAGGTCGGGTTGCGCCAGCGCACGTTCAAGTACCCAGCGAATCGCACGGTCATCGTCAACAATGACGACCCGCGCAACATCATTACGGGCAGGCTCTGTCATGACGCTTCTCCGGTGACATTAATAACCAAGGGAATCAATAAACGAAATTCGGTGCGCCCCGGGCGTGAGTCGCATTCGATCAGCCCTTGATGTTGGTGCAAAATTGATTGGGCGATCGACAGTCCCAGTCCGCTGCCTTCGGCACGGCCCGAGACCATCGGGTAAAACAGGGTTTCCTGCAGGGTGCCGGGAATGCCCGGACCGTTGTCGATAATGCCCACCTCGCTGACCAGACGATGACGCTCGGCACCCAGCGTAAACTGGCGGCGTGCGCGCGTGCGCAGTACCAGGGTCGGCGTCGGCGTCTCGGCATCGCCCATGGCCTGGACCGCATTGCGGGCCACGTTCAGTACCGCCTGGATCATCTGTGCTTCATCGCCGAACAGGTCCGGCAGGCTGGGATCGTAATCGCGCTGAATATCCACCCAGGGGTGCTCGGCGATCAGCAATGAACGCACGCGTTCGAGCACCTTGTGAATATTGACCGGCTCGTGCTTGACGATGTAGTTGGGCCCCAGCATGGAATCCACCATGTCCCGTAGCCGGTCCACTTCCTCGACGATGATATGGGTAAATTCACGCAACGCCGGGTTATCCAGGTCGCGCTCCAGCAACTGCGCCGCGCCGCGAATACCGCCCAGCGGGTTTTTGACTTCGTGAGCAAGGCCACGGGCCAGTACCTTGATGGTTTCCTGGCGGGTGGTGAGCGCTTCCTCGCGGGAAATCTGCATCAGCCGGTCGCGGGGCTCCACTTCCAGCAGCAGTTCCATGTCGGAGAGCGGTGTCACCGTATAGTCGACGGTGAGCGGATCGCTATTCAGCGGCGAAATCCGCGCCTCGCGTTGGGTAAAGGGATGAAAGGCGTCGCGGGCCTTGGCCAGCACTTCGTCGATGCTTTCATCACCGCCCAGCATTCCGTCAAGGCTCATCCCCTGTACTCGGCTCAGACTCACGGCAAACAACGCCTCGGCGGCAGGGTTCATCCAGCGCACATTAAGGCGGCCGTCCAGCAGCAGCACCGCCGTGGTGAGGTGTTCAAGTAAACGCTGGTGCATGGTGGTGTCTTGCAAAGTCGCCTCGTCCATTATCTTGGGTCAACCTTCCGCTGGAAAGATGTAGAGAGAACTGCAAAAAGCGCGCCAAATGCGCCAGCGCGCTGATTTGCACGTCACTTGCGCCGTGTGGCGGTGCATGGCGAGCCGTTTTAGCGCAGGCCATCGACGCCTCCAGCCATCGCATGCACCATAATGGCGCATTAGCGCTATTCTGCCACCACAATCGTCACCGCGGTTGTGCGGTGCTGCCGCCGACCCTGGCTATCCAACAACTCAGCCTGAAGCCGATGCCGACCGGCGGGCAAGTTCGCCAGCCAGAACACATCGCTGTGCAGCGCCGACTGGCTGATCTCGCCATTCACCCGCAGCTGCACCCGATGGTCATCGCGTAACCGGGGCACAATGCTGAGCATGACCGGCGTGGCGGCCCCCACCTCGGCACCAGCGCTTGGCGAGCGAATCTGGAAGCGGTCGTAAGGCATGAAGGGCTGGCCAGGCGAGGTGGCCGGTGACTTATTAGGCAGCTGCGCGTATTCGCTTGGCAGCCCCGGCAGCGGCGCCAGCTCAAGCGCTTCGCCGCCCTCGCTCGGGGTGTCGGAAAAGGTGACATTGCCG
Organism: Vreelandella subterranea; assembly: GCF_900111305.1. GTDB lineage: Bacteria > Pseudomonadota > Gammaproteobacteria > Pseudomonadales > Halomonadaceae > Vreelandella > Vreelandella subterranea. Next base: position 109,880 of record NZ_FOGS01000005.1, read on the forward strand.
TGTTCATCGACCACTCGATAGACGGTTGACGATGCAGCCGTGATATTCACCCATGCGACCAGCACCAGGCCCATGCCCCAGCCCCTTGCCTGCGCCACTAACGCCTTACGCGACATATGCCCCCCTTTAACAAAAAAACCCCGCCGTGGCGGGGTTTAGGCTTATCTGCACCACATCGGTGAGATTAGCAGCTGTTCTTAGCAGCTGTCGTTCTTAACAGCTATAGTACATATCAAACTCGACCGGGTGCGTGGTCATGCGAATACGCTCCACGTCTTCCATCTTGAGCTCGATGTAGGCATCGATCATTTCGTCGGTGAACACGCCGCCTTCGGTGAGGAAGGCACGGTCGGTGTCCAGCGCTTCCAGCGCCTGATCAAGGCTGCTCGCCACGGTCGGCACGGCCTTGCCTTCTTCCGGCGGCAGGTCGTACAGGTTCTTGTCCATGGCATCGCCAGGATGGATCTTGTTCTTGATGCCGTCGATACCGGCCATCAGCATGGCCGCAAAGGCCAGGTACGGGTTGGCTGTCGGGTCAGGGAAGCGGGTTTCAACGCGCTTGCCTTTCGGGCTGGCGGTATACGGGATACGGATGGACGCCGAACGGTTACGGGCACTGTAGGCCAGCATGACCGGGGCTTCGAAGCCAGGTACCAGACGCTTGTACGAGTTGGTCGAGGCGTTGGTGAAGGCGTTCAGGGCACGGGCGTGCTTGATGATGCCGCCAATGTAGTAAAGCGCCATTTCAGAAAGACCCGCGTACTCATCACCCGCGAACTGGTTGGTACCGTCTTTCCAGAACGACTGGTGAACGTGCATGCCCGAGCCGTTATCGCCTACCAGCGGCTTCGGCATGAAGGTGGCCGTCTTGCCATAGGCATGCGCTACGTTGTGGATGACGTACTTCATTTCCTGGACTTCGTCGGCTTTCTTCACCAGCGTGTTGAACTTCACGCCGATTTCGTTCTGACCGGCGTTGGACACCTCGTGGTGGTGAACTTCCACCGACTGGCCAATCGCTTCCAGGGTGTTACACATGGCACCGCGGATATCGTGGAAGCTGTCGACCGGAGGAACCGGGAAGTAACCGCCTTTGATACGCGGGCGGTGACCCAGGTTGCCGCCTTCTACCTGACTGTCCGTGGCCCATGCACCCTCTTCAGAGGTGATCTTGTACATGGCGCCCTGGATGTCGGATTTCCAGTGGACTTCGTCAAAGATGAAGAATTCGGGCTCAGGACCAAAGAAAGCAGTGTCACCAAGACCGGTTGACTGCAGGTACGCCTCAGCGCGCTTGGCAATGGAGCGTGGGTCACGGTCATAGCCCTGCATGGTGGCCGGCTCGATGATGTCGCAGCGGAGCACCAGGGTGGCATCTTCGGTGAAGGGGTCAAGATAGGCAGTACCGTCTTCCGGACGCAGAATCATGTCGGATTCGTTGATGCCCTTCCAGCCGTTGATGGACGAACCATCGAACATCTGACCGTTTTCGAAAAACTCTTCGTCGACATCGCGGGCGGGCACGGTCACGTGCTGCTCTTTACCGCGGGTGTCGGTGAAACGCAGGTCTACCCACTTAACATCATGCTCTTCAATTAGCGCGAGAGTCTTGGCTGACATAGTGTCCTCCGGTATGAGCGTGGCTTAAAGCTAATGACAGTAAGCTACCAGTAAATGTTGTTCGACATGTCGCGTGCATCATGGCACGCCTGCCTTGCTTATTCACTCAACGTTTGTCCGTTGCAATCAACAGAACGTCTAGCGATAGAAACCGGCTAATGTTGTAGCACGCCGCAAGGCGAGTTGCCTATGACCTACATAGCCGCTGCTGTGGATAATGCAGATTGCGTGCCACTTCTGCACCAATATGGCATAAATAAATAGCAACTTTTTGTTTTTAAATAATTTTTAAAATCAGCTTTGTGCCACTTCATGTTGCATTTCAAACGAGGCGGCCAACACACGTCCCTACAAGACCTTTTGGCGCACCAAAAAAGCACAAAAATGAAGCTTTATGCACATAAATGGTGCGCACTGGAGTAAAACCCGGCCCGTCGCATAATTTGCTTGCGCGCCAAACAATAGATACTATATTAAACTTTTCAACACAATTAGTTACAATAAGCAAAAAAACTACGTACATAGGCCGGAGGACACCCCATGAAGTCGGTCTGCTTTATCGTTGACACCTGCGTAACGGGTGCCCAATTGCCTCGCCACCTTCACACCATTTACCAAGCCACCGCCGCCAACCACACCCTTTGCACACTCAAGGTGACCAGTCGGAATAACGACCCCCGGCTCACGCAGATGGCGCAACGCTTCGACGCACAGTACACCACCCTGCCAGGCACCGCCCTTGGGGCACGCCTTAACCATGCCGCCTCTGCCAGCCAGGCCGAATGGCTGGTATTTGCCCTGCACGCCACGGCCTTGCCGGTCACCCTTTGGATGGCGATGCTCCCCATGCTGGATAGTTACGCCGTGGATGCCGTCGTGCTCGGCTCCACTGAGCCCACCCTGCCCGCACGCTTGTTGCAACGTTTTTTGGCCTCGGCCCTGCAATCGCCGCCCTACATAGCGGTTCGACGAACCTGGTTGGAGCGCCTGGGGGGATTCGACCCCGACCTCGACCGCAGCGCTCTACACGATTTCCTCCAGCGACTGCACGCCTGCCCGACCCGCATCCACACCCTGACCAGCAACGACACCGCCTCGCCAGGGGTCGCCTAGCGCGCTGCCACCTTCAATTGCTTGCCAAACATCATCGACCCGATTCGGGACGTATTGACCACTTTGCTTAGCACGATGCAGCCGATCATGCTCACCAGCGCAAGAATCGCAGCGTACACCACGATGGGCAGCGATAACGGCGCGATGACCAGGTCGGTGGCAATAAAAAACATCGGATGCGCCAGATAGATGCCAAACGAATACACATTGATCTGGCGGACCCAGTTCGGCGCGGTATAGCCCTTCAGTTGACGCGTCGCGCAGAGGGTAAACAGCACAAAGAACGGAATGACCCAGACCTCTTTCGAGGTAAAGTCCGGCAAGCGGGCAAGTGTTGCCACGCAAACACCAAGCACGAACAGACCCAGGCAGAGCGGGTGGGCCAGGTACTTCATCCAGAGCGGCCGCTGATCTTTGTCGCCATTAGGCGCCAGCGGGTAGTAACGCACGAGTACCAACGCCAGGAAAAATAGGTACAGCCAGCCCAACGGCGCCACCCAGAGCAGATACCCCGGCGGCTTGACGCCCTGCCAGTAAGCCGTTCCCCAGTAAGCCATGCTGATCAAGCAGGATAGCCAGAACCACGGCATCGGATTGACCCGCCAGAGGCGCAAGCGGGTAAACAGCCAATAGCCGACATAAAACTGCATCGCAATGATCAGGAAATAACCGTGCCAGCCCGCATAGACAAAATACTCAACGGCATTGGCCCAGAAGTTGACCGGATCACCTTCTGCCCACCGGGTCACCCACTCCGCCGTTGAATAGATAAATCCATACACGAAATACGGCAGCATGACGTATTTGACCCGCTGGCGTATAAACCCATCAGGTACCGCTTTATCGTAGCGAACGGCGAATACAAAGACTGAAATAAACAGGAAAATCGGCGTCCCCAATACCATGGGGATACGCATGAAATCGGTGACGAGGTTGTCGACGTAGTTGTTAACCTGGTCCATCAAGTGGAATAAAAAAACGGCGATACAGCCGTACGCTCTCAGCCAGAAGATTTCTTCCACTTTTTGCATGAACCCTCCCGCCACGTTGTGTTGCGCTAAGCTAATGCATAAGCGCTTTGAACATCCCACTCCGTGAGCTGTCCGACCCCGGCAGAACACGATAATTCCCGACAGATGAGGTGCTCATGAGGAAACGCCCCTTTTGGCGGTTCGCGTTCATCAGCCTGTTCGGTTTATTCGCGGGCCTGTTGGCGGCCACTTCAACCGCTCTCGCCAGCAGCGTGGAGCGGCATCACTTCGATTCACCGACGCTTGGTGCCCCCTACCCCTACACGGTTTACCTGCCTGATGGTTATGCCGAAAACAGCGATACGGTCTACCCCGTGGTTTACCTATTGCACGGCTCGTTTGGTAACGAACGTGACTGGCTGGCCAAGGGTAATTTGCAGCAGACTGCTGACCGGCTGATTCGCGCCGGGCACATTCCGCCCAGCGTCTTCATCATGCCCGGCAGCCGCAGTTGGTGGGTCGACGGTCACAACCAAGCAGCCCGCAGCGCCTTTTTCGACGACCTCATGCCTCATGTGGAAGAACACTACCGCGTGGGCGACGAGCGCTCGATGCGCGGCGTGGGCGGGCTCTCGGCCGGCGGGTTTGGCGCGGTTAACTTCGCCCTGGAACGCCCCGACCTTTTCGCCGCCGTCGCCGCGCTCAGCCCCGCGAGCTATGTGCCTGTTCCACCCAGCAACTCCTCGGCCAACCGCCACCCTGCCTTTCTTGATGAACAGGGCGAATTCGACCGCCAGCTCTGGCAGCAGTTGAACTATACCGCGCACCTTGAGGACTACCGCATTAAAGTGACGCCCCGCCCCGCGGCAGAACGTAGCGACGTGCCTCACGTTCCCATGTATATCAGTGCAGGGCGCAATGATGTCTACGACGCCGAGTTTCACGCGCGCCAGCTGCGCCAGGCCATGGAAAAGATACAACCCACCTCAGTGCACATGGACCTTTACCCCGGCGGCCACACCTGGAAAGTCTGGCGGGCCAGCCTGCCCGCGGCGCTTAACTTCATGTTTCAGCACGTTGATGACCCCAAACGCAACGAAGCCAACGAATAGACTACGCTAGAAAAATGACATTCCCGTGCAACGCATTATAAAGAAGGAGTTTGCAATGCATCGACACATTGAGTGGGACGAGCCAGGCAGCGCCAGCGTTACCCGGCTCTACGCCAGGGACCCCAACGCCAACCCCACGCCGCAGACCGGCGATATCATCTCTGCTCGATACCAGGGCTGTTCGGTACGCGTTGACGTTCGCAGCTACCGTGAAGACGATGCCGTCAGCATTGGTGACGTCGTCGCCATCATCAACGCCCAAGGCCAACGCCTCGACAGCCGCGGCAAGCTCCAAAAAGGCGACACCGTCCGCCTACCCGATGACAAGCGCGCTATGGAGCCGAGTCCGGAGGAGTAGATTTATTAACCTGGCAGACTGCCTGGGCGGCAGCGAGCGATACCGACAAAGGTAACGCCTACACGCCATTTTCTGAGCTGCCTGCACGGCAGCGAGCGCTGCCCGCAAAGCCCTGCGCAACGTGCTATGTTTCTGAGCTGCCTGCACGGCAGCGAGCTCTCAGGCAGCACCACTGGACAAGGTGCGTTCTTTCTAAGCTGCCTGAGCGGCAGTTAACCGTCGCTGCACTTCAGCGGCACCAGGAGCGGCTTTCTAAGCTGCCTGGGCGGCAGCGCACTCCCGTGCCAGACGCTCACGCTCGGCCTTCTCTTTCTGAGCTGCCTGGGCGGCAGCGCACGAACCCTGCCAGCTCGGACAAGTGCCAGGGTTTTTCTGAGCTGCCTGGGCGGCAGCGCACGACTTCTCGGGCGACGAGGAGATCATGTTTCATTTCTGAGCTGCCTGGGCGGCAGCGCACTTTCAAACCGGGCGATCTCTGTGAAGCCAGCATTTCTGAGCTGCCTGGGCGGCAGCGCACTTAAGCCACAGACTGTCTATAGATGGGTAAAATTTCTGAGCTGCCTGGGCGGCAGCGCACCGTATAGCCCTGACTACTCACAACGGGCATTCTTTCTGAGCTGCCTGGGCGGCAGCGCACCTCTGCGTAAAGCGTTACCTTGCATTGGCAAGTTTCTGAGCTGCCTGGGCGGCAGCGCACGTACGCCATGGCATGCGACGCCACGCCCCATATTTCTGAGCTGCCTGGGCGGCAGCGCACTGCCGTTGTATCCCCTGATAGCGTGATGCAGTTTTCTGAGCTGCCTGGGCGGCAGCGCACGCAAAAGCGGCGCAGTTGGTGGAGTGGGATCGTTTCTGAGCTGCCTGGGCGGCAGCGCACCGGTCGCCGATGGGGTTATGCGTCCCCATGTTTTTCTGAGCTGCCTGGGCGGCAGCGCACAAGGGCTTCAAGGGCTAACGATATCGGCGTTTTTTCTGAGCTGCCTGGGCGGCAGCGCACATGTTGGTTTCTTTGATCAATCCATGCTTTTTTTTCTGAGCTGCCTGGGCGGCAGCGCACCGGTGCTGCGCGCCTATGTACACGTTGCTGTGTTTCTGAGCTGCCTGGGCGGCAGCGCACGGTACGTCCACATCGTGGGCATGCCGTAATCATTTCTGAGCTGCCTGGGCGGCAGCGCACAGGGTGCAGAAGTGCGTCAGTCAAAGCGCCGTTTTCTGAGCTGCCTGGGCGGCAGCGCACGTCGCCACACTCAATGTCACCCTTTTTAGCGTTTTCTGAGCTGCCTGGGCGGCAGCGCACTCGGGCAATTCGTTTTTGCTGGGCGGCGTTGATTTCTGAGCTGCCTGGGCGGCAGCGCACACAGGAGTCGAGGCAACCCCTGGCAAGCTCGTTTTCTGAGCTGCCTGGGCGGCAGCGCACACCAATTCCAAGCATTACGGGCGGTGCCGCTGTTTCTGAGCTGCCTGGGCGGCAGCGCACCCAACGGTATGGCCAAAAGAGGCCCGTATATTTTTCTGAGCTGCCTGGGCGGCAGCGCACGCCTGCTGTTCCATCATTGCCTGGCGCTGGGCTTTCTGAGCTGCCTGGGCGGCAGCGCACGTCAATGTGTCTAATGTATGGCGTGCCAGCTATTTCTGAGCTGCCTGGGCGGCAGCGCACGAAGACGGAACCGTTACCGATTATCGCGTGCTTTTCTGAGCTGCCTGGGCGGCAGCGCACACAGCTATCCGTTATCCGCAATTCACGCCAGATTTCTGAGCTGCCTGGGCGGCAGCGCACGTAACCTGTATGCCCAAACAGGACCACCTCTATTTCTGAGCTGCCTGGGCGGCAGCGCACTCGGTCTGCTTTTCGTAGTCCTCGGCACCGGTTTTCTGAGCTGCCTGGGCGGCAGCGCACAGGGTCATCGTCGGTGTGTCGAACTTGCACCCTTTCTGAGCTGCCTGGGCGGCAGCGCACATCATCCTGCCGGATGTGGCACATGGATGACATTTCTGAGCTGCCTGGGCGGCAGCGCACCTGGACGCGCTGATTGAGAAGGCGCGGCGTCATTTCTGAGCTGCCTGGGCGGCAGCGCACTGAAATGGTGCGCGATTTTCAAGCGTCTGTGTTTTCTGAGCTGCCTGGGCGGCAGCGCACGTCGGCTCAGCGCTTGCCGCCATTGGCGTAACTTTCTGAGCTGCCTGGGCGGCAGCGCACAATCGTTACCAGCGGCGGCGTTGTTACCTCTCTTTCTGAGCTGCCTGGGCGGCAGCGCACAGGAGCACAGGATCGCGCTGCAGAACGTTCGAGTTTCTGAGCTGCCTGGGCGGCAGCGCACGCTGTGTAGTGGCGACCCTGACGCTGCTCATTTTTCTGAGCTGCCTGGGCGGCAGCGCACCGATCCTTGGCGGATTCGCGGCTGGTGTCGCTTTTCTGAGCTGCCTGGGCGGCAGCGCACAGCAGCGCCTTCTCCTCGAGGCCGGTGGCCAGTTTCTGAGCTGCCTGGGCGGCAGCGCACGACTGGCCGGCGTCGCCGGCGGTGATGTCGAATTTCTGAGCTGCCTGGGCGGCAGCGCACGCCGACGACGACTTCAGCGTTCCGGGCGGCATTTTCTGAGCTGCCTGGGCGGCAGCGCACGTTCATCGACTTCATTGAGGCGATCTATTACGTTTCTGAGCTGCCTGGGCGGCAGCGCACGACGGATCGCGTCACTGTCCTGCACATACACGTTTCTGAGCTGCCTGGGCGGCAGCGCACGGAGATTGCCCGACGCGAACACCGGGGTGAGTTTTCTGAGCTGCCTGGGCGGCAGCGCACCCAGCTCCATGACGCGCTCAGCAAGCCTGTCATTTCTGAGCTGCCTGGGCGGCAGCGCACCGCAGCGGCTTGGTGTAGTGACTCAGGAACAGTTTCTGAGCTGCCTGGGCGGCAGCGCACGCCACTGCAACCGATATCACCATTCACCGTCATTTCTGAGCTGCCTGGGCGGCAGCGCACTCGAGAAGGAGATGTTCACGCAGTTGGAGTCATTTCTGAGCTGCCTGGGCGGCAGCGCACACCATTCCGAGTGACAGTGCGGTGGGTCAGGTTTTCTGAGCTGCCTGGGCGGCAGCGCACTGTCGCGTGTCAGCCCACTTGTCGATGCGCAATTTCTGAGCTGCCTGGGCGGCAGCGCACTGCCCGCTTGAATGATCATGCGTCGTCTCCCTTTTCTGAGCTGCCTGGGCGGCAGCGCACTAGCGTGCCTGTACCGGTGCGGTCAGGCTTCTTTTCTGAGCTGCCTGGGCGGCAGCGCACAACAACCCGCTGACCATGACCATCAGCGGTGATTTCTGAGCTGCCTGGGCGGCAGCGCACATCCTCGTAACTGAGAATGATAGTAGCACGCCTTTCTGAGCTGCCTGGGCGGCAGCGCACAGTCAGTCATCGGGTCACTGTTGTTGGTGGCCTTTCTGAGCTGCCTGGGCGGCAGCGCACCGAGTTCATCGAAGAAGTTCAAGATGGCGTCTTTTCTGAGCTGCCTGGGCGGCAGCGCACCTGGAGCAATCGCGCAATGGCGGTCGTAAATGTTTCTGAGCTGCCTGGGCGGCAGCGCACTAGAGCATATCAAAATTAATGTACTGATTGTTAAAGAGCTTTAGCCGAAAAAAGCGGTATCACCCTTTTCGGAGCGATACCGCTAAGTGGTTGATTATTGGTGTCCTATTTGATCACTGAAAAAAAGGGTCAAAACCAGGGCACCGTGGCGTTAGGGCTTAGTCCGTAATGGCTGAACTCGCCCTCCGTGGCAGACGCGGCTGGTTTGCCATGTTCAATAAACAGGCTGAAACGCTGCTGGGTAGAACGACTATTGATCTGCACGAAGGGAAGCTCAATACGCCGTTCTGCCAGCTTGGCATAAAGCTTCCGCGCTTCGTCTTCCGAGATATCATGCCGTTTGGCGTAACGTTTGGCCCGGCTTTCGCTGCCCGTATTAAACTGCTTACGCGCCACATTGATGTGCTGAGCACTAGCAGGCGCCGTAAGCACTTCGCTAACCTGGGTGTGATCGCGCATGCCGGTTAGCCAATCTGCACTCATTAGCTGCTGCAAACGCGCTTGCGTGCCATGCAAGCGAAGGTGATCACCCAGTGTGCGAGCGCGTACACCGTGCTTATGGCCAGGGAAACTGACACCTACATCTTCGGCCTGTAAATCAAACAGCGCCCGGTGCAGCTTGTTATAAAGCGCGCCCATTAACATTGCCGGGGCAAAGTCAGGGTCGGGCCGTAAACGAATGTCGATATAGTGATCCATGGTTTACCCCGCTTCGCCGAATACACCGCCGCGAATCAGGGTCGCCATAACAAAGTGCTGATCTTCCTTCGTAGGCACTTGATCCTTGATCATCCAGTTATCCAGGAGTGAATAGAAATCCGCTTTCTGCTTGGGCTGGCGGTACGCTTTGCCCTGCGTGGTCACTGAGCCATACGGCTCAACAGCAATAGGGCCTAAGTCTTCATCGTTCTCATTGGGGTACCAGGTGTCGATGGTACGAATGGCGTTGCCCAGTTTCTGCGAGTGAATACCGGCAATCTTGCTAACGTGATAAAGCGTTTTGCTCTTATCGCCCCGCCCCCGCTCGAGAATCAATTCTTGCGAGGGGAACACCTCCTGGCCGCTGCCAACGCGCGCATAGGCGACCACTTCAAGCAGCAGGTGCTGTTGTTCACCCGCCAGCGCTGAGCCAATCACACTGGCGAGTTCTTTAAGCTCGGTAGTGTCCTCGAAAGCCCGCAACGAGAGCGACAGGGCATCAAATGTCCACTCTTTGGTGGTTTTGCCTTGGGACAACTGGCGAACACTGACCTCGACTTGCTCTGCACCCATGCGGTTACGCCACAGAAAGCGACCATTGGCGAGGTTATTGGCATAGCGATGCGCCAGCTCGCCGAAACCCTGTGCTTGTTTATATTCGGCAACTGCCTGCTCCAACTTGGCTTGGTACTCGGCGTTATTACAGGCAGAGGGCGTTCCGGCGCCCGCTAATACGCGCAGCGTAAAACGAGTAACTAAGGTGTCCGCATCGTGGGGCAGCGTGGCGACGTCCACTGTTTGCAGGTTGGGGTTTTCAATTGCGGCATCTAGCTTGGCGGGGTCTTGGTCTTTGGCCTTCAAGCGGTTTGAGATAGTGCCGCGCACCGATTTTTCACGCACTTCTACCGGCTGCCACTGCTGTTCATCTTCCCGCTTCTCCCAATTGCTAGCGTAAAGCAGTGCGTCAGAAGGGTCGAGCTTACGCTCAAAGGCGAGGACGGAAGCGGTTTTAAGGGTATCGTTTTTAGCCATGATAAAGCTCCTGGTTTACTGTGCAGTGGCGCGAAGGTGGTAATCATTATTGAGTCGGTAAAGTCCCGCTTCTTCGTCGTTATCAACGTACCAAAGCAGGTCTTCCGGTTGTTTCATGCGGTGGGGGCTGACCCATTCACCGATGGAGTAGAGGCTTTCGACAAAGCGAAACTTAGTTTTGGTATCCCGGGCGTTGGCCACTTCTCCAGGATTAAAAAGATCGGAAATAGCGCCATAGCCCACCGGAATCGGTACTAACCAGCCACGATAGGGGCGCTGTGCCTGCCAAACGGGCTTCTCGTTGGATTCACCTTCATTTTCCAGAGTGGAATAGTGATTGAGCCGAGAAAGGTCTAGCCATGCATCCAGCAAACTGGCTTCCGGGTTTTGCTGTTGCAGCGTTTGCAGGTGCTCGGTGAGATAGTCATCGCGCAGAGTTAACGCAAAGCCCGGCAACCAGCGCCGTTTTAGGCGCGCGAACTGCTTTTGCCGCTCTTCTTCATCGTCATCAAACGTGACCCATTGCGGGCGTTGCTTGTGGCTTGGCACGGCGCGGTTAGGGATAACGCTGCCACTGGCAATACGCATGCCCGATACAATTTCACCAATTTGATAGGCAATATCCTCATGCTCACTTTCTGTAGCAGCACTATCAATTGAGAAGATCAGGGTGATATCAAGATGGACGCGCCCTTCTTCTACAATCGCGGCCGTGCCGCCGGTTTTATCCACCGGATTACGGGTTAGGTGAAAACCACGAATGTAGCCGCCTTCGGTGGCCTGGGCTTCAAAGTCGTGGCAAATAACGCCGACGTTACTAAGCGACACATTGATACCTGCCGAAAAGAGCTTGCGTTCCAGGGCGTGCATCAAGCCCACAAAAGCACTCATGGCAGGAAAGCCCCAGGTCATTGGGCTGGAAATGGCGTTGGCGTTTTGCACTCGCAGGCGCGGCAAGACTAGGAGGTTTTTCACTTCACTCATCGTCATCACCTCCTGGCAGGTTGTGTAAATCTTCCATTAGGCTTTCCATCCATTGACGGTCACGACCCTGCAGGCGTTGATGGGTAGCATCTTTCGCCAGTGTTTTCTGCCAGTGACGAAATTCCACATCGCCTAATGGGAGTTTTTCACCCAACGCTGCGTTGAGCCAATTAGCAAAACGGTGGCGAATGTCATCAGCCCACTCCTCTCTGTTGCGCGCCTCACGAAAAGCAGCGTCTTCCTCGGCACGGCCAGGATCTAGCCAGAAGGCTTCTTCGGCGACCAGTTCACATTTTTCATCGTCGCTCCAACCCGCAGGTAGGCTATGCATCTGCATGGCAAACAGCGCTAGCTCGTCCATCAGCATGGCCGTGTAGTCATCGCGCAGATCTCGGGTATGCATATCCGTGGAGGGGTTGGTCTCCAGAAAGTGCTTGAGGTCTTTAACCAGGGAGCGCACTTCTGAGCGGCTGCCAAATACCCCAGGATGAGAAAACACAGAGGCGACTTTTAGTGGCGGGCGAATATCACGTACATTCCAACTAGGCGGAAGCGATGCCAACAAGTAGTTGTTACCGCCCCGCTCGCTATTAAGCTGCGAGATATTTTGCGGCTTGGTGCCGCCCATTTTCTGTACAGCTAAATTGGGGTAGCTATGCAAGGATTGCTCGGCGTATTTACCTTCCCGCTTGGCTTTGCGTGAGCCTTTGGCCTCTTCGCTAAAGCGGTCATGGTTAATGGTTTGAAATACACGATGGGCCAACGAGGTGGCATAGAGCGGGGCTAGCAAACGGAAGTTATCGGCGTCATTTTCTAGCTCTGCGGCATCATCACCCACCAGCCAGTAGAGCTGTTTGCCGCGGGTATGTGAGGCGTGCTCGCCACGCGGTTCGGTAATCGCCGCAAAGGCATTGATCCACGCCTGGGCTTGTTCGGGGTTATCACTTAACGCTTTGGCAAACTCGCTATCGTTTTCTAGAGCACGCTCAAGCAGCGATTTTCCTTCGAACTGTAGCTTCAAGAACTTATAAACATCTAAGGCTGCGGCGTTCCCAACGACATCACCCGCAAAATCAGCGGGTAACACATGACTACCCACTAAGTTGTGAGCATGTAGCGATTCGGGTGGGGCGTAAAGATTGGAGCCTTTGGCATCGGGATGGATAGGTTTTAGCGAGTGGGTGACGACTTGTAGTTGACCAACGCGCCTTGCCGCATCGTTGACCCAGGTATCGAATTGGAACTGCTCAACCAGTGCTTGGTATTTCGGGTCATCGGGAGCTAGCTTTTCCGCTTTGGTGTCGAAGCGCTCTTTCAGGAAGGCTTCGATCCCAGAGCGAATTTCTGCTGCTCTGCTATTATTTGCCATACGTTTTCCTTTTGGTTATTTCACCCTGCTGGCATAGAAATGATGATAAATCACAGCGATCACACCTTCAGTATTCTTTGGTCTGAAGAAGACCAACAATTTGTAGGCTTATGCTCACAATTTCCAAGTCTCTCTTGGCTTGCTAATGACAGCGCTGAAGCCCTTGCTGGCATACAAGCCCTGGTTTGCGAAACGCTCGCGGATATTAACCAGCAGGCTTAATTTCATTTTCCCCGCCAAAATCCCAACACTGGGTGATACCCCCATCGCTGATTTCTAGCCGAGGCCGTGACCGTCCCAAAGGTTCGGGCGGCGCGATCAAGGGAGATATCCAGGTCTTCGGCCAAGTCAGCCAGAGCGGTTAAGTAGTCGCTTGCGCCCCAGGGTTGAATCCGCTCGCCCTGCTCTTTTGCCAGGTCTACTCGCACCAGCAGGCTCTCCTCCACCGGTACATAGAGCTTTTCGCCTCGCCTTGCGCCATCGTCTACGCGGTGTAGCGTCCATGTTTCTCCGCCCTCATCAGGTATCAGTGCGAGGGTTATTTCAGGTTCGAGTTGCTGGCGAAAGGGATCTCGCTGAATCAATACACCGGTTAAGTGCACCTGCGGTACCGCATACCAACTGTAAGCTCCAAGTGGTGGCGGCTTGGGCTGCTTGCCAAGCCTGATCTCTTTTTTAGTTAACGGTTCGGCGGGCTGCTCGATCATCAGTTGGTGCAACCGCTCATGCTCCAGATCGACGAGACTTTCTTTAGCGTGCAGCGCTTCCCGCGCCAGCACGCGGGGGCGTGCATCAATCACCTTGTACTCATCTTCCGTTAATAGCTCACTAAGGAAGTGACTACTTAGCCGCCAATTGATATCTGTTTCAAAACCAGGTTTGTGGAATGCAGGCTTTCCCGACTGCTCAAAATGTTTGAGGTTGGTATCGAGCAGTAAAATATTAGGCGATTCACACGCCTGCTCACGGTGGCGGCGCACCCGGCCCGCTAGCTGAATGATCGAGCGCATCGAGGAGGGCTCAACAATAGCCCAGTCGTAATCGTGGTCGCGGCCGACTTCGGTGACCGGCGAGCCCAACACAATAAACAGGTGGTCACGTTCTTCGCTGCTATCGAGCAGGCGGCGGATATCGGGCTGCTGAAACACTCGTTCAGGCTCGGCCCGTTGCAGCGTTCTGTCTAACCGGCGCTCAATCTCCGAGCGCATCACCAACGGGTGACGGGAGTGATAAACACAGAGGTGAATGCGCACACCGTCAGGGGCGCCCTGCTGGAATAGTGCTCTGGCCACATCCACCAAGGGGTCGATATTGGCCATGCGAATCAAGCCAAAGCTGACGCGTTTGCTGGTGTGAGGGTCAACGGAGTGGTGCTGCTGGTGAAGCGCCAGCGCGTGCTCGCGTAACAGCGCTGCAACCGCGGGCCTGATCTCTTCTGGGCGTTTGCCCAGCGGTGGCAATGCTAAAATCTCGCCACGGCGGCGCACCGGGCTAGACGATAGGCGCTCTAACCGACGCTTGGCAAAAGCGTAATGCGCGGCCTTGAAGGTCTCGCTGCTGGAGCAGCTTTCATGCTGGCGGTCGTGCTCATCGAACCAGGCGCAGCAGATATCCACCGCCAAGCCCGGCTCGCCGCGGTGACGCTGAAAGGCCTCACGACCGCTGCGATAGGCTTCATACAAACCTTCGACCAATGCGGGCGGCAAGGTCGCCGATGACAGCAGCACCCGCGATCCCAACAGCCCCGCCCAATTTACTAATCGAGTCAGCGCGGGCAGGTCGTTGATGTCGAAATCGTCGATTTCGTCAAGCACCAAGTCGCTGCTCATCAGGCGCAGCATGGGCACGATCTGCCGCCCGCCGCGCGTGCTTTCCGTGGCGGGCACCAGGTGGTCAACGGTACATACCAAAATGGGCGCGGCAATCAGAGCACGGGTGCCCGGTTCATTATTAAGGCGGCGCAGCACCGGGTGGCTATCAAAGTTGCCGTCAAACACCACGTGGGCGTCTTCTTCGATCAGCGCCTGTTGAGACACCGAGCCGCTGGCTTCGGCTTCTTGTTCGTAGTGTTCAAACAGGGTTTTATTGGCGCTGCCACCTACCCGCACGGCGAGTTCATCTTCACCCAAATGCAGACGGTCACGAAGGGCTTGGCCGGTTTGCAGCGTTAACGTGCGCAGCCCAAGCGCAATGCTGAAGCGAGCGCCCTGCTGAGGATCGGCCAGCGCGTACATGATGCGTCCATTGGCCAACGTTTTACCGCAGCCGGTGGAGGCCATATTGATGCCAAAAAAGCCCTGGCGTTGGCTGCGCTCCCTCAACGACTGGGCCAGATCAAAGGCTTTATCCTGCCAGCGAAAACGTGAATGACTGCTGCGTTTACGAAAGCCTTTATGGCGCGCTAAACGGGGCAGGTGGCTATCGACACTGGGCAGCGCACGGGCGACCGCGGCGGCGTGTTTCTCAACACCCAGAATATGCTCATCCAACGGCTGGTTGGGCTTGCCGGTTTTGCGCATGGTATTGGCGGTCAACGGATAATTTGGTTCGCCCCGCACGCGATGTTGAAGGTCTTCCAGACTTGAGTAGTGGTGGTCGGCCAGCATTAGGCTAAGCCGGGCTAAATGCATGACGTAGCGGCTTTCCAGCAAGTGACCACCATTATTCTGCAGCCGCGCCTGTAGCCGGGTGGCAAGTTTGTTGGCACGTTCGCGCCAGCGGGGTGTGCTGACCGGCAAGCCCTTACTGAACTGCCAGTACGGCGCTATACGTTTAGGGTCTTGGGTCTCGGGAATCTCGTTCCATTCGGCATGGATAGAAGCAAACAGTCCGCCCAGCTGCTCCGCCTGTAGTGGCGCCTTTCCTCTGCCCCAGCGTCTTTCCGTCTCGCCGTCTTGTTCCGGCGGTTTTAACGGTAGCCGGTGGTGGCTAAGCACCAGCCAACCCAGCGCGGCAGCTAGCGGTGGCAAACGACTAAATACCGCCGATGTAGAGGCATCCAGTCCATCACGCTCCAACCCCTCCAGCCAGTCCTGCTCTTGATAGTCGCCGTCGGCCAGGCGCGCCAGCCAGGTAGCGTCGTCGTCACTGCCTACAAATGCTTGGAACAGGCGTAGCGATATCCACTCATGGCGGTATAAGTTGCGGCCTTCCAGTTTGCCTTTAAGCCGCTGCTGGAAGGCGTCGCAGGCTTTGCCCAGGTCGTGCAGTAACGCGGCCAGCGCGGTGAGAAGAAGAATATCTTCACCGTTGTGCCAGTCGTTTTCATCCTGGCGGCGCAGGATATCTCGGGCGGTGGTATTGGTCGGTACTGCACCATTGAGATTGAACTGAGCGGCATCCCCCACCACCCACATCAATTCACTATGGTCGTGGCCACGAATCCAGTGGCAGGCAACGGCGGTATTCTTGCGGGCGGTTTTGCGCAGCAACTTACGCAACGTCTCCAGCCCTGCCTGGGTGATCGGCGTTTGCCATGTGCGGTCGCCCCGGCGCTCGGCAAACTGATCAAGAACGCGCCGGGTTTGTTTGAGGGCGTTCTTGTTGCACTGGGAAATTAGCAGCACGTTCATACGTCGCCGCTCCCCAGCTCCTGGGCAACTTCCTTGAGCGTATCGATCATAAAATCGAGGGATTCGGTGCGCGTTAAGCGCTCAATACAGGCTTGGCGAAACTCCTGCTCTTCATCGCCGCGCATGGCGGAAATAAACGCCTGGGGCAGAATCACCGCGTCTTTCACTAAGTCCGCCACATCAAAGACCAAGCCGCCCCGGCGGGTTTTACCGTGGAGTACCGCCAGCCCATGGGGAATGCCCAGCACCCAGGTAGCGGTCGCCGCCAGGCCGTAGGCTAAATAATTACCGTGATCAAGAAAGCGGTTGGCAGGGTCGGTGCCTGCCCCCCGCTTGGCGCGGGTGAAGTCACCGTAATCAACGGCATTCACCGCCAGCTTGAACAGCGTTTTGGTTAAACGCGCTTCCAACGTCAGTAGATCGACGGTGCTGGGGGCTTGCTTGATCGCTTCGCGGTGATGGGCAAGCGCGCTATGCAGGTGATCGGTGGAAATACTGAAGCCTGCGTCTTTCATCACCCGGCTTGTCCACAGGGCTTCGATGCGGGCAAGGCGGGCTTGCTGGAACGCGCGGGCGGCATCCAGGCGTTTTACATCGTCAAACCAGAAGCGCACCCAGTATTGCAGGTACTCCGTGGGTCGGTATTCGCTTTGCGGGGTCAACCAGGCAACGTCCACGTCCACCTCATTGGCAGCAAACAGCGGCGTGCCACCGCCGCCGCAAAAGCCCACTAACACACCGGCTTTGGCAAGCTCGCGCATCGCCGCCTGGGTAATCGAGGTGCCGGTGCCAAGCAGTATCGAGGTGGTGTTGGCGATGGGGATATTCCAGTAGCGGGATTTACTGCCCTCATCGGTGACGTACTCCACTCGACCACCGTTTACCAACACCCGGCAGTGCTGCAGGTAATAGAGGTTAGCGCGCTTGGAATGAAGAATGGTTTTTAGGTCACTGGGCGAAAAGTCATCCATGCGGCGCTCCTGATGGTCGTTTCATTTATCTAATCATTCTTTATAACGAAACACCATTGACCTTCGTCATACATCGCCAACACTGAACCCACTCTCGCCTGACTTGCAGGGATCGCGGCATGATTAGCGTTGCCCTGCGCCGCTGAGCGAGTAGAATAATTGGCAAATTTATTGGCATCGCCAATTGTTATGTTATAACCTATTTTGTCATTCACGAGGTCGGTTTAATGAGTGAGCATTCGCATCGCCATAACAAGGAAGGCCCTTGCCATTTTTCGCTGATGTCGCTGTCAGCGTTGCGGCGGCTGCTGTCGGTCTCGGTACCCTTGCTGGTGCTGTGGTTAATGGTGTGGTGGGCTAACGGGTGGGCGTCATGAGTCAGCGTTCACTATCACGCCTGCAGTTGCACAACCTGCATTTGGCCCAGGGGCACCGTACGGTACTCGAGCATGTGGAAGGCGACTTTCAGCCTGGGGCGATCACCGCCTTGATTGGCGCGAACGGGGCGGGCAAAAGCACGCTCATTCAAGCCATCATGGGCGAACTACGCCCGATGAGCGGCAAGGTGGTATGCACCGTGCCCAAGGAACGCCGGGCCTGGCTACCGCAGCAGTTGGCGTTGGACCTGACCTTCCCGATGAGCGTGGAAGAGCTGGTGATGACCGGCAGCTGGCCGAGCCATGGGGCTTTGAAAGGCTATTGCGCGGCGCACTACCGCAAGGGCCGCGAGATCATGGCGCGGCTGGGTATCTCGCACCTGGCGCACCGCCCGTTGGGTGAGCTTTCCGGCGGCCAGCGCCAGCGCGCCCTGATTGGCCGCACGCTGATGCAGGAAGCCGAGCTTTTGCTGCTCGACGAGCCGTTTGCCAACGTTGACAGCGAGACGGTGGATATCCTGATTCGCATCCTGCGCCAGATGGCTGACGACGGGGCCACCCTGATTCTGGTGCTGCACGATATGGATCACCTGCGCCGCCTGGCCGACGAGGTGTTGATGCTCAACGGCGGTCACGGCCGCTGGGTCTCGCCAAGCGCCTTGACGCATCAACACGCCCCGGCGGAAGTGGTGCCGTTTACGCTGGGAGGCCGTCATGCTGGCACTGCTTGATGCCTGGTTTATCGCGCCTTTCGATTACGGCTTCATGCGCCGTGCGGTGGTCGGCGGCCTGGCGCTGTCGTTGGCGGCTCCCACCCTGGGGGTATTCCTGGTGTTGCGCGGCATGAGCCTGATTGGCGACGCCATGGCCCATGCCATTCTGCCTGGGGTTGCGCTGGGCTTTTTGCTGGCGGGGTTTTCTCTGCCGGTAATGAGCATCGGCGGCGTGATGTTCGGCGTGATGGTGGCATTGCTTGCCGGGGCCGTTTCCAAGATGGGCGGCCAGCGCGAGGACGCCGCCATGGCGAGCTTTTTCATTATTTCATTGGCGGCAGGCGTGATGCTGATCTCGATCGGTGGTAGCAGCGTCGACCTGACCCATGTGCTGTTCGGTTCGATTCTGGCGATCAACTCCACCGCGCTGCTGCTGATCGCCGGGATGAGCACCTTGATTGTGCTGACCCTGGCGGTGATTTTCCGCGCCCTGGTGGTGGAATGCCTGGACCCGCTGTTTTTGCGCGGCCAGAGTCGACGCAGCGGCTGGGTGCACAGCGTGTTTTTGGGGCTGCTGGTGCTCAATCTTACCGCCGGGTTTCAAACCCTGGGAACGCTGATGGCAGTGGGCTTGATGATGCTGCCTGCTACCTCGGCGCGCTTCTGGAGCAAGCGCCTGGAGGGGTTGATCGGGATTGCCGTGGCGCTTGCGATGATTGCCAGCACCGGCGGGCTGTTGCTGTCGTTTCATCTCGATATTCCCTCAGGTCCCAGCATTATTCTGCTGGCCGGCAGTGGCTATCTGTTGTCTGCCCTGTTCGGCCGTTATCACAGCTTGGCGGCGAGGTGGCGGCGTAGAACGGCGCCGCTGCCAGCCGAGCCGAGCACTTGACGTTCGGGCGTGGCCCGCTGATTTTTCCACAGGAGTGATGACATGAGATTGCCCCCTTCCCGCTGGCTGGTTGGCGTATCGGCCCTGCTGGCGTTACCCGCCGCCATGGCGTCTGAACGTGTCCAGGTGGTCACCAGCTTTTCGATACTCACCGATATGGTCGAACAGGTCGGCGGCGAGCACGTCCAGGTGACCTCGCTGGTCGGCCCCGACGGTGATGCACATATGTATACCCCGAGCCCGGGGGACGCGCGGGCGCTGGCCGACGCCGACCTGGTGGTGTTCAACGGGCTGCTCTTCGAAGGCTGGATGGAGCGCTTGATCGACGCCAGCGATTACACCGGGGCGCTGGTGACGGCAACCGCAGGCATCGAGCCACTTGGCCGGTCAGGCCACGATGACCACGGGCATGACGACCATGGACACGACGATCACGGGCATGACGACCACGCCCACGATAACCATGGACACGACGATCACGGGCACGCTGATGAACACGTCCATGGCGACGATGACCCGCACGCCTGGCAGGACCTGGCACGCGCTGAAACCTATGTGGTGAATATCCGCGATGGCTTGATCGAAGCCGATGGCGACAATCGCGAGGCTTATCAGGCCAATGCCGAGCGCTATCTGGCCGAGATCCGAGCGGCGGATGAAGAAATCCGCACACTGATCGAAGAAATCCCTGGCTCTACCAGCGTGATTACCGGCCACGATTCGTTTGGCTATTTTGCCGATGCCTACGGCGTGCGTTTTCTATCCCCGGTGGGCCTGTCGACGGAAGCCGACCCCAGCGGCGCCAGCATGGCCGAGCTGATCGACGTCATTGAAGAAGAAAACGTCGAGGCGCTGTTCCACGAGAACATGACCAATCAGTCGGTGATTGATCAACTGGCGGAAGAAACCGGATTGAGCGTGGCAGGCACGCTATATGCGGATGCCCTGAGCAGCGAAGGCGAAGCAAGTACTTACTTAGGCATGATGCGTCACAATGCCAGAACGTTGCACGATGCGTTAGCCGAGCCGGGACACGAAGATCATGGTCATGATGATCACGGTCATTCTCACGACCACGACCACGGCGCGCATGACCACTGATCGGAGCAACTCAGCCCACTCGGCTCAGGCGTTGGTTGCCTTGAGCAGCCACGCTCGGAAACACGCCATGGCGTGGGTTTCGGGGCGTGTCTGCAGGCGAGTCAGCCAGTAACCTCCCAAACTGACAGCGGTGTTGAAAGGCTGTACCAACGCGCCGCTGCTCAGTTGGCGGGGGAACATCAGGGGTGGCGCCAGCGCCACTCCCGCGCCTTGCAAGGCGGCCTCCACCATGGCGATGGATGAGTCGAAAACGATGCTTTTCGACATGGGATAGCTGCTGGGCAACCCCGCCGCCAGTAGCCATTCAGTCCATTCATCAGCGCGGTAGGAGCGTAGCCAGGTCTCGCCCAGCACATCCGCAGGGGTGGTAAGCCGGGCAGCGATCTCTGGCGTGCACATTACCGACAGTGACGCCGGTAGCAAGGGCTGTGCGGCGGTACCGTGCCATGCCCCGCTACCAAAGCGGATCGCAAAGTCGAGGCCCTCGGCGGCCAGCTCGGCGCGATTGTTATGGGTGGAAAGGCGCAGGTCGATAAACGGGTACTGTTGCCGAAAGTCATCCAGACGTGGCAATAGCCAGCCGACGGCAAAGGTCCCCACCACGCCCACATGCAACACTTCCCGATAACCGCGCTCGCCTATCCGGTCCAGGGTATGCGCCATCTGGTCAAAGGCGCCATTCAGCACCGGCAACAAGCGCTCGCCCTCTTGCGTCAACATCAGCCCGCGGGGCAGGCGTTTAAATAGCGGTACCTTCAACTGGCTTTCGAGCAGTTTGACCTGGTGGCTAACGGCCGCCTGAGTAACGCATAGCTCATCCGCTGCCCGGGTAAAGCTCAAATGCCTCGCCGACGCCTCGAAGGCACGCAACGCGTTTAACGGCAGATAGGAACGCGCCATCCAGCCCCCTAATTTTTCTAATGGCTTGGGCAAAATATCGCTGTTTGTGGCCCTCACCTTCCCACCCTATATTAGCGACTGTCAGGCACGTATCGGCTGGCGACAACACCCGGCCACCTGACACTCTCCTTCTTTCACGACCGCAACAGGATCCATGTATGCGCAGGATGTTAGCAGCAAAAACCGGCTTTATCATGACAGGTGCTCTGCTTTTCGCCAGCACTGCCTGGGCGCTTGAAGACGCTGACGAGGCACACATCGAGGCGCTGGTAAACGATACGATCGCTCCGCTCATGGCCGAGCAGCGCATTCCAGGGATGTCCGTTGCGCTTAGCATCAATGGTCAGCCGTATTACTTTAATTATGGCGTTGCCGATCTGGAAGCAAAAACTCCGGTCACCCAGGAGACGCTGTTCGAACTTGGCTCCATCAGCAAGGTTTTCACCGCTACGCTGGCGGCTTACGCGGCCTCCCGCGGCGACCTGTCGCTGTCTGATTCAGCCAGTCAGCACCTATCGGCCCTTGAAGGCAGCGCCTTCGATGAGATCACCCTGCTGGAACTGGGCACCTACACGGCAGGCGAGCTTCCTCTGCAATTCCCGGAAGCCGTGCAAGATGAAGCGGCGATGGTGGACTATTATCGCCAGTGGCAGCCTGAGTCACCGCCCGGCAGCCATCGACTCTACTCCAACCCGAGCATGGGCCTGTTCGGTTATCTCGCAGCGCAAAGCCTTGGCAAGCGGTTCGAGACGCTGATGCAAGAAGACCTGTTGGCACCGCTGGGCCTTGAGAACAGCTACTACCAGGTGCCCGAAGCGCAACAGCCGCATTACGCCTACGGTTACTCTCAAGATGACGAACCGATCAGGGTGAACCCGGGCGTGCTGGACGCCCAAGCCTACGGCTTGAAATCAACCGCGGCAGACGTGCTGACGTTTGTGGAGGCGAATATGGACGCTACCGGGCTTGATGGATCGCTCGGCCAGGCCATGGCGACTACGCGCGCGGATTACTTTGACGTCGGCAACATGACCCAGGGGCTTGGCTGGGAAAGCTACGCCTATCCGATCGCCCTTGATGCGCTTGTCCAGGGCAACTCGCTTGAGATGATCCTCAACGCCAACCCTGTCAGCCGCTTGAGCCCACCGCAGGCCCCCAGGCAGCAGGCGCTCTACAACAAGACGGGCTCTACCAATGGCTTTGGCGGCTATGTGGCCTTTGTGCCCAGCGAGCAGATCGGTATCGTGATGCTAGCCAACCGCAATTACCCCAATCAGGCACGCATCGAGGCGGCTCATCGACTCCTGACCGCGCTGACTGACGGACGCTGAGTGCAGGATTGGCATCAGCGAAAGTTGCATTTTTCGCTGTCGATAAGGAGACTAGCACCACTTCCTTTGCCTGCAAGAGTCAGCCCCATGCGTTTAAACGCCGACTTTACCCGCTTTGCCTGTGTGACACCGGAAGATTACCGCTGGGTGGCCTCGCCCAGCGCTGGCGTCGAACGGATGATGCTCGACCGCATTGGCGACGAAGTCGCCCGCGCCACCAGCCTCGTACGCTACGCCCCCAACACCCAGTTCGACCCGCATACCCACGGGGGCGGTGAAGAAATTTTAGTGCTGGAAGGCGTGTTCGCCGACGAGTATGGCCGTTATGCCGCCGGCAGCTACTTGAGAAACCCCATCGGTACCGGCCATACGCCGAAAATTGGCGATGAAGGGGCCTTGATACTGGTCAAGTTGCACCAGTTCGACCAAAACGATGAGTTGCAGCTTGCCGTCCCGGCCCACCGCCTGCCCTGGCAGCCGGACCGTCGCCCCGGCATCAGCTACAAGATGCTGCATACCTTTAAACAGGAGCGGGTCAGCCTGGAACACTGGGAAGCTGGCCAGGCCATTGAGTATCCGGTGCTGACCGGCGGGCTTGAGCTATTCGTGCTGGAGGGCGCCTTGAGCGATGGCGACCGGGAATACACCGCGGGTAGCTGGTGCCGCTACCCCAGCGGCATGGCCCTGACCCTCACAGCCGGAAAGAACGGTGTGCAGATGTATCTCAAACGCGGCCACCTACCGCCTGTCCAGGAAACTTCAGCCTAGTGCCAGAAAGGGCAACAGCGTCAACGCTACCAGCAATACAATGGCGACGCCCACCAGCGTGAGCTGCACGGGGTGGGCACTAAAACGCTGCCATAAGGTGGGCGCATCGCCCCGTGCGAGCGCCTCCCGATGCTCTTGCCTGGCCCGCGCCTGGCGCTCGGCCTGATACTCCGCCAGCAGCGCATTGGCATCCTCTAGCTGGCTCAAGTCGCGCAGCCAGATGGCATCCACGCCCAGCCGGAAGAAGCCAGCCTGCGTCTCGTAGGTATCCAGACCGTGGGCATCGAGCAACTGGCGGACCTCCATCGCCTCTTCGTCGGTCACATGGCGCAGGCGGAACAGCAAATGCGCCATGCTAATCGCCCTTGTTGGCCATCAGATCCGCCTGAATCACTTCAATCCAGTAGCCATCCGGGTCTTTGACAAAAATCACGTCTTGCATCTTGCCCTGATCGGCACGCTTGACGAAGGTGACGTCGTGCTCGTCAAACCACGCCTGGGCCGCCGCCAGGTCGGGCACGCTAAAGCAGATATGACCAAAGCCCTGGGGCTCGGCGTTGCCATCGTGGTAGGCAAAGCCGTCCTGATTTTCCGTGCCCCAGTTGTGGGTCAGCTCCAGCAGCCCCTTTTGACTGAACGTCCAGGCGGTTCTTGCCTGCGTCTCTTCGGGCACTTGGTCAGCGTCTTCCAGGTTAGCCAGGAAGTAGAGGGAAAATTGCATTTCTTCAAAATCAAGCCGACGCATCACCTGCATACCAAACACCTGTGAATAAAACGCCAGCGCACGCTCGGGATCCTTGACCCGCAGCATGGTGTGGTTCAAACGAAATCCCTGGGTCTGCTTGGGTGCCGGAGCAACCCCTGGATGCTGCTCACCTTGAAACGACATGCACTATCTCCTTTGACGTATCGGTTACTTTGTACAAGGCTGTAAAATCCTTGCTGCCAGTCTTTAGGAACCGTCTGTACCCGCAGCCTTTAATGACAGTCTTTAAAAACGGTCTTTAAAAACAGTCTTTCACCACCATCGTGACTCGCTCTCATGGTTCACCAGGATGATCGGTGTCTATGGTTTCATCATGAGGGCAGTCTGACAAAATACCAGCCCTTGCGCTAAGGAGGCCTTATGGCCCGCGATCTCAATGTGCTGGGTGAACCGCTCACCCCGTGCTGCCATGACCCCAAAACCGGCTTTTACCGCGATGGATTCTGTCGCGTGGGGGCGGATGATGTGGGCGTTCACTCTGTGTGCGCCATGCTGACGGAGGAATTTCTGGCCTTTTCGCTGGCACAGGGCAACGACCTGGTAACGCCACGGCCTGAATTTGGCTTTCCTGGCCTGCAGCCCGGCGACCGTTGGTGCCTGTGCGCGTCACGCTGGCTGGAAGCCGCCGAGGTAGGCCTGGCGCCGCCCGTGGTCTTGTCCGGAACTAATCAGAAGACCCTCGACATCATCGGCCTGGACACCTTGCGCCGGCACGCTCTGGATGCCGTGCATTGAGGAGGCTGTGCCTTGGATATTCTGTGCAAACATTCTACACTCCCATTATAAACTTTATACACCCATCCGCTGATCCCCACTTGACGGGTATCCCACAGGAGTAGGTCATGGCCTCGATTGATACGACCCTTGGCGATCACATTACCTTGAAGCAGCTTTCCCAGGCGCTCCGCAACGGCTTCTCGCCAATTGTGGAGGTTGAATCAATGGACGGCATCTATAAAGTGCGCTTTCACCATGCCAATGGGGTTTCCGATTTATCCAATGCCCAGGGGCACGTCAGCACCTTTCTGGGTACTGGTGAGATCCGCGATACCCTGGGTGAATTGGGCTTGACCCATGGCGTGCTTACCTTTGCCGATCAATGCGGCGACGAAATGATCGGTGTGGCGGGGAAAGCCATGACGCCTGATGAAATGCTCACCTACGGAACGCGCATCTCGTTTCGTTAAACGAGCCTTTCCAGGGCTTTACAGACCCGTCCAAGCCACGGATAGTAGGCGCACGACAGGGGCGCTCGTCACCGAACGGGCTGAGAAGCACCCTTATAACCTGAACCGGCTAATACCGGCGTAGGGAGTCGTGGTGCCCCGTCACCACCTCCCTGCCGGGAGGATTTCATGACCATCCCCAACTTTGGCGACAGCTTGACGGCGCTGCGCGACACCACCCCGCTTATTCACTGCATCACCAACTATGTCGCGATGAACAGCACCGCCAACGTGCTGCTGGCTACCGGGGCGTCACCTGCCATGCTGCATGCCACCCAGGAGGTTGCTGAATTCACCGGGCTGGCCGATGCGCTGTCGATCAACATCGGGACGCTTTCATCGCCCTGGGCGGAGGCCATGCTGCTTGCCGCGCGCACCGCTCGCGCGCACGACACGCCCTGGGTGCTGGACCCCGTCGCCGTGGGCGCGACCCGTTATCGCCAGGAAGTCTGCGCCGACCTTTTGGCCCTTCAGCCCAGCGTCATCCGTGGCAACGCCTCTGAAATCCTGGCCCTCGATGGGCTGGCCCACCAGGGCCGTGGGGTTGATGCCACTGCGTCCACCGACGATGCCATAACGGCCGCCATGGCGCTGGCCGAGCGGCAACAGTGTATCGTCGCCATGACCGGTGAACGGGATAGAGTCACCGACGGAAAAGCCTGCTACACGATCAGCGGCGGGCATCCTTTGATGCCCCGTGTCACGACCTTGGGGTGCGGGCTCAGCGCTCTGGTGGCCGCCTTTATCGCCGCCAACCCGGACGAGCCGCTGAGCGCCAGCAGTGCCGCCGTGGCGTGTTCTGCGGCAGCCGGAGAGCGTGCCGGGGAGACCGCCCAGGGGCCGGGCAGTTTTTACGTTGCCTTGCTGGACGCGCTTTATCAGCTCACGCCTGATGCGCTTAATCACTTCGCCCGGCGGGAGGTCCGCGATGCCCTTTGATCTGTCGCTTTATCTGGTCACCGACGCAACCCTGTGCCAGCGCCATGGTCTTGAGCGCACTGTCAGCGAGGCTGTCCGCGGTGGCGTCACCATGGTGCAGCTGCGCGACAAGCAAGCAAGCGATGCACAGATGATCGACCAGGCACGGCGCCTGAAAGCCTTGCTGGCCGGCAGCGGGGTAGCGTTGATCATCAACGACCGCCTTGAGGTGGCGCTTGCCAGTCAAGCCGACGGACTGCATGTCGGTCAGAGCGATACCACGGTGCGCCAGGCCCGAGTGGCGATGGGGCCAAAGGCCATATTGGGGCTCTCGATCAACACCGTGGAACAACTTCATGACGCACCTATCGATCAGCTTGACTACGTGGGCATCGGGCCGATCTTTGCCACCCCCAGCAAACAGGATCACGCCCAACCGATTGGTTTTGGCGGCCTTGCCTCCTTGATCAAGGATTGCCCGATTCCCAGCGTGGCCATTGGCGGGCTGAATGCCAGCCATGTGAATGCGATACGGCGGGCAGGCGCTGACGGGCTAGCGGTCATCTCGGCGATATGCGGACAGCCCGATCCCGAGGCAGCGGCTCGCGCCTTCCAGCGTTGACAGCCTAGGCCGTTGGGCGGCGCTTCAAGGTAGTGCGCCGGTCGTGATAGGCGATCGCCAGGCCGCTTGCCATGATCAAGGCGCTGCCCACCCATACCCAGAGGTCGGGTAGCTCGCCCCAGAACCACCAGCCGAGCAGCACTGCCCAGAGCATGGCGGTGTAATCGAACGGGGCGGCTATCGCCGCTGGCGCAAAGCGAAACGCCAGGGTAATGAACGCCGTCGCGCCCACGCCCAGTACGCCAGACGCCAAAAACCCCAGCCAGTGCCAGGGCAGCGGCGTCTGCCAGACCCAGGGCAAGGTCAGCCCCGTCACTATCAGGGGCACAGAGGTCATGTAGAACAGCATCGCCCAGAGGTGTTCACGGCCCCCGTAGCGGCGTGCGGTAATCATCATCAAGGCATAGAACAGCGCCGCCCCCACCAGCACCAGGGCGCCCAGTTGAAAGGCATCGCTATCAGGACGAACAATAATCAGCACCCCGACAAACCCTACCAGTGAGGCAATAAGCACCGGCGGTTCGATGCGCTCTCCCAACAACGGCACCGATAGCAGGGTGACAAACAGCGGCGCCACGAAGGCGATCGCCGTGGCCTCGGCCAGCGGCAAGAGCGTCAACCCCCATACGAAACAGACCATGGTGGCGGTATAGATCAAGCCGCGAAGCAGATGCACACCCGGGCGCCGAGTCCGCAACTTGCGCAAGCCGCCGGCAAAATGAGCAAGCAGGGCAATCAGCGGCAGCGAAACCAGCGCCCGAAAGAAGATGATCTGCAGTGGCGAATGCACCTCGCCCAACCACTTGGAGACGGCGTCCCCCAGGGCCAGGAACAGGACACCGGTACACATGCAGAGTATGCCTTTCAGCGACGTTGTCACCACGACCTCCCTTTCTTGCCTGGCTGAAATGTCTTAACTGGATAAAATTAATTTAAATTAAAACTAAAAAACCCCGCCAAAAGAACCTTTGGCGGGGTTTTTGGCACTTTTCCGCGCTACAGGCTGGCGTTGACGACCATGCAGTCCATTCCCCGCGAGCGAAGCTGTTCGCAGGCCTGGCGCGCCTGTTGCTCTTCCAGCGCCATCAGCCGGGCACGAAATATCGGGCTTTGCCCTACCGAGGTGTCTATCGCCACTTGGCCATCGAGGTCACGGGGCAGGTAGGTGGCGGCTTGACGTGCATAGCGCTGGGCTTGATCTTCCTGGCTGAAGGCGCCTACCTGGATCCCCCAGCCGCCTGCCGCACGTGCTGCCATGACCCGTTCGCGTTCGATAAAGGCCTGCAGGGGATCCTCCTCCTCCTGCTGCTGACGATCCGAGGCGGTGGGTGGTGCTTGAGAGGTCGGCTCTGACGGGGCAACTTCCGGTGTGTACTCAGCCATCACCGAGGATGCCAGCGTCGATGGTGGCGCGCTGGGCGCAGGAGTGGCGCTGGGTGTCTGGGCAAATGCCATGTATTCATCTGCAAAGTTAACATTGGCCACCCAGTTGGGTTGGTCACGAAGGCCAGCGCGAATAAAACTACGGTTGAGTAGGTTAGTCATGTGCTTATCACGAGATTGCGCCGTAAAGCCTCCCATGACGACAGCCATTAGCCGTCGATCACCCCGTTTAGCGGTGGTCAGAACATTAAACCCCGAAGCGCGAATAAACCCTGTTTTCAAGCCATCGGCACCCGGGTAGTCCCGTACCAACCGGTTATGGCTGGTGTGCCGGGTACCCCGATAGGTGAATTCCTGTAAGCCAAAATAATGGTAGTAATCAGGGAAATCCTGCATCACACGGACCGCAAGGGTGACCATATCCCGGGCGGTGGTAACCTGTCGGTCATCGGGGAGGCCCGAGGCATTGCGAAACGTTGTATTGCGCATCCCCAATTCCCGGGCCTTCGCTGTCATCAATTGTGCGAAGCGGTCTTCACTCCCGCCCAGCGCCTCGGCCATCACCACGGCGACATCATTTGCCGAGCGTACGGCTAACGCACGGATCGCTTCATCGACCAGGATCGAACTGCCAGACGACAGCCAAAGCTTGGATGCAGGCATCGACGCCGCTTGAGAAGACACGGGTAATGGTTCGTCGAGACGTAAACGTCCTTCCTCAAGCGCTTCAAAAGCCAGGTAGAGCGTCATGACCTTGGTCAGCGAAGCAGGATAGCGACGCGCATCTGCATTTTCCGCGTACAGCACCTCGCCTCCATCAAGATCAACCACCATGCCTGCATAGCGCGGATTCGACGCTTGAAGGGGCAGTGACATGACAATGAATAATATTCCTGTGATCAGCGATGCTGCCCTGATGGATGCGCCTCGCCAACATTGTCTCGCTCTCATACGTCCCCCTGACATTTTGTTTTATACCACTGCCATGATAACTGCCTTAACTTCAGGCTAATGCCCTGAGTATATACGTTGAACTGGTTAATCGGCACTATAAAAAAACCGACCCACAAGGGGTCGGTTTTGGTGTTGACCAGCTGCCACAGAAGCGAATTACTCTTCTGCAACGGCCTCTTCAACCACCGGGCGATCGACAAGCTCAACGTATGCCATGGGCGCATTGTCGCCGGTGCGGTAACCGCACTTGAGAATACGGACGTAACCGCCCGGACGCTCGGCGTAACGCGGACCCAACTCGTTGAACAGTTTGCCGACGGCTTCTTTCGAGCGCGTGCGGGCAAACGCCAGACGGCGGTTGGCAACGCTGTCCTGCTTAGACAAGGTAATCAGCGGCTCGATAACGCGACGCAACTCCTTGGCTTTGGGCAGGGTTGTCTTGATAACTTCATGTTCGACCAGCGAGACAGACATGTTCTTGAACATGGCCTGCCGATGCGAGCTGGTGCGATTCAGATGACGACCACTCTTACGATGACGCATGGTTGTAATTCCTTACCAAACTGGGACTCGAGTCGACACTCACGCGGAGGCCTTGTCGTCCTTCAGGCTAGCGGGTGGCCAATTTTCCAGCCGCATGCCGAGGGACAAGCCGCGCGCCGCCAATACATCCTTGATTTCATTCAAGGACTTTTTACCGAGGTTCGGGGTCTTCAACAGCTCAACTTCAGTGCGCTGAATCAGATCACCGATGTAATAAATATTCTCGGCTTTCAGGCAGTTCGCGCTGCGAACGGTCAACTCAAGATCGTCTACGGGGCGCAATAGAATTGGATCAACATGATCCTCTTCCTCTTCGACTTCCTGCTCTTTATCAGCTTCCAGGTCGACGAAGGCGGCCAGCTGCTCTTGCAGGATGGTCGCACTGCGGCGGATAGCCTCTTCCGGATCCAGAGTACCGTCGGTTTCCAGATCGATAATCAGCTTATCGAGGTCAGTACGCTGTTCGACACGAGCAGCTTCGACCGCGTAGGAAACTCGGCGGACAGGGCTGAAGGTGGCATCCAGCTGCAGGCGGCCAATGGCACGGGACTCTTCATCAGAGCCACGGGCGTCAGCCGGTTCGTAGCCACGACCCATTGCTACCTTAAGCTGAATCTTCAGCTCGGTACCTTCATTGACATGGGCAATGATATGGTCCGGGTTGACGATTTCGACGCTATGATCAAGCGCAATGTCGCCAGCGGTGACGACGGCTGGGCCCTGCTTGTTCAGCGAGAGCACCGCCTCATCGCGGCTGTGCATCTTGATCGCAACATCTTTCAAGTTCAGGAGGATTTCAATGACATCTTCCTGCACCCCTTCGAGAGCACTATATTCGTGCTCGACACCCGCAATTTCAGCCTCTACCACGGCACAGCCGGGCATGGACGAAAGCAGAATGCGACGCAGTGCATTCCCCAGGGTGTGACCAAAGCCGCGCTCGAACGGTTCGAGAACGATCTTGGCATGATGTGCGCTGATTTCTTCGACCTTGATGTCACGAGGACGGAGAAACTCTGTCACTGAACGCTGCATATGAACACCTTTCAGGCTGCCAAACGGATACTTGATACTCGGTACGGCTTGGTGCCGGTACTAAACCGGCACCAAGCCGACAAGAAACAGAAAACTGCTTACTTGGAGTAAAGCTCGACGATCAGGTTTTCGTTGATGTCGGCAGACAGGTCACCGCGTTCAGGCAGAGCCTTGAAAGTGCCTTCCATCTTCTTGGCGTCGGTTTCGATCCACGCCACATCACCACGGTTGGCCGCAATGGACAACGCGTTTTGAATGCGAGCCTGGTTCTTCGCCTTTTCGCGAATGGAAACAACGTCACCTGGCTTCACTTGGTAGGAAGCGACGTTGACGCTGCGACCGTTCACGCTAATCGCCTTGTGGCTGACCAGCTGACGCGCTTCAGAGCGAGTCGAGCCGAAGCCCATACGGTAGACGACGTTATCCAGTCGGGATTCGAGCAACTGCAACAATACTTCACCGGTCGCGCCTTTCTGGCGAGCGGCTTCTTTGTAGTAGTTACGGAACTGCTTTTCGAGTACGCCGTACATACGACGCACTTTTTGCTTCTCGCGAAGCTGCAAGCCGTAGTCTGAAAGACGTTGACGGCGCTGGCCGTGTACACCCGGAATCTGCTCGGATTTACACTTTTTCTCGAAGGGAGTCACGCCACTCTTCAAAAAGAGGTCGGTGCCTTCACGACGAGACAGTTTGCACTTCGGTCCAATATAACGAGCCATGAATCTGTCTCCTTAAACGCGGCGTTTCTTCGGCGGACGGCAGCCATTATGGGGGATGGGCGTCGCGTCGATAATGCTTTGCACGCGGAAGCCGGCGGCGTTCAGTGCGCGCACGGCGGATTCACGACCGGGACCTGGGCCTTTGACCAGCACGTCGACGTTTTTCACACCATACTCGGCTGCAGCAGTTGCTGCACGTTCACTTGCCACTTGAGCAGCGAACGGGGTGCTCTTGCGAGAACCACGAAAACCCGAACCACCGGCAGTCGCCCATGACAGAGCGTTGCCCTGGCGGTCTGTGATCGTCACGATCGTGTTGTTAAAAGAGGCGTGGATATGCGCAACGGCATCCACTACCTGCTTTTTAACCTTTTTACGGTTACTACGCGGGTTAGCCATGTTGATGTCTATTCCTGTCTTTACGCCAGAACGTGCGTGTTATTTGCGGATCGGCTTACGCGGGCCCTTACGGGTACGCGCGTTAGTCTTGGTCCGCTGACCACGCAGCGGAAGACTACGACGATGACGCAGACCACGGAAACAACCTAAGTCCATGAGACGCTTAATGTTAAGCGTGACATCACGGCGAAGGTCGCCCTCTACGGTGTACTTACCAACTTCAGAACGCAGGGTGTCGACTTCATCAGAAGACAGGTCCTGGATCTTGGCAGTCGGCGCGATACCGGCAGCAACACAGATGTGCTCTGCACGTGTACGGCCAATCCCGAAGATATAGGTCAGCGAGATCGCCGCATGCTTGTTGTCCGGGATATTGACGCCTGCAATACGGGCCATCAGCTTACTCCGAAATTTGAGCGGCTTGCTCGTTAATCATCTTTAAAAGGCGCAACAGCATACCCCCTTTTTACACCCGAAGGCAAGGGGTATGCCAGCACCCGCTTAATACAGACCAGGAAAATTAACCCTGGCGCTGCTTGTGCCGCGGTTCGATGCAGATGACGCGCACGGCGCCATTGCGACGAATGATCTTGCAGTTACGGCACATTTTCTTTACGGAAGCTCGAACTTTCATCGTTCTCTCCAATACGGACGGCATACGCCTTAGCGCATGATGCCGCCACTACCGTAGCCTTTCAGGTTGGACTTCTTCATCACTGAGTCATATTGATGCGACATGAGATGCGACTGCACCTGGGCCATGAAGTCCATGATGACCACCACCACAATCAAAAGCGAGGTACCGCCAAAGAAGAACGGCACGTTCCACGCTACGATCAGGAACTGGGGCATCAGGGAAACCGCAGTGATGTACAAGGCACCAAACAACGTTAATCGCGTCATGACCTTGTCAATATAGCGAGCGGTCTGCTCGCCAGGACGAATACCCGGCAGAAAAGCACCTGACTTTTTAAGATTGTCAGCTACATCCTTGGGGTTGAAGACCAGCGCTGTGTAAAAGAAGCAGAAGAATACCACTGCCGCCCCAAAAAGCAAGATGTAAAGCGGTTGGCCGGGGCCTAATGCCTGCGAGGCGCGCTGCAACCACTCCATGCCATCGCCTGCGCCTACCCATTGGCCGATCGAGGCCGGGAAGAGCAGGATACTGGAGGCGAAGATGGCCGGGATAACACCTGCCATATTCACTTTCAGTGGCAGGTAGCTACTTTGCCCTGCATACATCTTGTTGCCGACCTGGCGCCGCGGGTAGTTCACTTTAAGGCGGCGTTGACCGCGCTCGATGAACACCACGAACGCAACGGTCGCGATACCCAGTGCCGATAGCGCTAACAGTGGCAGTACGTTCCAGGCCCCTTCGTTGCGGGCCAGTTCAAACGCCTGACCTGCCGCGCTGGGCAGCCCGGCCACAATACCGGCAAAGATCAGCAACGAGATACCGTTGCCAATGCCTTTCTCGGTAATCTGCTCACCTAGCCACATCATGAATACCGCGCCCGATACGAATGTAATCACGGCGGTAAAATAGAAGCTGAAATCAGCAGTGTACGCGATACCCTGGCTCGCCAGACCGACAGACATACCGACAGCCTGAATAAACGCCAGCAGCACCGTGCCGTAGCGGGTGTACTGGCTAATCTTGCGGCGGCCGGCCTCGCCTTCCTTCTTGAGCTGTTCAAGATGGGGAGAGACCGCAGTCATCAGCTGCATGATAATCGACGCCGAAATATAGGGCATGATACCCAGGGCGAGGACGCTCATGCGCTCCAGCGCACCACCCGAGAACATGTTGAACATGCCCAGGATGGTGCCCTGTTGCTCCCTGAACAAGGCAGCAAGCTGGTCAGGATTGATACCGGGAACGGGAATGTGGGCACCGATACGGTACACCACGATGGCGAGGAGCACGAAGCGCAAACGCGCCCACAGTTCACTCAGACCGCTGCCCATCGCCGGCATGTTTCCTGACTTGGCCATTTAGTCCTCTACCTTGCCGCCAGCGGCTTCGATCGCTTCACGGGCACCCTTGGTGACCTTGATGCCGCGAACGGTAACCGCTTTTTTCAGTTCGCCAGAAAGGATGATCTTCGCGTGTAGCGTTGCATCCTTCAGCACGTTTGCCTGCTTCAGCGTCTCGAGGGTCACCTCTTCGCCAGCCACCTGGGCCAGCTCAGCCAGGCGAACCTCTTCCGAGACCATCGACTTGGCCGAGGTAAAACCAAACTTCGGCAGACGACGCTGCAACGGCATCTGACCGCCTTCGAAACCTGGCTTGACGCTGCCACCGCTGCGTGCCTTCTGGCCTTTGTGGCCTCGGCCACCGGTCTTGCCCAGACCGGAACCGATACCACGACCAACGCGCTTTGCAGCGTGTTTAGAGCCCGCTGCCGGGCTCAAGGTATTGAGTTTCATGGATTACTCTCCCTCAACGCGCACAAGGTAGTTCACCTTGTGGATCATGCCGCGTACGGCAGGGGTGTCTTCCAGCTCAACCGAATGACCGATGCGACGCAGTCCCAGGCCGTTGATAGTGGCCTTGTGACGGGGCTGAACGCCGATGGTGCTACGGATCTGGGTAACCTTGATCGTTGCTGCCATGGTGCCTTACCCCGTGATCGCTTCGACAGACAGGCCGCGTTTGGCGGCCACGTCATCCGGTGCTTGCATGGAAGCGAGACCTTTGACAGTCGCTCGCACCACGTTAACCGGGTTGGTGGAACCGTAGCACTTGGCCAGTACGTCATGGACACCAGCGAGCTCCAGTACAGAGCGCATGGCGCCACCGGCGATAATGCCGGTACCTTCAGAAGCCGGCTGCATGAATACCTTGGAAGCACCGTGACGGGCTTTAACCGGGTATTGCAGCGTATGGCCTGAAAGGTTGACCTTGACCATGTTGCGACGAGCTTGGTCCATGGCTTTCTGAATCGCGATCGGCACTTCACGCGCCTTGCCACGACCGAAACCAACACGACCTTTACCATCACCAACGACGGTCAGTGCGGTGAAGCCGAAAATACGACCACCCTTGACCACCTTGGCGACGCGGTTGACCTGCACAAGCTTTTCCTGCAGATCACCGCTTTGCTGTTCGTTCTTCGCCATCGTAAAAACCCTTTAGAATTCCAGGCCGCCTTCACGCGCGGCGTCGGCCAGAGCCTTGACGCGACCGTGATACTTAAAGCCAGCACGGTCGAAGGCCACCTGGGTGATGCCTGCTTCTTTAGCGCGTTCGGCAATCAGTTCGCCGACTTTCGTAGCGGCTTCTGAGTTGCCGGTCGCACCCTCGCGCAGTGCCTTGTCCAGCGTAGATGCGCTGGCCAGCACTTTGCCACCATCCGGCGAGATAATCTGCGCATAGATGTGACGCGGGGTACGGTTGACGCACAGGCGATACACGCCCAGCTCGCGGATCTT
Organism: Vreelandella subterranea; assembly: GCF_900111305.1. Taxonomy (GTDB): domain Bacteria; phylum Pseudomonadota; class Gammaproteobacteria; order Pseudomonadales; family Halomonadaceae; genus Vreelandella; species Vreelandella subterranea. The sequence goes on from NZ_FOGS01000005.1 coordinate 145,341, forward strand.
GGCGCGAGCGCGGCGGGCACGACGGAGACGAGATTCTTTCTTCGCGTTCATAACCCTGCCTTACTTCTTCTTGGCTTCTTTGCGACGCACCTGCTCGTCGGCGTACCGAACACCCTTGCCTTTATACGGCTCAGGGGGACGGAAGGCGCGGATTTCCGCGGCGCACTGACCGAGCTGCTGCTTGTCCGCGCTTTTCAGCACGACCACGGTGTTTTTCGGCGTTTCCGCTGATACACCTTCAGGCAGTTCGTAGTCGACCGGGTGCGAGAAGCCCAGTGAAAGATTGAGCGTCTGGCCCTTTACTTGGGCACGATAACCGACGCCAACAATTTCGAGGGTCCGTGTAAACCCCTCGGATACGCCCGTCACCAGGTTCTGGACCAGGGCGCGGGTAGTACCGGCCATTGCCCAGCTCTTGGCAGATTCACTCGGGGCGAAGGTCAGCTGGCCATCTTCTTGAGCCACTACCACGTCGTGGTGAATGGTCATTGACAGCGTGCCTTGGCCGCCCTTGGCGGTCAGCTGGTCGGCATCGATTTTAATCTCAACGCCGGCAGGCACTTTAACCGGATATTTCGCTATGCGGGACATTCCAGCCTCCTAGAATACGGTGCAGATGACTTCGCCACCAACACCCGCCTGGCGAGCGGCACGATCGGTCATCACCCCATTGGAGGTGGTCACGATCGCAATACCCAGACCATCGGCGACCTTAGGCAGGTTGTCCTTGCCCATGTAACGGCGCAAAGACGGCTTGGAAACCCGCTGGATATGGTCGATAACCGGCTTGCCCTCAAAGTACTTGAGGGTCACGGTTAATTCGGGCTTGGTGCTTTCAGCCACCGTGAAATCGGTGATATAGCCCTCTTCTTTCAGCACGCGGGCCACTTCCACTTTCAACTTGGAAGACGGCATGGAAACCGTCTCCTTGGTGGCCATCTGCGCATTGCGGATACGGGTAAACATATCCGCCAGAGTGTCTTGCATGCTCATTTAATGTGCGCTCCTGATGATTCTACGTGGCGTTACCAGCTGGACTTTTTCAGACCAGGAACGTCGCCACGCATGGCGGCTTCACGCAGCTTGTTACGGCCGAGGCCGAACTTGTTGTAAAAACCGTGCGGACGGCCTGTGACGCGGCAGCGGTTACGCTGGCGTACCGGGCTCGAATCGCGCGGCAGTTGCTGCAGCTTCAGCGTCGCCTCGAAGCGATCTTCCTCAGAAGCGTTCACATCTACGATGATTGCCTTGAGCTCAGCGCGCTTGGCCGCGTACTTCTCGACCAATTTGGTGCGCTTGAGCTCACGCTCTACCATGCTTTTTTTAGCCATGATCCAACCCTTATTTCTTGAACGGGAAGTTCAGCGCGGATAATAGCGCGCGACCTTCCTCGTCGGTGTTGGCGGTAGTGGTGATAGTGACGTCCAACCCACGGATTCGATCGATCTTATCATACTCGATCTCCGGGAAGATGATCTGCTCACGCACACCCATGGAGTAGTTGCCGCGACCGTCGAAGGACTTCGGGTTGAGACCACGGAAGTCACGCACGCGAGGAATCGCGATGTAGACCAGACGGTCCAAGAAGTCCCACATACGCTCGGCGCGCAGTGTTACCTTGATCCCGATGGGCCAACCTTCGCGCACCTTGAAGCCCGCGATGGACTTGCGTGCCTTGGTCACCAGCGGCTTTTGACCGGACAACATCTCCAGGTCGCCGATGGCATTGTCGATCAGCTTTTTATCGCTGACCGCATCGCCGATGCCCATATTAAGCGTCACTTTCGTGATGCGGGGCACCTGCATTACGTTGGCGTAGCTGAACTGCTCTTTGAGCTGTGCTACGACCTCGTTTTGATAACGTTCTTTCAAGTTCGCCATTTTGCTACCCGACTCGCGTTAGGCGTCGATCTGCGTCTGCGTCGACTTGTAGATACGTACCTTGGTACCGTCTTCCTTCACTTGGAAGCCGACGCGATCCGCCTTACCGGTCTCCGAATTGAAGATGGCTACGTTGGACGCGTGAATCGGAGCCTCACGCTCGACGATACCGCCCTGATTTCCCGCCATGGGATTTGGCTTGGTGTGACGCTTGATCATGTTCACACCGGACACCAAGAAGCGGTTTTCTAGTACCCGCTTAACAGTGCCACGCTTGCCCTTATCCTTCCCGGCGATGACGATGACTTCATCGTCACGTTTGATTTTTTGCATATCCGCCTCGCTCCTTACAGCACTTCAGGCGCTAAGGAAATGATCTTCATGAACTTCTCGTTACGAAGCTCACGAGTGACCGGCCCGAAAATACGAGTACCGACTGGCTGTTCGTTGGTGTTATTCAACAAAACCGCCGCATTTCCATCGAAACGGATCAGCGAACCGTCGTTACGACGGACGCCACTACGGGTCCGGACCACGACCGCTTTCATGACCTGGCCTTTCTTGACCTTGCCACGCGGAATGGCTTCCTTCACCGTTACCTTGATGATGTCACCAATGCGAGCGTAGCGACGGTGTGAACCGCCCAACACCTTGATGCACTGCACCCGGCGCGCTCCGCTGTTGTCGGCGACATCCAGCATTGTCTGAGTCTGAATCATCGGTTTTCTCCAAACCTAATCTGACTGCACTGGTTGAACAGGTGCATGGGTTACCCCTTGGCCTGCTCAACCACCTCGATTAGCGCCCAGGCTTTCTTCTTGGAAAGCGGACGGCACTCCTCAATGGAAACCGTATCGCCTGCCTTAGCCTGGTTCGCCTCGTCATGGGCGTGCAGCTTGGTGGAGCGCTTAACGTATTTTCCGTAGATCGGGTGACGCTCACGACGCTCGATCATTACGACGATGGACTTGTCCATCTTGTCGCTCACCACCTTGCCGGTGAGCGTACGTGCTTTTTTCTCTTGGGCCATCTCAGTCACCTGCCTTCTCGTTGAGCACAGTCTTCACACGGGCAATATCCCGACGGACCTGCTTGAGCAGATGAGTCTGGCTCAGTTGGCCGGTGGCCTTCTGCATGCGCAGGTTGAACTGCTCGCGGAGGAGTTCGAGGAGCTGCTCATGGAGCTCTCCTGCGGACTTTTCACGAATTTCCTGGGCTTTCATCACATCACCGTCCGTTTCGCAAAGGTGGTGGATATGGGCATTTTCTGTGCGGCAAGCTCGAATGCTTCACGAGCGAGCTCTTCAGGCACACCTTCGATTTCATACAGGACCCGACCCGGTTGGATCTGGGCTACCCAGTATTCGACGGAGCCTTTACCTTTACCCATACGAACTTCGAGCGGCTTCTTGGAAATCGGCTTATCAGGGAAGACGCGGATCCAGATTTTACCGCCACGCTTAACGTGACGTGTGATCGCACGACGGCCGGCTTCGATCTGGCGCGCAGTAACGCGGCCACGACCGGTAGCTTTCAGGCCGTACTCCCCGAAGCTGATCTTGCTTCCGCGATGCGCCAAGCCACGGTTGCGGCCTTTCTGCATCTTGCGGAATTTCATACGCTTGGGCTGTAACATCGACTCGCTCTCCCCTTACCTGGAACCTTTCTTCTTGGGCGCGTTGCCGGAAGGCTGCTGTTGCTTCGCCTTGGCACGAACTTCCTCGATACCGCCGAGGATTTCACCCTTGAAGATCCACACTTTGACGCCGATAACGCCATAGGTGGTGTGAGCTTCGTAAGTGGCGTAGTCGATGTCCGCACGCAGTGTATGCAACGGAACACGACCTTCGCGGTACCATTCGGTACGTGCGATTTCAGCACCACCCAGACGACCTGACAGCTGAATCTTGATGCCGCCAGCGCCAAGACGCATGGCGTTTTGCACCGCGCGCTTCATGGCACGACGGAACATCACGCGACGCTCAAGCTGGCCCGCTACGTTAGCAGCGACGAGCTTGGCATCCAGCTCCGGCTTGCGAACTTCTTCGATGTTCACGTGAACAGGAACACCCATCAACTCGGTAAGATCGCGACGCAGACGGTCGACATCTTCACCTTTTTTACCAATCACGATACCCGGACGGGCAGTGTGGATGGTGATGCGGGCGTTGTTCGCCGGACGCTCGATGTGAATACGGCTAACGGAGGCGTTTTTGAGACGCTGCTCCAGGAAGCTTCGCACTTCGAGATCGTTATTGAGCTTATCGGCATATGCGCCGCGCTCGGCATACCAGACAGAAGCATGGTCTTTGACGATGCCCAGTCGAATGCCTGTTGGATTGACTTTCTGACCCATCGGTCGACTCCTACTTCTCGGCTACCTTGACGGTGATGTGGCAGGTGCGCTTCAAGATACGATCCGCCCGCCCCTTGGCGCGCGGCTTGATACGCTTGAGCGTCATGCCCTCATCGACGCAGATGGTCGAGACACGCAGCTCGTCAATATCCATGCCGTTATTTTCTTCCGCGTTTGCAATGGCGGACTGAAGCACTTTCTTGACCAGTTGGGCAGCCTTCTTCGGTGAGAAGGTCAGCAGGTCGAGTGCCTCGGCGACAGGTTTACCGCGCACCTGATCAGCCACCAAACGGGCCTTCTGGGCGGATAATCCGGCGCCACGCAGCTTAGCTGTGACTTCCATCTCTCAATCCTCTTTGGCTTACCGTTTGGCTTTCTTGTCCGCCACGTGCCCGCGATAAGTGCGAGTGGCAGCGAATTCGCCTAGCTTGTGACCAACCATTTCCTCGGAGACGTGCACCGGGACGTGTTGGCGACCATTATGGACTGCGATGGTCAGACCCACCATGTTTGGCAGGATCATCGAACGACGCGACCAGGTCTTGATCGGTTTGCGATCGTTCTTTTCCACTGCAGCCTCTACCTTCTTCAAAAGATGAAGGTCAATGAAAGGACCTTTCTTTAGTGAACGTGGCACAGCCGTTACCTCTTAATGTCTTGGCAATTTAGATCAGCTACGAGCCTTGCGGCGACGTACGATCAGCTTGTCGGTGCGCTTGTTCTTACGCGTCTTATAACCCTTGGTCGGCACACCCCATGGAGTGACCGGGTTACGACCACCACTGGTGCGGCCTTCACCACCACCGTGCGGGTGATCCACCGGGTTCATTGCGACACCGCGAACAGTCGGACGCACACCTCTCCAGCGCTTCGCACCGGCCTTGCCAAGTTGACGCAGGCTGTGCTCGGAGTTGCTCACTTCGCCCAGGGTCGCACGGCACTCAGCCAGGACCTTGCGCATTTCGCCGGAACGAAGACGCAGGGTGGCGTAGTTGCCTTCACGCGCAACCAGCTGAGCGCCAGTACCGGCACTGCGAGCAATCTGCGCGCCTTTACCCGGCTTCAGCTCGATACCGTGAACGGTCGAACCCAGCGGGATGTTGCGCAGCGGCAAGGCATTACCTTTCTTGATGGGCGCGTTAACACCAGATTCCAGCACGTCACCCGCGCTGACACCTTTCGGTGCGATGATGTAACGACGCTCGCCATCGGCGTATTTCAGCAGCGCAATGTGCGCACTGCGGTTCGGGTCGTGCTCCAGGCGCTCAACGGTGGCAGGAATGCCATCCTTGGTGCGCTTGAAGTCGATCAACCGATAGTGATGACGGTGACCACCGCCCACGTGGCGGGTGGTGATGCGACCGTAGTTATTACGGCCACCGGACTTGGACTGCTTTTCCAAAAGCGGTGCATAAGCACGGCCCTTGTACAGTTCCTCGCCAACGATCTTGACGACGTGGCGACGACCGGCGGATGTGGGTTTGGTCTTGACGATTGCCATTATCCGTACTCCTGCCCTTATTCGGCGCCAGAGAAGTCTTCGAGCGTTTCACCCGCAGCGAGGGTTACATACGCTTTACGGTAACCCTTACGCAAGCCAACGCCGTTTGCAGTACGCTTGGTTTTGCCTTTCACGTTCAGTACCTGAACGCTACCGACCTTCTTGCCGAACAGAACTTCTACGGCCTTCTTGATCTCGGGCTTGGTAGCATCGGTCGCCACCTTAAAAACGTACTGGTTGCGCTCGGCAGCCATCGCGGCCTTCTCGGTCACGTGCGGTCCAAGCAGAACCTTGAATACGCGTTCCTGGTTCATGCCAGCTTCTCCTCGAATTTACGCAGGGCGGAGACGGTGACCAGGACCTTATCAAAGGCAACCAGGCTCACCGGGTCAGCGGCCGCAACATCCACCACATCAACGTGAGGAAGGTTGCGTGCGGCTAGATAGAGCTTTTCGTCAACGTCTTCGGTGACGATCAACACTTTTTCAAGGTTGAGCTCTTTCAGCTTGGCAGCGACCTGCTTGGTTTTCGGCGCTTCAACGTTGAACTCTTCAACCACGACCAGGCGCTCTTGACGTACCAGCTCTGACAAGATGGAGCGCATGGCGGCGCGATACATCTTGCGGTTCACCTTCTGGGTGTAGTCTTGCGGACGCGCCGCGAAGGTGACACCGCCGCTACGCCAGATTGGCGAACGGATGGTACCGGCACGAGCACGGCCAGTCCCTTTCTGACGCCACGGCTTTTTACCACCACCGCGTACATCGGAACGGTTCTTTTGAGCGCGGGTGCCCTGACGACCACCAGCCAAATAGGCAGTGACAACCTGGTGAACCAGCGCTTCGTTGAATTCTTTGCCAAAGGTGGCGTCGGCTACTTCAACGGTACCCGCGCCTGCAGCAAGATTCAGATTCATTGGTAATTATCCCCTTCAGCCTGCTTTAACGGCGCTGCGAACGATAACGTCACTGCCGGTTGCACCCGGCACGGCGCCCTTGATCAGCAGCAGGTTACGCTCGGCGTCGACACGGACGATCTCTAGGCTCTGCACGGTGCAACGGGCGTTACCCATCTGACCGGCCATCTTTTTGCCTTTGAAAACGCGACCCGGGGTCTGACACATACCGATAGAACCCGGCGCACGATGCGACAGCGAGTTACCATGGCTGTTGTCTTGGGTACGGAAGTTCCAGCGCTTAACGGCACCCTGGAAACCTTTACCCTTGGAGGTACCGGTCACATCGATCATCTGACCAGCTTCGAAGAGGGATACGGTGAGTTCGCCGCCGACTTCAGGAGCTTCTTCGCCGTCTTCCAGACGAAACTCCATCAGTGAACGACCAGCCTCAACACCCGCTTTAGCAAATTGACCCGCCTGGGCTTTGCTGAGGTGTTTGGCCTTGCGAGAGCCGGTTGTTACCTGAACCGCCGCGTAACCGTCAGATTCGACAGATTTGACGCGTGTAACACGGTTAGGATCAACCTCAATAACGGTTACGGGCACGGATGCACCGTCTTCGGTAAAGACACGAGTCATCCCGGCCTTTTTACCGACTAAACCGATAGTCATTCTCAGTTCTCCTATAGTGTACGGGGCTATCACCCGCTATGGCTGCCCTTTCCAGAGCATTCCACTAGCACATTGTGTAGCGCCTCACGGCGCGGCGGCTGCTGCTCAATGTCAATACGTAATGAGCGCTGGGCCGCAAGTGTCTAGTGTGGTTAGTCGAGCTTGATTTGCACGTCTACGCCAGCGGCGAGATCGAGTTTCATCAGCGCATCAACGGTTTTCTCGGTCGGCTCGACGATATCGAGCACACGCTTGTGCGTACGAATCTCATACTGGTCGCGCGCGTCCTTGTTGACGTGCGGCGAGATCAGAATGGTGTAGCGCTCGCGGTTGGTTGGCAGCGGAATCGGACCACGAACCTGAGCACCAGTGCGCTTAGCGGTTTCAACAATCTCCGCTGTGGACTGATCGATCAGGCGATGGTCGAATGCTTTCAACCGAATGCGAATCTTTTGGTTCTGCATTTGCCCTAAACTCCAATGGATGTCGACGGCGCGAGCCGTCTACCCACGCATTCAAAGGATGCGCATTATAGGCACGCCAAAAGCCCATGTCAAACATTTGCTAGAGGTGCGCAGAAAAGGGGGCTCGATCGAGCCCCCTTTCACATTCAGCGGATCTACTTACTGAATGATTTTGGCCACAACGCCCGCGCCGACGGTACGGCCGCCTTCACGAATCGCGAAGCGCAGACCGTCATCCATGGCGATCGGAGCGATCAGGGTGACAACCATTTTCACGTTGTCGCCCGGCATGACCATCTCAACGCCTTCCGGCAGTTCACAGGTACCGGTGACATCGGTGGTACGGAAGTAGAACTGCGGACGATAGCCCTTGAAGAAAGGCGTGTGACGACCGCCTTCTTCTTTGGACAGTACGTAGACTTCTGCTTCGAAAACGGTGTGCGGCGTGATGGTACCGGTTTTCGCCAGAACCTGACCACGCTCAACGTCATCACGCTTGGTACCACGCAGCAGGGCGCCAACGTTCTCACCTGCACGACCTTCGTCGAGCAGCTTGCGGAACATCTCTACGCCGGTAACGACCGTCTTGGTCGTGTCGCGCATACCCACGATTTCGACTTCTTCGCCTGCCTTGATGACACCACGCTCTACACGACCGGTAACAACGGTACCGCGGCCAGAGATAGAGAAGACGTCTTCGATCGGCATCAGGAACGGCTGATCGATGGCACGCTCAGGCTCCGGAATGTAGTCATCCAGCGCCTTGATCAGGTTGGCAACGGCGGTGGTACCCATGCCGTTGTCGTCCTTGCCTTCAAGGGCCATCAGTGCAGAGCCAGTGATGATCGGTGTGTCGTCACCCGGGAAGTCGTACTGGTCGAGAAGTTCACGAACTTCCATTTCAACCAGCTCGAGCAGCTCTTCGTCATCGACCATGTCCGCCTTGTTCAGGAACACGACGATGAACGGAACGCCAACCTGACGAGACAGCAGGATGTGCTCACGCGTCTGCGGCATCGGGCCGTCGGCGGCAGAACATACCAGGATTGCGCCGTCCATCTGCGCAGCACCGGTGATCATGTTCTTGACGTAGTCGGCGTGCCCCGGGCAGTCAACGTGCGCGTAGTGACGCGTCTCGGACTGGTATTCCACGTGAGACGTCGCGATGGTGATACCGCGCTCACGCTCTTCCGGCGCGTTATCGATAGCGTCGAACTCACTCCAGTCACCACCGAATACTTCAGCGGAAACGCGGGTCAAGGCCGCAGTCAGAGTCGTTTTACCGTGGTCGACGTGACCAATGGTGCCGACGTTGATATGCGGTTTGGAACGTTCAAATTTTTCCTTAGCCACTGCTATAACCTCTTTACGTTAGCTAACGGTTAACCGTTTTGGTTGATGACGGCTTCAACGACGCTGGAGGGCGCCTCCTCGTACTTCGCGAACTCCATAGAGTAGCTCGCACGGCCCTGGGTTTGCGAGCGGAGATCGGTTGCGTAACCGAACATCTCACCCAGCGGCACCGTTGCACGAATGATTTTACCAGAAGAAGAATCATCCATGCCCTGGACCAGGCCGCGACGACGGTTCAGGTCGCCCATGACGTCACCCATAAACTCTTCGGGGGTCACGACTTCGACCTTCATCACCGGCTCCAGCAGCACGGCCTTGGCTTTCCTGGCACCTTCTTTCACTGCCATAGAAGAAGCAATCTTGAACGCAGTCTCGTTGGAGTCCACGTCGTGATAGGAGCCATCAAACAGCGTCACTTTAACGTCAATCATCGGGTAACCCGCAATGACGCCATTTTTCAGCTGTTCATATGCCCCTTTCTCTACTGCCGGGATGTATTCCTTGGGAACCACACCACCGACGATTTCCGAGTTGAACTTGAAGAAGATTTCATCATCCCCTTCACCCTTCTCCTCGTAGGTCAACGGCTCGATACGCATGATAACGTGACCGTATTGACCACGACCGCCAGACTGGCGTACGAACTTGCCTTCCTGCTCGACGCTGCCGCGAATCGTTTCACGGTAGGCCACCTGCGGCTTACCGATATTGGCTTCAACCTTGAACTCGCGACGCATGCGGTCGACAAGAATATCGAGGTGAAGCTCGCCCATTCCCGAAATGATCGTCTGACCAGTCTCTTCGTCGGTTTTTACCTGGAAGGACGGGTCTTCCTGGGCCAGTTTGCCCAGCGCAACACCCATCTTCTCCTGGTCAGCCTTGGATTTCGGCTCAACCGCTACCGAGATAACCGGGTCGGGGAATTCCATACGCTCAAGCACGATCTTGTGATTGATATCACACAGGGTATCCCCGGTCGTGACGTCTTTCAGACCGATACAGGCCGCGATATCGCCGGCGCGTACTTCCTTGATCTCTTCACGCGAATTCGAGTGCATCTGAACGATACGTCCAACGCGCTCTTTCTTGCTCTTGACCGAGTTGTAGACGCCGTCACCGGAATTCAGCACACCCGAATAGACGCGGATAAACGTCAGGGTGCCGACAAAGGGGTCGGTGGCAATCTTGAACGCCAGCGCAGCAAACGGCTGATTGTCGTCGGCTTCACGGGTATCGATGGTACCGTCTTTATCGTCAAGCTCACCTTCGATGGCCTTGACTTCGGTCGGCGACGGCATGTACTCGATGACGCAGTCCAGTACCGCTTGAACACCCTTGTTCTTGAAGGCGGACCCACAGGTGATGAGGACGATTTCGTTAGCCAGGGTACGCGCACGCAGACCGGCCTTGATCTCTTCAGTGGTCAGCTCACCACCTTCGAGATACTTTTCCATCAACTCATCAGAACCTTCTGCCGCGGCTTCGATCATCTGCTCGCGGTAGGTTTCTGCCGTTTCGACCAGCTCTTCGGGAATATCAACCAGGTCATAATTCATGCCCAGGTTCTCTTCGTCCCAAAGGATACCCTTCATCTGGATCAGGTCGATGACGCCCTTGAAGTTCTCTTCCGTGCCCCAGTTGATCTGGATCGGCACGGCATTGGCACCCAGGCGCTCTTTCAACTGGTCGACGACCATGAAGAAGTCGGCGCCGGTCCGGTCCATCTTGTTGACGAAGACCATGCGCGGCACTTCGTACTTGTTGGCCTGGCGCCATACGGTTTCGGTCTGCGGCTGAACGCCGGAGGAACCGCACAGCACGACAACCGCGCCGTCAAGTACGCGCAGAGAACGCTCGACTTCGATCGTGAAGTCAACGTGCCCCGGGGTATCGATGATGTTGATGCGGTGCTCAGGGAACTGCTTGTTCATGCCCTGCCAGAAACAGGTGGTTGCAGCTGAGGTGATGGTAATACCACGCTCCTGCTCCTGCTCCATCCAGTCCATGGTCGCCGCACCGTCGTGCACCTCACCCACTTTGTGGGAAAGGCCGGTGTAGAACAGTACACGCTCAGTCGTCGTGGTTTTACCCGCGTCGACGTGAGCGACGATACCGATATTACGGTAACGATTTAGTGGAGTCTTGCGTGCCACGGTGGAACTCCCGTTTGTTGGCGATGCTCGTGAATCTGGTGTCGCGTTTTTTGCTTATGCCACCGCCGCCATCGATCACGATAGCGGCGGTGTGTTGCGAACTGGCGCCCAATTGTCTCGACACAGCGCAATACAGCAAAAAAACAACCCCAGAAAACGCCGAATTTAAAAACGCTGATATTAAAAGCGCCGATCTTAAAAACGCTGATCTTAAAAACGGTAGTGCGAGAAGGCCTTGTTGGCTTCTGCCATACGATGCACGTCTTCGCGCTTCTTGACGGCAGAACCTTTGCCTTCAGCGGCATCCAGCATTTCGCCTGCAAGACGCTGAACCATCGTTTTCTCACCGCGACGACGCGCCGCGTCAACCAGCCAGCGCATAGCAAGCGCCTGACGACGTGACGGACGAACTTCAACCGGCACCTGATACGTCGCACCACCGACACGGCGCGACTTCACCTCGACCATGGGCTGGATAGCTTCCAGCGCCTTGTCGAAGATTTCCAGCGGCTCTTCTTTACTACGCTCGGCAACCTTGTCCAACGCACCATAAACAATGCGCTCAGCTATGGACTTCTTGCCGCTGAACATCAGGTGGTTCATGAACTTCGCCAGGCGCTCACTTCCGAACTTGGGATCCGGCAGGATTTCGCGCTTAGCTACAACTCTTCTTCTAGGCATGATAAGCCCTCAATTTAAGGATCCTTCAGGTAAACTCGGAACTCGCACAAACAAATCGCTCAGTGCCGCCCGACCTTACTCTTATCAGACCATCATATGCGTGATAAACATCTCGTACGGACGCCGCTTACGCGACCCAGCACCGACTTAAGACTTCGGACGCTTGGTACCGTACTTGGAACGACCCTGCTTACGATTCTGTACGCCAGAGGTGTCAAGGGCACCGCGCACGGTGTGATAACGCACACCGGGCAAGTCCTTCACACGACCGCCGCGAATCAGCACAACAGAGTGCTCCTGGAGGTTGTGACCTTCACCACCGATATAGGAAGCCACTTCGAAACCGTTGGTAAGGCGCACACGGCAGACCTTACGCAGGGCCGAGTTGGGCTTCTTCGGGGTGGTGGTGTAAACGCGCGTACATACGCCGCGCTTTTGCGGACAAGCCTGAAGCGCGGGCACGTCACTCTTGGTGACGGGGCGCTTACGCGGCTTGCGCACTAGCTGATTAATCGTTGCCATGGTGTTTAGCTGACTCCAATGGTTGCCTGGCCTTCCAGCGGCTGCGGGCGTACCCACCCCACTGTTAAAGGCTGCGCATTCTAAAGGCTGACCCTAGCCGACGTCAAGTCCTGCCGGTCGTTAAACCGGCAGGACCGTGATGTCAAAGGGTCAGGTCGCAATGTTAGAGCTCGTCGTCGGAATCCAATGCGGTCAACTGAGCTCCCAGCTCCTGCTCTACCTCGGTTGCCGAGGGATTGTACAGGCGCTCTACGTCTTCGCGTTTGCGACGACGTTCCGCGTGGTGAGTCAGACCGGTACCTGCCGGAATCAGACGACCCACTACGACGTTTTCTTTCAGGCCGCGCAGATAATCGCGCTTGCCGGTTACCGCTGCTTCGGTCAATACGCGGGTCGTTTCCTGGAACGACGCCGCCGAAATGAACGATTCGGTGGCCAGGCTGGCCTTGGTGATACCCAGCAGCAAGCGCTGATACTTGGCGGGGAACTTGCCTTCCTTCTCGAGAGCGGCATTCTGCTCCAGTACCCGCACAAGCTCAGCCTGATCGCCGGTGATGAAGTCAGAATCACCCGAGTCGGTGATCTCTACCTTGCGCAGCATCTGACGCACAATGACTTCGATGTGCTTGTCATCGATGCCCACGCCCTGCAGACGGTAAACATCCTGAACTTCGGCAGCGATGTACTTGGCAAGCTCGGCAACACCCAGCAGACGCAGGATATCGTGAGGGTTGCTCGGCCCGTCGGAAATCACTTCGCCCTTCTCAACCGTTTCACCTTCGAAGACGGCAATCTGGCGCCATTTGGGGATCAACGCTTCAAACGGATCACCTGATTCCGGTGTGATCGTCAGGCGACGCTTGCCCTTGGTTTCCTTACCAAAGCTCACCACACCGCTGATCTCGGCCAGAATGGACGATTCTTTCGGCTTACGCGCCTCGAACAGATCCGCCACGCGTGGCAGACCACCGGTGATGTCCTTGTTGCCCGACGCCTCGACCGGAATACGGGCCACGACTTCACCCACACCGATCGGCGCTCCGTCATCGACGGAAATGATCGATTTACCCGGCAGCAGGTACTGAACCGGGGTGTTCGCCCCGGAGACCGAGACGTACTCGCCCGCGGTATCCTTGAGCATGACCATCGGGCGCTTGTCGCGACCGGCCATGGGGCGTGCCGCGGCCTCGATCACCTCGATGGACGACAGACCGGTCATCTCGTCGACGGTACGGTGCATGGTGACACCCTCGTCGAGATCGATGAACTGGGCCTTACCTTCCACTTCGGCAACGATCGGGTGAGTGTGCGGATCCCACTTGGCCACCGTGGCACCGGCATCGACGACATCGCCGTCACGTACGGATAGCTCGGCACCGTAGGGCAGTTTGTAGTACTCACGCTCGCGACCGTGGTCGTCAGCAACGGCCAGGGCGCTGGAGCGGGATACCACGACCAGCTTGCCGTCGGCACGCTCGACGTGCTTGATGTTGTGCAGGCGTACCTTGCCGCCGTGCTTGACCTGGACGCTGTCCACAGCTGACGTCCGCGACGCCGCACCACCGATGTGGAAGGTCCGCATGGTCAGCTGGGTACCCGGCTCACCGATGGACTGAGCGGCGATGACGCCGACAGATTCCCCGATGTTGACCTGATGGCCGCGAGCAAGGTCACGCCCGTAACAGGCAGAGCACACGCCATGGGGCGTATCGCAGGTAATCGTCGAACGAACGACGATTTCGTCGACGCCCATGGTATCCAGCGACGCACACCATTTTTCATCGAGGAGCGTGCCGCGCGGGATAAGGACTTCTTCCGTGCCCGGGTCGACCACATCCTGGGCCACCACACGACCCAGCACACGCTGGGACAGCGGCACGATGATATCGCCGCCTTCGATGATCGGGTGCAGCGTCAGGCCGTTTTCGGTACCACAGTCGGACTCGGTGATCACCAGGTCCTGGGCCACGTCGACCAGACGACGGGTCAGGTAACCGGAGTTGGCCGTCTTCAGGGCCGTATCCGCGAGGCCTTTCCGCGCGCCGTGGGTCGAGATGAAGTACTGCAGTACGTTCAGGCCTTCACGGAAGTTGGCGACGATCGGCGTTTCGATGATCGAGCCGTCCGGCTTGGCCATCAGGCCCCGCATACCCGCCAGCTGGCGGATCTGGGCAGCACTACCACGAGCACCGGAGTCGGCCATGATGAAGACGCTGTTGAACGAATCCTGTTCGACTTCGTTGCCGTCGCGGTCAGTTACCGTCTCTTTCGAGATACCGGTCATCATCGCCTTGGCGACTTTGTCATTGGCCTTGGACCAGATGTCGATAACCTTGTTGTACTTCTCGCCCGCCGTTACCAGGCCAGAAGAGAACTGGTCTTCGATTTCCTTAACTTCCGCCTCGGCGGCGTCGACGATTTCGGTCTTCGCTTCGGGAATGACAAAGTCGTTAACGCCGATGGAGGCGCCTGACATCGTCGCAAGACGGAAGCCGGTATACATCAACTGGTCAGCGAAGATGACGGTCGGCTTGAGGCCCGCACGACGATAGACTTCGTTGATCAGGCTGGAGATCGCCTTCTTTTTCATCGGCTGGTCGATCAGCTCGAACGGCACGCCTTCCGGCAGGATGCGGAATAGCAATGCCCGACCCACCGTGGTGTCGTAAACACGGCGATGGTGAGAGCGCTCGCCCGTCTCTTCGTCGACGTCCACCTCGTCCAGGCGGACTTTAACCCGCGCATGCAGCGATACCGCCTTGGTACCAAAGGCGCGCTCGACCTCGTCGAGGCCGGAAAAGATCATGCCTTCGCCTTTATCGTTGATCCTTTCCCGGGTCATGTAGTAAAGACCCAGAACAACGTCCTGCGAGGGCACGATGATCGGTTCGCCATTGGCAGGCGACAGCACGTTGTTGGTCGCCATCATCAGCGCCCGGGCTTCGAGCTGGGCTTCCAGCGTCAGCGGTACGTGGACCGCCATCTGGTCACCGTCAAAGTCGGCGTTGTAGGCGGCACACACCAGCGGGTGCAGCTGGATCGCCTTGCCTTCGATCAACAGCGGTTCAAACGCCTGGATACCCAAGCGGTGCAGCGTCGGCGCGCGGTTGAGCATGACCGGGTGCTCGCGGATAACATCGGCGAGGATATCCCACACTTCCGGCAGCTCGCGCTCGACCATCTTCTTGGCGGCTTTGATCGTTGACGCGTAGTCCAGCGACTGCAGCTTGGAGTAGATAAACGGCTTGAACAGCTCCAATGCCATTTTCTTGGGCAGACCGCACTGGTGCAGACGCAGGGTCGGCCCCACGGTAATCACCGAACGGCCCGAGTAGTCGACGCGCTTACCCAGCAGGTTCTGGCGGAAGCGGCCCTGCTTACCCTTGATCATGTCGGCAAGCGATTTCAGCGGACGCTTGTTGGTGCCGGTAATCGCACGGCCGCGGCGGCCGTTATCCAGCAGCGCATCGACCGCTTCCTGAAGCATACGCTTCTCGTTGCGCACGATGATATCCGGCGCGTTGAGGTCGAGCAGACGCTTCAGGCGGTTGTTGCGGTTGATCACACGACGGTAAAGGTCGTTGAGATCCGAGGTCGCGAAGCGGCCACCGTCCAGCGGTACCAGCGGACGCAAGTCCGGCGGCAGCACGGGCAGCACTTCCATGACCATCCACGCCGGCGCGTTACCGGAGTGGTAGAAAGCTTCCAGCAGTTTCAGGCGCTTGGAGAGCTTCTTGATCTTGGTTTCAGAGTTGGTCTGCGGAATCTCTTCGCGCAGATGGTTGATCTCTTCTTCCAGATCGATGTCTTTGAGCAGCTCCTGAACGGCTTCGGCGCCCATACGGGCATCGAAGTCGTCGCCGAATTCTTCCAGCGCTTCGAAATACTGCTCATCGTTCAACAGCTGACCACGCTCCAGCGTGGTCATGCCCGGGTCGATCACCACAAAGCTTTCGAAGTACAGCACGCGCTCGATATCACGCAGGGTCATATCGAGGAACATGCCGATACGCGACGGCAGTGATTTCAGGAACCAGATGTGGGCAACCGGCGAGGCAAGCTCGATATGCCCCATGCGCTCACGGCGCACGGCGGCCTTGGTCACTTCTACGCCACACTTTTCACAGATGATGCCGCGGTGCTTCATGCGCTTGTACTTGCCGCACAAACACTCGTAGTCTTTGACTGGGCCGAAGATCTTGGCGCAGAAGAGACCATCCCGCTCCGGTTTAAAGGTGCGGTAGTTGATGGTCTCGGGCTTCTTCACCTCGCCAAACGACCAGGAGCGAATCATGTCCGGCGACGCCAGGGTAATCTTGATCGCGTCAAACTCTTCGGACTGAGATTGCGATTTGAGTACTTTCACCAAATCTTTCATGGGACGGCTCCTAGCTCTCTAACTCGATATCGATGCCCAGCGAGCGGATTTCCTTCACGAGTACGTTGAAGGATTCCGGCATGCCTGCCTGCATGGTGTGGTCGCCATCCACGATGTTCTTGTACATCTTGGTGCGCCCTTCGACGTCGTCCGATTTGACGGTGAGCATCTCTTGCAGCGTGTAGGCCGCGCCATAAGCTTCCAGCGCCCACACTTCCATCTCACCAAAGCGCTGACCACCGAACTGCGCTTTACCGCCCAGCGGCTGCTGGGTGACGAGCGAGTAAGAACCGGTAGAACGCGCGTGCATCTTATCGTCGACCAAGTGGTTCAGCTTGAGCATGTACATGTAGCCAACGGTAACAGGGCGGTCAAACGCATCCCCGCTACGGCCGTCGTACAAGGTCATCTGCCCCGACTCGGGAATGTCCGCCAGCTTGAGCAGATGCTTGATCTCGTGCTCTTGAGCACCGTCAAACACCGGCGTTGCCATCGGCACACCCGCCTTGAGATTCTTCGCCAGCGCAATGACTTCGTCATCGCTCAGCGAGTCGATGTCTTCGACACGGGTCCCTGGCGTGTTGTAGACCTGTCCCAGGAAGTCACGAATCTCTGCCACTTGCTGTTCACGGGCGTCTCGCAGCATGGCTTCGATCTTGACACCGAGACCGCGCGCCGCCATGCCGAGGTGGGTTTCGAGGATCTGACCCACGTTCATCCGCGACGGTACGCCCAAGGGGTTCAGCACCACGTCGACCGGCTCGCCCTGATCGTCGAACGGCATGTCTTCGATGGGCATGATCGCCGAGATAACACCCTTGTTACCGTGACGACCAGCCATCTTGTCGCCCGGCTGGATGCGACGCTTCACGGCCATGTAGACCTTGACGATCTTCAGCACGCCAGGCGCAAGATCATCGCCCTGGGTCAGCTTGCGCTTCTTGTCTTCAAAGCGCTCGTCCATTTCTTTACGACGATTTTCCAGCTGCTCATCGGCCTGGGCCAGCAGCTCGTTGAAGCTTTCATCCTGCATGCGCAGCTTGAACCACTGCTGACGCGGCAGCTCGTCCAGGTACGCGGCATCAAGGGTATCGCCTTTCTTCAGGTTCGGGCCGCCATTGACCACCTGCCCTTCCAGGGTCCGCTTGAGACGCTCGAAGGTCGCGTCTTCAGCGATACGGTAGGTTTCCTGCAGGTCCTTGCGCACCTCATCCAGCTGCATCTGCTCGATGGCCAGAGCACGCGAGTCCTTTTCGACGCCGTCTCGGGTAAACACCTGAACGTCGATCACCGTGCCTCTCATGCCGGTCGGGGCACGTAGCGAGGTGTCTTTAACGTCAGATGCTTTCTCGCCGAAGATGGCACGTAGCAGCTTTTCTTCCGGCGTCAGCTGGGTTTCACCTTTCGGCGTTACCTTACCGACCAGGATGTCACCCGGGCCGACTTCGGCACCGATGTAGACGACACCGGCCTCGTCCAGCTTGCCAAGCGCCGATTCACCGACGTTGGGGATATCCGAGGTAATCTCTTCCGGGCCCAGCTTGGTGTCACGGGACACGCTGGTCAGTTCCTGGATGTGAATGGTGGTGAAACGGTCTTCTTGGGCCGCCCGCTCGGAAAGCAGGATGGAGTCCTCAAAGTTGTAGCCGTTCCAGGGCATGAAGGCGATGCGCATGTTCTGACCCAGCGCCAGATCGCCCATGTCCACCGACGGGCCATCGGCGAGGATATCGCCACGCGCCACGTCGTCACCAGGCCGCACGATGGGGCGCTGGTTCATACAGGTATTCTGGTTGGAGCGGGTGTACTTGGTCAGGTTGTAGATATCGACCCCGGCTTCGCCGCCGATGATCTCGTCTTCATTGACCCGCACCACCACGCGACGCGCATCGACAGAGTCGATCACGCCGCCGCGACGGGCAACGGCACAGACACCCGAGTCACGGGCAACGAAGCGTTCCATGCCCGTACCCACCAGCGGCTTCTCGGCACGCAGCGTGGGCACCGCCTGGCGCTGCATGTTGGAACCCATCAAGGCACGGTTGGCGTCATCGTGCTCAAGGAAGGGGATCAATGCCGCTGCCACCGACACCACCTGGCGCGGCGACACATCCATCAGCGTGACCTGCTCAGGGCGCATGAAGGTGGTTTCGCCCTTGTGGCGCGCCTGCACCAAATCGTCGCTCAGCTTGCCGGACTCATCCACGGCCGCCGATGCCTGGGCGATAACGTAGTCACCCTCTTCGATCGCCGAGAGGTGAACGATATCGTCGGTCAACTGGCGGTCCACGACCTTACGGTAGGGCGTTTCCAGGAAGCCGTAGCTGTTGGTGTGGCTGTAGGTGGCCAACGAGTTGATCAGGCCGATGTTCGGGCCTTCCGGCGTTTCGATCGGGCACAGACGGCCGTAGTGCGTGGCGTGTACGTCACGTACTTCGAAGCCGGCACGCTCGCGAGTCAGACCACCCGGGCCGAGTGCAGACACACGACGCTTGTGGGTTACCTCGGAGAGCGGGTTGTTCTGGTCCATGAACTGGGAAAGCTGCGAGGAGCCAAAGAACTCTTTCACCGCCGCCGCCACCGGCTTGGCGTTGATCAGATCCTGCGGCATCAGGCCTTCGCTTTCCGCCATGGAAAGACGCTCTTTCACGGCGCGCTCGACACGTACCAGGCCGACACGGAACTGGTTTTCGGCCATTTCGCCAACGCAGCGAATGCGACGGTTACCCAGGTGGTCGATGTCGTCGACGTCGCCGAAGCCGTTACGGATGTTGATCAGCTCGCGCAGCACGTCGAGGATATCTTTGCGGTCCAGTATGCCGGAGCCGGTATCGCCTTCACGACGCAGGCGACGATTGAACTTCATGCGGCCCACGCCCGACAGGTCGTAGCGGTCCTCAGTGAAGAACAGGTTGTGGAACAGCGTCTCGGCGGCTTCCTTGGTAGGCGGCTCGCCGGGGCGCATCATGCGGTAGATTTCCACCAGCGCTTCCAGCTGCGACCCTGTGGTGTCCAGCTTCAGCGTGTCGGAAATGAACGAGCCGCAGTCCAGGTCGTTGGTATACAGCGTTTCAATCCGCTTGATACCGCCCTTGGCCATGGCCTCGAGTACGTCCGGGGTAATTTCGGTATTACACGGGCAGATCAGCTCGCCAGTCTTGCTGTCGATCTGGTCCTTGGCCAGGGTTTTACCGAACAGGTACTCCATCGGCACGTCCAGGCGCTCGAGGCCTGCTTTCTCGAGCTGGCGGATGTGCTTCTGGGTAATCCGGCGACCTTCTTCAACGATGGTCTCTCCGCTGCCGTCCTTGATATCGAAGGTAGCGGTTTCACCACGCAGCCGCGACGGCACCAGCTCCACGGAAAAGCCTGACTTCTCAACGTGGAAAATGCTGGTTTCAAAGAATTCGTCGAGGATCTCTTCCGCGCTCATTCCCAACGCACGCATCAGCACCGTGGCCGGCAGTTTACGGCGACGGTCAATGCGCACAAAGACGTTGTCTTTGGGATCGAATTCAAAGTCCAGCCAGGAACCGCGGTAAGGAATCACCCGCGCGGAATAGAGCAGTTTGCCGGATGAGTGGCTCTTGCCCTTGTCATGATCGAAGAAAACACCGGGGCTGCGGTGGAGCTGGGACACGATGACCCGCTCGGTACCGTTGATCACAAAGGTACCGTTCTCCGTCATCAGGGGGATTTCCCCCATGTAGACTTCTTGCTCTTTGATATCTTTGATTGCTTTATTCGAGGAATCGCGATCATAAATGATCAAGCGAACCTTGACGCGCAGCGGCGCGGAATAGGTAACCCCGCGCAGCTGGCACTCCTTAACATCGAACGCCGGCGTGCCGAACCGGTAGCTGACATACTCAAGCGCCGCATTACCGGAGAAGCTCTCGATCGGAAACACGGACTTGAATGCCGCGTGCAGACCGATCTCGTGCCGCTCGTCGGGCGAACGATCTTGCTGGAGGAAGTCGTAATAGGAATCAAGCTGGATGGCCAGCAAGTAAGGCACATCCATCACTTGTGGCAGTTTGCCGAAATCCTTGCGGATGCGTTTTTTCTCAGTATATGAGTAAGCCATCTGTATTCCCCAGCTTGTTCACCATGGGTGACCGATGCGTGGTCATCTGCCCTGCGGCCGTGTCAGACGCGAACAGCAAGCTCCTGATCGGGTAGCTCGCCGTCGAAAATCTTGATCGATAACAGTCTTGCGATAACCGTACTACAACGATTCTGCTTCACCGTTCAGTTACAACAGAAAAAGGCCGGCAGCGGGAGTTCCCGCCGCCAGCCGTGGAAGCTTACGCAGCGCGTGAAGCCATCGGCACAAGAATTACTTGAGCTCGACGCTTGCGCCCGCTTCTTCCAGCTTCGTCTTGGCTGCTTCAGCGTCTTCCTTGGCCATGCCTTCTTTGATGGTCGCCGGTGCGCCGTCAACGGCACCCTTAGCTTCCTTAAGGCCAAGACCGGTGATCTCACGTACTGCTTTGATGACGTTAACTTTCTTGTCACCGGCAGAGGTCAGCACCAGGTCGAACTCGGTCTGCTCTTCTTCAACAGCCGCTTCGCCGCCGCCAGGGCCAGCCACAACGGCTGCCGCGGCAGAAACGCCGAATTTTTCTTCCATTGCTTCGATTAGCTCGACAACTTCCATGACGGACATGTCGGCTACAGCATTGATGATATCGTCTTTGGTCAGTGCCATTGTTTCATTCCTAACTTTGCGGGAGTCTCGGTTTGCCGACGACTCGGGATTCATTGCTCGGTTCAAGCAACCTCAGGTTGCACAGCAGAAGCGTTTACGCCGCTTCTTCTTTCTGGTCGCGCAGGGCGGCCAGGGTGCGAACCAGCTTGCCAGCGGAGGCTTCTTTCATTACCGACATCAGCTTCGCAATTGCTTCGTCATAAGTCGGCAGGGTTGCCAGACGATCGATGTCAGCAGCCGGGATCAGCTCACCTTCGTAGGCCAGCGCCTTGACTTCGAAGTCCTTGTCATCTTTGGCAAACTCTTTGAACAAACGAGCGGCAGCGCCCGGATGATCAGTCGAGAAGGCCAACAGAGTTGGACCCACGAAGCTCTCGGTCAGGCATTCCCACTGGGTGCCTTCGAGGGCGCGACGCGCCAGGGTGTTGCGGACAACACGCAGCTGGACGCCATTCTCACGTGCCTGCTTGCGCAGATCGGTCATCTTGCTGACCGTCACACCGCGAGAATCGGCAACTACGACGGAGAGTGCGTCCTTGGCCGCTTCACTGACCTCGGCAACAATCGCTTTCTTGCCTTCAAGTGCTAGTGGCACAGTGATCACTCCTTCGTGCCGAAACCTGTTATAAGTCTCGGTGGTTACCATCTCTTCCAGGTGATCAGTCGATCATCGCTGGAAGCCTTAGGGATGGTGCTCACCAGAAAGCGGTTTGCTAAAAAGCGTACCAACTGGCGGCCACACCATCTGCGCAGGCGCTTTGAGCAATTAAGCCGCGCTTTCCAGTACCAACTGCATACGTTCGAAGCGCGGCACCTGCGGTCTTTGACGGTGCCTCGGCCTGACCGAGGGACCGCAAAGTTATTGCTCGGTTGTTGCTAAAACCTGACGAACACCCGCTTATACGTAAGCGGAATGATCGATTGTCAAACCCGGGCCCATGGTAGTAGACAGGGTGACTTTCTTAAAGTAGATGCCTTTTGAAGTGCTCGGCTTGAGACGCTTCAGGTCGGCGACCAGCGCTTCGACGTTGCCGTTGATAGACGCCGCATCGAAATCCACCTTACCGACTGTGGTGTGGATGATGCCGTTCTTGTCGGTACGGAAGCGAACCTGACCCGCCTTGGCGTTCTTGACCGCTGTCGCCACATCGGGTGTGACGGTACCCACTTTCGGGTTAGGCATCAGGCCACGCGGGCCCAGAATCTGACCCAGCTGACCGACAACGCGCATGGCGTCAGGAGAAGCAATCACGACGTCAAAATCCATCACGCCTTTCTTCACCTGCTCGGCCAGATCGTCCATACCCACAATGTCGGCGCCTGCTTCTTTAGCGGCATCGGCATTGGCACCCTGGGTGAAGACCGCAACACGCACGTCTTTACCGGTACCGTTGGGCATGACGGTGGCGCCACGCACTACCTGGTCTGATTTGCGCGGGTCAACGCCAAGGTTGATCGCCACGTCGACAGACTCTTTGAACTTGACCGTCGACAGCTCGGAGAGGAGGGCAACCGCTTCTTCAAGGGAATAGACCTTGTTGGTGTCGACCTTTTCACGAATCTGCTTGGCACGCTTGGTAAGTTTCGCCATGATTAGAGACCCTCCACGTTGAGGCCCATGCTACGGGCACTACCCGCGATGGTGCGAACCGCTGCGTCCATGTCAGCCGCTGTCAAATCCGGCTCTTTGGTCGTGGCGATTTCTTCAAGCTGTTCGCGCGTTACCGTGCCGACCTTCTTCTTGTTCGGCTCGCCAGAACCCGACTTGATGCCGGCTGCTTTCTTGAGCAGCACAGCCGCCGGTGGCGTCTTGGTAATGAACGTGAAGCTGCGGTCAGAGTAGACCGTAATCACGACAGGCGTCGGCAGGCCAGGCTCGATGTCCTGAGTCTCTGCGTTGAACGCCTTACAGAATTCCATGATGTTCACGCCGTGCTGACCCAGCGCAGGGCCGACGGGCGGACTAGGATTGGCTTTACCTGCAGCAACCTGCAGCTTGATGTAAGCCTGTACTTTCTTGGCCATCGTTTTACTCCAGTTGGGTGATAGCGCCTTTCGGCTCCCCGGTAACAGCCAGCTGGCGGCACCGCCACCTGACACGAATCAAATCACAACATGACGCATCGCAAACACCTGGCGACTGCTGGCCGCCAGGCTATCGCGGTTATTCTTTCTCTACCTGCGCAAACTCAAGCTCGACAGGCGTGGCACGCCCGAAGATCAGGACGCTGACCTGCAGACGGCTTTTCTCGTAATTGACCTCTTCCACAACGCCATTGAAGTCGGCGAAGGGCCCATCCACAACGCGGACAGACTGACCCGGCTCAAACATGTGCTTGGGCCGCGGCCTGTCGGTGCCGTCTTTGACTCGCCGCAGGATGGCATCGGCTTCCCGGGTGGTAATGGGCGCCGGCTTTTCCTTGGTGCCACCGATGAACCCCATCACGCGGGGGGTTTCGTTGACCAGGTGCCAGGTATCGTCGGCCATTTCCATCTCGACAAGCACATAGCCGGGATAGAACTTGCGCTCGCTCTTGCGACGCTTGCCGTCGCGCATTTCAACGACTTCTTCGGTCGGCACCAGAATCTCGCCAAAACGATCTTCCACGCCGTACATCTTGACGCGCTCAATCAGGGAGCGCATCACGTGCTTCTCAAAGCCGGAATAGGCGTGAACGACGTACCAACGTTTGGACATGCAAGCTCCTAACCAATAACGCCGGACATCGCCCAGCCAAGAAGAGTGTCAATCAACCAAAGCATCAGCCCGACCACCAGCACGGCGACGAGCACAATGGCCGTGGTCTGAATGGTTTCAGGCCGAGTTGGCCATACAACGCGCTGAATCTCTTTCTTGGCGCTTATTGCCAACTCTACCAGCTCACGCCCCTTGGTCGTGGTAAGCGCCAGCAGACCCGCTGCAACACATAGCACCACGACGCCCAGCACGCGGTAGATCAGGCCAATATCGGCAAAATAGGTATTACCTACAACGGCAACGACGAGCAACGCAATGACTGCAGCCCACTTGAGCCCGTCATGGCGCGACTGTTGCACCTCAGCGCCATGTTTTACAGAACTCGGCTTCATAAAAACGAGACTCCTCAGGGTGCAGCAAGCGGCAAAGGAATTCTTTAAAAGACATACCAATCTGGGGAAGATTGGCAGGCCAGGAGGGAATCGAACCCCCAACCTGCGGTTTTGGAGACCGCTGCTCTGCCAATTGAGCTACTGGCCTGTATCAAAATTTACGCAGGAAACTTTCAGCCTACGCAACAGCGGGCGTCATAATAGCGGACAAAAGGCCGCCTGACAACCCTTGCTCACACCAACCGCCTTCCATCAAGCAACTGGCGGCAGCGACAAAAAAAGCGAGCATCGCTCGCTTTTTTGAATATGGAGCTCATGGACGGATTTGAACCGTCGACCTCACCCTTACCAAGGGTGTGCTCTACCCCTGAGCTACATGAGCCAAGCACTTACACAAACTAAGCACCTAACCTTAAGCGCCTATAATAAACTAAGCACTTAACTGGAGCGGGCGGCGGGAATCGAACCCGCACCATCAGCTTGGAAGGCTGAGGTTCTACCATTGAACTACGCCCGCGCAACTTGCTTCAGAATGATCATCCGCAGCGCGCTTGCTCGTGATATCGCCCGCTTCCGGCTTTCATTCTACGGCATCGACATTTGTCGCTGACGCTTAAAACTGGTGGAGAGGGAAGGATTCGAACCTTCGAAGCTTTCGCGGCAGATTTACAGTCTGCTCCCTTTGGCCACTCGGGAACCTCTCCAACTGAGGCGGCACATTATGCCAAGCTCCAAAGCGGTGTCAAGCTCACTTTAACCTGCAGTGACAACAACGACCTTTTGCTTCAACAACATAGGGTTTTATCACCCTAAAAATGCTGCCCGCATGCCTTGGAACGCGCTGCATTCTGTCAAAGCAGCATGGAGAATGCAAGGCCCGCACGAATTTTTTCCAATGACACCGGCTCCGGCACCCGGGGGGCGCCGGACATCTTGCCCGCGCGTTCGGCAAAGGTGAGCGGAAAGCGCGCTTCAAGCCCGCCGTAGACCATATCAGGCCACACCGCATGGGGCACCTGCACGCCTCGGGAGACCACACGGGCATCGCCCCCCGTCAGCAGCATTGGCAGGGCCACACCCTCCTGGTCGCACACCTCGCTGTAAATGCGGTTGATGGCGCTCACCGCTGCCATGTAAATACCATGATTCACGGCGTCGACCGTTCGCCGTCCTGGCTCCAGCAAGGCATCCGCTTCGCTTTCCGGGTCAATCGCCACGTTCCGCGTTCCCAGCTTCAGGCTCTCCTTCATCAGGCGCAAGCCGGGTACAATAAAGCCACCCAGGTGCTGCCCGCCTGGCAGCACAAAGTCGATAGTGATGGCACTCCCGCAATCCACCGCACAGCAGCCGCCCGCCAGCTGATAGCCCGCCAGCGCACCCAACCAACGGTCAACGCCTAACCGTTCAGGCTCTTCGTAGCCGTTGACCACGCCCAGCGCCTCAGCGGTTGAACGGGCAACATGAACATGCCGCACGCGCCGACGCAGCAGCCCCACGGTCTCATTCAGCACGGCCGCCCGGGCAACACTGGAAATCCGTACGGCTTCGACCACGTCGAGGTCGGGTATGTCAGCCCCCGGCCGCCACTCCTCCCGTGTCCACACAGCCCCCCGCGACCGTATCTCACTGCTGTCAGCATCTTTCAGGCGCCACTTGGACAAGGTATTGCCGATATCTAGATCCAGAATCATAAGCGCCTGCGCACGCTGATTTCACCGCCCGACAAGCGCTTTGACTGCCCGGATGCCGTTACCCACAGGCTGCCACTGTCGTCCACATCGCCCGCGACCGCGTCGTAAACCTGGCTACCCTGAGTGACACGAATGGGTTGGTCAGCATAAGCGTGTCGCTCATTCCAGGCAGTGCGCCAAGACGCGAAACCCTGCTGCTCAAAACCGGCCAGCATGGCAAGCAGCCCCGCCACGACATCCGCCGCCAGCTGGTTACGGGAAAGCGATGGCACGTCATCAAACAGCGCCGCTACCGGCTGCTCAATGGCTTCTCGCATTGCCTCGGGCAGCGAGAGGTTCATTCCCATCCCTATGACTACCTCGCACGGGCCGGCCGCATCCCCGGTCACCTCTACCAATATCCCTGCCAGCTTGCCCAATTCACCGCTGTCGCGCTGTGCCAGTAAAATATCGTTGGGCCATTTCAACCGAGGGGCGACGCCGTGCTGCTCAAGCACCTGGGCGACCACCACGCCAACGGCCAGGCTCAAGCCTTCCAGGGCATTCACACCTGCTTCGAAACGCCAGCCGACCGAGAGCATCAGACTTTGCCCCCAGGGCGTTGTCCATACCCGCCCACGCCGACCACGACCCGCCGTCTGCAACTCGACGAGACACACCTCTGCATGGCCAGCTCCCTGCTCGAACCGCTCACGCAGGT
The DNA here is from genome assembly GCF_900111305.1 of Vreelandella subterranea. Classification (GTDB taxonomy): domain Bacteria; phylum Pseudomonadota; class Gammaproteobacteria; order Pseudomonadales; family Halomonadaceae; genus Vreelandella; species Vreelandella subterranea. Next base: position 172,392 of record NZ_FOGS01000005.1, read on the forward strand.
AGGCATTGCTCGAGGGCAAGTGGTCTTCAACAAACAGGCGGGCAAGGTGATGGCGTGCCGAAGCAGGCAGACGCTCCACGATTTTTGCCCCGACCAGCGGCTCCAAGGGTTGGGCGAGGCGATAGCCACGGCCCTTTACCGCCACCAGCGACACGCCGAGCGCCTCTAACTTTTTTAGCTGCTTCCAAACGGCAGCGCGTGAAACGCCTAGCGCCTCGCCTAGCTGTTCACCGGAATGAACCTCGCCATCGCTTAGCAGCCGCATCAGGTTACCGATGCTCATGTCCTTGCCCCATCTGGGAAAACGTCTATCTTACCGGATGCGCCAGCAGCGCGAAAACTACTGCCAAAAGTTAATGTATTGATGCCTTGCACAATACAATGCTGGTAGTAGACCGCACCGAGACCCTATAATGCCGCCCTATTTTTCTAGCAGGATCGCGTCGTGATCGAGAATCTTCGCAACATTGCCATTATCGCCCACGTTGACCACGGTAAAACCACCCTGGTCGATAAACTTTTGAGCCAGTCCGGCACGCTCGACCGTAAAGCCGAAGGGCAAGAGCGGATCATGGACTCCAATGACCAGGAAAAGGAGCGTGGCATCACCATCCTGGCCAAAAACACGGCGATCAAGTGGCAGGATGGCAACGGCACTGACTTCCACATCAATATCGTGGACACGCCCGGGCACGCTGATTTCGGCGGTGAAGTCGAGCGCGTCATGTCGATGGTGGACTCGGTACTGCTGTTGGTTGACGCCGTTGACGGCCCGATGCCGCAGACCCGCTTTGTGACCCAGAAGGCCTTTGACCGTGGCCTGAAGCCGATCGTTGTGGTCAACAAGATTGACCGCCCCGGCGCACGGCCCGACTGGGTGATCGACCAGATCTTTGACCTGTTCGACAACCTGGGCGCTTCCGACGACCAGCTCGACTTCCCGATCATTTACTGCTCGGCGCTCAACGGCATTGCCGGCCCTGATCCTGACGAGCTGGCCGACGACATGTCGCCCATGTTCCAGTCGATTGTCGATATCGTCGAGCCGCCCAAGGTCGAAAGTGACGGGCCTTTCCAGATGCAGATTTCCGCACTGGACTACAACAGCTATGTCGGCGTTATCGGCCTCGGCCGCATAAGCCGCGGCAGCGTCAAGCCGAACCAGCAGATTACCGTGGTGACCAAGGAAGGCCAGTCACGCAAGGGCAAGATCGGCCAGGTCATGACCCACATGGGCCTCGATCGTGTCCAGACCGACGAAGCCACCGCGGGCGATATCATCTGCATCACCGGCATCGAGAACCTGGCGATTTCCGATACCCTGTGCGACGTCAACCATGTCGAAGCGCTGCCGCCGTTGACCGTGGACGAGCCGACGGTCTCGATGACTTTCCAGGTCAACGACTCGCCGTTTGCCGGTAAAGACGGCAAGTTCGTCACCAGCCGGAATATCAAGGATCGCCTGGAGCAGGAACTGATCCACAACGTGGCGCTGCGCGTCGAGCAGGGCGACACCCCGGAGAAATTCAAGGTCTCCGGGCGTGGCGAGCTGCACCTGTCGGTGTTGATCGAATCCATGCGCCGTGAAGGCTTCGAGCTTGCCGTTGGCCGCCCCGAAGTGATAATCCGTGAAATCGACGGCGAACAGCAGGAGCCCTACGAAGAGGTCATCATCGACTGTGAAGAGCAGCACCAGGGCGCCATCATGGAAGAGCTTGGCTACCGCAAGGGTGAAATGACCAACATGAACCCGGACGGCAAGGGTCGTGTTCGCCTGGACTTCATCATCCCCGCGCGCGGTCTGATCGGCTTCCGCGGGCAGTTTTTGACCCTGACCTCGGGCACCGGCATCCTGACCAGCCGCTTTGACCACTACGGCCCGCTGAAGCCGGACGCCTCCATCGAACGGCGTAACGGCGTCATGGTGTCGATGGTCGACGGGAAGGCGCTGGCCTATGCGCTTTACACCCTTCAGGAACGCGGCAAGCTGATCGTCGATCACGCCACCGAAGTCTACGAAGGCATGCTGATCGGCATCAACAACCGCGCCAACGACATGGTGGTCAACCCGACCAAGGGCAAAAAGCTCGATAACATGCGCTCGACGGGTAACGATGAAAACATCGTGTTGACGCCGCCGATCAACTTCACCCTGGAACAGGCCATCGAGTTCCTTGACTCCGACGAGCTGGTGGAAGTGACGCCGAACCATATTCGCCTGCGCAAGAAGCTGCTCAAGGAAAACGAGCGTAAACGCTCCAACAAGAAGTAAGTTCTCCAAGCCCGCTTAGCAGCGGGCTTTTTTTGTCTGCCCTGCCCCTGCCATCTTGACCACGCTCGTTTGCCAAGCGGCTCCCCCAACGCAACCTTAACGGTTACTCGCTGGAAAGCCGCTGCGGTGTAGCGCAAAGTAGCGCTATCCCTGGTACAGGGAATCATTTTATTATCGAATTCATACAAACGTTTTGATCATTACTCCTGTCAAGGACACCCATGACCCCGCTTATCGAGGTTCAACAGGTCAACAAGGCCTTTGGTGGCCTGCCGGTCATCAACGACTGCTCTATCCGCGTCGAGAAAGGCTCGATTACCGGCATGATCGGTCCCAACGGCGCGGGCAAGTCGACGTTATTCAACTTGATGGCTGGTGCGTTGCAGCCCGACAGCGGGCGCATCCTGCTGGAAGGCGACGATATTACCGCGCTCAGCGCGGATCAGCGGTTTCACAAAGGCCTGCTGCGCACCTTCCAGATTGCCCATGAGTTCACCCACATGAGCGCGCTGGAAAACCTGATGATGGTCCCGCCGGCGCAGGCCGGGGAAAACCTCTTCACGACCTGGTTCAAACCCGGCCTGGTGCGCCGCGAGGAAGCCGAGGTGCGCCGTCGCGCACTTGAGGTCATCGACTTTATCGGCCTTCACCATGTGCGCAATGAGCTGGCCGGCAACCTGTCCGGCGGCCAGAAGAAGCTGCTGGAGCTGGGCCGCACGATGATGACCAACGCCAAGGTCGTGCTGCTCGATGAAATCGCCGCTGGCGTCAACCGCACCCTGCTCGGCGACCTGATCGGCAACATCGAGCGCCTCAATCGCGAAATGGGCTATACCTTCCTGGTCATCGAACACGACATGGACATGATCGCCCGGCTCTGCGACCCGGTCATCGTCCTTGCCCAGGGCGAAGTCATGGTCGAGGGCCATATTCAGGACATCCAGAACAACCCCGAGGTCATCGAAGCCTATTTCGGTGCCGGGGCAGCGTAAAGGATGAAGGCGCCAGGCTTCCCTCAATGCCACGAGCAATCGGTTGGCAATCAACAAGAGACTTTTGCACCATGCCTTTAATCGAAGCGCGCGATGTTTATGGCGGCTATGGCGGCATGAACATCCTCAATGGGGTGGACATGTCGCTGGAAGCCGACGAAGTCGGGGTGATTGTCGGCCCGAACGGGGCCGGTAAATCCACCTTGCTGAAAGCGGTTTTCGGGCTTCTGCACGTCAATCAGGGTGACATTCTGCTCCACGGCAAACCCATTCAAAATTTACCCCCCCACCAGCTGGTTGAACGCGGCATGGGCTTTGTTCCCCAGGAAAAGAACGTTTTCCCAAGCCTCACCGTCCAGGAAAACCTGGAGATGGGGGCCTTCCTGAAGCCGCAGAACGTGAAACGCATGCTGGGCCAGGTTTACGAGTTCTTTCCGCCCCTGCAGGAAAAACGCCATCAGCCCGCAGGGGAGCTGTCCGGTGGCCAGCGCCAGATGGTCGCCATGGGCCGCGCGCTGATGGCCGAACCCAGCCTGCTGCTGCTGGATGAACCCACCGCCGGGCTTTCCCCGCTATACATGAACGAGATTTTTGACCGCGTTAAGCATATCAACGCGGCCGGGGTAGGCATTCTGATGGTCGAACAAAACGCCAAGCAAGCGCTGGCCATTGCCGACAAGGGCTTTGTGTTGGCCGCGGGTCAAAACCGCTTTACCGATACCGGTGCGGCACTGCTTGCCGACCCGGACGTAGCGAAAAGCTTTTTGGGCGGCTAACCCAGGGGACAATAACGTGAATGAACTGGTTTTCTTTGTTAACAACGTGGTGATCGCCGGTAGCGTGACGGGCGCCATCTACGCCATCGGGGCGATCGGCGTCACGCTGATTTTCAGCATCATGCGCTTTGCCCACTTTGCCCACGCCGACATGATGACCTTTGGTGCCTTCATGGTGCTGGTACTCACCACGGCCTTCCCCGGTATCGGCATGGGCATCGGCGTGCCCACGGCAATCGTCATGTTGCCGATTGCCATGCTGCTGACCGCCTTACTGGCGGTGGGCATTGATAAAACGTTTTACAAGCCGCTGCGTGCCCACGGGGTCAAGCCCATCGTCATGGTCATTGCCTCGTTGGGCGTCACCCTTATCCTGCAAGGCCTGATTCGCCTGTTTGCAGGCACCGGCGGCCAGGGCTTGTACGTTGATGATCGCAAGGCCATTTTCCGCATGCTGCCGTTTGAAGACGTGCGCGTCCCCATCGTGATTACCGAACCGCAGGTTTATCTGTTCGGAATCACCCTGTTGGCGGTGATCGCCCTGCACCTGTTCCTGAGCCGCTCGCGGCTCGGCAAGGCCATGCGCGCAATGTCCGACAACCCCGAACTGGCGCAGGCCTCGGGCATCAACACCAATACAATCGTTGCCGTCACCTGGGTGATTGCCGGAGGGCTTGCCGCCATTGCCGGTACGCTGCTGTCGCTGGATGTGACGTTCAAACCCGACCTGAGCTTTTTCCTGCTGCTGCCGATTTTCGCCGCCGCCATCGTCGGGGGCGTCGGGCACCCCTATGGGGCCGTCGCAGGGGGCTTCGTGGTGGGCTTTGCCGAAACCCTGGCGGTATTCAACTGGGCCGTGTTGTTGCGTCCCTTCCGCGATAGCCTGCCCACCTGGCTCGAACTGCCGTCCAATTTAGCCTTCGTGGGGACCGAGTATAAAATCGTCGTGCCGTTTTTCATTCTGGTCGCCATTCTCGTTTGGCGACCCACCGGCATCTTTAAAGGCAAGGTGATCTGATGGCTGATAGCAACTACACCCCGCAGGATGCAACGCCCAGGGCGTCGCGACTGCCACTGCGCGAAATTTGCCTGTTCGGCGCCCTACTGATCACCATCGTCGGCGTCTATGCGGCAATGGGGGCCGCCTATAGCACGCGGATGCTGGTCGAGGCCGCCTGTTACGCTGTACTGGCGCTGGGGCTGACCATTCAATGGGGCTATGCGGGCCAGTTCAATGCCGGTGTCATGGGCTTTGTCGCCCTGGGCGGCGTTAGTGCCATGCTGTTCAGCGTGCCGGTCAACGACGCTTTCTGGAACAGCGAACTGCCTGCCGAGCTTGGCAAGGTGTTGCTGTATGCCATTGGGGCCACCCTGCTGGTCGTGGCCGCCACCAAACTCACCCGACTGGGTGTACCCAAACGGGTACGCACTGTGTTCGCAGTACTGCTGGCCATTGTGTTGTATATGGTGGTCATCAGCCTGTTGCGCGACGTGACTGCCGATATTGAGTCCCAGGCAGACTTCGTCGGCGGGCTTGGCTTGCCGCCCTGGCTAGGCTGGATCTTCGGCGGTGCGTTGGCGGGCGTCGTGGGCTACTTCATCGGCCATGTCTGCCTGGGCCTGCGTAGCGACTATCTGGCCATCGCCACTCTGGGGATCGCCGAAATCATCAAGGCATTCCTGAAAAATTCAGACTGGTTGACCCGCGGCACCGCGACGGTCTCGCCACTGCCCTGGCCAACGCCCGGACCGGCGGAACTGGGGTTTACCCTTTCCCGGGCGATCTACCTGTCGCTGACGGCGGTGATCATTGCCGGGATCTTCTTTCTACTCCATCAGGCTTACCATGCCCCTTGGGGACGCATGATCCGCGCCATTCGCGACAACGAGATATCGTCGGCGGCCATGGGCAAGGATATCAACAAGCGGCGCCTGGAGATTTTTGTCCTCGGCTGCATTCTGATGGGCATCGGCGGTGGAATGCTGGCCAGCTTCAACAGCCTGTTCGACCCCAACGGCTACCTGCCGCTCAACCATACCTTTCTGGTCCTGGTCATGGTGATTCTGGGTGGACCGGGCAACAACCTGGGCACCATTTTCGGCGCCGTCGCGGTGTATATCATCTGGATCATGTCGGAACCACTGGCGCTTTACCTGATGGATCTCGCCGTGGCCTTCGGTGCCTTTGCCTTCGACTGGCAGGCCCCTGCCAACATCGACAGCCGTGCCCTTCAGGCAAGGGTATTGGTGATTGGCGTGCTGGTGACACTGGTATTGCGCTTCGCGCCCAAGGGGCTACTACCCGAGCGCGTCAGGCACCACGACTGAGACAAAAAAACCGCCCCAGCGCCTGGCTGGGGCGGTGTCGGTCCAACGGTAGCTGGTTAAAGCACGTCTCCTTCCAGCTCACCAACCCGCTCGAACTTGCCATCTTCGACGGTCATTTCGACGACGATACCGGGCACGTCGCCGTTATCGTCAAACTCGTGACTGCCTGAGGCGCCCTCATAGTTGATCTCCTCGCCCTGGGCAATCAGCTCGACCGCCTTTTCCCACTCGCCGGGCAAAATGATTTCGCCGGGGGCCGTCGCCACCGAGCGCAATGCGTCAGACAAGCCTTCACGCTCGGCGCTGCCGTTCTGCTCGATGGCCAATGCCACCAGAAACGCTGCATCATAGGCCTGGGCGGCAAATACCGCTTCAGGGTCTATGCCGTCAGCTTCGGCGGCTTCAATAAAGATATCCGTGCCCGGCAGATCCGGACTGCCAGGACGAGTCGCGATCATGCCTTCCAGGACATCAGCACCCACGGCTTCGACAAGGCTGTTGCCCACCATGCCATCAGCACCCACGTACTGGGTGAATACACCGCTTTCCGCGGCCTGACGCAGTACGGTCTGGCCTGATGTATCGGCGTAGGCCAGTACGACGAGGGTTTGTACACCGGTCGACGACAATATGCCCAATTCAGAGCGGTAGTCGGCACGGTTGTCCTCATGGGCGAGGCTTTCCACCACGCTGCCACCTTCGGCTTCAAAGGTGCTGGTAAAGGCGTCGGATAGCCCCTGCCCATAGTCATTATTAACGAAGGTCACGGCGACATCGGTAATGCCTTTCTCGATTAATAGCTTGGCCAGCATTTCACCCTGGAAGGCGTCGGAAGGCACGGTGCGGAACACCAGGTCGTTATCGTCCAGCTCGGTCACCGCAGGCGCAGTGGAGGCGGGCGACACCATGAGCACGCCGCCGGGAATTGCTGCGTTGTTGGCCGCCGCAATGGTAGCACCGGTACACAGCGCGCCGACAATGGCCGTGACGTCTTCGGAATTGACCATGCGGTCCGCCGCATTCGAGGCGGCCGATGCGTCAGAACAGGTGGTATCGCCCGACGGCATTTCCAAGATCTGGCCGCCTAGAATGCCGCCCTGCTCGTTAATCTGCTTGACCGCCAACTGTGCGCCATCAAAAATCGGTGGTGTCAGACTCTCGATACCGCCTGTAAAGCCCCCCAAAAAGCCCACCTTGACCTGAGCCTGGGCCGCACCTGCCAATGCCAGTGAAGAAACCGCCACCGCCGTGGCAATTATGCGTTTATTCATCATCTTATTGATCGCTCCCTGTAGGATTTAGCGCCCCATCGTCTCGCGCTGGGGTCTGCTCTTAATCTGGAACTGGAACGCTAAAAATACAAGCAACGTTTTCCAACGCTAGCCGTCGCGATCATCCTCGACACGTTCAGCCCAGCGCTTGCGCGCCAGGTTGCGGCGGTAAAGGCGTAACAGTGCGATCGTCAGCGCGGTCGCCAGCATCGCCGCCAGCACGACACCCTGCCAGGGCCGGGCCGCGTTGCCCATTACCGTTTCCAGAGTGATAATCAGTGTCAGGCCAATCGCCTGGGAGCCGATCGCTAGCGCGCGCAGCCTATCGAAAGCAGGTGAGGGCATAACGTCTCCGTAATTTGCAACTCGCATGGTATGGTGCGCCAGTGTAACTGCTAAACGGGAAAATCATGAACGCCATTACCCTTGGCCCGCTACTGATTTCGCTGCCCCGCCTTTATGCCATTGCCTGCGCGCTGGCGTTGCTGGTCAGCACGCGATATTTACTGGGGCTGCCCGAACGCCGTCATCAGCGCTGGTTTCTGGGGCTGGTGGTCGTTTGGCTGATCGCGGCTCGCTTCGGTCATATCGCCCTGCATATCGAAAGCTACAGTACCGCCCCGCTGGAGACGCTGAAGTTCTGGAAGCCGGGCTACCAAGGGCTTTGGGGCATGGCAGCAGGCCTGTTGTGGACGATCTGGTCGCTGCGCTCACGGCTCATTGCCATGGGCGGCGCCATGGCGCTGCTGATCGGGGCCTCGAGCCTGTGGCTGGTGCTGGTAACGCTCGCCCCACTGGGCAGCGACATGCGCGTGAAAAGCCTGCCCGACATTACCCTGGAAGATATCGATGGCGAGCCGGTGTATCTTCCCTCCCTGGCGGACGATCACGATAAAGTCATCGTCAATCTGTGGGCCACCTGGTGCCCGCCTTGCCTGCGCGAGATGCCGCTGCTTGAAAACGCCGACCAGCGCGAGGGCGTGGCTGTGGTGGTCGCCAACCAGGGCGAAGACCTGCTGCCCATTGTTCGCTACCTGGATGAACAGTCGCTGCGCTTCCGCTACGCCCTGCGCGACCCCGGCCAAATGCTGATGTCGCTCGTCGAAGCGCCGGGGTTGCCCACAACGGTGCTATTCGACGGCGACGGCAACACCCTGGATATTCATGTGGGCGAGCTTACCCAGGCCCATCTGGACCGTTGGCTCGAAGATTGACGACGATATACCTTAATCCTCCTGCGCCTTTGCGTTAGAATCCCCCGCCCTGTTTGTGGCCGGTCATCATGACCGGCCACGTACGCCCCCGTTTTGCAGACTTCCTTGAGGCATCATGAGCGATTTTTCCCCCGGCCAACGCTGGATTAGTGACGGTGAAGCCGAGCTTGGGCTCGGCACCGTGCTTAACTGCGACACCCGAAGCGTTACCATCTTGTTCAGTGCCAGCCAGGAAACCCGCACCTACAATACCCGCCAGGCCCCGCTGACCCGCGTCATGTTTGGCAGCGGCGACCGTATCCAGTCGGCTGACGGCTGGCAGATGATTGTCGATGACAGCCAAACGTCCAACGGCCTGATCACCTACAGCGGCGAGGATAGTCAGGGCCAACGGCGCGAACTGCCGGAAGCCAAGCTCGCCGACACCATGCAGTTCGACCAGGCCCGCGACCGCCTGCTTACCGGCCAGGTCGACCGCAACGACTGGTTCGACCTGCGTTTTCGTACCCTGCATCATCACCAGCGTATCGAACAGCACAGCGCGCTGGGCTTTGCCGGGCCGCGCATCGACCTGGTGCCGCACCAGCTGTATATCGCCGATGAAGTCGCCCGACGCCATGCGCCGCGCGTCCTGCTGGCCGACGAAGTCGGGCTCGGCAAAACCATCGAGGCCGGTTTGATACTGCATCGCCTGCTGCTCACCGGGCGCGCCGAACGGGCGCTGATTCTGGTGCCGGACAGCCTGACCCACCAATGGCTGGTCGAGTTGCTGCGCCGTTTCTCGCTCAACGTCACCCTGCTGGACGAAACCCAGAGTCAGGCTCACGGCAGCGCCAATCCGTTTGAAAGCGCCCAGCTGGTGCTGGCAAGCCAGGGCTGGCTGTTTGCCAATACCCACCGCCAGGAACAGGCGCAGGCCAGCCACTTTGATCTACTGATTGTTGACGAAGCCCACCATCTCGACTGGAGCAGCGAGGGCAGCGGTCCCGGTTATCAGTGCGTCGAACAGCTGGCGAGGGATATTCCCAGCCTGTTGCTGCTCACCGCCACACCCGAACAGATGGGCATAGAAAGCCACTTTGCCCGCCTGCGGCTGCTCGATCCAGAACGCTACCACGACCTGGCGCGCTTCAAAGACGAAGAGCGTCACTACGGTGAAGTGGCCAGCGCCATTGAGGCGCTCGAGGCACTCCCCGCCACGCCTGACGCACGCGTCCATGTCGAGGCCGTGGCCGACGACCGCGACAGCCAAGCCCTGCTTGCCACCCTGTGCAATCCCGAGGCCAGCGCTGACCAGCAAGACGCTGCCCGTGACCAGCTCCGCGACGCCCTGCTCGACCGCCATGGCACCGGGCGGGTGATGTTCCGCAACAGTCGCCGCCATGTGGGCGGCTTCCCGGAGCGCCGCCTGCACCTCGACGCCCTGGCACTGCCGTCGGCCTATCGCCGCATGCAGCGTCGGCTGGAGCGCGATGACGACTACCTCGACGAGCTGCTCATCGAGACCGGCATGGATCATCCGGACGTGCTGATCTACCCGGATGCCGCCTACCGCGAGTTGAGTAACGACCCGCTTCACGGCGAACCCTGGTGGCATATCGACCCGCGGGTGAACTGGCTGCTGGAAAAACTCAGCGATGACAGCGACGCCGGTTTCGCCAACGACAAGGTGCTGGTGATTGCCCACCACCGCGACACCGCCGAAGGCCTGGCCGAAGGCCTCCGCGTGCTGGGCGGCTATCATGCGCCGGTGTTCCACGAGGGCCTGTCACTGGTCGAACGCGACCGTGCCGCCGCGGCGTTTGCCGATGAAGAAGACGGCTGCCAGGTACTGGTGTGCTCCGAAATTGGCTCTGAAGGGCGCAACTTCCAGTTCTGCCGTCACCTGGTAATGTTCGACATGCCCCAGCATCCCGACCAGTTGGAACAGCGCATTGGTCGCCTGGACAGGATCGGTCAGCGCCACGCGATCGAGATGCACGTACCGACGTTTACCGGCAGCCCCGGCGAGCGCCTGATGCGCTGGTATCACGAGGGCATGGATGCCTTCAGCGCGCCCCATGGTATTGGCAGTGACCTGTTTGACGCCTTTGGCGATGCCCTGGCCGACGCACTGCTCGACGACGAGATGCTCGATGAGATCATCACCGAGACCCGCGAGCTGTTTGTCGCCAAACTGGCCGAGCGGGATGCCGGCCGTAACCGCCTGCTGGAGCTCAATGCCTGCCGTCCGGTGCGCGCCCGGCAGGTGGTCGAGGCGGTGCGCGAGCTGGACGACGACAGCGCCCTGCCGCGCTACGTCGAGCGCGCACTGGACGTGTTTGGCGTGGATAGCCAGGAGATCGGCAATGGCCTGCTTCACCTCCAGCCGGGGCAGCACATGCTGGACGGCCTGCCGGGGCTGGTAAAAGGCGAAGAAGGGTTTTCCGCCACCTTTGACCGCCATAAGGCACTCGCCCGCGATGACATTCAGCGGCTTTCCTGGGAGCACCCGCTGCTACGCGAAATGATGGGCCGCATCATTGACGGCACCATGGGCAATACCGCGCTGGCCTTGCTGGGTCATCCGGCCATCCCCAGCGGCCGCCTGATGACCGAGCTGGTATTCCGCACCCATTGCCCAGCGCCCACATCGCTGCACCTGAACCGGTTTCTGCCGCCGACAGCCGTGCGCGTGCTGCTTGACGAATCGGGTGCCAACCTGACCGACAAGATTTCCTTCACGGGGCTGGGCAAAAACCTGCAGAAGGTCAATAAATCCCTGGCACGCGACCTGATCAAGCGCCATCACGACGCGCTTCGCGGGTTGCTCAGACAAGGGGAGGGGGAAGCCGAACGCGAACTCCCCAGCATCGTGGAAGCTGCCGAGGCGCGCATGCGCACTCAGCTGGACGCGGAACTTGCCCGTCTGGCGGCGCTGGCGGAACACAACCCGTCGGTACGCAACGAAGAGCTCGACGCCCTGAAAAAGGAACGCCAGGCCCTCAGTGACGCGATTGAGAACACCCGCCTGCGGCTGGATGCCGTGCGGGTGATCATCACCGTTGACCCCAATGCCTAAGCGCTGCGCTCAGGCGACAGGATAGCGGAGAGCGCCTCCTCCAGCGTGGGATATTGAAAGCTGAACCCCGCTGCCTCTAGGCGCTCGGGGCGCATATCGGCACCGGTCAGCAACAGCTGGGACATCTCACCCAAGCCCGCTTTCAAGACACAGGCGGGCACCGGCAATACCGCCGGGCGGTGCAGTTGCCTGGCCAGCGTCCGGGTGAACTCGGCATTGGTCACAGGGTGCGGCGCACTGCCGTTGAAGGCACCTGACAGCGAGGCGTCATGGAGCAGGAAGATGATCGCCTCGACCAGGTCGTCGCGATGGATCCAGGGCATGAACTGCCTGCCGTCGCCAAAACGGCCCCCCAGCCCCAGCTTGAAGGGCGGCAGCATCTTCTGCAGGGTGCCGCCGCCCGCCCCCAATACCAGCCCGATGCGTAAAATCGCCAGGCGCACGCCCATGTCCTCAATGGGCTTGGCCGCGGCTTCCCATTCGGCGCATAGTCGGTGGGCAAACTCATCGTGGGGCGTGGTGTCTTCGGTGACGCGCTTATCGCCTTGATCACCGTAATAGCCCATCGCGGAACCACTGACCAGCGCCTGGGGCAGCGGCTGGCCGTTCTCGCCCAGTTGCTCGCACAGCGAGACGAGCTGTTCGGTCATCTCGACCCGCGAGCGAATCAGCCTCGCTTTCTGGGTATCGCTCCAGCGCTTGGCCGCAATTGACTCGCCCGCCAGGTTGACCAATGCATTCGGCGGGCTGTCGATGAACGCCTGGGCGCTGTCACGGATGTCACATTCCCGGGGAAGACGATCGCGTACTTTATGAGGCATACGGGAAACCACCTGCACCTCATGCCCCTGCGCTATCAAGGCCGGGCAGAGTCGCTGGCCGACAAAACCACTGCCGCCGGTCACTAGTACACGCATGGTGTTTCTCCCTTTTGATGTCGACGAGCGAGCTACGCTCTTGAAGGTTTACATTTGGACTTATCTATACAAAACTATTACACATAGAATGATTCGTACATTAATATATGCCCATTATTGACATTGCACCGGGCCAAATACCCATCAGGTCACCATGACAACCGTCACCTCTGCTCCTCTCTCGAACGTCGCCGTTGTCGGTGCCGGCATGGCGGGCCTGGCCTGCGCCAACCGCTTGGCGGAACACGGCGTGGCGGTAACGGTCTTTGATAAAGCGCGCGGCCCGGGCGGTCGCATGTCGACCAAGCGCCTTGACCAGGCGCAGCTTGACCTGGGCGCCCAGGCATTTACCGTACGCGATCCAGCCTTCAGGGACGCCGTTGCCGGCTGGCTTTCGTCAGGGCTCGTTGCGCCTTGGCCGGTCGTCAGCTATCAGGCTAGTTCAAGCGGCTGGCAACTGCATCATGACCCCCACACCCGCTACACCGGCGTGCCCCGCATGAGCGCGGTTACCCGCCACCTGGCAGATAGGTTCCAGACGCACCCCCAAACGGCGCTGCACCTGGCGACACGCATCGAGGCGTTGCAACGTTCACCCAACGGCTGGCAGCTTCAAGATGCACAGGGGCGTGATTTCGGCCCGTTCGACCATGTCGTGTTGACCACACCGCCGCCGCAGGCTTTGCCACTGCTAGCGCCCTGGGAGGCGACACTGGCTGAGGCATGCCGGGCGCGTGACCAGCGCAGCTGCTGGGCGGCCTGGGCGGTGCTGGATGCCCCCCTACCCACTCCGCCAGGCGGTCAGAGTGACTGGCAGATGGCCCGTATTGACCACCCTGCGCTGCGCCTGGTGTCGCGCAATCAGACCAAACCGGGCCGCGAGCAGCAGCCTGAAAGCCTCAGCCTGATGGCGCACCTGGACTGGAGCGAGGCCCACCTGGAAGACGATCCCCAAGCGGTTGCCGAGTTACTGTGGGCGGCCTTTACTGCGTCGTTTCCGGCAGACACGCCGTTACCGTTGCGGGTCAGCAGCGGCGCGCACCGCTGGCGTTACGCCCAGCCAAGCACGGCCGATGACCGGTTATTCCTATACAGCGACAGCGGCCTTGCCATGTGTGGTGACAGTTTCACGGCCAGCCGCGTGGAGTCGGCATGGGTCTCTGGAACGCAGATGGCCCAGGCGTTAATAGATCGGTCGGTACATAACAGGGCTGGCGAATCACAGCCTAACAAGTGAATCCAAAGGTTGTACCTTGGGCCTACAAGTTGTACAAAGGAGCGTTAGTTATTCAAGATTGTTGATCGGTTAATTAGATATTAGGTAATTGCTATGGATAGCAAACCACATCGCCCGCCGCAGCAAACCACGATAGGCCCATGCGGCTTGGCTCCGCAGACAACGAAGAGGCAATGGCGCCCATGAATAATAAGGCGACCCACCCACCCGATACCCCACTTTATCCCATTCGGGAAGTTTCCCGTCTGACGGGCGTTAATTCGGTTACCCTGCGTGCCTGGGAGCGACGTTACGGTTTAATCTGCCCCAAGCGCACGCCCAAAGGCCACCGGCTGTATGCCCAGGATGACATTACGCGCATCGAACGCATCCTGCAGTGGCTCAATCGCGGCGTCCCGGTCAGCCAGGTCGCGGACCTGCTCGACCAGCCCGACACCGTTGAGGCGCCGGTACCCGACGCCGGCGATTGGGTAAGCCAGCGCCAGCAGTTGCAGGCGGTCATCGAAGCGCTCGATCTGCCCAGACTGGAAGCCTTCTATCACCAGAGCCTGGCGCTCTATCCGTTGAGCACCGCGATCAACGAACTGTGGCAGCCGGTGGTGCTGACGCTGGAAGCCAAGTGGGCGGTGCAACCTGATGCCCTGGTCCGCCGCACCTTCGAAGCCTTCTTGCGCAGCCAGGTGGGAATCCGCCTGCATTACGCCAATCAAGCCACCCGCGGTCCGTTGATCCTGCTTAATGCGATGCCCGACGACCCCGGCCCCCTGTGGGTCCTGATGTCAGCGCTGATGGCCAGCGAACAGGGTTACCGTGTGCAGCTGCTGGATCACTCCCTGCCGCTTGAAGACCTCCCCCAGGCAGTCGCACGCCTGCATTCTTCGATGGTGCTGCTGTCCAGCGGCCAGCGGGAAGACGACCGCTATATTCGCCAGGCGCTGCCGGATGCCGCTGCCACGTTAAATGTGCCCATCGGCGTTTGTGGTGAAGTCGCCCGCCTGCGCGACGCCGATCTGCGCGACACCTCCGTGCATATGCTGGGCGATGACCTGCCTCAAGCCATCGCCCGCTTGCGCCCGTTACTGCGCGAATCAGGCGTCCTTTGACAAACTGAGTGACACCGCCGCAGCGGCGGTGGCGACCCGCTTGACCATCGCCCTGCAGGAGTTTCCATGTCTCGACAGTTGGTTTGGCTGCGTAGTGACCTGCGCATCCACGATAACACCGCGCTTGCCGCCGCCGCTGCAAAAGGGCCGGTGGTTGCCGTCTTTCTGCGCTCGGTGGACCAGTGGCAGACGCACGGCCATGGCATCAACAAGATCGACTTCTGGACACGTGGCGTGACGGCCCTCAAAGAAGCCCTCGAGGGGCTGAACATTCCGCTTCTGCATCGGGATATCGCGTCGTTCGATGAGGCGCCCGCCACCTTGCTTGAGATTGCCCGCGAGCACCAGATCGAGCAGTTGCACTTCAACCTTGAGTACCCCCTCAATGAGCAGCGTCGCGACCAGGCGGTCATCGAGTCCTTCAAGCAGGCGGACATTGCGGCACACGGGCATCATGATGCGGTGGCCTTTGCCCCCGGGACGCTACTGACCGGCAAGGGCGACTATTACGGCGTCTTCACCCCCTTTGCCAAGGCCTGGCACAAGCAGATCACCGCCGACCAGTTGGCACTGCGCGACACCCCGGATGCTCAATCGCCACTGGGTATCGATAGCGACCCTTTGCCGCCACTCCCGGATCTTGATGCCACCCCGGTCGATGCTGACCAGTGGCCTGCAGGAGAGCACGCCGCCAGCAACCGCCTGGAACGCTTCTTACGCTTCCGTGGCCGCCACTACAGCGATCAGCGGGACTTCCCAAAGGTGCGCGGCACCAGTGAGCTTTCGCCCTATCTGGCGCTGGGAATGATCTCCTATCGACAGTGCATGCAGGCCGCCATGAGCGAGAATGGCGGACATTTGGCCGATGGCGATAAAGGCCTGACCGCCTGGGTCAGCGAGCTTATCTGGCGGGAATTTTACCAGCACGTGGCCGTCGGCTTTCCTCAGGTATGCCGCCACCAGCCGTTTCAGGCCCATACCCGTAAACTTGCCTGGCGCGACGACCCCGACGCCTTCAACGCCTGGTGCGAAGGCCGTACCGGCTACCCGCTGGTGGACGCCGCCATGCGCCAGCTGGTCACCACCGGTTGGATGCACAATCGGCTGCGCATGGTCACCGCGATGTTCCTGAGCAAGCACCTGCTGATCGACTGGCGCCGGGGGGAGGCGTTTTTTCTGCGCCACCTGGTGGACGGCGAGTTTGGTGCCAACAACGGTGGCTGGCAGTGGGCGGCCTCAACAGGTACCGACGCCGCCCCGTATTTCCGAATCTTCAATCCCACCACGCAATCCACACGCTTTGACCCCAACGGCGACTTTATCGCCCACTGGCTGCCCGAGCTTGCCGCCTTGCCGACCAAAGCCCGCCATGCACCACCGCGCGACCTGCTGACCCAGCTGGACTACCCCGCCCCCATTGTCGATCACAAGGCAGCACGTCAACGGGCACTCGATGCCTTCAAGGCGCTGTCAGACTGATACCGGCCCGCTAACCGCCTAACGACTTCAGGAGTCTTCATGTCACAGGACAAGGCACTGGAAGATTTTTGCGCCTTTTTCAACAAACTTGACAATACCTGTACAGAAAAGCTGTACGAAGTATATACTGACGATATAATTTTCAGCGACCCGCTGCATAACGTTGAAGGTCGCCCCGCGCTGTCGCGCTATTTTGCCGCGATGTATGAAAACATCGAGCGCTGCCAATTCGTTTATCACACGCGCCAGCGCCAGGGCAGCCAGGCATTTGTCACCTGGACCATGACATTCGTGCATCCAAAGCTGGCAGGAGGACGTACGATCAAGGTAGAGGGGTGCAGTGCGTTGACATTTGCTGACGACGGGCGTGTGGCGCGACACAGGGACTACTTTGATGCCGGGGCGATGCTCTATGAGCACCTCCCGGTAATGGGGCGGGTCATTCGCTGGTTAAAGCATCGTCTTGATTAATCATTACGTTGCCTGGGGCATCTGACCAAGGTGCCCGCAGGGTGTAACAGGAGAGGTTCGATGAGCACATGGACAACCCCCCAGCGTATCTGGCTGACGGGTGCGACCTCGGGGATTGGCGACGCCTTGGCCAGAAAGCTTATTGCCCAGGGTCATCAGGTCGTACTCAGCGCCCGCAACCACGCGGCGCTGGAAGCGCTGTGCCAGGACCACCCCAACGCCCACCCGCTGCCGCTCGACGTCAGCGACCGCCATGCGGTGTTGGCCGCGGGCCAGCAGATCGGCGAGCAGTTGGGCGCCCTTGACCTGGTTCTGCTCAACGCAGGCACCTGTGAATACCTCAATGCCCAGCAGTTTGACATGGACCTGATCGAACGTGTCTTCACCCCCAACCTGTTTGGCACCCTGTATGGCGTCGAGGCGGCCCTTCCCTTACTGCGTGCCGCCCGCCGGGAAGGCAGGCCCGCCCGGCTTGCGGCCACTTCCAGCGCTTCTGCCTACCTGCCGTTACCCCGGGCAGAAGCCTATGGCGCCTCCAAGGCGGCCGTCAGCTATTTCCTGGAGTCGCTGCGCCTTGACCTTGACCAGGAAGGCATCGACGTCAGCCTGATTCACCCAGGCTTCGTCAAGACGCCGCTGACCGAGCGCAATGACTTCCCCATGCCCATGCAGGTCAGCGCCGACACCGCCGCTGACGCCATTATCGAGGGTCTGGTAAAGGGGCGTCTGGATATCCACTTTCCGCGCCGCTTTACCTATATGGTCAAGCTGCTGGGCATTTTACCCCCCGCTTTGCGCCGCCGAATCGGCCTGCGCATGACGCGCCAGCAAGAGGCTTCCCGATGAGCACCTTGGGTTCACAGCGTATCGCCGTGATCGGCAGCGGCATCAGCGGTATGGCAGCTGGCTGGTATCTTTCCGCCCAGCACGAGGTCACCCTGTTCGAAGCCGACGCGCGCCTGGGCGGGCATACCGCGACCATGGACGTCGAGGTAGGTGGCCGCCCTTACGCCATCGACACCGGCTTCATCGTCTTCAACGACTGGACCTATCCGCATTTTCAGCGCCTGCTGGATGCCCTGGATGTTCCCAGCCAGGCCACCGAAATGAGTTTTTCGGTACACGAGACCAGCGTTGACTTTGAATACAACGGCCACACCTTGACCTCGCTGTTCGCTCAGCGCCGCAACCTGCTCAACCCGGCTTTCTACCGCCTGCTGGCCGATATCATGCGCTTCAACAAGCAGGCCACTGCGGACCTGGAGAACGATCGGCTTGCCCAGGACATGACGCTTGGCGACTATCTGGATCGCCACGGCTACGGCCAGGCCTTCCAGCGGCGCTACCTGCTGCCCATGGGCGCGGCCATCTGGTCGGCGAGCATTGGCGACTTGCGATCCTTTCCGCTGACCTTTTTTGTCCGTTTTTTCCGCAACCACGGGCTTCTGTCGGTCAACCACCGTCCCCAGTGGTACACCTTGGTGGGCGGTTCACGCCGCTACATTCCACGGTTGACCGCGCCCTATGCGGACCGTATTCACCTGAACACCCCGGTTACCGGCATTACCCGCACGGATACCGGGGTGATGATCACCACCGCTCAAGGCACCCAGCGCTTTGATCAGGTCGTCCTTGCATGCCATGCCGACCAGGCCTTGGCCATGCTGGATGACCCGACCGCGGCTGAAAGCGAGATTCTCGGCGCCATGCCCTACCAGGATAACGAGGTGGTCCTGCATACCGACACCTCACTGTTGCCACGCCGACAACGTGCCTGGGCCAGCTGGAATTACCGCCTTGACGGCCGTGGAGCCGACGAACGGGTCTCGGTGACCTACAACATGAACATTCTTCAGCGGCTGGATGCGGACACCACGTTTTGCGTCACCCTCAATGATTCAGACAGTATCGACCCCGCCAGGGTGCTGGGACGCTACACCTACGCCCACCCACAGTTCACCCTGGCGGGGCATGCTGCCCAACAGCGTCACGGCGAGATTTCATCGCCTGCCCGACGCACCCACTTCTGTGGTGCCTACTGGCGCAACGGCTTCCATGAAGATGGCGTCTGGAGCGCACTGCGCGTTGCCCGCTCGCTGAGTTGTGACGAAGCCTACACCCCGCTCTCTGCTCCCACGGCGCTGCCTACCACGGAGCTGTTCGATGCCTATCAAGGGGGTGACGCAGGATGATGACGACGCCTCATTCACGGGTGTATCGCGGCACCCTGCGTCACCGACGTTTCACGCCTCACACACACCGCTTTGATTACCAGCTGTGGATGGCCTGGCTGGACCTGGACGAGCTGCCGATGCTGTTTGACGGTGTGCCGGGGTTCAGCGCCAGAGGTGCGGCACTGGCGCGTTTTCGCCGCGACGACTATCTCGGCCCGACGGACCGCCCGCTGGCCACCGCCGTCCGCGAAGAGCTGACACGCCAGTTGGGCAGCGCCCCCGAGGGCCGTATCTGCGTGTTGACACAGCTGCGCACGCTGGGCGCCATGTTCAACCCTATTTCGATGTATTACGCCTACGACCGGGCAGGCCAGCTGTCAGCGGTGCTTGGCGAAGTGACCAACATGCCCTGGCGTGATCGCACCTGTTACGCCTGCCGTGTCGATGGCCACCGCCACAGCCACCACGCGACCTTCGATAAAGCCATGCACGTCTCACCGTTCAACCCCATGGACATGACTTACCGATGGCGCTTTAACACACCGGGCGACCAGTTATTACTGCACATGGAAAACTGGCAGGCCGGGCAGCGTCACTTCGACGCCACCCTGACCCTGGAGGCGGCTCCCGCCACCCCCCGGGTGTTGCTGACCACTCTGGCGCGCCAGCCGTGGATAAGCCTGAAAACCATCACCGGCATTCATTTTGAGGCGCTTCGGCTGTGGTTGAAGCGCAACCCTGTCTATAACCACCCCAAGCGCAAGGAGACCTCGAAATGACGACCCTGCGTTCCACGCCGCCTGATATTCAACCCGCCCCCCTGGGGCGTGCCACCCGCTGGCTGAAAAAGCGGTTGATCGCGCAGCTGGACACCTTTACCGGCGGCCACATTACCCTGATTGAAGGCAATCAATGCCACCATCTTGGCCAGGGCGGGGAGCTTCACGTCACCGTCGTCGTCCGCCACGCGCGCGCCTGGAAGCGGCTTGCTCTAGGCGGCACCGTGGGCGCCGCCGAGGCTTACATGGACAACGACTGGGACGCCGATGACCTGGTCGCCCTGGTGCGCCTGTTTGCCATTAACCTGGACCAGGTCAACGGCCATCTCGAGAACGGCAGCGCGCGCATGACACGCTGGCTGATGGGCCTGGTGCATCGTTTTCAGCGCAACAGCCTGACCGGGTCCAGACGCAATATCGCCGCGCACTATGATATTGGCAACGATCTGTTTGGCACCTTTCTCGACAAGCACCACTGGATGTACTCCAGCGCCGTCTTTCCCTACCCGGATGCCAGCCTGGAAGAAGCCTCGACCTACAAGCTGGATGTCATGCTCGACAAGCTCAACGTGCTACCCGAGCACCATTTGCTGGAAATCGGCACGGGCTGGGGCGGGCTTGCCATCCATGCGGCCAGGACCCGCGGCTGCCGCGTGACGACGACCACCATTTCCGAAGAACAATACGCCTATACCGCAAAGCGCATCAAGGAAGAGGGCCTGGAGGCGCGCATCACGCTGCTGAAACAGGACTACCGTGAACTGACCGGCCGCTTTGACCGGCTGATTTCCGTCGAAATGATTGAAGCCGTCGGCCACCAGTACCTGGATACCTACCTGCGCAAGGTCGACAGCCTGTTGACCGACGACGGCCAGGCCATGCTCCAGGCGATTACCATCCGCGACCAGCGCTTTGATGGCGCCAAGCGGGATATGGACTTTATCAAGCGGTATATCTTCCCCGGCGGCTTTTTACCTTCCCACCACGCCATTGCCAGCAGTCTGATGCGCAAGACGTCGCTCAACATGGTAGCGCTGGATGAAATTGGCCAGCATTACGCGCGCACCCTGCGCGAATGGCGCCACCGCTTCGAGGCCCACCTGGAGGATGTGCAAGCGCTGGGTTATGACGAACGCTTTATCCGCATGTGGCGGTATTACCTGTGCTACTGCGAAGGCGGTTTCCTGGAGCGTTCGATTGGCACCTGTCACTTGCTGCTGGCCAAGCCCGCTGCCAAACCGGCCCCCTTGACCGGAGCGCTGTAATGCTCGCCCGGCGGCGCTTGGTGGCAGTGCTCGTTAACGCTCTGGGCTTTGAAGTGATCTGGACGCTGTGCGTGCTGGGAGGCTCCTGGGTTGCCGCGGTTGCGGGCAGCACCTGGATTGCACTGCATCTGCGGTATGTCGGTAAACCAGGGGAGTGGCGACTGGTGGCGGCCTTTGCCTTAATAGGGCTCGCGGTCGACGGCGGTCTACAGCTGGCCGGGGGGCTGATATTTACCGATCAACGGCTCATCGCGGGCTTACTGCCTTTCTGGCTGTGGATGCTCTGGCCGCTGTTCGCCACCCTGGTGCATCACTCGCTTGCGTGGCTATGGCAATGGCCCTGGCGGGCAGCAACGCTGGGTGCGTTGGGCGGACCGCTGTCGTATTTTGCCGGGGCGGCACTTACCGATGTCACTCTGGCGCCTTGGCTGCTGCCCACCCAGGCGCTGGCATGGGCGCTTATCTGCCTTGGCGTCTGCCGCTATTACCGACGCTGGCAATATCGCTATGCGGCCACCGAGGCACGCTAGGTCCCTGTTCTAGCCACGCTGCCTGTGCGTGACGTTGCCGAGTTTGCTTTGGAAAGCATACGCTGTTCCAGTTCGTGTGCAGGCTGTGGACGGGCGAAATAAAACCCTTGCACCATATGACAGCCTGCATCAACCAGAAAATCGCACTGCTCTTTGGTTTCGACACCTTCGGCAATCACATCAAGCCCCAGCCCCTTGGCCATCGACAGCACCGCCTTCACAATCGCCGCATCGGCCTGGTCCCCAGGCAATTCTCGGATGAAGGCTCGGTCAAGCTTTATCTTGTCCACCGGCAGGCGCTTCAGGTAGCCAAGCGATGAATAGCCGGTACCGAAGTCATCGATCGCAATGGCATAGCCTTGGTCGCGTAGCGCTTTCAGACGCGGTCCCATGTCGCCTGCGCGCTCGTCCAGCAGGACCGATTCGGTGAGTTCCAGGCCGATGTGGCCAGGCGTTATCCGGTAGCGTTTAAGGCAGGTGGCCAATTGGCTTTCAAGATCACCATGAAAGAGCTGCAGCGCCGAGATGTTGACCCACATGGTCAGCGTCGGCATGTCATTATTGGCCCAGTGCGCCTGCTGCGCGCAGGCCTTTTCAATCACCCAGCTACCCAGCTCCGCCATCAGGCCGTGGCGCTCGGCCAAGGGAATGAACTCACCCGGCGAGATCATCCCATCCCGCGGGTGCTGCCAGCGCAGCAGCGCCTCCATGCCAAGCAGCTCGCCCGTACCGGGGTGATGCTGGGTCTGAAAATACAGCTCCAGTTGATCCCCCGAGACGAGGGCGGCGCGCAGGTCGCTGACCAGCGACAATTGCGGATTGTCCTGCTTGTCCAGGGCGGGGCGAAAACGCAGACTGTGGTTGCGCCCAAGCCGTTTGGCGTTGTACAACGCCGACTCCAGCCGTTGAAACAGCACCCCGGAGTCACGCCCATCTTCCGGAGCTCGACAGCTGCCGATGGTCAAACCCAGGCGCAACGACTGCTCCTGGATCTCAAACGGATTGCTCATGTGGTCACGCAGGTTCGCCACCCACTTATCGTGATCATCGTAGGTCGTGGTGCGAATGACCATGAATTCATCGCCGCCTAGACGTCCGACGACGCTGCCCGCCATATAGCTGGTCAACCGCTGAGCAAAACGCGCCAGCAAGCGGTCACCCTGCTCAACCCCCATGCTGTCGTTCACCGATTTCAAACCGTCAATGTCGATCAGCGCGATATCCAGGCTCTCTCCCGCGCGCAGACTGCGCAGGCGTGATTCCATCAGGTCGTGCAGACGCCGACGGTTGGGCAGCCCGGTCAGCGGGTCCTCGTAGCCAATGCGGCGCAGATCACGCTCGCGGGCTTTCTGGGCGGAAATATCGGCAAACAGGCTAATAAAATGGGTTATCTTGCCGCGTTTATCGGTGATGGCACGCACCTTGAGCCACTCGGGGTATTCATCGCCGTGCTTGCGGCGGTTCCACATCTCGCCTTCCCAGCGCCCGGTGCTTTTAAGCGTGCTCCAGAAGTGCTGGTAGAATGTTTTATCGTGTCTCGGAGCTGCCAGTGTTTCGAGCTTGAGCCCCAGTATTTCATGGCTTTCATAGCCGGTAATTTCGGTAAATGCCGCATTAACGGCGATGACGCGATTTTCGACATCGCTGATGACCATGGCGTCGTTGGAAAGGCCAATTGCATCCTGCGAGAGACGCAGCCTGAGACGCTGTTGACGCATCTGACGCCACGCATCCCAGAGCCCAAGCGCCACTATTGATGCCGCGACCATGCGCAGCGCGGCATCGGGAATCCAGATGCAGGCGGGCAGTGCCACCAACGCAGCCCAGACCAGGGGGCGACTAAGGGAAACGGGAAGCCACATGCTTGTTCACGACATCCTATAAAAAACGGGCTAAGAGCTGCTCCCAAAAAAATCAGATCAGCGCCATGACGACGCCTGACAGGCAACGGAACGTCAATCTTACGTCAATAAGCCGTTTAATGTGCAAAACCAATCATTCGACTCTACACTAATTGCCTCATTATACTTTCGGCCGTTCATAAAAATTCTGTAGGGCACACCAATAATAAGCCCGTTACGTGCATTCAGCGGTTTCGGGAAGTAGACTAGGCCCAACCTTTTACCCTGATACTCGGAAAGATTCAGTGACCAAGCAACATTCCTTTGATCGCGATGAACTGCTGGCCTGCTCCCGCGGCGAACTTTTTGGCCCGGGCAATGCCCAACTGCCAGCGCCCAACATGCTGATGCTTGACCGCATCACGCACATTCACGAAGCAGGCGGCGAGTACAATAAAGGCGAATTGATTGCCGAATTGGATATCACACCCGACCTATGGTTTTTCGATTGCCATTTTCCCGGTGATCCGGTCATGCCAGGCTGCCTGGGGCTTGATGCCATGTGGCAGCTGGTTGGCTTTTACCTGGGCTGGCTAGGCCACCCTGGCCGCGGACGTGCACTTGGCTGCGGTGAAGTAAAGTTCAGCGGACAGATACTTCCCGACGCGCAAAAAGTAACCTATCGTATCAACATGAAACGCATTATTACTCGTCGGCTGATTCTGGGCATGGCCGACGGCACCGTCTCGGTAGACGGTCGCGATATCTATCAGGCTAATGATTTGCGCGTTGGCCTATTCACCTCCACTGCGAATTTTTAACAGGAGGCTCCCATGCGACGAGTGGTAGTCACCGGCCTTGGCATTGTGTCGTGCCTGGGCAACGACCAACAACAGGTCCTTGAGGCGCTCAGAAGTGGCCGTAGCGGCATTCGCTTCAAAGAAGACTATGCTGAACGTGGCTTTCGCAGCCAGGTAGCAGGCAGCGTTGATATTGACCTCGAGTCGCTCATTGATCGCAAACTGCTGCGGTTCATGGGCGATGCAGCGGCTTATGCGTATATTTCCATGGCGCAGGCCATCGAAGACGCGGGGCTTGCCGACGACCAGGTGTCCAACGAGCGAACCGGCTTGATTGCAGGCTCTGGCGGCGCTTCGAGTGCCAACCAGGTGGAAGCCGCCGATGTGCTGCGCGAAAAGGGACTGCGCCGCGTGGGCCCCTACCGCGTCACCCGCACCATGGGCAGTACCGTTTCGGCATGCCTGGCCACGCCGTTCAAGATCAAGGGCGTGAACTATTCGATTTCGTCGGCTTGTGCGACATCGGCACACTGTATCGGCAGTGCGATGGAGCAGATTCAGCTTGGCAAGCAGGACGTGGTTTTCGCCGGTGGCGGTGAAGAAGAACACTGGACGCTGTCCTGCCTGTTCGACGCCATGGGGGCTCTTTCTACCCACTATAACGGGTCGCCCGACAAGGCATCGCGCCCTTACGACCAGGCCCGTGACGGCTTTGTCATCGCCGGTGGCGGCGGCATGCTGGTACTCGAAGAACTGGAACACGCCAAGGCCCGCGGCGCCAAGATTTACGGTGAGCTGGTAGGCTATGGCGCCACGTCCGACGGCTACGACATGGTGGCACCGTCCGGCGAAGGGGCAACCCGCTGCATGCGCCAGGCCATGGCAACCGTCGAGGGTGATATTGATTATATCAACACCCACGGCACATCAACGCCGGTGGGCGATGTGGCCGAACTCAAAGCGGTCCGCGAGGTCTTTGGCAATTCAACGCCGGCGATGAGCTCGACCAAGTCGCTGACCGGCCACTCGCTGGGCGCCACCGGGGTCCAGGAGGCGGTCTACTCGCTGCTCATGATGCAGCACCGTTTCGTGGCCGCCTCGGCCAATGTGGAACAGCTCGACGAGCAGGCCGACGGCTTCGATATCGTTACCGAGCGCCGCGATGACGTGGCCATTGACCGGGTGCTGTCCAACAGCTTCGGCTTTGGCGGCACCAATGCCTGTCTGGTGTTTCAGCGCTACGCCGAATAACCTTGCGGCGGCAAGCACCATGAAAACGCCCCCTGCGGATTGCGCAGGGGGCGTTTTTCATGCTCGGCCAATACAAGGGCGTCATTGGGGTCTTGGGACATCCGAGATATCAACCAGTTGGGCCTCTATCCACGCCTCGACATCAGCCAGCACCTCATCCGAGGTCCGTCCCGCGGTTTCGATGGGTTCGCCAATACGTACCCGCAGCACGCCCGGGCGTTTAATCCAATGGCGCCCCGGCCAGCGCTCTCCCGCATTATGGGCCACGGGTAATACCGGCACCCCTGCGCGACAGGCAACCACACTACCGCTTTTGTTGTAACGCCGGCGCTCCCCGGGCTCGACCCGGGTGCCTTCAGGAAAAATCAGCACCGAAAGCCCTGTATTCAGCCGTTCAACGCCCTGACCCAGCACCTGCTTGATGGCCCGCGCCGGTTTGGAGCGGTCCAGGCTGATCGGGTGCAGCAAACGCAAGCCCCAGCCAAAGATGGGCAGGCGCAGCAGCTCACGTTTCAATACGGTGCATACCGGTGGCTTCATTACCTGCAGAAAAACCGTTTCCCACTCGCTCTGGTGGTTTGCCTGAATCACACAGGGCCCGTCCGGCAGGTGATGCGCGCCCTGAATGTCGTAGCGCACCCCGCAGGCAATGCGGAACCAGAACATCAAAAAATAATTATATAAATTGAGCAGGCGATAACGCCAAGCCAGGGGTAAAAAAGGCGCGATCGGCAGGAACAGCACGCCAATCACCAATAGGGCAGCAAAATACCCTGCATAAAATACCACGCTGCGAGCCACTTGCATCAAGACGACGCTCCTGTGCCGTCGACACCCTTCGGATCACGCGTTAAACACCAG
The DNA here is from genome assembly GCF_900111305.1 of Vreelandella subterranea. Taxonomy (GTDB): domain Bacteria; phylum Pseudomonadota; class Gammaproteobacteria; order Pseudomonadales; family Halomonadaceae; genus Vreelandella; species Vreelandella subterranea. Next base: position 199,014 of record NZ_FOGS01000005.1, read on the forward strand.
GCATCGAGCATGCGCCCGACCTCCAAACGCCACGGCTTTTGATGGACACCAAACACATTGAGCACCCGGCGGCAGTTCAGCACACGGCGCAGCTTGGCATCATGGTGATGCTTCAATGCCTCGACGTCACCTAACGTCACTTGCTCGCCGCGCCCTTCGAGATGGGTCAATAGTTGCGTCCTCACCATGGAGGTAAAGGTAAAAGCGCTCACCGGCTCAGTCCCCGCCAGATGATAGGCGCCCCAGGCATCCGCGCCGCAGGACTGCTGCTGGAGCATACCGATCAGGGCAAGGGCCACGGCATCCGCCGAGGTAGGGCAAAAGATGACGTCTTCCGCCGCCCGTACACTGTCACCCATGACCAGGCTGTCCAGCAGTTCGTTGAGCCACGCATGACTGCCCTCAAGGGCAAACAATGGCCCCAGGCGAACAATCAGGTGGCGGGCGTAATCGGCCCGGATACGATTGCCGGTTTGCACCAGACGGCGCAGGCTCTCATCACGAGGTGCCGGAACGACATGCTCATCGATGGCAACGTCGAAGCCGTCTTCGTAGAGCTGATCAGACACACACCAGACCAGTGCCACATCTTCGGCGCGGCAGGCCTCGAGGCAGACCTCAACGGCGTCGGCGTGCTCCATAACGGCGGCGGGGGCCATGTTCAGGGGGTGCGCCAATGGCGGTACAATCACCGCGTCCGGCGACACCTCCCGCAGGCGCTCGGCACTCACCTGCGTGGCTTGTTCAATCACCAGTTCAGTATCTGACCGGCGACTGGTTTCGCGCGCCAGCGCCAAACTCAAGCAGTGGCCCGCATCGAGTATCAAAAGCTTCAAGACGGCCTGTCTCCCTTACCTTCACTCGCGTCATGGCGCGTCACTTAGAACGGAATCTCATCGTCAAAGTCATCGAAATTGCCAGGGTCAGGCGCGCCATATTGGTTGTTTTGCTGGCCTTGCGGCGGTGCGGGCTGGTTTTGCTGCGGCGCTCGCTGCGGCTGGGCAGCGCCTTGTCCGCCGTATTGGTCACCCTGAGGGGGCTGGGGCTGGCCACCCTGCCCACCTTGGGCGTAGTTATTGGGTGCCGCGCCGCCGCCCTGGTAATCACCGCCGCGGGAATCAAGCATCTGCATATCGTTGGCAACGATTTCAGTACTATAGCGGTCCTGGCCATTCTGGTCCTGCCATTTGCGGGTTTGCAAACGTCCTTCGATGTAAACCTTGGAGCCTTTCTTGAGGTATTGCTGGGCAATTTCGGCGGTTTTGTTGAACATCACCACCCGGTGCCACTCGGTGCGCTCCTGGCGCTGACCGCTCTGGCGGTCCATCCAGGTATCGGTGGTCGCCAGGTTAAGGTTGGCAACCGCCGTTCCGGAGGGCGTGAATCGTACCTCAGGATCCTGTCCGAGATTGCCGATCAAGATAACCTTGTTAATGCCGCGAGCCATAAGGCGCTCCTTTCAATTGATATCGATAAACGTCGACAGCGTCCCAGCGACGCACTATCCCCCCACCCCTTTTATGATTTCGGGGGTGTTACCAGCTTAGCAAGCGCTGCTTGATCAAGCTGCTGCCGATTGACCTTTAAATACGCTAGCCGTTCTTCGGGCACGACCATGACATCCTCGACGCCTGTCACGCCTGCCAGATGCTCAAGCAGCACGTCCATAGTATCGCCTTGGGTGTTGCCCAGTGCCACCACCTCACTGCTCAACGGCGGTGGCGATGGCATATTCAGCATCGCGCCCCACCACAATAGCGCCAGCAGTGCGCAGCCGAGAAATACCGCGTCCAGGCCCCCGACACTTGCCAGCACGCCACCCAGGGTACCGCCTAGAAACGCCCCCAGAAACTGGCTGGTGGAATAGACCCCCATGGCAGTCCCCTTGGCCCCGGCCGGTGCCAGCTTGCTGAGCATCGACGGAAGGGTCGCTTCCAGCAGGTTGAAGCCAGTAAAGAAGATAAACAGCCATGGAAACACCCCATAGCCCTCAGAGACCGGAAGCCCCAAACCCGCCAGGCTGATCGTAATGGCGCCAATCGCCAGCAGGCAGATGCGTGTCATGCGCTGGCGCTTCTCGGCCGTGATCATCAGCGGCAGCATGGCAATAAACGAAAGTCCCATGATCGCCAGATAGGCCAAGCCATGATGCGCCGCGCTGATTCCCGCCTCAAGCAAGCGAAACGGTACGGCCACAAAAATCGCCATCAGTACGAAGTGCAGCGCAAAAATCGACACGTCGAGCCGCCAGAGCTCCGGGCGTGACAGCACGCTTCTCAACTGCCGACGGTCCATGCCCACATCGCGGTGCTGGACACGGCGCGGCGCGGGCGGCACCCAGCGCCACAAAACGATCAGGCCCAACAGCGTCAGCAGTACCGTCAGCCAGAACACACCGGCAAGCCCTGCCCACGCCGCCAGCCAGGGCCCAATCACCATGGCCAGAGCGAATGCCACGCCAATCGATAAGCCAATCGTTGCCATCGCCGCGGTACGCACCTGCTCGCGGGTCTGGTCCGCCAGCAGCGCCATGATAGCCGCGGCCACCGCCCCACTGCCCTGCAGGGCACGGCCTAAAATCATGACGGCGATGGAATCAGCAAGCGCCGCCACCACGCTGCCCAGCGCAAACAGTACCAGCCCGAAGGCAATCACGCGTTTGCGGCCAACCCGGTCAGACCATAAACCGAAGGGGATTTGCAGCAGCGCCTGGGTCAGCCCATAGACTCCTAATGCCACACCCACCAGCAGCGGCGTCGAGCCTGCCAGACCGTCGGCATACAGCGCCAGCACGGGCAGAACCATGAAAAGCCCCAACATACGAGACGCGTACAACCCCGCCAGACCGCTGATGGCACGGCGTTCAGAGGCCAGTAACAGTGCAGACACCTTGCGCATAAAACCCTTGGAATGGTCCTTGGGATGATGACCGTGGATGGTAAGGCAATGCCCACCGGGGCTTGGTTAGCCGCCCATTCTAGCGCGTTGGGTGATTCAGCGAAACGTCATCACACCGCTGCCAAGTGAAACCGCTTTGCCGGGAGGGCCCGGAGAAACGTATAATCACGCTTTTGCCGCGCGATTCGAGGTGTTGATGGACAGCATTCTGGTCAGGGGTGCCCGCACCCACAACCTCAAGCAGATCGATGTGGAACTGCCTCGTAACAAGTTGATCGTGATTACCGGCCTTTCCGGGTCAGGCAAGTCCTCATTAGCGTTCGACACCCTTTACGCCGAGGGACAGCGCCGCTATGTGGAGTCGCTCTCCACCTATGCGCGCCAATTCCTGTCGATGATGGAGAAGCCCGATGTGGATCACATCGAGGGGCTTTCGCCGGCCATTTCCATCGAGCAGAAGTCTACCTCGCACAACCCGCGCTCGACCGTGGGCACGATTACCGAGATTTACGACTACCTGCGCCTGCTGTTTGCCCGCGCGGGCACCCCACGCTGCCCCGAGCACGGTGAAGACCTGGAAGCCCAGACGATTTCGCAGATGGTCGACCAGGTCATGAACCTTGCCGAAGGCACCAAGCTGATGCTGCTGGCCCCGGTGGTCAAAGGCCGTAAAGGCGAGCATTTGCAGCTACTGGCAGAGTTGCGCGCTCAGGGGTTTGTCCGTGCGCTGATCGACGGACAGGTGCTGGAGCTCGACGACATTGCCCCGCTGGACAAGCGCAAAAAGCACGATATCAGCGTGGTCGTCGATCGTTTCAAGGTGCGTGATGATCTCGCCCAACGCCTGGCCGAGTCCTTTGAAACCGCGCTGAACCTGGCCGACGGCACCGCCATGATCCACTTTATGGACGGCGGCCATGAGGATATCGCCTTCTCGTCGCGTTTTGCCTGCCCGGTGTGCGGCTACTCGCTGGCGGAGCTCGAGCCGCGCATGTTCTCGTTCAACAACCCGGCGGGTGCCTGCCCCACCTGCGACGGGCTGGGCGTCCAGCAGTATTTCGACCCGGCCAAGCTGATCAGCCACCCGGAGCTGTCGCTTGCCGAAGGCGTGATCAAGGGCTGGGACCGGCGCAATATCTACTATTTCACCCAGCTTCAGGCATTGGCCAAACACTATCGTTTTGAACTGGAAACGCCCTGGAATGAGCTGGCTCGCCACGAGCAGGACATTATCCTCAACGGCAGCGGCGATGAAACCATCCCGTTTGTCTATGTGGGCGATCGCGGCCGCAAGGTGACCCGCGAACATGCGTTCGAAGGCGTGCTGCCCAATATGCAGCGCCGCTACCGGGAAACCGAATCCAACATGGTCCGCGATGACCTGGCCAAGTATATCGCGGTACAGCCCTGCGCGACCTGTAGCGGCTCGCGTCTGCGCAAGGAATCACGCCATGTGTACGTCGATGACCGTAACATTGCCGATATGGTGCATTTGCCCATTGGCGACGCTTGGCGCTACTTTGCCGACCTGCGTCTGCCAGGGCGCAAGGGTGAGATCGCCGACAAGATCGTCCATGAAATTCATGCCCGGCTGGAGTTTCTGGTCAACGTCGGACTCGACTACCTCAACCTGGAACGCAGCGCCGACACCCTCTCCGGCGGCGAGGCCCAGCGCATTCGCCTGGCCAGCCAGATTGGCGCTGGCCTGGTCGGCGTCATGTACATTCTCGACGAGCCTTCCATCGGGCTGCATCAGCGCGACAACGACCGGCTGCTGAAAACCCTGGAGCGGCTGCGCGACCTGGGCAACACCGTGATCGTGGTCGAGCACGATGAAGATGCCATTCGCGCCGCCGACCACGTGCTGGATATCGGGCCCGGGGCTGGCGTCCACGGCGGCGAGATTGTCGCCCAGGGCACCCCGCAAGACGTCATGGACAATCCCGAGTCGCTGACCGGCCAGTACCTTTCCGGCACGCGGGAGATCGCCGTGCCGCCCTACCGCATTCCCGGCAATCCGGAAAAGCAGCTCATCGTCCACGGCGCCACCGGCAATAACCTGCAGGACGTGTCGCTGTCGCTGCCGCTGGGGCTGTTTGTCGCCATTACGGGTGTGTCCGGCTCGGGTAAATCGACGTTGATCAACGGCACCCTGATGCCCATCGCCGCCCGGGAGTTGAATCGCGCGACCTCGCTCACCCCCGCGCCTTATCAAAAAATCGAAGGGCTCGATCAGCTGGATAAAGTGATTGATATCGACCAAAGCCCGATTGGCCGCACACCGCGTTCCAACCCGGCCACTTATACCGGCATTTTCACGCCCATCCGCGAACTGTTCGCGGGCACCCAGGAAGCCCGCTCGCGGGGCTACAAGCCCGGCCGGTTCAGCTTCAACGTCAAGGGCGGGCGCTGCGAAGCCTGTCAGGGCGAGGGCATGATCAAGGTGGAGATGCACTTTCTGCCGGATATCTATGTCCCCTGCGACGTGTGCAAGGGCAAGCGCTATAACCGTGAAACCCTGGATATCCATTACAAGGGCAAGACCATCCACGAAGTGCTGGCCATGACGGTGGAAGATGCCCTGGAATTCTTCAGCCCGGTACCGGCCATTGCCCGCCGCCTGCAAACCCTGCTCGACGTGGGCCTGTCCTATATTCGCCTGGGGCAAAGTGCCACCACGCTGTCGGGCGGGGAAGCCCAGCGGATCAAGCTCGCCCGGGAGCTGGCCAAGCGCGATACCGGCAAGACGCTGTATATCCTGGATGAGCCAACCACCGGTTTGCACTTTGAAGATATTCGCCAGCTGCTGACGGTGCTCCACCGCCTGCGCGATCACGGCAACACCATCGTGGTGATCGAGCACAACCTGGATGTGATCAAGACCGCTGACTGGATTATCGACCTGGGTCCCGAAGGCGGCTCCGGGGGCGGTCGGATCATCGCTGAAGGCACGCCTGAGCAGGTCGCCAAACAGGCGACATCGCATACCGGACGCTTCCTGGCACCGCTACTGAAACGCCAACAGCGCGCGTCCGCCTGATGGACCATCATGGCGGGGCTTGCGTGAGTCGCCGCCACGCTGCGAAACTCATATAATACATGGCGTTAAGCATTTTTTAGCGGCGTCGTCTATCGTAGCGGTTGGTCGAGTCATTGATTTTAAGCGAACATCGTTCAGGGGTGGTTAATCGTGGGCCAGGAAAACAGCTGCATCATTAAGCATTTCAGCCACTACTGCTCGCTTGATGAAGACGAAAGACAACTGCTCATATCGCTGGAGGATAGCCCCACCGCTATTAAAGCAGGCACGCTCCTCTGGGAGGTAGGCGATCCGGCCAATGAGTTCTGTACGCTGAAAAGCGGCTGGGCTTACTCGTATCGCCACCTGGAGAACGGCGACCGCCAGATACTCGAAGTCTTTTTGCCCGGCGATATCATTGGCCTGCGCGAGTTTGCCTTTAACCAGCGTCTCGAGAACGTGCGCATGATCAACGATGGCGTTATCTGCCATTTCCCCCATCGCCGCATGCTCGAACTATTTCGCCAGTCGCTGCCGCTGACCTCGATCATGTTTGCCATCGGCAGCCGTCAGCAGGCGCTGCTCACCGAACGGCTGGTGAACATTGCCCGGCGCAGCGCCCGCCAGAAAATGGCCCATTTTCTTCATGAAATGTATTTACGCCTGCGTCAAACCAATGACGATATCAGCGGTCAGTTCCGCCTGCCGCTTTCTCAGGAGCAGTTGGCCGATATTCTGGGCCTGAGCCCGGTTCACGTCAGCCGGACATTCAGCGCGCTAAGCGAGGACGGCCTGGTTTTCCGCGACCGTCATAACGTCACCATTCCGGACCTGGACGCCCTCTCCGTGGAAGGCGAGTTTGACGACGCCTACCTGACCGATAATGTGCGGCCGTTGTTTGACGCTGCTGGCTAGCAAGCCCCCGCTAATACATCAATGAAAAAGGGCGCGAGCCGTATAAGCGCGCGCCCTTTTCCATACGTCGATGACTTACATTAGCCGCACTTCGACCAGCCGCACCCTGCGTAGCAGGTGGGGCAGCCATCCATCATGATCAGTTCTCCGCGGCATTCAGGACAGTGACCGACGACCGCCGGGCCGTTGCTCGGGGCATTAGAGGTGGCGGCATCTTGCCCGATGGGCTCGACCGCGCCGCTTTCTGCCTCAGCGGGCGTGTCCTCGGCGGGGGGCTGCCAGGCGTGGCCGTGCTGCATGCGATGCGCATAACGCTCCACCAGGCTTTCCACCGGCACCTGGTTGCCGTCCTGATCCAGAAAGCCGCGACGGTACAGAATCTGCTGGATCGACCAAGCAATGGCGGCCACTTCGGAATCATGGAACATGGGTTTGTTCCAGCGGTTCATCCCGCAGCGCACCAGGCCCTTGTCCCAGGCCACTTTGCGCAAGTCGGCCACTGCCTGAGTGACGTAACCCCCGCGGGCCGCCAGTGACAGGCTACGCATGGTCGCCGTGATCCACTGGTGTTCGCTGGAAAGCTGTCCGGAAGGGAAGAAAAACTCCACCGGGCGCTCGATGACCACGCGCTTGCCGCCGACAACGCCTTCCACCGGCATGAAGGACACCAGTAGATAAACCTTTTTGCGGCCTTCGGCGCCGACATAGGAAATCTTTTCCGAGACGGCTTCCAGTGTGCCTTCCGGGCGCGAAGGAATGCGCACCGTCAGCGGGTCTTCCTCGGGCAGGGTTGGGCTTGGCGCTTCAGGCGCCTGCTGCTTGATACGATAACCGACGATTTTCGAGGTGATTTCAACAGTCATAACGTTCTCCACTTGGCAAAGGGGTGCAGGGCTGTGCGTGATGGGGCGTGGCCCGGCATCACCATTTGCCGTAGGTGCCTTCTTTCAGACCATCAAACAGGTTGGCGGCGTTGTGCTCTTCACCGTCGTAGATCACTTTTTCATCGCCGGTCAGTTCGAGGGTTTCACCGTTCTCGAGCTCAAACACATAGGTGGTGTTTTTCAGGTCGTCTTCGCGCACCAGAACGCCCTGGAAGGCTTCCGGATTGAAGCGGAAGGTCGTGCAGCCCTTGAGACGGCTTTCGTAGGCTTGCAAATAAAGGTCCTGGAACTTCTCGAACGCAAACTCGGTAGGCACATTGACCGTCTTGGAAATCGCCGAGTCGATCCATTGCTGGGCCGCCGCCTGAACCGCCACGTGCTGCTCGGGCGTCACCGCATCGGCGGTGATGAAGTAATCGGGCAGGTCGCTGTCCACCGCATCAGCAGCAATAAAGTGGCGATAGGCTGCCAGTTCGAAGGACACGACCTCGACTTGCTCCTTGGTCTTCTTGCCCGACTGGATGATATTGCGGAAATAACGGTGCGAGAACGACGGCTCGATGCCGTTGGACGCGTTGTTGCCCATGGACAGCGAAATCGTGCCGGTCGGGGCGATGGAACTGTGGTGGGTAAAGCGTGCGCCGTGTTCGGCAAGTTGCGCCACGAGCTCGGGTTCAAGCTCGGCCACCTTGTTCATGTACTGGCTGTAACGGGCATGAAGAATACGCCCGGGCACCTTGTCGCCCACCTCATAGCCGTCCTTGGCCAGCTGGGGACGCTCACGCATCATCTTCGGCGTGATCACGTGCTCTTCGGCGAGCACCGGGGCCATGCCCTTCTCTTGGGAAAGCTCCAACGCCTGCTTCCAGCCTTCAATGGCCAGATGACGGCTGACTTCTTCGGTAAAGGCCAGCGACGCCTGTGAGCCATAGGGGATCTTGAGCATGGTCAGCGTCGAGCCCAGGCCCAAAAACCCCATGCCATGGCGGCGTTTGGCTTCGATTTCGCGCTGCTGCTGGGGCAACGGCAAGCCGGCAATCTCGACCACGTTATCCAGCATGCGGGTGAAGATCGCCACTACTTTACGGTAGCGGTCCCAGTCAAAGCGCGGCTGGTCGCTGAACGGTTCAATCACGAATTGAGTCAGGTTGACCGAGCCCAGCAGGCAAGCGCCCTCTGGCGGCAGCGGCTGCTCACCGCAGGGATTGGTCGCGCGGATATCTTCGCAGAACCAGTTGTTGTTCATGCGGTTCACCTGATCGATCAAAATGAACCCGGGCTCGGCGTAATCGTAGGTCGAGGCCATGATGGTGTCCCACAGCTCCCGCGCCTTGATCACCTCGACAATCCGGCAGGCCACGCGGCCTTCATCGTCGACCGTATAGCCTTCCTCGACCACCGGCCAGTCGCGATAGATGATGTCCTCGTCGCTGACGTCGTCTTTCTCGCCGGGGTGGAGCGGGAAAGCCAGCGGCCAGTCGGCGTTATGCTTGACGGCCTCCATGAACTCGTCGGTGATCAGCAGGCTAAGGTTGAACTGGCGTAGGCGCCCGGCTTCGCGCTTGGCCTGGATAAACTCGCGCACGTCCGGATGGCCGACATCAAAGGTGCCCATCTGCGCGCCGCGACGGCCACCGGCAGAGGCCACTGTAAAACACATCTTGTCGTAGATATCCATGAACGCCAGCGGGCCGTTGGTGCCTGCGCCCGCGCCGAACACAAAGGCCCCTTTATGGCGCAACGTGGAAAAGTCATAGCCGATACCGGCGCCGGACTTGAGCGTCATTCCGGCGTCTACCACGGAATCCAGGATATCGCGCATCGAATCGCGAATGGTGCGCGACACCGTGCAGTTAATCAGGCTCACCGCGGGCTTATAGGCGTCAGCCCCGGCGTTGGAGAGAATCCGCCCGGCAGGCACCGCGCCATTTTCCAGCGCCCAGCGGAACTTCGGCAACCACTCTTGCGCCTTGTCACCTTCTACATCCGCCAGAGCTTTCGCCACCCGCTCGAAAGTCGCGCCCAGGTCCTGATCCACCGGCTGGCTATGGCGATCCTTAAGACGATATTTGGCATCCCAAATTTCCCGCGACGGTTCCTGAAGCGGGACATCGTTAGAGGTGTTCATAGCCTGGGTAGCAGTACTCATGTCGCGAAACTCCTTAGCGGCGTTGAAAATAGCGCTTGGTCAAAGCGATTATACGAGGCAACCGGGTGAAGTATAGTCTTGACGTTGCACTATATCGGCTGCTTTTTCATATTTTTTCTACCATATATAGAAAAATCAGCGCCTTAGTCTTTTGTCACCGTGCATCAGACGATAGGCTAAGGGTTTTCCAGATGATGGGCCTGTTCATGCCGTTGATATCGCGTTTTCCGTCCGCACTTGCTTACCCCGCGCTTGGCGCTGCGTTGGTGTTATCGCTGCCATCGGCGCATGCCGTGTCGTTTAACGTCGAAGACGACCAAACCCACGACCATTGGCAGTCGATGGCATTGACCCTCGGTAACGAGCGGCATTTTCGTGCCGTGGAAGCGCACAGCTACTCGGATGCCACCTTGAGCGTCAATGCCACCCAGGGCGTGTGCGACTTACCCTGGCTGGAGATGCGTGTCGAACTGGAAGCCGCTCAGGGCGAAAGCCGAGCGGTTAATCAGGTGCCTGCGCGGCTACGCGTCGATGATCGTGAGCGCATCCACAGCGTCGCCGAATTTATCACCGAACGAGGCGATAGCGGCTTTTATGCCCACTTTTATCTCCACGATATCGATCAATTGATCGCCGACATGGGCGCTGGCGAGCAGGTTTTTCTGGGCTTTGACCAGGGGGACGAAGACCCCTGGTACATGATATTCAGCCTGGAGGGCGCGGGAGAGGCGCTGACAAGGATGCAGCGCCTGTGCCGGGATGCGTCTTAGCGGGGGTTAATTTTGGGTTGGCGGCTGCCTGAGCACCAGCTCGACGCGACGGTTGGCCGCCCGCCCCTGCGCCGTGGCGTTGCTCGCCATTGGCTGGGTATCGGCATAGCCAACGGCGCGCATGCGATCAACCTCGAGCCCTTGGCTATCCAGGTGGCGGACCACCGCAATCGCCCGTGCCGACGATAGCTCCCAGTTGGAAGGAAAGCGCGAGGTCGAGATAGGCACATTATCGGTATGGCCTTCGACGGACACCTGTCCATCAAAGGCACTGAGCACCTCGACAAGGCTGTCGACGAGCTCACGGCCCTGCCCGGTGAGTTGCGCCCGGCCGCTGTCGAACAACAGGTTGTCGTTGATGCGCAGCGTCACCCCTTCCTGCCCCTGGGAGACGTCCACTCCCGGAATGCTGATACCCTCAAAGCGCGGCTGCAGGCCGCTGTGACGGGGCTCGATACCGGTCGCCAGTGATGCCAGAGGCAGGTCGGCGATCGCACCGGGGGACGCTTCATCGACGCTGGCTTGCGAGCCAGCGTCGTTACCGCCGGGTGGCGCCAGCGAGAGCAGCAAGACAAACAAGGTCAGCAACAGCGTCAATACATCCAGATAGCTGGTCAGCCAGCCATCGTCGTCACCGCCCTTGGGCAGTGGCGCTTCCAATGTATGGCGGGTATCCCGGTCTAGCATCCCGGCTACCCCTTGGCGGGGGCATTACCCGAGGCCCGCGGCTTTTTGACCTCCGGCTCGCGGATTTCGTCGTGGTAGTTGGCGACAAAGGAGTTGAGCGTTTCTTCTATAAAGGAAGGTAGCCGCCGCTTGGTAATCAGGGAGATCCCCTCCAGTACCATGTTCATGGTGATCAAGCGTTCCTCGGTGCGCCGCTCGAGCTTGACCGCAACAGGCTTGAACACCAGATTGGCCAGCAGGATACCGTAGAAGGTGGTCAGCAGGGCCACCGCCATGCGCGGGCCGATCACATCGAGATTGCCGGCGTCCATGACTTCCAGCATGTTGACCAGCCCCACCAGGGTGCCAATCATGCCGAAAGCCGGCGCATATGTGGCCATGGTGCGGAATATCTGCGCTTCCGCGTGCTCACGCGCCTTCAGCCGGGCAATCCGCCAGCGCAACATATCGAAGATTTCGTCTTCTTTGGTGTTGGCGATCACCAGCTGGATGCCGGTCCGCAAAAACGGATTGCGGGTGTTTTCGAGTTCTCTTTCAACGGCGCGAACATCGCCCTTGAACCACAGCCGGGACATGGCCACCAGCTCGTTGATATCATCACGCACATAGGTGTTTTCACGCCGGAAGACCAGGCCGACCAGGCGTACCACCCGCAGCACTTCCTTGAGGGGATAGCTGATAAAGGTGGCGGCAAGGGTGCCGGTGACCACGATAGCAAGCCCTGGCAGGTTGAGGAAGCTGCCCGGCGACTCCGCGGTGAAAAACAGGACGCTTACCAGCAGCAGGATGCTGGCGAAAATACCGATCAGCGTCGATGGGTTCATGTCGTGCTCCTTAAAGCAATATAACGGGGCGCATCAGCGCTGAAACGTGAAAGCCGACTGCCGTTGCCCCGGCCGTCAGCGAAACATCAACAGACCCTAGACCGAGTCGTTTAACTTGGCGCGCAGACGGCTGACCGCCTGACTGTGCAACTGGGAAACGCGAGACTCCGTGACGCCGAGCACGGCGCCCACCTCTTTCAGGTTGAGCTCTTCCTGGTAATACAGCGCCATGAGCAGTTTTTCTCGCTCGGGCAGCGCTTCGATGGCCGCCACCAGAGTTTCCCGCTGCTGGGCGTCGAGCAAATGATCGAAGGGCGAGCTCACGGCTTCACGATTTTGCGGTTCGCTGCCATCCGCCACCAGCTCTTCAAAAGGCAGCAACTGCCCGCTATTGGTGTCGTGCAATAGCTGCTGATACTCAGCCAACGGCATATCCATGGCGTCGGCGATTTCCGTTTCTTCGGGGGGACGCCCCAAGGATTGCTCCAGGCGCCTGACGGTTTCGTCAACGGCTCGCGCCGAACGGCGGACGCTGCGGGGCAGCCAGTCACGGGTACGCAATTCGTCCACCATCGCCCCGCGTATGCGCTGGCTGGCAAAGGTCGCAAAGGTGGCGCCCTGAGTGGCATCGAAACGTCCCAGGGCTTCAAGCAACCCCATCATGCCTGCCTGGATTAAGTCATCCAGCTCTATACTGGCCGGCAACCTGACCTGAAGCGTCAAGGCCTGACGTCTCACCAGTGGCATGTACTCCTTCATCAGCTCACTTTGTTTGATCCTGCCCTGTGCTGTGTACATCCTATGGCCTCGCGGCTAAACCACCTGTGCTCACTGGTAATCTACTATCATCTGCAACCCTTTAACGCTAACGGGCCGCTGCCCCGGGTTTAGCGCAAATTGAAAATGCAGGGGCGTTGTCGCACTTATGCCGGATAAAGCACGGGTCTCCCCACGCATACCCGATAATGACACGCAGCGCTCCGGGTGGCATAACCAAGCTTGCAGCGCTGCCCCGGGTGCGTGCTGATACTGCCACTGGACTCGCTCAATGACCGCCGCTGGCGTGGTCGCCCCCGCTGGAGGGCGAACCGATTCACTGCGGCTGGCGCGGTCGCTCATGGCCACCATGAGCCCGGGCACTTGTGTCACCCAACTGCTGGACGCGCCCTGAGCATAAGCACTGAGTCCCAGGGCTAATACCAAAACGCTAATCGCATAACGCCAATAGCCTAGCATGCTTCATTCCTTCTCATGAGCGGATTAACCCCGATTATTAGACGCTTTACCGACGTTCACTGCATCAACGGGCCAGCAACAGCAACTCGATACCCAGATAGTCCCCAGCCGCTTGCTGCAGGTTGGCCAACAGGCCTTGCCTGGGCAGGTGGGGTTCATGCAGAGCCAGCAGGCGTTGCGGCCCGTTATGCTGCCTCAGCTGTTTGAGTAGATGATACATGCGTCCAAACGCATCGGCATCGCTGTTGACCCACAGCGCCCAGCGACGGTGTTGCTGACTGAGTGTCGCCAGCTCTGGCGCATCCGGCATCACGATCCGAATATCCCAGTCGGCCGGATCCCCGGCCCAGGCCCGGCCTAGCGCGGCCCACTGGCCAAGACGCGCGCTGACCTTGCGCACCTCTATCGGCCCATCATCCGGCAGCCCAGTGACCATTAACGGCGTTTTGGGCTTGGGCGGTGTGACAGGCGGCTCCATGGCCGCCGCGCTGGGCACCACCGGTGAGCGGTAGGTCATCGGCCCGGGTGATTCCGTTACCTCGGGAGGCGCTTCATCACCCCGCTGCTGACGCTGTAGATCCGCCCACTTGCGTAGTCCAGCGGCTTGGTCTTGTGCACTCATGCCAGGCCCTCTCGATTAACGCTACCCAGCTGGCGGATCGCATCACGGGCCATAAAGGCGTACACCAGCGCATCCAGCAATGCCGTATCGCGCCGACGGCGGCGGCTGCTTAACAGGTTCAGCACATCACCGTGCAATCCGCTGGCGGCCTCGTCCTCGGCGCAATCAAGGTGCCCGGCAATGGCGGCAATACCGCTGGCCATCAAGAGGCGCACTTCAGGGCTTACTTCGCCGCTATCGGCGTCTTTCAGTTGCTGCCAGGCACGCCGGGTCAACGCCGCCAGGCCTTCACTCTGCAGCTGGGTTACCAGCAGGCTCAGCACCTCGTTGCCCAACCGCGCGGGGGTGAGCCAGTAACGGCGGGTGACCACCTTGGCACTTTCGGGGTCGCGCACTTCGCCATACCACGCCAGCAGCGCCCGCCCCTCCTGGTCGGTGACTTCGGCATAGGCCGTCCACAGAGCCATCGGCTGGCCACGGAAACGCACATTGACGCGGTGGTTGAGCGTACTTTCGGCAAACAGCTGGCGCAGCGCATAGCGTTCGCCGTGCAAGTTTACCCTGAGTGCCGGGGGTGCCAGGCTGACCCAGGTCAGGTATTGGCGCTCCAGCCAGGTCAGCGCCTCGCTATCGGGTAACGCTGGCAGCAGGTGCACGACGACACCATCGCGCTCGCTGAAGGTGGCCATGCGCGGCTGCCAGCCAGCAGGTTGGCGGTGCTGCAGCCAGGGCAGCGCCATCCAGGCGCCCTCGGCATCCAGCCCTATATCCGGCATCGCCCAGTCACAGCCGCGCTCGTTGCGGCGGGGCGACCAGGCCATCCCCAGCATGCGCTGGGGCGGCGGGTACCCCTCCAGCAACTCGTCCAGGCGCTGATCCTGCAACACGCTGGGCAGGTTGGCGATATCCCAGACGCCTTCAAGGCGCTCAAAGCCCACCATCCGCTCGCGCAGGCGCGCAAACAGCGACGACAGACGGCGCCCCTGGCCCAGCACATCCCGCGACCAGCGGGGCATGCTGATCGGTGCCGCGGGTGGCGACGTATTGCCTGCCCCGGCGGCGTCGGCATTCAGCGCCTGGTCGACCAGCGCAGCAGGGTCCGCCACCGCCATATCTTCGGGGACCTGCTGACCATAGGAGCCAAACAGCACGCGCATGCCATGGCGCATGACAATATCCAGGATGGGTGCCAAGCGCCCTGCTTCGTCCTGTTTGGTGATGATGCAGTCATCCAGTTCGGCACCCGCCGCACGGGCGGCCTGGCGATAGCGCAGCACCACTTCTTCAAGCGTTTCAGGCTGGCTGGCGGCATTGAGTAGCAACACCAGCCTGACGTTGGAGCGGCCGCCCCGTAAATGGGCGATCTGCTCGATCACCCGCTGGTCGCGCTGGCTCATGCCCACGGTATCGATGATGACCCACTGCTTGCCCTGCAAACGACTCAGCAGGTCGTCGATGGGTTGCTCCGCGTCCAGCGCGTACATCGGGATATCCAGCAGCCGCGCGTAGATGCGCAGCTGCTCATGAGCCCCGATACGAAAGCTGTCGGTGGTCACCAGGGCGACGGGGCGGGTCCCGTGGCGCATGACAAAGCGGGCTGCGAGCTTGGCGGTCGTGGTCGTCTTGCCGACCCCGGTGGGCCCAACCAGAGCGACAATGCCCGTTTGATCGAAAAATTCGGGCTCGTCCTGGAGCACGGCCAGGCGTGCCATCAGCCGTTGGCGCAACCATGCCAAGGCCTGTTCGCTATCCGCGCTTTGCGTCGCCAGGTCGCCTGGCAGATCCATCAGGATGTCGTCAGCAAGCTCGCGGCTGAAACCGACGCCGCAAAGCAGCTGCCGCCAGCGCTCTGGGCCGCTGGCGGTCGAGTCAGTGGGTGTTGTGCGGCGGTCGCCTTGTTGGGAAGCGAGCAGCGAGCGCATATCCTGCATTTCGCGTAGTAAGCGCTCACTCATTGACTCCAGCGGATCCTTCGGCGCCGCTGGTGGCTCGTTGGCGGGCGAAGGTTCGAAATGATCGACGGCTTCGTCGGCCATGGCGAGGATTTCGACGCCGCCTTCAGTGCGACGGTTGGCCACGATCAGAGCGTCTTCGCCCAGTGCTTCGCGCACCTGGCGCATCACATCGCGACTGTTGTCGCCCACGAAACGTCTAACACTCATGTACTACCCCTGGCCGTGAGTCAAATAGCGACGCTGGCATCAGCGTCCCCCTACCACAGTGGTTACCCGCAGCGTGCGGTCATCGGGTATCTCAGCCTGGGACAGAACGGCCATGTGACGCAAGCGGCGGCGCAGGAACCTCGACAGCACCGCACGCAGGGAATGCTGAACCACCAGTACCGGCGGTTCACCACTGCTTTCGTGGCGCTCCAGTGCCTGCTGGGCCTGCGTCATCAGCGTTTCGGCAAGCCCTGGCTCCATCGCCCCGTTACCGTTCATCGCCTGCACCAGCACCTGCTCTAGCTGAGCATCCAGGCCCATCACGTTCAGGGTTTCCTGACCGGCAAACCACTGCTGGGTAATCGCCCGGCCCAGGGCCACACGCACCAGCGCAGTGAGTTCGTTGGCGTCCTGCTGCTGGCCTGCGTACTCGGCCAGGGTATCAAGGATGGTGCGCATGTCGCGAATAGACACGTCTTCATCCAGCAGATTTTGCAGGATACGCTGCAGCACCGTGAGGGAAATGGCCTTGGGTACGACCTCTTCCACCAGCGACTTCTGCTCGCTGCCCAGCTTGTCCAGCAGCTTCTGAACCTCCTGGCGGCCGAGCATTTCCGGCGAGTGGCGGTGCAATAAGTGATTGAGATGCGTGGCAATCACCGTGCTGGCGTCGACGACGGTGTAGCCGTAGACCTGGGCATGCTCGCGCTGGCTGGAATCAATCCACACTGCGGGCAAGCCAAAGGCGGGGTCTTCGGTTGATGTGCCCTGCAGTTCCCCCGACACCTGCCCCGGGTTGATCGCCAGCCACTTGCCCGGGTACGCCTCGGCGCGGCCAATTTCGGCGCCTTTCATTGACAGCACATAGGCGTTGGGCGACAGCTCCAGGTTATCGCGTATATGCACCACCGGGGGCAGAAAACCGACTTCCTGGGCAAACTTTTTACGTACGCTTTTGATCCGCGCCAGCAACTCGCCTTTTTGACGTGAGTCCACCAGCGGAATCAGACGATGCCCAACTTCCAGGCCGAGCGTATCGACCAGCTGGACATCTTCCCAACTGGCCTCAGGTGCCTCCTGGGTCGGCGGTGGTGCGGCGGCAATTTCCTCCTTGACCAGCGCCTGCTCCTGGCGGCGCATGATGAACCAGGCCAGCCCGGCGAGCAGCAGGGTAAACAGCAGGAAGACCATGTTGGGCATGCCCGGCACGATACCCAGCAGGCCCATGACCATCGCGGCCAGGATCATCACCTGGGGATTGATGAACAGCTGGCTGATCATCTGCTGACCAACATCCTGATCAGTGTTGACCCGCGACACCGTCACACCGGCGGCCGTGGAAATAACCAGGGCGGGAATTTGGGCGACCAGACCATCGCCAATGGCCAGCAACATATAGCTGCGACCGGCATCGCCAAAGCTCATATCGTGCTGCAGCATGCCGATCATCAGGCCGCCAATGATGTTGACGACCATGATCACCAGGCCCGCCACGGCGTCGCCACGTACGAACTTGCTGGCACCATCCATCGAGCCGTAAAAGTCGGCTTCCTGAGCAATTTCCGCACGCCGGTTCTTGGCGTCCTCCTCGCCGATCAGCCCTGCATTGAGGTCGGCGTCGATGGCCATCTGCTTGCCGGGCATGGCGTCCAGCGTGAAGCGAGCCCCCACTTCGGCAATACGCCCCGCACCTTTGGTGATCACCATGAAATTGATGATCACCAGAATCAGAAAGACCACCAGGCCCACGGCAAAATTACCGCCGACCAGAAACGCCCCAAAGGCCTCGATCACCTTGCCGGCGGCGGCACCGCCCTGGTGCCCTTCCATCAGCACCACGCGGGTTGATGCCACGTTCAAAGATAAACGCAGCAGCGTGGTAAACAGCAGCACGGCGGGGAAGGCGGCAAAGTCGAGGGGCTTTTGGGCAAACATGCTGACCATCAGCACCATGACGGCCATGGCGATATTGAAGGTAAACAGCAAATCCAGCGCAAACGGCGGCATGGGCACGATCATCATGCCCAGAATCATCAGGATCAGCAGTGGCCCGGCGAGCAACTGGACCTTGACGTCGCTCACCCAGTCGCGCCGACTCATTAGTTGGGTAAAGCCTTTCATGTTGGGGCCTCATCGCCGCCGGCACCACGCCCGGGGGTTTCCATTTCCGGGGGCACCGGCAGATTATCGGGGGTAGGCGGCACTTCGCCTCCTTGTTGCGCTACGTTTTTCAAGCGATATGCCCAGGCCATGACCTCGGCCACGGCCGTATATAGATTTGCCGGTATTTCGGCGTCCAGGTCGACATGATGATACAGCGCCCGGGCCAGCGGTGCTGCTTCTAATCGTGGCACTTCCGCCTCGTTGGCAATTTCACGGATGCGGTCGGCCACCGCATCGGCGCCTTTCGCCACCAGGCGTGGCGCGCCCATCTGGCCCTCCTGGTACGACAGCGCCACCGCGTAATGGGTCGGATTGGTAATGATGACGTCTGCCTCCGGCACCTTGCTCATCATACGGCCCCGCGCCATGGCCTGCTGCTGTTGACGAATACGGGCCTTCACCTGGGGGTCGCCTTCTGATTCCTTGTGCTCGCGCTTGACTTCTTCCTGGCTCATGCGCAGCTTCTTGGCATTGCTCCACAGCTGGAAGGGCACATCAATCAAAATCACCACGATCAACGCCAGGACCATCAAACCCGCCGCCTGGGCCGCCATGGTCAAGGCGCTGGCCAGCGCCTGCTGAATGGGCTGGTTCATCAGTGACATGAACTTGCCCACATTCAGGTATAAAAACGTCCCCCCCACACCGCCGACCAGCAGTGACTTGGCGATCGCCTTGGCCAGCTCGATCAGTGCCTGGGTAGAAAAAATGCGTTTTATACCCGCTATCGGGTTCAGCTTGGACAACTTGGGCTGCATCGACTTGCCTGAAATCAAAAAACCGCCCAGCAGCGAGGGGGCCACCAGTGCGATCAACGTCAGCAGTAAAAACAGCGGCATCATTGCAAACAGTGTGCGCCTGCCGAGGTCGATGGCATGGGTGACCATCGGCAAACCTTCCATGGCGTGGCGGCGCTCAAATAGAAACGCCTGCTCCATCACCATGCCAAGCTGATTATAGAGCATTTGCCCCATGGTCCAGAGGCCAATCACCCCGCCCAAGAGCACCAGAAAGGTGGTCAGCTCCCGCGAGCGGGGTACCTGCCCTTCTTCACGCGCCTTTTCCAGTCGTCGGGGCGTGGCCTCTTCGGTCTTTTCCTGGTCGCTGTCGTCTTCTGCCATGCGGTCACCCGGCCAGGTAATTTATCGCGGCTAAACAGGAAAAGCCGCCCCTAGGGACGGCTGAGCGAAACGAGCCCGAGCAAGGGTTCACTGCGTGCGTTAGAAGCCCAATTCGTCCAACAGATCGTCGACCTGATCCTGCCCGGTCACGATATCAGGTGCATTGTCCTTCACTTGAGGCCCATTCAAAAGGTCTTCGTTACGCCGTGCATTCTCGTTTTTCCACTGATCTTCGGCCTTGCGTTGCATCGTTTCTCGTGCCTGTGCACCCGGAACGTTGTCAATGAGCACCTGAACCAGCTGATGTTCGATCTCGCGGATGACGTCCATCATCTTCTTGATGACCTGACCGGTAAGGTCCTGGAAATCCTGTGCCATCATGATTTCCATCAGCTCTTTATTGGTCGCCGCCGCCATATCCGGCACGCTTCCCAGATAGCCACGCGTCTCTTTGACCAGCGCTTTAGCGTCGTCCAGCTCCTTGGGTGCTTCAAACCACTCTGCCCAGCGCTTATCCAGTGCTTCGGCCTGATCGCTAAGCTGATCCTGAAGTGGTTGAGCACGATCAATGGCATTCAATGAGCGGTCTGCCGCCTGCTCGGTCATGGTGGCGACGTAATGCAAACGGTCGCGTGCATCTGGAATGGCTTCCGCCGCCTTCTCGATTTCCTTATCCAGCCCCAGCTCGCGCATGTTGTCCCTCAGCATGCGGGTCAGCTTACCGACACGATGAATAAGGTCTTCGGCGGCCTCTTCGGACAATTGGGTAGAACCGGACTGTTCATTCTGGCTCATGGTGTTCTCTCCTCGTAATCCCGGCCCGCAGGCCTCGCCGCGTTACTTACCCAATTTCTCAAAGATCTTATTGAGCTTTTCTTCCAGCGTCGCGGCCGTAAACGGTTTCACAACGTAACCATTAGCGCCCGCCTGAGCCGCGGCGATGATATTTTCTTTCTTGGCTTCCGCCGTCACCATCAAAACCGGCAGGTCCTTGAGGGCCTCATCCTGACGGATTTCCTTGAGCATCTCGAGGCCATCCAGATTGGGCATGTTCCAATCAGACACCACAAACTCAAAACCGCCGGCGCGAAGCTTGTTCAGGGCATCCTGGCCATCTTCCGCTTCGTCGACGTTGGTAAAGCCGAGCTCTTTCAATAGGCTGCGTACAATACGGCGCATCGTGGGGAAGTCGTCCACCACCAAAAAGCTCATGTTCTTATCTGCCATGGGTCATCCTCTTATCAATCGGGGCTGGTTAAAATTCTTCCCAGTCGTCGTGTCCACTGGTTGAGGACACTGAACGGTTGGGGGGAGTCGATGGTGTTTGGGCGGCCACCGCTTTGGGGGCTGAACTTGCACTTGCCTGCCGTGATTGTTGCTGATGGGTCACCTGCATGCCCACCAGTTTAAATACCGCCACCGCTTCTTCAAGGCGATTGGCCTGTTCTTCCAGTGACGACGCCGCGGCGGTGGCCTGTTGCACCAGGGAAGCATTCTGCTGGGTCACCTGATCCATCTGGCCGACCGCTTGGCTGACTTGTTCGATGCCGTCGCTCTGCTCCTGAGACGCAGCCGAGATTTCATCCATGATGTCGGTAACACGGCGTACCGACGTCACCACGTCGGACATGGTGGTCCCGGCCTGTTCAACGAGGTTAGAGCCCTGTTGAATCTGGGTCACCGAGTCATCGATCAGCGCCTTGATCTCCTTGGCGGCATCGGCACTACGGCTGGCGAGGTTGCGCACTTCCCCGGCCACCACAGCAAAGCCTCGACCTTGCTCACCGGCACGGGCTGCTTCAACCGACGCATTGAGGGCCAGGATATTGGTCTGAAAGGCGATCGAATCGATCACGCTAGTGATATCCGAGACCTTTTGCGAACTGCTGGAAATTCCGTGCATGGTGGTCACCACCTGCTGCACCACCTCACCGCCGCGCTCCGCCGTGGACGACGCATCCGCAGCCAACGTGCTTGCCTGACGGGCGTTATCGGCATTCTGCTTCACCGTCGCGGTCATCTCTTCCATGCTGGAAGCAGTCTCTTCGATGGAAGCCGCCTGCTCTTCGGTACGCGATGACAGGTCGGCATTGCCACTGGCAATTTCACGGGTGCCGTGGTGAATTTCGCGGCTCCCTTCACGCACCCGCGCGACGATATCGTTGAGGCTGTTCTGCATCCGCTGCATCGCGGTATAAAGCTGGCCAATTTCGTTTTTGCCGCCGCTGGGGATCGTCGTGGTGAGATCTGCGTCGGCTATGGTGTTGAGCTGAACGACTGCCTGGTTCAGGGGCCTGATCACGACCCTGCGCAGGCCAAGGTAAATCAACAAGGCCAATAGCAAGACGATGCCCAGCAATATCCATTCAAGCATGGTATAAAAGTTATTGATGTCGTCCAGCTCTTGCTCCGCTTGATCGCCGCGCTCACCTGCGTAACGAACAAACTCGGTAAGCGCCGCTTCTTGTGCTTCTGAGACGGGCTGGGACTCCTCACGAAGCGCATTGAAGCCTGTCGTGTCCATCGCATCAAGTGCTTCTAGTCGAGCGCGGGCATTGTCGTATAGCGCTTCAAACAAACGTTCGATTTCATTGCCCAGCGCCTGCCCTTGGTCGGTACGCGGCACGGACGCAAAGTTTTCAAAGCGGGTTTCTGACCGCTCTATCTGGTCTTGCGCGGATGCCAACCGATCATCCGCCTGCCGGATACGACCCAACATGAGTTCATTGGATGCCACCTCTAGATCAAGAATGGCACCGCTCAACAAGGCATCGGCGCGATTGATTTCATTGAGCTGCTCAACATTAATGCGATCAATGAGTGCTACCGTTCTTTGGGTCGCCTTGCCGGAAAGCGAAAATATCAACATATTGGCCCCAATGGCCAATAAAAATACCACCAGCACCGCGATAACGGCGACGTTAATACTCGTATTGCGTAAAAAACGGTTCATTGGATTCCCTTACAGCCAAACCTGACTCATTTTTGTCGTTATACCCGCTGTGCCCGTCCCGACGCGGCAATCAGCGACATTAATTTCTCCGGAATCTCATCCAGTGCCGTGACCTCGGCAGCCGCGCCCATGGCAATGGCCTCCCGGGGCATGCCAAAGACCACACAGCTTTCTTCATTCTGGGCAATGGTGGCTGATCCAGCCTGGCGCATTTCCAGCAGGCCGGCGGCTCCATCCTTGCCCATGCCGGTGAGAATCACGCCAATGGCATTTTTGCCGGCTTGGTCGGCGGCAGAGTGAAACAGCACGTCCACAGAAGGGCGGTGGCGATTCACCGGTGGCCCGTCGTCAAGCCGGGCGACATAGTTGGCGCCGCTGCGTGCCAGCTTGAGGTGCTGATCCCCAGGGGCAATATAGGCGTGGCCGGGCAAAACACGCTCTCCGTCAGTGGCTTCCTTGACGGTAATACGGCATAGCCGGTCCAGTCGCTCCGCAAACGACCGGGTAAAGCCGCCGGGCATATGCTGGGTAATCAAAATCGCCGGCGCGTTGGCCGGTAGTGGCTCCAACACTGCCCGGATCGCTTCAGTACCCCCGGTAGAGGCGCCAATAATGATCAGCTTCTCACTGGATACCATGGGCGCTTTGAGCTGAGCAGGGGGCGGGGTGTTCTTATGCCGCGCCTGGCGGGGCCGCGAACGTGCCGCGGCACGTAGTTTCTCGGCAATCTCGTTGGCGTAATCCATCATCCCGCTGCGAATACCCAGGCTGGGCTTGGCAACGAAGTCCAGCGCACCCAGCTCCAGTGCCCGCAGGGTGATTTCCGAACCGCTTTGGGTCAGCGACGAGACCATCAGTACCGGCATCGGGCGCAGACGCATCAGGCGTTCGAGAAAATCCAGCCCGTCCATGCGCGGCATTTCAACATCAAGCGTCAGAACATCCGGGTTATGCTGCTTGATGAGATCGCGGGCGGCAATCGGGTCAGGCGCTACCGCCACCACTTCCATATCGGGCTGGGTATTGATAATTTCCGTCAGCAGATCGCGAATCAGCGCCGAATCATCAACACATAACACTTTTATTTTGGCTGCACTCAAAGCACGCCTCCTTATCCGTCAAGCCGTTTGCCGCGCCAAGGCACGTGGGCATTTTATTTGTTTGCCAAGGTGTAAACTGTCTGCCCACGCAACTTGAATGCATCGCTGATGTAGGAAAAGTTCTCCGAATGGCCGGCAAACAGAAGGCCGTCGGGTTTGAGCAGGGGCGCGAAGCGTTTAAGAATTTTGGCCTGTGTATCCTTATCAAAATAAATCATGATGTTCCGACAAAAGATCACGTCAAAAGGGCCTTTAACGGGCCACTGGGGCGCCAGCAGATTCATGGGCAGGAACTCGACCAGCGTTGATACTTCGGGACGCACGCGGGCCAGTCCAAGATGGTTACCGGTGCCCTTCTGGAAGAAGCGCTTTACCCGCGCTTCTTCAAGCTTGCGCACCTGTTCCTGGGGATAGACGCCCTTGCGCGCCTTGTTCAGGGCGTCAGTGTCAATATCCGTCGCGATGACGCTGGACTGGGAAGCCCGTCCACCCAGGGTTTCCAGCAGCGTCATGGCAATCGAGTAAGGCTCTTCACCGGTGGACGCGGCCGAGCACCACACCGACACAGGCCCCTGCTTGTCCTTTATATGCTCAGCTAACAGCGGGAAGTGGTGGGCCTCACGAAAAAACGCAGTGAGGTTGGTGGTCAGCGCATTGGTAAACGCTTCCCACTCTTTAGCATCCGGCTGACGCTCAAGGCGCGCAAGGTAGTCGCCAAACCGAGTCATTCCGTGGTGACGTAGCCGTTTCGCTAAACGGCTATAAACCATTTCGCGCTTATGCTCGGCCAGCACAATGCCTGCGCGCTGGTAAATCAACTCGCGGACACGGGTAAAGTCGGCATCGGTCAGTTCCAGGTCGCGCTCGATCTGGCTGCCGGATGCCCATTGGCCGACGTCGACTCGTTCACGTTGCTCGGTCAAAATATGCGCCACTCCTCTACAAAACCTTAACCCGCCTACTTGTCAGCCAACTGGGGGGTTGCACGACACGGTGAGTCTGAAAAATAACCGACTGCTGGCACCAGAGGCACACCGCCCGGTAGAGCGACATGCCTCTGGTCGACGTACGATTAACACCCAGCTTTTATACTATCGGCTTGAAACCCGATGACTTGAGCGGTGTTTGCATTACGTCCTTGGTGTTTAAAACGCTTCCCACTCATCCGCCGTTGCGGCTGACGCTGGCGCGGCAGAACGGGCCGGCTGAGCGGTTAATGAAGAGGCGGCGCGGGGCTTGCTCACGGGGGGCGTCAACGCTTCGGCAACCCGAAAACGCTCAACGGCTTCGCGCAGTCGCCCGGCTTCGTCTTCCAGTTCGTTGGCGCTGAATGCGGCCTGTTGCACCAGCTCGGCATTTTGCTGAACCACTTGATCCATTTGCGCCACGGCCTGGTTAACCTGGCCGATACCGTTACTCTGTTCCTCAGAAGCGGCCGCAATTTCATCCATGATGTCGCTGACCCGCTGCACGGCAGCCACCAGGTCCTGCATTGTCTGACCGGCCTGATTGACCCGCTCGGTACCGACATCGACCTTGCTCAGCGAGGTGTCGATCAGGGTTCGAATATCCTTTGCCGCACTGGCGCTGCGGCTGGCGAGGCTGCGAACTTCCTGTGCCACCACAGCAAACCCTCTGCCATGCTCGCCGGCCCGCGCCGCTTCGACCGACGCGTTTAGCGCCAGGATATTGGTCTGGAAGGCGATATTATCAATGAGCGTAATGATGTCGGCGACCTGATGCGAACTGGCGCTGATTTCCTGCATGGTGTCGACGATCTCGCCAACTTCCTCTCCGCTGCGCCGTGCTGTCAGGGTGGCGCTTTCCGCCAGTTGGCTTGCCTGGCGGGCGTTATCCGCATTATGGCCGACCGTTGAGGCAAGTTGCTCCATGCTGGAAGCGGTTTCCTCCAATGAGGACGCCTGTTGCTCGGTACGTGATGACAGATCGTTGTTGCCACTGGCGATCTGTTGCGAGCGGTCAAAAATTGACGCGCCACTGGTACGGACGACGCCCACCGTTTGCGACAGCGACGCTTGCATATGCGCCATCGCAACGTACAAACGACCAATTTCGTTATTACCAGGCGAGGTAATCTGCTGGTTTAAATCGCCTTTTGCCATGCGTTCGAAGTAACCCACCAGGTTGTCCAGCGGGCGCAGCACATTCGCAGCCACCCCCCAGACCACGGCCACTACCGTGGCGAGCGTCACCAGCACCACGGCCAGCAGACTCCAGCGTATTTGCTCGGCGAACGCCGAGAACGCCTGCTGCTGGGAGGCGAGATCACTGCTGTTTTGCACGATATCTGCCACATGATGGAGGGCATACAGGCCGATACCACACGCTACCAGCACCATCGTCGATAGCGTCACCAGCACCAGTCCCCAGCTCAGCCGGACGGTCATGTTATTCATTACTTGCCGAATCACCTGCCCCACCTACCCTACTCCTTATCGTCAGAAGCGCCCCTCACTCCATTGTGGTGAGGGCGCTGACCGCATGATCCCTGGACACCCCTTCCCGGGTGTCGTCAACTTTCTTTAACTCTCGCTGGCGCCGTCCACCAAGGCCATCTCTTCGCTGGTGAGCAGTTTG
Organism: Vreelandella subterranea; assembly: GCF_900111305.1. Classification (GTDB taxonomy): domain Bacteria; phylum Pseudomonadota; class Gammaproteobacteria; order Pseudomonadales; family Halomonadaceae; genus Vreelandella; species Vreelandella subterranea. The sequence goes on from NZ_FOGS01000005.1 coordinate 225,115, forward strand.
TCGATATCGACGATCACCAGCATGCGATCATCCAGACTGCCGAGTCCGCTCAGGAAGTCAGACGACAGCGTGACGCCAAACTCGGGAGCAGGCTTGATCTGGTCAGGTGTCAGCGTCATCACGTCAGACACGCCGTCAACCACGATACCCACAATCCGGTCGGCCACGTTGACAACGATCACCACGGTTTGACCGCCGTACTCGACATTTTCAAGGTGGAACTTGATGCGCAGGTCAACGATCGGCACGATCACACCGCGCAGGTTGGTCACCCCTTTAATGAAGTCGGGGGCGTTGGCAATGCGCGTAACGTTCTCGTAGCCGCGAATTTCCTGAACTTTGAGGATATCGATGGCGTACTCTTCGTCACCTAGCGAGAACACCAGAAATTCGCTGTTATCCGCTTCAGTCGCGAGGACCGCCCTATCGTTTGCTTGGCTCATGACGGTTCAGACTCCTTGTAAAAAGACATGGTTTGCGTTTTGGCTGGTTTTGCAGCCTCTTTTTTTGCCCGACTCAGTCGATGCAAGCCGGAAATATCCAGAATCAGTGCCACGCTGCCGTCACCGAGAATGGTGGCGGCTGAGATGCCGGGCACTTTGCGGTAGTTATCTTCCAGGTTCTTGACCACGACCTGCTGCTGGCCAACCAGCTCGTCGACCAGCATGGCGTAGCGGCGCCCCTCGCCTTGCACGATCACTGCGATGCTTTTCGTCGGGTCGGTAATGGCATTTTCGACGTCCATCACTTCGTGAATGGCGATCACCGGCAGGTATTCGTCACGCACCTTGAGAACGACGTCGTCGCCTGCCATGGCGTACATGTCATCTTTATTGGGCTGCAAAGACTCCAACACCGTGGAAAGCGGCAGAATAAAGGTTTCACCACCCACTTTTATCGACATGCCGTCCAGAATAGCCAGTGTCAGCGGCAACACGATACTCGTGACGGTGCCCTCGCCTTTTTTGGACTGGATCTCGACGCGTCCGCCCATGCCCTGGATATTGCGTTTCACCACGTCCATGCCAACGCCACGACCCGATACATCGGTCACTTCATTGGCGGTGGAGAAGCCGGGTGCAAAGATAAGTTGGTAGACGTCTTCATCCGACATTGTGTCGGATACGTTCAGACCGTTTTCCCTGGCTTTGGCAAGCAGGCGGTCGCGATCCAGGCCAGCGCCATCGTCACGCACCTCGATCAGGATATTGCCACCCTGATGCCGGGCAGCCAGTGTCAGCTTGCCGGTGCGCGGTTTGCCGATGGACTCGCGTACATCGGGCATTTCAATGCCGTGATCAAGGCTATTGCGCACCAGGTGGGTGAGCGGATCGGTAATTCGTTCTACCAGGCTTTTATCCAGTTCGGTGGACTTGCCCTCGGTGACAAGCTCGATTTCCTTGCCCAGCTTACCGGCGGTATCACGTACCACCCGGGGGAAACGGCTAAACACAAATTCCATGGGAATCATGCGGATCGACATGACCGATTCCTGCAGGTCCCGGGCATTGCGCTGTAACAGGCTCATACCGCTTTGCAGCGAGCTGTTGGCACCCGTCTGATCCCCCAGATCGCTGACCGTTTGATCGAGCATCGACTGGGTGATGATCAGCTCGCCGACGAGATTGATAATCTGGTCGACCTTGTCCACCGATACACGTATCGACGAGGACTCGGGGGCGGCTTTCTTCGCTTTCCCCTTCGCCTGCCCATCGCCGGTCTCGGCTTTGGCAGGTGCCGATGGCGACGCTTTTTGTTCCGTTGATGACGCGGGTGGCGTGGTTTCTTGCTCGGCAGTCGGCTGGGCTTCAGGCTGCGCGGCTGGCGCCTCCGTTTTCATCTCGCCAGATGCAAGCGGCTGGATATCAATCTGGTCGGGCTCGATAATAAAGCACATGACCGCTTCAATATCGTCGGCGCTGACGCTGCCACTAAGCACAACCTCATAGCGCTTGTCGTCGCCCGACTGGGACTCGATATTGCCCAGTTGCTCCAGCTCTTCGACCAGCAGGAAACGATCCTTGTCATCCACATTGATCAGCGCCACCTTCAAATGGCCAGTGCTATTCGCCTCTGATGCGTCATCCGCAGACGAACCATCAGCGGACGTTGCTTCAGCTGATGCAGCCGGGGTGCTCGCCGATGGTGTTGTTTCAGCGGGCGCTTCGAGGGACTGGCCAATCTCTTCAAGGGCTATCTGCTGGAGCGTTTGGCAAATTCGCTCATACGTTTCCTGGTCAGGCTCTTCCTCGTTGCGATAGGCATTTAATTGCTCGTGCATAATGTCTTTAGCCTCTAAAAATGTATCAACGAGGTCAGCCCGCAGCGCTAGCTCCCCTTTACGCGCGTAATCCAGCAGATTTTCCAGGATGTGGGTGGTGTTTTGCAGAACACTAAATCCGAAGGTGCCTGCGCCCCCTTTAATCGAATGTGCGGCACGAAAAATAGCGTCGAGCTGCTCGCTGTCAGGATTATCCACATCAAGCTCTAACAGGTGCTGCTCCATGTCCGCGAGCAGTTCTTCTGCCTCTTCAAAAAAGGTGTCAAAAAAATCGGCTATATCCATGCACCATCCCCTACCTTCACGTCAAAGTGTTAGCACAAGCGCGTATTATTCGGCGCCCGTTGTCTCTTGTTCGAAGCCTGGTTGTTCCGGGTCTATTGCTTGCTCCGGATTTTCAACTGGTGGCGCGTCGTCAGGTACGCCACTTGCGTCTTCCGCGGTTTCTGATAGCACCGTGGAAACATCGGTCTCCATCACCACCGGATTGCGGATGGCCTCGGCAATTTCAGGCAACAGCACGATCAGTTCAATGCGCCGATTAATCGGGTCATCGGGCTCAGTCTCAGGCAGCAGCACCCGGTCTGCATAGCCGGAAACACGCAACAGTTGACCCGGATCAAGTCCTCCCGCGATCAGTTCCCGGCGGGAGGCGTTAGCCCGGTCATTCGACAGTTCCCAGTTGCTATACCCTCGATAGCCGCCGGCATAAGGCACGTTATCCGTGTGACCACCGATACTCAGGTCGTTAGGCAGCTCATTGAGCAGCGGCGCAATGGTTCGCAACAGATTACGCATATAGGGCGCCACCTGGTCACTGCCCAACTCGAACATGGGGCGCTGCTCGGTATCCAGGACTTGAATACGCAGGCCCTCGCGCGTCAGGTCAAAACGCAACTGTGAGCGCAACTGGCGTAGTTCAGGATCGAGCTCGATAGCGCGCTCGATGCGCTCCTGCACGTTCATGAAAAACCGCCGCTCTTGCTCACTGGGACGCGTTGCCTGCCTTAAATCAATGCGTGCACGCTCGCCGTCACTATGCGTCGGATCAGGGCCGCCGCCAGGAATCGCACTCGTGCTTCCGGAGCGGTCACCACCGGTAATCGCGGTCGTCAGCGGCGTACTGAAATATTCGGCGACGCCTTGGCGCTCTTCGTCGCTGGACACACTGAGTATCCAAAGCACCAGGAACAACGCCATCAGCGCCGTCATGAAGTCGGCAAGGGCTATTTTCCATGCGCCACCATGGTGCGCATGTACGACTTTCTTGCGCCGAATAATGATCGGCCGCTTATCTCCCGCCGTACTCATGCACTACCAGCCTTTTTCGCGTCGCGTACGTAATCTTCCAGCTCGTTAAATGTGGGACGCTCAGTACTGTGTAATGCCTTCCTGCCAAACTCCACCGCCAGTTGAGGCGCGTAGCCGTGCAGGCTGGCCAAAAGCGTCACGCGAACGCACTGAAGCATTTTTTCCGCTTCTTTCGCCTGTCGACTGATCGTGCTGGATATCGGACTGATAAACCCGTAACCCAGCAGAATGCCCAGGAAGGTGCCTACCAGCGCGTGGGCGATCATCTCCCCCATCTGGTCTGGCCCCGCATCGGCGTAGGTCAATGCTTTCACTACGCCCATTACCGCCGCCACAATGCCAAAGGCAGGCATTGCATCGCCGACTTTGGCAATCGCGTCGATGGGAATGTGGGCTTCCTGCTCGAATGCCTCGATTTCATGCAGCATCAGCTCATCGATTTCCATGGGCTCCATGCCGCCGCTGACCATCAGGCGCAGGTAGTCGGTGAGGAAATTCATGATGTGCGGGTCCGCCAACACCGTGGGGTGTTCCTGAAACAACGGGCTTTCCTGAGGATTGTCGATATCCCGCTCAATCCCCAGCATGCCTTCACGGCGAACCTTGGAAAGCAGCTTGTACTGCAGCGCCATCAGCTCCATGTACATCGTCTTGTTATACTTTTTGGTACGCTTCAGCTTAGGCATGATTTTAAAGGTGGCCTTGATGGCCTTGCCGTTGTTGGAGGCAAGAAAGGCCCCAACACCAGCACCACCAATCATTAAAAGCTCAAGTGGCTGAAAAAGGGGGCCCAAGCTACCCCCTGCCAGCACGTAGCCACCAAATACCGAAAATAATACAACGATGTAACCTAAGAGGATCAGCACAGGCAGTGTCCTTCGCTATTTCAATGGTCTATAACGGAACCAGCGGTGACCCGTTACGTCTTAAAATCATTTAGTGTTTGATGGCGATTTACACATCTGCCGCGTTTTGCCTGCCCGGGATGGCGGTTGGCAAATGCCGCAAACATAGTCGTGCATCGGGTTATGGGCGTGAGCAACAAAGCGACCACCGCAACGGGTACACGGCGTCAGCTGGAGCAAATCGCTCTCAAAGAAACGTACCAGCGTCCAGGCGCGTGTCAGCCCCAAAACCGGCTCTACCCCCTCAACATCAATCTGCTCGCCGTATAGCCGATAGGCCTTCACGAAGGCATCAATGCGCTCACAGTCAGCTTCTTCCACCAAACTGGTATAAATGTTGTAAAACAAGGACGAGTGGATGTTGGGCAGCCAGGTGATGAACCAGTCGGTCGAAAAAGGCAGCATGCCCTTAGGCGGCGACATCCCTCTTACCTCTTTGTACAGCTTGATGAGACGTGTGCGGCTAAGCTCTGTCTCTGTCTCCAGTACCTGCAGCCTTGCTCCAAGTTCAATCAGCTCAATAGCGAGCTGCACCTGGTGCATTTCGTCTACCAAGCTTTTTTGACTCACGTGCTGTCCTCCGGCGGCATCGACTCGTATTCCTCGCCAGCCAGCAGTAGTGACGCATGCAGACTGGCGAGGCCTTGATCACGCGGATTGGCGGTCACCTGCTTCAGTCGCTCAATGCTTGCCTGACCGAACCGGCAAATCAACTGGTTGGTCCGCGACAGCTTCGTGAGCTGCCGAGCGTTGAGCGATAAGATAAGATCCGCCACCTCTCCGTCGATTTTCAGACGGAACATGGCGGCCTCCCGATCTTCACTCAACAAGCGCTGTGCGAGCAGCAAGTACGCTAAATTGATTTCCTGTATTTCATCGAGAAAGCTGGTTTGACTCATAGTGGCCTATCGGACGATGCTGACGCCTCTTTTAGGGTGGTACTGGCGCCATGAGTGATGTTTTGATACTAATCCAAACATCATGGTTGCATACCGCGTTTACATTGGCTACTCAGCCTTCTCACGCTTGTGTAGACCAGCCTCCGACAATTCAAATACCCATACCAACAGCTCGGCAATTACCTGATACAGGTTGGCAGGAATCTCTGCATCCAAATCCAGTTGCATCAAAAGCGCGACAAGCTCCGGCGCATCATGCACATAAATCCCCTGACGCTGTGCCTCGGCCATGATGCGTTCGGCCAGATCGCCATACCCCTTGGCCACCACCCGCGGCGCTCGCTCGTGGTCCTGATAGGCCAACGCTACCGCTTGACGCCGCGATTCATCTGAAGACATCCGGGGCCTCCTCGACGTAGCGTGCGCGCACCTGAACCTTGCGCAGATCCAGCGCCTCCAGGCGCGACTCAAGCGCAGGCACGCCAGCCTCCAGGCGCTGATGCACTGGCGCCTCACTGGTGGTTAAATCAATGCTCAACACACCTCGATAAAGTCGCAGCGACACGCTGAAAGCGCCAAAGCCAGGCACATCAAGCTGCATATCGGACTGCCAGCTGTCATCAGACGCTCGCTCCTCTTCACCGTCTTCCTGATGCTGCCCGCGTGTCGGCAGATTAATCGCCAGCGCCATAAAAATACCTGCCCACACGTCACCTTCCCAGCGAATCGTGGGCGTCACCAGCATTTCAAGCTGCTGGCGCACCAAGCTTTGCAGACTTTCATGCACCACTTCGCGTGGTTGGCGATTGGGCATGATGTCAGGCGTATCCCGGGCCAGACGCGCATCAATGTTGGCCTGCTGCGACTCTTTTGCCTGAGTGGCGAGTTCAGCCGTGCTGAACGTGCCTGCATTTCCCGCCGACGGCTGAGCGGTAGGCAGCGTATTGGCTGGCGATACTCGCGCTGCCGCAGACTCATTCGGGGCGGGCGTTAACGGCGTATTGGGCAATATTGACGCGTTACCCGGCGACGCCACCAGCAGTGGCGAGGTACCGCTGGGCAGCATCCCCGATGGGGTCATGCCGCTGCCTCCAGCTTGAGGCGCCACCCCAGCCCCCGGTGCCGTCGACGCCAGAGGTGATGGCACTGAGGCTCGCGGGCCAGGCTGCATTTGCGGCTCTCTCAATAACTGCTGCCGACTGGCCTCACCCTGAAACCAGCGCTTGAGATGTGCCTCGTAAAACAGGCCACTGTCCCGCACACTGGCTTCGAGCCGCGTTGCCAACTGTGTCGATGACGGCGATTCAGCCGTATTCATCAACGGCGCTTCGGCACGCATGACGGTAGGCGGCGCTGGAAAGCGCAGCAATACGTCCGCAATACTGCGTGCCGCGGGACTAAAATGCGTCTGGGTTGACCCAGGCGGCAATGCCGGTGCATCACCTCGCTGAGGCTGTCGTCCACCGTCTAGCTGGGGGGGCAGCCCTCGCATATCCCTTAGCGCCGTGTCGCGTAGCGCCGTTGAGGCTGCGTCACGACCATCCAGCCGCGCATCCCCCATCAGGGCACGCGGTCCTTCACCCGGCACTACTGGCTTGATCGGCTGATCCATTAACCGCTGACTGGACACATCGCCCCGACGCCCCAACACTTGATGAAGCAGGGTATCGATCAGCGGGTTAATGGTACTCACGACGACCTCGGCGCCTGATCATCATTACCCCCAAACGCATGGCCTCTTGCCTGCTGGGGGGCATAGGCGCGGTGCAGGTTGCGCTGACGTTGGGATACATTGATCAACCGCCCCAACTCATCACGACGGGCAATAAGCTGCCGACGGATCTCCACGTCCTGCTCCAGAATCGCTTCCAGAAGCTCTGCTTTACGCTGCTGCGCGGAAGGCTCGAGCGTCACCGAGGCATCCAGCTCGCGCAACTTTTCAACCAGCAGGACGTAGTGGGTCCGCTGGTCAATCAATTCTGCCCACTGATCCTTATCGGCCAGTTCGTGCATATGCATGACGCTGTCGAGTAGCGCCGCATAGGTGTCAATGAGCGTTTGCTGCGCGTCATCTCTCGTCGTGGTGGAAGCCGCCATTAGTGCCTCATGCAGATTGCTGTTGGCCAATTTCGCGCCATGCAGAGGCAATGTCCTCAAGCAGCCGCTCGGCTTCATCCAGGCTCGCTTCGTCATTGCGCAGATTAGCCGTCAACAACAGGCGTGCAATATAGCTGTACAAGGTGCCTAGCTGCTCTGCGATATCGCCGCCTTTCTCGCGGTCGAGTGCCGCCGCCAAGCCATTGTTGACGATATCGAGCGCTTTCGAAATGGACCGCCCCTTTTCAGCTGAGTTGTCCGATTGCATATGGATACGGGCTGCGCGAATAGCGGCTTGCGCGCCGTCGAACAACATAACGATCAGCTGATGGGGGTCAGCCGACATCACGCCGCTTTCAACGCCAACCCTTGCATACGCACTGGCTCCTCGACCATAGGCGGCTGCACCGCGCGAGTATGTCATAGGTGATACTCCTCATCGCGTGGCGACCGGATGCGGTCGCCACTAAGCAAATTGCTGGCAAGCATATCGCTGTCAACGCCTGCCTTTAATGATTATCGGCGAGTGACATAGCGACTTTAATGCTTCAAGGGGTTTTTCTTCGCCAGGTCTTCGCCCACTTCTACCAACGTCATCGCTATGTCGATACGGCCACTTCGCCAACCGGACGCCCCAGCTTCTCGACAACATTTCCGCGTATCGTCTCACCCAGATTATCGCGCATCGGCGCACTCGCTGACGCCGCCAACTGCACCTCCGTGAGGTTACCCTGTTCATCAATACGCAACACCCACGCCAGCTGCTCACCGGAAAAGCGCACCAACGCACCGACCGGCAAGGCCTTGAAATGTTCGACGTAACGCTTTATCCAATGAGGGTCAAACTGGTGGGAATGAGTCAACAGGTGGCGGTAAATCTGCTGCGCAGTTTTCGCGGGACGATCACTTCGGTCACGCCGCAGGGCTTCCGCGACACCCACGATGGCACTGGCCTTGGCAAGCTCGTTCAATGATTCTCCCGACACACCATCCGGGTAGCCGCTACCGTCCATGCGCTCGTTGATACCGCTGATCACGGCAGACGCAACGCCACGAGACAGCCACTGGCAACTGTCGAGTCGCTCTAACACAAGCGAAACGTGTTCGCTTAATGTCTGGCGGTGCGTCGCCTCGAAGTGAGCCGCCTTGAACAACACCTGAGGCACCAGCGCCTTGCCCAGATCATGAACCAGGCCGCTGGCCACGACAGCCTTGCGCACGTCACGAGGCATACCCGCGCCGACCAAATCCAGCAAGTGAACTGCCACGGCGATGCCATGACGGACCAGCAGCGGTTCGGGCGAAAGGCATCGACAAGCGAAAAGCAGCGATTCACGATCCTCTTCATGCAGATCCATCAGCCGATCGGCGTACAGGGAAAGCTGGCGCGAGTCGATATCACTGCCTTGCTGCAGCGCCAGCATCTGCCCATCAAGAAAGGCGGCAACCTTGACCAGGCGGCGGGCCATGGGGGTGGCATAGCGCTTCAGGTCGCGCCGCCCGACATGCTCGCCGGCGCCTACTCGACCAGCAGGCGAGGTAAACAGTGGCGATGGCTGGCGACCCTCCCGATCCTCCTTGGCATAACGGGCCGACTCGCGCTCGATCTCACAGACGAAATACCAGATCTGACGTTCCTGATCGGCACTGCAGGAACCGAAATAAAACCCGACGCGCAGCAAGTTTCGATCCGGGTCCGGTCGTTGATGGCGGCCCGAGGCCTGAATCGCAAAGTGGGTGCCGTCGGGAAATTCAAAGGCAATATCCAATGGCCCCTCAGCGGTTGCCAGCATGCCGCTTGCCGTCATGGGCAGCTCCAGCTGACACCCCTGCTGGGACAAGTCGCGCAATTCGCCATGAATCGCCTCATGCCCGGGCATGCTGACGCTGGCAGCTACCGGCATACCGATGCGCAGTTCCGCACGAAACGCCTCGCGCCGCTGAAGCACGTCCAGGTACGCTGGATAATCACTGCAGCACAGAAAACGACCGCCAGAGCGGCGGGTTTCAGTCAACGACAGCAACGGCGTGCGCAGCACCTTTCCCTGCGTCTCCCCCACCAGATAAAAAGCCACCCCCTGCTGAAGGCGACCGAGCAGGTAATCTACCGACGAAAGGTCCAATACCAGCGTTTCGCCCGGATGCTGCTCCATCAGCACGACCGGCTCCGGCCGCCCACCATCATCCTCCAGGCAAAGCGACGCGCCGCCGCTTTCCACTAACGAATCCAACAGCGACGCTACCGCTACCGGGTTTTCGACTCGCTCATACTCTTCCTCAAGGGCCACCATGCTCTCCTCACCTCTCCCATTGTCTCAACGGACTACGCGCAAAGCGCTACACGATACCAGAAGCTGACGACAACCAGGATGCGCCACTCTCACTCCATGCAAGGTTTCGCTTAGCGGCCATGCCAAACAGAGCAACAAAGTTAACTTTATCTACCAATACGGCCCAGTCGCCACTAAAGTTATCGTTAGTAGCGCCGATTACTTTAGCGTAAGCACCAGAAAAAGGGCTCAAAAGCCGCTCAGACAAAGCCTCAGGCCAGCAGAACTCACCAACCAGCGTTGGCCACCAGGAGCAGACAAGAGAAAAACAGGGGAATACGCACGATGAATTCAACCAGCATTGACGCTATCAACCGTGTTCAGACAGCCCAGCTAAACACACTGTCGCCACGCCAGCGTCTTGACGATGTATTGGAAAACCTTCCTACGCCCGGAAGCCAACTCAGCGAGAATCAACAGACTGAACCCTCTGCCGGGGAGCTCGTCGAACCCATCCAACGCATCAATGAGGTAATGCGAGAGCGAGGAATAGAGTTTGAGATCAGCGAGAATTCGTCGCAGATCATCGCCCGTGTCGTTGACCGTGATTCGGGCGATGTGATTCGCCAGATTCCTGCCGAGGAAGTCATCCGCATTGCCGAACAGCTGCAAGACATGCGCGGCCGGTTCGTCTCACTGGAAGCTTGAACCACTGGCACGGAAACCCGCAACCAGCAAACGCAGTATAAGGCATAGCACAGGTAATTAGTGCCTACGGGGTTACACCTGCATGTTCATGACATCGCGGTAGGCAGACACCAGGCGATTACGCACCTGTAACCCCATCTGAGAAGCAACGCTCGCCTTCTGCATATCAATCATGACATCCGCCAATTCGAGGTTAGGGTCTCCTGCCTGAAATGCTTTCGCCTTGTTGTCGGCATCCAGCTTTAGCTGGTTGATGCGTTGAATGGACGCCTGCAGCTCACCACCAAAACCGCCATGTCCTGCGGACTGGACAAGTGCGCCGCCTTGCACTGGCTGATTGGCCGCCTGGCTGGCCAACCCCTGCATCTGCTGCAGCGTTGCCTGTATTGCAGGAGTACTCATGTTGTCGCCTCGATCAGTAAAATGGCCGAACGCATGAAGCCTATCACCAGTATGACAAAGCTCATACGGACAATTACGTGCAAAAAGCCAGGCTTTTCGTTCCTTTATGGTTGCCTCGCCACCGGATAATGGCGTTCATCATAATTACGCCTCATATTTTCGGCGGATAACCGCAATTGACGGAATTTAGCCTATGCCTTCTATGGTGATGTGCCTGGGCAGCTGCCTGTTTTGCCTGTCCCAAGGGAGGGATTCATGAGCGAAGCGGGTGCTGCGGCGGGCCGTCAGACGAACACCACCACGCCCTCTGCTCGTGAAGGCGCTGGTAGTGATAACGCGAAAACTTCCTTTGCTGACCGCGTGCTATCTCAGCTGCGTGGTAATCCCCTTGTCGCGCTACTGGTAGCTGGCGCCGCGACCATTGCCGTGATTGCCGTCCTTATGATGTGGGCAAGCAGTCCCGACTATCGCGTGCTGTACAACAATCTTGATGAGGCAGACGGCGGTCGCATCATTACCGAACTTGACAGTCGCGGTGTGCCCTACCGGTTCAGCGACAACGGTCAAGCGATAATGGTTCCTGGCAACCAGGTGCACTCTCTGCGCCTCAACCTTGCTGAACAGGGCTTGCCCCGAGGGGGCAACGTTGGCCTGGAACTCATGGACGACCAGGCGTTCGGGATCAGTCAGTTTGCCGAGCAGGTCAATTACCAGCGGGGACTGGAAGGCGAGCTAAGTCGTTCCATTGAGTCATTGGGGCCTGTAGAAAGCGTTCGCGTTCACCTATCGATGGCCAAGCCATCGGTGTTTATTCGCGACCGGGAGCCCGCGAAGGCGTCGATAGTGCTGACCCTGTTGCCAGGGCGCGTGCTCGGCGACGGTCAGGTCAGCGCCATCGTCCATATGGTATCGAGCAGCGTGCCGGAACTGGCACCCGAAGATGTCTCCGTGGTCGACCAAAACGGCCGCTTACTGTCGGCAGACACCGGCGGCAGTAACGACCTTGATGGAAGCCAACTGGCGTATCTAGCTGAGGTCGAGCGTTCTTATCAGCAGCGTATCGAGCATATCCTGATACCGATTCTCGGCGAAGAAAACGTACGCGCCCAGGTTGCTGCGCAGGTGGACTTCTCCCGCCGGGAGGAAACGTCTGAACGCTATGGCCCTAATCAGCCGCCTAATGAAGCCGCCGTTCGCAGCCGCCAATTAAGCTTGTCCTATGACGGTGAAAATCTACTGGGTACCGGCATTCCTGGTGCCCTCAGCAACACACCGCCTGGCACAGCACCGTCCCCCATCAATCAGCCTGACGGTGAAGGTGACACAGACGGCGAAGAACCCCCTGAGGATGCCCTTCGCAACCTGCAGCAGGACGACGTCGTCAATTACGAAGTTGACCGCAGCATTGAACACATTCAACACCGGCTGGGGCGCGTTGAGCGCCTGACGGCAGCGGTTGTGGTCAACTACCGTGACACCATCAACGAAGAAGGTGAGCCAGAGCAGGTCCCCCTATCGAATGAGGAGGTGCAACAGATCGAGCGCCTGGTGCGCCAGTCGATGGGCTTCTCCGAAGCGCGCGGTGATGCCATTGATGTAGTCAACACCCCGTTTGTCGATATCAGAGAAGAGGCGGGCGACACCCCGGAATGGTGGCAACGCCGGGACACCCTGGAGCTGGCTGGGCAACTCGGTCGCTACCTACTGGTAGCACTTGCCGCCCTGCTGCTGTACCTACTGATTCTAAGGCCGCTTATCAAGCGCTATACCGCATCGCCTGTCATGGCGACAGCCGCGCCTGGTGGAGGCGTTCAGGCCAGTGTTGGGGATGATGAAGATGAGTCGGTGGAAAACGAGGAAGACACCGACGAGACGTACCAAAAGCCGAAACGCCGACGCAAGACATCGCTGTACGAGCACAACCTCAACGACCTGCGTGAGATGGCGCAAGAGGACCCTCGCATGGTAGCGATGATCGTGCGCAGCTGGATGAATGCCAATGAGTAATGTAGTTGCCAATATGGGCGGCGCCCGCAAGAGCGCCATCCTGTTACTCGCCCTGGACGAGGACAGCGCCGCTGAAGTATTCAAGTTCATGAATGCGTCAGAGGTTCAGGAAATCAGCATGGAAATGACCCGCCTTCAGCAGGTCTCCCATGAGGACATGAAGGCGGTGCTCGAAGCTTTCCATAAAGAGACGGAAGAATTTGTCGCCCTTAACCTTAACTCCAGCGAGCATATTCGTTCGGTACTCACCAAGGCGTTGGGCAATGACCGCGCTTCCAGCCTGATTGAAGACATCCTTGAAAGCAGCGCAGAAACGTCAGGTATCGACTCGCTCAACCTGATGGAAGCGTCGATGGTCGCCGAGCTCATCCGCGATGAGCACCCGCAGATCATTGCCACTATCCTGGTCCACCTGGAACGTCACCAGGCGTCCGATGTACTCGAGCTCTTTGAAGAGAAGCAGCGCAACGACGTGGTGCTGCGTATCGCGACCTTCAGCGGCGTTCAGCCGGCGGCCCTGCAGGAATTGACCGAGGTACTGTCCGGCATGCTCGACGGTCAGAACCTCAAACGCAGCAAGATGGGCGGCGTGAGAACGGCGGCGGAAATTCTCAACCTGATGAATTCGTCGCAGGAAGAAACCGCCATCGAAACCGTGCGTTCGCACAGCGAAGACCTGGCACAAAAGATTATCGACGAGATGTTCCTGTTCGAGAACCTGCTCGACCTGGACAACCGCGCCATCCAGATGGTCCTGCAGGAAGTCGAGACCAACTCACTGGTAGTCGCCCTCAAAGGTGCCCAGGACGCTCTGGTGGACAAGTTCTTGCGCAACATGTCCCAACGTGCTGCCGACCTGGTCCGCGAGGACATGGAAGCCCGTGGGCCCATTCGCGTGTCTCAGGTTGAAGCCGAGCAGAAGACAGTGCTCCAGGTAGTCCGCCGCCTGGCGGATTCGGGTGAAATCGTCCTGGCAGGAGGAGATGACGAGTATGTCTGAGGCCCAATCGCCACAGTTCGACCGTCACCAACAGTGGCGGCGCTGGCAGATGGATGAACTCATGCGCCCGAACAGCGCTGACGAAAATGCAGCGCCAGCGTCAGCATCGTCCAACCAGCGCAAGATTGACGCCGCTCAGAAGGCTGCCAAGGAGGCACAGCGTCGAGAAGAGCAGGCGCGCCAGGAAGAATACGATAAGCTTCGCGAGCAAGCCGAAGCGGATGGTTATCAGGCAGGCTTCGCCCGCGGTCATGAAGAGGGCTTTGCAAAAGGCCTTGAGGAAGGCCGCCAGCAGGCTGAACAGGAACTCGCTCAGCAAACGAAAGACACCCTGGTACCGCTTGGTAACCTTGCCAAGCAGTTCTCGGACGCACTCACGCAAATTGATGACGCCATTGCTCATGACCTGGTGGCGCTGGCCACAACGACAGGCAAGCAGCTGGCTGTCGAAGCGCTGAATGAAACGCCCGAGCGTATCTTGACACTGGTACGCGAGCTACTGCATACCGACCCCCCGCTTGTCGGCCAGCAGCGGCTTTGGTTAAACCCCGATGACCACGCGATTGTCGAAGAGCACCTCGGGGTTGAGCTTGAAGCCGCCAACTGGCAACTCCAGCCTGATGACCAACTGGCCCGGGGCGGGTGCCGTGTGACCAGCGCCCAAGGCGAGCTCGATGCCACCTTTGAGAGCCGCTGGCAGGCCGTGCAGGCTCAGGAACGCAAGCGCCAATCAAATTCATCCAAGTCGTCGACGTCATAGGGGCTGCCATGACCACTTCCTGCCCCCACCAATTCCGCTGGCAAAAAGCCATCCGCCGCACCACGCAGCGGGTCAATGCGTTGCCGCGGGTGGGCACCAGTGGTCGCGTCGTGCGGGCAACCGGGATGGTCGTCGAGGTGGTCGGACTTCGCGTCGCGGTCGGCAGCGCCTGCAGAATCGAGCTGCCCAAAAGCGATGTCCATCATGATCAGCCTTATGCCGAAGCCGAAGTCGTGGGGTTCGCTGGGGATAAGCTCTACCTGATGCCACTCGAGCAAATCTCAGGCCTGATGCCCGGTGCCCGCGTATCACCGCTGAGCGACGGCAGCGGCCACAGTGCAAGACGCTTCCCTATCGGCGAGGAACTGCTGGGTCGCGTACTTGACGGCAACGGCAACCCACTCGATGACCGTGAGCACCTGGAGGATACGGCCCGCGCCACCCTGGACACACCACCCCTTAACCCGCTATCCCGGGCGCCCATCGAGTCCCAGATCGATGTCGGTATCCGCTCGATTAACGCACTGCTGAGCGTCGGCCGGGGTCAACGCATGGGGCTTTTCGCGGGGTCGGGGGTCGGTAAATCGGTACTCTTGGGCATGATGGCACGCTACACCAAGGCGGATGTCATTGTGGTAGGCCTTATCGGCGAACGTGGCCGTGAGGTACAGGATTTCATCGACAACATTCTTGGCCCCGAAGGCCGGCGTCGTGCCGTGGTCGTCGCCGCGCCGGCCGACACGTCCCCCCTGCAGCGCCTCCAGGGGGCTGCCTACGCCACGCGGCTGGCCGAAGGGTTCCGCGATGAAGGCCGCAATGTGCTGCTGATCATGGATTCCTTGACGCGCTTTGCCATGGCCCAGCGCGAAATTGCCCTGGCCATTGGCGAACCTCCGGCCACCAAAGGGTATCCGCCGTCGGTATTTGCCAAGCTGCCCAGTCTGGTGGAGCGGGCAGGGAATGCGGAACGGGGCGGCGGTTCGATTACCGCGTTTTACACTGTCCTGACCGAGGGTGACGATCAGCAGGATCCGATCGCGGATTCCGCCCGGGCAATTCTCGATGGCCATATTGTCCTCTCCCGCACCTTGGCTGAAGCGGGGCACTATCCGGCTATCGATATTGAAGCCTCCATCAGCCGCGCAATGACCGCGATCACCGACGAAGCCCAGCAGCGCCAGTCGCGTGTCTTCAAGCAGTATTTCTCACGTTATCAGCGTAATCGCGACCTGATTAGCGTCGGGGCCTACTCACCCGGCCACGACCCTCAGCTCGACGAGGCGGTGAAGCGTTTTCCCGAACTTGAGCACTTTTTGCAGCAGAACATTAACGAAAGCGCCACTATCGACGCGTCCCGACAAGCCCTGAATGCCCTGGTTGGAGAGTCCGCATGAGCCGAACGCAACTTGAGATGCTTGCCGACTTGGCCCGCGAAGCCCGCGACCAGGCGGGCATTGCCCTGGCCCAGGAACGGCAGGGCGAACAACAGACAACCGCTCAATTGAATTCGCTCAAACGCTACCGCGCAGAGTACGCCGAGCGTTTGCAACGGGCAATGCGCGACGGCATTGACCCGGCTACCATGTATAACTACCAGCAGTTTCTGGGCTCACTGGATGCGGCACTGGAGCGCGCTCGCCATACGCTGGCGGCACAGCAGAAACGCGTGGAAAAACGTCAACAACATTGGCAACAAGAGCAGCGTAAGCTGTCTTCCTACGATACACTGACCTCACGACGGCTAGTGGAAGAACACCGACGCCTTGAGCGTTATGAACAGAAAACCAATGACGACTTGGTGACTAGCCGTTTGGCTCGCCAACGTAATGAGACGCCGCAGTAGCGGTGCCAGGGAACTGAGCATGAATATTCACCAGTTGCTATCAATGACCCAAGGCCAAGCGACCAGCAGCCAGCAAGGCAACACGGCATCGGCTGACAGTGTGCGTGGCTTCTTTCAGCAGGCGCTTGCCCAGGCCTCGGCTTCGCCTCACCAGCGCCTTGCCAGTACACAGGTGGCTTCGCCTTTAAATCAGGCAGGCAATAGCCCCATGGACAATGGTCAGCCTACGGAAGCAGCATCGTTGTCGACGTGGCTGGAATCGCTTGGTCTAGATATTAGCCCCGAGGCCCTGGAGGCATTGGTGGCACGCTTTAGCTCCGACGGCGGCAAATCAATGCCTGAGGAAATGCCCCGTCTTGAAGCTTCCGAGAGCCTGGAAAATGCCACGCTTGATGAAATTGCCCAGCGCCTCGCGCTCATGGCAAGCTTCAGCGATACCGCCAACGAGTCCCAGCAGTTCCCCGGCAACGAGGAGGCGATGCCGACCGCCACAGAACTTGCCGAGCAGCTGGGCATTGAGGAAGGTGATGCAGAGCAGTTGGTGAGCCTGCTCAGTGCCTTTGCTGCCTCTCAGAGCCAGACAGCCAACACGACCGATACCCGGCCATCCGGTGCATCGCGAGGACTGGGTGATATCGCACAGGCATTAAGTGCGTCGCCTCAAACCGCTGACGCGGGTAAAGCCCCACAAGCGGAGAGCCTATTAAGTCAGGCCGACGCGCGGCCAGCTTCCCGTCAGGCGCCAGATACCTGGGTGAATGCGCTCGACACATCAGGACGTACAGCTGACGGATCTAACAAAGCTAACCTGGTTCTGCCGACCACGTCCTCGGAAACACTGCTCAATACCCTGTCGTCGAATAATGCCGGGCAGCCCAACGGACAGGTCCCCGCACAAACGGCTAGCGGTCAGCCAACACCGACGACCGGCCTGGGTAACGCCGCCAACCCGGCACCTGCCACGGTCAACACCCCTGTGACCAGTCCCGCCTGGCCACAACAATTAGGCCAGCAACTCGTCCAGTTCGCCCAGCGAGGGGGTGACCAGCTTGTGCAAATGCAGCTGCATCCCGCCGAGCTTGGCGCCCTCTCTATCTCCTTGAAGTTTGGCGAGCAAGGCGCCCAGGCGCACTTTTTGTCCAGCCACGCCCAGGTTCGCCAGGTTATCGAACAGGCTATCCCTCAGTTGCGTGAGGCGCTGGCGGAGCAAGGTATTTCACTGGGCGAAACCTCGGTTGGCGAACAGCGGGAATCCAGCGAGCAGGGCTTTGCACAGCAACAGCCCGGCTCAGGCAGTCAGCCTGGCATTGATGCTGGCGAAGAAGGCAGCAGTGTCACTCCGACGACACTCAGCGCGCCTATCTCACTCGATGGCAGGGTTGATCTTTACGCTTAACCGATAGCCCGCCAGAGACAATACGTTTTCCATGGCCATTTGCCTGGCGCCTGGAAGCTAAGCCAAAAGATAGGCTCGCCAAGCGAGCCTGTTTATTTCATCACTAGCATGCGCTTTAGGCATAATGCCATATTAACGCCTCGCATGGAGATTACAGGAACGACCAATGGCTGAATCAAGCGGCGGACCCAAAAAACTGCTCTGGGTAATGATCATTTTAGTGCTGCTATCGTCTGCCGGTGCGGCAGCCGCCATTTATATGGTGCTGAATGACCGCGACGGTGATAATTCGGAAAGCACTTCCGAACAGGTCGCCGAGTCAAGGCCACCGGTGTTTCTGACCATCGAGCCTTTCACCGTCAACCTGGCCGATGATCGTCATGGTACGCGCTTGCTTTATACGGGTATTACGCTTCGAGTTGCAGATGAAGACACCCGTGAATTGCTGGAAGAGCACATGCCACAGGTGCGCAGTCGGCTGCTTACAGTGCTATCCGGGCAGGAGGCCAGCGAGCTGACGTCCTCAGAAGGCAAACAGCGGCTCGCCGCCACCATTAACGAAAGGTTGAGCGAGCCTTTCGACGAGAACCAGCCACCGCCTGAGCTGCGTGAAGTGCTGTTTACTGAATTCATTGTGCAATAATTTCGGGAACTGGAGCCGTTCATGTCACAGGACGATCTACTGTCCCAGGAAGAAATTGACGCCCTGCTCAAAGGTGTCAGTGGTGATGACGAGTCATCGACTTCCTCGGCCCAGTCGCAGGATGAATCCAAGATACGCCCTTATGATCCATCCACGCAGCATCGCGTTATTCGCGAGCGACTGCATGCTCTGGACTTCATTAATGAGCGCTTCGCTCGCTACTTCCGTACGGGCTTGTTCAACTTGCTTCGCCGCAGCGCCGATATAACGGTCGAGTCGGTTCGTTACCAGAGCTTCAGCGATTTTTCGCGCAACGTGCCCGTGCCAACCAACCTGAACATCGTCTCGATGCGCCCATTGCGTGGCTCTGGCTTGATCGTATTTCCACCTAATCTGGTTTTCATGGTGGTCGACAACCTGTTTGGCGGCGACGGTCGCTTTGTCACCAAATCGGACGGGCGCGAATTTACCAATACCGAGCAGCGCATCATCCACCGGCTGCTGGGCCTGGCCATTGATGCCTATCAGGAGGCCTGGAAAGTCGTTTACCCGCTGGAAATCAGCTTCTTGCGCTCGGAAGTGCAGTCGAAATTTGCCAACATCACCAATTCACCCAACGAAATCGTGGTGAATACGAAGTTCAATATTGAAGTAGGTAACCTGTCAAGCAACTTTCAGGTCTGCATGCCTTACGCCATGATCGAACCGCTTCGCGATCTTTTGGCAAACCCGATCAACGACAGTAACCACGATCAAGACGGCACCTGGTCACGCCGAATGGCCAGTGAGTTACGCCAGTCAGAAATCGAGTTAGTGGCTGAGTTTGCACAAATACCCAGCCGTATCTCCCATGTCATGGGACTCAAGAAAGGCGACGTACTACCGTTGGAAATTCCCTCTACGGTTACCGCCAACGTTGATGGCGTACCCGTGATGGAGTGCGAGTACGGCAGCCAGCGCCAGCAGCGCGCCTTGCGTGTCAAACGCTTGATTGATCACGCCGCCATGAACAATGTACCGTCCAGCGACTTCGCCAAAGGGGCGACGCGACAGAAAGCCAAGGAATCTAAAGCATGACGGATCCTAATAAACCCGATCAGAACATCTCTGACGACGACTGGGCATCTGCCATGTCGGAACAAGAGCAGGAAGAAACCGCTGCCTCATCCGAAGCCTCCGATGGCGAGGATGAAGATCCGTGGGCAGCGGCGATGGCAGAGCAGCAGGCTGTCGAAGAAGAAGCGTCAGCAGAAGATGACCGTGCAGCCGATGAAGCACCCGCAAGCGAAGCCAAGGCGGCCAGCGATGATGTTTTCCGGCCGCTGACCCAGGAAGGTGGTGCCACACCCTCGCGTGATCTCGAAATGATCATGGATATTCCGGTCAAACTGACCGTTGAACTGGGGCGCACGAAGCTGACCATCAAGCAGCTGCTCGAGCTGGCACAAGGGTCGGTCATCGAGCTCGACGGGCTTGCCGGTGAACCCATGGATATCCTGATTAACGGCTATCTGGTTGCTCAAGGGGAAGTCGTTGTCATCGAAGACAAGTATGGCATCCGCATCACCGAAATCATTACGCCCTCTGAGCGCATTCACAAACTGAACCGATGAGCAGTGAAACCGCTTCAACACAAGATGGGGCGCTCGACGCACTGAGCAGCGGTGGAGATTCCTTGATTGGCATGGCCATGCTGGGTAAAACGGCAGCCGCGCTGGCGCTGGTCATTGCGATCATTTTGCTGTGCACCGCCTTACTCAAGCGCCTCGGCAACACCAAACGCGCTGGTGGCCAGCTTCATGTCGTCAGCAGTGCCGCTGTGGGCAATCGTGAACGCGTGGTCATCGTGCAGGTTGAGGATACATGGTTGGTGCTAGGCGTTGGCAATGGGCGAATTAGCAAATTGCATGAGCGCCCGGCACCTGCCACACCGCCAGTAGAGACACCTCAGACGCCCTCCAGCTTTGCAAGACGATTTTCCCAGGCGCTTGCCCATAATGTCACCCAAAAGCGCCAGGGCCAAACGCCCTCATCTACCTCTGAAACAGACCGAACCCCATGAGGATTAAAACCTTGCGTCTGCCGCATTATCAGCGGTGGCTCATTGTTGTTGGCTTACTGCTGTGTCTGCTTCCGGTCAGCGGTTATGCCCAAGAGTTGCCCGGCATCACGACCCAGCCGCTTGAAGGTGGCGGCCAACAGTGGTCGGTTTCTATGCAGACGCTGTTATTTCTGAGCTCGCTCGCCTTTCTACCCTCCATGCTGCTGATGATGACCAGTTTTACGCGCATCATCATTGTGCTCAGCTTACTGCGAACGGCCATGGGGACCCAGGCGACCCCCCCCAATCAGGTACTGCTGGGTATCGCGCTGTTCTTGACGTTTTTCGTCATGTCGCCGGTTCTGGCACAGGTCTATGACACTGCCTGGGTACCGTTAAGCGAAGAAAGCATCAACTTCGAGGAATTTTTACGCCTTGCGCAGGTGCCATTTCGTGAGTTTATGCTGGCCCAGACCCGCGAGCCTGACCTGGCCCTTTTCGTTCGCCTGGCGGATATTGGTCCCATGCAGGGACCTGACGATTTGCCAATGCGCGTCCTACTGCCTGCGTTCGTTACCAGTGAGCTGAAAACCGCTTTTCAAATCGGCTTTACGATTTTTATTCCTTTCCTGATTATCGACCTGGTCGTCGCGAGTACATTGATGGCACTAGGTATGATGATGGTTCCACCGATCACCATTTCGTTGCCGTTCAAGCTTATGCTGTTTGTTCTGGTCGATGGCTGGCAACTGATTGTCGGGTCGTTGGCTGAAAGCTTCTACATGATATAGCCGTCATTACGACGATGGAGGCCAAATGACCCCTGAAATGGTCATGACGATTGCGTATCAAGGCATGCGGGTAACGTTATTTCTCGCAGGCCCCATGTTGCTTGCCGCCCTGTTTACCGGCCTGATCATCAGTCTTTTTCAAGCCGCGACGCAGATCAACGAGATGACGCTGACGTTCATTCCCAAAATTCTGGCCGTCTTTGCTGTCCTGGTTCTGGCGGGTCCATGGCTTCTTGGGCTAATCACCGATTTCACCCATCGCTTATTCACCAATATCCCCAGTATGGTGATGTAAACCAATGGTTGAGGTCACCTTTGCCCAGCTACAGGCATGGCTGGTGGCGTTTATCTGGCCGTTTGCCCGCATTACCGCCTTCATGGCCGCATCACCTCTGTGGGGACATTCCAGCGTGCCCAACCAGGCCAAGATAAGCCTTGCGGCAGTAGTCGCGGTGGTAATCGCCCCGGTTCTACCTCCCATGCCCGAGGTCCCCCTGATGTCTTGGGCGGGGGCAGGCATCATGGTGGAGCAGATCCTGATTGGCATCGCCATCGGCCTGGTCATGCACATTGTATTCGCCGTGGTTCAGGCCGCCGGGGAGTTTATTGGCCTGCAGATGGGGTTGGCATTTGCCAGCTTTTTTGATGCGGCCAGCGGCACCAACATTATGGTGTTATCGCGGATTTTATATATGGTCACGCTGTTGATGTTTCTTGCTCTGAATGGTCACCTGATGGTGCTGGAAACGCTGGTAATGAGCTTTCAGAGTCTACCCATTGGCATCGGCACGTTTAACCCCAACGCCTTCGAGCTGATGGCTCGCTATGCGGGCACCATCTTTGCCTCAGGGATGCTACTGGCCTTGCCACTGGTCGGCTCGCTGCTGACCATTAATCTAGCGCTGGGGATTCTGAACCGTTCCGCCCCGCAATTGACGGTGTTCAATATCGGTTTCCCGACGTCATTAACGGTGGGCCTCTTGCTGATGATGGTGCTGATGACGGATCTTGAGCGCTTCTTACAGCGCCTGTTCAGCCAGGGGATCGACTTCATGCAGGGGTTGATCGATACTCTGGCACCACTGTCCTGAGCTTTATAAGAAGATGGCTGGCACCATATAAAAAGCCCCTTGCCATCCATTGGCAAAGGGCTTCTAACGTATCGAAACAGTACCACTTAATTAACAGGGCTAGCATTAAAGATAATCAAACAGCGACATACCCTTCACATCAACAAAGGCTTTCTGAGAAGCCTGCAGGCCTACCTGACGTAAACTGTATTCAGAGATTGCCTCGTTATAGTCGAGATCGACCAGATCCGACAACGTCTGTTCGTAGTTGAGGCTGCGGTTATTGCCCACCGCATCAATCACATCGAGTTCGTTGAGGCGTGCACCGGCTGATGCGCGCACTGTGAGAACATTATCCAGCGCATTGTCCAGGTCACGCATTGAGGTATTGAGCGTGTTGCGCAAATCAGCTTTATCGGCGTCGGTCTCAACGGGGTTTTCCAATACGCGGATAGCTTCTTCCATGGTGCGGAACAGGTTCGGTTCGCGTTGATCGCTACCCGCTTGGGCTATCAGAATTTCATCACCCACCTCCGGCTCGCCTTTAAGGTCAACATTAACGCCGCCGAAAGAAACACTCATGCCAGGGATGTAAGCTTGATTGGTAAAATCACCATTATTATCTGGATCATATGCAACCCAATTCTGGCTGTTCTCATCATAGGTCTGGATACTATAAGTGGGGTTATTGCCAGCGTCCTCATCGAACTGGATGCGGTAACTATCACCATAGCCTTCGTCATTGACATCGCTGACTTGTGGACCACCAAAAGTCACGTTGCCAGTGTTATCTCTACTTGCTTCAGCCACGTAGCCTGCACTGCTTGGCACACTTTTGAAAATTGATTCACCATTTTCAGTAACCGACATTAGGCGAGATGCATCGACACGCTGTTCGCGTGTATTACTATCACCTTTATATTCCACGCTGCCATCGGCATTTTTGACAAATGGCGGGTTGCTATCATTATAGCCGCCGAATAGATAGCGCCCGTTGCCGTCGGTGGCATTGGCCTGGCCAAGCATGGTTTCGTAGACGCCTTTCAGCTCGCTGGCAATCGAATCACGATCGACATTGCTAAGCGTGTCGCTGGATGCCTGGATCAGCAACGTCTTGGCGCTGGTAACGGCATCGCTGACGCTGTTGAGAATGCTTTCCGACTGGGCAAGCGAATTGCGCGCCGAGGTACGCGCATCCGCATACTGCTCCGTGACCGCCTTGGCCTGGTCAACACCGACGGCGCGGGAGGCAGCCTGTGGATCGTCAGAAGGGTTAACAACACGACGGCCACTGGCAATCTGCTGGCTGACTTTCAAGAAGTCGCTTTGCTGGCGATTCATGGAGGCCGTGCTTTGGTCAAACATGGTAACGCTGCTAATACGCATGGCTGTTTATCCTCGAATTAACCGCGTAGATTCAAAATGGTATCCATTAGCTTGCCAGCTGTGTCAATAACACGGGCATTGGCTTGATAGAACTGCTGGTAGCGGATCAAGTTGGCGGCCTCTTCATCCAGATTGACCCCGGACTCGGACTGCTGCACCGCGGTTAACTGATCGGTCAGCCCTTGCCGTGCGTCCAGGTTCACTTCAGTAATATTGGTGCGATTACCCACATCGCTGACCATCGCCCCATAGGCACCGCTCACCGTGGCGCGACCGCCAACGACATTCTGGCTTTGCAGGTTCTGCATGGCTAGCGCGTTACGGTTATCACCGGTATTGGCATCGCTAAGGCTGATATTTAAAGATGCCTCTTCGCCAGCCTCAGGAAGTTCATTGAGTGTGAACTCAACACCATCGATGGCAATACGATCTCCCGCCTGAAGTGGCGGGGGAGTAGGCGCTGTCGCATTAGGATCGTAAGCCTCCCCGTTAACAGTCATGGTGGCACTACCAAGATCTGAGTCGCTAACGACACCGTTTCCATCAACAGTAAGGGAGTACTCGTCTCCTTCAGGCAGTGTTGAAAGCGCACCGTCTGCCATGCTGATATTGCCTACATCCAAATTACCTTCAAACTCGGCGAAGCTGCCTGCAGCAATCTTGTCCAGATCGCTGATATTTGCTTCCATACCGGCCCCGGCACGGCGTACCGGCTGGATTTCAAACTGATCGCCGTCAATCGGTGCTGGTGGGTCGCTGAATTCAATCGTCACACCGCCGAATTTTAATTCTTGGTCATCATCCCAGGCGTCCTGGTCAAACTCGACTTCCTGGCCGTTATCGTTGCGCGTCACAACAGGGTTAGCGCCGTCAAAGCTGACGGTGTAATCCGTCGCGCGCAGCTCGTCAACGCGACTGGGGTCGAACTCGGCAGAGGTAATAGTGGCATCGCTGTTAGACTCGTACCCGTAGGTCTGGGGCGCGCGAATGTTGAAAAAATTCTCGCCCTGGTCACCGTTGAGATCGACGCCCTGTCTGTGTTGCTCATTCATGGCGGAAGACAGCGACACAGCCAGCTGCCCGATCTGATTCTGGGTCTTGTCCAGGGTTTCCTGGCGGAAGTTCATTAACCCGCCAAGGGAACCACCTGTCACCACGTCTTCATCCAGCTGCGAAAGGTTGCCGCCACCATCGCGGTAGCCAATGACGGTCCGCTGCGGATCGTACTCTGCTTCCATGGTTTCCAGCTGAAAAGAATTGGTGCCGGTAACCAGTGGCTGACCGTTAGGTAGGCTAATGTTGTAGGTTTTGCCATCCTGAATATTCAGACGCAGGTCCATTCGCTCGTTCAGGTCGGAGACGAGCTTATCCCGCTGGTTGAGAAGGCTGTTGGGGGCTTCGCCAGTACGGGCACGGGCAAGGGCAATCTCTTTATTCAGCCCGGCCACTTGCTCGGTGGTGTTATTGATCTGGGTAACTTCGTCGCCAAGTTGACTGTTGATGTTCGTCTGCATGTCCTGCAGGTAGCTATCGAACGAGCGGAACTGCGCACTTAACGTTTCAGCATTGCCTAGCACCCCCTGACGAGCCGCCGGGTCTGAGGGTGAGCTTGCCAAATCCTCCAGCGAGGAAAAGAAATTTTGCATCAGCGGCGAGAGCCCCGCATCGCGGTCGGCGAGCAGGTTATCAATCTGGGTCACTTGATTGTAATAGGTCTCCAGAGCGCTTGACTGCGTCTTGGCACTGTTGAGCTGTTCCGCCACGTATTGATTGAACTGGCGTTCGATATCGTTGACCTGTACACCGCCGGTTCCCGCGCTAGACTCGCCAAGTTTGGCGATTTCACGGTTGTAGCCGGGTGTATACACGTTGCTGATGTTATTGCTCGCCGTGTTCAGCGCGTTTTGCGCCGCGTTCAAGCCGCTAAGCCCAACAGAAAACATGCTCATGGTTCGATTCCTTTAGCCGATATTTCTATGATCGGCAGCGCGCTACAAAACTTGAATAATGATCTAACGAGAATCCGCCAGGAAGTCACCAGCATTCGGCATTGGACCCAGGGTGTCCATCACGCTCACCAGCTTTTCAGCATAGCGGGGGTCAGTCGCATAACCGCCACGCTGCAACTCACGCGCCGCCAATTCGGCTGACGGCGCCTGTGTCACGCCCGCGTAGCGAGGATTGTTGCCAATCAGGTTGGCATAGTCGGTAAACGCATGTTCATAAGACTCATAGACACGGAAGGTATCGACGATTTTCTGACGACGGCCATCTATGTATTCGTGCGTCACAACATCCGTCGTGTCGCCATCCCAATGCCCGCCAGCCTTGATGCCAAATACGTTATGGCTGTTCCTGCCATTCTGGGTGGCAATTTCATGTTGCCCCCAGCCTGTTTCCAGCGCGGCTTGGGCCAGGATCAATTCAGCGGGCACCCCGGTGGTGCGGCTAGCGGCCTGAGCCGAGGGAGCCAATGTGTTCATGAACTGATCAACGTGAGGCAGTTGCCCTGTCGCTTGACGCTGGGTCTCAGGCTGCGTAGGAACTACTTCCCTTCCCTGCCCCTGACGCACAGCGTCCAACTCAGACAGAAAACGGCTTTCCGAATTTGCCTCCGGAACGCTTTCGCCACCGGGGTTAAGCGGGCTGTCCAGAACTCGTGGCGTACCTCTTGGAATACCCGCGATCAGTTCCTGCATTTGGTGATCGCCGGAGGAAGAGGGCGTTCCTTCCCCTTTAGCAACCAGGCCTTCCCGTTCTAACTGCTGAACAAGTGCATCTGCAAGGCCAACGCCCCTTGAAGCAATCACCTGTGACCATTGCTGGTCCAGCATCTTTTGATAGCTATCAGTCGCACTACTGTTCATCAGGCCAGACGCCGGGATCGCATCGCGCATGCTTTTCATCATCATCTGCACGAATAACGCTTCAAACTGTTGAGCGGCCGACTGCACGCCAGCTTCCGGATCGACTCTAGCCGTGTGCTGCATCCGCTGAAACCCTTGTACATCAAGGGCGAATTGACTGCTCATATCAGAGGCATTCATCAGATGATCTCCAGCTCTGCTCGAAGCGAGCCCGAGGCCCTTAACGCTTCAAGAATCGACATCAAATCCTGAGGGGTGGCGCCGAGCGCATTGAGCGCATTGACGACTTCATTCAAGTCAGCCCCTTCGACCACTTGCAGGAAAGCCTCCTGCTGTTCGATGTCGATATCGGTGTCGGGCACCACCGCTGTTTCCCCTTCGCCAAAGGGAGCTGGCTGGCTAACACCAAACCGGGTATCAATCATGATCGACAGGTTGCCGTGGGCGACGGCCGCCTGTCGCAGCGTGACCGCACTGTTCATCACCACCGAGCCGGTACGCGCATTGAGGACGACACGCGCTGGTGCCTCCATCGGGGTAACGTTAACGTTCTCAACCCGGGCCATAAAGTTAACCCGCTCGTTGTCGTCTACTGGACCGTCAAGCGCAATCACACGGCTATTACGGCCGTAGGCTACCGATCGTCCAAATTCGTTGTTAATGGCGGTCACCATACGTTGAACGGTGCCGAAATCAGCGTCGTCGAGCTGTAGCTCTAGTATGCCACCATTGCTGCCCAGGTTGAGCGGCACTTCCTTCTCAACCAGGCCGCCGTTGGGAATTCTGCCCGTTGCCTGCTGGTTGATCTGTACGCTACTTCCCCCTGATTGTGCCCCCGCACCGCCAACCAGCATGTTGCCCTGGGCAATCGCATAGGTATCACCATCGGCGCCTTTCATCGGCGTCATCAAGAGGGTGCCGCCGCGCAGGCTCCGCGCATTGGCAATGGATGACACCACGACATCGAGCCGCTGCCCCGGGCGTGAAAACGGCGGCAGGTCGGCTGTCACCATGACTGCAGCCACGTTACGCAGCTGTAAATTGGTGCCAGAGGGGACCGTCACGCCCAGTTGCGACAACATGTTGGTCAAACTCTGGCTAGTAAAGGGTGCCTGAGTCGTCTGGTCACCGGTGTTATCCAACCCGACCACCAGCCCATAGCCCACCAATTGGTTGTCCCGCACGCCGGAGAAATTCGCGAGCTCGCGGATACGTTCTGCTTGAACAGGCATGGCCAGAAGGCAAACCAGGCCCATGAAGCCAAGCTGCCAGATCCGTTTTCCCAGCGTATGGGGCGTTATACGTTGCATGTTATTGACCCGCATATTGTCGACCGTCGTGTCAGGCGCGAATTAGAAAGGCGAAACATTGAGGAAAAAGCGCTGCAGCCAGCCCATGTGCTGCGCTTCATTAATATAGCCATCTCCTACATACTCAATCCGTGCATCGGCGACTTGGGTAGAAGGTACGGTATTCTGCCCGCTGACGGCACGGGGGTTTACGACGCCCGAGAAGCGAATAAACTCGGTCCCTTGATTGATGGCAATCTGTTTTTCGCCGCGAACGCGCAGGTTGCCGTTATTCATGACCTCCAGTACCGAAACGGTAATGGTGCCGGTAAAGGAATTGTTGGCCTGAGAGCCACCCCTTCCGGAAAAGTCGCTTTGCCCGTTTACATCAAAGCCATACTCCGCCAGCGTTTCAAGCGCATCGGGCAAGGCACCAAACTCCAGCCCGGCACTGCCGCTCCGGTCAGCATTTGACGCCGAGTTCTTACTGGCACTGACCTCTTCATCCAGCACGATCGTCAGGATATCGCCAACGGACCTCGGACGGCGGTCTTCAAATAACGGCTGGTACCCCCGCCGCGCCTGGTAGATAGAACCATTGGGAACCGGCGGGGGGCGATCCACAATATTGATCTGTTCCTGTTCGCCCACCACCGACGCCCTGGGTATTTGGGCACAGCCAGCGACCACCAGCAGAAAGAACGCCAGTCCTGCCAGCACAATGCTTCGCAAACTACAATGTCGTTCCAGCATGAACCCAACCTGTCAATAAACGTCGTTACAGCTGACCCAAACGCGCCAACATTTCATCGCTGGTCGAAATGGCCTGGCTATTGATCTCGTAAGCCCGCTGGGTCTGGATCATGCTGACCATTTCCTCGACCACATTGACGTTCGACGTCTCTACGAAACCTTGAAACAGGCGTCCAGCGCCGTTCATGCCCGGCATGTTTTGGTTAGGCACACCGGAAGAACCCGTTTCCTGGTAGAGGTTGCCGCCCATGCTTTGCAGACCAGCCGGATTGATGAAGGTGGCAACGTTAATCTGACCGATCTGATTTGCCTGGTTGTCACCGGGCTGGCGTACGCTAACGGTACCGTCTTCACCCACGCTGACCGAAAGCGCATTTTCCGGGATGAAAATCGCCGGTTCGATGGGGTAACCATTCGCGGTGACCATCTGGCCATTTTCATTGAGCTGAAAACTGCCATCGCGGGTATAGGCCGTATTGCCATCGGGCAGCAGCACCTGGAAGAAGCCTTGGCCGTTAATGGCTAGATCGCGGGAGTTCTCGGTTTGCTCCAGACCGCCCTGAGTGTGCAAGCGCTCTGTGGCGACCGCGCGCACACCGGTACCCACCTGCATACCGGAGGGCAGGCGATCCTGCACATTATTCTGTGCGCCTGGCTGACGCATGTTCTGGTATAGAAGATCTTCAAACACCGGACGCGAGCGTTTGAAGCCATTAGTGCTGACGTTGGCCAGGTTATTGGAGATCACATCCAGCTTGGTTTGCTGGGATTCCAAACCGGTTTTGGCCGTCCACAAAGACGAAATCATAAAATTACCCTCTTGGCTGACAACGATTTATCAGCCCTGAATCGATAACATGCTGTTGGCTCGCTGGGCGTTTTCGTCCGCAGAGCTCAGCATTTTCATTTGCATATCGTAGCGGCGGCCCGCGTCAATCATTGTCACCATGGCGTCAACCGCGCTGACATTACTGCCTTCCAGCGCGCCACTGACCAGCGTCGCGTCTTCATCGGCCGCTAGTGCCCCAGGCTCGCCTTCTTCATTCGGGGGGGCGCGGAAGAGTCCGTCTTCACCACGGGTGAGTTCGCCCTCTGCCGGCGTCACCAGCTTGATTCGGCCGACATTCACCAAGGCTTCAGGGCCTTCGCCTTGGGGGATCGCACTAATGGTACCGTCCGCGCCGATGGATATCTGCGCCCCTTGAGGTAGCGCAATAGGGCCTCCATCGCCGACTACCGGGCGACCGACGCTCATCAAGATGCCGTCATTGTTGACCTGGAGATCACCACGCCGTGTATAGGTTTCAACACCCTCGCCATCCTGCACGGCCATCCAGGCCTCATCCTGCATGGCGACATCGAGCATGCGGCCGGTCCGCTCTATCGGCCCTTGAGAATAGTCGGTCCCCGGCGTGGTGGTAACGGCGGACGTACGGGTAGGCAACAAGGCGTCACCCTCCACAGGGACCGAGCGTGCTGCCTGGAGTTGGGCGCGGAAACCCGATGTGGCAACGTTTGCCAAATTGTTACTCACCACCGACTGCTGGTCCATCGTGTGCTTGGCGCCGCTCATGGCGGTATACAGCATTCTATCCACGACCTTGCTCCCTTAAATTCCGTCAGCCGTTACAGGTTGATGATGGTCTGCAGCAACTCATCCTGGGTACTGATGGTCTGAGAGTTGGCCTGGTAGGCGCGCTGGGCAACGATCATGTCGACCAGTTCGGCGGCCATATCCACATTGGAGGTTTCTACGGCGCCCGGCTCGATCAAGCCGCGCTGGCCAGTGCCCGGGGCACCGACTAATTCCTGGCCGGAAGAGGCTGTCGCAGTCCACAGGTTATCGCCATTGGGGCTCAAGCCCTCTGGGTTACGGAAACTCACCAGGGCAACCTGGCCCGCCGCGCGCGACTGTTCATTGGAGTAGTTGCGCATGATCGAACCATCGTCTTCGATGGTCACACCCACCAAAGAGCCCGAGGTGTAGCCATTCTGGGCCAGATCGTTAACGGTCGAGCTATTGGCGAATTGGGTAGTGTTTGCGAAGTCGACTTCAATTGTTTGAGCACTTAAGACATTACCGTCAAATTCGCTTGCGCCAGCACTTCCATCTGCGTTAACGATTGCATCAGCATCATTTAAATCTAGGTCAAAGGCTTCAAAAGCATTACTCAGGCGCCCATCTGAAGTAAATTCGAAGTTGTCAGCAATATCAGTAAAGCCATAGTTGGGTGCGCCAGCTGGCCCTCCTGACATACGCGCATCGACCTGCCAATCATTAGCACCGGTTTTGGTAAAGTACATGGTCAGGTTGCGCGCATTACCTTGAGAGTCGTAAATGGTGCCATTTGTCGAATAGGAATACTGGTTTGAACTAAGGCCATTGGCCACATCTTGGGCATTCGGGGCAGTATAGCCATCTTGACCGTCTACCAATGCTGCCTCTTCTGAATCTAGATTGAGCGAAACATTCAGCTCGGTGGTAGCACTTGCCGCCAGGTCGCCCGCGTCAACGCTCAAGGCTTCAACGTCGCCGCCGCCCTGGATATTGCCCTGATCATCGGCCGGGTAGCCCATGATCTGTGCGCCCTGGGCGTTTACCAGGTCTCCATTGGCCCTCATGGTCAGCTGACCGTTACGTGAATAGCCAATTTCGCCATTGGGCTGCTGAAAACGGAAGAAGCCTTCCCCCGCAATGGCCAGATCCATATTGCGGTTCGATGACTCGATATTACCCTGGTTGAAATTCTGCAGCACGGAAGAGGTTCGCGTACCCAGACCAATGCGCGACTCAGCGTACACATCGGCAAACTGTACGCTCGAGCTCTTGAAGCCGACCGTCTGTGAGTTGGCGATATTATTACCCACAGCCCCCAGCTTGTCTTGCTGGGCATTCAGACCACTTAACGCTTGTGAAAAACTCATGATAGTCCCCTGCTAAATCGATCAGTAAGTAATGGTTCAGAGAATTTGTTTGACTTGATCAAGTGTCACCTGGCCGTAGATGGCACCAAGGTCGAGACGAACTTCTTCACCCGATCCGGCAGGCGTCACGCCCTGGACCTGAGCATAATTTAGCGCCTTGGATTCAAGTGCTTCCCCTTCGGCGTTGGTCGCTTTAAACCTGACGTTGTACGACCCTTCAGCGACAGCCGCTCCGTCATTATTCAAGCCCCCCCAACTGAACGATTCGACGCCCGCACTTACGCCCTTGATGTTGTTGGTATAGACAAC
Organism: Vreelandella subterranea; assembly: GCF_900111305.1. GTDB lineage: Bacteria > Pseudomonadota > Gammaproteobacteria > Pseudomonadales > Halomonadaceae > Vreelandella > Vreelandella subterranea. Next base: position 257,068 of record NZ_FOGS01000005.1, read on the forward strand.
TTCCCCGCCTTTACTGGTCACGGTAATCTCGACGTTATCCGCTGGCTTATCCAGCTCGATACCAAATGGGGTGGCATAGCTGTTGCCGTCTTCGTCAATGTTGACCTTTATCTGATTACCTGGCACCAGCACGGCGTTGCCGATCAAGCCGGAGGCTTGCAGCATCTGCGAGGCGTCCATCTGCTTGGTGATGCCACTGAGTGTGTCGTTCAACTCCTCGATGCCGCTGACCGTATTGATCTGGGCCAGCTGAGACGTCATCTCCGAGTTTTCCATGGGGTTGAGCGGGTCTTGATTTTTCAGCTGAGTAATCAGCAGGGTCATGAAACTTTCACGTAGCTCTTCAGACTGACGAGCCGAAAGCCCATTCGAGCCGCCGCCGTTGACGCTAGCCAGTACACTTGTGTCGATATTCATGGTTTACCCTTCACCCAGCGAGAGTGTTTGCATCATCATCTGTTTACTGGTGTTAAAGACCTCGACGTTGGCTTGATAAGAGCGTGAGGCTGAAATCATGTTGACCATTTCGTGAACCGGTTCAACGTTGGGCTTGGCGACGTAGCCGTCCTCGTCTGCAGCAGGATGGTTGGGCATGTACTCAAGCCGTAGCGGCGAGTCATCTTCCACGACCTCGGTGACACGTACGCCCCCTACGCCATAGCGCGAGTTATTCGCTTGAGACTCGAACATGACCTGCTTGGCCCGATACGTTTCACCGTCTGGGCCTGCCACGCTATCGGCATTGGCCATATTGCTGGCAGTCACATTCATACGCTGCGACTGAGCACTCATGGCGGAACCTGCGATATCGAACGCAGAAAACATTGACATATCTACCTCCTAACCGGTTCGGGCCAGTTTATTCTGGCTGCATGGCCGTTTTTAGCCCTTGAATCCGACTATTCATTATCGTGAGGCCCGCTTGATAGCGAACCGCATTGTCTGCGAACTGCGAACGCTCACGGTCCATTTCGACGGTATTACCATCTAAGCTGGGCTGACTGGGAACCCGGTAAAGCAGGTCCGCATTGTTGCCGACAGCCCGGGCAGGTCCCTCGCCTGCCAGATGGCGGTCCGAGGTCCGCGACAACGCCAGCCCCCCACCATCGCTACCCTGTGCACGCTGACCGCCGTCAACGGCTTTTTTCAATTCGCTTGCAAAGTCGATATCCCGGGCCTTGTAATTCGGGGTATCGGCATTGGCAATATTAGCTGCAAGCACTTCATGCCGCGCTTGACGCAATCCCAGCGCCTGCTGGTGGTAATTCAAGGAAGCTTCTAATTGATCGATCATGCCAATCCTCGCTTACTGAGAGGCAAAATAGGATTTCTTGATGATGAAGAATACGCCGACGCCTGTCAGCCTAAAGCATGGAACAAGCTTCGTTTCACCCAGCATTTCTCGTGATAATCATGAGGCTTTTTCGTTAAAATCATGAGTGATTTATATCCGACTCTTTCATTGAGCACCCTCCCCCATGCGTCAATCGCCGCTTAGTTCTGTGCTTGGTTATGTATCAATCCCTCTGCGGCGTTGGATATATCGCCTGCTTGCGGTCAGTGTTGCGGCATTGGCTGTCCTGCCTTTTGCCAATGCATCAGACACCAAGCATGATGTACTCATGGAAACCGTGCATCAGTTTCTCTACCAGGAAACACAGGCGCTGGGTGATGAAGTGGTTATTAATCTTCGCCCCCCTTCACCCCACCTTTCCGTTTGCACTAACCCGGACCCGTTTTTGACCAACCAGAACGAAACCCCACTCGGGCGGGTTTCAGTAGGCGTTCGCTGCGGCACCGATAGCCAGCAAGTTCGCTATCTGCAGGCAGAAGTCGACGTCATCGGCAGTTACATGGTGGCCGCTGTCGACATTGAACGCGGCCGTCAAATCACACCTGATATGCTGGGCGAAAAAACCGGCAATTTAAGCGACTTGTCCTCACGGGCCATCACACAAGCGGATGACATCGTGGGTAAAGTCGCCCGCCAGCCCATCGCTCGCGGGATGACGATTCAATCGCATTTCATTCAGGCGCCTCTTCTCGTTGAACGAGGCCAGCGGGTTAAGGTCATAGCTGAAGGAGATTCCTTTCGCGTATCCCGGGAAGGAGAGGCTCTCAACAATGGCGCTATGGGCGAAGAAGTCAGGGTGCGCTTTGGTTCTCGCGAAGTGATGTCTGCCCGAGTAGTAGAACGCGGAACGCTGATGGTCGATTTTTAATTAAATGGCTAAAGTTTCACCCAGCACCGCCGATAGTTCACGTAATCCGCGCATCGCGCTCTAAACGTTGACGATGAGGCACACAACGTGAAAATTGATAACGTCAATAATCCGCCACTTCGCTCCAATCATGCCCAGCAGCGTGATGAAACCCAGAAGGCGGCAAATTCAGCATCTACCACGTCAGGTGCTGAAGCCAAGGGCTCAACACACATCAGCACGATGAGCGCCGATGAAACGCATGACATCGACAGCGCAAAGGTTGAAGAGATTCGTGATGCTATTCGTGATGGCCGCCTGGAAATCCGAGCTGACCGTATTGCTGATGGTTTGATTGCCAATCTTCGAGAATCCCAGGAGTAATTTATGAGCCTCGCCAGCTTGTTGACTGATCAGCAACAACGTATTGATGCGTTGATCTCGCTGCTGGGCAACGAGCAGACGCTGCTAACTCGGGGGGATATCGACGGCGATGCACTGGCTGACGTTGCCCATCAGAAGCAGCAATTGCTGACTGAGCTTGAACGCATTGAAACCCTTCGGCGTAGCGTACAAAAGCGCCTAGGGTACGAGAGTGGTGCGCAAGGTGCCAAGGCTGCCGCAAGCGATGCTGGCTGCACTGACACATGGAATCGCTTGCTCGAAAAAAGCGAACGTGCCGCTCGCATGAACGCATTAACAGGCGAAATGCTTTCTCTACGCATGCAGCACAATCAAAAGATGCTCGATTATATTCGACAGATTGCTGAGAAGACGCTTTACAATCCGGATGGTCGTAATTCAGCCCAACCGGGCCGCATCAACGCTTCTGCTTAAACAATACTTTTATCAAACGCTACAAAAACTAGACAAGCCTTCTGCAAGATACTTCAATAGGTGACGTTACGTTCCCTTATGGAGTAGCTTCATGCTTCCCTTCCTCCCCGAAAAGTTTACTGCTGTCGTTATCGGCGCCAACGGCGGTATCGGCAACGCCATCGTCAACACCTTGCTAGGCAATAGCCAGATAGGCAATCTCATAGCCGTTAGTCGTGCGCCTTTTCCTGTAAAGCACCCTGGCGTGGAATCCGTGGTTGCTGATGTCTCGACATCATCTGGACGTGAAGCCTTATCAAAGCACCTGGATGGTCGCCCTATACACCTTCTTTTTAATGCGGTGGGGATACTTCATGACCAGGCAAGTGGTATCCAGCCCGAAAAACGGCTCGAGCAGCTCAATGAGACCTCCATTGCCCAGATCATGCATATTAACGCGGTGACACCCGCGCTTTTGCTTTCGTCACTCAAACCGTGTTTGCAGGGTAAGCACCCAACGATCATTGCCAGCCTTTCGGCTCGTGTGGGATCCATTGGCGATAACGGCTACGGAGGCTGGTATAGCTATCGAGCCAGTAAAGCGGCTCACAATATGTTGATGAAGACGGCGGCTATCGAGCTTTCGCGGCTCAACAAGCAGTCTATCGTGTTATGCCTGCACCCCGGCACTACCGATACAACGCTATCCGAGCCCTTTCAAGCGCGCGTTCCCTCCGATAAGTTATTTCACCCCACCTTTGTTGCCGAGCAATTGATCAGCGTGATGGCCAAGCGCACACCTGAGGACACCGGCAGCTTCTGGGACTGGGCGGGCGAGCCTATTGAATGGTGATTGTTTGGTTTTCTTCCACGCAAACAAAAAACCCAGCCGGTGGCTGGGTTTTCTGCGGTATAGGTGCCTGACGATGATCAGGGCGGCTCTCCGCTACTCTTCATGGGGAGACCCCTAAAAACAAAGCCCCGACCAAATGGCCGGGGCTTTGTTAAATAAGTGCCTGACGATGACCTACTCTCGCATGGGGAGACCCCACACTACCATCGGCGCGAAGCGGTTTCACTGCTGAGTTCGGCAAGGGATCAGGTGGTTCACGCTTGCTATGGTCGTCAGGCGTAACTTTAAATGCATACCATGCTGACTGTTTACAACGTGTTTTGTGTCGTCTCTCACTGACTGATACTCATCAGTTCAGTGCGTATCCGGCTTCATCGTTATCATCACGACCAGACCCCTTGGGTGTTATAGGGTCAAGCCTCACGGGCCATTAGTACACGTTAGCTCAACGCCTTGCAGCGCGTCCACACCGTGCCTATCAACCAGCTGGTCTCGCTGGGCCCTTCAGGAGGCTCTCGGCCTCAGGGATGTCTCATCTTGAAGGGGGCTTCCCGCTTAGATGCTTTCAGCGGTTATCCCGTCCGCACATAGCTACCCGGCAATGCCACTGGCGTGACAACCGGAACACCAGAGGTGCGTCCACTCCGGTCCTCTCGTACTAGGAGCAGCCCTTCTCAAACATCCA
>NZ_FOGS01000004.1 GCF_900111305.1 Vreelandella subterranea
AGTTGCTTGGCGACGATGTTGATCATGCTGGGCAGGCGCTTTGTCCATTTCCAGGCGGTACGTCGCCGGTCATTACTACGGCACTGAGCCATCTCAGGCTCATAACCGTTGTCTGTCGCGTTACGACGCAACTCACGGCTTATCGTGCTGTTATGAACGCCAAGGTTTTTAGCGGCCTGTCGCTGGCTCATCCCCACCCCAATACAAGCGTGAATCTGGTATCGTTGGGTCTGGGTCAGTTGTCGGTATCCCATGCTCTGCTTCACTTTGGTCGGTAAAGCAGGGAGGGTACCGGCGCTGGCCCTCCTGCTTCTACCGGGTGGTCCAAAGTGCTGCAGTTATTCTATGAATCCAGGCTTTACAAGCTACCCGGCGGTGTGCGCAGTATGCGTTATTAGTCGCTGCCATTTCTGCATGTTGCCTACCATTGGCGTCGGCTAAACACACCTGCCTTTAATCCCACCTGCCCCCTCTTGATGCTCCTTCCCGGTATCTATTCGCTAAGGCAGCCTGTGACGACGCTGTTTCGTCATTTTGGTAACAATATTTTTTTGATAAATAGCATGTATGAATATACAGTTAATGAGAGGGTTATGTTTGGCTAATTAAGGGATTGCGTTAGCGATGTGTTGGCCGCAATAAAATGGAGGCAGCAGTCGATGAATGACCAGCAAATACAGATATTCACCAGCGAAGATGGGCAAGCACACCTAGAGGTGACGCTGGAGCAAGAGACCGTTTGGCTGAGCCAAGCGCAGATGGGGAGCTTGTTCGCTACTACATCCGAAAACGTTCTCATGCACTTGCAAAATATTTTTAAAGATGAGGAGCTGAGTGAGCAGGCAACTACTAAGGATTTCTTAGTAGTTCGCCAAGAGGGCAAGCGACAGGTTCGGCGCCGTATCAAGCATTACAATCTGGATGCGATTATTTCGGTGGGGTATCGGGTCAGCTCCAAGCGTGCCACCCAGTTCCGCAAGTGGGCCACGCAAGTATTAAAAGACCATTTAGTTCAAGGCTATACCCTGAATCAGCGTCGCCTGACCGAACGTGGCATAGAGTTCGAGCAGGCGGTGAGTTTGCTCAGCCGCACCCTGACTAATCAAGGCCTGGTTTCAACAGAAGGCGAAGCGGTTGCTCGCGTGATTAGCGATTATGCGCGTTCCTGGAGTCTGCTACAGGGCTATGATGAGCAGCAATTAACCGAGCTAAACATCAAGCAGCCCGGTATGCACTCGCTGGAGTTGGAAGAAGCCTTGAGAGCCATTGGTGAGTTAAAGCAAACCTTGATCGCCAAAGGCGAGGCAACCGAACTGTTTGGGCAGGTGCGGGGCGACGGTTTGACATCAGCCTTGGCCACCATTGAACAGGGCTTTGGCGATGAACTGTTTTACCCCAACGTAGCCACCCGAGCGGCGCATCTGCTTTACTTTGTGGTTAAAAACCATCCATTGGCCGATGGAAATAAGCGCTGTGGCTCGTTTCTATTTTTGTGGTATCTGCGCCGCAACGCGGCCTTACTCGCCCGGCCTGTCGAGCAACTGATCAACGACAACACCCTGGTGGCGTTAGCGTTGTTAGTGGCTGAAAGCCTGCCCGATCAGAAAACGCTGATGATACGGCTAATCGAGCATTTTATTCTGCTGAAGGAAAGTTAATGGCCGGGCTATTACGGCTGAGGAGAGTTCTTTGCTGGCTCCGGCTCGATCACGATTTCATGCGCAAGCCGCTCTTCTTCCAGCGCTGCCAGGGCAATTTGATAGCAGTCTTCGATATGACGGTTGCCCATCACCTTCATGGCGGTGAAGCTGATGCTGCCTGCCACGGCGCTGCCGATCAGCGGGACAAACTTAGTCACGCCTTTTGCGGCGACCTTGATGCCCATCTTGTTGAGCACCGTCACGATAAGCTTTTTAGTAATGTATTTCCCGGCAAGCTTGCTGCCGGTGTTGGAGATGGCGGTCATCACAAAGAGCTTGGAGTCGGTATCCAGGCTTTCGATTTGTTCAGGCGATAAGCCAAATTTTTCATTAATTCGGGGAATCAACCGCATCAAGATGGCCACGTCTGAGCCAAGATCCACCCCCGGGATGGGAATGATCGCCGCCCCGGCAGAAAGGCCTGAACTCCTCGTGACCATCGAATGGCACGACTGCTTGATGGCGTCGAGGTCTTCACGTGACTCGATCATGATGCGGTCCTCTCTTGATAGACGATGGTGTGTTACTTAGGCGCCTTCAATCCCATCCACGATAAACACCCGATAGTCGGCCCCCTGAAAACGGTGCTGGCGGGCTTCCTGGTACGCGGGGCTTTCATACCAGGCGCGGGCGGCGGCCATATCGGGAAAGCGTAGAATGACGGCCCCTTCCATGGCGCTACCTTCGAGCACTTTGAAATCGCCGTAGAACGCGAGCGGTTCCGGGTCGTGGCCTTCGCGGGCGGCTTTGGCCTTTTCGCTATAGCGCTCCATTTCGTCACTGTCGTGGGTGTGTTCTTTGATCATTACCACGTAAGCGGTCATATGAGGCTCCTGGTCGGTGTGAAGTGTGGGTCTCTGGGCATCATACCGCCTATGGGCAGGGCGCTGCCCGTTTTAAGCGTCTTGTCTCCAAAGCGATGTGAGTGAACCGCCGACAGGGTCGTTCTCGGGCAGCGCCACGCTAGCCACACGTGCCTTAGCCGCTTCCAACTGTGCCGGGTCGCCGCGCTCTATGGCCGGGTTTTGCCCCGGCGGGTAGGCGCCCACCATGCAAAAGTCATCATCCGCCTCGAGGCTGGCATGCCCTACACCTGCGGGCAGCACCAGCACATCGCCCACACAAAGCATCAGTTCGCGGCCGTTGGGGCCGCCCAGCCGGGCACGGGCCTGCCCGCGAAAAATGCCCAGTACCTCATGGGCAGTGGAGTGGAAGTGATCAAAGTCATAGAGATGGTAGCGCCATGACGGCGGCCAGCCATGGCGCTTGAAAATGGCTTCGAACGTGGCGGCGCGTGCCTCTGGATCAGGTGTGTCGATAACGTCTCGGTAGATCAGTACCGGCAGTGGGGAGTTGGGGTAGCCGGTTGTTTCATCGCTGTCGACATACAGCGTTTCGGGTTGTGGGGTATTCATCAAGGCCTCCGGTGTCATGATGTCTGACTCGTAGCGTAGTTGTGAGTTGCGCGGTGAGTCAGCCCCGTTGCCGACGATCAGTCGCCCGTGATGTCGCGGATATTGTCCAGAAGGTCGTCAAAGTAGGGGTTCCAGGTCAGGCGGGCATGGTATTTTTCCGCTTCTTTATGCCCCCAGGCGCTAAACCACAAAGCGCCAGCGTCGTCGGGTGGTTCTAGATCCCCCTGGCCGTTTTCCAGCATGGTGTAGCTGCCCGCTTCGCCGTAGTAGGGGTTGTCGGGCGCAAACAGCACATTCATGTGGGAAAAGTTGCTGATCCGCCGGTCGGGCAGGTAACTGGTCAGAGAGGTGACGCGTGGATCATCAAGGTGTTGAGGCGTGTCGCCGTACCACACGAAGCGCGATGCCGGGTGGGTGAAGCGGGTTTGAAAGGCATCGAGCGTCGCGTCTGGGTCCAGCACGCTGTCGTGCTGGCTCATGGTCATCAGTACGGGTTTATCGAAGCGCTCGGCGGCGAGGTTTTTTTGCACGGCATTGACCGAGCGATAATACAGCGAGGCGCCGCGCGATGGCAGCGACTGGTAGGTGACGATATTGTCTTCGTCATCGATATCGAGCCAGTCCCAGAAATAAGAAATGGCCGGGGCGAGAAAGAGGTATTGGCTGTCCGAATAAAAGCCGGGAGAGAATAGCAGCAACCCGTCGACGCGATCGTCCTTGAACGCTTGGGAAGTGACCAGATTGCCACCGGTCGAGAACCCGCCCAGCCAGAGCTCATCGACTTCATCCGCAAGCAGCTGGGTGTGATGGGCGACGGCATCTTCCCAATCCTCATGGCCCGGGAGCATCAGGTCGGCGGGGCGGGTGCCATGGCCGGGCAACAGAATCGAACGAACCAGCCAGCCGTCTTCCGCCATGGCGTTGGTCATATCCGTGAAGTACCAAGGGCTTGAGCCCAGCCCGTGCACGAACAGAATGCCGCGCTTTGCCAGTGTGTCCGGGCGACGTTCAAACGGCGCGTTGAGCGCTATCTCTCGCTGGTGGTCGTCGCCGATGAAGGCGCGATTGTCGGCAATCCACGCGCGGGTGTCGCGCACGTACTGATCGAAACTGGCCTGGTCATGGCGCGGCAGGCTGCCCGAGGATTGAAAGCGTGGAGAATCCGGCGGCACGGCGCAAGAGGTCAGCAACACAAGGGCGGAAAGCAGAACGCTCAGACGAAGAAACATGCAATGCTCCATCAGTAAGTGACTTGGCCTTTGATAGGCCTTGGGACTGCCTCACTGTCGTAACGGATCACCGGCTTCTACTTCCTTTTTCAGTGGCGAGAAGCTTCTATCCATTTCCATTTGGTTTCGCACATCTATATAAGTATTAAGATCGACTCAACTGATAACGCAGTTTAGGCAGGGATCGCGACACAGGAGGAAGACGGGTGGCCATGACGAGCGCGCCGATGACCGCATACATGGCCCATTCGCCCATGTCGGCGCGTACCACCCAGAAGAAGTGCAGCAGCACCAAGCCCAGAATGGCGTAGGAAAATTTGTGCAGCGACTTCCAGCGCTTGCCCAGGCGGCGCATCGACCATTTGTTGGACGTCGCGCCCAGCACGGCCAGGCCGATCAAGGCGATCATGCCGACGATAATGTAGGGCCGTTTGACGATTTCGCTGCCCAGCAGTGCCCAGTTCAGCCCCAGGATAAACAGCGCGTAGCTGAGCAGGTGCAGGGTGGCGTAGGCGAGTGTCCAGAGACCCAGCTGGCGCCGGATCAGCGCGAAGCCTTTCCAGCTGGTGAGCTTGGTAAGTGGTGTGAGGCTGAGGGTAAGCAGCAGTAACCACAGCCCGCCGATGCCAATGTTGAGCAGCAGGTAGCGCCCCGGCTCAGGCCCGGCGGCGTTGTTCGCCACCTGCCAACCCCAGAATATCAGCGGCGCGAGTGCTGCCAGAAACACCGCCGCACGCCAGGCTAACCATTTGCGCTGCGTTGCCATCAGTAGTGCTTCCTCAAATCCATGCCCGCATACAGTTCAGCGACTTCATCCTCGTAGCCGTTGAACATCCGGGTGTCGATGGTATTGGAGTTGAACAGGGTGTTGGGCAGACGGCGTTCGGTCGCCTGGCTCCAGCGGGGGTGATCCACATTGGGATTAACGTTGGCATAAAAGCCGTACTCATCCGAGGCAATTTGCTGCCAGGAGTTGACCGGTTGTTCTTCGACCAGCGAGATGCGCACGATTGACTTGATACTCTTGAAGCCATACTTCCAGGGAACCACCAGCCGCAAGGGGGCGCCGTTCTGGTTGGGCAGCTCGCGGCCGTACATGCCCATGGCCATTATCGTCAGTGGGTGCATGGCTTCGTCTAAACGCAGGCCTTCCACATAGGGCCAGTCGATGATCGAGAAGGATGAACGCTGACCGCGCATCTGATCCGGGTCGACCAGGGTTTCAAAGCGCACGTACTTGGCTTTGCTGGTGGGGTCGGCGCGTTTGATGATCTCGGCGAGCGGGATGCCAAGCCAAGGAATCACCATCGACCACGCTTCAACGCAGCGTAGGCGATAAATACGCTCTTCAAACTGTGACGGTTTGACCAGATCCTCGAGCGCAAAACGCCCGCCGTTGTTCACTTCACCATCGACCACCACGCTCCACGGCTGGGTTTCCAGGCTGCCTGCATGGCGGGCAGGGTCGCCCTTGTCGGTGCCGAACTCGAAGAAGTTATTGTATTGGCTGGCGTCATCAAAGGGCGCGAGCTTGTCTTTTTCAGGGTCGCTTGGGGTGATGGCATCCCACTTGGCATCGCTGATTTTTTCTTTCAGCCAACCGGGTGCATCGCCTTCGGGAACGTCCGAATAGTCCTCGGCGGCTGCCTGGGCATGGCCTGAGAGCGCAAGCCCTGCCCCCAGGCCTGCCATACCGCCCATAAAGCGCCGTCGTGAAAGGTAAATGGATTCCGGCGTGACGTCGGATTCGTGCAAATCACTCGGTTTGGCAATCTTGATGAGCATTGGATGCCTCCTGTGGGGGTAAGCCGATCGCCGCATTGGGGCATCTTTTTTGGCGAAGTCCCCATCGCTATCTATCGGCAATGGCACTTGGATGACCAAGCACGTTAAAAAGTTCTACGTAACTTTTAACACAATGGATGCAGGGAGAGGTAACGATGAACTGTAGCGAAGGCGACAGCATTAAGCCCCTGGAGAGCCTTGATTCATCGTATAAGGTAGGCTGTACTTTTATCCGCTACTGACACGGATAGCCTTCCTGGCAGTTGGTGGCAGATATCTGGGCTCACTCAACTTAAAAGGCGTTTATGAAAAAAAGTAACGCGTGGCTGATACTGGTGGTGGCATTCACTTTTTCCAGTCTGTGTGCGGCCCAAACTCAAGGAGATGAGAGCGAGAACCCTCGGTGGTTTAACGTTGATTCGCTCAACACGGGCCTTGGCGAAGTCCCTGAGGAAGCCAACCGGGTCACGCCACGTGAGACCATGCGAAGCTTTCTCGATCTCACCGAACAGGGCGAGTACGAAAAAGCGGCCCACATGCTCAATCTGTCGGAATTGAGCGCAGCTGAGCAGCGCGAACAAGGTCAGGAACTGGCTCGGCAACTGGCAGAAGTGTTCAAGCGTGGCGAACGGATCAGCGTCGATAACCTATCGGGGCGCGAAGACGCCGTGATAGAAGACCCCGCCGGACAAAACCCGCGCGTTGGCGAAACGCGGCGTAACCTTGAGTTGGCATCGTTGCGAGCCGATGGGCAAACCTATGATATCCGGCTAGCTCGCTACCGCGTGGGGGATGATGAACCGGTGTGGCTGATCATGCCTATCAGCGTCTCGTATATTCCAGTGCTTTACGATCAGTACGGGCCGTCGATGCTCGAGCAATACATTCCCGAAAGGCTGCAGTCGTCGTTTGGCATATTGCGGCTTTGGGAATGGCTCGCTATTCCGGTCTTTTTGCTGTTCGTAGGCATGGTGGGCTGGGGGATCCACCGCTTGATCGGTTTGATGTCGAACTGGCTGCCCTTCGGCGCTTTCCGCATGTTTGCCGAGCAGATTGGTATGCCGACGGCACTGATCGTGATGTCGCTGTTTACCCAAATGCTGCTGGACTACGTGGTGTCGTTTTCGGCGGTCGCGACCACCACTTTCCGTGTGTTGCTTATCGGTATTCTTGCCTGGGGCGCAGGCACCATCGCGCTGCGCTTTGTGGATACCCTGATGCTGCGCATGACGCGGCGACTGGTGGGGGAGATCGATGACAATAAGCCCAAGGACGAGCGCAAGCTGCTGACATCGCTTTACGCGCTGCGCCGGATCATTATTCTAATCACCGTCACGGGCATGTCGGTTTACATCCTGGGACAGGTTCAACTCTTCGAGACCATGGGCTTATCGATTCTGGCCTCGGCCAGCGTCTTGGCAGTATTGGTGGGGGTGGCAGGCCAGGCGGTGCTAGGCAACATCCTGGCTTCTTTCCAGTTGTCGTTTGCCAAGCCCATCCGGATTGGCGATTTGGTTATATTTGAAGACCAATGGTGCTATGTGGAAGGTATCTTTTACACCTATATTCGCTTGAGAACCTGGGACGAGCGGCGGTTGATCGTCCCCGTGACCTACTTTACGTCCAAGCCTTTCCAGAATCTCTCGGTCAAGAGTATCAAGATGTATCGCTATGTGGAGCTGACGCTGCACCTGAGCGCGGATATTGGCCTGATAAGAGACAAGTTTTTTGAGTTTGCCAAGGAAGAAGACAACGTCATCGAGCACCATAAGCTGCTTTGTTACGTGACAGCACAAACGGCAACTGCACAAACCGTGACCTGTTATCTAATGACCTCTGACCCCATGGCCGGGTGGACCGCGGAAATGCACGTACGCGAAAAGCTCATGGCGTTCATCCGCGATAATCATCCCGAGTGGTGGCCGAGAGACGTCGTGGTTATCAGCCATCAGGATGTTGCGCGTGGAGCGAAAGTTAAACACTCCTCGGAGGCGGACAACGCTGAGGGGAAAGCGTCGGAATAGAATGCTGACGCACAGCATTGCGCCTTATGGCGCTGAGACTACCTCTAACGGGATGTCCACGCCGAATTGCTGCAACATGCGTCGGAAGGTCTCTACATTATAGGTCTCACTTTCTGTTACCAGCCCTTGGATCTGACCTGTACCCAGTGTCCCTTCGCCTAGCCCCGTGACAATCGATTCAGCGGGGTCGAGGAAGCGGCAATTGGGTCGCGCTGCTTCAAAGAAGGGACGCAGCCATGGTAAATGCGTACTAGAAAGTGTCAGCGTGTCGATATCGGGATGCTGTCGGAAGACGTCGTCGATAAAAGCCGTGACTGCTTTCTGCGTTGCGTTTGGGTCGAATAGAAAGGCGCCATTCTCGACAAATTCAACCATGGACGAAGCATTGATCAGGCTGACATTATCCGAGTGGGACGCATGTCGAGCGATGAACTTCTTCAGTGAAGAGCTTTCGATGAGTGAATGCACCCCCATGATGCCAACCTTGCCGCTCGCTGACATGGCGAGCGCTTCTTCGATGGGTGGGTAGACGCCGAACAATGGCACCAAGGTGTTCTGACGAATGTCATCCAGCACCATGATAGAAGGGGCATTCGAGGCGATGACAATAGCCGAGGGAGCGTAGCCCTCAAGAAAACGCAGCGTGCGGTTCATGACAGCGAGTAGTTCTTCCCGCCCCTTGCTCCCATAAGGAAAGCTTGCCCGGTCAGCGAAATACACAATGTCCTGTTGTGGAAGACGCTTGTGTATCTTGTCAACGATGGCGTAGCTACCAATGCCAGCGTCGAAAACAGCGATTGGCTGATGCATAGCAATATCCTTGGTTTCAGCGATATCTAATTATTAAAAAGATTTCAATGCTATGGAAGCAATATCATCAACTGTTAATCTAGTTAAGTTTTATACGATGCTGAGGCGCGGTACTGTATGAACCTAGGAAGAATGAATAACATGGCGTTGGCGGGGAAGTTTAGAGCTAAGGAGTGGCTGTTTAAATGCCGTTAAATATCGTGCAGCGCGAGCTGCCTGGCTGGGGCGTTACTTATGGTCCGTCGGGCGATGGCCCTTTCCCAGCCATCATGTTGCTGCATGGCTCTGAAGGTGCCTGGGCAGGGTGGAGTCATCGTGACGCAATGCTATTCGCCGCCCATGGCTTCTTGGCGTTCCCTTACGGCTACTCAAGCGGCGGCAATGCCTGGAACGCCGGGCATATTATCGATTACCCGCTGGATCGTAGCGTAGAGGCATTTAAAGCCCTATGGGAATTCCAGTTCGCTGATGAGCGAGTAGGGCTTTATGGTCTTTCACGCGGTGCCGAACAGGCTTTATTGCTTGCCTCACTGATGGCAAGAGATAAGATTGAAGGAGCGCCAGATGCGATCGCAGTCCATAGCCCACCCGATGTGGTGTGCGGTGCCTTTGATGCCCGTGGCTTTCGCGATGCGGGTGATCCGGGCTGGCAAGCCTGGGACGTCAGCAAACGCGCCTGGACATGGCAGGGGAGTCATGAAGGCCTACTGCCCACCACGCCTATCGAAATTGAGCGCTACCCTGGACCGCTGTTTCTCTCCCATGGCACGCAAGACCGCATGTGGTCGGTTGAGATGACCAAGCGCTTGGAGCAGCGCCTACTCAAGCATGGCCGCAGCCCTGAAGTGCACTACTATGAAGGCGAAGATCATATTCCCAGCGGCGCTGGGCAGAACCAGCACTTTGAGCTGCTTCTGGGCTTCTTTTCAAAACACCTGTAAGTCACTGTTCATCATTTTCCCATCACCACGGTTGCGCAATTACTAAAAGGTTAACGAGCAATCAGCGTCAAAAAACCATCTTCATCGATAAACCCTTTATCGCCGGTGACAAACCAGCGCTGTTCGTCGAGCTCCTTGATGACGTCATCTTGGCGGGTCGGGTCGTTCAGATAGCCCAGCATCACCTGCGGGCCGCTGATCAATATCATGCCCGCTTCACCGGTGGCCAACTCTTCAAAGCTCTCCGGATCAACGATCTTGAAGCTGGTGCCGGGTAACGGCATACCTACGGTGCCTGGCTTGCTGCCGCGTTGTACCTGCTGGTAGTTAGCGTCCACGGCGTCGGGCAGGTTGACCGATGCCACCGGTGCAGTTTCAGTGGCGCCATAGCCTTCGTAGATAGGCGTGCTGAATTTTTGCGCAAAGCTGGCGCGCAAGCCCTCATCGAGTCGCCCTCCCCCTACGATGACTGCCCGCAAGTTTTCCAGCATTGGTGGATGAACCTCTGGGCACTCCACAAACGATGCCAGAGAGCTGGGCATACTAAACATGAGGCTGACTTTGTACTTGGCAATGGCACTGGCGATTCCCGGGGCATCGGTGGGGTCGGGGTGGCACACCAGCGGCAGCCCTTCAATCAGCGGTAACAACTGAGTCACTGTGAGGCCGAAGGCGTGGAACAGGGGTAGCGAGCCCATCACCACATCGTTGCTCTGGGTGTTGAGTACATCCGAGGTTTGTTTGATATTGGCCATCAGGTTGCGGTGGCTGAGCATCACGCCTTTGGGTTCGCCTTCGCTGCCGCTGGAGAAGAGGATGGCAGCGGTCGCGTCGGCATCTTGGCCATGGCAGAAGCAACGCTGGAGTAGCCAAGTCGGCAGTATTCTTACCGCAAGCCAGGTGCTCAAGCGCTCGGCGCGGCCAATCTTGGTCTGCAGGTCTTCTAAAAAGACTACCTGCTGCTCACTGAGCAATTGGCTAACGTCGAGCCCGCGCTGCTCAAGCTTCTTCACAAAGCGCTGTGAGGTGAACACAGTGGTGATTTCCGCCTGGGAAAGGGCCGAGGAAAGTACTTCCTGGTCGGCGGTATAATTCAGGTTCACCAGTGTTTTACCGGCCAGCAGCGTGGCCATATTGGCAATGACCCCGGCACTGCTGGTGGGCAGCAGCAGGCCAACGTTCTGTCCTGGGTTGAGTTTGCGAATTCGTTTTGCCATCAGCAGGCTGGCGGTGAGTACCTGGCTTGCGTTGAGTGGGCGGCCCAGATTATCGGCCAGGGCAAGCTCGCCAGGGCGGCGTTTAACGCTTTGAATCCAGGCGTTGGGTAGGCTGGAAAGCTCCCCCATGGCCTGCTGCCAGGAGCGGGTCGCCTGCTCAAAAATACGCCGTTTCAGCACGTCAGCGGGGGTATCTTTGGGCAGCGGCTTGCCAAAGGCGACCACCACCGAGCGGTGCAGCGGTGCGTTGCGCAGCTCCTTTAACTTGCTGGAGGAGCGGGAGAACTGGCTGCCCCAGAGGCCGCGCAGGTAGAAAGGCACAATCTTGACGTCGGGGTTGGCCATGTTGCAGGCGCGCTCGTAGCCGCGGCGGAACTCGCCCAGTTGGCCAGTGCGGCTAATCGCCCCTTCGGGAAACAGGCACACCACTTCGCCTGCGTTGAGTTGTTCAGCAACATCGGCCAGGGCCTTTTCGGCACCACTGCCGCGCTCGATGGGAATACAGCCGAGTGCTTTGAAGAACCAGTTGAGGTACCAGCGCTGGTAAACCGATCTGAGCATCACAAAGCGTACCGGGCGGGGGCTGGCGATCTGCACCATGGCCCAATCCACCCAACTGATATGGTTGCCCAGCAGCAGCACGCCGCCCTGGGCGGGCAGGTTCTGCAAGCCCTGCACATCGACCCGGTAGCGGCGGGTCAGCAGGAAGCTCAACAGAAAGCGCACCAGGCTTTGGGGCAGCTTAACAATGGTGTAGCCACCGCCGACCATCGCCACGGTGGCGATGAGCAGCAGCAGGTAGTGGCTATCCACACCCGCGAGGGCGAACAGCGCCGTGAGCACCAAAAAGCCCAGCATGGCGATGTTCTGGATCCAGTTATTGGCGGCCAGCACGGTGCCTAACTCGCTGTCGGCGGCGTGAAACTGGATCAGGGCGTTAAGCGGCACGATAAACAGCCCGCCCATCATGCCGATAAACACGAAGTTCAGTGCCTGGCTGCCGGGCGTGGAGAGAAGCGGCAGGCACCATAACCCCACGGCCACCCCAACAGCGCCTACCGGAATCAAGCCTGTTTCTATGCGGTTATGTGAAAGCTTGCTGGCCAGCATGGAGCCCAGCGCAATCCCGATACCGCTAGCCGCCAGAATGCCTTGCAGCACCAGGGTGTTATCGATACTGAGGGCGTCTTTGGCATAGGCGGGGAAGGCCGCCAGCAGCACCTGGCCCACCGACCAGAAAGTGGCCAGGCCGATAATGGAGAGCCTGATCACGGGCTGGCGGACGATAAGCTGCAGGTTATCTTTCAGCGCAGCACCCTTAATGTAGCGCTGCCAGGTGAGCGGGGTATCCGGTTGCGTAGTGCTATCAAGCGGCAGACGGTAAAGCGTTGCCACTTGAATAGCGCTATTGAGCACCAGCAGCCAGCCGAGCGGCGCTATTTGGCGCAATAGCTGCGCTGGGGTGTGATCATCTGGCGATACCCAGGTCTCAAACAGGGCGGTAAATGCCACGGTGCCCGCCAGGATAGCGCCGATAGTCACGGCCTGAATCAGCCCGTTGGCCTCCGCCAGGCGCGGTTTGCCGAACAGCCCTTTGACCAAGCCGTACTTGGCCGGTGAGTAGAAGGCTGACTGAATCGCCAGCAGCAGCGTCATCGCAAACGCCAGCCAGAACCAGCCTTGGTAGTAGGCAGCGGTGATGCCCAGTGACACCGCCACGGCGGCCCAGGCCGATGCGCACAGCACGCGTACCTTGGGGTAGCTGTCTGCCACGTGCCCCGCCGGGCTAAACAGCAGGATAAATGGCAGTAAAATCAGCCCATTCACCAGCGCGGTGAGGACGACCTGCGTTTCGCCATCGTAACTTTTAAAGATCGTGTTCTGAATGACAATCTTGTGCCCCAAATCCACAAAGGCATTGAGAAAAATGGCGATCAGGTAGGGCAAGGCGCCCTTTAAATGCAGCAGTCGTTGCATGGTTGTGTAGCCTTTTAAGTCCCTGGAAGTGTTGGCACTTTCTCTATGAGGCTTACTGGTTGCAACTCATTTGCACAAAGTTGTGATATAAGTGCCGGTTGGTAGCGTTATGCGATACTTTGATGTGTAATGCCTTCCATGCCGTCCAAGGAAGTTTTTATGTCTCAAGCCGAGTCACTGATTGAAACGCTTAAAAGCCAGTTGCGCGCTCAGGGGAAAACCTATGCCGATGTTGCCCGGTGGCTAGCACTCAGCGAGGCCTCGGTGAAGCGCTTGTTCGCTGAAAAGCACTTCACTTTGGCGCGGCTAGAGTGCATCTGTGATCAGCTTAACCTTGAGTTCGCTGAGCTGGTGCAGACCATGCAGGCAGGGGAGCAGCGTCTGCAGGAACTGACTCAGGCCCAGGAGCAAAGTATCGTCGATGACCATGAGCTGTTTCTGGTAGCGGTCTGCGTTATCAATGGCTATAGCTTCGATGAAATTCATCACCAGTACCAGCTAAGTGAAGCCGAGTGTATTCAGCAGTTACTCAAGCTTGAGCGTCTTAAACTCATTGAGCTGCTTCCTGGTAATCGGATCAGGCGGCGGGTAGCTGCCAATTTTCGCTGGCAGGCGGATGGGCCGATCCAGCGCTTCTTTCAGCAGCATATCGCCAACGAGTTTTTCCGCTCCCGCTTTGATAGCGACAGCGAGAAGCTGGTGGTACTCAATGGCCTGTTATCCCCCGCCGGTAACGCCGAGTGGCAGCAGACCATGCAGCGCTTGGCTAAAGAGTTTCATGCGCTATGCGAACGAGAGAGCGGGCTGCCTATCCACCAGCGGTTTGGCACCACTTCCGTGCTGGCGGTAAGGCAGTGGCAGTATGGGTTGTTTCAGGATTACAAACGTGAAGCCGAGGCAAAATCCTAAAGCGCTGTACCACGAAAATGAGCGGCTTCTTGCTCTAACCACTCGATGAAACGCGCCACTGCCGGAGGTGTTACCCCTTCAGAAGGCAGAACCAGTTCATAGGCGAACGGAGAAGCGAGCGGATACTGTTCCCCAAATGGGCGCACCAACACGCCGCTGGCGAGCCGGTCGGCCACGAGAGGGTAACTGGCCAGTACTACGCCTTGCCCGGCCATAGCCTGGTCGAGGGCCAGGCTGTAGAGCGAGTATTGGCGCTGGTGGGGGAGCTTCTTGATGGCCACTCCGGCGTTTTTAAACCAGTCTTGCCAGCTTGGGATCGGGTGGCCCGCCTGGCTGCACCAATCGACGGTGAGCAGTGTCTGGGCCATCAAGTCGGCGGGCTCGTGTATATCTTCCTTGGCCAACAGGGTGGGCGAGCAGACAGGAAAGAGGGTGTCTTCAAATAGACGCTGGCTGGTAACGCCGGGCCAGGGCCCCTGGCCGTAGCGCAGCGATAAGCGTGCCCTGTTGGGCATCCATAGCGGTGGCGTTAAGCGCGCCTCGGCATCCAGAGAGATTTCTATGTGCCGCTCACTGGCTTCAAAGCCGGGTAAGCGGGGGAGTAGCCAAAGCTGTAGGAAAGAAGGCGGTGCACTCAGTAGTAAGCGAAAAGCGTCTTCTGAGCGCTCGGTGACGTTCTGCACGCCACTGGCGATGCGCAAAAGCCCCGCTTGTACATCTTCGGCAAGCCCCCGGCCAGCTTCGGTGGCGCACACGCCATTGGCATGCCGTTCAAACAGCACCACGCCCAATCGATCTTCCAGCTGTTTCACCTGTCGGCTAACGGCGCCAGGGGTTACTCCCAAACGAGACGCGGCGGCTTTAAAGCTATTTTCCCGCACCGCTTCGGCAAACGCGCGCAGTGCATTCAGCGGTAGCCTCTCAATTTTCATAGCGTGAGTTTTCCTGAGTCTAGGCCTGATAAGTAATCGCTTGTACGCAATTTCGCTGGCTGCTGCAATGAGCGCCTTGATGCTAGAGGAGCTCACGATGAATAATCAAAGGATAGTCTCAAATGCCGATACTGCCAGCATACTTGGGCGTTCGCAGCGAAAGTCTGTGGATACTACAGCCGCATCGTTAATGCTCCTATTTTGCCTGGTGCTAGGGTTTCAGCAGGTGGCGATCAAAGGCGTGGCTGAGGATATCTCACCCGTCGTGCAGATTGCCCTGCGCTCCGCTATCGCCGGTTGTCTGGTGGGGGTGCTGGCCTATTGGCGCGGCATTCGCTGGGCGGATATGAGCCGCCATCGGGGCGCTGGGTTACTGGTTGGGCTCGGGTTTGCGGCCGAGTTTGCTTTTGTTGCCTGGGGGCTGACCTACACATTGGCATCGCATATGTCGGTCTTTCTCTATACAGCCCCCATTTTCGCCGCGCTGGGGCTGCACCTGTGGGTGCCGGGCGAGCAGCTCTCCCTTCGCCAATGGTGGGGTGTTGGTCTGGCGTTTATGGGCATGGTGATTGCCATGGCGCCCAGCGGTGCCTATAGCATCGATATCCTCATCGGCGATGCGCTGGGTTTGCTGGCCGGGCTCTCTTGGGCGGCGACGACGGTGGTGATCCGCAAGACCTCGCTTTCCGAGGCGCCCGCGGAGCTCACCCTGAGCTATCAACTGAGTGTGACGGCGCTGGTGCTATTGCCAGTGGCGGCGTTATCAGGCCAGTTAATGAGCGCGCAACTTACCTCCATGGCGGTTGCCAGCCTTGGTTTTCAGGCGCTGATCATTTCATTTGCCGCGCTGATGCTGTGGTTCACGCTGCTGCGCCGCTATCGCGCGTCCCAGTTGGGCGTGTTCTCGTTTCTGGGCCCGCTGTTCGGCATCCTTTTTGGCACTCTGTTGCTCAACGAGCCGCTAAGTATCAATTTTCTGATGGGTGGCGGCGTTATCCTGGTTGGCATTGTACTGGTGACGCGATAAGGCCGTTGATCCCGACGTGATAGGCGGTGGCTTGACGAGGGCTTACCCCACTAAAGCCGCCACGATTTCCACCAGGCCAAACACGCTGACGCCGGCGGCCACTGGCCAACCCAGCGAGCGTAACCGCCGCCACACCAGCAGCGTGACGCCAAGCCCGATGACGGTCGCTATCCAGGAAATGAGACCAGGGTTCACTGGCACAACGGATACGCCTAGCACGGCCGCAATCATCAGCGGGCCGAGGATGCCAAGCCACTGGGGCATGGCGTTCATGCCGGTGTCGCTATCCAGGCGTCGCTGCATCCACATGAATGGCACTACCCGCATGAGCAGGGTGCCAAAAGCCGACACCACAACGGCGAGCCAAAGCGCGGTGCTCATGAATCACGCCTCCTGTTGTCGAATCTTACCGTGTAGAAGCATAGCGCGCCGCAGGCGGCCGCCAGCGGAATGGCCACGTTGCTCCAGCCCACCAGCGTCAAACCCAGCGCAGCCAGGATAGTGAGCCCCATGGCCATCGCCCAGCGTTTATCGGTGAAGCGAGGCGCCACCATGGTAAGAAACAGCGCGGGGAGCGCGAAGGGCATAATCTCCCCCAATAGTGGCCAGCGGGCGGTAAACGCTTCCCCGGCGGTGGCGCCTACGGCGGTGCCGATGATCCAGGCGCCCCAGGCCAGCAGCGAGGCGCCGACAAACCAGCTAAACCGTTTGGCGTCAGGCAGTTGGGGGAGGCGTGTCAGGGCTAGGGCAAATACCTGATCGGTCAAACCGTGCATCAGCCAGGGCCAGTGGCGGCTGCGCGGTAACAACGCCGCCAGGTTAGGGCCGTACACCACATGGCGTACGTTAATCAGCATTGTCATGGCCACGACAAGCCATAGTGGAGACCCCGCGGCCACCATGCCCACGAACAGGAACTGCGAGGCGCCGGCGTAAATCAGCGTCGAGATCACGACCGCTTCCCAGGTGCTGAAGCCTGCCTGGGTGGCAATCAACCCAAACGAGAGGGACACCGGTATGTAGCCACCCAGTAGTGGAATTGCTTCACGAACGCCCTGCAGCGCGCTTAGGACGGGAGAATATCGGGCAAGCTGGCTCATGGTGTTTCGCCTTCTTTGCCGTAGGTAATGGTCATTAGCAGGGTGGCCGCCGTCGCTTGGGTGCGGTAGAGGTGAGGCCGGTCAGCGCAAAAGGTGACATGGCACCCAGGGGTCAGCGTTGTCGTATCTCCCTCAGGCCCTGCTTCCAGCCAGCCGCTGATCAGCGTGAGGGATTCTCGCGTGCCCGGTGTATGGGCTTCGGCACTGCGTAATGTATGGGGTGCGCAGCGCATCCAGTAGGCGTCCACCTGGGGTGAATCCTTGCCCTGATCGATAAGACGCACCTGAACGCCGTCTTCGCCGAGCGGCACGGAAATAGGCGCGACCAAGGTGCCGAAGGGCACGTTCAACTGCACGGCCAGGCGCCAGATCGTGTCCAGGGTAGGGTTGCCGTTGCCTTGCTCGAGGCGGCACAGGTTGGATTTGGCGATGCCTGCCTTGCTGGCCAGCTGCGAAAGCGACCAGCCGCGTTCTAGGCGGAGTCTTTGTAAATGGTGGCCAAGGGTGTTGAGTGAAAGTGAATCCATGTGAGCGCCGCCTGTTGGCTATATAGATGTTCCTTTTATAGAACGTTCTATATAAAGAACGTTAGCCTGTCAATCATCCAGCCTATCAATGATAGCGTCCATGGCGAATGGCACTCTTTATGCATCACCATTGAGGTACTGCCACGAGGAAGCGCAATGCGTTCATTGGCGATGCTCAAACCGGTCAGATCGATTCTTTGGAGTGTAGCGCTGTTGCTGCTGGGCAATGGCCTGCTCAATACGCTGTTAACCTTGCGCGGCACGGGAGAAGGTTTCTCCAGCGCGGTACTGGGGATGATCATGTCCGGCTATTTCGTCGGTTTCATCTGCGGCACCTGGGTGAGCGGACGGTTGATTCGGCGAATGGGGCATATCCGCACCTTTGGGTTCTGTGCGTCGATTTGTGCGACGGTGGCGCTTTTGCACCTGGTGTTTATCACGCCCTGGGTATGGCTGCCGCTGCGGGTTATCTACGGCCTCTCGTTTATTACCCTGATTACCGTGATCGAAAGCTGGCTGAACAGCCAGGCGGCAAGCCATGAGCGCGGGCGTATTTTTGCCGTCTACATGGTCGTCAACCTGGGTGCGCTGGCCACGGCTCAGCAGCTTCTGCGGCTCTCGTCGCCCCAGGGCTTTTTGCTGTTTGTGGTGATTGCCATCCTGATCAGTTGGGCGCTGCTACCGATCACCATGACCCGTCGCGTCCAGCCCAAGATTTCCGAGCGACCCAAAAGCAGCCTGCGGGCGCTGCTGGGCTTCGCCCCGCTGGCGGTAGCGTGCGCCGCGCTCTCGGGGCTTGCCATGGGGGCATTCTGGTCGATGACGCCGGTCTATGCCACGCAGCTGGGGTTTGATATCGCTGGCGTCGGTCTGGTGATGAGCGTGGCGATCATCGGTGGCGCGCTACTGCAGATTCCCATTGGTCGCTTCTCGGACAAGCACGACCGCCCCAAAGTGATGACCTGGGTGGTACTGCTGGCGGCGCTGGTCGCCGCGGCCATGCCCTTTGCGCCCAGCCATGAAATGCTGCTTGGGCTATATTTTATCTGGGGCGGTTTGGCGTTCTCGCTCTACCCGCTGGCGGTGGCGCAGCTGATTGACCAACTCCATCCCGATGAAATTGTCGCCGGCTCGGCGGACATGTTGGTGATGCACGGCGCAGGCTGCGCGGTGGCACCGATTGCCGCGGGGTCACTGATGACGGTCGTCGGCGGTCACGGCCTGCCTATCTATATTGCCTGTGTGTTTGCCCTGCTGGGTGCGTATGCCATCTACCGGCGTCGTCGGGTAACGGCCCTGGTGACCCACACGGCGCACTTCGAGCCGATGGTGCAAAGTAGTGCAGAGGCACTGGAAATGATCTTTGATGATGCCCAACGTGATCTTTTTGACGACCCAAGCTTCTACGAACCGCATGAGCGCGAGCGGCTTAGAGATGCTTTAACGTCAAAAGCATGACGCTGGTGTCGGGTACTGCCCATGTCATTGTGCTGGCGCAAAGCAATGTCTGTGCTTTGCCAGCCCGGCTAGGGGTGGGGCTTATCCCATGCCACCTCCGTTGGCTTTGTGGGCGCGCAGCGTCCAGTAGCCGCCCCATAGACGCGTGGCCGTGGTGATCAGGCAGGCGATCGCAAACACCACCGCCAGGATAGCGAAGTGCGAAGGGAACAGACAAAACAGCACCAGAGCCACTACGGTCTCGGTGCCTTCGGTCAGCCCTTCCAGGTAGTAGAACGCCTTGTTGGGAAAGTGGGGGCGCTCGATGGCCTGCTGCTTGGCGGCAATGGAAAAGGCCAAAAATGACGTGCCGGTGCCGATAAAGGCAAACAGCAGCAGCGCCGCCGCCAGGGCGTTTTCCGCCGGATTGGCCAGGGCAAAGCCCAGCACCACCGCCGCGTAAAATACAAAATCGAGGCCGATATCCAGAAAGCCGCCCGCCTCACTCGACCGGCCGCTTACCCGTGCCAGCGCGCCGTCCAGGCCATCGCCCAGGCGGTTGAGTACCACGGCCACCAGCGCAAGACCGTAGTATTCCCAGGCCAGCAGCGGCAGGGCGCTGATGCCGATCAGGAAAGCGACGAAGGTCACCTGGTCGGGCGTGGCGCGCCCCTTCAGCCGTTGAGCGAGCCGTTCAAGCGGGCGGTGGGTCAGCGGCATGGTCCAGCGGTCGAGCATATGTGGCTCCTTGGAAGAAAAACAGCAAGTTAACATATCGACTAATCAGTGGTGCGGTGTCGTGGGCTGCCGTATTTGATAATACTAAAGTCGTTATACTTTGGTATTAGTAAGCCATAAAGTACTGGACTAAAGGCGTAGGGAAGTGGAAAACGGGGCCCCGAGAATCCGCGTGTATTGATAGGCTCACTGGTCAATGGTGGGTCGTGCGCATTGTTCAATACCTTACACCCTACTCCGTGAGCGAAATTGTCGTATGCGAAGCAATGGAATGATGACGGTGTGGGACCAGCTCTGGGTCTCTCACCAACAGGCAAAAACACTCTTGATGTGCGCGCTGCCCACCTCGGGTGGTGTGGGAGGCGGTGCCTCTTCAGGCAATGGCTCGGGCGGGGAGCCGCGTCCGCCAGCATATACAAAGCCGCAAAAAGTCGGGCTGGTTTTGGGGCCGCTGCTGTTCGCCTTTGTGTTGCTGTTTTTCCATCCTGCCGACCTCAGCGTTGAAGGCCGCATGGTGCTGGCCACCACATTGTGGGTGGCCGTGTGGTGGATTACCGAGGCGATCCCGATTCCGGTGACGTCGCTTTTGCCCATTGTATTGCTGCCGATCACTGGGGCGCTTGAGGGCAGTCGGGTAACGGCGGCCTACGGTAACCCGATTATCTTTTTATTCCTGGGCGGCTTCATGATCGCCCTGGCAATGGAGAAATGGGGGCTGCACAAGCGTATTGCGCTGGTGATTATTGGTCTGCTGGGGACCAGTATCAACCGCATCGTGCTGGGCTTTATGGCGGCCACCGGGTTTTTGTCGATGTGGGTGTCCAACACGGCCTCGGTGATGATGATGCTGCCGATTGGCACGGCGATTGTGTACCAGGTTACCCAGGAGCTGAGCAAAACAGATGGCGACCACAGCGACGATATCGATAAATTCAGCAAGGCGCTGATATTTGGTATCGGCTACGGTGGCACCATTGGTGGCCTGGGCACCTTGATTGGGACGCCGCCCAATATCATTCTGGCGGCCACCGTGTCGGAGCTGTTCGGGGTGCAGATCTCCTTCGCCGAATGGATGTTGTTTGCCTTTCCCGTGGTAGTGGTTCTGCTCTTCGCCGCCTGGCTGCTGCTGACCAAGGTGGTTTATCGCGTCAGGCTTGCCGATTTGCCAGGGGGCAAAGCGGTGATCGACAAGGAAAAACAGGCGCTGGGTACGACCAGTTTTGAAGAAAAAGCCGTGCTGGCCGTGTTCCTGTTTGCGGCCTTCATGTGGATCACGCGCTCGTTTTTATGGGAAGGGCAGTTGCTCAATATCCCCGGCATCAACGACACCATGATTGCCATGGTGGCGGCCATTGCGCTGTTTTTGATTCCCTCCAAAAGTCGCGGCGGCTGCCTGCTGGACTGGGAGGTGGCCAAGGATGTGCCCTGGGGCATTCTGCTGCTGTTCGGTGGCGGCCTGGCGATTGCCGCTGGCTTTAGTTCCTCTGGCCTGGCCGTGTGGATCGGCGAGCAGATGAGCGTGCTGGAAGGCGTCAACTTCCTGATGGTGATTCTGCTGGCCAGTGCCATGGTGCTGTTCCTGACCGAAATCACCTCGAATACCGCCACCGCGACGATGATTCTGCCCGTGCTGGCGTCGCTGGCGCTGGCGCTGAACGTGCACCCCTTCGTGCTGATGGTGCCCGCGGCCATGGCCGCCAACTGCGCTTTCATGCTGCCGGTGGGCACGCCGCCCAACGCGATCATTTTCGCCACGGGCAAAATCAAGATTATCGAAATGGTGCGCAACGGTTTCGGGCTCAATATCCTGGCGCTGGTGCTGATCGTCGCGGCGGTCTATATCCTGCTGCCGATGATGTGGGGCGTTGATTTGACCAGCTACCCCGACGCCTTCCGCCGTTGATTCATTGGCGGTTGAGCTTGGCCTGTAACGCCCCGCCACGAGCGGGGCGTTTTGCTAGTATGATGCCGTTATTCTTCTTGCTGCTGAGTTTGTCATGCGTCTACTGCACACCGCCGACTGGCATCTGGGTCGGCTGTTTCACAACCTGTCGCTGCTGGATGACCAGCGTTACGTCCTCGATCAACTGATCGATATCATCGACCGGGAGGCCGTCGATGCGGTGCTGATCGCCGGGGATATCTATGACCGCTCGGTGCCGCCTGCCTCGGCGGTCGCCCTGCTGGACGACGTCCTGAGGGCACTGTGCAGCGAGCGCAATCTGCCGGTGGTGATGATTTCCGGCAACCACGACAGCGCCCAGCGGCTGGGCTTTGGCGCGCGCCATTTACGTCAGGCGGGGCTGCACATTCTGTCTGACCTGGCCGACATCGAACGGCCGGTGACGCTGTCTGCCAACGGCGTGGAGGTGGATGTTTTCGGCATTCCCTACGCCGACCCGGAATATGTGCGCAGCCAGTTAGGGGTCGACGTGCGCGACTTCGACAGCGCCCACCGTCACCTGGTCGAATGCATCAACACAAAGCGCCACCCAACGCGCCCCACGGTATTGATGAGCCACTGCTTTGTGGATGGCGGCAGTGCCTCGGACTCCGAGCGCCCCTTGACGCTTGGCGGTGCTGAAAGCGTCGCCTGGGAGCCCATGCAATCGTTCGACTACGTGGCGCTGGGGCATTTGCATGGCCCCCAATGCCGTGGCGGAGAGCATATCCGCTACAGTGGCTCCCTGCTCAAGTACAGCTTTTCCGAAGCAAGCCAGCGCAAGGGCGTTACCCTGGTGGATATCGACGAGCAGGGCGTCCGCCACATCGAGCACCGCCCTTTGACGCCGCGCCTGGACGTGCGGATCCTGGAAGGCGAGCTGGATTCGCTCATTGCCCAGGGGCTTGGCGACCCCCATGCGGACGACTACCTGCTGGTTCGCCTGACCGATCGCCACGCCATCCTCGACCCCATGGGCAAGCTGCGCGAGGTCTACCCCAACGTACTGCACCTGGAAAAGCCCGGCATGCTGGAATCCCGCGGCCGCCAACAGCTGGATCGCGAGCGGCTGCGGTTCAGTGCGCTGGACATGTTCAGCGACTTCTTCGCCCAGACCAGCGGCGAGGCGATGACCGACGAGCAGGCCGAGGCCATGAACGAGCTGATCAGCCAGCTTAACCGTGACGAGGAAACCCGATGACGCCGCTAAGCTTGACCATGCAGGCCTTTGGCCCCTTCGCCGGTCGGGAAACCCTCGACTTCACCGCGCTGGGGCAAAGCCCGCTGTTTCTGATCAACGGCCCCACCGGCGCGGGCAAAAGCTCGATTCTGGACGCCCTGTGCTTTGCGCTTTATGGGCAGACCACCGGTGCCGAACGTGACGCCAGCCAGATGCGCTGCGACCAGGCCGCGGCGGATGCGCTTACCGAAGTGACGCTGGACTTTCGCCTGCGCGGCAACGCCTATCGGATACGCCGTGTACCCCAGCAGGAGCGCCCCAAGGCACGTGGTGAAGGGACCACTACGCAAAACGCGGAAGCCCAGCTTTGGCAACTGACCGCTGAAGGCGAGAAAGGCGACTGCCTGGTCGCCAAAAGCGTCAACGACGCCACGACCCAGGTCCAGGGCCTGATAGGGCTCGACGCCAGCCAGTTCCGTCAGGTGATGGTGTTGCCCCAGGGCAAGTTTCGCGAGATGTTGCTGGCGGACTCGAAAGACCGCGAAAAAATCTTTTCTCAGCTGTTTCAAACGCAGATCTTCCAGCGTATCGAAGAGCGTCTGCGGACCCAGGCCAACCAGATCGAGCGCGACGTCAATAACCACCGCCAGCGGGTGCAGGGTATTCTGCAGGCCAGTGACGTGGAAAGCGATGCTGCCCTTGACGAAGAACGCCGCGCCCTGGCGCCCCGGTACCAGGCCGCCCAGCATGACCTGGCCGAGGCCAGGGCGCGCCGCGAAGCCGCTGAACACGCCGAGCGCCAGGGCAAGGAGCTGCAGGCCCAGTTTGATCAACAGGCAAGGCTCCAGGCGGACAGGAAAGCGCTGCTAGATCAGAAAGACGACATCGACGACGCCCAGGCACGGCTGGCCGCCCATGGCCAGACCCAGGCGTTGGCAACGGTGTACCAGCGCCTGCAAGCCGCCCAGCAAACGGCCCGGTCGACCCGCGAAGAGCATGCCCAGGCAGAGCGCGCCATGGCTCAGCAGCAAGCGGCGCAGGCCGATGCCCAGAGAGCGCTGGCGGATGCCAGGCCGCAGTTTGAGCAGCTACCCGCCATGCGCGAGCAGGCGTTTCGCTTGCACCGTGCCGTTGAGCAATGCCAGGAACTGGCGGCGCTTGAGACTCAGCGTGGGCAGCTTGCCGAGCAGGTCGAAGGCGCGGCCACCGAGGTCGCGCGACGGCGGCCGGGGGTTGAAGCCGCAGAGCAGCATGCCTCCGAGCAGGAGATGCGCTGGCATCAGGGGCAGGCGGCGCTTCTGGCAGCGCGACTGGAAGCCCGGGCGCCTTGCCCGGTCTGTGGCAGTCGCGACCACCCGGCCCCGGCGATCGCCGAGCAGGCGCCGGTGACCCAGGCCGAGGTCAAGCAGGCGCGTGCGGCGTTCGAGACGTCTCGCCAGGCGTTGTCGAAAGCCGAGCAGCACCACGCGCAGTTAAGCCAGCAACTCGCCGACAAAGAGGCACATTGCCAGCGGCTGCGCGGCGAACTGGGTGAGCAGTCCTCGCTTGAGGCTCTGGAAGCCGCACAGGCCAAGCTCAAGGCCGATATTCAAGCCGCCGAAACCGCCTGGCAGACCGCTCAGGAAACAGCCCAGCAGGCTCAGACGGCGCTGGTTCGCGCCGAGACCACCCTGGACGACGTCAACCAGCGCCAGGCCCGCGCCGACAGTGCCCTTGATGAGGCGCAGGAAGCGTGGCAACACGCCCTGGCCGATAGTGTCTTCGACGACGAGGAGGCGTTCAACCAGGCGCGGTTAAGCGACGAAGAGGCGCGACGACTCAGCGACGCGGTGGACCACTTTCAGCGCGAACTGGCCAAGCTGGAAGGGCAGTTGGAGGCAATTCACACTCGCCTTGAGGGGCAGGAGCGGCCGGACCTCGCCCCCCTGGCAGAACGGGTCGCTGCGGCAAAGGCTCAGGAGCAGACCTTTGAAAAAACCTATCAGCAGCTGGCCGCGCGGATGGCGCAGTTGGATGCCACGCGCGAAAAGCTCGATGCCGCCCATGCCGCCCAGGCATCCCTTGAAGCCCAGTATCGGGTATGGGGGACGTTGAGCGAGGTTGCCAACGGCCGCACAGGGCAACGCATTAGCCTGCAGCGGTTTGTGCTCGGCGTGCTGCTGGACGACGTCTTGATTCAAGCCTCTGAACGCCTGGTGCACATGAGCCGCGGTCGCTACCAGCTGGTGCGCCGGGAAGACCCGTCCAAAGGCAACCGCGCCTCGGGGCTGGAGCTGGACGTGGCCGATACCTACACCGGCAAGAACCGCCCGGTGGCGACGTTATCGGGCGGTGAATCCTTTATGGCCGCGCTCTCGCTGGCGCTGGGGCTTTCCGACGTGGTTCAGGCCTACGCTGGTGGCATTCAACTGGATACGCTATTTATCGATGAAGGGTTTGGCAGCCTCGACCAGGATGCGCTGGACCAGGCGATTGCCATGCTCAGCGAACTGCAAATGGGCGGGCGCATGATCGGGATTATTTCCCACGTCAGCGAACTCAAGGAGCAAATACCGGTCCGTGTTGACGTACGGGCGAGTCGTCAGGGAAGCTCGGTGGACATAAAGGGGGCATTGCTTTAATGCCAGGGGAGCATTGGTTTTCGTAGGCGTCGTTCATGCTGCGTTCATATAGCATGTTCTATAACGTGAATTGTCGTCAGCGAGTCCTGAAAAGACTCTCTAATTAGGAGTAAAAGGATGAACGAGAAGCGCGGCAGGCCGGTTGATGCTCGACACGCTTAATTTCTGGGTCGCCACCGGCTTCGGGCTGGGTCACTTGCCGCTAGCCCCGGGCACCTTCGGCTCGCTGATTGGCATCCCGCTGGCGTGGTGGCTGTTGGGCAGGCCCGTTGGCTATCAGGCAGCGGGGGTCGCGGTGCTCTTGGTGGTGGCGGTGCCGGTATGTCACGTCGCTGCATGGCATTACGCGGGTCTTGATCATGGCAGCATCGTTGCCGATGAATATGTCGCCTTTCCATTGGCCGTCATCGGGTTAACGGCCGCACGCCAGCCGCTGGTCATGCTGCTGGCGTTTGCGGTTTACCGTTTTTTCGATAGCGTTAAACCGCCGCCGATTCACCTGGCCGAGTATGTTGATGGCGGCTTGGGTATTGTGCTGGACGACGTGATTGCCGCCCTCGTGACCTGGGTCGTGCTGGCGCTGCTGTTGAAGTTGTGGCAACGCCGAACGCTAGAAAGCACCTGGCACCGCTGTCGTTGGTGGCGATAAAGTACCTGGTCAGTCAAACGTAGGCCCGCCAGCCTCGTCGCCCCAGACTTCTTCCAGGCGGCCATCACGACCACAGCTGAAGCGGTAGAACTTGTAGCGGACCGGGTTCTTCTCGTAGTAGTTCTGGTGGTATTCCTCGGCTGCCCAGAAAGTGTCAGCGGGCAGTATCTCGGTGGTTATTGTCTCGTCGAAGCGTTCGTCCATCGCTTCCTTGGAAGCTTCGGCCAGTTCGCGCTGTTCGTCATTTTGATAAAAGATCGCCGAGCGGTAGTGGTCGCCGACATCGCAGAACTGGCGGCCGACGGCGAAGGGGTCGATATTGCGCCAGTAAATGTCCAGCAACTGCTCGTAGCTGATCTGGTCCGCGTCGTATTCGACCCTGACCACTTCTATATGGTCGGTGTCACCACTGCTGACGTCGTCGTAGGTGGGGTTTTCCAGCTCGCCGCCGGTATAGCCGGAGATGGTCGCCGTCACGCCGGGCTGGCGGTCGTAAGGGGGCTCCATGCACCAGAAGCAGCCGCCGGCAAATATCGCTTCCGCGGGCGTTTCGGCCTGCAGTGAGGTGCTGGCGATGCCAAGGACGGCCGTAGCGATACCTAGTGCTAACGGGCGACGTGGTAGCTGTTGCATCATGAGGTTGACTCCCGGGAGGTGAACCATACTGTCACCACCTTCGATTTGTTAGGTTGCGGGTGGTTCACTTTCCTTGCAGGCGACAGGTATTCCTTCGTTAAAGCTGGCCGTGGCGTGGGGGCCATACGTCGTCAAGGGTTTTTAGCGCGGCGGCGATGGGGGGCTCGGTGGCACGATCATGTCGCCAGATAAGGCCCAGCGAACAGGGCAGCCGAACATGGTCGGCCACGGCCAGCCCACTCTCCTGGCGTTCAGCCATGGCCAGGGCATCACGCGCCAGGCTAAGGCCCACGCCAGCGCGTACAAGGTCAAGCATGCAGGCTTCCTGGTCGACCTGGGCGACGCGGTTCGGCGTGATGCCGCCGTCGGCCAGGCAGTGCTGAAGAAGCCGGTAGTGGACGGAGTCGGGGGGCGTGACGATCCAGGGTAGGCGTGCCAGCGACGCCCAACGCGTATCCGCAAGTCGCGCCTCCCAGCCGGCGGGGGCAATCACGTGATAGTCAAACTGGGTCAGTTCCCGCCAGGCCAGCGCCGAGTGGCCGGTGCCTTCACCAGGCGGCGCGAGATAAAAGCCCACGTCCAGCTCGCCCTTTTCAATGCGCGTCAGTACGCGGCCGCTCATGCCGTGGTGCAGCTCGGTTTCAAGCTGTGGCGCCCTGAGCATCAGGCGGCTCAGAAAGGCCCCCAGGCGAATAAACTCCGGGTCGACGATGGTGCCAATGGTCAATTTGCCGCGCAGTGTGCTGTGCAGGGCGCTGGCGGTCTGTTCAAAGGCGCTGGCGCTGGCCAGCGCCTTTTCGGCGGCTGACAGAAGGGCAAGCCCGTCGGCGGTCAGGCTCAGGCCTTGAGGGCGTCGGCTGAACAGGGTGAGCCCCAGGCTGGCTTGAAGCTGCTTCAACTTTAGGCTTACGGCGGGCTGGGTGAGGTGCAGTTGTTCGGCGGCGCGTGACACGCTGCCAGCGCGGGCAACCGCCACGAACGCCCGTAGTGAGGCGTATTCCTGCATGGGCAACCTTCCTTAAGCGTGTTGTTATTAGCAAAGCTTATATCGTGGTTAAGAATTACTCAATTGATCGCCTCTGTTAGGCGGTTAATCTGGGGCTATCGCCATTTTAACGATCACGACACTTATAAAGGTTACTTCAATGACCACCGCGACCACGACCACTATCCAGCATTTTATCAACGGCCAGGTAAGCCAGGGCACGGGTGATGCCCAGGACGTATTCAACCCCGCGACGGGCCAGGTGAGCGGGCGGGTGTCGTTGGCCGGTGAGCACGATGTAAACGCCGCCGTGGAGGCCGCCCAGGCCGCGTTTCCTGCTTGGGCCGATACGCCGCCGATACGCCGGGCACGGGTGATGTTCAAATTCCTGGAGTTGCTCAACGCCAATAAGGACGCCTTGGCCGAGGCGATCACCAAAGAGCACGGCAAGGTGTTTACCGATGCCCAGGGTGAAGTGGCCCGGGGTATCGATATCGTCGAGTTTGCCTGCGGTATTCCCCAGTTGATGAAAGGGGACTACACCGAACAGGTGAGCACCGGGATCGATAACTGGACGGTACGCCAGCCGCTTGGCGTGGTGGCGGGGATCACGCCGTTCAACTTCCCGGTCATGGTGCCCATGTGGATGTTCCCGGTTGCCATCGCCACGGGGAATACCTTTATCCTCAAGCCTAGCCCGCTGGACCCCAGCGCTTCGTTGATGATTGCCGACCTGCTCAAGCAGGCCGGTTTGCCCGACGGCGTGTTCAACGTGGTGCAGGGCGGTAAGGACGCGGTCGAGCAACTGCTGGATCACCCCGAGGTCAAGGCACTGTCGTTTGTCGGCTCGACGCCCATTGCCAACCTGATTTACGAGCGTGGTGCCCGCCACGGGAAACGCGTCCAGGCGCTCGGCGGGGCGAAAAACCATATGGTCGTGATGCCCGATGCACATCTGGATAAAGCCGTTGATGCCCTGGTCGGCGCCGCCTATGGCTCCGCGGGGGAGCGCTGCATGGCGATCAGCGTGGCCGTC
This sequence comes from Vreelandella subterranea, assembly GCF_900111305.1. Classification (GTDB taxonomy): domain Bacteria; phylum Pseudomonadota; class Gammaproteobacteria; order Pseudomonadales; family Halomonadaceae; genus Vreelandella; species Vreelandella subterranea. Next base: position 28,818 of record NZ_FOGS01000004.1, read on the forward strand.
CTGGTGGGTGATGTGGCGGATAAGATCATGCCAGCGCTTGCGGAACGCGCCAAGTCGCTCAAAGTGAAAAACGGTATGCAACTGGACGCCGAAATGGGCCCGATTGTGACCCGCGAAGCGCACCAGCGCATTACCGGCTACATCGACAAGGGTGTGGCCGAAGGGGCTGAGCTGCTGGTTGACGGGCGTGAGTTTGACGCTTCCCAGACCGGCGACGGCTGCGCAGACGGTTTCTGGATGGGCGGAACGCTGTTTGACCATGTCACCCCGGACATGACGATTTACAAAGAAGAAATTTTCGGCCCGGTACTGGTCTGTGTGCGGGTTCCCGATGCGGCGACTGCCATTCAATTGATCAACGATCATGAGTTCGGCAACGGCGTCAGCTGCTTTACCGAAAGCGGCAGCGTGGCGCGGGAGTTTGGTCGCCGCATCCAGGTGGGCATGGTGGGTATCAACGTGCCCATCCCGGTGCCCATGGCATGGCACGGCTTCGGCGGCTGGAAACGTTCTCTGTTTGGCGATACCCATGCCTACGGCGAGGAAGGTGTGCGCTTCTACACCAAGCAGAAGTCGATCATGCAGCGCTGGTCCGACTCGATCGATGGTGGCGCAGACTTTGTCATGCCCACCGCCAAGTAAACGCCGACGCGTTGCGGGAGCCAGCTCATGACCGATACAACCAACAACACCTTTGACTTCATTGTCGTGGGGGCAGGCACCGCCGGGTGTCTGCTGGCCAATCGATTGAGCGCCAACCCCGATCATCGGGTGCTGCTGATCGAGGCGGGCGGGCGCGATAACTATCACTGGATTCATATTCCGGTGGGTTACCTTTACTGCATCAATAACCCGCGCACTGACTGGATGTTCCGCACCGAGCCGGATAAAGGGCTCAACGGTCGCTCGTTGATTTACCCCCGGGGCAAGACCCTGGGCGGCTGTTCGAGCATCAACGGCATGCTGTACGTGCGCGGCCAGGCGCGGGATTATAACCACTGGGCCGAGGTGACCGGCGACGATGCCTGGCGCTGGGAAAACTGCCTGCCTGATTTTATCAAGCACGAACACCATCATCGCCTGGATAAAGGCGGCGATGCCGATGCCGAGCACCGCGACTTCCATGGCCACGGCGGTGAATGGCGGGTGGAAAAGCAGCGGCTAAGCTGGCAAGTTCTGGATGATTTTGCTGAAGCTGCGGCACAGTCGGGGGTTCCCCGGACACGCGACTTTAATCGCGGCGACAACGAAGGGGTGGACTACTTCGAGGTCAACCAGCGCGCCGGTTGGCGTTGGAATACGTCAAAAGCGTTTTTGAAGCCGGTGCGGCAGCGTCATAACCTTACCGTTTGGCACTCGACCCATGTCAATCAACTCTTATTTGCTAACGATGGCACAACGCCACGCTGTGTGGGGGCCGAAGTGGTGCGCAACGGTGAAACGCTGCGCGTGGAGGCCCAGCAGGAAGTGATCCTGTCTGCCGGGTCGATTGGTTCGCCTCAGTTATTACAGCTTTCCGGCATAGGTCCCGCTGACCTGCTGGCCGAGCACGATATCGAGGCAGTGAGCGCCTTGCCCGGCGTGGGCGAAAACCTGCAGGATCACCTGCAAATCCGCTCGGTGTATAAGGTGCAGGGCGGTAAAACACTCAACACCTTGGCCAACTCACTGGTAGGCAAGGCGAAAATTGCCCTGGAGTATGCGCTTAAACGGACCGGGCCCATGAGTATGGCGCCCTCCCAGCTGTGCATCTTTACGCGCAGCTCAGAGGAGTACGACTACGCCAATATCCAGTACCACGTTCAGCCGTTGAGCCTGGAAGCGTTTGGTCAGCCGCTACACCCGTACTCTGCGATTACTGCGAGCGTGTGTAACCTGAATCCCAGCAGCCGCGGGACCGTCAGAATTAAAAGCCGCGACCCGCGCCAGGCACCGGCGATAGCGCCGAACTACCTGAGTACACCAGAGGATCGCAAGGTGGCGGCCGATTCGCTGCGGGTGACGCGCAGAATTGCCGAGCAGCCGGCGTTTGCCAAGTATCAGCCTGAAGAAGTAAAACCGGGCCTCGAGTATCAGAGCGACGACGAGCTGGCACGGCTGGCAGGCGATATTGGCACGACGATTTTTCATCCGGTGGGCACCGCGCGGATGGGGCGGGACGACGACCCCATGGCGGTTGTCGATAGCCAGTTGCGCGTCCGTGGTGTCACTGGCCTGCGCGTGGCGGACGCCAGCGTGATGCCGACGATCACCAGCGGCAACACGAATTCACCGACGCTGATGATCGCTGAAAAAGCCGCAGGGTGGATATTAGCGGCGCGGTCATCTTACTGACACTTTTTTACGCGATAGTATTGACGTGTGCTGAAACAAGGCGCATTCTTCTGAGCAGTAGGTTAGCAAGTCGAACGTTGTCAGCAGTATCGAAGCGCCGCAAGCGTTGAGTCTGGTGAAAGTTTCTTGTTCTACCCACTGCAACTCGGGTATTACCCGGCTTTAAATACGCTTTATCGAGGATTTCGATCATGGCAACTGGTACCGTTAAGTGGTTTAACGACACTAAAGGCTTCGGCTTCATTTCTCCGGACGACAACGGCGACGACCTGTTCGCGCATTTCTCCGAAATTCAGGCTGACGGCTTCAAAACTCTGCAAGACGGTCAGAAGGTTTCCTTCGACGTGACCCAGGGTAAAAAAGGCCTTCAGGCTTCCAACATCAAAGTTCTGTAATCTAGAGCGATGATGTGTGCCATCAGCCGATAGCTGATGTGCTGAAAAACCCCGCCTATGCGGGGTTTTTTGCTTTTCAGCGTTTGTAACCTGCCCTATCTCACATCTCACATCTCACATCTCACATCTCACATCTCACATCTCACATCTCATACCCATAAATTCCATTTTGGTCTTTAAATGTTTCTAAAAATAACTTTTTAGAATATAGGATTGGCGTCACAATACCACCATGCTTATTGGTTAAGGATGCCGTGGTTATGTCACTTGACGCTTGGATAGCGGTAGGGGTGGTGCTCACCATCTTCCCGTTAATGGCTTTTACACGCCTGGGGCCGGATATTATATTGCTGGGCGCGGTGATTGTGCTATTGACGCTGGGAGTGATAGATCCCCAGCAGGCGCTGGGGGGCTTCTCCAATAGTGGCCTGTTTACCGTGGCGTTTATGTATGTGCTGGTGGCAAGCATTCGCGAAACCGGCGGCATCGACCTGATCATTCGCTATGTACTCAAACAGCCCAAGAGCGAGCGGGGCGCGCTGGTTCGCCTGCTGCTGCCGGTGGCCTCGCTTAGTGGCTTTGTCAATAATACCCCGGTTGTCGCGACCTATATTCCCGCGGTCATGAGCTGGAGCCGTCGGCTGCGCCTGTCTCCCCAGCGGCTGCTGATGCCGCTTAGCTTTGCCTCTATCCTCGGCGGCACCATGACGCTGTTTGGTACCAGCACCAACCTGGTGGTGCATGGGCTGTTGCTGGAGCGCTACCCTGAGCTAGGCATGGGGTTGCTGGATTTGGCCTGGGTCGGTGTTCCTGTCGCCGTCGTAGGATTGGGGTATCTTATTTTACTCGGGCCACGATTGTTGCCCGCCAGGGAAGGGCTGGCCAATGCGTTTGCCAACCCGCGGGAATTCACTATTGAAATGGAAGTCGACCCGGCAGGCGTGCTGGTGGATCGCACCGTCGAAGAGGCCGGGCTACGCCACCTGCAGGAGCTGTTTCTGGTCGAGATTGAGCGCGCGGGCAACGTGGTCAGCGTCGTCGGGCCCGGCGAGCAGCTTAAAGGTGGTGATCGGCTGGTGTTTGCAGGCACCTCTGACGCAGCAGTGGAGTTGCAGCAAATCCGCGGCTTGATCCCCTCCCGGGATGGCACCTCCAGCCTGGAAAAGGAGTTTAAAGAGCGCCGCCTGGTCGAAGCGGTGGTCTCGAATCAGTGTCAGTTTATCGGCCAGCGTATTCGCGATGGTCACTTTAGAACCCTCTATGGGGCAGCGGTACTGGCGATTTGCCGTGGCGGAGAACGGGTTAAGGGCAACCTGGGCCAGGTGCGACTGCAGCCCGCCGATGTGCTGCTGCTGGAGGCACGCCCCCCTTTTATTGAGCGGCACCGCCAGTCGCGGGACTTTTTGCTGATTAGTGAGCTCAATGGCGCGGCGCGGCCGGTGCATGAAAAAGCGCCGCTCGCCTGGAGCCTGCTGCTAGGCGCCGTGCTGCTCGCCGCGCTTGGCGTGCTGAGCATGCTCAACGCTGCCATGCTGGGTGCCGCATTGGCGCTGCTGACTGGCTGTTGTTCGGTAGGCGCTGCCAAGCGTGGCCTGGATACCCAGGTGCTGCTCACCATCGCGGCCTCCTTTGGGGTAGGGGCGGCGCTGCAGAGTTCCGGCGCTGCCGGGGTGATCGGTGGTGGGGTGTTGACCCTGGTGGCGGGTAATCCGCTGCTGCTGTTAATCGGCACCTACTGCGTGGTGGCGCTGCTCACCGAACTGGTCACCAATAACGCCGCAGCAGTGATTGTTTTTCCGGTGGTGATGAGCGCCGCGGAGAGCTTGGGGGTTAGCCCGATGCCCTATGTGGTGGCGGTCATGTTTGCCGCCTCGGCGAGCTTTTTAACCCCTATTGGTTATCAAACCAACCTGATGGTGTATGGACCAGGTGGCTACCAGGTGGGGGATTTTCTCCGTTTGGGCAGCGGGTTGAATATACTGACGGGTGCTATAGCGCTGGCGTTAATTCCCCTGGTATGGCCTTTTTAAGTGCGTTGTAACGACTTTAGGCCCTCACCCGCTCGCTGTTAGCGTGGGTTTGCGCTAGGGTGATGCTTTTTGCATGAAGGGATACGATGTTATGACTGCTCCAGGCGAACTGGTTATTGAGCCGAAAGATGGTCAACCCGCTGATGCCTGTGTGTTGATTATTCACGGCTTGGGTGCGGATGGGCACGATTTTGAGCCGCTGGTGCCCGCATTGGCGCTGCCCAAGGGTTCCCGCGTGCGCTTTGTCATGCCCCATGCGCCACGCCTGCCGGTAACGATCAACGGCGGTATGGTGATGCCTGCCTGGTACGATATCTTGGCCATGGATTTAGGTCGCCGTGTCGATGAGGTGCAACTCAAGAAATCGGCCGAGCGAATCCAGGTGCTGATTCAAGAGCAGATCGACGAGGGCATTGATAGCCAGCGCATTATCGTGGCGGGCTTTTCGCAAGGAGGCGCGGTCGCCTACCATGCCGCGCTGACGTTTCCTGCGCCACTAGGAGGCCTGCTGGCCATGTCGACTTACTTTGCGACTGCCGACACGATCGACCTCGCGGAAGCCAATCGTCATATCCCGATTGAGGTTCAACACGGTAACTTTGACCCCATTGTGCCGGAAAGCCTGGGCCGTAGTGGCGCCGATCGCTTAAAAGAGATGGGCTACGCGGTCAACTTCCGCCAATACCCCATGGCCCATGCGCTCTGCCCACAGCAGGTCAATGATATCGGCAAGTGGCTGAGTTCGCGGCTGAACTGATCACCTATTCGTGACCGATGCAAGGACGTAGCGAAAACGAATGATAGCTTTCTTTGAGGCGATAGCCGCTTTTGATGTAATAGAAGTACTGCTGGCGCTGGGCCTGACAGGCTCGGCACTGGTGTGCCTGTTTGATCGCCATCTGGTGCGTGCCTGCTACTTTTTTGTGTTCTTTGCGGCTGCCATGACGTTGGCATGGTGGCTACTTGGCGCTCCCTGGCTGGCAGCCGCTGAACTGGGTTTGGGGTTAGGGTTAACCGGCCCGTGTTTTTTTTATGCCCTGGGCCACGTTCTTCCCAGCGCTTCCTCTTCTCTTGAGCGTGATACCTTCAGCGAGCCTGGATCCCGGGTGGCGATGCGGGTGCTCTTGGCGCTTGCCTGGTTTGGCATGGTGGGCGCCGCGATTCGCACGGTCATTGCCGACATGGCGTATTCACCCTTAGAGCACCCGTTGCTGCTTGCCGGGGTGGTGATTGCCGCCAGTGCCTTGGGCGCCTTTGCACTTCACCGTCATCTACTGCGCCGCCTGCTGGCATTTAATCTGCTCGGCTCAGGGGTGTTTATGCTGCTGGCGGGTGTGGCGGGTACCTCGGCGGCGGCCCAGGCGTTCATCAGCGTCGGGCTGGTGGTCGCCTGGCTGGGGACAATGCTGGGTGCGCTACTGATTAGGCGGCTGTTGCACCTGGAAGGCGTAGAGGCCTTGGGGCGTGACGGTAACCCCAAGGAGAGCGCTATATGATTTGGCGCTTTGGCCTTTTTGATGGCACCTTTGAGCCCCTGGCGTCGACACACTGGGCGCTGGTTGCAGCGCTTGGCTTGCCGTTACTGCTGGGCATGCTGGCGGCACGCCTTCCTCCTCGGCAGGCATGGCCCGTCTTGCTAGCCAGTGTGCCGGTATTGGCCTCTGGGCTGATGCTGCTATCGGCTTATGATCAAGCGGGACCACTGCGATGGCAATGGGATATCGCCGGGATTCAGCTGTCGTTGCGTTTAAATGGGCTGAGCGTGCTGATGCTGTTAATGACCCAGGTGATTGGCGTTGCGGCAGCGCTCTATACACCTGGGTATCTGCGCTTAAGCGAACCTGGACCCTTGTCACGCTGGCTGTGGCCGCTGATGGGCGTTGTGCTCAGTACACTGTCGTTAATCTGGCTGGCCACCGACCTGTTGACGCTCTATGCAGCACTTGAGCTGATGGGACTGGCGGCGGTCGGCATGCTGATGCTATCGGCAAAGGCGTCCGCACTCGTGGCAGGAATGCGCTATCTGCTGCTGGCGCTGGTGGGTTCGCTTACCTATCTCCTTGGGGTGGCGCTGATCTTGGGTCACTGGGGTCGGCTGGATTTGCCAGGCTTGGCTGAGGTCGTAGAGCCAGGACCGGTGGCGTGGTTTGCCGCCGCATTGATAGGCGCCGGGCTGGCCTTGAAAGCCGCGCTATTTCCCCTGCATGCCTGGCTGACCCCCGTTCATGAGAGCGCCTGGACGCCGGTAAGCGCGCTGCATGCGGCGCTGGTGGTCAAGGCATCGCTGTTTATACTGCTGCAGCTGTGGAGCATCCTGCTCCCTGATGCCTTCTACGCCCCGCGTGTTATCGCCTGGCTGGGCATGCTGGCGATTGTATGGGGCGGGCTGCTGGCATGGCGTACCGATTCACTTAAAACCCTGGTGGCTTCGTCCACCGTGGCGCAGTTGGGCTACCTCATGGTGGTGTTTCCGTTGCTGCTGGGGCCGGATGTTGCGCCGCTATCCCGTGCGTTAGCCTGGGACGGTTTCTGGCTCCAGCTAATCGGTCACGCTTTTGCCAAAGCGGCGATGTTCATGGCCGCTGGCAACCTGATGTTGGCAACGGGGGAGAGTACGCTCAAGGGGGTGGCGGGCACTAGCCGACGGATGCCGCTGTCGCTGTTGGTGTTGGGGGTTGCCGCGGTCACGTTGATGGGCTTACCCCCCAGCGCTGGTTTTACTGCTAAATGGTTGCTACTTGACGCTATGGTCAGGTCTCAGCAGTGGTGGGCCATCGCTGCGCTGTTAATCGGGTCGTTGCTGACGGCCGCCTATGTATTTCGCTTGTTTCGCTACTCGTTTTACGAGTCAGCACCGCACCATCACTACCAACCACTTGCTCCGGGTATGGATCTTATCGCACTCACGCTTGCTTTAGCCGCCTTTGCGCTGGGGCTGCTGGCACATTTCCCACTGACGTTGCTACACGGAGGTGGTGCATGAACGCGGCTTGGCTTCCGTTAACGACGCTTTTGACGTCGCTTTTGGCCGCGGTGGTCATTTTCACGTTGCCTGAGAACGCGCGGCGACTGCGGACCAGCGCCAACCTGTTGGCGGCTGTCGGTAAAATAATACTGGTAGGCCTGATGGCTGTGCGTGTTTCGGCGGGACATGAAGATACGTTCAGCTTTCAGATAGTGGGTAACGTTGATTTCGTGCTGCGTGCTGACGCGCTCGGGGTGATGTTCGCCGGGCTTTCGTCACTGCTTTGGCTGTGTACGACGGTGTACGCGATAGGTTATCTGGAAGGTTCGGCCAATCGGAAGCGCTTCTTTGGCTTCTTCAGCCTGTGTGTTGCCAGTACCTTGGGGATTGCGCTGGCAGGCAACCTGTTCACCTTCCTGATTTTTTACGAGATGTTGACGCTTTCCACCTATCCGCTGGTGGTACATGCGGGCACTCAAAAAGCCCTCGATGCTGGACGCATTTACCTGCGCTATACGCTAAGCGCCGGCGTCGTGTTGCTGCTCGGGGCTGTTCTGTTATATGCCCTGACCGGTGAGCACTCCTTTTCATCGGAGGCAGGCCTTGGCAACTACCTGGCAGATCACCGGGGCCTGCTATTGCTGATTTTTGCTTTGCTGGTGGGTGGTCTGGCTGTCAAGGCCGCGATGGTGCCGCTGCATGGCTGGCTCCCCAGGGCGATGGTCGCCCCTGCGCCGGTCAGCGCTCTGTTGCATGCGGTGGCCGTGGTGAAGGCCGGCGCCTTCGGTATATTGAGAGTGATTTACGACCTTTACGGTATTGAGCTGAGCGTTGAGCTTGGCGTTACCACGGCATTGGCGGTGATGGCTTCCATCACGATTATTTACGGCTCGTTGCGCGCGCTGGCCCAGCAAGAGCTCAAGCCACGCTTGGCGTTTTCGACTATCAGCCAGGTCTCCTATGTGGTGTTGGGGGTCAGTCTGTTTGGTCCTTTCGGCACGATTGGTGCACTGGCGCATCTGCTCCATCAAGGGTTGATGAAAGTCACCCTGTTCTTTTGTGCAGGCAATTACGCCGAAGAGCTGGGTGTCCATCGCATTGACGAAATGGACGGCGCGGGGCGGCGCATGCCGCTCACCAGCCTCGCCTTTACCATCGGGGCGCTGGGCATGATCGGGCTGCCTCCTTTGGCCGGGTTTATTACCAAATGGTATCTCGGAGTGGGTGCCGTTCAGGCTCAGATGTACTGGGTGGTCGCTGTGTTAGTGGCGAGCAGTAGCCTCAACGCAATGTATTTCCTGCCGATTCTGCACCGTCTGTGGTTCCGTACAGGGCCTGCGCACGGGCAAGGGCAGTGGCCGAAAGAGCAGCGTTTAGGTCGTTTGGAGACCCATGGCTGGCTGCTTTGGCCCATGGTATTTACAGCTCTGGCAAGCCTGGGCGCGGGACTGTTGGCAGGCTTGCCGTTTAGCCCCTTGGACTGGGCAAGCCGGGTCGCCTATGGGGAGTATCTGCCATGATGTCGTTGCTGTTGGTGCTCTCACTGCTATGGCCGCTCGGCGTGGCGATGCTGGTAGCGTGGCAGGTTTATCGCGCCCCTGCCGGAAGGCATGACTACTTTTCATGGTGGTGGCTAAGCGCCGCCTGGCCAGCATTGTTGTTAGCCTACGGCGGCGAGGTCCAGTGGACAATTGATGTCTGGATGCTGGGTGGGGAGTGGGAGTTGAACACGCTAACCCGACCGTGGCTGGCCTTTACCGCTTTACTATGGAGCCTGGCAGCCGTGCATGCCAGAGGCTACTTTGCCGCCGAGCAGTCTCAAGCCCAGAGCGGTGATCAAGCTGTCCAGCGTCGGCTGGCGCGCTTATCGCTGTTGTGGCCGTTAGCCCTGCTTGGCAACGTGATGCTGATCATCGCGCAGGATATTGCCAGTTTTTACCTGGGCTTTGCGCTGATGACCTTTGCGGCCTACGCGCTGGTGGTGCATAGCGGCACCGATAAAGCCCGTTTGGGGGCCAAGGCTTATATCATCCTGGCTATCGTGGGAGAGGGGCTGATCCTTGGCGGCTTTCTGTGGTCAGCGGGTGAAGCCGACACCCTGACACTTCAGGGGGTACGCGAAAGCATCCTGGTGGCAGAGCATGGCGCCTGGATGGCTGCCTTGCTGTGCCTGGGCTTTGGGGTCAAGGCCGGTGTTATCGGGCTGCACGTATGGTTGCCCTTGGCCCACCCTGTAGCGCCTGCGCCTGCCAGCGCGGTATTGAGCGGTACAATGATCAAAGCGGGGCTACTGGGCTGGATCAGCGTATTGCCCCTGGGCGAAGCAGGGATGTCAGCGCCGCTGACGCAATTGGGTCAGGTGATGCTCGTGGCGGGGCTCGCAGCCGCTTTTCTGGCAGCATTTTACGGGGTTTTTCAGCACCACCCAAAGGCCGTATTGGCTTATTCAAGCATCAGCCAGATGGGCATGCTGACAGCGCTGGTGGCGATGGGGCTGGTTGCTCCGGACGCCTGGTCAATACTTTGGCCGGGGGTCGTGCTGTTTGCTGCCCACCACGCACTGGCTAAAGGCACGCTGTTCATGGGGACCAGCATCAGCGAGCATATGCCGCGCTGGTCGCTGGCTTTAATCTGGCCACTTCTGGCGCTGCCGGGTATTTCCCTGGCGGGTGCCATCGGCGCGGGCATGGTGACTAAGTGGGCTGTCAAAAGTCCGCTCTACGAGATGGAGCATGACACCTTGATCAAGCTGCTTAGCTGGGCAGCCGTCGGCACGGCAGCGCTTGTGAGCGTTGCACTTTGGCGACAGTGGCAGCAGCGTCAGCCCGGGGGCAGCAATGGCTGGCAGTGGGGAGCTTGGCTGGTGGGTATTTCGGCGGCATTGATAACACCGCTGTGGCTGCCGTTACCCGCAGAGAGCATTACGATGCCTCCCCTGAAGGAGTGGCTGGGGATTCTATGGCCGCTCTCCGTCGGCATAGCGCTCGTGGCCACGGGTCGCCTCTTGCTTCGCTTTATCAATACGGCAGCGCCACCGGCTGGTGATCTTTGGTGGTTATATGCAGGTGTTATCGCTGCTGGCCTTGGGCCTGTCAAACGTATTAACCGTGGGTGTTCCGAGCTGAAAACGGCGTGCGTGGTTTCATGTCGGCAGGCTGAACGTAGCTTGATGGACGCATTAACTCGCATGCTGGAGGCTGAAAACTGGATGCGCCATCATGTAAGTGGTTTGATGATGGCACTTGCCTTATTACTTGCGGTGTTATTGATATGGGAAGGCCAGCGATGATACGTCTGCCGGGAGAGGTCGATGGGTAAATTTGCCCGTGGTCGCAAAGCCGAACTCCCCAACGAAATTCCCAAACCGGGCTGGCATGACATCATCTGGCGTGTTTTGCGCTCGGCACGCCGTGACCGCATCACGCTGCTGGCGGCGGGTGTTGCCTTCTATGCGCTGCTTGCGTTGTTTCCGACCATTGCGGCGGTGATCTCCATTTGGGGGCTGTTTTTCGACCCGAATGAAGCAAGCCAGCAACTTTACAACCTCATCCGTTTGATGCCCCCCGAGGCGGCCGAGCTGATCGACAACCAGGCCCAGGATGTGGTGGATAGCGTTGGGTCGAGTAATGAGATGGCGGCGCTGGTGAGCCTGTTGATTGCCATGTATATCGCCTCCAAGGGCGTCAGTGGCCTGATCGTGGGGTTGAACGTGGTGTATGGCGAACAGGAACAACGCAGCGTTTGGCGCTTGGCGGTGCTGGTGACCACCATGACGTTCGGCATGATTGGCATGACGCTTCTGACGCTTGGGTTCATAGGCCTGGTGCCGATGCTGGTCGATGCATTGGCGGTTGTTTCACCCCTGGACCGGATCATCGATTTCATGCGCTGGCCGGCCTTGCTGGTGATGATGAGTGCTGTCATCGCCCTGCTTTATCGTTTTGCGCCCTATCGGCGTGCCGCCAAATGGGAATGGCTGAGCGTCGGTACCATGGTGGCAACGCTGCTATGGCTGTTGGGGTCGGGTGGGCTTTCGCTGTACGTGCGCTATTTCTCCAACTTCAGCGAGCTGTACGGCTCTCTTGGGGCCGTGGTGGTGTTGATGCTGTGGTTTTTACTCTCGGCGTTTGTAGTGTTACTGGGAGCCGAAATCAACTGCGAGCTGGAACGCCAGACACGCCAGGACACGACCATTGGCAAGGAACGCCCGCCGGGAGCGCGCGAGGCCTATGCTGCCGACACCCTGGGCCGTCAGCATCCGTGGCATGAACAGGACGACACCCAGACGCCGCGGGATAATCCACGCGACGACTAATCTGATGCACGCCGCCTCCTGCCGCAGGGCAGGAGGCGGGCTTGGGTTGAAAGGTTTACAGGAGTTCTTCGGCGGCCAGGGCCAGGCGTGAACGCTCGACGCTTTTCAGCGTGATATGCCCGGCATGGGGCCAGTCGCGGAATCGCTCTACCACGGCGGCCATGCCGCAGGTATTGGCGGTCAGGTAAGGGGTATCGATCTGCCCGACGTTACCCAGGCAGACGATCTTGGTATTGCGCCCGGCCCGGGTGACCAGGGATTTCAACTGTTTGGGGGTGAAGTTTTGTGCCTCGTCGATGATCAGGAAGGTATCGTTGAGGGTACGCCCGCGCATGAAGCTCGGTGCGCGGATCTGCACCCGTGAGCCAATCAGCTGCCGGGTGGCACCGTTATCCCAGGTGGACTCGCCTTCATCATTACGCAACAGGTTGTCCATGTTGTCGTGGAAGGCGCCCATCCACGGCGACATTTTTTCCTCCTCGGTGCCGGGTAGAAAGCCAATATCCTCGCCCATGGGAATCGGCGCCCGGGTAAACACAATGCGTTCGAACTGTTTCTGGTCCAGGGTCTGCTGAAACGCGGCGGCCAGGGTCATGAAGGTTTTGCCGGTGCCCGCGTTACCGGCGATGGTAACCAGGTCAATCTCCGGGTCCATCAGCAGGTTAAGGGTGAAGTTTTGCCGACTGTCGTGGGCGTGAACCCCCCAGACGCCTGCATGGTGGCGGTAGTTGGTAAGCAGTTGAAGCCGTGCCGAGGAAGGTCCCAGCTCGCGGACGATCGCTTCGAATTCAGCACCGTTTTCGCTATCCGACACCAGCATTCCCACATGCCAGTGACGCGGCATGTCGCCACTCAGTTGGTAGAAGGTGTGATGATCGGCTCGCTCGACGGTCACGTCCACGTTCAGCGCTTCCCAAAGCGAGGCGCCTTGAGGGCCTGCCGAGGTGTATACCTGGGCACCTTCGATCATCGCGTCGCTATCGTCGAACGCACGATCATTCAGGTAGTCCTCGACCGGGACTTTCAGCGCCGCCGCCTTGACCCGCAGGTTGATATCCTTGGTGATCAGGATCACCGAGGCATCGGGGCGTTCTTCGCGTAGCCGACAGGTTTCGGCGAGAATACGGTTATCGGGGCTGTCGTCCAGGGAATCAAAGGGTTTGAGGTCACGGTAGCAAAGAAAGTGCAGCTTGCCGGATTCGCCGGTGATGCGTGGAATCGGAATACCGCTTTGAATTTCGTCGAAGGTGACTTGGCTGGTGAGGTCTGAAAGCGTACGGCTTATCTGGCGCGCTGTACGGGCGATTTCGCGGATACCGTTTTTGTGCTTATCCAACTCCTCAAGGACGGTCATGGGGATAACGACATCGTGCTCGTCAAAATTGTAGAGCGCGGCGGGGTCATGGATCAGGACATTGGTGTCCAAAACGTAAAGCCTGGTTGCTTTCTTATCGAGTCGTACCATCGTGGCATTCACTCCGTGGTTGACGGCAACGTCGACACTGGCAGGTGCGTCTTACGTCCTAATGACACTTGCCTGTGTCGTTAAGATGGCGTGTCCTGGTACCTCCTTATTTAGCGCTTTTTAATAGCTTGGAAGGCATTGGCGTTTTTTGCCAATAAATCTATTTCAACGAACGATGTCAACGCCGAATGAGCGCTTTCTGACACCATGCGGACATTTATTTGACGGCGTTACCGTTTGCTCTTATGCCGCTGACCGAAACGTACGAAAAAGATTGACGTCTGCTTGAAGGCGGTGCTATTAAGTGCTGCCGACAATAGGTGTCGGTCTAAGAGTGTTACGTTGAGGGTCGTAAAAACATGCCATTGCGCCGCTGTTTGCCTGTACTGCTATTGACCTCACTGGTTGCTGGCTGTGCAACTTCTACCATTGCCCCAAGCTACACCAGCGACAACCCTGATATCATGCGAATTGGTGGTGAGCGTCCCGCTAACCGCGATACGACCGTTGAAAGCGCCGGTTCATTCTGTCTGGAAACAGCCGAGCGTTGGAACGACCATGGCCGCACGCCCGATGGCCAAACGCTGTGGGCGAAAGATACCTTGCGTAAAGTGGTTTCCTGCAACTGACCGCTATGCTGTATGCAATGTCAACCAAAACGCCAGCTGAACGTTAAGCTGGCGTTTTGGTATGCGTTTTACTCAGTTGACGCACTGTGCTTGATCACGCTATCAATATTAGCAGAAGCTACTGATAGCTCCAGGCTGGCTGATGCCTTTAACTGAAGAGAACGACATGACTCCCGCGATTAAAAGTGCCCAAAACGCTGGCATTGCCTTCCAAATCCACGAATATCATCATGATCCGGCTGCCGAGTCCTACGGCCTGGAAGCGGCCGAGAAGCTGGGTGTTGCCGCTGAACAGGTGTTCAAGACCCTGGTCGTCAAGCTGGATGGCAAGCAACTGGCGGTGGGCATTGTGCCCGTCACCGGGCAGTTGAACCTGAAGCAGATCGCCAAAGCCGCCGGTGCCAAAAAAGCCGCCATGGCGCAACCCGATGAAGTGCAACGCACAACGGGGTATGTGCTGGGCGGTGTCAGCCCGCTGGGGCAGAAAAAGCGTCTGGCCACCTTTATCGACCGTTCTGCAGAAACCTTTGCCACGATTTATGTCAGCGCTGGAAGGCGAGGGCTTGAAATTGAGCTGGCGCCCAAGGACCTGCAAGCACTCAGCCAAGCGCAACTGGCTCCTATCCAGGCATGACAACAAGGCGCGAGGGGGCGCTTTCTGGTATGGTGCGAGGCATTAAGGCCGCTCATGCTTAGCGGGGTATTTTCGCCCCTTCAGGAATTTTCCGTGTCCGACACTTCTTTTGCTTCTCTGGCACTGCCAAGCGCACTTGCCAGTAATCTCGACTCTCTGGGTTATCACCACATGACGCCGGTTCAGGCACAAAGCCTGCCGCCCATGCTGGCTGGCCGCGATGTCATGGCCCAGGCCAAGACCGGCTCGGGTAAAACCGCCGCCTTTGGGCTGGCATTGCTGGCCGAGCTGCGCGTCGAGGCGTTTGCCGTTCAGGGGCTGGTGCTGTGCCCCACCCGGGAGCTTGCTGATCAGGTGGCTGAGGAGCTACGCCGCCTGGCCCGGGCAATGCCCAACGTGAAAATCCTCACCCTGTGCGGGGGAGCGCCGCTGGGGCCACAGCTTTCATCGTTGGATCACGGCGCGCATATCGTGGTGGGCACGCCGGGGCGCATTGACGAGCACTTGCGCAAAGGCTCTCTGACGCTTGGTTCGCTAACGACCCTGGTGCTGGATGAAGCCGACCGCATGCTGGATATGGGCTTTCAGGAAACGATTGACGCCATCATTGCCGACACCCCGGCCGACCGCCAGACGCTGCTGTTTAGCGCCACCTTCCCGGACGAGCAGGCATCCGGCGGGCTGGCAGCGATGACGCGCGGCGTGATGCGCGACCCGGTGACGGTCAAGGTGGCCGAGGTTCATGACGCCACCACCATCGACCAGCATTTCTACCAGGTCGCGAGCGAAGACGCCCGCTTTGCGGCACTCAAACAGTTGCTGTTGGTTAACCGGCCGACCACCAGCGTGGTGTTCTGCAATACCAAGCGCGAGACTCAGGCGGTGGCCGACCAACTGGTCGATGCCGGTTTTAGTGCGGTCGCGCTGCACGGCGACCTGGAGCAGAAAGACCGCGACCGGCTGCTTGTCTTGTTTGCCAATCAAAGCGCGTCTATCTTGGTCGCCACCGACGTGGCGGCCCGTGGCCTGGATATCGCCCAACTGGATGCGGTGTTCAACTACCAGATCGCCCGTGAGCTGGACGTCCACGTCCACCGCGTGGGGCGCACCGGGCGGGCTGGGGCGAGCGGCATTGCCTGTACCCTGGTAACCCCCAAGGAGACTTATCGGCTGGAAAAGCTGGCCGACGTGCTGGGTGAAACCCTGACCACCGAGCCGCTGCCCAAGGCAACGAACGCTTTGCCGTTCGAGCCGCCCATGGCCACCCTGCAACTGGCCGGTGGCAAGAAAGACAAGTTGCGCCCCGGCGATATTTTGGGTGCACTGACCAGTGAAGGCGGCTTGCGCGGAGACCAGGTAGGCAAGATAAAAGTGCTTGCTCGCAGCGCCTACGTGGCGGTTGTGCGGGACAGAGTTCAGCAGGCCCAGGCAAAGCTTGAGCGTGATAAGTTGAAAGGGCGAGCCTTTCGCGTCCGTCGCATTCGCCATTAAGTGTCTATTTGAGCGTGAACTGAAAAGGAGCCAACGCAGCGACCCATGAAAATTCCTAAACGATTACAGCCCTTGGTTGATGACGGCATGATCGACGAAGTACTGATGCAATTGATGAGCGGTAAGGAAGCCCAGGTCTATGTGGTGCGCTGCGGCGAAGAGGAGCGCTGCGCCAAGGTCTTCAAAGAAGCCAAGCAGCGTAGCTTCAAGCAGGCGGCCCAGTACCAGGAAGGACGTAAAGAGCGTAATTCCCGCCGCGCCAGAGCGATGTCCAAGAAAACCCGTTACGGCCAGAAAGAGCAGGAGCAGGCCTGGCTCAACGCGGAAGTCGATGCGCTTTACCGGCTGGCCGGTGCAGGCGTGCGGGTACCCGAGCCCCACGGCTTTGTGGATGGCGTCCTGCTGATGGAAATGATCACCGACGCCGACGGCAACGTGGCTCCACGCCTGGATGAAGTCACCTTGACACCGGAGCAGGCAGAGGCCTACTTCGCGAAGGTGATTCAGGACGTGGTGCGCATGCTGTGCGCCGGTTTGATCCACGGCGACCTGTCGGAGTTCAACGTGCTGGTGGATGCCCATGGCCCGGTGATTATCGACCTGCCCCAGGCCGTTGACGCCGCCGGTAATAACAGCGCCGCGGCGATGCTGTATCGCGATGTGGATAACATGCGCAACTACTTCGGCCAGTACGCCCCCGCGCTTCTCGACACCCATTACGGCAAAGAAATGTGGGCGCTGTACGAATCCGGCGAGCTGCATCCCGACAGCAAGCTCACCGGTCATTTCGACTTTGATACCCACATTGCCGACGTGGATGAACTGATGGAAGTCATCGACGACGCCAAAGAAGAAGAAGCCGAGCGCCAGGCGCGCATGCGCGACGACGGCGAGGATGATGGCGAGATTCCACAGCCTTATTGACGCTCCAAACGGTTAGCAGCAACGGCAAGTTTAGCCGGTACAGGATTGTGTCGACCACACCGCCGCAACAGCGCTGCTGGTTACTCGCCTGACCGGTAAGTGGTGGGACGGTTGGCTGCTGTGCTTCCGGCCTTCCTGCCCATCATCAAACGGAGGAAGGACTCTTCATGCTCTCGCGTATGCTCGCGCCATTGTTTCGTTACTTTGAAACGCGCGTTGACCCTTATCCTGAAGGTAAAGTGACGACACCACCCAAGGGGCTGGCGGCGTTCATCTGGCATTTTTCCCGCCCGGTTTGGCCGCTGTTGCTGCTCATGTCGCTGTTGACTGCCCTGGTTTCCGCCGCCGAGGTGGTGTTCTTCAGCTACATGGGCGAGCTGGTGGATTGGCTCGGCAAGGTGGAGCGGGAGAACTTCTGGGCCGAACATGGCCTGTGGCTTTCGGGGGTAGGGGTTCTGGTGCTGATTGGCCTGCCGCTGTTGGTCTTGGCGCAGTCATTGGTGACGCACCAGAGTATCTTCGGCAACTACCCGATGATCGGCCGCTGGCTATCGCATCGGCATATGCTCAGCCAGAGCCTGGCGTTTTATCAGGACGAGTTTGCCGGGCGCGTGTCGCAGAAAGTCATGCAGACGGCGCTGGCGATTCGCGAAACCGTCACCAAGGTAATGGATCTGCTGGTCTATGCCATCGTGTATTTCACCGGCGCGGCGATTTTGCTGGGCCGTGCTGATCCTTGGCTGCTGCTGCCGCTGGGGCTCTGGCTTGCTGGCTATCTGGCGATCATGTGGTTTTTCGTACCGCGTCTGCGGGATGTTTCCATGGCTCAGGCGGATGCCCGCGCCCAGATGACCGGTCGCGTAGTGGACAGCTACAGCAATATTCAGACCATCAAGCTGTTCGCCGACACCCAGCGGGAACAGGGCTACGCCAAGGATGCCATGGAAGGTTTCATGGGCACCGTGCACCGTCAAATGCGCCTGGTCACCATCATGAGCGTGTGCCTGACACTGCTGAATACGGCCCTTCTGGTGGGCACCGCGGGGATGGCAATCAGTGCCTGGTACCTGGACGCGATCTCATTGGGCGTGCTTGCCATTGCCATCGCACTGGTCATGCGGATTCGTTTCATGTCGGACTGGATTTTATGGGAGGTCGCTGGGCTGTTTGAAAACATCGGTACAGTACAGGACGGCATGAACACGATCGCCCAAGAGCCTACCGTTCGTGATACACCCAATGCCCGGGCGCTAAGCGTTCCCCATGGGGCGATTGCTTTCGAGGGGCTGCGCTTCGGCTATGAACAAGCCAAAGGCGAGGACAGAACCGTGTTCGACGGCTTGAGTCTGACTATCGCGCCGGGTGAGAAAATCGGCCTGATCGGCCGCTCCGGGGCGGGTAAGTCGACACTTGCCAATCTGCTGCTGCGTTTTTACGACCTTCAGGGCGGGCGCATTGTTATCGATGGGCAAGACATCGCCGGGGTTACGCAGACTTCGCTGCGCCACCAGATCGGTATGGTGACCCAGGACACCTCGCTACTGCACCGTTCGCTGCGCGATAACATCCGCTACGGCAGTCCCCACGCCAATGATGACGACGTCTGGGAGGCGGTATGTCGCGCCCATGCGGATACCTTTATCAATGATCTGGTCGACCCGAAAGGGCGGCGTGGGCTGGACGCCCATGTGGGCGAGCGCGGCGTCAAGCTGTCCGGCGGCCAGCGGCAGCGCATCGCGATTGCCCGGGTGTTGCTCAAGAATGCCCCGATCCTGGTACTCGATGAGGCCACCTCGGCGCTGGACTCCGAGGTGGAAGCCGCCATCCAGGAGCAGCTCGATACCCTGATGGAAGGTAAAACGGTGATTGCGATTGCCCACCGGCTGTCCACCATTGCGATGCTCGACCGGCTTATCGTGGTCGATGAAGGCCGGATTGTCGAAAGCGGCACCCATGCCCAGCTACTGGAAAAGAATGGCATTTATGCGCGTCTATGGCGTCGGCAATCGGGTGGGTTCATCGGCCTTGATGTCGATGCTGTTAGCCCCAATGATTAATGTACCGACCATTCTGTCCAAAGAGGTGTTCATGCAAGCGATTCAACTCAATCAGCCCGGCGGTCTCGACAAGCTAACGGTAGTGGATCAAGCCGCGCCCGGCGAGCCGGGGAAAGGCGAAATTCGTGTGCGCTTGCACGCCAGTTCGCTGAACTTTCACGACTACGCCGTGGTAGCCGGAATGATCCCCACCGAGGAGGGGCGTATTCCCATGTCGGATGGTGCAGGCGTTGTCGACGCCGTCGGTGAAGGCGTGAGCGAGTTTTCCGTGGGCGACCCGGTGGTGTCGACGTTCTTCCCCGGCTGGCTGGAGGGCCCGGCGCGGGTTGGCGACTTCCGTACCACCCCCGGCGATGGCATCGATGGCTATGCGCGTGAGCAGGTGATCGCGCCTGCCACCTCGTTCACCTACCAGCCGGCTGAATACAGTCACGCTGAATCCGCCACCCTGACCACCGCCGGGGTTACAGCCTGGCGCGCATTGGTCGTCGATGGCGGACTGAAAGCTGGCGATACGGTGCTGGTACTGGGCACCGGCGGCGTGTCCATCTTTGCGCTGCAATTTGCCAAGATGATGGGCGCACGGGTCATCGCCACGTCGTCCTCCAACGAGAAGCTTGCCCGCCTGCGCGAATTGGGCGCGGAGCACACCATCAACTACAAAGAGACGCCCGAGTGGGGCAAGGCCGTCAAGGCGCTGACCGAAGGCGAGGGCGTTGATCATGTGGTGGAAGTGGGTGGCTCTGGCACGCTTCCGCAGTCGATCGATGCGGTCAAGATCGGCGGTCATATTGCACTGATCGGCATATTGACCGGCCGTGAGGGCGAGATTCCCACTGCCAAGCTGATGGCCAAGCAGGCCACCCTGAAAGGCTTGATCGTCGGCAGCCGTCGCGACCAGATTGAAATGATTCGTGCCATCGAGGCCAATGGCATGCGGCCGATTATCGACCGTGAATTCCCGCTGACCGACATCGCCGATGCCTTCCGTCACCAAGAGGCCGGGAAACACTTTGGCAAAATCTGCCTGACCTTCTAGTGATGGATAAGCCCCAAAGCGTGACTGTCAGGCCTTAGCGCCTGGTCCTGCTTTGCACCAGCGCCGCCATCATGGGCGGCGCTGGTGTATCAAGCATTTATTCGTCGTCTGAGGGCAGCTCAGCGCTATGGTAGACGTTTTGTACGTCGTCCAGATCGTTCAGCATGCCGAGCAGTTTTTCGAACATGGCCACATCGTCGCCTTCGACCGGTGTGGTGGTTTGCGGCAGGAACTGAATTTCATCGGCCTCGAACTCGATGTCGCCGAAGGTGTCGAGCAGCGCCTGCTTGGCCTTGGCGTAGTCGATATGCGGCGCAAACACGGTGATGCGGCCGTCTTCCTGCTCGATATCAGTGACGTCGACATCCGCTTCCATCAGCGCTTCCAGCACGGCTTCCTCGTCGCTACCGGCAAACGCGAAAATCGCGCAGTGGTCGAACATATGGCTGACGCTGCCGGGGGTGCCGATTTTGCTCTTGGTCTTGGTAAAGCAACCGCGAACGTCGCCGAAGGTGCGGTTGGGGTTGTCAGTCAAGCACTCGACAATCACCATGGCATTGCCGGGCCCGAAGCCCTCGTAGCGCGCCGCTGAAAAGTCTTCGCCGCCCGCCCCGCTGGCTTTATCCAGCGCCTTGTCGATCACGTGAGAGGGTACCTGATCCTTCTTGGCACGCTCCATCAGGCCGCGTAGCGCCAGGTTGCTATGGGGATCGGTGCCGCCCGACTTGGCGCAAACGTAGATCTCGCGACCGTACTTACTGTAAACCTTCGTCTTTGCATCGGCCGTTTTGGCCATGGATTCTTTACGGTTCTGAAAAGCCCTACCCATGTTGACGTCCTGTAATTAGTGATTCCCCTGCTGATCAGGGTGTCATCAAAAAAGCCAAAGTTTACCCAACAGGATATCATGCTAACAGCGTTATTTGCGTAAGCGCAGGCGTCTCATCGCCCGACATGGCTTACACTGCAAGGCGTCATCATTTGCCGATGTCGAAAGGACAATAAACGATCTAGGAGGATCATATGCCATTCTCGCTATGGTTGTCGCTCGCGGCGGTATGCGCCATGGGCGCGATGTCACCGGGACCCAGTCTGGCGCTGGTACTGCGCCATACCCTGGGTGGGGGGAGGCTGTTGGGCGTGACCGCGGCGTTATGCCATGCCGGTGGCGTTGGGCTCTATGCCCTGCTGACCGTGCTGGGCCTGGGCGCGCTGATTGTGCAGTGGCCGACCCTCTTCCAGTTGATTACCTGGGTAGGGGCTGCGTATCTTGCCTGGCTGGGCATTAAAGCGCTGCGTGCCGGTAGTGCCGGGGCGATGCAGCAACAGGCAATGGTCACGTCCGGCGCCCGGGCTGCCAGGGAGGGCGTGTTGGTGGCGCTGGGCAACCCCAAATTGATCCTTTTCTTCGTTGCGCTGCTCAGCCAGTTTGTCACGCCCGATATGAGCCTGGTTGCCAAAGCGCTCATCGTGGTCACGGCGATGGTCATTGACGGAGGATGGTACGTGCTGGTGGCCGTTGCCCTGTCGCATTCACGGGTGCTGCCCTGGCTTCAGCGCCGCGCCCACTGGATTAATCGGGTGACCGGGATTTTGCTGCTGGCATTGGCGCTTCGCGTGGTGGCCGGTCCGCTGGTCTAGGTTGGCAGAGACTGGCTTGGGGAACTGGTGCGTCGAGCATAGACATGGCATGGTAAGTGGCGAGGCGTTCCAGGGGGGAGGCGGCAGATGACATTTTACGATCAGGATTGTTACAACCACATGGGGCAGCCGTTTAACCTGCGGGCGTTGCAGGGGCAGGTGTTGCTGATCGTCAACGTCGCCAGCCGTTGTGGCTATACCCCGCAGCTCAAAGAGCTGGAAATGCTTTACCAACGCTATCGGGATCGCGGTTTCACGGTACTGGGGTTTCCCTGTGATCAGTTTGGCAAGCAGTCGCCGGAAAGTGCTGAGGCCTTTTGTACCTTTGGCGAGCAGCAATATGGCGTCACGTTTCCGCTCATGGAAAAAGTTCGGGTCAATGGCAGTGACGCCCACCCGTTGTTCGTGTTTTTAAAGCGCGAGGCGCCCGGCGTGTTGGGGACGACAATGATCAAATGGAATTTTACAAAATTCCTGGTCGGGCGTGATGGCAAGGTCATTGCGCGCTTTGGTCCCCGGGATCATGGCCGCTTGTTACGGCTACGCCTGGAACGCGCGCTCGACGAGGTTTAGGTCTCGCCGCGGGCGACCATTACCCGGTTCATCAACTCGTTCCAACGATGGCGGACCATCATGGTCGTCAGACCTGAAAACAGTGCCCAGCTCTTGCGCCGCCAGCCTGTCAAACGCAGGTTGTGGCTGACCAGTTGCTGCATCAGTTTGCGGTTATTGAACTCACGCCATTCGCTGGCAATGGACAGTTGATGGCGGGCCATCACCGGCGCCATCTCCAGGCGGAACATCCATTCAAGCTCTTTGAAGGTCATATCAAAGCGCTGAACGACCTCGACCATCTGGGCGTAATCGCGCTCACTTGGCTCGCGGTCCAGCCATAACGGGGCCAGTGCCAACCATAAATCGCCACGTTCATCGACTAGCTGCTGTGCGTTCATTAACAAAGCCTCACGGGCGGTCTGTGATAAAACAATATCCTGACGTGAAAGGTCCATAAGCTCAATAGCGGACAGCGCCGCTCTAGACCGCTAGAATAGTGCCACTGATGAGCTAATTATTTTGAAAGCGAGGTTCCCCTTGATTATCAAACCCAAAGTACGCGGCTTTATTTGCACGACCACCCACCCGGTCGGCTGCGAGCAGAACGTTCGCGAGCAGATCGAGGCCACTCGCGCCCGCAACCTGGATAAAAGCGCCGGGCCCAAAAAGGTGCTGGTGATCGGGGCTTCCAGTGGGTACGGCCTGGCGGCGCGCATTACCGCGGCGTTCGGCTACGGAGCGGATACCCTGGGGGTGTTCTTTGAAAAACCGGCGACCGAGAATAAGCCCGGCACCGCAGGCTGGTATAACAGTGCGGCGTTTGACAAGTTCGCCAAGCAGGAAGGCCTTTACAGCAAGTCGATCAACGGCGATGCGTTCTCCCACGAAGCGCGCCAGAAAGCCATTGAACTCATCAAGCAGGACATGGGCGAAGTCGACTTGGTGGTCTACTCGCTGGCATCGCCGGTGCGCAAGCTGCCGGATAGCGGCGAGCTCAAGCGCTCGAGCCTTAAGCCGATTGGCGAAACCTACCGGGCGACCGCGATCGACACCAACAAGGACGCCATCATCGAAGCCGAGGTGGAGCCCGCCACCCAGCAGGAAATCGACGATACCATCACCGTGATGGGCGGCGAAGATTGGGAACTGTGGATGGATGCGCTGGACCAGGCCGGTGTGCTGGCCAAGGGCGCGCGCAGCGTGGCGTTCAGCTATATCGGCACGGAAATCACCTGGCCGATCTACTGGCACGGTGCGCTGGGCAAGGCCAAGGAGGACCTGGACCGTGCCGCAGCGGCGATCGATGCCAAGCTGAAAGAGACCGGTGGTGGCGCTAACGTGGCGGTACTCAAGTCGGTGGTCACCCAGGCCAGCGCGGCGATCCCGGTGATGCCGCTGTATATCGCCATGGTGTATCGCATCATGAAAGAGCAGGGCGTCCACGAGGGTACGATCGATCAGCTTAACCGCTTGTTCGGCGAGCGCCTCTACGCCCCGCAGGGCGGTGAGATGGCCACTGACGAAGTGGGCCGTCTGCGCCTGGATGACTGGGAGTTGCGCGACGATATCCAGAAGGCCTGCCAGGATCTGTGGTCGGAAGTCACTACCGATAACCTGTTCGAGATCACCGACTACGCAAGCTATAAACACGACTTCCTGAAGCTGTTTGGCTTCGGGCGCGACGATGTTGATTACGACGCCGATGTTGACCCGATGGTCGACTTTGATGTGGTCAACCTCTAAACCAGTTGCCGCTAAATGGCGGTATTAGCGTTATGAAAACGTCGGGCCTGGGAGCTCGGCGTTTTTGCATTTATACGTCATGTTTTGTTCACCGCGACGCGGCCACTGCCTTTACCCAGGCAATTGGTTAAGATGTCGGTTTGTTTTCGTCACGGCGGTTTTCCATGCAGCATAACCCGGTCAACTCCCCCAATGCCGCGTCGCGACGGCGGGTAGCGTTTGTGCTGCTGCCGGGGTTTTCGATGCTGGCACATGCTGGCGCGCTGGAACCTTTGCAAATGGCCAACCAGCTCAGCGGGCAGATGCTTTATCACACCGTCACGCTGAGTATGGACGACGAAGCCGTTCGCAGTGGCGCGCAGCTTTCCGTGCTGGCGCAGCATACGCTGGCAGGCACGCCTGGGCCGCTTGATCTATTGCTGGTCTGCGCCCCGACGCCGCTGCCCTATGCGCTGCCCGCCAAGCTCAATGAATGGCTGCGGGGATACGTGGGGCGCGGCGTGATGCTGGGGGGACTGGCGGGTGGCACCGAGGTGCTGGCGCGCTGCGGGCTGCTGGAAGGTTACCGCGCCACGCTGCCCTGGCAGCGGTTCGACGCCTTTTCCCAGGCCTATCCGCAAGTCACGCTTTCCCAGCAGCTGTTTGAGATTGACCGCGACCGGCTTTCCTGCGCAGGCGGCACGGCGGCGATGGACATGATGCTGACGCTTATCGGTCAGCACCACGGCGCTCGCCTGGCCGAGCAGGTCTCGGAGCAGTTCGTTTGCGACCGGATTCGACTGGCGGACGAGCGCCAGCATGTGCCACTGCGCAGCCGCTTGGGCCATGCACCGCAAAGCCTGGTGGATGCCGTGACGCTGATGGAAGCCAATATCGAGGAGCCGCTCTCTACCCTGGAGCTTGCCGAGCATCTGGGAATATCCCGGCGCCAGTTGGAGCGGCTGTTCAAGAAGTATCTGCAGGCGGTGCCCAGCCGCTACTACCTGGACCTGCGTCTTCAGGAAGCCCGCAAGCAGCTACGGGAAAGCGACCTGGCGGTAGGCGATATTGCCTTTGCCACTGGCTTTTCTTCCGGGGCGCATTTTTCTACCGCCTACCGCCACCACTTCGGCATGACGCCGAGGGAAGAGCGGTTAGGTTAGCGTATCGACAATGCCGCCTTCCACGCGTAGGGCGGCGCCGGTGGTGGCGCTGGCCTGGGGCGAGGCCGCATAGACGCTCATGCTGGCGACTTCCTCGGGGGTTGCCAGGCGCTGGATGATCGATGAGGGGCGGTTTTCCTGCACGAAACGTGCTTCCACATCCTGCTGGGAGATGCCTTCTTTCTGGGCGATCTCGCCAAGCATGTTGAGCACCCCTTCTGAGCGGGTCGGCCCGGGGAGGATGGCATTGACGGTCACCTGGGTGCCGCTCAATACCTTGGCCAGCCCCCGCGAGACCGACAGCAGCGCCGATTTGGTCATGCCGTAATGGACCATTTCGCTGGGGATGTTGATGCCCGATTCACTGGACAGGAACTGGATGCGGCCCCAGTTGCGCTCACGCATGCCTTGAGCGTAGTGGCGCGAAAGGCGCACTGCGCTCATGATGTTAACGTCGAAGAACTGCTGCCAGGTGGCGTCGTCGACCTCAAAAAAGTCCTGTGGGCCGAAGATGCCGACGTTGTTGATCAAGATATCGGTGCTGGGCTGTTGCTTGATCAGCGTCTGGCAGCCGTCGGCGGTGCCCAGGTCGGCGGCCACGCCCGTCGCTTTGGCGTTGGGAACGTCTTTCTTGATGGCCGCGATGGCCTCGTCAATGCGTGCCTGGGTGCGCCCGGTGATAACCACCTCGGCACCTGCATTGGCCAGGCCCTGGGCAATCGCAAAGCCGATACCTGCGGTCGAGCCGGTGATAATGGCGTGCTTGCCGTTGAGATCAATCTGCATGGAGTGCTCCTCTCGTCCTGAGTATCAGTACCTCACTACACAACGAATAACTTTATAGCTTGCTAAGGAATATGGGGCTCTTATGGCGCTCTTCAAGGGCAGCGTTCTTCCATACCAGGCTCATTCATGCCAAATGTGATCGCTAGCCCGCCCGTTTATGACTCGGCATTCGGCGGCATCACCACCCACTCCGGCTCCTCGAATTCGCCAATCAGGCGGATCTCGCAGCAGGGGGCCGCACGGCGGATGATTTCCTTTATCTCCGGGTTGGGCTGGGCTTCCATGGCGTCGCGGCTGGCCTTGCTGTCCCAGTGGGCAATGGCGATCAGGGTGTTGGGATCGCCGATCTTGCGATGCAGCTCGGTGCCGCGTGCCCCTGGCGCCTGCTGGATGAGCTGGCTGGCGCGGACCCAGGCATCGGCGTAGTCCTCGGCGCGGTAGCCGTCGCGGATATGCACTTCGAAGATATATTTCATGGCGCTTCTCCCTGTTGCTGCTGAAGCTTTTGATCCTGGGCCAGTGTATCCCGCCCAACATCCTGATACAGCTGCCTCTGTTCTCGCGCCGCTAGTCGAGCGCGATGCTCAGCGTCTGCCGGGCATTGCAGGGGTAGCCGTGGCGCAGGTGCAGGGTGCGCTCGTCGAGGTTCATCACCACCGCGAAAAGGGTCTCCATGCGCTCGGCCTCGGGCAGCTCGATGTCAGTGTGCTTGCAGATCGACATGGGCGCATTGTGGTGGTCGCTCAGTACGTCGAACAGCGCGCTGACGCTGGCCTTGGGCGGTGGGGCGAGCAGCTCATCGAGGCGGCGCAGGCGCACGTGGGAGTCGGGCTTGGGGAAGTCGGCGACACAGGCGGCCGCGGCGTAGAGGTGGTTGGTGTGGGTCACGCGCCCGTCGCGGGCCTCGAGTACCCCTGGCGGCCCGGGCTGGACCTCGAAACCGGCGGCCTGGCCTGCAGCGCTGGCGACCAGAAAGTGTGCCGGTGAGGCGACGCGGTCTTCCGCGACGATGCGTTGGGCGCTGGCGAAACCGTCGCTCTCGAGCAGCTTGCGCAGGGCGACGTGGATCGGCAGGCCGTCGCCGCAGGTCTGCGAGCGGATGGCGTTGAGACACACGCCGAGGCCGTGGGCGTTGAGGCCGATCTTGGCCAGCATCCCGGCCTCGCCGACGCTGACCAGCGGCGGGGCGTCGTCGCCCTCTATGCGCAGTACCACCACGTTATCGAGCTGGTCGAGGCGCCAGTCCCAGTTCTGGGCCAGCCATTGGCGACCCTGCTGGTAGAGCGAGAAGGCGGAACAGCCGCCGCTGGCTTGGGTTAGCGAGATCTCGCTGCGGCAGTTGAGGGTGAGAATGTCGTCGCGCTGCAGGTCGGCGCCCTCGGCAATGCCCTCGAGCTCATCCAGGATCGCCGGAAAACCGCGTTCGATAGCCGGTATAAAGCGCTGCGCCACCTGCCGGGCGGCGGCCCAGTCGAGGCCTACAAAGTCTTGAAACAGCCGGTCATAGACCTCAATGCTGCGCTGAATCTGTGCGGCATGGCGCTGGCCATGGGCCACGCCAATGGCATGGCGGCTACCACGCAGATGGGTTACGTCGAGCATGCGGCGTGCTCCTCGGGGGATTTCCTCAAGCCTACCGCGAACAGCGTTGAAGTGCAGGTGGGGGCTTGAGTATGCAGGCTCACGGATTTAGCCCTTGATGATCGACACCTGGATCCCGTGCCTTATTCAATGTTTGAGGAAAGTGCGTCGCTGACAGATACCAAAGGGCATCAGGCCTAAATACGTCAGAGATAGCGTGAGGTGAACAAAGGGGGATAAAGGATGGATAATAGAGTGTTACAAAAGGGGGCAGATAAATGCTGCTTTTCATAATTTGCCGTCCCATTGCTGAAAGCAGTTACCCTATTCGTCCCCTTATACTGTTTTCATTCCTTTACCCCACTGGAGGTAGCGTCCCATGAGCCACACCCCAAGCCGTCAGGATTTCGATCACTATATGGCACCCAATTACGCCCCGCAGCAGGTCATCCCGGTGCGAGGTGAGGGGAGCCGCTTGTGGGACCAGCAGGGGCGCGAATATATCGATTTTGCCGGGGGCATCGCGGTCAACTCCCTGGGGCACTGCCATCCGGTACTGGTCGAGGCGCTAAAGGACCAGGGTGAAAAGCTGTGGCACCTTTCCAATGTGTTTACCAACGAGCCAGCGCTGAACCTGGCCAAGGCGCTGGTCGATCGCACCTTCGCCGATAAGGTCTTCCTGTGCTCCTCCGGCGGTGAAGCCAATGAGGCTGCATTGAAGCTGGCTCGCCGCTGGGCAGTGGATCACCACGGTGAACATAAAGATAAAATCATCTCGTTTTATCAGTCGTTCCATGGCCGCACTTTTTTCACCGTGAGCGTGGGGGGGCAGCCCAAGTATTCACAGGGCTTTGGCCCGGTGCCCGGTGGTATCCTGCATGCCGACTACAATGACCTGGAAAGCGTGCGCAAGCTGGTCGGCGATGACACCTGCGCGATCATGGTCGAACCGATGCAGGGCGAGGGCGGTATCGTGCCTGGCAAGCAGGACTTCCTCCAGGGGCTGCGCGATCTGTGCGACGAGCACAATGCGCTGCTGATTTTTGACGAAGTGCAGACCGGTGTTGGCCGTAGCGGCGAACTCTACGCCTACAAGAATTACGGCATTACGCCGGATATCCTCACTAGCGCCAAATCGCTGGGCGGTGGTTTCCCTGTGGGGGCAATGCTGGCGACGGATGCGGTGGCAAAATCATTGGTCATTGGTACCCACGGTTCCACCTACGGCGGCAACGCGCTGGCATCGGCTGTTGCCCTGGCGGCGGTCGAGTTTATCGATACCCCCGAGGTGCTTGAAGGCGTCAAAAAGCGTCATGACCTGTTTCGCGAGCACCTTGAAACCATCAATCGCAAGCACGGCGTGTTTAAAGAGATTCGCGGCATGGGCCTGCTGATGGGCGCCCAAATGTCCGATGCCTATGAAGGGCGTGCCAAAGATATCCTCCCGCTGGCGATTGAAGAGGGATTGATGGCGTTGATTGCCGGGCCCAATGTGCTGCGCATGGCGCCTTCCCTGGTCATTCCGGAAGCGGACATTGCCGAAGGCATGGCCCGCCTGGAACGTGCGATTGAACGGTTAGTTGCCGCCGCATGAGTGAAGCCGCAGCAACAACCGTCTCAAATGCTGAGGGAGCGTTGAGGATGCTGGTAATTCGACCGGTGAAAATGGCCGACCTGTCGGCGCTGGAACAGCTAGCCGAGCACGCCGTGCCCAAGCTTACTAATCTACCCGCCAACCGCGAGCGTCTTGAAGAGCGCATTGTGCGCTCCGAGGCCGCCTTCAGCGGCGAGGTGGAGTTCCCCGGCAACGAGCACTATACGTTCGTGCTGGCGGACGACGCCAGTGGCGAGGTGCTGGGAACGGCGACCATTCGCGCTCAGGCAGGCGCTAATGAGGCCTATTACACCTATCGCCAGGAAACGCTGATTCACGCCTCCCAGCAGCTCAACGTGCGTCGGGAAGTGCAAACCCTGGCGCTTTCCCATGAAGTCTCGGATGCCACCCTGCTGTGTGCCTTTTCGCTCAATCCGCGCTACAAGGGCACCAGTGCCGAAAGCTTGCTACGCCGTGCACGGCTGATGTTTATCGCCCAGTACCCTGAGCGCTTTTCGCGCATTCTGGCGGTGGCATTCCCTGGCTATCTGGATACGTGCAGCGAGTCGCCGTTCTGGGAGAGCGTGGGGCGGCACTTTTTTGCCCGCAGCTTTCAGGAGATGAATCATATTGCCGGGGTGCGCTCGAAAAGCTTTATTGCCGAAGTCATGCCCCAGTTTCCTCTCTATTTACCGCTGTTAACGCCCCAGGCGCGGGCGGCGATTGGCCGTGAACACCCGGCCCACGAAGAGGCCCTGGAAGAAATGCTGGCGGAAGGCTTTGTGCGCTCGCGGCATGTGGATATTTTCGACGCCGGGCCGATTGTCAAAACCGAACGCGAGCGGCTGGAAACCTTCCGCTCGGCAGCGTGGCACCCGGTCCGGGTTCGCCCCGAGCACGCCTTGCCCGATGCGGAACCGGCGATGATTGCCAACCAGAAGCTGGGGGGCTTTCGCTGCATTGTGGCGCGCTATGCGCTGTCGCCCACCGGTCAGTTGATGCTGTCCCCCGAGCACGCCGAACGCCTGGGCGTGGAAGAGGGCCGCGCGGTGCTCGCCGCGCCGTTAACCCTGCCCAGCGCGGTAGATGCGCTCGATGAAGGAGAAATGTAATGCGCATTCGACCCATTGCCCGGGATGATCTGGATGGTCTCCAGGCGCTTGCGCAGCAGGCCGGTGTGGGCTTTACCTCGTTGCCGGATAACCGCGAGTTCCTGGCTGGCAAGATTGAAGCGGCCGCCCGCGCCTTTGAAGAGCGCACCCCGGTGGATGACCGGCTGTATTTCTTCGTTCTGGAAGACGAAGACAACGGCGAGCTCGCTGGCTGCTGCGCGATTGAGGGCCAGGTCGGTCGCGAAGTGCCGTTCTACAATTACCGGCTGGGCACGCTGGCGCATTCCTCCATACAGCTGGAC
The DNA here is from genome assembly GCF_900111305.1 of Vreelandella subterranea. Classification (GTDB taxonomy): domain Bacteria; phylum Pseudomonadota; class Gammaproteobacteria; order Pseudomonadales; family Halomonadaceae; genus Vreelandella; species Vreelandella subterranea. The sequence continues at coordinate 59,552 of NZ_FOGS01000004.1, forward strand.
TTGCACCGCACCATCGACACGCTGTTTTTAAGCTCCGACCATACCGGCGATGCCGAGGTGTGCTCGCTGTTTCTGCGCCCGGAATACCGCGGCGAAGCCAACAAGCATCTGCGCAACGGTGCACTGCTCTCCAAGGCGCGCTGGCTGTTTATCGCCCAGTTCCGCGACCGTTTCCCCGATAAAGTGCTGGCGGAAATGCGCGGCGTTTTTGATGAGCACAACACCAGCCCCTTCTGGGAAAGCCTGGGCAAGCACTTTTTTCCCATGGATTTCAACGAGGCCGACCGCCTGACCGGCCTGGGGCAGAAGAGCTTTATCGGCGAGCTGATGCCCAAGTTTCCGATCTATACCACCTTTATGTCGGAAGAGGCGCGGGCCTGCATCGGCCAGGTGCATCGGCATACCCGTCCGGCCATGGAAATGCTCAGAAAAGAGGGGCTGCGTTGGGAAGGTTATATCGATATTTTCGACGGTGGCCCCACGGTGGAAGCCTACATTGACGATGTGCGCGCCATCCGCAACTCGCGGCTCTGCCAGGTGGAAGTGGCCAATAGCGCGCCGCAAGAGAGCGTCAGCCGCTGGCTTGCCGCGACCACCGACATGCTCAGCTTTACCGCCAGCTGGATAGGCCGTGCACCCAGCGACGACAACACCATCGTGCTTGGCGAACAAGAAGCGCAGCGCCTAGGCGTTGCCACCGGCGATACCCTACGGCTACTCGAGACCTAGGCGACGTTTACAGGAGAGTTTTTTATGCACGCCCAACAGCAGCAACTGATCAATGGCGCCTGGGTAGCTGGCGAAGCAGCCATCTTGACCAAGGTCGACCCGGTGGCCGGGTCGCTGCTTTGGCAGGGGGCAGAAGCCTCCGGTGAACAGGTCGCCTCGGCCGTCAGCGCCGCACGGAGCGCCTTCCCCGACTGGGCGCGTACGCCGTTTGCCGAACGCCAGGCGCTGGTCGAGCGCTTTGTCGAGGTGCTGACCGCCCGCCGCGAAGCCTTGGCCGTCGCCATTGCCTCCGAGACCGGCAAGCCGCTCTGGGAAGCGCGCACCGAAGTGGGCGCAATGATCGGTAAAGTGGCGCTTTCCCTCAAGGCCTACCATGAGCGCACCGGCGAAAGGGAAAAGGACGTCGGCAGCGCCAAAGCCGTGTTGCGCCACCGCCCCCACGGCGTGATGGCGGTTTTCGGCCCCTACAATTTCCCTGGCCACCTGCCCAACGGCCACATGGTACCCGCGCTGTTGGCGGGAAACTGTGTGGTCTTCAAGCCCAGCGACCAGACACCGCTGACCGCGGATTTGACCCTGCAGTGCTGGCTGGAAGCCGGTCTGCCCGCCGGCGTCATCAATCTGGTGCAGGGTGGCGTGCCGGTCGGCCAGGCGCTGGCGGGCAGCCCCGATATCGATGGACTGCTGTTTACCGGCAGTGCCAAGGTGGGCGGCATGCTCCACCAGCAGTTTGCCGGTCAACTGGATAAAATCCTCGCGCTTGAGCTGGGTGGTAACAACCCGCTGGTGGTGAAAGATGTGGAAGATGAGCGCGCCGCGGTGCTGAGCATTTTGCAGTCGGCGTTTCTATCCGGTGGCCAGCGCTGCACCTGTGCGCGGCGCTTGATGGTGCCAAAGGGGGAAATCGGTGACAGGCTGATCGACGCGCTGTCTGACGCGATCGGCAAGCTGCACGTGGCGGGCCAGTTCGAGGAAGAGCCCGCGCCGTTCTTCGGCGGGTTGGTCAGCGTGGCGGCGGCAGATGGCCTGCTCAAGGCCCAGGATGAGCTGGAGTCCATGGGCGGCACGGTGATCAATCGTATGCAGCGTCTACAGGACAATACCAGCCTGCTCAGCCCCGCGCTGATCGATGTGACCGGCTTGGACGTGCCCGACGAGGAGCACTTCGGCCCGCTGCTGAAAATCCATCGTTATAGCGACTGGGATGAAGCGCTACGGCTTGCCAACAACACCCGTTACGGTCTCTCGGCCGGGCTTATTGGCGGCGAGCAGGCCGACTGGGACGACTTCCTGCTGCGCATCCGCGCCGGGATCGTCAACTGGAACCGCCAGACCACCGGCGCGTCCGGCGATGCGCCTTTCGGCGGCGTGGGTGACAGCGGTAACCACCGTCCCAGCGCCTACTATGCGGCGGATTACTGTGCCTACCCGGTGGCCTCCATGGAAGCCGACAGCCTGGAAATGCCCGATACGCTGCCGCCAGGAGTCAACCTGTGAGTACCCTCGATATCAGCAGCGTCAGGGAAGTCAATTTCGACGGCCTGGTCGGCCCGACCCATAACTACTCGGGCCTGGCGGTGGGTAACGTGGCCTCCATGAGTCACGGCGGCCTGGTGTCCAGCCCCAAAGAGGGCGCCTTGCAGGGGCTTTTAAAGATGAAGTCGCTGATGGACGCGGGCTATGCCCAGGGCGTTCTGCCACCCCAGCAACGGCCGGATATCAGTGCGCTACGCGATCTGGGCTTTAGCGGCAGCAATAGCGACGTGCTGGCCCGCGCCGCCAAAGAGGCGCCTCAACTGCTGCGAGCGGTCTGCTCGGCGTCCAGTATGTGGACGGCTAACGCGGGTACGATTACGCCAAGCCTGGACGCGCAGGATAGCCGGGTGCATTTCACCCCGGCCAATCTTCAGTCCAGCTTTCACCGCTACCTGGAACCGCAAACCACGGGGCGCGTTCTAAGGGCGATTTTCCGCAACGAACAGCACTTTGCCCACCACCCGGTGCTGCCCGCCACCCCCACCTTTGCCGACGAAGGCGCGGCCAACCATACCCGTCTATGCGGTGAGCACGGCGAGCCGGGCGTTCACCTGTTCGTGTATGGCCGCCAGGCGTTTGGCGGTGAAAAAGAGCCAAAACGCTATCCTGCAAGGCAGACCCTGGAAGCCAGCCAGGCGGTGGCGCGCCAGCATGGGCTGACGGACGCACAAACGGTGTTTGCCCAACAGCACCCGGATGCCATCGACGCGGGTGTTTTCCACAACGACGTCATCGCCGTGGGTAACGGCCCCGTGCTGCTTTACCACGAAATGGCCTTTCTGGATGAAGAGGGCACGCTCGATGAGCTGCGCGCCAAAATGGCCACACCACTCATTCCTGTGCGAGTGCCTCAGGAAGCAGTGAGTATGGAAGACGCCGTGGCGTCTTATCTGTTCAACTCGCAGCTGCTTTCCAACCCGGACGGCACCATGACCCTGGTGGTGCCCGGCGAATGCCAGGAGCGCGAAGCGGTCTGGCGCACCATTCAGGATTCGCTGCTAGCGGGCAATAACCCCATCAGCGACGTGATCGTCAAAGACGTCAAGCAGAGCATGCGCAACGGCGGCGGCCCCGCCTGCCTGCGACTGCGCGTGGTTCTTTCCGAGGCAGAGCGAGCAGCGCTAACCGGCCGCGTGCTGCTCACCGATGCGCTCTATGATGAGCTGACCGCTTGGGTGAACCGCCACTACCGCGACCGCCTTGCTGTGGACGACCTCAAAGACCCGCAGCTCGCAGAAGAGTCGCTGACAGCACTGGATGAACTCACCCAGCTGTTAAAGATCGGGTCTGTTTATCCGTTTCAGTTGGGGTAGGGGCTTAAGCTAAGCTAGCAACCAAAACGCCAAGGCAATGCCTTGGCGTTTTGCATACTATAAGTCCAAGATATCTCAGGTAACTAAAGCCTAGAGATACGCATATGGAAGCCATCATTCGTCGAACTGACGACAAGGCGTTCGCGGAAAGCATCATTCGTCAGAACATGTCGGCCTACTATAAGCAGTTGGATATGCACTGGGATACAGCCCTGTTTGATAAACAGTGGGATGAGTTCGAAAGCTACGAGTTAGTCATAAATGCTTCACGAGTGGGGCTGCTATGCATAAATCACGATGAAAATGCTTACTATATTCGCGAACTACAAATTGATCAGCAGTGGCAGCGTCAAGGCGTAGGTACAGCGGCAATCCGCTACACGGAGGCAATTGCTAAACAAGCAGGCATTCACTTACTTCGGTTACGTGTATTTTGTATCAACCCCGCAAGTGCTTTATACGAGCGAATGGGATTTCGCGTGCGTAAAACCGAGGGCGGGACTCACTATATGGAGCGGAGTATCCTTTAACGATAAAACCGACCAGGAAAAGGCGCCACCATCCAAATGTCTACCTCGAACCCTCCTTTTTCCGATGCTGAGCGGCGTGGCCTCTACCGCGCCATATATGAGCGGCGCGATGTGCGCTCGCAGTTTCTGCCCGACCCGATTCCCCCTGAAGTACTAACACGACTGTTGGAGGCCGCGCATCATGCGCCTTCCGTGGGATTCATGCAGCCCTGGGATTTCATCGTGATTGAAAGTCGCGACGTCAGGGAAACGGTGCTGGCGATGTTCGAGCAGGAGAACCAGAAGGCCGCCGAGCGCTTTGAAGGCGAGCGAAAAGAGCATTATCGCAGCCTCAAGCTGCAAGGGATTATGGAAAGCCCGTTGAATCTTTGCATTACCTGCGACCGTAGCCGTGGCGGGCCCCATGTGCTGGGACGCAATAGCATTGTGGAAACCGACCTCTTTAGCACTTGTCTGGCGGTGCAAAACCTCTGGTTGGCTGCGAGGGTAGAAGGTATCGGTGTTGGCTGGGTGAGCATTCTTGACCAGGAACAGCTGAGCACGGCGTTAAACCTGCCTGAGCATGTTTACCCGCTGGCGTATCTCTGCCTTGGCTACGTGAGCGAGTTTTTAGATCAGCCAGAGCTTGAAGCCAAAGGCTGGCGCTCCCGCTTGCCATTAAGTGAACTCGTTCATGGTGATAAATGGGGGCAGCCGCTTGCCGGTCCCTGGTTTGACGCGCTATAGCGCTATACCTTATTTGTCGCTAATGTATTCGCTCATGCTGAATAAGAGCGTCATTTATGCAAAGTGATATCACCCTCAAGCGGCTAAGAGCCGACAATCCTAATGCTGAAATAGTCGCGGGCTGGACATATGAATCCTGGGGGCATTTGCATCCAGGCTTAACGCTGGAACAGGCTATTAAACGATTGAAAGCCGAGTGTGGGCAGGGCGGTGTGCCTTCAATCTTTGTGGCGATGCAGGGCGAAACCCCGGTGGGAACCGCCAGCCTGATTGCCGATGACATGAGCATACGCCGTGAACTTACCCCCTGGCTGGCCTCTGTCTTTGTCGTGCCCGAGTGGCGCGGGCAGGGCATTGCCTCTGCATTGGTGCGCCGGGTAAAAGCAGAAGCCGTTGAGAACGGCTTTGAGCACTTCTATCTCTACACCCCCGACCAGCAGGCGCTTTATCGGCGTTTGGGGTGGCAAGATGTAGAAAGCCTTGAGTACCGGGGCGAAACCGTCACGGTGATGTCACGACAGTTGGGGCTTTAAAGGCGTATTGTGGCTCCTGTGACTTAATCTCTTAACGTTTGTCGCCTACGCTTAGACAAGACAGCATTTATGCACCCACAAAGGCATCGCAATGAGTCATGCACTAACGGGACACAACCGCCCCCAGCAAGTGATTGAAGCCATCCAGCAAGCCAACGCGCCCTTGGACGCGGCGACCCGCCAGGCCAAATATGCCAAGATGGCGGCATCGACATATCGTTTCTTCCGCGGTACCAATCATATGTACTGGCAAGACGTATGGTACGACTGGCGCTTTTCGCTGTTTGGGGGGTGGCCCAATACCCAAACCTGGTTGCAGGGTGACGCCCATGTCTACAATTTTGGTGCTTACGGTCATCATGATGACCAGGTGCGCTACGGCATGGACGACTTTGACGATGCGCTAATCGGCGATTATCAATACGACCTGTGGAGGCTGGCCATCAGCGTGGTATTGGATGGTCGTGAAAATGCCGAGCTTAGCCCCAAAGCCATTGATAAAGCCCTTGGCAAGCTACTAGAGGGTTACTATTACACGCTGGCGGATTATACCGACGATGTGCCCATCGAGGCAGTCACGCTGGATAGTGCCAAAGGTCAGTTGAAGCCTTTCATGAGCAAGGTGGCGGATAAGCAGAGCCGTGCGCGCATGTTGGAAAAATGGACCACGCTTGACGACCAGCGAGGTCGGCAGTTTGCGGAGCGCCCCGGTAAGCTCGCTAACTTGCCCGCTGATATGGCCAGTCAACTGCGTCGACTGATAGAGCAGGAATACCAGCAAACCCTTCAAGACGCTGCAAAAGAGAGCGACCCCCGCCATTTCCGCGTCAAAGACACCGCGCGTCGGCTGGACGCAGGTACCGGTTCGCTCGGGGTAGAGCGCTACTATGTACTGATTGAAGGCGGGGTCGACCACGAGCACGACGACATCATTCTGGATGTCAAAGAGCAGGTAACCCCGGAAGCCTATCACTTCATGAGCAAGGCCCAACAGCAGGCGTGGCGCAAGCTATTTCCCAATGAAGGTATTCGCCATGCGGCGGCGTTTCATGCCATTGCGGAACACCCGGATGCCTACCTTGGCTGGTTAACCATGAATGACAAGGTGTTTTCGGTCCGCGAGCGCTCTCCTTTCAAGAAGGACTTCCCTACCCATAAACTTTCCAGCGGAAAGCCGTATCGCAAGCTCGCACGCCAGTGGGGGCAGATTCTCGCCCGGGAACACCTGCGGGGGGCAAAAGCGCTGAATAGCGGGGATCATAGACCTTTTGCCATGGCGATCTGCCAGCGACTTAAAGGGCGTGAAGAACAGTTTGTGGAGGTGCTATCGACCCTCGCGGTGGCTTACGCGGATTGCGTCGAACAGGACTATGGTGTGTTCATTGATCATTTTCTGGCGACCGATTCCCCCTAAGCCTCAGGCGCTGCTTGGATGAACGGAACACAGGTTAATGTGGTTGCCGTCGGCCAAGTATAAAGCCATGTTCCTCGAATGACGCAGACCATACAACGCAGCGGTTACGGCCGCTGCGTTTGGCGTGATAAAGCGCTTCGTCAGCGAGTCGAAGAAGCTTATGCGGGTTTGGAGCATGATCGGGGTAGGTGGCAATGCCGCAAGACAGCGTGATTGGCCTGAGCGGGACGCCTTGGTGAGCACAGGCGCATTGTGCGACGGCGTCTAACAGCGCATTGGCACTGGACTCGGCCGTATCGGCCGAGGCTTCCGGGAGCAGGGCAACAAACTCTTCGCCTCCGATTCGGCAGACCACCCCTAATTCCATAAAATGCTGGCTGAGTAACGCGGCCATTTTAACCAGCACCGCATCGCCTGCATCGTGGCCAAAGTGATCGTTGATGTCTTTGAAATGGTCCAGGTCCAACATGAGCAGAGAAAGCTGGCTGCCATGCTGTTGAGCGCGGCGGCACTCATGGTCGAATACCGTATTGAAATGGCGTCGGTTGTGAAGGCCGGTGAGAGGGTCTTCAAACGAAAGCCCCTCCAGTTCCTGAACAAGCTGGCCAAGTTCTGCTGTGCGTTCGGTAACTTGCTGTTCAAGGGTTTCGTTGGCCGTTGCCAGTTGCTGCTGGGTGCGTCGGTAGTGCCATAGAAATATAGTCGCAATTGCCAGAGAAAAAGCTAAGCTGCCATAGCTTAATGGCACCGTTCGCCAGGCCACGAAGCCATGGGCGACAACCATGTCGGCGAGCAGCAGGGGAGCAAAAAAGGTGAAGCTTAGCACCAGCAAGCGCTGTTCGAGATTGAGCCTGCGGAAGCGAAATAGCGCGAGCAGCAGCATGAACGGCATGGTCACGGCGAGCAAGACATCAAACACAGGGAAGGTTATCGATAGGCTGATAAAGCCTAACTGCACCAGGCCCATGGCCATCACCAGGTAGGCCAGGTGTAAGGCCCAGAGTCGCTTGATCCAGCGCTTGGCGGTGCCTTCAAGCCAATGGCTGAGCAACATCCCCAGCGCGATCGGAAGGGTATAGTAGCTGCCTGCTCTGAGCATATCCCAGGCCAGGGGGCCATCGGCGATCAATTGGCGGGCGGGTGCCTCGGCGAGCAGCATCAGCCCGGAGGCGTAGGCAAACAGCGCGATGGCCAGGAAGCCACGCCGTTCAGGCCCGATAAGGGCGAAAAGGGTGGCCAGAATGCCCAGCACCAATACGAGCGCACTGACGCCAAGATCCTGGGCGGACTCATGGATGACGTGTTTGAGTACATCGATACGCTCCATTATCTGCACTTCGCCCCAAAGCCCAATGCTGGTGTAGTAGGAATAGAGCCGGAAAGTGAGTACCTGGCCAGCCGCCCCTTCAGGCAGGTCGATCATATGCCAGGGCCAGCCAGCAAAATCGCCTCGCCCCTGGTCGTCAAATTCGCCGTACTGATAAATCAGCTCATCGCCGAGGTAGGCCTGGCCGATTAAATTGATACTGGTGATATAAAGGACGGGGTCATTCCAATCGCCCTCAGGCAAGGTTGTGCGTAACCAAAGGTGCTGATGCCCTTCACGGCCTGGTGGGTTGGAAGGGGAGGCTGTTGATTGCCAGTCGGCGGATTCATCATCTAACCACTCGGGCTCGCCGTTCGCATTCAGGGGGGAGTCGCCCCAACGGTACTCCCAGTCCATTAGCGGCTGGGGCAGGGCTTCCGCTTTGAGGCCATCAGAGAGTATCGCCAACACAATAAATGAGACGATCAGCAGAATGCGATGTCGTATGGCGAACCCACGGCGCAGCATGGCGAACGTCCTCGTATTATAGCGATCATTCCGCTGATGAAAGGCATCAACAAGATACGGCGAGAGGCTGATGCAGCGAGGTACAGTAGCGTTAGTACATTGGTCCCAATCTTAACTAAAAAGCGAGCCAAGGTGGTGCTGTTTCTTCAACGATTTTTTTGTCCCGGCCCCATGAAAAGGCCATAAAAAAACCGGACTGTCGCCAGCCCGGTCGGAACGCGTTGCTTCGGGGGCGCAAGGACCATCATCAGGCGCCTCCTTTTCTAATACCTACTGGCCGCTGGCAGCCCCGCCAACGACACCGCTCTGGAAGCCGCTTTCGCGAGTGCCGTTACGGTTTTTAAGGTGGCTGGCCACGGTGTCTTCCGGCGACCCCGCCATTTCGCGGAACATCCCCATGGAGCCAAGCAGGGCAGAGGACTCGTAGGGCACGAAAACCCGTTCGCCGTCTTTAGCCATGTTGGGCAGCCCCTTGATATAGCTCTGGCCCAGCAGATAGCCCACCACGGTGCGCTTGTTCTCTTCGCTATCGCCAATCGCGCTGAGCACCAGCTTGATCGATTCCTGCTCGCCCTGGGCACGCAAAATCGCAGATTCTTTATCGCCCTCGGCATTCAGGATTGAGGATTCACGCTGGCCCTGCGCCATGGCGATGGCGGCGGATTTTTCGCCTTCTGCCTCGGTAACGGTGGCACGACGCTTACGCTCGGCGGCCATCTGTAGACGCATGGCGGACTCGACTTCATCCGGCATGGCGATATCCTGCACTTCAACGCGGGAGATTTTGACGCCCCACTTGGAGGCAGGCTCTTCCATGGCCGCCTGAATCTCGTTGTTGACCTCTGCGCGGGACTCGAACAGCTTATCCAGCTCCATCTTGCCGACCACCGAACGCAGCGTGGTCTTGGCCAGTACTTCCACGGCCTGACTCATGTTCTCGACTTCATAGACCGCACGTTTCGGGTCGATAATCTGATAGTAGAGCGCGCCATTGATGCGCACGGTGACATTATCGGTGGTCACCACCGGCTGGCCGGGGAAATCCATCACCGTTTCGCGGCGGTCGATACGGGTCTCATCGGTGGTAATGGCCGTGTAGTCCTCGCCCATCTTGCGGTAGCGCAGCATGGTAATGGCGCGCGGCTGCTCGATAAACGGCACAATAATGTTGATGCCGCTTTCGAGCACGCGATGAAACGAACCGAGTCGCTCGATGACCATCACCTCGGATTGGCGAACGATCACCAGGCCTTTCGAAATGATCAGTATGCCGATCACGACAATGATCAGGCTTATCAGTAGGCCTGGGCTAATGGGTAAATCCATTTTAAGTTTCCTTGTGTTGATTCGTATCAGCCGAAGATGCTGAACTGGCTGACGTGTGGAGCTGTACAAGGGCCGTTGTGCCCTCGAAGCGTTTAAATACCACCGGAGTATCCGGGGGTAATTCGGTCTGGTCACTTTTGATAACGCGTAGGCGATAGAAATCCCCGTTGACCTTGATGCCGGTAGCGTTATCGAAGTCGCGTTTTAACGTGGTGTAGTGCTTGCCTTTTTCCACACCGGTGCCAGTGGTGCCGTAGTGTACGCCCTTGGGTGAGAAATGCGGGCGAATGACCATCACCCCCAGGGGCACCAGCACACCGGAAAATATCCCCATGCTGATCAACTGCCAGGGAAGTGTCAGACCAAGTGCTGTGACCGCTGCCGTGAACGCCGCGGCCACCCCCAGGGCAAGCAGCAACATCGCGCCAGAGGTTAGCTCCGCCAAGCTCAGTAGCAGGGCGAGTACCAACCAGCTATAAGCAGGGTTCCAGTCCATGGGCACTCCGTTGTCAATCGATAAAGGTATTACGACGACAGCCTAACCTAATGTGTATTAACACGCCTATCATAGGCGTTTTTATATTCGTGTTTGGCCCGGCAAGGCGGGGGCTATTCTGCCCGCATTGAAGGGCCGTGGATAAAAAGGAGCATCGCGTGTCGGGTATCGTTTATTGGTTGGATATGGCGGGGGTGATCGTGTTTGCCCTGTCCGGGGTTGTCCTGGCATGTCGCTCGCGGATGGATCCGTTTGGCATGCTGGTGCTGGCCGCCGTCACGGGGATAGGTGGCGGTACGCTGCGCGACTTGGTGTTGGGGGTGAGGCCGGTGTTCTGGGTGGCTGATCCAACCTACCTGTGGGTCATTTTTGCCACCGTGGGTGTCTCGCTGGTGGGGTTTCACTATATCCATCGCCTGTCACGCGGCTTTTTACCGATTGCGGACGCCTTTGGTCTGGCGTTATTTACCGTGATTGGCGCTCACAAAGCGCTATTGTTGGGGACATCCGGCGTTGTGGCGGTGCTGATGGGCATGATGACAGGGGTGGCGGGTGGCATGATCCGCGATGTGCTGGCCCAGCGTGTCCCCATGGTGCTGCGCGAGGAAGTCTACGCCACGGCGGCGATGGCGGGTGGCACTGCTTACGTGGTGCTAGATGCCCTGCAAGCGCCGCTGCCCCTGACCATTGCCGCCTCGTTGACGGTGACGCTGGGATTGCGAATCGCGGCGATTCACTGGCAATTGGCGCTACCGGTATTTGCCTGGGTGACCCTGCCTCCGAAAACTGCCGATGATTCGGCCGCTCCCCTTTCCACGCCGCAAAAAGCCAAACAGCGGGTCAGGATGATTCGCCGTGAGCGAAATCGCCGTTAAGGCCTGGGAAAACGCTTTGCCTCCCGCCAGCGGTCGAACCAGCGCCTGGGTTGCAGGACTTTCAGCTCAGGTTCGCTGTCGATCAGCTCGACGCCTGTTCCCAGGGCGCCGATACGGGCATAAAGCGCGCCGTTGGCCTGTTTCTCGGCCAGGGTGACATCGGCAAGCAGCAGAAGGGGCCCGCCGGTTAGCGTCAGGTCGTAAAGACGAATGCGCTCGCCGTCGATGTGCAACTGCGCATCACCGCTGATATTGCGCACGTTCAACAGTCTACCCAACCAGCCGCTTTCCCGGGCGCGCGCTAAAAAGAGGCGGGCGAGTAAGCCAGTATCTCGCATGCCAAGGCGGAGTTGACTGGTCAGGCTGATAGGGTCGCGCCATTCGAGTACTGCGTCGTCAAGGCTCAATTGAACCCACCACCCGGCATCCTGCGTGCCTTCTTCGCTCTGTCGAAACACGTTTTCCAGCCGCAGGAATGAGTCGTCGGCGTTAAAGCGCCGCGCTTCCAGGTCACCTTTGTCGAGTTGCAGATGGAGTTCGACATCGCCCCTGATACGTTGGTCGAGCAACGCCAGGTCGGCACCAAAGGCGCGCAGGTTGATCTCGCCCTGAGCGGTCAGGCCCTCCAGCAGCCATTCGCTGGTCAGGCTTGCCTGGCCCCCGAGCAGACGGATGCCTGCTTCTTCGGGGAGATAGTGGTTATAACGGGTGAAGTCAGGAACCTGGGTAGTGGGCAGCGCAATACGCGTAGTGAAGAAGGCAGGTTCGGGGGCTGCCAGCACCTCGCTGAAACGTTCGGTCTGGGTCGTCAGGGCAAAGTGGCGACCCTCCAGGTGGGGTCGGTCGTCGTCCCGGCGCGTGAGCGTAAAGTGCGGTATGCCCAGCGAAAGCTGGGCGTGCTCGGCGCTATCCAATTGAGCCGTCAACTCGCCGCGGCCCGTGGCCAGATAGTCCAGAAAACCGACCTCCAGCTGGTTGGCGTTGACCCTCAGGCGTGTGGGCGCCAGCAGGCGGTCATCGCGGAATGCCCCTTGAACAAATAGCTGGCCGTTTCCTGCGAGCTTTAATCCGTGGGCCTCGGGCAGGAAAGCATTCAAAAAGCCCAGCTGCTGTACGCTGCCCTCCATGGAAAACTCACCGCTGACGCGACTGGCGTCAGTGATTTTCTCTCGCTTGAAACGGCCTTCATTGAGTACCAGGGTACTCTGTAACGTCTCAGAGGTAGCGTTCGTATCCGCAACTTGCCAACGCAAACGCGATCCGCTGATATCCAGCGCGGAGCCGTCGAGCGCTGCCCGACGCATCGCCAGGCTGAGCTGGGCGCTGCTTTCCAGCGTGCCGTCCTCATCGCCGTACTGCCAGCGCGTGGTCAACTGCTCCCCGGCTAAATAGATCTCGCCGCTCATCTCCTCCGTCGTGAACGCCAGCTGGCCGTTGCTGGTGGCTTGGCCGTCAAGCAACTGCAGCGGGCGGGGGTCGGGTAATATTGCGCCCAGGTAGGGTTGCAGCACGCTGATGTCCGGCAGGCGGGCAGACTGCCAGGCCAGCCGGGCGGTGGCGTCCTCCCGGGCTTGCACAGGGTCAACCGGGCTGCGCGCGTTGAGGGTGATCGCGGCATCCGCCAGCAGCGTTTGCTCATGGTGGCTCAGGGTCCCATCAATGAACGTATGTGTCGCATCGATGACCTCGTCGGGGGTTAGCTGTGCCGTCAGGGAACCGCTTCCCCTGGCGTTGAAATCCAGCAGTTCCGCGGCCAGTTCGGGGGCCTGAATCGACAACGAGGCACGGTGAGGCTGGGCGTCACGTAGCGTTATGCTGGCGTCGACTTGACCCTTCCCGGCCAGGCGAACACCCTGACCGTCAAAGGTATCTGCCAGGTAGCGGTCAAGCATATCCAGTCGGGTCACCTGGCCTTGCAGCTCAAGGGTGGCGCTCGTCGGTAGGTCCAACTGGTCCAGGCGCTGGTTGGGAATGCCGGTCACCAGGCCCAGTTGGGTATCGTCAGCGTAAGGATGGCTGTCAGCCAACACCACGTTGTTTAACTGAGTGGAAAAGGTCAGCGTATTGTCCTGTGCTGCCAGACGGACGTGCCCTTCGCCGACGGCGGTATGAAGCGGCGGAGAAGAGTCGGGAGTCATCCAGCGCGGTGAGTCACTGGCATCGGGCGTCAGACGTTGCTCATCCACCGATAAGCGTAAGGCCGACGCCACCAGGGTGAGCTGGCTACCGTGCCGTAACCTGCCAGCATCAAGCGCAAGCTCGCCCGTCAGTGCCCCGCTGCCATCAAGCGTTAACCAGGGCAGTGCTTTCAGATAGGGCATGAAGACGTCCCAGGCGTCGGCCTGGGCATTGATGCTCAGCTGTGCTGAAAGGGCACCGAGCAGGCTGGCGATAAGCTCATCGCGGGGGACCTGTGCGGTGGTTACGCTTTCCAGATTGGCACTGGCGGCTAACCTGATATCGCGCGCCAGGGTGGCTTGGTCGCTTAGCCGTACCAAACGCCCTTGGTTAATATCCAGCGATACATGGGGCACGGCCAAGGCGTCACGACTGAACTGGGTGTCCGTTATCTGGAGTTGGCCCTCGGCTTCAAGCGCAATATCGCCAACGGTCAGGCGGCGGAGCCCACTGGCCTCCAGCGCCTTGATATGCAATTCGCCGCGCAGTAGGTCGAGCAAGGACAGCGAAAGGGTGGCTTGTCGGGCGTCAACGGTGACGGGCATCCGATCGTCTTCACGGGCGAGGTAGAGATTCTCGACTTCCCAGCGCCCAGGGTGCAGGCTTTGGGCATTTGACCAGCGCACCTCGACACCTTCGATCTTTGAAAGCTGCTGCGGCAACCATTGGCTATTGAGCAGCCAGGCACTACCGAGTAGCCAGATGAGCGCCACTGTCAAAACGCCTGCCAGGGTGATGAGCAGAGTGTGTGAAAGACGTTTTGATCTGGGACGCTGATTTGGCATACGGCTTCCTTGCAGGTGGCTCCTGTTGATCGACGTTTTATGGCATTATGCGCGTCGTAAGCCCACCTTCGACTTTTGATTTCAACGCTGAGCAGACAACCTAAGCCATGTTCAAGGAATTTTACACGCAGCGCGGAGAGTATGTGGTGATCTCCGCTGAGCAGGCCAGCCGCTTCGCTAAGGGCGTCGCAGGTGACTATAACCCGATCCATAATCCGGATGCGCGGCGTTTCTGTGTGCCGGGGGATCTCCTTTTTGCGCTGGTATTGGCAAAGTTTGGTTTGTCGCGGCACATGGAGTTTCGTTTTACCAGCATGGTGGGGGCCGATACTCCGCTTGTGTTCAGCGAATCTGAAAATGGTGAGCTGCACGTATACGATGAAGACGGTAAATGTTACCTACAGGTTAAACGGCGCGGGGACTGGACCGACGATGCCTCGGTGATAGAAGCCTTTGCTCACTGCTACGTGGCATTTTCGGGTAAGAACTTTCCTCACTACCTCAAGCCGCTGATGGAGGAGCACGGGGTGATGTTCAACCCCAAGCGCCCGCTGGTGATCTACGACAGCATGGGGTTCTCGCTTTCGCGCCTGAACGCTGTGTCGCCTGGGTTGACGCTCAGCCATTCGTCGTTGGATGTGCAGGGAAAGCGCGCCGACGCCCTGCTTGAGTTTGCCATTGAGTCAGCAGGTGAATCGGTGGGGGTTGGCTCCAAAAAGCTGGTTGTCAGCGGGCTGTGCCCCTATGATGCGGATGAAATGGCGGCGATTGTGGATGAGTTTTATCGGCTCAAGGCGGCCTACCTTGCGTCAGTCTGAACGGGGTTAATCGGAACGGCCTGGCTGGATGCGACGTTGGTGGTGATAGCTGCCCTCAACGCTTGGTGTAGGGTATTCTTAGCCTCATTCATCATAATGCGGTCCTGCGAAGCGACCGCGCCAATGACAAGAGGCGAGTTATGAATCACTGCAAACGGTTGACCCTTGCACTTACTGCCACCGCGTTGGCCGTAACGTCCTTCAATGCCCAGGCGCGTGATTTTCGTTTAGGCCTGATCACCCCCGCCCAGCACCTTTGGTCAACCGAAGCGGAAGCCTTTGCCGAAACGCTGAATGAGCGTTCCGGTGGCGAGCATAGCGTGTCGGTTTTTCCTGCTCAGCAGTTGGGTAATGAAGCGCAGATGGTCCAGCAGTTGCAGAGCGGCGCGCTGGACATGGCGTTCCTGACCATTGCCGAAATCTCCAATCGGATTCCCGACTTCGGTGCGCTTTATGCGCCTTATCTGGTTGATGACGTCAACCACGCCGCCCGCTTGCTGCGTTCGGACGCCGCCGGCGAGCTGCTCGACCTGATGCCGCAAGGTGTCGGTCTGGTCGGCGTCGGTTACGGTATGGTGGGCATGCGCCAGGTGCTCAGCCGTGACCCCATCGAAAGCGCCGATGACCTGGAAGGTCAGCGCCTGCGGATCACCCCCTTCGAGCCGATTCGTGATTTCTATACCGCCACCGGTGCAGCCCCTGCGCCCATGCCGTTGCTGGAAGTGTACGACGCTCTGGCCAACGGCCAGGTAGACGCCATCGACATGGATTTCGACTCCATCCTGATTCTCAAATTCTACGAACAGGCCGATAACCTGCTGATTTCCAATCACATGATGTTCCCCATGGTGGGAGTGGTGTCGGGTCGCGTATGGCGGGAGCTCTCCGAGGAAGATCGTGAGCTGATCGACACGACCATGGCCGAGCATCTGGAGAACGTGCTGGCAGGCTTTGAAGAAAAAGACGCTGCTCAGGAAGAAGAGATCCGCGCCCTGGATATCAACATCGTCGAAGCGGATGCCGAATTCTTCTCAGACGCGATAGCCGAGTGGGAAGCCATCTGGGCACCCAGGGCACCGATGCTGGAAACCCTGCGCGAAGAAGCCGAGCGTCTGCGCGAGTAACCCGCTGACAAGTCAACCACTCGACCACTGACGAGGATTCTCCACGATCATGTTGCAACGCCTTTCCTCGGGGCTTGCCCGCTTTGAAGAGACCGCCGCTGCCGCCCTGGCTGCGGCGGTAACGTGTTTGATCCTGATCAATATTGTCTTTCGTGTGCTGGGTAACCCACTTTACTGGATAAGCGAGTTATCGATTTACGCCATGATCTGGATGACGTTTTTGATTGCGGGGGCGGTGTTCAAGCGTCGCCAGGGAGTGGCAGTGACCTTGTTGAGCGATGGGCTGCCCCGTGCCGGACGACAACTGATAGGCCTCTGGGTCGACGTCATGGTGCTGGTATTTGCCCTGCTACTCGTTTGGCTTTGCTGGCGCTGGTATCAGCCATTCACGCTTGCTCGATTAGGCTTCGACACGGGGGCTTTTCAGGGGCAGACCTTCAACTTCATTTACGCCGAGAACACCTCGACGCTGGGTGTGAAAAAGTTCTGGGTGTGGCTGATCGTGCCGTGGTTTGCGCTATCCCTCAGCCTGCATGGGCTGGCCAACGTCTGGCAGTCGGTCACCCAGTGGCGCCACCCTGGCGACGAGACGACGGCCGAAACACTGCCATGAGGTGGGCGCGCTTATGACCATTGCCGTATTTTTACTGTTACTGCTGAGCGCTGTCCCGATTGCCCTGGTGCTCGCACTGACGGCGATGGTGTACATCTACGTGTCGGGCAATAGCGTGCTGTTCGAGTCTTATCCGCAGCAATTATTCAGCGCCATCGAGAGCTATGGGTTGCTGGCGATCCCGTTATTCATGCTGGCCGGCGAGCTGATGAACGAAGGCGGTCTCACCAGGCGTTTGATCGCCCTGGCACGAATTCTGGTGGGCGGTTTCCGCGGTGGTCTTGCGTATATCAATCTGGTGGCCAACATGATGATGGCGGCCATCATCGGCTCGGCGGCGTCGCAAATCGCGATCATGTCCCGGGCCATGGTGCCCGCTATGGAAGAAGAGGGCTACGATACCCCTTACAGCGCGGCGATTACCGCCGCAGGTGGCCTGCTGTCGCCGATTATTCCGCCCTCGATGCTGTTCGTGCTGTTTGGGGTGATGGCTCAGGTGCCTATCGCCGAGATGTTTATTGCCGGATTGCTGCCGGGGTTATTGCTGGGAGGGAGTTTCTTCGTCGTGATCGCGCTGGTCGGGCTGGTGCAGCAATACCCCAAGGGCCAGTGGCCCAGTCGCCGTCAGGCAGCGCACGACGCACTCTGGGGACTGCCAGCACTGCTGATTCCGGTCATCATTATTGGTGGCATTTTATTGGGCATTGCCACGCCCACCGAGTCGGCGGCGCTGGCCTCGCTTGCGGCCTTGATCATGGGGCGTTTTGTGTATGGCGAGCTGCGCCTGGTTCAAATGCCTCAGGTGCTCAAGCGCACGGCGGTCAATGCCGGTTTGGTCATCATGTTGATTGCCGCCGCCGGGGTATTTGGCTGGGTGGTGATCTACGAGCAGTTGCCGCAAATGGCGGCCGAGTGGATCGCCGCCCTCACGGCCGACCCCTTTGTGTTTCTGCTGATGATGATTGGCGCATTGCTGCTGGTGGGCATGGTCATCGACGGCATCGCCGCGCTGATTCTGGTGGTGCCTATCCTGATGCCGATTGCCGAGACGCAATTTGCCATTAGTCCTTACCAGTTCGGCGTCGTGGTATGTCTGACCCTGGTATTGGGGCTGTTAACGCCGCCTGTGGGGGCCGGGCTGTTTATTGCCTCATCCATGACCGGCGCACCGCCGCTGAAAATCTTCCGTGCCCTGCTGCCGTTTTTGCTGGCGACATTGGTCACCCTGGTCTTGCTAGCCTGGTTTCCCTGGCTCACCAACGCCTTGATTCAGCGTTAACCAACGCGTGTTAGACATGGTCTCCATCCTTTACTTTCCTGGTGGCTAACTTGGTGGCTAATCCATGCATCGGACAGGTAAAGGCTTGTCCCCATGGAAGGGCTAATTGACGCCGCCCGATAGATTCTGTTTACTCTTGCGTTAGCTCGTTGACGTTTACGTCAACTTTCTAATACAACGACAAATACAATGACAACAGGAGCAACGCCATGCCCATTCGCGATATCCCCATGTTTATCGATGGCCAGCCGGTCACGTCCCAGAGCCAGGAGTGGCGTGATGTGGTGAACCCAGCCACCCAGGAAGTCGTCGCCAGGGTGCCTTTCTGCACCGCCGACGAAGTCGAGCGCGCCATTGCCAGCGCCGCAACGGCTTTCAAGGAGTGGCGCAAGGTCCCCCTGGGCAAACGCATGCGCATCATGCTCAAGCTTCAGGCGCTGATTCGCGAGCACACGCCTGAACTGGCGGCGCTGATTACAGAAGAGCACGGCAAAACCCTGCCGGATGCTGAAGGCGAGGTTGGGCGCGGGCTGGAGGTGGTCGAGCATGCCTGCTCCATTACCTCGCTACAGCTTGGCGAGCTGGCCAATAATGCCGCCAACGAGGTCGATGTCTACACCATGCACCATCCGCTGGGCGTCGGGGCGGGCATTACCGCCTTCAATTTCCCGATCATGCTGCCTTGCTTCATGTTCCCGCTGGCCATTGCCACCGGCAATACGTTTGTCCTGAAGCCATCGGAGCAGGATCCCAGCTCGACCATGCGGCTGGTGGAGCTTGCCCATGAAGCAGGCATTCCGGCGGGGGTATTGAATGTGGTTCACGGCGGCCCCGAGGTGGCGAACCAGATTGCCGATCACCCGTCGATCAAGGCGCTGTCGTTCATTGGCTCATCCCACGTAGGCTCGCTCCTGTATAACCGCGCCGCCGCGGCGGGTAAACGCATGCAGGCAATGATGGGCGCCAAGAACCATTGCGTGGTCATGCCCGACGCCAATCGCAGTCAGGCCATCGACAGCCTGCTGGGCTCGGCATTTGGGGCGGCCGGGCAGCGCTGCATGGCCAACTCGGTGGTGGTGCTGGTGGGCGAAGCCCGTGAATGGTTAGACGATATTGTGGAAGGCGCTCGCGGCATGAAGGTCGGGCCTGGCACTCAACGCGATGCCGACCTGGGCCCGCTGGTATCCCCCCAGGCCAAGGAACGTGTCGAACGCTTGATTGGCGCAGGCGAGAAAGAGGGCGCCAAACTGATGGTCGACGGCCGCGGTTGCTCGGTTGATGGCTTTCCGAACGGGAATTTTGTGGGGCCGACACTGTTTTCCGACGTGACGGCCGACATGACCATCTACCGTGAAGAGATCTTTGGCCCGGTACTCTGCGTGGTCAACGTGGAGACGCTGGACGACGCGGTCGCATTCATCAATGCCAACCCCAACGGCAACGGCACCTCGATCTTTACCAACTCGGGCTGGGTGGCACGGCGCTTTGAAAACGACATTGACGTGGGCCAGATCGGTATCAACGTACCGATCCCTGTGCCGGTTGCCTATTTCAGCTTTACCGGCTCGCGAGGCTCAAAGCTCGGCGACCTGGGGCCTAACGGTAAGCAGGCGATTGCCTTCTGGACGCAGACCAAGACGGTGACCGCCCGCTGGTTTGAGCCCGAAAACGTCTCCAGCGGGATCAACAGCACCATTTCGCTTGGCTGATGTCACTCGCCGGGTGGTAGCTTCCTCGGCCTGAAGGGGCCGAGGGAGCGTCAATGCGGGGACTAAAAATCCTGAAACAGCGGTAAGCTTTCTTCCAGCAGCCGTTCAATCGGATCAAGCTGACTTTCGTGCAGCACCAGCATCGAGGGCTCTGAGGCAAAATGCTTGCCGGTCGGCACCAGCAGCGCAAACTCACCTTCTTCAAGATGAAATTCGTGCATCTCACGTAGTCCATCGGCGGTATAGCACTGTGTACAGCGGTATGCTTCGTCCTCGCCGTATACCAGGCGGTGGTACATCTTGAACAGTGTATAGAGGGCCAAACCGCCTTCAAAAGCAGGCCAGCGGGCCGGGATCGTGCGCGTTTCTGCATCCAGTGTTTGCCCGTCTGCCTCGGCATTGGCGATCGCATCGTCAAGCGGGGCTTCCAGCAGGGCGTCTTCATCGGCGGGGAAGGCAACGTTGTCTTTTGAGGCCTGGGTGAAGTCCTTTACGGCGCGCTTGAAGTCGGCCACGGTCTTAATGGCGTAGTCGACATGCTGCAAATCAGCTGGCTCGAAGCCACCATTTTCCCAGCCGTGTATGACACGCAGCGTCATCAAGCTGCGCTCCATGGGGCGTGCCAGCAGCAAATACAGCGCAATATGCAGATGCAGTTGCCGCTCGTCGGTATCGTTTTCAAACGCATTGTAAGGGTCAGCAAACAACGCATGTAGCCTGCCCGGCGTATGTTCCTTGGCTTCTGTATAGCGCATTAGAGATTTCCCTTTGAGCGAACCGTGTCGCTCCGGGCGCACGGTTTCTATAACGTTATTAGATTACCTACTGAGTATGGCCAGCGATAACGTGGATTAAAAGCCCCGGGCGTTTGAAGCGCCGGGTACTTGCGCGTAATGGCATATACTCGCCACTTTACGCTGGTGCGATTCTCGTTGAGAATAATACCTGTTCATAAAGTTATTTCACACACTGTCGCCAGGGGAGCCTCCAAGAGGCTGAGAGTGCGCTTGCGCTAACCCTGGAACCTGATCCGGATGATACCGGCGGAGGAAGCGCGACATGCCCTACCTGACATCCGCTGCGCTGGCCGCGGCACTCGGCATTTTTATCATACTTGGCCTGCGGGCTCGCTGGGCCGGTGGCACGGTCGATGATTACATTACGGCCCGCAATTCCCAGTCCGGGGCGACCCTCGGGTTATCGTTCCTTGCCTCCGGGATGGGCGCATGGATTCTGTTTGCGCCGCCGGAGATCGGCGCCTTCGTTGGCCCAGTGGCCCTTTCCGGTTATGCCATCGGTTCCGCGCTGCCGTTTATCGTACTCGGTCTTTACGGACCGGCCATTCGCCGCGCGTTGCCCGAAGGCAGAAGCATCGCCGAGTTTGCCCAGGCGTGTTACGGCACCAGCGTGCGCCGCTGGGTGTCACTGGTGTCGGTGGCCTACATGGCTTGCTTTTTGGCCGCAGAGCTGACGGCCATTGGGGCGATTACCGCATTACTCTCCGATGTGCCGCCTGCTCTGGTTGTTCTTGGCGTCGCCTTGAGCACGCTTGCCTATACCGTGCTCGGCGGGCTAAGGGCGAGCCTTGCCACCGACCGCTGGCAGGCCTGGCTGTTGATCGCTCTGCTGCTGATCGTCAGCAGTGTTGCCTTCACCTATTTACCCACCCTGCCAGAGGCATCGTCGATGCCGAGCGCCCCGCTGGGCGACGCACTGAGTGTGGCGGTGACACTGGTCATTGCCGTCACGGCGGCGAACCTTTTCCATCAGGGTTACTGGCAGCGGGTGTGGGCCGCGCAGGATTCACGCAGCCTGGGCCTAGGTGCCTGGCTGGGGGGTGGGTTGACCGTCGCTGTAGTGATGGTGATCGGCGGCCTGGGGATGCTTGCTGCGATGAGTGGCGTGGCGCTGGGTGAACCGCCTATCCCGTTTTTTGCTCTCCTGGGCAGCGCACCGTCGTGGCTCGCCCTGCTGGCCCTGGTGCTGGCGGTGACACTGGTGGCATCCAGTGTCGATACGCTGCAGAACGCGATTGCCTCGCTGATCGTCTCCCAGCATGAGCAGCGGGGCAGGTCGCTGACCACGGCCCGCTGGTGGACCGTCGCGCTGATGGTGCCGGTGGTAATCATCGGCCTGCAGGGGCTTTCCGTACTGCGGCTATTCCTGATCGCGGACTTGCTGTGTGCCGCGATCGTGGTACCGGTATTGCTGGGGTTATGGAAACGGATGTCCACCGCGGCGGCGATCGGCGGCGGCATTGCGGGGCTATTAGGCGCCGTGTTACCCGGCTGGATCGCCAGCGGCAGCCTTGCAGCGGGGCTCATGGCGGCGACCTTCCCTGCGGGCATTCCCACCCTGGGGCCTTTCCTCGGTGCGCTATTGGCTTCTTCACTGGTGAGTATCGGCTGGGCGAAAGTAGTCGGTCATCGGGCGTCTTGGGCAAAGCATGGCTGATCACGTTATGATGGTAGGTTATCGTCTACCATCATGGGCCACAGTCAATGAACTACCCTATTCTTCCCGACGAAGAGGCTCGGCTGGCGGCGCTTTACGAATTGGCGCTGCTGGATACGCCGGAAGAACCTGCATTCGATCGGGTGACCCGCCTGGTCACCCAATTACTGAATGTGCCCACCTCGACCGTCACGCTGATTGATGCAAAACGCCAGTGGATAAAGTCGCGGGTGGGGACAGAGCTGAGTGAAACGACCCGCGACGTGGCCTTCTGCGCCCATACCATTGCGGAAACCACGCCGCTGGTGGTCGAGGATGCCCGTGAGGACCCGCGCTTTGCGGATAATCCGCTGGTGGCCCAGCCTGGCGGGGTGCGCTTTTACGCGGGCATTCCGCTGCGCACGTCAAAGGGGCTGGCGTTGGGGTCGCTGTGTGCTGTGGATACAAGACCCCGTCAGCTTAGCGACGCCGAGCTCAACGCGCTTAAGGACCTTGGCGCGATTGTTACCGATGAAATTCACCTGCGCGAGCGCTTTCTGTTTGAAAGGCAGCGCCGGGAAGCGTCCCAGTCCTCCCTTGAAGCGCTGCATCTGGATCTCGAGAACCAGATTGAGCGGCGCACCCGGGAGCTGAACCTGGTGATCGAGTCGGCCTATGATGCCTACATCAGCATTGACGATAATGACATAGTGCTTGACTGGAATCGCGCCGCGACGACGATGTTCGGCTGGACGCGCAGGGAAGCGCTGGCGCGCCCCATTCAGCAGCTGATTTTCCCCGATGGCGTGCCGGAAGGCGACCAGCAGACGCCCGTCACCTACTACGCCGCGCGTCGTGATGGCAGCTCGTTGCCGGTGGAAATACGCATCAAGTCGCTCGATATTGAGGGACGCAATCAGCGTAGCCTTTTTCTCCACGATGTTACCGAGCGCATACAGCTTGAGCGCCTGCGCGACCTGGAAGCCCGTGAAGACGCCCTTACCCAACTGCCCAACAGGCGGGCCCTGGATGAACGGTTGCCAGAGGCGATGGCGCGCACCCGGCGCCAGCAGACCGCGCTTGCCGTGCTGTTCATGGATCTCGATGGCTTCAAGGCCGTCAACGACCTGCACGGCCATGCGGCCGGTGACGAGCTGCTGCGTGAAATTGCCAAACGTCTCGGCGCCGCCGTGCGCGAAACCGACTATGTCGCCCGCTGGGCCGGAGATGAGTTTGTCGTGCTGCTGGAAAACATCGCCCTCGATGCCGCCGAGCGGCTTGCCCGGCAGTTGGTTGATACCCTCGAGCAGCCGGTACAGTTGCAGGAAGCGAAGGTGCATGTCAGTGCCAGCATTGGCGTGGCGCTGTATAAGCCAGACGTAGGCGAAACGGCGCTGGAGTTGCTCAAGCGCGCCGATGTTGCCATGTATAACGCCAAACACGCTGGTAAAGCACAGGTCTATATGGCAGACGCGCCCGAGTGAACATGCCTGCCAAAACGTCATCCGTTAACCTTCAAGGACGATCATGATTCGGACACTGCTAACGACGCCCGAGGGGGACGTACACGAAGGCGACGAACAGCTCATCGATCTGTGGCGACAAACGCCGGGCAGCCATATCTGGGTGGATATGCAGGGCGAAAGCCAGGCCGTCGAGCAGCGTTTTCTGGAAGACTTCGAATGCCATCCGATGGCGATTCAGGATGCTCAAAAAGAGCGTCATCCACCCAAAATCGAAGAGTTTGAGCACCATACGCTGATCATTTACCGCGGTATTTCCTCGTTCGATGCCCAGTTGAACTTCGTGCCCCAGCAGGTAAGCTTTTTTGTCGGCGAGCGCTTCCTGGTTACCCTGCACCCGGGTGAGGCGTTAAGCATCAAGCGTCTGTTCAACGAGCAGGGCAGTGCACTGCTGGCTCACTCCCCAGAGCACGTGGCATTGCGGGTGATGTACCTGTCGGCCGGGTATTACATCGACAGCCTGCTGGAATTCGAAGTCGCCCTCAGCGATCTGGAAGATGAACTGCTGGATAACGGCAATGATGTCTTGATGCGGCGTATCACCGCCTACCGTTCGCGGCTGGTGAAAATGCGTCGAATCTTCAGCTACCACAAGGGCATTACCCAGGAGCTGACCGCCTACGACTATGCCCACCTGCCGCGGGATAAAAACGACACCCTCCACGCGATTACCGATGTGGACGAGCGCTTTGAACGGCTCTATACCCTCACGCAAATGTATTACGACATCTGCGGCGATCTGGTCGATGGCTACATTTCGATTTCATCGCATCAACTGAACATCACCATGCGCGTTCTGACGGTGATTACCGCTATCTTTGTGCCGCTCACCTTCATTGCCGGTATCTACGGCATGAATTTCGAGTACATGCCCGAGCTTGGCTATCGCTACGGTTATTTCTTTGTCTGGGGCGTGATGCTGGGAATCGGCGGGATGCTGATCTGGCTATTCAAGCGCAAGCACTGGTTTTGACACCCTCGGTGGCCTGATGGAGACGGCGCAAAAGTTTGTTATGGTCATTATCAGGCAGATCATCTTGTCTCTTAGTTAGGAGGAGCCCAGCGAATGGCAGACGCGACTACTCGTTCAACGCCGCCGACCATGGCGGCCATGCTGCTAACCGGGCATGGCGGTATTGAAAAGCTCGAGTACCGTCAGGATGTGGCGACCCCCGAACCCCAAGCGGGTGAGGTGCTGGTGCAGGTAACGGCGACGGCGAAGAACAATACCGACCGTAAAGCCCGCGAGGGTCTGTACCCCACCAAGGACAAGGGCGACGTGACCTCCTTTGCCATGGGCGGCGAGCCCACGCTGACGTTCCCACGCATTCAGGGCGCCGATGTGGCAGGCCGTGTCGTGGCAGTGGGCGAGGGCGTTGATACCTCGCGAATCGGCGAGCGGGGGCTTCTGGATTTCAATCTGTATGCCGATGATCGCCGCGATATCAACCTGACCCCGGACTACTATGGCCACGGGGCAGATGGCGGCTATGCCGAGTACATCGCCGTACCGTCTGATCAGTTCCACCACGTGCCCAACCCGGAACTGCACGATGCCGAGCTGGCCGCCATGGGGATGTGCTCCTACCAGACGGCCTACCACATGATGACATCCGCCGGGGTCGGCGCCGGTGAGCGCGTGCTGGTCACCGGTGCCAGCGGCGGGGTAGGCACGGCGCTGATTCAGCTTTGCCGGGTGGTCGGCGCGATTCCCTACGCCGTCAGCCAGCCCGATAAAGCCAATGCGTTGATCGCGTTGGGGGCCGAGGCCGTGATTGACCGCGGCGACTTGCCAACCTTTGTCGATCGCGTACTGGCCACCACCGACGGTCAGCCCATCGACGCGGTGATGGACCTGGTCGGCGGGGAGATGACCAACCTGTTTATCGACACCATGATTGTCGATATGCAACACCGCAAACGCTACCCGCGGCTTTCCATCGCCGGGGCCAGCGGTGGCAACCTCAGCGAGATCATGTGGACGCGTATCTACCTCTACCAGGTGCAGATCTTTGGGGTTTCCCACGGCACGCGGGAAGAGGCCCAACAGCTCATTGCGTGGATTCGTAGCGGCGAGTTGAAGCCCGTCTTGCATGCCGCCTTCAAGCTGTCCGAACTCCATGACGCCGAGCGCTATTTCGTCAATCGTGGCAGTAACTATCTAGGCAAGATCGTGATTGTCCCGGATAGCCAGTGGGAATCCCACGGCGCTCCGTTTGCCCTTAACGCTTCCTAATCCCAAAGAGTCCGGCGAATGAATACTCAGCATACTATCCAGTTAATGGACACCCATGCGGGAGGCGATGTCAGCCGTATTGTCACGGGGGGCATCGATCATCTCCCAGGCAAGAACGTCCGCGAGCAGATGGAATACCTGCGTGATGATGCCGACGGTCTGCGTCGGCTGTTGCTTGAAGAGCCCTACGGCATCCCCGAGATGTCCGTGGACCTGCTGGTGCCACCCTGCGACCCGGAAGCCGTCGCCGGTTACATCATCATGGAGGTCATGGGCTATCCGATTTATTCGGGGTCCAACACCTTGTGTACCGCCACCGCGGTGCTGGAAAGCGGTATCGTTCCCAAGCAGGAAGGTCTTCAGCGCTTCAAGCTCGAAGCCCCCGCGGGTCTGGTGCAGGTAGAGGCCCGGGTGCATAACGGCGTGGTGGAGTCGGTCACCTGTGGCGGACTGCCGAGCTACATCGACACCTACCGTGAGACGATCGACGTGCCCGGCATCGGCCAGGTGACCTATTCGGTCGCTTACAGTGGCGGCTTTTATGCGCTGGTGGATGCCGCTGAATTAGGCTTCAAGCTGACCCTGGAAGAAGAGTCGGCGCTGGCGCTGTGCGCGCATAAAATCGTCGAAGCCATCAAGGCGGAGCGCGGTTTTTCCCACTACACCCTGGGGGATGTCGGGCCGCTGCCGTTCCTGCATTTCATGGGGCCTGAAGAACAGGTCGCTGAAGGTTATGTACGTTCTCGCTCAACGACCTACGTGCATCCTGGCGTTATTTGCCGCAGCACCACCGGTACGGGGACGTCCGCGCGGCTGGCGCTGATGCATTACGAAGGGCGGCTCAGGCAGGGCGACAAGCTGGAAACCGTATCGCTGCGCGACACCGGCTTTATCGGCACCTTCATCGATACCCACCAGGAAGGCGCTTATCAGGTGGTGGAAAACACCATTACCGGGCGCAGCTATGTGCTAGCCCACTCGGATATCGTGATCAACTGCGATGACCCCTTGGTGAACTGCGGCGAGCTTCACCACATCCTGAGCGACCGCCATCACCCGCCCCGCGCTGAATTACTTTCAGAGACGACATAGCCTTCGGCCTCGATGCGTTCCCACACCGGGGCCTTGTCGGCCTCGGTCATCTGCCCCCAGCGAGCGATTTCATCCAGGCTTCTCCCGCAACCTTCACAAAGTGATTGGGTCGGTTCCATGCGGCATATCTGACGACAGGGGGAGAGCGGACGGTCAGGGAGCGATGAAGTCACAGGTATCGTTTTACCTCTTGGCTGTCACAAAACGGCGGTTAAAACCGAAATGCCAAGGGTACCATGTCTTTGCGTATTCGCTGGGTGTGGTAGCGTGGTAATTTCTCCTGTCTGCAATGAGGAAAGGCCATGCACTATTTGCTCGACGAAACGCCGCTGGAAGCAGGCACCCTGTATCGGCTGCTATCCGGCTCGGTTTGCCCACGCCCGATTGCCTGGGTAGCGACCCAGGACCGCCAGGGCAATGCCAATCTTGCCCCTTTTTCGTTCTTCAATGTGGTCAGCGTCGACCCGCCCGTGCTGGGATTTTCACCGTTACAGAATGGCCAGGGCCGCAGCAAGGATACCGTGCGCAACCTGGAAGAAAATCCCGAATGTGTGGTGCATGTCGGTAGCGAAGCGTTGGTCGAGGCGCTCAATACCACCAGCGCAAGCCTGCCTCCCGGCGAGGATGAATTCACCCTGGCAGGGCTCGAAAAAGCCGCCATGCCCGGTGTATCGGTCCCGCGCATTGCCAAGGCCCCGATCGCGTTTGGTTGCCGTCTGCGCGACATCATTCGCTTTGGCGACCAGCCCATGTCAGGCAACCTGGTGCTTGCCAACGTGATTTCCCTGCATCTTGATGACGATGTCTGGGACGGTCGACACGTCAGCCTGGAAGTCCTCAACCCCGTGGGTCGACTGGCAGGTAGTGACTATGTTCGCACCACCGACCGTTTCGCGCTGCAGCGCCCCCGCTAAGCTGGCAAAGGTTGGCCAGCGCCTGCGTAACGAACGTTTGTTTACATACTTCGCGACAATGTTTACTTAGAAATTAAGGATAATTGTCCTTTAGTCCTATATTCTGCGGCCGATAGAATTGCTAGGCGTGATCACGATGTTTTCCGCGCTGGTAAAGGTGTAGTGCTACAACTCTGTTCTAAAAGCGTTTTTTTAAAACGTTTCAAAAAAGTGTATTGGCAAGGTGTGTTTAAAAAGCGCCGAGACAGGCCATGTGTGGTAGGCAGACAGAACTCGGTAATAAAAAGGGCAAGCAGATCAGAGGAAGGAGAGGGCAATGCGACGATTTTGGATAGCGTTACTGGCGAGTGTGGTGTCGATTTCGACAGCCCACGCGGAACTCAAGTTTGCCATTGTAGCACCTGACAGCGGGCCGGCCGCCTCGCTTGGGCAGGGCATGAAAAAAGGGATCGACACCTACTTTGCTGAAGTCAACGCGTCCGGCGGCGTCAATGGCGAAACGCTGACACTTGCCGCCTTTGACGACCGGTATGACCCGCTCACCGCTGCTCGCCATACCCGCGACGTGGTCCAGGACGAGGATGTCCTGGCAGCCATCGGCAATGTGGGCACCCCCACCGCGACCGTCACCATTCCGATTTACAACGAAGCCGAAACGCTGCTGTTTGGCGCCTTTACCGGCGCGGGGGTGCTACGCAAATCGCCACCCGACCGTTACATCATCAACTACCGCGCAAGCTATGTGCAGGAAACCGCCGCCATGGTGGATGGCCTGATAGAGGCGGGCATCGAGCCGCAAGAGATCGCCTTTTTTACCCAAAACGACAGTTTTGGCGACGCGGGCTATAACGGCGCGAAGCAAGCGCTCGAGGCGCAGGGCTTCACCGGCACCGATAACCTGGCCCATGGCCGCTTTTCTCGCGGTACCCGCAATGTCCACCAGGGGCTGGCCACCATACTGCAAGCCGCTGAAACGCCCAAGGCGGTGATTATCGTGGGTACCTATGGCCCCGCCGCCGACTTTATTCGCGAAGCGCGCCAGGACATGCCCGACGCGGTGTTCCTCAATGTGTCCTTCGTCGGCAGTCAGGCGCTGTTGAACGAGTTGGGTGACCAGGCAGACGGCGTGATCGTGACGCAGGTTGTGCCGCCCCTGGATTCGGACCTACCGGCGGTCGACGAATATCGCCAGGCGCTTGACGCCTATGCCGATGGCAGTGAACCTGACTTTGTTTCCCTGGAAGGTTATCTGGCGGCAAAACTGTTTGTGGAAGGGGTTAAGGCGGCAGGTGATTCGCCGGATCGAGAAGCCATTGTTGACGGCCTGCTCGGGCTTGGCGAGATCGATATCGGCCTGGAGGAGCCGCTGCATCTGGGGCCTGACGATCACCAGGCCAGTGACAGTGTCTGGCCGACGATTATTGCCGATGGTCAATTTGAGTTAGTCGAGTGGTCAACGCTGCTGCGCTAACGCTCATACCCGCTGCTGTTACGCCATTTACCCTGATACGAGCGAAGCTAGTCCAATGAAAAAAACACTCAGTTTACGTGCCATGTTGATTGGCCTGTTTCTGGCCGCCGTTATCGGTGCCGTCGTGTTGGCCGTCACTGGCTGGACAACCAATCAACGCCTGATCGACTCGCAGCGTTACATCACCAATGATGTGATGCCATTGCAGAATGCCAGCCGTGAAATGGTCTCGACGATGGGCGCTTTTGGCCAGCGTCATGCTGATCTGCTGGTGGCTGAAAGCAATGCTGACCTGGCAGACATTACGCCACGCGAAACGCTTGATGAGCGTTTCAGCCAGGCGCGCAATGACCTGGCCGCCGACGATGCCGAAACCCGATCAAGCCACTTGACCGCCCTTGATGAGCACTACCAAGCCTTGCTTGAAAGCGATACCTCGCTGCAAAACGTCCGCCAGGAAGAGCTTGCCCTGCAAGCACGGATGAATGAGCAGCTAGCCGAGATGCAGGCGTTGATCGGTGAGGTCATGAACAGTGCTGGGGATATCGCCGGGCGAACCGCGCTGGTTCAGGTACGTGAACAGCGTGCGCTGGAAGACCGCCTGAATGCCTGGCGCGAAGACGGAATGACCACATTGCCTACCGGCCTGCTGGATAATCTGTTCAGCAATGAAGCGGATGTCACCCGGCTCAGCAGTGAAGTGCGCATCGCTGTGGCGTTGCTCGCCGACCTGGGGCGACGCCTGATGCAGGTCGAAAGTGAAGATGAACTGGTCAATCTGCGCCACAACCAGATCGGTCAGCAGATTGGCCTGGCGCGACAGTCGCTGGCGGGGATCATGCGCGCACCAAGCACCGACACCGAGCAGATGGCGTTGGTAAACGCGCTGGACGACATTATTGTCGAGCTGGAAAGCTTGATGATCAGCGACGAAAACTCGGTGTATGCACTGCGCCAACAGCAGTTGGACCGCCATGCCCAAGTCCAGAACGAGCTGAATAACGTCAGCCAGGCAATGGCACAAATGGGCGACGCCTTGACCGACGTGGAAGCCTACGCGGTCGAACAGGCCGATACCGCTGCAGTGCGGGCAGAAACGCTGGCCAATGCCGGTCGCACGTTATTGATCGTCGTGACCCTGGTAGTGATCGCGCTGTTGGCAATCTTCGGCTGGCGTACCATGGTCCGCGTGCTGGGGCCGCTGACGACCATGCGGCGTCAGATGGAAAGTATCAGCGGAGCTGCCGGTGAAAACGCCGACCTTTCCATGCGCCTGGACCTGCAGCGTAATGACGAAGTCGGGCAAACGGCCCAGGCTTTCAACCGCATGATGGATACCTTTGAGGGTATGGTGGCGCAGATTCGTGAAAGTGCCGAGGCGATTGCCGCGAGCAGCCGTCAGATTGCCACCGGCAATGAAAACCTTTCCCAGCGTACCGATCAACAGGCGGCTTCGCTGGCGGAAACTGCCTCCAGCCTTGAGCAGATTACCGCGACGGTCAAGCAAACCGCCGATTATGCTGATCATGCCAAAGGCGCGAGCACCAGCGTTGACCAGCGCGCCCGTTCTGCGGGCGACGTTGCTCAACGTACGACCGAGGCGATGGGCAACATCCGCGAATCCAGCGAAAAAATCACCAGCATCATCAAGGCCATTGACGATATTGCCTTCCAGACCAACCTGCTGGCGCTGAACGCCTCGGTGGAAGCGGCGAGGGCAGGCGAACAAGGTCGCGGTTTTGCCGTAGTGGCCCAGGAAGTCCGCAAGCTGGCGGGGCGAAGTGCTGAAGAAGCGGCACAAATTCGCCATCTGGTCGACGACAGCGTGGCCAAGGTCAGCGAAGGCGAGCATTTGGTCAACGCCTCCAGTACCCACCTGCAGGAAATCGTCGAGAGCCTGGGTGAAGTCACGCGCTACGTGACGGAAATCGCGCAGGCGACCCATGAGCAGTCTTCCGGCATCGAGCAGATCAACCAGGCGATTGCCCAGTTGGATCAGGTGACCCACCAGAATGCCCGCCTGGTGCAGGAAGCCTCCACCGAAAGCCAGACCCTCGACGAGCGAGCCGGCGACATGAACCTGCTGGTAAGCCGATTCCGGGTTGGTGAAGACGCCGGTCAGCGGCATTTATCGCTACCGGAGCAAAAAGCCGCCCCCCGTCTTAACTAGAAAGCCTGTGTACCCGCCGCATCACGCAAGGTGATGTGGCGGGTGTAGTAATGGCCTACTACCCGTCTTTTACCTACGCTTGCTACGCTCAATACACACGCGACTCCGCGTGGTAATGCTATCTTGAGCAATGCGGTTGTTGATCGCTGATTGATAACCTCGTTGCTGATAACAAGGAGACTTGAGATGAGCAGCAAGCGCATTTTAATGATTACCGGCGACTTCACCGAAGATTACGAAACCATGGTGCCGTTCCAGGCGCTGATGGCGGTGGGCCACCAGGTAGACGCGGTATGCCCCGACAAAAAGGCGGGGGATAGCGTGGCGACGGCGATCCATGATTTCGAAGGCGACCAGACCTATACTGAAAAACCCGGCCACCGGTTCGCGCTCAACGCGACCTTCGCAGATATCGATCCGGCAGATTACGATGCATTGGTGGTGCCCGGTGGTCGCGCGCCGGAATATCTTCGCCTGAACAAGCAAGTGCTCACCATGGTGCAGCACTTTTTCGAGGCCGATAAACCGGTAGCAGCGATCTGTCACGGGGCGCAGCTGTTAGCCGCTGCCAAGGTGCTGGATGGCAGGCAGTGCTCCGCTTACCCGGCCTGCCAGCCTGAGGTAGAGCTTGCCGGGGGGCGCTTCGCCAACCTGGAGGTGACCGATGCAGTGACCGATGGCAATCTGGTGACCGCGCCCGCTTGGCCTGCACATCCCGCCTGGCTCGCCCAGTTCATGGCGGTACTGGATCGCTGACATCATCGCCGCTAAACGATTACGCCCAGGTGATCTGGGCGTAGTCCTCCATGGCGGCTATGCTGGACATATGAATCACGGTGAAGAGACGTTGCGATGTGCAAACTGTTTATCGATGCAGACCCGACGCTTTGGCAAAGCGCTAGCCACTCGCTGCGCATTGACGGCATGGTGACCAGCGTACGGCTGGAAAATTATTTCTGGCAGATACTCGGTGAAATTGCCCGGCGTGACGGTATGAACACGGCGCAAATGATCACGCGGCTGTATCACGAATCCATCGCCGCCGGGCATGATGCGGGCAACTTCACATCGTTCTTGCGCGTATGTGCGCTGCGCTACCAGGCCTTACAGCTAAGCGGTGATATACCGCAAAATCTGGAGGTGCCGATAGCCTCGCTGGATGCCGAGCCGATGGTTCGTCGCGACACTATCCCGCAGGCAAAGCAGATCCACTGACGTTCTATTCAAGTCGTTCACGCAGGCGATCAAGGAAGGTGTCAATGCGTAATGCGTTGGTGCCGACATCGCTTGCGCCCAGCCGCGACGCCGAGCGCATATCCACCCTTACGCCGTTTTCCTGCTCGGTCAGGCGAATCACCACGTCATCCTTGAAGCCAAACCAGGGGGTGGTGGCCGTTGCCTCAATGGTATTGTTAGTCACCGTTTCAATCTGCCAGCCAGCGGCTTCCACCTCCGCCTGAGCCGCGCCAAGAACGCTCGGCGCCGGTGCCGATACCACCAGAGGCGCCACCTCAGGGTAAGCTTCCTGTTGTTGGCGAGCGGTTTCTTCACCGGGATAATCAACGGCGTTGGGCGCGGCTTCTCTGGTATCGCGCAAGGCATCAAAGGCCGGTGGGTTCTGCGTGTCGGTGGTAATATCATGAATCACCGGTGCCTGCTGAGCACGCTGCCAATGCTGCCACGGCAAATAAAGCAGCGCGACGGTGCCGGAAAGGACGACAATCGCCACGACACCCGCGCCAAAGCGGCGGGTTATCGCGCCGAGGATCAGCAGTAGTAGGCTCAGGGCCCCGGCAGCGGCGGCCAGGTAGACGCCATAACGCAGCAGGCTGAAGGCATCGCCGAGTGGGATGAACTCCCAGCGGTAAGCGGGGCCTGCAAGGCCCATCAGTATGGCGGCCCCGAGCAGAGCAAGCACGCTCAACCATGCCAATAGGGCGGGCCATTTGCCCCCTTTCGGGTGCTGAGCGCTTGATGGTGTTGCCATGCCTTTCTCCCTGGGTTTAAAGCGTTAACATGTTCAAGTTATCTTCAGCATAACCAGCTATTGATCGGTATGCCTGTTTTCCCTGATAAGAGAGCCTCTGACCACGATGCCCCAACGCGATAACCACTCCGCCATAGCAAAACAGGTGCGCGCATTGATGGCAAACGCGCCTCGCGATGCATTGCCCATGACCTATCAGCAGGTGGCAAATGCGCTAGGGCTTACGCCACCCCGCACGATCCAGCGTGTTGCTCAGGCACTCGAGCAGCTCATGGAAGAGGATGTGGCCGCCGGTCGGCCAATGGTCGCGGCATTGGTCGTCAGCCGCCAAGGTGCGGGGCTTCCCGCCGCGGGCTTTTTTGAACAGGCGGTGGCCCTGGGGCGTTTCCCTGCTGAGGCCCGCCAGCATGAAGCGCTTTATATCGCTGAGCGTGACAAGGCGCTTGAATCGCGACACGCTTGAATCTCGAAAGGGGCCGTTGCAACCACGCTATCCTTTGCGCAGTGGATCGAGCAGGCCGCTCAGGCCGTTATGGTCGATCTCATGCATTAAGTGCAGCAGTCGACCGATTTCGCCGGTTGGGAAACCCTCTCTGGCAAACCAGTTCAGGTAGGGGCCGGGCAAGTCGGCAATCAGCCAGCCTTCATATTTGCCGAAGGGCATTTTACGCGTCACCAGTTTTTCCAGGTCTTCCGGGTTCATCTGTTGATTCCTTGCACGCTCGATTGAAGCACCTTTTAGCGTTTCAAAACGCTATTATCAACGCGGAATGGATTTTATTTTTGCGCGGCGCGCTCTAGGATAAGGCAATCCGGCCTGGCTGGCGCAAGGCGTTGGCCAACCCAAAAGTGCCATAAACACCATTCATGCTTCAGGAGATAACCATGAGCCTTTCCCCGTTCCATCTGGCAATTCCCGTCTACGATCTGAATGCCGCGCGTGCGTTTTATAACGACGTCTTTGGCTTGTCTGAGGGTCGCTCAAGCGATCATTGGGTCGACTTCAACTTCTTCGGTCATCAGCTGGTGATACATGAACACCCCAAAACGCCAGGCCAGGAAGAAGTCCACACCAATCCGGTCGATGGTCACAATGTACCGGTACCGCATTTTGGTGTGGTGCTTGGCTGGGACGAGTGGGAGGCGCTGGCAGAACGCCTCAAGGCCCGTGACACCGACTTCGTGATCGAGCCTTACGTACGTTTCAAGGGTGAAGTGGGCGAGCAGGCCACCATGTTCCTGCTCGACCCGTGTGGCAATGCGCTGGAGTTCAAGGCCTTCAAGGACATGAGCCAGTTATTCGCTAAATAGCCCTTTTTTCGAGATAACATAGTCTCAAGAGCGCATGCTCAAGAGCGCATGGCCTGTTCCTGGCGACGATGCTGCAACGGCGCGTCGCCAAAATAGCGCTTATAGTCGCGGCTGAATTGCGGCACGCTGCGGTAGCCCACCGCCTGTGCCGCCTGGCTGACGTTATGGGCGTCCTGCAGCAATAGTTGCTGGGCCTTGATCAACCGCAGTTGCTTGATGTACTGGGTCGGCGATGCCCGGGTGATTTGTTTGAAGTGCTGATGAAAGGTCGAAGGGCTCATATTCGCCTGCCGGGCTAGCTGATCAACGCTGTAATCGTTGGCGAAATCACGATGCAGCAACGACAGCACTTGAACGATGCGAGCGTAATGGCCGTGCCCGCGCACCAAGGCCTTGAGCGCTGGCCCCTGTTCGCCTTTCAATGCTTCAAAGACCACATCGCGTATCCGAGCCGTGCCCATTGTGTTGAGTTCTGCAGGCTCATGAAGGGCGCTCACCAGGCGGGATACAGCCGCTTGCATGCCCGGCGTCATGGCCACCGATGCCATGGGCAGCGTGGCGTGGCTGTGGTTGGGTGCATCGCCCATGGTGGTGACCATCTCGCTGAGCAGAGCGGGCTCCAGTTGGATAGAGACACCAAGCAAGGGCGCTTCAGGCGAGCCGTAGGTTTCACATTCAAACGGCAAGGGCAGGGTCTGCACCAGGTACTGGCCCGGGTTGTAATGAATTTCCCTATCGCCCAGATAGCCGATCTTTCGCCCCTGGGCGATGATAATCAGGCTAGGCTGATAAAGCAGAGGCGTCCGCGGTTGGTGGCGGTCAAGGCTGAGGAGCGATACGCCGCTCAATGGGGTAGGCGTCATGCCTTGTTGACCCACCAATGGGGTGATGGCTTCGGCCAGCTCGCTGATGACCGGCGTTTCGTCGACGCCTGGGCTGGCGATGTCGTTTTGCATAGCGGCCTCATGGTATTATTTCCATTAATGGAAATAATCGTGACATATTTTTAGGCATATTTTGTTATTTTATAGCAATTATGTGGAGGATCGTGCAAAAGTTTCGTAGCTTCATTCATCGCTAAAAGTGTCTATGGGGTCAATACTGGATATCAGTCCCTAGTTATCAGGGAATCACCTCAACAAGGAGCCTTATTTGATGAGTGAAGCAAAAGCCTACGCCGCCTTTTCTGCTGAAAAACCGCTAGCCCCGTTTACCTTTGACCGCCGCGAGCCCCGCCAGGACGATGTCGCTATAGATATCATGTATTGCGGCGTTTGCCACAGTGACCTGCACTTCGCTAAAAACGATTGGGGGATGACCCAATATCCGATTGTCCCCGGGCATGAAATCGTCGGCCGCGTGACGTCCGTTGGTGACAAGGTAACCCGCTTCAAAGAGGGGGATATTGTCGGCGTTGGTTGCATGGTGGATTCCTGCCGTACCTGCTCGGCCTGCCAGGATGGCGTGGAACAGTACTGCCTGAACGGCTTTACCATGACTTATGGCAGCGAAGACCGCCAGGATGGCACCATGACCCAAGGGGGTTACTCCAACAAGATCGTGGTCAGCGATCACTTTGTGATGAAAATGCCCGATGGCATTGACCTGGCGTCTGCTGCGCCGATCTTGTGCGCCGGTATTACCACCTACTCGCCCCTCAAGCACCACGGTGTGGGTGAAGGCCACAAGATTGGTATTATCGGCATGGGTGGCCTGGGCCATATGGGCGTCAAACTGGCCAAAGCGCTGGGTGCCGAAGTCACCGTATTTACCCGCTCGGATGCCAAGGTGGAAGAAGCCAAGCGTAACGGTGCCGACCACGTTGTGGTATCC
Organism: Vreelandella subterranea; assembly: GCF_900111305.1. Classification (GTDB taxonomy): domain Bacteria; phylum Pseudomonadota; class Gammaproteobacteria; order Pseudomonadales; family Halomonadaceae; genus Vreelandella; species Vreelandella subterranea. The sequence continues at coordinate 96,340 of NZ_FOGS01000004.1, forward strand.
AGCGACCAGGCGCAGATGGACGCCGTAGCAGAAACCTTCGACTTCATGCTCGATACCGTGCCGGTCCAGCACGACATTAACCCTTACCTGGCGTCTCTCAAGTATGACGGTACACACATTATTGTGGGTCTGCTGGAGCCGATTGAACCGGCCATTGAAGGGTTCAACCTGGTCTTCAAGCGCCGTGTGGTCGCCGGGTCGCTGATTGGTGGTATTGCAGAAACCGAGGAAGTGCTGAAGCTGTGCGCCGACCAGGGGATTACCTGCGATGTTGAAATGCTGGATATCAACAACATCAATGAAGGTTTCGAGCGGATGGAGAAAGGCGATGTTCGCTACCGTTTCGTCATCGACATGGCAACTATCTAACGTTTTAAAGCCAATCCCTAACGTTTTAAAGCCAATCCAACGCTAGCTTAGGTGACTGCCCGATGACGAGCCGACCGCTCGTCATCGGGTTTTTTATTAGACCAAAGTCTATATTTCTCTAGCGCGACTTCATTTTCTGCGTTCCTTGCCGATAGGCGTTGATACCTATTTTTAAAAAAGCCAAGGGATCAACAGGATGAAGCACCTCTCGATTAAATGGAGCCTGACCGCCGCGCTGGTTATCTTACTGCTGATGATCGGGCTGATTGGCGGGCTGGGCTTCTACTCGAATACCACCAGCGAAAACGCGCTGCACGAACTGGCCATCAACAACGGAGAGCTGGCCAACGCTGCCAACCGCACCCAGGTCAACGCACTGCGTGCCCAGACGTTTCTTGATCGCTATGCCAGTTTCAGCATGCAAGGGAACCCGGAAAAAGGTCAGGAGAGCCAGGCGATGGCCCAGGCCGCCGTTGAAGCCGCCGACGAGCGTTTTGAGCAGTTCCGACAGGTCGAGCTTGCCGAGGATGATCCCCGCACGGAATACGTTAACGACATGGTGGCGACCTACGATGCGTTCGTGACCGAGGGTATTAAACCTCTGCTGGAGGCGGCGCCGTTCCAGGTTCAACGCAGTCAGGAAGAGTTAAGCGAGCAGGGTATGGCCTTTGACGAGGCCATGCAGGCGTTCACCCATTATGCCAATCAGCGCAGCGATGCCATGCTGGTCGAGGTCTCTTCGCTGAACCGTATCGTCGGTATCATCGCCATTGTCCTGTTGGTTGCGGCCGTGCTGGCGACGCTGATCATGCGCATGGTAATCGTGCGTGGGCTGGTCACGCCGCTGCGCGAGGCGGTGGGGCACTTCGAACGTATCGCCAACGGCGACTTAACTGCCAACATCGAAGACCGGGGACGCAATGAGGTAGGTCAACTTTATAAAGGGTTGGCTTATATGCAGACCAAGCTTAAATCGCTGGTGGTCTCGCTGCGCGAAAGCAGCGATAGCGTATTCAGCGGTACCGGCGATATTTCCGCGGGGAGCCAGGACCTCTCCGCGCGTACGGAGCAGCAGGCCTCCGCGCTTCAGCAAACCGCCTCCAGCATGGAGCAAATGGCCACCGCGGTGAGCCGTAATACCGAAACCGCACAAGAGGCGGATCAGCTGTCGGTGTCGGCGTCGCAATCAGCGGAAAGTGGTGGCAAGGAAGTGGCCCACACAGTGCAATTGATGCGTGATATTGCCACCAGTGCAGAGCGCGTCAACGATATCATTGGCGTGATCGACTCGATTGCCTTTCAAACCAATATTCTGGCGTTGAACGCCTCGGTGGAAGCGGCGCGTGCTGGCGAGCAGGGGCGCGGGTTTGCCGTGGTTGCCAGCGAAGTGCGCCAGTTGGCAAGCCGCAGTGCCGAGTCGGCCAAAGAGATTCGCCAATTGATCGAGGCCACCACCGGCCAGATTCATCAGGGCGCGCAACAGGCCGAGAGAAGCGGTGAAACGATCAATGACACTGTGGATTCCATCCGTCAGGTCACCACGCTGGTCAGTGAAATCTCCACCGCCACGCGGGAACAGAACAACGGCATCGAACAGATAAACGCCGCCTTGACGGAAATGGACTCGGTGACCCAGCAAAATGCCGCGCTGGTGCAGCAAACCAATGTGGCCGCTGCCTCGCTGGAAGGTCAGGCAAAACAGCTTGCCGCCCTGATGGCCACCTTCCGCCTGGAAGAAGGCGATGCCGCCCAGCCCAGCACGGATACTCACAAGCCTGACGCCTCGCCCTCGCAGCCCAACGCCACACTGGCGGCGCCGGGTGCAGAACGTCCGCGCAGCAAGCAGCAACCGGCTACCGCGCAGCAGGATAACGATGAGTGGGATGAGTTCTAGCAAGGTGTAAAGCGTGGCCCCGCCTCAAGGGAGGCGGGGCCACGCGGGTCAGACGCTAGCCGATACCCTTAAACGGACGTAATCGGCGGTCCAGTTGCCCTGTGCATCGCGCAGGCTGTGGGCCAATAGCAGTTGGGTGTTGTCGATCACTGATTCACGCAAATCATCCTCCAGGCCATGAAAGAAAGGGCTGGCGAAGGTATTCAGCCAGCCGGTCATGCCGGTGGGGAGACGCGTTGGACGGGGGATAAGCTCAATCGACTGGACCTTGAACCCGGCGGTTTCCAGCAGGTGGCGATAATCTTCCGCCGTGGGGAAATACCAGGGGTAGCGGCCGCGGGCGCTGATACCGCGGAACTGCAGCGCGCCAATCAACGCGGTGCAAATAGCGGCGACATTGCCATGCCCACCAAATTCGGCGACAAAACGCCCGCCCGGTTTCAGGGCGCGTTTGATACTGGCCAGTACCGCTTGAGGGTCGAGCATCCAGTGCAGCGCCGCGTTGCTGAACACCGCGTCGAATTCCTGATCGAACGGCATCTGGTAGGCATCCATGACGCGTGCATTGATCCCGCGCTCCTGGGCGGCGCGGACCATCTCTTGCGAGGCATCGATCCCCACCACCTTAGCCCCGCTCTTGGCGATGCGTTCGGTTAACACACCATCGCCGCAACCCAGATCCAGAATCCGCTCACCCTGCTTGGGGGCAAGCAACGCAAGCACCTCACTGCCCATGTCGGGGACGAAGTGGGCATGCTGGGCATATCCTTCGGGATTCCAGGATTGCCGAGTCGACTGGCGTGATGTATCGGTCATAAGTGCATCCAAGCGTCGTTTTTCGTTGAAACCACTATCTAAGTATAGCGTGACACATGGTTTAGTGCGTTGTGCAACAAGCTTTTTACTGCAACTCAAGGGTTGGTTTTTGTATCTGCAGTGATCTGATGATTGACGTTTGACCAAGAAACCGGTCGCTATCCGGTTTCAGGGGGGCAACACCCTCCGAGAGGCCGCCGGGCATGCTCGGGTGAATTGGCTATACTCGACTGTGAAGACCCCGCATAACAACAATCTGGCTCAGGAGGTTCTAATGACCCTAAAGCGTGCCTACTGCCTGCTGGCAGCCTTTTATAGTCTGTTACTGGTAATCGGTATTATTGCCGTGCTGATGGGGGGCGGTACGCTGCTCGCGGCGGTGTATCTGGTCGTCGGTTTTTTTGCCGTGCTGGGGCTATGGGGGATAAGCCTTCAGCGCAGCATGATGAATCCGCGCATGTGGCGACCGTTGGCGGTTGCCCTGGCCGTCGGTGCGGTCGTGCAATTCGTGGTGATGCTGCAAATGTCGGTGTCAGGCGTCACGCTGACATGGGTGCTGACCAGCAGCATCTTTGCCATTCTGCTGGCGATTATGCTCTATCACTACGGTAACCGTGATCAGCCTCTGTGGGCCACGGAAGACGAGAGAAGTGATGCCAACCGATTGAGGGTCATGCTTCAGCAGCAAACAGCGCTCACCGCGGTTCACCGCGAAGGCGAGCGTGAAAACCATGCCAATGTGTTCAAGGTAGGTAACGAGTACGAGGCCAATATCACTCGCCACTCGCCGGAGGGTCAGGAGGCTTTCAGCGAACGCTTCCGCCATCCCGAGTCCTTGGTGTTCTTCCTGGAAAAGTTTGCCAGTATCACCATCAACGACTTTCAGCGGCCTGCGACGCCCGGCTAATTCGGGCGTCTTATACGGACGGCTGGTGGGTGTTTATTCCACCAGTTCCAGCAGGCGGTCAGGGTAGTCGGTGAACAGGCCGTTGACGCCCATGTCCATCAGACGCTCCATTTCCTCGGTTTCGTTGATGGTATAGACGTGTACCGGCAAGCCGTTTTCCTGGGCTTGCTGGATAAAGTCGGCGTCAATGACTTCCCGGCCGTCATAAATGTAGTTCGTGCCGATACCCACGGCATAATCGGCGACTGCCTGGAAGTCTTCATCGGTAATCTCGGCGGGCCCCGGCGTCACGCCTGTCCACTCCACCAGTTTCGAATCCTCTGCTTCGCTCGGGTAATACCACACCAACTGGATCAGCGGCACGTCAGCGTTTAATGCCTGCACTTTCAACAGGCTGTCCTGCTCGAAGGACTGCACCAGTACGCGGCCGCTCTCGATCATGTCGTGTTCTTCCAGCTTTTCCACCAGGGCTTCTTCCAGGCCCGGGTTCAACTGGGGCGACTTGGTCTCGATATAGTAGCGGGCATCGTGGCCAAAGTGCTCGAACAGCTCATCCAGGGTGAGCATCTCTGCCCCTGCAAAGTCATCGCTTGCGCTATCGGGGTTTGCCTCGTTGAACCAGGTGCCGGTGTCCAGCGCTTTCAACTCTTCCAGGGTGTAGTCGTTGATCGCACCTTCGCCGTCGCTGGTACGGTCTATGGTGTCATCATGAAACACCACCACTTCACCATCGGACGATAGCTGGGCGTCCAGCTCCAGGTAATCGACGCCCCACTCATGGGCCAGTTCATAGGCTGCCATGGTGCTCTCCGGCGCGTGGCCGCTGGCGCCCCGGTGGGCGATGACCTGGAATTCTTCCAGATCTTTTAGCTGCTGCTCCAACGGCGAGGTATCCGCCAATACGGCGGTCGTGGCAGCACCCGCGAAAAGACCTAGCGATACGGCAGACACTAGCGGAAGACGTTGCATAATTGTTTCCCTTTATTGAATGTTTGTTCAATAAGCGTACATGGATTGCTGCGTTAAAGCCAAAGGGCATGCCACCTGGATAAGCGTATTGATGACACCGTTGTGCCATTGGGCTGGTTTGCATCTATCACTAGAAGTATCGAGAAAAACCAAGGCTCGCTTCGGTAGCCGATTGGTCACGCTGAAGTTCAAGCCGGATATCCCACTCGGTGGATAGCGCTACCCGATGCTGTAGTTGCCACTCCGTCCGCTGACGGTCATCGTAACCAAGGTTACGGCGATGGGTCAGCTGTAAGTGGGTGCGCTGGCGCGACGACCAGCTACTGATAATGCCCGCTTTGATCATCGGTACGGCGACCCCCTCGTAATGCCGTTGAGTGCGCAACTGGGCACCCGCCAAGGCATACGGCAGGTGGGAGCCTAGCGACCATGATTTTCCACCCAGCAGATTGGCCACACCATCGAAGCAGCGGCGGCAGCTTAAGCGGTTTCGGTGGATACCCGCCGATATTTGCCAAGCGGTTTGTGGCAGGGTGGGCAACGTAATGGCGTTGGTGTGAAGGTTGGTAATGTTAAAAAGATCAAAACGCTGCAATGACACGCCTTGTTCGTCGGCGTTGATTTCGACGTTGGCAATTTCAACCGCCGAGTTGGGCATGCGTGCCCGATTGGTATCCAGTAAATCGTACTGAAGCGGTCGAAATTTCATGCGTAGCGCATGATGAGAGTGGCTGTTATGGACGCCGCTGACGTTAACCAATGCGGGTGGCGCTACTTCGTGTATCGCAGGCGGTTTGGGGTGGTTCGCCTGCGTATCTCCTTGCGGAAGGCGCAATCGCGCTTGCAGCAGTTGCCGTTCAATTTCCGGCAGTTGCTCTGTATCGCCGGTTTGGCGCAGAAAAGAGGCATGACTGAGCAGCGTGTCCAGCACGTCACTGCGTTGAGCAGCAGGCAGCTTGGTAAATTCAGGCGCCTGCAGCCGCAGGTCATCTTCCTCTTGCCATACGGCATTCGCCGCTCTTTGCTGGCGTTCATTCAGCGCAGTGAACTGGCGCTGGGTCGTGAGCCGTCGTGATGGGATGTGGCGCGTGTCGGCGAGCAAAGGCTGGCCATGATGCTCTGCGGTACTCAAGGTTCTTAACAGGTCTTCAGGCGCAACCCATGGAGAGATACCAGGCGTCAGATCCTCATCGATAACCAGTTCAAGGGTGCGCGCGATTCGCGACGCGCAGTTCTGGGATAAAAAAAGATACTCGTAATCCTGCCCCACAATTTCGAAAAGATGTGCTGTCAACAGCGATGCTTCCTGATCCGTCAGGCGTAATTGGTAATGCCATAAATCACGCATCTCTCGTTCGGAATAAAGCGTGGCATTGCGATAGAAGGATGCATTGGAAAAGGTTGCGTTATAGCCGCCAAAAAGGCCCTTGGCCATGTAGGTAATCATGCCGTCATTGCTTGGCACATCCGCGCCAAAGTTCAAGCTGGTATCCAAAAGGTGCTGTGGATCCGACGACGCGCCAATGCTCTGGCCGGAAGCCGAGTGCAGCATGATGTGGCCAAAAAAGGAGGCGGGGTTACCAAGATACCCGGTTGCAAACATCAGGCCTAGGCCGGCGCCATGATGCGTTGACTGCCACTCGCTGAACTCAGGGCAGTCAGCGCTTGGCCACTGCTCGCCCGTTTTGGACGAGAGCCACATTGCCCGCGCGGGAAACTGACAGCTTGCATGCGTCCCCGTCGCGCTGGGGGGCTCGCGCAAGGCAGCAAGCGTCGCGTCCAGTTCGGCATGAGGATCGTAGCGGCCATTTTCAGCAAGAAAGAAAGCGTCATCGATCACGGCGCTACGCGGCGGGGAAAATGGCGTATGGCGGTCGAAATGCAGTAGCGAAAGCCATTGGGGATGTTGCGAGAGGGTCGATTCTTCTGCGTGTAACAGGGTGCTAGACAGTGAACAAAGCAACAGGGTCGTCAGCCAAAGCCGCCGCATGCGCGAAATATCCTTTAGAGAAGCGGAGTGGGCTGGCGGAAGGCCAGCCCACAGGAGGCATCAGCTGGCTGAACAGTTCGTCGCCGCTTGATTCAGGCTGTTGTAGAAACGGTAAGCTTTGTCTTCATGGCTCATGGAAGAATAGCTGGCGTCCGCGCTGACGGTGCTCAGGTCGTTACGCAGCTGGGCAACGCTTGCTGAGTTGCTGGCGTCACAGCCGACAAGCCCCAGGGCAGCGGTCAGGTGCTCACCTTCGCCGATGGCTGCTTCCATAGCCAGCTGGTCGTAGGTTTCATCGATAAACTGAGCGACTTTGACTTCTTCACTTTCACAGGTATCGGGAGAGATTGTGGCTGACGTGACGGCGGTAGTGCCTGAATCCCAGATAACATTCGAGATGGCAGCCGCAGTGGTGTTGTCATCAAAAATAGCGGCACCGATACCGCAATGTTGCCAAGGATTGATATCGCCTCGATGATCGTTGGCGAAGGTGGTGGTGCTCAAGGTCAGTACAGTCGTAGCGCCTAACAGTGCAACAGCAGCAGTCAAAGAACGTTTCAGCATGGTATTCCCTAATGATTTATTTTGTCGGTTTGAGTTTTTTATCGAGAGGTACCGACAAGCCTCAAGATTCGTCAATACGCTAGAGGCAAGCTACGTATAAAGTCTTCTTAATATTACCAGTTTTGTAATGCTTTTTTTGTAAGCCAAAAGCTATAGCCATGTAAGATATGGCTTACATGGCGCTCCGCATTGCGACGTCATTCGATCCCTGAAACAGCACCGTCAGGAAAAGTCATTTGAATAAAACAACCTGTCAACGCAATACTGAAGCAACTATTCCCATGAAATTACCCGCCGTAAGAGACTGCTAATGATCCGCCAACACCGCTGGGCACTGACCGGGATCTACTTTGTCATCGCGCTGCTGGTGGGCGTGGTGTTGGGTAGCGTGGTGCAGACCCAGTTCAATCTTGCCGCGCTTCAGGCGCTGGGCGTCGAGATTCCACCAGGGACGCGTATCGCCACGACCCTGCATGACCTGGCCAGCTTTGCGCCGCTGTATGCGGTGCTGTTTTCGGTGGGCTTCGTCGTGTCGCAAACCGTGGCGGTGGCACTGTCACGCTGGCTGGGCGGCCGGTTTTTGGCGCTGTTATGCACAGGCGGTGCGGTCGTGGGGTTGTGGGCGACACTTTGGCTGGTCGATACCCTGGCGCCGCCGCCGACCTTGATTGCGGCCACCCGCGGCGTCGCCGGGTTTATTGCCATGCTGGCAACGGCGGGCGTGGCGGGCTGGCTGTTTGCGCGGCTGCGAAAACGCATGGCCAATGCCAACCGCCCGCGCGGGTTCTCCGGCATGGCGCTGGTCCTGGGGGTAGGCAGTCTGGCTGCCGCGTTGGGCACGGGTCAGCAAGCCCAGGCACAGCAAGCCCAGGCCCAGGAAGGTGAGGAGAGCCAGGCTGAAGGCGCCTATCAAATCGAGACCTTAGCCGAGGGGCTGGAGCATCCCTGGTCGCTGGCCTTTCTGCCGGACGGGCGCATGCTGGTCACCGAACGCCCCGGGCGGTTGCGGCTGTTGAGCGCCGAAGGCGACACGCTCGAGGCATCGCTTAGCGGCGTGCCCGAGGTGTTTGACTCGGGCCAGGCGGGGCTGTTTGGCGTGCTGCTGTCGCCACGGTTTGAAGACGACCAGCAGCTTTATCTCAGCTACGCCTGCGGGAATGAACTTGCCAACCGCACCTGCCTGGCCAGCGCCACGCTCGAGGACAACGGCCTGGCAGACGTCAGCGAAATCTTTCGCGCCCAGCCCGCCAAGCAGGGCGCGGCTCACTTCGGCGGGCGTTTGGCCTGGCTGGCGGACGATACCCTGATCCTCACCCTCGGTGATGGCTTTGACTATCGCGAACAGGCGCAACAGCTGGAAAGCCACATCGGCAGCATTGTGCGCCTGAACTCCGACGGCAGCGTGCCGGCTGACAACCCCTTCGTGGAGCACGACGACGCCCAGCCGGAAATCTTCAGCTATGGCCACCGCAACGTTCAGGGGCTGGTTTTTGACGCCGACAATAACCGGCTGATCGCCCACGAACACGGCCCGCGCGGCGGTGACGAGATTAACATCATCGAAGCAGGGGCTAACTACGGCTGGCCGATCGCCACGGGCGGGCTGGACTACACCGGTGCACGGGTAACGCCGTTCGAAGACTACCCGGGTACCGAACCGCCTGCACTCGAATGGACACCCTCGATTGCGCCCTCCGGCATGGCGCTCTACAGCGGTGATCTGTTTCCCGAATGGCAGGGCGACTTGCTGGTCGGCGCACTGGTCAATAAAGAAGTGCGCCGCGTGCGGTTATCCGATGACGCTGCAAATGCTGAAGACGTAGAAGGGCTGTTCGGCGAGCTGGAGGCGCGTATCCGCGACGTTCGCCAGGGGCCGGAAGGGGCGATCTACCTGCTCACCGACAGCCCGCAAGGCAGGCTGCTGCGGGTAACGCCCCAGTAACGGCCCTTCGCCGACTGTGCGGGCTATCACCTGCTTGAGACGAGCTGTTCGTTGATGTCATTGCCGTCGGCAAACGTAATAAAGGCAAGGTCTGTGCGTCGCTTGAGCGTCGCCTCTGGACCCAACCGCTCGATTCGGGCGTCAGGTTTACCATCCAGGCACAGCAAAAGCTTGGCAGGGTCGGATGTAACGGCTCACTAAGCGGGTAGCGGAGCCGCTCCGGCGGCGCGCAGCTGGCTAACATCGGCACGCGGTGGCGCGCCGAACATGCGGCTGTATTCGCGGCTGAAGTGGGAAGGGCTTTCATACCCCACCCGGTAACTGGCGGTAGCCGCCTCAAGCCCCTCGGCGAGCATTAAACGCCGGGCTTCGTGCAGGCGTAGCTTCTTCTGGTACTGCAGGGGCGACATCCGGGTGACCTGGCGGAAGCTGTGATAAAGCGTCGATTCGCTCATATTGGCGCTCGCCGCCAGCTCGCGGATCTTGAGTGGCTGCGCATAATGCTCTTTGAGTGCATAGATGACCTGTGCAATCCGATTGGCCTGGGAGTCCGAGGCGGCAAAGCGGCGCATATGCGGCCCCATCTCGCCCATCAGCGCCCGGTAGATCAGTTCCCGCCGGGCCAGGGGCGAAAGCACCGGTATATCTTCCGGAGCATCGAGCAGGCTTAACAAGCGGTAAAGCGCTCCCTGCATGCGGGCATCCATTGGGGCTGATTTCAAGCCGCAGTCCATCTCTGAGGAGATGGCATCGTGGCCCGTGGGCGGTGCCTTGTCGCCCAGTTCCAGTATCAGCCCGGCCACCTCTTGGGGATCCACCGAGACTTTGACCGCCAGGAAGGGCTTCTCCGGGGTGGCATGATCGATCCTGCCAACCACGGGCAGGTGAACGGCGCTTGCCATATAGCTCGGACCGCAGTATACGATCTCCTTGTCCCCCAGCAGCACCGTCTTGCTGCCCTGAATGACAAAACACAGGCAGGGGTCATACACCGCGCAGTGAAAGCTGGTGGGAGCATCAACCCGCACCAGTTGAACCTCGGCAATCGCCGTATCCTGAATATCTTCCAGGGGCGACCAGCGGCGGACGACCTGGCCCAGCTGGGGCAGGCTGTCACTGCAATGGGTGATCTGCTCAGGTGCAATAACGGTCAATGGCTTTCCTCCCTAACAGCTTCCAGTATATGCCTTCGCCCCACTAATCGAAGGTATTTTCATTGTATATTGCAGAATCAGGCAAGCACCCCGCAGAAACCGACAACCCATGCGGTATGTCATCATATCGTCATCAAGCCCATAGTGAGAAGCGGACCGATGTGCTGACGCGATCTTCCTGTATCGCCTTTCATACGCCTCGACAGAATTAGGCAATCATCCCGCAGGAACCCGCTACCCCGAACGCGTACGCCTCGCCTATGGTGAGTAACGTCGGATAGACAGTACCAACGGCTCGACCATGCCAGCTCCTTAATCCCTCCTGATGACAATAAATGACTGTCGATTCTGACGGCGCTTAAACGACTAGTTAATCGTCAACCGCCTGCGCGGTGCGAAATCCATAACGAACGCTGCTACCGGTTACGGGTAGCCACTGGAGCAAATCATCATGGGAAGTTTGTCTCAAAGCGTCCGCCTGGCAAGCCGCCGGGCAGTGATCCCGTTTCTGCTGCTGACGGCCTTGCTGACCGGGTGCGAGGCCCAGAGCGAGGAGGCGGCAGCGCCTGCAGCGCCGCCGCCGCCGGAAGTCGACGTGGCGGAAATCGTCGCCCAGCCGGTGGTGTTGAGAGAGTCATTCACCGGTCGGGTGGAAGCCGCCGAAACGGTCGAGCTAAGAGCCCGGGTGAGCGGCTATATCCAGGAAGTGGCATTTGAAGAGGGCGAACTGGTCGAGCAGGGGGATCTGCTGTTCCAGATCGATCAGCGGCCCTATCAGGCGCGGGTCGGCGCCGCCCAGGCGGACCTTGCCCAGGCCAGAAGCCAACTCGCCCAGGCTGGAAGCGAAGCCGAGCGAGCCCGTGTGTTACTGGGGCGCCAGGCCATTTCTCAGGAGGTGCATGACCAGCGTCAAGCGGCGCTGAACAATGCCCGCGCCATGGTGGATGCCGCCCAGGCCGCCCTGGATACCGCCGAGCTTGATCTGGAGTATACCCGAATCACGGCGCCCGTCAGCGGCCGAGCCGGTCGGGCCATGGTGACCCTGGGCAATCTCGCCAGCGCCGATCAGAGCCTGCTGACCACGCTGGTGAGCATCGATCCAATACACGTCTACTTCGAGGCGGACGAGCAGGCCGCCTTTGCCAGCCAGACACTTCTCACCAGTGACGCGTCGAACAGCCTGAATATCGAGCTTGGCGGTGACCCGCAGCGCCAGTACAAAGGCACCCTGGACTTTATCGACAACCGTTTGAATCCCAACACGGGCACCCTGCAGTTCAGGGCGGTGCTGGCCAACCCGGACGGCCGCATTCGGCCCGGGGAGTTTGCGCGGGTCGAAATGCCGGTCGCGCGGTTGGAGCAAGCATTGCTGGTGGATGGCAAGGCGGTTCTGACCGACCAGGATCGCCGCTACGTCTACGTGGTGGATGAGAACAATCTGGCCCAGCGGCGCCCGGTCGCCACAGGGCGCCAGGTGGATGAACGCACGGTTATCAGCGAAGGGCTCGCTGCTGGCGATCGGGTAATCGTCAACGGGGTGCAAAAAGTCTTTATGCCGGGCATGGAAGTGAGCCCTCAAACGGTGTCCGCCGCCCCGGCGGCTGACGCTCAACCCGCCATTGCTGCCAGGGAGGACTAAACCGCCATGAATTTCTCGCGTTTCTTCGTGGACCGACCGATATTTGCGGCGGTGCTGTCGATCATTATTCTAGCGGTGGGGCTGATCTCGATTCCCAACCTGCCGATCAGCGAGTACCCGGATGTCGTGCCGCCCTCCGTGGTGGTGCGCACGGTTTACCCCGGCGCCAACCCGAAGGAGATCGCCGAAACGGTCGCCACGCCCTTGGAAGAAGCCATCAATGGCGTCGAGGACATGATGTATCTCAAGTCCGTCGCTGGCTCCGATGGCGTGCTGCAGATGACCGTTACCTTCCGCCCCGGTACCGATGCCGAGCAGGCCGCCGTCCGGGTGCAAAACAGAGTTAGTCAGGCCGAGGCAAGGCTGCCGGAAGCCGTGCGCCGTCAAGGCGTCACCACCCAGAAGCAGTCGCCAACGTTTCTGATGGTCGTTCACCTGACCTCGCCCAGCGGTGAGTACGACACCCTCTACCTGCGCAACTATGTACGACTGAATGTCCGCGACCGTCTGGCCCGGCTCGAAGGGATCGGGGATGCACAGATATTCGGCGGGGGAGACTATGCCATGCGCGCGTGGCTCGATCCCGAACGAATAGCCGCCCGCGGCCTGACAGCCAGTGACGTGGTTGGCGCCATGAGAGAGCAGAACGTGCAGGCCTCCGCCGGGCAGTTGGGAGCCGAACCCATTGAAGAGAGTGACTTTCTCACCCTGATCAACGCCCGAGGGCGGCTGGAAACGGTGGAGGAGTTTGGCGACATCGTGCTGAAGCGCGGTGAGGGCGGCGAGATCCTCAGGCTTGCGGATGTGGCCCGGCTAGAAATGGGCGCCGGAGACTATACGCTGCGCTCGCAGTTGGACGGCAACAACGCCGTGGGTGTAGGGATATTCCAGGCACCGGGGGCTAATGCGCTGGAGATTCGCGAGCAGGTCATCGCCACCATGGACGAGCTATCCGAACAGTTCCCGGACGGCGTGGAGTATGAAGCGGTCTACGACACCACCATCTTCGTCAATGACTCGATAAAGTCGGTGATCGCCACCCTGCTGGAAGCCGTGCTGCTGGTGGTGCTGGTCGTCACGCTGTTCCTACAGACCTGGCGTGCCTCCATTATCCCACTGCTGGCGGTGCCGGTATCGGTGATAGGCACCTTCGCGGCGCTCTACCTGCTGGGCTACTCCATTAACACGCTGACCCTGTTTGGCCTGGTGTTGGCCATCGGTATCGTGGTGGACGACGCCATCGTGGTGGTGGAAAACGTGGAGCGGAATATCGAGGAGGGCCTAAAACCTCAGGCCGCCGCGCATCAGGCCATGAGAGAAGTCTCCGGGCCTATTATCGCGGTGGGGCTGGTACTGTGTGCGGTGTTTATCCCCATGGCCTTCCTGTCGGGGGTGACCGGTCAATTCTATAGCCAGTTTGCGGTGACGATTGCCATCTCCACGGTGATCTCCACCATCAACTCGCTGACCCTGTCGCCCGCGCTGGCCGCGATGCTGCTCAAGCCCCATGACGCGCCCAAGGATCGGCTCACCCGCGTGATTGATACGCTGTTTGGCTGGATTTTTCGGCCCTTCAACCGCTTCTTTAATGCCAGCTCCAATAAATATCAGGGCGGCGTGGCTCGCTCCCTGAAGCATCGTGGCGCGGTGTTTGTGGTCTATGCGCTGTTGCTGCTGGGCACTGGCGTGATGTTCAAGGCGGTGCCGCCCGGGTTTATCCCGGTGCAGGACAAGCTTTACCTGATTGCCGGCGTCATCCTGCCGGAAGGGGCGTCGCTGGAGAGAACCGACCAGATGCTTCAGGACGTCGTGGACATCGCCATGGAGACCGAGGGCGTGGAGCACGCCATCGCCTTTCCTGGCCTGAACGCGCTGCAGTTCACCAACACCTCCAACACCGGGGTGGCCTTTCTAACCCTCAGCGCCTTTGGTGAGCGCAGCCTCAGCGCTGCGGAGATAAACGCCCGCATCAACCAGGGCATTGGTGGCTTGAAAGAAGGCTTTGCGTTCTCCTTTATGCCGCCGCCGATTCTGGGCCTGGGCAACGGGTCTGGCTTCCAGCTGTTTATCGAGGATCGCGGTAACCTTGGCTATGGGGCATTGCAGCAGGCGGTGAACCAGCTCCAGGGCGCGATTGCGCAAACGCCGGGGATGGGATTCCCGATCAGCAGCTATCAATCCAACGTCCCGCAGCTGGATGCCGAAGTGGATCGTCTGAGAGCCAAGGCCCAGGGCGTACCCTTGACCGAACTGTTCGACACACTGCAGACCTATCTGGGTTCGACCTATGTGAATGACTTCAACCGCTTTGGCCGCACTTGGCAGGTGATCGCCCAGGCGGACGCTCCTTATCGGGCCAGCGTGGAAGACATCGCCCGGCTGCGCACCCGTAACGACCAGGGCGAAATGGTGCCCATCGGCACCATGGTGGATATCCGCCAGACCTTCGGCCCCGACCCGGTATTGCGCTACAACGGCTACCCGGCGGCGGACCTAGCCGGTGAGTTCGACCCCCGCGTGCTCTCTTCCGCCCAGGCGATGGATACCATCAACGCCCTTGCTGAAGTGGTGCTGCCGCCGGGCATGGCGCTTGAGTGGACTGACCTGAGTTACCAGCAATCCACCCAGGGTAACGCGGCGCTGGTGGTCTTCCCGCTGTCGATCCTGCTGGTATTACTGGTGCTGGCGGCGCTTTACGAGAGCTGGACGCTGCCGCTGGCGGTGATTCTGATCGTGCCGATGTCGATGCTCGCGGCGCTGATTGGCGTCTGGTTTGGCGGGGGCGATAACAACATCTTCGTGCAGGTGGGGCTGGTGGTGCTGATTGGTCTGGCGTGTAAGAACGCCATCCTGATCGTGGAGTTCGCCCGGGAACTGGAACTGCAGGGCAAGGGCACGGTGGAGGCCGCTCTGGAAGCCTGTCGGTTGCGGCTGCGGCCGATCATCATGACCTCGATCGCCTTCACGGCGGCGGTGTTACCTTCGGTCGTTGCCACCGGCGCGGGCGCCGAGGTACGGGCGGCGCTGGGTACCGCGGTGTTTGCCGGCATGATCGGCGTCACCCTGTTCGGCCTGTTCCTCACGCCGGTGTTCTACGTGGCGCTGCGCAAGCTGGCGGGCCCCTTGACCAGTCAGCACGGCTCGACCCTGGCCACCGATGACGGCTCGGCGCAGGGCGGGCTGCCCGACCCCAACCGCGCCTGACGCGCTGATGGCGAGGTGGTGAAGCCGTTTGCCCACCACCTCTCCTCACGTAACGGATGTTCATGGTGTAAGACGCGTACGGTTGAATTACCCCAATTGTGCCTACACTGATGAACTATCAGCTCACCATAAGGAGATGCTATGACCACGCTAGTGATTGGCGCGAACGGACAGATTGGCAAGCAGTTCTGCGAGTTGGCTCAGCAGGCAGGTACGCCCATCAAGGCGATGATTCGCAGCGACGAGCAGGTGCCGTGGTTCAAAGAGAGAGGCATCGACACCGTGATTGCCGACCTGGAAGGCGACTTCGAGCACGCCTTTGAAGGCTGTGACCAAGTGGTCTTCACCGCCGGTTCGGGGCCGCACACCGGGCCCGACAAGACCCTGTTGATCGACCTGTACGGGGCTATTCGTGCCGCCGATATTGCCAAGCAGAAAGGTATTTCCCGCTACCTGATGATCAGCGCGATACGCGCCGAAAACCCCATGGAAGCGCCCGAAAAACTGCGCCCCTACATGGCCGCAAAATTCGCCGCCGATGCCCATCTGCGCAACAGCGACGTCCCCTACGTGATTCTCAAGCCAGGGCGTTTGACGGATGACGCGGCCAGCCAGCAGTTTGCAAGCTCAATCGACGAGGCCGGTGACAATCAAATCTCCCGCGCCAATGTCGCCCATGCGTTGCACTTCGCGCTGCAAAGCAGTGTTAGCAACCAGGAGTTCGCGTTGCTTGACGGTGAGCGGTCGATTGAAGAAGTTATTAAATGATCATTTGGAAGGGGTAGCGTATTACTCTTTATAAAATCAATAGTATCAGGGCTGATCGTAGTGCCCGCCGATGGCAAAAATATAAATAGCGTTGTCATCGAACCTGTAGATCAGCCTGTCTTTTTGTGAAATTCGCCTCGACCACAATCCAGAAAGATTATGTTTGAGCGGCTCAGGTTTTCCGATACCCGTCGTTGGATCGTCAGAGCGGAGCATTTCTTTCAAGAGTTTGCAGAGTGCTTTATGCAGCTTCTTATCTGTTTCACGCATTTTTTCATAGGCTTCCCACGTGCGGCCCTCAAATACCAGTGATCTCATTCATCTGCTCATTGTCAGGTTGGTATCCTTGGCCGCGGCTATGAGTATCGAGAGACGCCGCAATTTGCTCCATGAGGTTTCGGTTCTGAAGAACATAGAGTGTTTCTTGCTCTCTTTCCCAATCCTCGGCGCTAATCACCACGAACGCTTCTCCAGCACGACGGGTTACTTTTAAGGGTTCGTGCTTGTTAATCACTTGTTCTACAACGTTTTTCAGGTTGTCCCTGAATTTGTTAACGCTAATAATATCCATAACGCCACCAATATGTACGGAAATGCCGTACGATTATAGCTTATGCGCGTTGATCTTACCAAGGTGAGTCGCTGCTATTCATTTGATGCCCCAACTCCCGCTATAGCTACTCTGACAACGGTGCGCTGGGTTTGGCTGGTTGAACGGTTGAAAGCCGAAGCGAGTCACAAGCTTCCAGATAACACGCAGCCTCACTAACGCCTTCGCATTTATCTCCCAAGCTCCCCCTTAAGCCATTCCGCCAGCGGCTCGCTTCGGTGAGGGTGAGTGAGTAAGTCGGTTTGGCTGGGCAGCCACAGGCAGAGGCGGGCGGGTGTTTCGATACTGCCCCAGGGAGCGACCAGTCGCCCGCTCCTCAGGTCGTCTTCTACCAATAGCGTGGGGGCAATCGCCACGCCCAACCCCGCCACGGCCGCTTCCATCAGGTAGTAAAGGTGCTCAAACCCCTGGCCTTTACTTAGTGCTCCTTCAAGTTGTGCCTGTTCAAGCCCTTGGGCGTTGGCCCAATGCGGCCATGCCTGAGGGCGCGAGGCGGTGTATAGCAGCGTGTTATCGAATAGCGTTGCCGGGTTGGCGGGGTCGCACTGCGCGGCCAGTTGTGGGCTCGCCACCGCGCATATCTGCTCCGGGATAAGCTCGACGACCTCCACCTCTGCGGGCCAGGGCGGCTCGGAAAACACCAGGGTCGCGCTGGCGTCCGTCTGTTGGCCGGGCTGCTCGGTGTCACTCACCACCACTTTCAGCTTGAGGTCAGGCAGATCACGGTGAAGGCGGTCCAGCCTGGGAATCAACCAGCGGGCCAGCAGGCTGCCGGGGCAGGCGAGGGTGAAGGGCGCTTCCTCCACATCACGTTTGAGCGCGGCGCAACTATTGCGCAGCTGGGCAAAGGCGTCACTCAGGCCGCTTTGCAGCTTCTCGCCGTGGGGCGTCAGCACAATGCCGCGGCCCGCTTTGGTAAACAGTGCCACGCCAAAATGGTCATCCAGGCTTCTTAATTGGCGGCTGACAGCGCCATGGGTAACGCTTAGCTCTTCGGCAGCGGCGGTCACGCTGCCCAGCCGGGCAGTGGCTTCAAAAGCGCGCAAGGCGCTAAGCGGTGGCAGGCTATTGTGCATTTATGTGTGACTCCAGCTCACATGTTGATGACATCTTATCGATTTTTATCTTCACGCGCTTGCCTTAACGTCATCACATACTCAACACGCATTCAGAGGTCGTGATGAATCAACCTGTAGACGTATCCCCGAGCCTGCCCGATGCCAACGGCCTGTTTGGCAACTTCGGCGGCCGCTTTGTCGCTGAAACGCTGATGCCGCTGATTCTGGAGCTGCAAGACGAATACACCACCGCCAAAAACGACCCCGAGTTTCAGCGTAATTTGGCTTACTTTCAGGGTGACTACGTGGGGCGGCCCAGCCCGCTTTACTTTGCCGAACGGCTGACCGAGCACTTTGGCGGAGCGAGCATTTATCTCAAGCGCGAAGAGCTCAACCACACCGGCGCGCACAAGATCAACAACTGCATCGGCCAGGTGCTGCTGGCCAAGCAGATGGGCAAGAAGCGCATCATCGCCGAAACCGGCGCGGGGATGCACGGCGTCGCCACCGCCACGGTCGCGGCGCGGTTCGGGCTGCCCTGTGTTATCTACATGGGCACGACGGATATCGAACGCCAGCAGACCAACGTGTTCCGCATGAAACTGCTGGGTGCGGAGATCGTCCCCGTCACCTCCGGGACCGGCACGCTAAAGGACGCCATGAACGAAGCCCTGCGCGACTGGGTCACCAACGTCGACGACACCTTCTACATCATTGGCACCGTGGCCGGGCCGCACCCGTACCCCGCCATGGTGCGCGACTTCCAGGCGGTGATTGGCCATGAAACCCGCGCCCAGATGCTGGAAAAGCATGGTCGCCTGCCGGATTCACTGGTGGCCTGCGTGGGTGGCGGCTCCAATGCCATCGGGTTGTTCTACCCGTTCCTGGATGACCCGGACGTTCACATGGTCGGTGTGGAAGCGGGCGGCAAGGGCGTCAAAAGCGGCCTGCACGCCGCCAGCCTGAACGGCGGCACCCCTGGGGTACTGCACGGCAACCGCACCTACCTGCTGCAAGACGAAGACGGCCAGATTACCGATGCCCACTCGATCTCCGCCGGGCTGGATTATCCCGGCATCGGGCCCGAGCACGCCTGGTTGCACGAGCAGAAGCGGGTCGAGTATGTCTCGGCCACCGATGATGAGGCGCTGGAGGCATTCCAGATCTGCTGCCGCAAGGAAGGCATTATTCCCGCCCTGGAAACCGCCCATGCGTTGGCAGAAGTCGCCAAACGCGCGCCCCAGCTTCCCCGCGAACACTTGATGGTGATCAACCTGAGCGGCCGTGGCGACAAGGACATGACCAGCGTTGCCCACCATCTTGGCGATAAATTTGGAGTGAAAAACGTATGAGCGCGATCCAGGACAAAGCGATGAACACTATCGCGAATCAGACCATGCACAACCCCACGCGTCTTGAGCACTGCTTTAGCACACTCAAACAGCAAGACCGCCCGGCGCTGGTCAGCTACCTGACCGCCGGCGACCCGGATGCCGACACCTCACGCCGCTTGCTACACGGGTTGCCAGCGGCTGGGGTGGATATCATCGAGCTGGGCATGCCGTTCAGCGACCCCATGGCCGATGGCCCCGCCATTCAAAAGGCGGCCCAGCGCGCCCTG
The DNA here is from genome assembly GCF_900111305.1 of Vreelandella subterranea. GTDB lineage: Bacteria > Pseudomonadota > Gammaproteobacteria > Pseudomonadales > Halomonadaceae > Vreelandella > Vreelandella subterranea. Next base: position 115,845 of record NZ_FOGS01000004.1, read on the forward strand.
AACAACGGCCAGACCCAGGCCAAAACGCTGGACATGGTGCGCACCTTCCGCGAACAGGATAGCATCACGCCGATTGTGCTTATGGGTTACTACAATCCCATTTACCGCTACGGCGTTGAGCGCTTCTTGACCGATGCCGCCCATGCCGGAGTCGACGGTCTGATCGTGGTGGATCTACCCCCCGAACACGACGAAGAACTCTGCCAGCCCGCGTTTCGGCACGGCATCGACTTTATCCGCCTCGCCACCCCGACCACCGATGCCAAACGCCTGCCGAGGGTGTTGGCGAACGCCTCCGGGTTTATCTACTACGTCTCCGTGGCGGGCGTGACCGGCGGCAACGCCCCCACGCCGGAACGGCTGGAAGCCTCAGTTTCGCGCCTGCGGAAAGATACCGAGCTGCCCATCGCCGTCGGCTTCGGCATTCGCACCGCCCAGCAGGCGTCGACCATCGGCCGCTATAGCGATGCGGTGGTGGTGGGCTCCGCACTGGTTGATTGCATCGAACACGCCACTACGCCCGACGACGCCGTGGAGCGGGTACACGGATTGGTCAGTGAACTGGCGGAAAGCGTCAGGGCGTGTCGGAGGTAGGGCACTGTCAATAATGGTGACTTTACCTAGCGAATGAATAAAAAAAGAGCTAATATCAACCCTATATTAAGTACTTTTTATAGGGTTTTTAGGAGGCCAGTATGCACCAGGTATTAGCAGATTTTTCTGTAAGTATTTCTGAGTTAAAGAAAAATCCATCTTCGCTGCTTGCCAGGGTTAGCGGCTCACCTATTGCCGTGCTGAACCATAACAAGCCAGCCGCCTATTTAATCCCCGCCGAAACCTATGAAGCCATGATGGAAATGCTGGAAGACTATGAGCTGGCCAAATTGGTGGATGAACGCCGAGCTGATAAAGATAAGGCAGTAACGGTTACGTTAGATGACCTATAAGCTTCGCTTTTTGCCAGCAGCGCTTAAAGAATGGGAAAAGCTCGGCGGGCCAGTCAAAAGCCAGTTTAAAAAGAAGCTCGCGGAAAGGCTGGAATCACCCAAAGTAGCCGCTGATAAATTAAGCGGCTTTGATGCGTGCTACAAAATCAAGCTTCGCAGCGCTGGCTATCGCCTGGTCTATGAAGTCGTTGACGACGAGCTGTTCGTTTATGTCATTGCCGTTGGCAAACGCGATAAAGGCAAGATCTACGCCTCACTTAAACGACGTGTGTAATGTAGACCAAACTCGACCTGGGTGTAAGCGTTAGCCAGCGAGCGGCACCCACACATGCTCAACACCAATCGATATCGCCACGGCGACCAGTAGCCCCGCCATCAGCCAGTTGAAGCCTTTCACGACCCGCGTGCTTTTAATGCGCTCACCCACCAGGCTGCCGATGACCACATAGCTGCCGGGGGCGCCCGCCGCCATGGCGGATAGCCCCAGCGCCCAGACCACCAGGCTGACGCCCTGAATACCCGCCGCCGGAAACTGAAGGGTGGCAATGGGCAGGGTCGCGACGATGGCCTTGGGGTTGAGCAGCTGCATCACCAGCCCATCGCGAAAGTTCAGCAGGCGCGGGGCATGGTCAGGCTCGTCCAAATCCGCGTTGGCGCGAGCAATTTTGACGGCCAGGTACACAATGTAGCTACAGCCCAGCGCACTCACCAGGATCAGGGCGTTACCGCTGATCCAGGCAGCTCCTGCCCAACCCAACACCAGCAGGTAAACAAGCATGGCCATTCCCACGCCCAGGCAAAATCCGGCCGACTGTTTGGCCTGGCCATTGATGCCGACATTCAGGCCGAGCAGATTCACAGGCCCAGGGGTGTACATGACGCCCAGGGCATAGGCGACGATTGCTAACATGGTGGAGCCTCTAAGTTGGGTAGGGCTAACGCGTGATATCGCGCTGATATTGATAGGGTGTCATGCCATAGATGCGTTTGAAGCGGCGATTGAAATGGCTAAGGTCGGCAAACCCAAACCGCAACGCCACCTCATTCAGCGGCGCCCCCTGATCCAGCGCCGCACGGGCCGCATTGATCCGGCAATTAATCACGTACTGGTGGGGCGTCATGCCGTAGTGCTGCCGAAACAGCCGCAAAAAATGGTACTTGGATAAATGCGCGGCCTGGCTGATGTCGTCCAGCGACATATCCGTTTCCAGGTGGGCGTGGATATACGCCTTGGCAAGGTCCAGGAGGGCATCCGGGCGTTGCGTGACGCGGCTGGTTTGAACACGGCCGCCTAGCTGAACGGTTCGCTCAACCACCTGATAAAGCGCATTTTCCTGGTCAATGCAGCTACCGGCGTGGGTACTCACCAAACGCGCCAGTTCCAGAATGGCGTGGCGCAGGGGCGCATCCTGAATCAGCGTTTGATCGGAACGGAAACCGGCGGCGCTTTCGCGACCAAGCACCTCGGCGAACAGCGGCGTCACCTGTTCCGGGTGGGCATACACCATCAGGTAGTCCAGCGCTTGTGCGCCGCCCGAATGCCCGTCGTGGACTTCTTCCGGATTGAACAGAATCACGTTGCCCGGTGGGCTACGGTGATATTGGCCGCCGCTGAAAAAATCCTGACGCCCGGCCAGCGTGACGCCAAAGGCATACTCTTCGTGTGCATGCGGGTCGTAGCTGAAATCCTCAATGGCCGCCTTCAGCGCCGTCAGAGTCGGCACATGATGACTCTTGAAGAACTCAAACCGGCTGGCGCTGCTCATGCCGACCTCCCCTGATGAAACCCAACACCTCGAAACACACCCCTAGCTTATGCCGACAATGTCGCCGATGCTTGTACATAATTGCTCATTGACTGTGCAATGATGGGCTATCGCTAGCGAACACCACCAAGGATTCGGCATGAGAAAACTCTTTTCACTGATGATGGTGCTGTTGTTGACCGGCTGCGCCGCCCTCGAGCCGCAAGCGGAACGTGACGCCCAGCGCCACACCGGCCTGGCCATCCAGGAAGTCTACGATCAGGTGTTGCCGACGTTGTCCGACGACAAGCAGCGCCACTTTGCCCAGCGGCTCTACCGCCTGACGGGCGAGCAGCGCTGGCGGGCCCTCAATCATGCCTACGGCGAGCGTCTACTGGCGCGTCTCGAGGTGGATATCGTCGGCCTGGCAGAGCCGGGGTACGCCGCCGCCCGCAGCCAAGAGATCGTTGCCGACTACTCGCAGCGCACGGCCAAGCAGCGCGCCCGACGCGCCATGCTGGGTGAGTGGGGGGAAATCGCCTTCGCCCGGGCGCTGCTGTTCCGGCTGGTCCAGGCCGAGTACCACGACCTGTTGCCAGCCGTTGAGGACCACCAGCGGGCGCTGGACTACCTCGCCGAGGTCGACTGGGAGCCCTTCCTGACCGACCCCGCGGTAATCGACGTCTATGCCGCTCAGGTGGCCAACTATGCCTACTTCCTGCACCAGCTTGGCGTGATGGACCTGCGCCGAGAGGTGGAGGCAGCCTTCCGGCGCCACTATCCGCCCGAGAGAGTCGCCGAGCTCGACGACGCCGAGTACCGTAACTGGCTCTATGGCCTGACCCACTTCGTCATCGCTGACAGCCGCTACTACCAGCGGAAGGTGGACCCGGCGGTGCACGCCTGGGTGCTGGAAGCGCTGGAGCGGGAGGCGGATAACATCCTGGACCGAGCCACGGCCGACATCCAAGCCGAGGTGGCGTTGGCCTTCCTGCTGACCGGCCGCGAAGACCACCCGCTGGTGGGCCGGGTGCGCGAGGGGCTGATGGCGGCACTAGACCCAGCCAGTGACATCATTCCTTCGCCCTCGGGTCGAGTGAGCCTGGCGGGAGGTGAACATCGCAACGTTCTGGCGATCATGGTGTTACGCTGGCCGGGCCGCCTGCATCCCGGCCCCGACCTCTCGGACGAGATGGGCGGGCGCTGAAAAGCCCTGACGGCCAGCGTGATGCCAACGTCATACTCTTGAGGAATTTACATGGGAAAGCTCTTTTCACTGATTATCGTGCTGGCGCTGGGTTACGCTGGCCTGTATGTCTATTACGGCGTGGCCGTACAACAGGAAGTTGAACAGCAGCTGGAAAATCGTGGGCTGTCGTCCATCAGCGTCGATGACGTGACGTACGGGCTGACGGCGCCGGTCAGCACCTCAGCCAATATCGCCATCACCGTCACCTACCGCGGCGCCCAAGCGACCGTGGATATGGCCGTGCAGGGGCACCCGGTGTTCTCTGACGAGGTCAGCGTCGAATTTGACGGTCTCCAGGCGCTGCGCCTGGGTATCAACTTTGGGCAGTAAAGGAGCCTTCATCATGTTGACCGGCCTGAGCGCATTTCCGCTAACCCCCATGAACGAACAAGGGATCCATGAGCATGAGTTTACTCGCTTGGTGACGCGCCTGGCGGAAGCCGAGGTGGACTCCATCGGCGTGCTGGGCTCGACGGGCAATTACGCCTATTTAAACAGTGACGAACGCGCCCGCGTGGTCAAACTGAGCGTGGAAAGTGCCGCCAAGGTGCCCGTTATCGCCGGTATTGGCGCGCTACGCACCCGCGATGTGCTGATCAACGCCGAACATGCCCAGCAAGCAGGCGCAAGCGGCGTGCTGCTGGCGCCGGTGTCGTATCAAAAACTTACCGATGAGGAAGTGTTCAGCCTGTACGAGACGGTCTGCCGGTCACTGAGCGTGCCGCTCTGCGTGTACGACAACCCCGGCACCACCCACTTCCAGTTCAGCGACGAACTGCATGGGCGCATCGCCCAACTGCCCCAGGTGCGCTCGATCAAGATACCGCCGGTGCAAAACGACCTAACCGCTGCCAAGGCGCGCGTTGCAGGGCTGCGAGCTTTAATCCCTTCTGATGTGACCATCGGCATCAGCGGCGACGCGGCCGCCGCCACCGGGCTGCTCGCCGGGTGCGATGCCTGGTATTCGGTGATCGGCGGGCTCTATCCAGACATCGCGCTGGCACTTACACGCGCCGCCCAAGCAGGCGATACCGAGCAAGCGATGGCCCGCTCCCAAGCGCTCGAGCCGTTATGGGTGCTCTACCGTGACTACGGCGGCAGCCTACGAGTCGCCGCCACCATCGCCGAACTCACCGGGAAGGTCAGCCAACCCTGTTTGCCCCAGCCGCTGAACACGCTGCAAGGCGAGGCCCGTGAAAGAGTTAAAGTTGTTGTTGAAACACTACTTTAACTTGTGGAGCGCCCTGCCTGGTTTGAGAGGCAATTTAACCAAGCTGAGCCTCGATCGCAGTCTTGTCGATCACCGACCAGACCTCACGAATCTTTTGGTCGTGGAAGAGGTAGAACACGTTCTCGCAAAACGTCACGTTTTGCCCATTGATAGGTAAACCCAGGAAGTTGCCTTTAGGCGCGACATCGAATCGCAGCCTGCACGCGATATGCGGCGGATCAGCGATCAACAGCTCAATGTTGAAGTGAAGATCAGGTATCTGCTCGTAGTCGACTTCTAGCATGGCGCGATAGCCGTCAAGCCCGAGAGGCTTGCCGTTGTGATGCACATCTTCATGCACGAACTGGCCAAGGTTCGTCCAGTCCTGTCTATTGAGGCAGGTGATGTAATCACGATAGGTCGCTTCAAGATCAACATTGCTCATCCTTCCTTCTCCTCTCCTAGGTCAGACTGACGGACTTGTTAGAGTATATCTGGCTAGTGCAACGACGTTGTTCATCACGCTGTATCAATAACCAATAGGCTCTCTCTTGCAAACAAGTTTTCCAGTTTACGTGCCATGGTTACCACCTCACCTCAGTGTTATTCAGATGAGCCTTACATCCCTATAGGCGACTGGCATCAGCGTAGTATCCAAAACACTATTTCCTATGGATGATTTTTAGCTAAAGTAATAACAATGCTTACCCGCCCATGAACTTGGCTTAGAACGACCTTGATACCCCTTTGCTAATACGAGGTAGTCGGTGTACTGACTCAATGCCCTGATACAACGTACTAAAGGCCTCCACATGGCAACCACACTGCCGATGACGTCTGCTCAAAACTACCGCTGGGTCATTCTGCTGATTGCCACCCTGGCTCAAGCAGCGGCGTGTTTCTTCGTTCAAGGGATCGGGGCCATCAGCGTTTATATACAGGCCGATATGGGGCTCTCTGCATTTCAGATTGGGGCGCTGGTCTCGGCTTCTCAGCTGGTGCCTTTGGTTGGGCTGTTGGTGGCCGGGGAATTGCTGGACAGGTTCAGTGAGCGTTTGGTAGTGGGGGTAGGCACCCTTGTCGTGGGCGTCGCGCTTAGCGCTGCTGTGCTGGCTGAGAGCTACTGGGCCATGCTGCTGTTTTTGGTCATCGTCGGGGCGGGCTACAGTACCGCCCAGCCCGGCGGCAGCAAATCGGTAGCGGCCTGGTTCGATAAATCCCAGCGCGGCTTTGCCATGGGCATTCGTCAGGCAGGCTTGCCGCTGGGCGGGGCGTTGGCGGCGATCCTACTGCCAACCGTCGCTATCAATTGGGGATGGCGCGCCTCTTTTCTGGTGGGCGGGCTGATTGCGATCTTCGGGGCGCTGGTCTTTATGCTCTTTTATCGTGCCCCTGGTGGTGTGGTGCCGGTCGCAAGAGCCTCTGAAGGCGGCGTGACAAAGATTGTCTTGTCGCGACTGGCGATGATTCGTGAACCGGCCATGAAGCAGATTATGGCGTCCGGTATCAGTTTGATCTCGGTTCAATACGGTATTTTGATTTTTACCGTGCTCTATCTGCATAGCCGTTTGCAGATGGACGTGCTGCAGGCCGCGACCTTGCTATTCGTGGCCCAGGGTGCCGGAGTTGCCGGACGTATTTTGCTGGCGGCCTGGAGCGATCGCTGTCGCTCGCGCTATTTCCCGGTCATGGTGTGCATGGTGGCGGTGATCGTCGGGCTGCTGGTATTGGTTTGGCTTCCGCTACACTCAACGTTCATGCTGGGTTGCTTGATGGCCTGGTTGGGCTTTTTTGGTTTCGGCTGGTACGGCCCTTGGGTGGCTTATGTGGCCGAGTCGGCACCTGCCGATAAAACCGGCTTTGTGCTGGGGCTGGCCATGGCGATTAACCAACTGGCGATTGTATCGGTGCCGCCACTCCTGGGGTGGATGCTGGATATAAGTGGCAGTTTTATGCTCGGCTGGGGGTTGCTGATCGCCATGACACTACTGGGGTTGCTAATGACCCTCCAACGGCAAGGAGACGTGAATGAAAGCCATCGTGTTTGACGTATTTGGCACTATCGTAGATTGGCGTTCCAGTTTGATTCACCAGTTCGGCGAGCTAGAGAAAGAGCTGGGGATTGAGCTACCCAGTGAAGCGCTGGCTGATCAATGGCGCCAGCTTTATGCACCTTCAATGGACAGGGTACGTCAAGGCGAAATCCCCTGGACGGTATTAGATGATCTGCATCGGGAAAGCCTGGTCAAACTACTCAATCAACACGGGATTGCGCTAGACGCGGCGACCATTGATCGCGTCACTCACTTTTGGCACAAGTTAGACCCATGGCCGGACGTTCAGCGTGGCCTTCAGCGTTTGAAAGAGCAATACATCATCGCAACGCTAACCAACGGTAATATCTCACTGATGGTGGATGTCGCCCGTTATGCTGAACTGCCTTGGGACATGGTGTTTTCCGCCGAATTATTCCAGCACTACAAGCCTGATCCGGAAGTCTATTTAGGGGCTTGCCAACTGCTGCGCCTCCCGCCTGAAGAGGTGATGCTATGCGCGGCGCATAATTCTGACCTGCGTGCTGCTCGTGCATTGGGGATGAAAACGGCTTTCATACCCCGGCGCACAGAATATGGCCCGCAGCAGAGCAATGATTTAGAAGCAGAGGAAGCATGGGATTTTGTGGCTGAAGATCTCGTCGTGTTGAGTGAGCGGCTAAGAGAACACTAGCCATTTCGTGCGCCCGCAGTGTTCTCAACAACAGATCCCTTCCCCGACGGTGAACCAAAACTTAGCCAACAAGATGGAACAGTCATGCACCTGTTAGCTGCCAAATGGGTAGTGGGACTACTGAGAGATCGACATATCCCGTTTCATCCTAACCGCCAACCAGTGAGACCTCTTTAATGCACTACCGCCCCATGATCATCGACGACTATGACGCCACCATCGCGCTATGGAGCGAAAGCGAGGGCGTGCGGCTGCGCGATGCCGACTCCCGAGAAGGCATCGAAAAGTACCTACGGCGCAACCCCGGCCTGAGCTTTGTGGCGGAAGAAGAAGGGCAACTGGTGGGGACGATCATGGCGGGCCACGACGGCAAGCGTGGCTATGTACAGCACTTATCGGTGGCGGATTTCCACCGCCGCCAAGGCATCGCGACACAGCTGGTCAGCCTTTGCCTGGACGCGCTCAAGCATGAAGGCATTCTGAAATCGCACCTGATGATTCTTCCCGAGAACGAAGCGGCCAAACAATTCTGGGCTAGCCAGGGCTGGATGTGCCGGTCCGATATTCAGCTGTATTCGTTTGTGAATGGAGATAACCCGAACGTTTAGCCGTTATTACATCCGCATGATCCGATCATCCTCGCGCCTAGAGTGTGATGGGACGAGCATGGGATTCAACGAACTTTGCTGCTAGGCTAAATTTACTAGAGATAAAAAGCCGCAGGGAACAACCTAATGCCACAGGCACCACGCATTTCGCTTCACCCCGTTAGCCAACGCGTGCAGGTGCATGTTGATGGCACATTGCTTGCCGACTCGACCAACGCCCTTGAACTACGCGAAACCGGCTACCCGGCACGGCGTTACATACCACGCGAAGACGTGCGGATGGATTTGCTTACCCCCTCAGAAACGACCACCCACTGCCCGTTTAAAGGCGACGCGGTGTATTTTTCGCTGGGCGAAAACCAAGACATTGCCTGGAGCTACGAGCAGCCGATTGAAGGGATGGAGGTGATAGCGGGTAGGGTCTCGCATTTAGTGGGGAAAGTGAATGATGTCTTTCGATGCTGAGTGGATGTGCCGGAAAAGCAGCAGGCGAGAAAATTTTGGCTATGAGACCTAATGGAAATTAATAGTCAAAAGGATCATAGGCTTGGGAGAGTCTGGCAGGCTGCATTTGCCGGAAAAAAAGTGCTAGCACGTTCATTCCATCATAAAACGCGCCGCCTATACGCTGTTATGCAATATTCAAACGGGCAATGGAGTAAGAATGTCGATCTCAACAATTTCAAGTTCTATTACAAGGTTGCAAAAAGAAATATCAGATCTCCATCACAAAATGAGTTTGGAGACAAAAAAGGAGTCTGATTGTGGAAACCGGATTGGGCAAATTGAAAGGAGCATTACCAAAAATACTAGTGTTAGCACTCTAAAAAGCAAAAGCGCTGAAGTTCAAAGAAAGCAGGCTGAGATAGCTAAGATACAAGTAAATAAAGCGGGGCTTTATAAAAAGCTATCCGACAAAGAAGGGGAGTTACTAAAGGCCAGGCAAGATCTTATTAAGGAAGAGGAAAAGGAACGCAAAAAGCAAGCCGTAGCCGACGAGAGAGAAAGAAAAAAATTAGCAGATATAGAAAAGAGGCATCAGAGAGAGCAGCTTGAATACCAGCGCCGTTTGCGAGCAGAGATCAATCAAACTGCGAATATGGCTGCTGCTGTAAAAGAGCTGGCGGTCACTCAGAATATTTCACATGAAAATATCGTGAAATATGACTTATTTATTTCTCATGCTTCAGAAGATAAAGAGGAGTTTGTTCGTCCACTCGCTGAAACGCTAGAAAACATTGGTGTTAAAGTATGGTATGACGAATTCACTTTGAAAGTCGGTGATAGCTTGAGAAAAAGCATCGATCAAGGCTTGGTGAATTCTAGATTTGGAACAGTGATTTTATCGTCTGCTTTTTGTTCGAAGAACTGGACGCAATATGAGCTTGATTCGATGGTTGCGCGAGAGATGAATGGCCATAAAATGATATTGCCGATATGGCACAAGATAACAAAGAGTGAAGTTATTAGGTTTAGTCCAGCACTTGCTGACAAAGTTGCGCTCAACACTTCTTTACAGAGCATTGAAGAAATAGCTGGAGAGCTTGCAGAGGTAATATTGGGCGCAGAGGCATAACAAGGTGCTGCTACGGAAAATTTACTCGCTGGCGCTCATAAATTTCCGCAGAGCACAGCGTTAATATGGTTACGGATCGATGAAAAACGGATTCTTTGAGCTTAGTGGCCCTTTTGACCTGTTTCGGAAATGCCAATCTGATTTTGTCGATTTTGAGAACGAACCCAGCCATTACACTCTGTTCAATTTGGTGACGTCACTGGCGCATCTCCGGGATTGGATTTGGCCATTTGGGCACAAAGGATACACGATGGCATCTGACGCAGAGCATGAGGAAGTGGAGTTGCACCAATTGCTCCACAATGATCCCAATTACAATCTGGTACGTGAGCTCTGTAACTCCGCGAAACACTATCGATCCAATATGGACACGAAGGTAGTTCGAGAGAGTAATGTGGCATTGACGAGGGTTGGTGATTCCCTGAGTCATACCTATTTTGTTGTTGGTGGGCTTGATGTACGCGACTATCTTTATCCGGTCATGCGTCAATACCACCTCTATTTTGAGCGGAAGGGGTACATCTTATAACCATTGGCTTGAAACGACTCTGGCGCAAGTGGCGGCCTGCGATCCATTGTCGGGGCGGCGCGCCTCAGCCAGTCGTTAAAGCGCTATATCAGTGGCTCCTAAAAGGCCGCTTCTGGCCGAAAATCGACACCACCATCAACGATAATTCCAATTTTGGCCGATAGAAGCGATTTAACCGATGCTAAAGTAAGCGCTTCGACAGAATATGACCCTGAGCAGACGTAACAGGAAATGCAGCAGGCGCGAGAATTTTAGCTATACAGTCTAATTAAAATTAATAATACAGGGAGTCATAAGCTAAAGAGAATCTGGCAGGCTGCATTTGCCAGAAAAGTGCCAGCGCGTTCATTCCATCATAGAACGCGTCGTCTAATACTTTGTTATGTCATAAGGAGAGCACCGTGGTTGAAGCGGCACAGCTTTTGACAATCTTTGATCACGTTCTTAGACGGATCGGTATCGCCAAGGAAGACACAAGGAAAGTTGAGGCTGCTTACGAAGAGGCACTCGAAAAGATATTCAAGGTAGTAAATAAAACTCAGGTTTACCTTGCCAATAGAAAAAATCAAGGGAAAAACAGGGAAAAATAAGAAAATGTCTCTTTATTGTGGGCTGAATCTGGGCTAGCCCTACGCAAATTAGATCCCGAATTAGCGGATCGTTGTTTAATAAAATGGCAGTACTGGACGTCACCGGGAAATTGGACGGAAGAGCAGGTCAAAAGCGCAAACATCAAACTTGAAAAATTGTTCACCGAGGCCCGTGCACTTATCTGAATGACATAACCAGGTAGTCAACTGGACGCCAAAATCGAGCTGCTTTTGGTTCCCACCGCTAGCGCTACGACGCCGGTTACCGCAGGCTTTCGGCGGTACGCAGTCACACTAATCTCCGCGCTTTGCAGATTTCTTCGAAATATTTGATTTTTTGGTGTCGGCCGACAAGAATCAGTTAAGAGTAGTTGACCACACTAGGGCACTATGTCGTACAAAGTACAGGAGAGCAATGTTGCCGACTTCTGGTACATATGCTGTACGAATGGTGACTTTCCCGATCTTGCTATTGATAGTCCGGGGATGACTATGTGGTTGGTTCGACTATTAATTTCGATTGACTTTTCTCATAGCTTGCACGATCAGCGGAATATGGCGCTTGTTACTAGCAACTGGAATTCTACGAAATTGAGTCTCTTGAAGGAGAGCCACCATGATAAGAATGATCGCGGCCGTAGTATTGACAATGTGCTCCGCTTCGTCATTTGCGGAAAATGAGTTCGCGCTCGTGGATTCAGTCGGCGTAAATTCGCAGGGTATTATCACTTCATTGAGCATCCAGTCGAGAGAGCTATCTGAAGAGCAAAATCAGTACAAATTCGACGGGACCATTTGGAGCAATGAGTTCGGTGGCCCGCGGCCGGTAGTAATAAGCGTTGATGATGGCTTGGTCCATGAGGTCAAAATAGATACCACTGCTGGTATGGCCGAAATTCCAGCTGCGGATCAGTTATTTAGTTATGGCGAGCACACCTACTCGGTTGGGGAGCAAACATTTGTTCGCAGCCAGTACTATTCTCAAGACTCTAACGCATTCATTTTCGTGAGCGATGACCCTGGGCCCTTCGCAATTGCGGCATTCTTAGCGGGCTCAGTCGTAGCCATTTGTGCCACTGACCGGATCGTAAACTACTTTCAATGCGATGGTAACAGCGGCGGCGAGATTAGTTTGAAAAGCGGATTTACCTGCACAACCGAGTGTAACTGACACTGTTTTGAAGCGCGTTGCTGCTTTAAGTAGGGAAGGCTTCACTTAGTTGTCTTGACCCATCATTTCCCTCACACAGAAGCGCTCGCGCGTGCTTCTAGGTTCCAAGCATCTCGCTCTGCCAAACAAGTGCATCAGCCGTCGCGCTTACGCGCGGCTGATGCATATCTTTAAAGCGCTATATCAATGGCTCCTAAAAGACCGCTCCTGGCAGTAAGAGGGCATGGGAACTAATTTTCGACTACAATTAGTTACATAATGCCGAGGCCGCCGGATGCGCTATGCCCAAGGACACATAGCGCATCCGCTGCCCCTCCGTCAGTGGTAATGAGCACCGTTCAAGAGTGCGCATCATCATGGGGAACACAATGACAAAACAAAAACTGATTCTGCTATTTGATGGGACCTGGAACGACCCTGAAGACCAGACGAATGTTTATCGTATTACGCGGCTTATTCATGATTACGATGGTGGAGTAAGGCAACGGTTCTATTACGACCCCGGTGTGGGTACCTCCAGGTTTCAGCGCATCAGCGGCGGTGCCTTCGGTGTCGGGCTGAGCCAACATTTACTGAAAGGCTATGACTGGCTTTGCAGGCGTTACCAAGAGGACGATGAGATCTGGATATTCGGCTTCAGCCGCGGTGCCTACACGGCCAGAAGCCTGGTGGGGCTCATACGGAAATGCGGGTTAATGCATGTGGTCACGCCAGGGTTGCTCGATAAGGCCGAAAGCATTTATCGGGACAAGACGCTGCACCCAGACGCTGACGTTTGCAAGGAGTTCAAGAAAAGCTTCAGCCGCCAGCCGAGGATTCATTTCATGGGCATCTGGGATACCGTTGGCGCCCTGGGCGTGCCCGGCACCACCCTGTTTAAAAGCAAATACGACTGGCACGATACGGAGCTTTCCAGCATTGTCGATCATGCCTACCAAGCGGTGGCGCTGGACGAGCACAGAGAGACCTATAACGTCTCGCTCTGGACCAGCAAGGATGGCAAGCAAAAAGCCGGTAACCGTGATGTAGAGCAGCGCTGGTTTATTGGCGCCCACGCCAATGTAGGCGGCGGGTACGGCCCTGACGACACACTGGCCGATATTTCGCTGAAGTGGATGCTAGGCAAGGCGGAAAAGGCCGGTCTGAAAGTGGGTCAATACGAGGTGCTTGAGGACGCCTGGAAGACAGCGCCAAGAGATTCTTTCGCCGAGTTTCTGTGGGGGATTTACGCCAAATTCAAACGCATTGGAAAGACGGAAGACGGCCGATTCTACCGACAATATTCAAAAGGCATGCAGGGAAAACCGGCGGTCAATATCTCAATCGATGACAGCGTCTGGAAGCGCTGGGCCGATACAACCTGTGATTACCGGCCACGCACCTTGACCGATGCCCACCTGTCCCCGCCGGAGCAATAGGCAGGGCGGGCAACCTTGATTGGCGTGGCTTCATTCGCCAAGGCCGCCAGGGCGCAGTATAATAGCTCGCTAATCAAACCACAGAAGCCATTACTATGTCGTGCCCGCCTTGCCCCCGTTGTCAGTCTGAATTTGTTTACCAGGACCAAAGCCTGTTCATCTGCCCCGAGTGCGCACATGAATGGAACCCCGCCGAGGCCGCCGCTGAAGATGCGGTCACCGTCAAGGATGCCAACGGCACCCTGCTGGCAGAAGGCGATAAAGTCACGCTAATAAAAGACCTCAAAGTGAAAAGCAGCTCTATTGTGCTCAAGATTGGCACCAAAGGCGTAATCAAACGGCTCAAGGAAGGCAAGGACCACCAGCTGGACTGCAAGGTCGACGGCGCTGGCGACATGATGCTCACCGCCCAGTTCGTGAAGAAGGCCTGATTCCTCCCACCAATCCACCCGCTACCGACTAAAAGCTAATCTGCGGGGGTGTGTTTAACATAAGTTAACTGCTAGGCTAATTTTACTAGAGCGAAAAAACGCCGCAGGGAACAACTTAATGTCACATGCCCCTCGCATCGAGCTCCACCCCGTTAACCAGCGCGTGCAGGTGCATGTGGATGGCACATTGCTTGCCGACTCCACCAACCCCCTCGAACTCCGCGAGCGCGGCTACCCGCCTCGCCATTACCTCCCACGCGACGACGTGCGGATGGATTTGCTGACAATCTCAGAAACGAAGACCTATTGCCCCTTTAAAGGGCATACGGTGTATTTCTCATTGGACGGCAATAAAGATATTGCCTGGAGCTATGAGCAGTCGATTGAAGGGATGGAGGCGATTAAGAATAGGGTAGTATTTAGCGGAAAAGTTGCAGGAGTGCGAGTTTTATTACTAATGTATTTAGTAACAAATTTTTTATTAAAAGAGAAAAATGTGCTTGTACGGGAATGTTGTATGCTTCTGAATGTGAGTTTTTAATAAAATGAAAAGGTAGATACTGTGTCACATCAAGAGCCAAGAGATCGCAAGCTAGTTGAAGGTTTCACCAAGGCCGGAATTATGATTGACTTCGACAACTTAAGTGCTCACTGCGACTTCCTTGTTAGGGGGCTGTTAGGAGAGCGGGAACGGTTCGAGGCATATGTTCGTGATAGGACGGAGGGGCTTAATCAGGATGAGCGGGATATCTTCTTTGACATACATTCGTATGACTATTGGAGGATCAGCGACATATTCCCTGAGCTGCAAGCCGCGTCTGCATTCCTGATGACGTATGCTGTATTCGAGAAGAATCTGAATGACATCTGTTGCTATTCTAACTGCCAAAAAGACTTAGATTTATCGTTAAAAGATTTTCGCGGACAGGGAATCGAGAGGGCAAAGCTTTACTTGTCGAAAGTCTGTGGCTTATCTTCTGTTTTTGAAGGTGTAGAGTGGCAGGAAGTTTTGGAGATTAGTAACCTAAGGAATGCTATTTCTCATGCTTCAGGTGATCTTGAATTGGATAAATCTCAACATAAGAAGGCGTTCAATTACGCAAATAATAATAATAAAATAAAAGTGGTTAGGTGCTCGCACAATGTTGGTACGGCGCACGTGGAACTCACTCTAGATTTTGTAAAAAAACTCTGCCGAAAGTCTCAGAATATTTTTGGTGAAACTATGTTCAGAAACTTGCAAAACTTCACTTAATTAGAGTAAGGTCTTCCGATATTCGATACCATCCAGGGAGAGTTAAAAAGCCACTATAGGTGATGGTTTAAATGTGGTTGAGTATTAGCATTAGACATATTAAGGTGAAAAGTATGAGTATTAGTAGCGATGAAGATAAAATAGTTAATGCAATAGAAATGTCAGATTTCAAATGGCGCACTATCGATGGAATACTGAATGATACTAAAATACCGTTAAATAGATTTCATGAAATATATGAAAAATCTAATAAGATTGTTAGAGCAAGAAATAGAAATGATAAGGGGCAGCCTTTGTATTCAACACGGAAAAAGATAGATAGTGAGTCTAGTATGATTGAAAAATTCGGCGCCAGGATTTTGAATAGAATAAGTATGGAATGATGGATATATATATGCTTTCAGAACCGTATTATAAGTCTATTCTTATTGCTGGGGTTGGAGGTTTTTTTATAAATATAATTAATTTATATCAAGACTCACAAAGGATGCCTAGCGAAAGGACCACTAAGGATTGCCTTTATTGGGTTATGTTTCTGATATGGCCTGTTGTAGGGTCAGTGCTAGGATTTCTCTATGTTGATGGAGGGAATAAAATCAATCCCTTTCTGGCTTTCCATATTGGCATAAGTAGCCCCCTTATTCTCCAAGGGCTGTATGAAAAAGTACCAACACTGAGTCCGAGCCCTACAAATGCAGAATCTAACTAAAAGAACTTTTAATGAGGCTATTTTTACGCGAGGCTAAAACATAGTATTAAATATGCCGATTCTTTTATCAAGCTGCCTCAATGATATCATCTAAAATTAAAGCATGTTACATATAAAAGGAATGATTAAGTGTCAAACCGTTCTGCCCATGCAACTATCAAAGGGTACTTCTACCAATTTGATCATACGATAGTAAGTATTCTCAACGCATCCGCGCCGCAATCAAGAGTGATTGTGGAGGGCATTGAGGATATCGATCTTGATGATGGGGATTACAGCGCGCTAGTCCAGTGTAAATATTATGAGGGCACAACATATAACCATTCTGTAATAAAGGATGCCGTGATTCAGATGTTACGGCACTATTCTACGGCAGGCTGTCCAACGGATCAGAATTTTAGATACAGAGTCTATGGGCATTACAAGGAAGGACAGGGCAAGCTTCCAGCTGATTTTGATTTGGAATTTCTCAAGAAAAATTTTCTTACATATAATCACGAGAGAGTTGTTCATGAAGAGCACACTGAGCTTGGGGTGAATGATACGCAACTAGAAAACTTCCGAAGTCAACTCGATATAGATATTCATGCTCCGTCTTATGATGATCAGCAGAGCAATGTTATTAGACTGCTTGTCTCCCAAATTCCTGGATGTAACGCTGAAGATGCGAAAGTGTTCTACTATCCGAACGCAATCAATGTTATTCAGTCCTTGGCAATCCAGTCTGACATTAATTCGCGAAAAATCACGAAATCTAGATTTGTTAAAGAGGTAAATCGCAAGGAAGTAGTATTCAGTTTGTGGTTGCAAGAGAAGTTTGGCAACGACTACTATGCCAAGCTTATTAAGAAAAAATTTTTTAAGCATACTTCAACTAAAATTCCAAAAGCTTCGAGAATTTTTATTATCGATATAAATGGTGAGTTGAGGATTTCTGATTTTACTACTCTGCTAGTGAAAATCGGAAACACTTTCTCGCATGTCGAGCATACTCGCACGCCGCAAAGTGATAGGTTTTGCCCGTATATATTGATACGCGGAAATTCAGAGGATGACTTGGTCTCGTTAAAGACTAATCTCTTCAGGCAAGGGGTTAATTTTAATGATGGGTATCCGTTCAAGGGAGCTGAGTTTTATCCTGACTACCTTGTTACAGAACCATCGAAAGAAAATAAAATTCGTCTTAAGTTTATACCTGAAGTTGATCAGCTTGCTCCTGTCATCTCAGAAATAAGAGGTTCCGTGATCGAGATTTTTGATTTCTACAAAGATCATCCAGTTGACTTGAAGTACTTGCCAACAGGTGAGTCCTATAACACTATTAAAGTAAATAGTGCATACTTTATTGACGAGGTCTTAAGATCATGACAATCGCTGACGAAATAAAAGCTGAAGTAATTGCCGTATATCCAGATAAAGTGAAAATCTCCGTTGAGGATATTGCGGCATTTTCCGATGGAAAGAGTATAAAGGTCGGATCTTACTTGCGAATAACTGATAGCGACGATTGCGCACTTATTGCAACCATTGAAAACTTCTGTATAGAAGTTACTGAAAAGGCTGAACGTCGGCATATAATTGAGGCTTTACCGCTAGGCATAATTGATGATGGCAAGTTTATCCGTGGAGGGGACACTTTAACTATTCCTCCAACCGGTGTTTCCCCTGCAACTGAAGATGATATTAAGAAAATTTTCGAGGAGTCAGTTGATCCCAAGAAAAAATTTGTCTTCAGCTCGCTGTCCACAAACGACGACGTGAAAGTTCCCGTTGACGGCAACCGGTTTTTTAACAAGCACATTGCCGTGGTTGGCTCTACTGGCGCTGGCAAGTCTCATACAATATCGAAAGTAATCCAGAACGCCGTCGCTGAAAAAAATGGAGAGTATACTCTTAACAATTCTCATATTGTTATTTTTGATATACACTCAGAATATAAAACTGCCTTCCCAGGTGCGAACTTCCTCAATGTAAATAATCTTCACCTTCCGTATTGGCTTCTTAATAGTGAAGAGCTGGAGGAGATTCTTCTAGATACTGGTGAGCGCGACAACTATAATCAGTCTTCAGTATTTCGAAACCTTGTTACAGAAAACAAAAGAAAACACAATCCTGAAAGTGAGTCTATATTTTACGATAGTCCGATAAAGTTTGATATTCATGAAGTTTTGAATGCTATTTACAATATAAAAAATGAAACTGTGAATGCGAAAAATGAATCGCGATACATGGTCGTGGATAGTTCTTATACTCTAAAGGATGGAAAGACTGATGCCACTGATGGCATACAGCTTACTTCGGACGAACGACTAAGTATGTATTTCGAAAATAGACTTGAATTTCATCAAACAAAGCCACAGAGTATATCTAAAGGAGACTATGCGGACGGAAGTTTGAATAAGTTCTTTTCACGCTTTGAATCGAAAGTGGCTCAGGAGAGATTGGGTTTTTTATTTGGAAGTGAAAGTGAAGATGCTACGTTAGAAAGCACGCTAAAAAGCCTTTTGGGTTATTGTGAAGATAGGGCAAATGTTACAGTTATTGACTTGAGTGGTGTCCCTTTTGAGGTTCTAAGCATTACAGTATCACTGATCTCTAGAATTCTCTTTGAACATGGTTACTATTATAAAGTTTTGAGGAGTAACGCAGGCGAGCCAATTAATAGTGATGCACCTATTTTGTTAGCTTACGAGGAAGCTCACAAGTATGTCCCAAATAGTGAATTGGCAAGGTTCAGAGCCTCAAAGCTTTCTATTGAACGCATTGCCAAGGAAGGTCGAAAGTATGGAGTCACGCTTTTACTATCCAGCCAAAGGCCATCCGAAATATCGGAGACAATATTTTCACAGTGCAGTAACTTCATAGCAATGCGACTAACAAACCCGAGTGATCAGAATTATGTCGCTCGTCTTCTTCCAGACACCCTTGGGAATCTGTGCGATAAGTTACCTACGCTCGGCGCAGGGGAGGCGCTTCTCATTGGCGAGGCAGTTGTTATGCCTTCTTTGGTCAAGGTTGATGAGTGTGACCCTGTGCCCTCATCTAACGACATTCCCTACTTTGAACTATGGAAAGAAGAATGGAAAGAGCTTGATTTCAGCGAGATAAAGAAAGCTTGGCTGAAAGGTTAAGGTTTCCACCCAAATAGTCTAACAATCGGCTACATGATGACCTGTATTTCGCTGCTTCGCAGCTCCAAACCGGCTCGTTAGCTGTTCCAAGTCTTTGCAAGGAGTACGTATGCCAATAGATTTATCAGAAACGTTGGTTGTTGGAATATCGGCAACTGCACTTTTTGATCTTTCAGAAGCCGACAAGGTTTTTAGGGAAAAAAAAGCAGAAGATCCCGAAACTGCGATTATAGAGTACCGTGAGTACATGCTTCAGCACGAAAATGAGCCATTAAATGACGGTACTGGTATGCCTTTGGTGAAAGCGTTGCTCGGCTTGAATAAACATCAAGCTGAAGGCGGTAAGAATCCAATCGTTGAGGTCGTCGTAATTTCTAAAAATAGCCCGGAAACTGGTTTTAGGGTTTTAAAGGAGATAAGGCGGCGAGGCCTAGCCATTACGCGATCAGCATTTACCGCTGGAGAGCCAAGCTCTGACTATTTAGAAGCATTTTATGTTGATTTATTTTTGACCACAGATGAAAAAGATGCTCAAAGTGTGGTTGATAGTAAAGTTTGTGCTGGCGCAATTGTTAAAGAGCCGCCGAGGTCCTCCTATGAATTGAGAGATGACCAAGTTAGATTTGCTTTCGATGCAGATGCAGTGCTATTTAGCGAAGATAGTGAGCTCATTAATCAGACTGAAGGCCTCGATAAATTCTGGGAAACTGAAGATTTGCAGAAAGAAGTCCCACTGCAAGAGGGGCCTCACGCTAACCTGCTGAAAAAACTTTCTAAGATCCAAGAGCGTCTACCTGGAAGAATCGAATATTCTCCTGTTCGTCTAGCTATTATGACAGCAAGAAATAGCCCTGCTGAAATGAGGGTGATAAATACTATAAGAGAATGGAACGTATACATTGATCAAGCGTTTTTCCTTGGTGGATTACAAAAGAGTAGATTCCTAAAAGCTTTTAAGCCACATATTTTCTTCGACGATCAAGATTCGCACTTGGATACAGCATCGTTAGATGTACCAAGTGCCAAAGTTTTATATCCTAGTGATTCACCGCTGAAAAAGGTGTTTGAAGAAAAAGAGGCTAACAAATTAATGCAGTCGACTGCTAATGACTCGGCTGATTGAGGCGTTAACCTCCAACACCACTCACCCTCATAACCTCCCGAGCCACAGCCTCATTCAACACCCCTCGCTTGGCTTCCACCACCGTAAGCCATTCGCGGGCGCGGGTGATCCCGGTGTAGACCAGCTCGCGGGTGAGAATGGGGTTGATGGTGGGCGGTAGCAGCAGGGCGGTGTGTTTGAACTCTGAGCCCTGGGATTTGTGTACCGTCATTGCGAACACGGTTTCTACCGCGTGCAGGCGAGAAGGTAGCACCCAGCGGATGGGTTTTTCTGCATCGCTTGTCGGAAAGGCGACTCTAAGTAGCGATTTGCCCGGTGTGCGCGGGTCGGGCACCGCTAGCGTGATGCCTATATCGCCGTTCATCAGTTTTAGGCCGTAGTCGTTTTGGGTGACGAGTACCGGGCGGCCTTCATACCAGCCTTTCTCCAGCGTGAAATCACTCCCGTACAGCAGCTTTTCGCTGCGTAACGTTTTGGCGATGCGTAGGTTCAGGCCTTCTACCCCCCAGGGGCCTTTGCGCAGCGCGCATAGCAGCTGGAAATGGCTGGAGGCGCTGAGTACCGCGCTTGCCCAGTCGTTGTAGGCGTCTGCGCTTTCCTCGAACGATTCCCCACGTGGGCGCTGGGCATTCAGTACGTTCAGGTAGTGGCGGTAGCCGGTGGGCGGGGCGATGGGGGCGCCGTGATGGTCGGTGCGGCCTTCGCCGCCGTTGATAAACTTGTCGGGGCTACCGTGAATGACCAGTTTATCCAGCGCGGCGTCGTCGGTCAGCGTCAGGTGGTGCAGGTCCGGGTAGCCGTGGCGCAGTACCTTGTTTACCGCCTGGTGTTTTTCCTGGTCGCTTTGGGCGTGGCTTGGCTGGTTGATCGCCTGGGCCAGTTGGCCGATGCCGCTGTGCTCGTTAAAGCGGTGGCTGACCCGCAGCATGGTAATGGCCTGGTCGAGGGGCTGGCCCTGGGCGTCGATGTAGTCCGGCGGCAGCGGCTGGCCGGTGGCGTGTTCCAGCCATTGGGCGGTCTCCGGCGTGTAGTGGGCAGCCTCGGCGCGGCGACACAGGTCGCCCAGTACGGCACCGGCTTCCACCGAGGCGAGCTGGTCTTTATCCCCCAGCAACACCAGCTGCGCCTGGGCGGGCAGGGCGCGCAGCACGGCGGTCATCATTTCGATATCTACCATCGAGGCTTCGTCGATCACCAGCACGTCCAACGCCAGCGGGTTGGCGGCGTTGTGGCGGAAGTGGCGGGTGTCCGGCCTGGCGCCAAGTAAGCGGTGAAGCGTGGTCACCTCAGTAGGAATAGACGCCTTTAGCTGATCGGTAACGGCTTCATCGCACAGGTCGGCCAGTGCCTCCGTCGGCAGCAGGCTTACCTGCCCGGCGATGGATTCATTCAGCCGGGCGGCGGCTTTGCCGGTGGGGGCGGCGAGGCGGATGCGTAGCGGTTGGGCATTGGGCTCTGCCAGTTGCAGGGTTTGCAGCAGGGCGAGCAGGCGCACCACGGTGGTGGTTTTGCCGGTGCCGGGGCCGCCGGTAATGATGCCGAAGCGGTTGCGGGCGGCCAGGGCGCAGGCGGTTTTTTGCCAGTCTAGGGTATTAGTGGGTTTGAAGAGGACGTTCAAGGCTTGGGGGAGTATTCCGGGGTGACTATCGTCACCCATCGCCCAATGAATTGGGCTCCTACAGGTGCCCTCTTCGCCGGTGAGGCGGTTGGCGATTTCCTGGTGCAGGGTTTGTTCGTATTGCCAGTAGCGGCGTAGGTAGAGCTTGGTGGTGTTGCCGTTGTGGCTGACGACCAGCGGTGTATTGCCGGGGCCGTTGCTGGCTATCACGGGGTGGTGCAGGGCGGCTTGCCAGTCTTCCAGCGTGAGTGTCGCTAACACATGGCTGGGTAGCGGCGGCGGGTCGGTTAGGTCGTCGCCTTCCGGCGGTAGCGAGAGCGCAAAGTCCGGTGCGTTCAGCGTGGCGTTAAGATCCAGGCACACATGGCCGCGGCCTAGCTGATGGCTGGCAAGTGCGGCGCCGAGTAGCAGTAGCGGCGGGGCGTCCGGCGCTTCCATGGCGAGGAAGCGCACCAGGGCGCGGTCCAGATCCCGCAGCCAGCCGCGGGCCACCCAGCGCTCGCATAGTGCCAGTAGTTCGGTCGTATCGCTGAGTGCAAGGTGAGCGCTTACTTGCGTGGAATCCGCCGTGGGCGTTGGCTCTCTCGTTTCGGCGTTGGTGTCGTCGAACAGGTCAAACGTTTGGGTGTCGCCTGGGTGGCCGTTGGTGCGTTTACTGCTCATAGCGTGGCCTCTTGCGACGTGGTGGAAACCGGCTCACCGGCAAACAGGGCATCCAGGGCTTCGATCAGTTCAACCGGGGCGGGCTCGGCAAAGACGCCGCGCCCCGGGCTGCGGCTGCCGCGCAGAAAGACCGTCATCGAGCCTCCCAGGTGCTGGTGCGGGTCGTAGTCGGGCAGGCGCGCTTTTAAAAGTCGGTGCATGGCCAGCAGGTAAAGCGCGGCCTGCAGATCGTAGCGTTTGGTCAGCAGCGCCTGGCGCAGGGCTTCGGGTTCGTAGGCGCTGTCATCCGGCCCCAGATAGTTGGATTTCCAGTCCAGCACGTAGAAGCGCCCCTGGTGTTCGAAGGCCAGATCAATAAAGCCTTTCAGCATGCCGTTCAGTGTGTCAGCGTCCAGCGCGGGCCGCTCAACCCCAGGAAGTAAGTGCTTGCTAACCAGGGCGTCGATGGCCTGGGTATTGACCTGTTTGGCGGCGAACCAGAACTCCAGTTCCACCTGATAGCTGCCAAGCTCGGTGAGTGGCACGCTGTCGCTGTGGTTCAGCGGCAAGGGCGTGGTCAAAAGCGCCGTGAGCCACCCGGCCAGTGGTTCCTGCCATGCCTGCCAGCCGCGCAGTTGCACCCGCCGCCAGAGCATATCGTCAAGGGCAGCGCTGTCGGTAGTGGCGGTGTCAAAGCCTTCCCTGCCTGCCCATTCCAGCAGCCCGTGCAGGAAGGTGCCGGGGCCGGGGCCACGCGGAAACTTGTGCAGGTGAAACGCGTCCGGCTCGGAGAGATCCTGCGGTTCATCCAGCACTTCGAACGCCGTGGCTTCCTGGGCGGTGGTGGGCTCCAGGGGCGTGGGCACGGGGGCGGTGAGCGTGCCGGAAAGGCGCAGCGCCGAGTAGCTGGCAATCCACCAGTGTTCCTTGGCCGGGCGTTTGGGCGTGCGGGCATGCCCCAGGGGGGTGGTTTGCTGGGGCGGTGCAAGGCGCAGCGCCGTGGGCTCGGGGGGCGCATCAACGCGAATGTCGCTGCCTGCAACCAATTCATCCAGCTTGGTGGTGAGTGCCTCCGGGTCGAGGGTCTTGCCGCCGTTGATCAGGTGGCCGATGGCGCTGTTTTCCAGCCCCTTGAGCGGCGCCAGCCCCAGCCAGGTGGCGTGGCGGGCGCGGGTGAGCGCTACGTAGAGCTTGCGCAGGTCTTCGCCCAGGCGCTCGCGGTCGGCGGTGGCCAGGGTGTCTTCGTCGGCGCTCAGGCTGAGTTGCAGGTTGCCCTGGGCGTCGTGCCAGCGCAGCGGCAGGTCCTTGTCGCTGACCGGGCGATGGTTGGCGATAAACGGCAGAAACACCAGCGGGTACTCGAGCCCCTTGGACTTGTGGATGGTGACCACCTTGACCAGGTCGGCGTCGCTTTCCAGGCGGAGCTTGTGGCTGTCGCCGTGGCTTTCCGGGTCGGCGATGGCGTCGTAAAGAAAGCGAATCAGCGCGTGTTCGCCGTCCAGTTCAGCGCTTGCCTGCTGGAGCAGTTCGCCCAGGTGCAGCAGGTCGGTTAGCAAGCGCTCACCGTCTTCGAACGCCGCCAGCAAGCGGGCGGGAATATCGAAGTCGACCATCATGCGGCGGACCAGCGGCAGCACGCCCTGGCGCTGCCAGAGGCGATGGTAGTGGCTGAACTGCTCGACCCGCGCTTCCCAGGCCAGCTCGCTTTGCTGGAGGTGGTCCAGGTCGGCCAGGGTGAGACCCAGCACTGGCGTGGCCAGGGCGGCGCGCAGGTGGGCTTCGGCCTGGCGGGAGCTTGCCAGCGGCTCGGCGCAGGCGCGCAGCCAACGCTCTACCTGCCCGGCCATGGGCGAGCTGAATACCTTGTCGTGGTCGGAGAGGTAAACGCTTTTGACCCCGCGGCTGGCCAGCGCCAGACGAATGGCGCGGGCTTCCTGCAGGCCGTTGACCAGCACCGCCATGTCGGAAGGCTTGAGCGGCGTCAGTTGGTCGTCTTTCTGGAAGCCACTTTCTGCCTGTTGCCCGGCGCGGAGCAGTTCGGTCATGTGCGAGGCGCAGCGCTCGGCCATTTCGGTCTGGTAGGCGGTTTTGGAAAGCACCTCATCGCTTGGCAGCGCCCAGAGCGTCATGGCGGGCAGCGGTTGGCCCTGGTGCACCAGCTGTTCGTCGCGGCCTTTGGCGGTCACGGGCTGGAAGGGCAGCGGGTTGTCGCCGCCTTCTTCGCGGAACAGGAACGCCCCGGCGGGTTGCCGGTCGGCGTAGGCGAAGCAGTGGTTGACGGCCTCGACCATGGCGCGGCTGGAACGGAAGTTGGTGCCCAGCGTGACGTGGCGGCCGGCGGTGTCCTGGCGGGCCTGCAGGTAGGTGAAGATATCTGCGCCGCGAAAGGCGTAGATGGCCTGCTTGGGGTCGCCGATCAGCAGGATGGCGGCATCGCGGCGGGGCTTGGCGACCTCGAATACCGCGTTGAAGATGCGGTACTGGATGGGGTCGGTGTCCTGGAACTCGTCGATCAGCGCGACGGGGAACTGGCGCAGGATCTGCGCGGCCAACGCTTCACGGTTGGGGCCTTGCAGGGCGCGGTCCAGGTGGCTGAGCAGGTCGTTGGGGCCCATTTCGGCGCGGCGTTCCTGCTCGCGTTCCAGGCGCACCTTGCACCACTGCACGGCGTGAATCAGCAGGTCGTTGCGCGGTTCCGGCAGGGCCTTGAGCGCTTCGGGCAGCTCGGCCAGCGCTTCAAAGGCTGCTGGGCAGGGCGGCGCGCCGTCTTTCCAGATCTCGGCCATGCCCTCCGGGGTGAGGCGATTCCAGGCGGCGGGCGTCAGCGAGGGGCGCTCCAGGTCGCTTTCGCTCCATTCGCGTAGCGCGCCCAGCCAGCTGGCGCGGCTTTTGGCGTTGAAGCTTTGGCCTTTGAAGGCCTTGCGCTTGGCGGCGTCTTCCAGCGCGGGCACCAGTTCGTCCAGCCAGGCGGGCCAGGGGGCTTTCAGGGTGCTGAGCGTTGCCTGGCGTTCGGCCTCGGCGGCGCTCAGGGTCTCCGCCGGGTCGGGGCGCTTGCTGCCGAGGGCCTCGCTTTCGGCGAGCAGCCGGGCGACCTGGGCGTGCAGCTCGTCGGGGGATTTCCAGTAGCGGGTTATATGGCCAAGTGCCTCGGCGTCCAGCGGGTAGTAGAAAGTGCGCCAGTAGTCGCGCACCACTTCCTGTTCCAGTTCGTGCTGGTCGTTTTCCAGGTCGAGGGAGAACAGGCTGCCGCTGTCGAAGGCGTGCTCGCGCAGCATGCGGTAGCACCAGCTGTGGATGGTGGAAACCGCAGCTTCGTCCATCCATTCCGCGGCCAGCTCCAGGCGGCGGGCGCAGGCGGGCCAGGTGGCTTCAGCGTATTGGGCGCGGAGCTGGAGGAGCAGCGAATCAGCTTCCTCGTCGGCGGTGTCAGCCCGAAACACCCCAGCGGCTTCTACCAGCCGGTTGCGGATACGTTCGCGCAGCTCCTGGGTGGCGGCGTTGGTGAAGGTGACGACCAGGATTTCCGGCGGCGTGAGCGGGCGGATAAAAGCGGTGTCGTCTTCGCTGTGCTGGCCGCCCAGCACCAGGCGCACGTATAAAAGCGCGATGGTGAAGGTCTTGCCGGTGCCCGCGCTGGCCTCGATCAGGCGGCTGCCGTGGAGGGGGAGGCTCAATGGATTGAGTGGTGCGGGCTGACTCATAAGAAAATATTGTCAAACTCAGTGGAGAAGTCTTGGCTTGCAGGACGAATCTGGAGTTGGTCAGCGCACCAGGCCACCAGGTTTCGAGACGTATGCAGGAGTATGTCGGAGAGTTCGTTCAACAGATTGAAGTGTTCTGCTATCTGAGCGTAGTGCGTTGAGTAGTCATGGGCGGCGATGTTGCGGATGGCGCGGCAGCGCTGCCAGTCACTCGTCGCATCAATCACGCCTTGTTTTTCAAACAGCGCAAGTACCTTAAGAAAGCTCTCGGTGGACTCTCCCGCAAGCAGGGCACTGTGTCGCATTGCGGATGCTAGGGAATCCTGCAGCTTGGCAAATCGTTCATTGAGTGCGGCAAGTGTTTCAAATAATTCCACATCTTTTTTGTGGTTTGCCAGCCACTCTCCGTCAATTGGCCAATTCACCTTATTGCGAGACTGTTGCAGAAACCAGGCGCAGCGCTGAATCGCTTCCAGTAATTGCGCAAGATAGCGTTGTTGGTCGCTGAGAACGTCCTGGCTCATGCTGCTTCCTCGCTATCAATTGGCGTCGACTGACCCAGGGCTATCGCCTGGAAGGGCGTTGGCTCATCCGTCGATACGTAGGTCACGATATCCACAGGGAGTTGTAGCCGCTCCTCCAGCGCCATTTTGAGCTCGGCTGAGGCAAGCAGAGGAATCGCTGTCTTGGAGATCAGTAGCAGGTCGATATCACCGCCTCGCTTTGTGTCGTCCAGACGCGAACCAAACACTTGGACGTTGACAGAAGGTCCAATGAACTCACGTACACCAGAGACGATAGTGGAGCGCTGTGATTGAGTGAGTCGCATGGAGGCCTCTCCTTTCCTTTGAGCCTGTTGATAAAGTCTAGCACTGTATCGAGTCTAACCCTTTACCGCATAAAACAGCGGGGCGTAGAGCGCCTCGGTCAGCGCGGCGAAGCTGTGCGCCTGTTCGCGGTGGTCATTGAACAGTCGCTCGAAGCGGGGCCACTGGTGGGCCAGGTACGCGCTTTGGGCGACTTCGCCGGTCTGGAAGCGGCCGCCGTCATAGGCACCTTCTGCGGCGGCGTAGGCGTCGCTTTCCCGGCCTTTTTCTTCAGCGATCTCCGGTGTGCCTAGCTTGGTCAGCCAGGCAAAGGCGGCCTGAGGGGCCAGCGGCAGCGGGGCTTCAAGGCCTGCTTGCCAGGCTGTCATCTGGGTGTCCAGGTGGGCGCGGGCGGTGTCGGCGGCGATGGGGTCCAGCGTGATGTTGCCTGCCTTGGAAAGTAGCTGGGTGGTCATCGGGCCGCTGAGGTTGCCTGCCAGGTGCGCGACCCAGGGGCGCAGCAGGTGGGTCCAGCGGTACTGGCCGCGCCCGCTGCCCTGGCTGATCAGGCTGCTGCTGAGCAGTAACAACCGGCAGCGGTCGCCGGCCTCGTTCTGGCGCAGTTCGTTCAGCCAGTCTTCCAGCACGATGCCGTTGCTACCCTCCAGGTGAATGGCTTCCGGGGCGCTTATTGCCACCGGCCACTGGTCCAGTGCTTCCTGGTAGGCACTGAACAGGTCGTCCATGGGCTCGGCCAGCGTTTCGCGCATGCGCTCGCCAAAGGCGCCCATGGCGAGCACGCCCTGGCGCTGGAAGCGTTCCAGCTGCGCGTCGAGGGCTTCCAGGCGCGGCTCGCCGTTGTCCACCGCGTGGCGCTGGGCGGCAATCAGCCGGTCTTGGAGCTGCCAGTTCTGCAGGCCGTCCAGCGCGAAGGGTTCGGCGTCCAGCTCGGCGATGGCTTCCTGCTCGAAGTAGACGCCCAGCCGGGTATTGAAGAAGCTGCGCACCGGCTCGCGGAGAAAGCTGCCCAGCTGGCCGAGGGACAGGCTGGCGGGGGCGTTTTCCGGCGGGGGGAGCTTTTCGGGCTGAGACCGTGGCGCTCTGGAGGCTTGATCGTCGCGCCATTCATGAACCCCACGCCACTCATGAATATAGGTGAATAGCCGCGCTGACTCGGTGCTGTCTTCGAAATAGCGGCGGCTGAACGGCTGCAGCGGGTGCTCGGTGGTCAGGGTGTCGAGCAGCGGGGCGTCGTGTTCAAAGTGCCAACCGGCGGCCAGGTGGTCGCGCAGCTGGCCGACCAGCACCGAGGGCGGAAGCGTCGTGTTGTCGATCTGGCTGCGGCCGACCCAACTGACGTAGAGCTGGTCGCGGGCGGAGAGCAGCGCTTCGAGAAACAGGTAGCGGTCGTCTTCCCGGCGGGAGCGGTCGCCGGGGCGGTAGTCGCTGCCCATCAGGTCGAAGTCCAGCGGCGGCTGGGAGCGGGGGTATTCGCCGTCGTTCATGCCCAGCAGGCACACCCGCTTGAAGGGGATGGCGCGCATGGGCATTAGCGTGGCGAAGTTGACCGCCCCGGCCAGAAAGCGCTGGGAAAGGCTGTGCTCATCGATCTGAGCGAGCCAGTGTTCGCGCACCATGGAAAGCGGCAGCGGGTCTTCCAGCTGGGCTTCGCGGCTGCTTTCGAGGATTTGCTGCAGGCCGTTTTCCAGCTTGGTGAGCATCACGCTTTCCTGGGCGTCGTCGGTCAGGAAGAAGGTTTCCAGCAGGGTGCGCAGTCGCTCGACCCAACTGGCGGCGTCGGTGGGCTGGCGGAAGGTCTCCCAGGTGGCTTCGAGTTTTTCCAGCAGGGTCGCCAGGGGCCCGGCAAGGCCCGCTTCCAGCCCGCCGATATCGTCGAACGGCTCGATGCCCTGCCAGGCGTCGCCGTCGCCCACCGTATAGCCGAGCAGCAGGCGACGCAGGCCAAAGGCCCAGGTGTTCTGGCTGAGCCCGCCGGGCAACTCCAGGGTCTGGCGCTGTTTGGCGTTGAGCCCCCAGCGAATGCCCGCGCCTTCCATCCAACGTTCCAGAACCGGCAGGTCGCGCTCTTCCAGCCCGAAGCGCTGGCGCAGGGCAGGGACGTCGAGTAGGTCCAGCAGGTCGCTGACGGACAGGCGCAGCTCCGGCAGGCGCAGCAGCTTTTCCAGGGCGATCATCATCGGCAGGCGGTGACGGCTGGCCTGGTCGGAAAGCGTGTAGGGAATGAAGCGCGGGTCGTCACTTTGAAGCTGGCCGAATACCGCGTCGATGTGCGGCGCGTAGCGGTCGATATCCGGCACCATGACGATGATGTCCCGCGGGCGCAGCGCGGGGTCGGCACTGAAGGCGGCCAGCAGCTGGTCGTGAAGAATCTCGACTTCCCGCTGAGGGCCGTGGGCGATATGGAACACCAGGGAGTCATCTGCCGGGTCGAGGGCGGGCCAGTGGGTTTGGGTTTCCGCTACCGGGCGCAGCTCGCGGATGTCGTCCTGCAGCTGGCTGAGCAGGCAGCCGCGTTCGCCGGAGAACGGCTCGAACATGTCGATGCGCAGCGCCTGCTGCTCGAACAGGGTCTGGTAGTGCCCCGTGTCGTCGTGCTCATCCAGCAGACGCAGGTAGTCGCGGCCCTGTTTGCCCCAGGCAGCGAGCAGCGGCTGGGCGTGAAGGTGCAGGGCATCGTCAGCGTCGCCGGTGCCCAGCACGTCCAGCGCTTCCGGCATGCCGGTCTTGCGCCGCTGGCGGTAGTGGCTGGCGCGCAGCAGGTCCTTGTGCTCGATGATATCCGCCCAGTAGTACTGGCAGGGGTTGTGCACGCAGAGCACCACCTGGCAGCAGCGTGAGAGCGCTGCCAGGGCTTCCAGCGTCTGCTGGGGCAGCGATGAAATGCCGAAAATGATCAGCCGCCGGGGCAGGCCCGACGGGCAGGTCTGGCCGTCCAATTGCTCGGTGGCCTTCAAAAAGCGCCGATGCACCTGGGCGCGGCTGCTGTCGAGGCCCGCATCGCCCTGGGTAGCGGCCACGTCTTCGCGCAGAATGCGCCACAGCGCGGGCTGCCAGCGCTGGTGGTCTTCCAGCGGGCGGGCCTCGCCGCGGGCGGTGATCAGTACGTCCTCGCCGTTGGCCCAGGCGTCCAGCCAGTCGGCGCGGTAGACCTGATACTGGTCGAACAGGTCCGCCAGCCGTTCGGCCAGCTGGTAGTGCTTGCGCTGGTCGCGGTCGACTTCCAGGAACTGTGCCAGCGGGGCGAAGACCTCCTGCCCGGCAAGGGTCGGCAGCAGGCGTAACAGCCGCCAGACCAGGCGGGATTTGTCGAATGGCGAGGTTTCCGGCACGGCGTCTTCGTTGTTCGATAAGTGAGTCAGCACCGTGCGGTAGGCCTGCCACAGGAACCGCGCGGGCAGCATCACGTCCAGCGCCGCCGCAATCCCCGCGCCGCCGTTGTCCGGGTCTTCCGCCAGCGCCAATTTCAGCCACTGCCCGATGCCGTTGCTCTGCACCAGGATGGTTTCATTCTCCAGCGGCGAGAGCGGGTGCAGGCGCATCCATTCCACCGCCAGCCCGCGCAAATCTTCCAGGCGGTTGCCATGCACCACCATGAACCCTGGCGTTAGCGGTGTTGGCGAAAGCAGCGAATTGGCGGGCATGCGCGAGGTTCCTTCACGGCAGTGGTGGTGGCTAAGGGTATGGTGCCATAAGTAGTTGGCCAACGCTCAGTGCGTTAGCAACTTGGTTTTTAAGTGCTATGATGAATATATGTTGTTTTTTGGCTGCATAAACGCAGCGGGAGGCTTGTCATGGCGACGGCAATAGAAGAATCACATAGCGAACCGATGGGCTATCAAGCGCCAGACTCCTTTGCGCGCTTTCTTGCTGACTTGAAAGGCGTCGCTCGTGAAGAAGGCCAACCGCTCATCAATCCTAAGCTGTTTGCCAGCGCACTGAGCATGGATATTCAAACGTTGGCCAGTCACGCGCACGTGCATCGCACAACCATCTCTAGAGCGCAGGGCGCAGAGAAGCTTCAACGCTTCCTTCGTGATGCACTCAGGGTATTGGGTGCGGCGGCTGATATTAATGGTGATTTCCACGATGCGTTGTTTTGGTTCCGAAATGAGCCTATCGGTGCCTTTGATTATAAAACGCCTGAGCAATTAGTGAGCGAAGGCCGCGCCGATGACCTTCTTCGGTATGTTAAAGCGTTACAAGCTGGCGTGGTGGGATGATTGTACTGCCTGCGATAAAGACTCAGGCCTATCGTGTGCATGTGCCAAAGTGGGCATTTTCGCCCACTAGCGGTGCTGGAGCGAAAGAGCATGGTGGTCGATTAAACCGTCCGGGCGTGGCTGCATTATATTTGTCGCTTGATGATCAAACTGCGCTGGCCGAGTACAAGCAGCTGTCTGCCTTGATGCCGCCAGGCCTAATCGTCAGCTATACAATAAGCGTTACTCAGCTTGTCGATTTTCGTAACGGTTATAGCATGCAATGGGATTCACTCTGGCAGGAACTTTATTGCGACTGGCGCAAGCTTTGGTTCGATGAACGTATTGAGCCACCTTGCTGGCTATTAGGCGATATGGCGTTAGCACAAGGGGCGAAAGGCGTTCTGTTTCCTTCTTTAGCAAACCCGTCAGGTATGAACCTTGTGCTCTATACCGATAATCTGGCAGAAAGTGATGTGTTAGAAGCCTACGATCCGCGCGGTGATCTGCCTCATGATGCTCGTTCCTGGCAATAATGGGCATAGGATAATGAACTTATGTCCTTTTTAGCCTTGCGCGAAAGTGATGGCATCGCCAAGCTATGCCGATACCGTGAACAATGCTGAGAGATATTTCCCCATGACTGAGTCTTCTAACAATTCCCGCCGTCATTCTTCTGCCGTGGTCGATGGTCCAGGCAAAGCCGCCAGCCGCGCCATGCTGCGCGCCGTGGGTTTTAACGACGACGATTTCAAAAAGCCCCAAGTCGGCGTTGCCTCGACCTGGAGCATGGTGACGCCCTGCAACAGCCACATTGGCGAGCTGGCTGAGCATGCCCGCGACGGCGCCGACGCGGCGGGTGGCAAGGGTGTGATCTTTAACACCATCACCATTTCCGATGGCATCGCCAACGGTACCGAGGGCATGAAGTACTCGCTGGTGTCCCGCGAGGTGATCGCCGATTCCATCGAGACCGTGGCGGGCTGCGAAGGCTTTGACGGCCTGGTGGCCATCGGCGGCTGCGACAAGAACATGCCCGGCTGTGTGATGGGCCTGGCGCGGCTCAATCGCCCCAGCGTGTTTGTCTATGGCGGCACCATCATGCCCGGCGAGGGGCATACCGATATCGTGTCGGTCTTCGAGGCCATGGGCGCGCATTCCCGCGGCGATATCGACCTGATCGAGCTTAAGAACATCGAGGAAACGGCGATTCCCGGCCCTGGTTCCTGCGGCGGCATGTACACCGCCAACACCATGGCCTCGGCGATTGAAGCCCTGGGCATGAGCCTGCCAGGCAGCTCGGCCCAGAACGCCATTTCCCGCGACAAGCGCGAGGACTGTGAGGCGGCGGGCGAAGCCGTGCTGGCGCTGCTGGCCAACGATATCAAGCCTTCCGACATCATGACCCGCGAGGCGTTTGAAAACGCCGTGACCGTGGTCATTGCGCTGGGGGGATCGACCAACGCGGTACTGCACTTGATTGCCATGGCCCGCACGATCGGCGTCGAGTTGTCACTCAAGGACTTCACCGAGATCGGCAAGCGCGTGCCGGTCGTCGCCGACCTGCGCCCCAGCGGCCATTACATGATGAGCGAGCTGGTGGCGATTGGCGGTATTCAGCCGCTGATGAAGATCCTGCTCGACGCAGGCCTGCTGCACGGTGACTGTCTGACGGTCACCGGCAAGACGTTGGCGGAAAACCTCGCCGACGTTGAGCCCTACCCGCTGGACCAGAAAATCATCGCGCCGCTGGGTAACCCCATCAAGGCCGAAAGCCATTTGCGTATTCTCCATGGCAACCTGGCGCCGGAAGGTGCGGTGGCCAAGATTACCGGCAAGGAAGGCACGCTGTTCAGCGGTTCGGCACGGGTGTTTGGCTCTGAGGAAGAAGCCCAGGCGCGCATCAATGACGGCACCGTCGTGGCCGGGGACGTGATAGTGATTCGCTACGAAGGCCCCAAGGGCGGCCCCGGCATGCGCGAAATGCTCACGCCTACGTCGGCCATCATGGGCCGTGGGCTGGGCAGCGACGTGGCACTGATTACCGACGGGCGTTTCTCCGGCGGCAGCCACGGCTTCGTCGTGGGCCACGTGTCCCCCGAGGCGTTCGAGGGCGGTCCCCTGGCGCTGGTGGAAGATGGCGACACCATCACCATCGACGCGGTGGCCGATACTATCGAGGTGGCTATCTCCGATGATGAGATGATCCGCCGTCGGGCGGCCTGGCGGCAGCCGGCACCGCGTTACCGCCGGGGCGTGCTGGCCAAGTATGCACGGTTGGTCAGCTCCGCGAGCACCGGGGCGGTCACCGACAACGACGACTAGTACTGTCATGAGCATGTCAAACGCCAGGGTTAACCTGGCGTTTTTATTGGCGTAAAGGAAACCGTTTGATGTCGACGCAACCGAACTCCAAAACGTCGCGGGCAAGCGAGGTCTTCAAGGCATTCTTGTTGCTGGGCCTGACGTCCTTCGGCGGGCCGGTGGCACATCTGGGCTACTTCCGTACCGAATTTGTCGCCCGCCGGAAGTGGCTGACTGAAAGCGCCTACGCCGACCTCGTCGCGCTATGCCAGTTTCTGCCCGGCCCGGCAAGCAGCCAGGTGGGGTTTGCGCTTGGCTTGATGCGCGCCGGACCCTGGGGGGCGGCCATGGCCTGGCTGGCGTTCACCCTGCCGTCGGCCATTGTGCTGGTGCTGTTTGCGTTTGGTGCCGCGGTGCTGGAGGGCCCCATCGCCAGCGGCATCATCCACGGCTTGAAGGTCGTGGCGGTGGCGATTGTCGCCCACGCGGTGTGGGGCATGGCGCGCAATCTCTGCCCGGATCCTACCCGTGCAGGTATTGCGCTGGCCGCCGTCTTTGCCGTTGTGGCCATCAGCGGGCCGCTGGGTCAGGTGGGCGCCATTGTGTTGGGTGGCATCGCCGGGCTGTTGCTGTGCCGCGGTGTGGCCGCGACCGCTGAGAGCGAGCCGCTGCATTTTCCGGTGTCGCGTCAGGTCGGCATCATCGCACTCGTACTGTTTGGCGGGCTGCTGATTCTATTGCCGCTGCTGGCGGGCATGGCGGCCTGGCTGGATATCGCCGATGCCTTTTACCGCTCAGGCGCGCTGGTGTTCGGCGGTGGTCACGTTGTGTTGCCGCTGCTTGAAGCCGAGGTGGTGCAGTCGGGCTGGGTTTCCGCCGACGAATTTTTGACCGGCTACGGGGCGGCTCAGGCGATCCCGGGGCCGCTGTTTACCTTTTCGGCCTATCTGGGCGCACTGATACCGTCAGGCGGTAGCTTGCTGACCGCGACGCTTGCGCTGCTGGCGATTTTTCTACCGGGGTTCTTGCTGTTGGTGGGCGTACTGCCGTTCTGGAACCATTTTCGTCAGTGGCAGTGGGCGCAGGCGCTGATGCGTGGTGCCAATGCGGCCGTGGTCGGGATATTGGGCGCGGCGCTTTACGATCCGGTATGGACGAGTGCGATTGTTGGCGCTCCCGAGTTTGCGCTGGCGCTTACCGGCTTTCTGCTGTTAACCGTCTGGAAGCTTCCTGCCTGGGCGGTGGTGATCGTGGTGGCAATGGGGGGCGTGCTGATTGCGCCCTGATACTGTTGCATGAAGCGGATACAAAAACGGCCGCTGCAAGGGCGGCCGGTGATAGCGATAAAAAATAATCCGATAGGAGAGATAAAGGATCTATTCGCTATGGCACCTCCACTTCCAGGGTGCGACGCAAAACGTGAAGCTCATCCACGTTAAGGTGCTCAAGCTTTCCAGCGAGCAGGTCGCTGACCTTCTGAACGGGTAACCCCGCTCGGCGGGCGATTTCACGGCTTCCCATGTCTGATACCGCAATCAGGCGCGTGATAATACGCATCAAGCGCGTACGTCTTTCGAGTTCCCTGACATCGAGGTCAGGGCTGCTTCGCGGAGGGTCGTGCAAATCCGCGTGGGCAGTTGAGCGTGCCGTACTCATGAGGCTCCATCAGTCTGAAATGACAAAGACACAATGCCGCCAACCGAGGGGCATTTCAATACCTTTTTTGAGGAAAATTTCATGGTACGCAAGGCCCCCCGCAAAGGGCCTGGCTCTGGTAGACTAACCCCTTAATTTTTCGCCTGTCCTCTTGCATGAGGCAGGGTATATTGAGCGTATTGATAAGGCCACGGGCCGGGGAGTGATGGCATGTCATCGAACAGCGCACCCAAAGTGGGTGTGATTATGGGGTCCAAATCGGATTGGCCGGTCATGGAACACGCTGTCTCCATGCTGGAGCGTTTGGGCGTGGCCTATGAAACCCGCGTCGTGTCGGCGCACCGTACACCTGATCTGCTGTTCGACTATGCCAAGGGCGCTGCCGAGCGCGGCCTGCAGGTGATTGTGGCGGGCGCGGGCGGCGCGGCTCACCTGCCGGGCATGGTGGCCTCACAAACGCCGCTGCCGGTGCTGGGTGTGCCGGTGGAATCCAAGTCGCTGAAAGGTCTGGATTCGCTGCTCTCGATTGCGCAGATGCCGGGCGGCATTGCGGTCGGTACCCTGGCGATTGGGAAGGCGGGCGCGACCAATGCAGGGTTGCTCGCGGCACAGATCGTCGGCTTGCAGGACACCGAGGTGCGCAATGCGGTGGAAGCGTTCCGCGCCGAACAGACCCAGAAAGTGCTCGATAACCCGGACCCACGCCCCGACCCGGAAGCCGAATAAGGAAGCCTGTAATGACGTCTACCATTCCAAGTAATATCGGTGTACTGGGCGCAGGCCAACTAGGCCGCATGCTGGCGCTGGCGGGCTACCCGCTGGGCAATCGCTTCACCTTCCTGGATACCACGGGTAACCCCAGCGCGGGTATCGGCGAGGTGATCGTCGACCCTGACAATCAGCACCTGGCGGCATTTCTTGAAAAGGTCGACGTGGTGACCTACGAATTCGAGCACCTGCCGGTTCAACTGGTGCGCGACATTGAACAGCACAAGCCGGTGTACCCCAGCAGCCGCGCCATTGAAGTATGCCAGAACCGGGTGGAAGAGAAGGCCCTGTTTGACCACTTGGGGATTCCCACGCCCGCTTACCGCATCGTCGAGAGTGCCGAGCAGCTCGAAGCCGCCGCCCACGAGCTGGGCTGCCCGGTGGTGGCGAAGTCCGTCACTGAAGGCTAC
Source organism: Vreelandella subterranea (assembly GCF_900111305.1). Lineage (GTDB taxonomy): Bacteria > Pseudomonadota > Gammaproteobacteria > Pseudomonadales > Halomonadaceae > Vreelandella > Vreelandella subterranea. The sequence continues at coordinate 152,389 of NZ_FOGS01000004.1, forward strand.
GACGGTAAAGGCCAGGCGGTGCTCAAACAGCCCGAACAGGCAGGTGACGCCTGGCGCGATATCGGCCACCGCCAGCTGATTGTCGAAGCCTTTGTCGACTTCGTCCGTGAAGTGTCGATCATTGCCGTGCGCGGCCGGGATGGCGAGGTGGTGTTCTACCCCATGGCGGAAAACCAGCACGTGGATGGCATCTTGCGCTACTCGGTCGCGCCGCTGCCGGATATCGACGCAAGCGTTCAGCAAACCGCTGACCGCTACATTCGTTCGTTGCTGGATGAGCTGGACTACGTGGGCGTGCTGGCGCTGGAACTCTTCCAGGCTCGCGATGGCAGCCTGCTGGCCAATGAAATGGCGCCACGGGTGCATAACTCGGGCCACTGGACCATGAACGGTGCAGTGACCAGCCAGTTTGAAAACCACCTGCGCGCGGTGCAGGGCCTGCCCTTGGGCAGCCCTGAGGCGATTGCGCCTACCTGCATGATCAACGTCATCGGACAGGAGGGGGATAGCTCGGCTTTGCTGGCGTTGTCTAACACCCACCTGCACCGCTATGACAAGACCGAGCGGGCCGGGCGTAAGCTGGCGCATCTCAATATAGTGGCGGATACCCACGCCGAGCTGCTTGAAAAAGTGCGTGCCTGCCAGGCCTTGTTGCCGGGGGCGCCGCCTGTCTCGTGGAGTTTTGAATCAACTAGCCAGTGAGCGTCTAGACGAGCCCGGCGTCGTTATCGCGGACGAAAGCGGAGTCTGCCTCGCTCATGTAGCGGGTCGTTGACCCGGAGATTGTTGTTCAAAAGGCTGCTTTCATTCTATGAATCTTGGGCTGACAGGCTGAACTTTTCTTCGGTAACGATAGGGCAGACTGGGAAGGTAACCCCATTAACGCGAGTTAGATACAAACTCGCAGTAAAAAACGGGAGCGCTTCCTGAAAGCGCTCCCATTGCAATAAACCAGAGAGTGTTACTTAAAACTCGACGGTCGCCGAAAGCTTGAAGGTGCGCGGTTCGCCTTGAATCAAATAATTCGCAAAGGACGTCGAGGCGCCTGACCAGTAATCTTCGTCGGTCACGTTGTCGATGCCTGCGCGCCAGACCCAATCAGCGCCACCGACCGGTGTGGTGTAGCGCAGGCCAAGATCGAGGCGTGTCCAGGAATCCAGCTTCAAGTCGTTAGCCACATCGGCGTACTGCGAGCCCGTGTGCAGGATGCGCCCAGTGGCAGTGAGGCGCTCCATGAAGGGCGTATCCCATTCGCCACCGAGCACAAAACGATACTCAGGAACGCCCGTGGCGTCATTTCCTTCGTTGCCATCCTGTGTTTTGGTGAGTTCGGCATCTATCCAGGTCGCGCTGCTGAACAGGCGCACTCCTGTCGTCGGCTCACCGTAAAGGCTTAGCTCCAGACCACGATTACGCTGCTCGTTATCCAGGTTGCCGACGCCATCGACGACCGCTGCAGAGGGCAGCTCGATCTGGAACAGGCTAATTCCACCGCCGAGGTTGCCGTAGTCGAACTTGGCACCCACCTCGTGCTGCTCGGCATGGGCAATGCCCAAGTACTGACCATAGTTCAGCGCGTTGTTATCGCTGACCGTGCCGCCATCCTGCAACGCTTCGACGTAGTTGGCGTAAAGCGAGATATTATCCGTGGTCTTGAACACCGCGCCAACGGCGGGGGTTACCCGACGGTCGGCATAGCGATTGCTGCTACCGTTATTAGGACGTTCGTCGATCTCGAATTCCTGATAGCGGGCGCCCAGGGTGAGCAGCAGTCGGTCATCGATGAATCCAAGCGTATCGCTCAGCGTGACCCCTTGGGAGCGTTGGCGCCTCACGTTCCCTCCCACGTCAGGCGTGCCCTCCGGGCGAGATAAATCGACGGGATCGTAGATGTTGGTCGTGCCTGCCGCGAGGAAATTAAAGTCCGTGTCGAACTTGCGATAGGCGCTAGAGTAGCCAACGGTAATGTCATGGCTAACCGGGCCGGTCAGCACGTAGCCCCGAAGCCCCGCCTGGCTTGCGACGTTGTCGATATGGTTGTCGGTCTCGAAGTCGGTGACACTGGCATTACCCGCGTCATCGCTAAGGCGCGGCGTCGCCGACACGATGCCTTCGAGCGTGCGGTTACCCCCCAAGGCCGCGAAAGCGGTCCAGGTGTTGGTGAGGTCATATTCGCCTCTGACCATGCCGAAATTGGTTTCTAGCTCGGTTCCACCGAAAGAGGGGGTGTAGTTCAACGAGGAGTCCGGCGCAGTGGGCACCTGAGTGGCCGCGCCGGTGTTGACGCTTGAACGGCCAGCATCAAGGGTGAGCTTTTGATGACCGATATCGAACAATAACCGGCCTCGATCCCCACGGTAGTCGAGCCCAACGACGACGGAGGTATCGCGCTGGTTTTCGTCATCAATGGCGGTATCACCACGGCCGCGCGTGGCACTTACCCGTGCTCCCCATTGCTTCTGATCACCATAACGCTGGCTGGCATCGACGCCCACTTCGCCGTAGCCATCGGAGCGATAGCCACTGGATAGCTTGAGCATGGGGTCATCCCCCGCACGCTTGGGCTCGATGTTGATGGTGCCACCAATGCCGCCGCTCCCGCCGATGGGAATGCCCGATGTAAAGGCGCTGGCGCCTTTGAAGACTTCGACGCGCTCGGCAAGGTCGCTGTTGATGATCTGGCGTGGCAGTACGCCGTAGAGGCCGCCATAAGCCACGTCGTCACCGGTCAGGTTAAAGCCGCGCACCTTGTACGCTTCGCCATAGATGCCAAAGCCCAGCCCTACCGATACCGAGGCATCGTTCTGCAGGGTATCGCCCAGTGTCTGAGATTGCTGATCCTCCACCAGCTCACTGGTATAACTGACGACGTTGAAAGGCACGTCCATCGCGTCCTTTTCACCGAGCAGGCCCACTCGGCCGCCCGCCGCGATCTGGCCACCGGCGAAGGGCGGAGGTGGCGTATCTCCATAGGTCGGTACGGAACCCGTGACGGTGACGGTATCCAGGGGCTGATTGTCAGCACTCGTCTGCGCCCAGGTGGTCGCGGGTGTGATACCCATCGCGATCAGCGTCAGCGCGCGCAGGAGCCGTGCTTTGCGCGAGGTGTTCCCAAGAGGCATAGTGTCGATCCTATCGTTTTTACAGAAGCCCCCAGCCGCCGTGTTTTATGAATCCGATGTAAGAAAGCGGAGGGCTTGGCGGTCGTTTCATGATCATCTTTCCAGCATGGATACATATGATAAACAAAATGAGATGTATTAACACCTGCGGATAGCATTTTTTCCGTACTGCCTTGCAAAAAATGCGCATTGACGTCTAAATGTGGTCTCTTTTTTCTGATGCTCTTGCTGCTATGTGCCACCTCTCGATGCGCTCTTTTTTGGTCCGCTGCTGTTTAACGGCCGCTTGCTTTCTGCCCTTGCCGAATGCCCATGCGCAGTGGGCCACCATCAACTGGACCATTGCCGAAACGCTACTGGCCATTGACGCGCCCCTGACGGGTAGCGCTCAACAAAAGGGTTACCATGAGTGGGTAAGGGAGCCAAAGATCCCCGACGGTGTTGTAGATATTGGCCTGCGTTCACAGCCCAACCTCGAGCTCATGGCGCAATCGCCACCGACACAAACGTTCATTTCGCCGATGTTCGCCAGTTTGACAGAGCGTCTGGAGAGAATTGCCCCCGTCACGCCGTTCTCCCCCTATTCACCCGGCACCCATACCTGGCAGGAGATACAAACACTCACCCGGCAGCTAGGTGAGTTGACCGGCCACCAACTGCAAGCGGCGCAGCTAATCAACGAAACGCATACGTTGATGGACATGCTTCGCCAACAGCGCTCCGATGTACCGCCGTTACTGATGGTGCAATTCATGGATGCCCGTCATGTGAGGGTTTTTGGCGACAACAGTCTCTATAACGCCGTGCTTGAGCGAATCAATTTGACCAATGCCTGGGATCGGCCCACCAACGCCTGGGGATTTTCACTCACGGGCATCGAAGCGCTCTACGACTATCCTGAGGCCACGCTGGTCGTTGTCGAGCCGTTGCCCGCTGGGGTTGAAGACGCGCTGGCGAAAAGTGGTTTATGGCAACATTTACCCAGCGTTAAAAACGCCACTCTATTGCGTTTACCGCCGGTATGGAGTTTTGGCGCGCTGCCTTCCGCTCAGCGTTTTGCTCGTGAGTTGGTTGCTGCGCTTGCGTCGCGCAACATGTCACTAGCGAGCGATTGAGAGCCTAGCCCCCGCTTTCATTACGGTTTTCAATATTAGGACCATCACCACGCCAGGTTTGGCCGGGGAGCCCGCGCTTGAAGCTACCGCGAATCCCCTCTGTCACTCATTGCTCCTACTCGGAAGGAAAAGGGCTACGGTTATTCTATGAATCCAGGGTGTTAGTTTGAGTCTGCACAAATGAATGCTTCACTGCCCGCTATCTTTCTAGAAACGATGCGGTACCATGCTGCGCCTGGTTCGCTTTCTCTATAGGGCATTATTGGCATGAACACCTCCCCTTTTCAGGCGCTGGCCTGTCCGTTAGACGGTAAGCCACTGACACCGTCAGATAGCGCATGGTGCTGCCCGGCGGGTCATAGCTTCGACATTGCCAAACAAGGCTATGTGAACCTGCTGCTGGTTCAGCAAAAACGCTCCAGCGATCCTGGCGATAGCAAGGCGATGGTGGCCGCGCGGCGTCGGTTTCTGGAGGCGGGGCACTATCAGCCGATTGCCGAGGTGGTGAGCCGGGCGGTGTTTGACCACGCAGAACAAGCATTACCCCGCGATACCTTGTTCAGCTGCCTCGATGCTGGCTGTGGTGATGGCTACTACCTTCGGGAGTTAGCCGACGCGGCGGCGAGCCAGACGTCGCTTGCATTAATGGGGCTGGATATTTCCAAATGGGCCGTGCAGGCGGCGGCCAAGCAGGATAATAAACAGCACCCGCACAGCCGCTGGGTGGTGGGCAGCAATGCCAACCTGCCGGTTCAGAGCGGGGCGCTCGATTGTGTGCTTTGCATGTTTGGTTTTCCGGTCGTTGACGAGTTCGCGCGGGTACTCAAACCAGGCGGCCTGCTGCTACAGCTGGAGGCGGGGTCGGATCACCTGCGTGAATTGCGCGATATTATCTACCCGACGTTAAAACCGGAGCGGGCAAGTGATGTTGAACCGCCAGCGGGGTTCGCATCGCTGGGTTCAGAGGTGCTGCGCTACACGCTTACGCTCAACGATGCAGAGACGATTGCTGATTTGCTGGTGATGACGCCGCATTTTTATCGTGCTACCACTGAAGGCCGCGAGAAGGCCGCTGCACTTGGGGAGATAACCTTGACGGTGGACGTGCGAGTCGTGCGGTGGGAGCGTATTTAAAGGCAGTTTTCATAGATGCCAAACGCAACAAGGCCCGCCTAAGCGGGCCTTGCAGTCCGAACCCCGGAAGGTTCGGGCAAACTGCTAACGGATGTTAGGAAGTTTGCTTGATGTTTGAAGCTTGTAGGCCTTTCTTGCCTTGGGTAACGTCAAAAGAGACGCTAGCGCCTTCTTGGAGAGATTTGAAGCCGTCGGCTTGAATCTCGGAGAAGTGGGCAAAGAGGTCGTCGCCGCCGTCAGAAGGAGCGATGAAACCGAAGCCTTTAGTGTCGTTAAACCATTTAACTGTGCCAGTTGCCATGATGTAGATCCTTTCGCGCAAAAGCGCCTTAATTAAGTTCCTGGTATTACCCAGATTTAAGTAGCGGGTGAAACAAGGAATACAATGTCAGGCTGCCGAAATAGATCGTACACTTCTGAAACCATGCTGCTTGCTAACCACTGACGACACAGTGCCATGGATCGTTTTGGGTGTCAAAACCTTTCAGGTTTTATTTTTCTAAACCTCATGGCACCCATTGGTTATTGCCAGCCCATTTTCCACACGCTGTCATCTTTCAAGTGCTGCCACGGCATGAGCGTTTCCCGGTGGGAATAGATAGCCTCGACGACAACGTCCACCACGTTCTCATCCTCATCCCGGATCAGCTGGGTAACCATGAAGTGCTTTTCTTTGTTGCGCGGGTGAACCGCCGTCCATTTGCTATGGTGCAGCTTGCTCGGATTGATCGTGTTCATTGGTGCTCCTTGTTACCGACGTATTCAGGGCAAATATCACTATGCCACACTGATATAATAATGAGCGTGCTTATAATGTTAACATTGCGAGCATATTCAATCCTGTAAAGGACACCCAATGAAACGCATATGGAAAGCCTATTTTCAGGCGTCGTTGATTTTACGCGTCACCATCGCGCTGGTGCTGGGCGTTGTAGTCGGGCTTGTGGGTGGAGAAACAGTGGCTGCCTGGCTGGCGCCACTGGGCGATCTGCTGCTGCGGCTGCTGACGTTCCTGATTGTGCCCATTGTGCTGTTTACCCTGATGGTGGGCGTGAACCAGTCCCGGGAGGGCAGCGCGGGCCGCATCGGCGGCAAGGTGCTCGGCTATTACCTGGCGTCGTCGGCGCTGGCGATTATGGTGGGGTTAACCGTCGCGACGCTGTTCAGTCCAGGCAGCGGCATGACGCTGGATGAGGATGCCAGCTTCTCGGTGCCGGATAATCCGGGCGTTGTCGACACGCTGCTCAATATCGTGCCGAACAATATTATTGGCGCCTTTTCCGAGCTCAATATGCTGGGGATCATCTTTACGGCGCTGGTATTCGGCATCGCGCTGCTGAAAATGCGCCAGTCAGCGCGCCAGCATGCCATGGGCGAGCGGCTGTATGAGGTGATCGAGTCGCTGAACGAGGTCACCTTGAAAGTCATGTCGGGGGTCTTGCATTACGTCCCCATCGGCGTCTTTGCGATTGTCGCTGAAACGGTGAGCCGCCAGGGCCTGGAAACGCTGCTGTCATTGGGCGATATGGTCGTTGTTCTCTACATTGCGCTGGCGGCGCATCTGTTGATCTACTGCGGCATCATGAGCCTGTTCGGGGTAAAACTGCGCACTTTCTTCCGCGAAGCGCGCACACCGATGCTCACGGCGTTTGCCACCCAGAGTAGTTCCGGCACCTTACCCATTACGGTCAATGCCGCCCGTCGCTTGGGGATTTCCAAAAGTATTTATGGTTTCAGCCTGCCGTTAGGGGCTACCTTGAACATGGATGGCGCGGCGATTCGTATCGCCATCTCGGCGGTCTTTGCCGCCAATGTGATCGGCGCGCCGCTGGACTTTATCAGCATGGTGCAGATTGTGCTGATCGGTACCCTGGTGTCGATCGGCACGGCCGGGGTGCCGGGTGCAGGCATCATCATGATTGCCACCGTATTTGCCCAGGTGGGTCTGCCGATTGAAACCGTTGCGCTTTTGACCGCTATCGATGCCCTGGTCGGCATGGGGTGTACGGCGCTCAACGTCACGGGCGACCTGGTCGGCACCTCCGTTATTGCGCGTAGCGAAGGCGAGTCGTTAAGTGAAGAACCGGCTGACGAAGCGACAGTAGCGGCGGCAAAGGGGTAGCTTGGAAAACCACGCAAGGTGAGGAGAGCCCATGTTGGATGAGCGAGAGCAGCGCTACCTGGCACGCGCCGTGGCGCTTGCCGAAGAAGCCCTGAAGGCTGGCGATGAGCCCTTTGGCAGTGTGCTTGTCAGTGGCGATGGTGAGGTGCTGGCTGAAGATCGCAACCGCATCGCTGGCGGCGACGCTACCCAGCATCCCGAATTCGCCCTGGCACGATGGGCGGCCCAGCATATGACGCCAGAGGCGCGAGCACAGGCCACGGTGTTTACCTCTGGCGAGCATTGCCCGATGTGCGCAGCGGCGCATGGCTGGGTGGGGCTGGGGCGTATCGTCTACGCCAGTTCCTCGGCGCAGTTGGGTACTTGGTTGGCCGAACTGGGCGTGGCACCGCCCCTGGTGGCAACCTTGCCGATTCAGCAAGTGGTGCCGGGCCTCCCGGTAGAAGGGCCGGTTGCTGGCTGGGACGAAAAAGTGCATGCCCTGCATCAGCGACGTCATGAGGCTATTCGCTAGGTATAAGAAATAGTAAGACAGAGCATGTATACACACTCTTTTGATGCCCTGGGAGGGACCCCTGTGAAAAGACTCACCACCACCTCGGTTTGCCTGGCGAGCTGCTTGCTAACCCCTTCAGTCTGGGCACAGCCGAATGACACAGAACTGGCAACCGTTGAGGTCACCGCTCCCCGTTTGGCCCGCGAGCTTTACGCAACCCCTGCGGCCGTTTCAACGCTTGAATCGGATGCCATTGCCCAGGGGCAGCAGCGCGTTCGGCTTGATGAATCGCTGGTGCGGGTGCCCGGCGTGTTCTTGCAAAACCGCGATAATTTCGCCCAGGGCCAGCGCATCTCGATTCGTGGCTTTGGCGCCCGCGCGCCCTTTGGCGTGCGTGGCATCACGGTCATGGTGGATGGTATCCCTTATACCCTGCCGGACGGCCAGGCCCAGCTCGATGCGATTGACCTGGACAGCGCTGAGCGTATCGAAGTGATCCGCGGGCCGTCGTCAGTACTCTACGGCAATGCAGCAGGCGGTGTGATCGATGTGACCACCGCCGATGGCCGCGATAACCCCGGCACGAGCCTGCGCGCCGAGGCAGGCAGCGATGGCTACCGTAAGACATCCCTGCAAACCGGGGGGAGCCAAGGCGACTGGTCGCACCACGTTAGTCTCTCGGCGCTCAATGTCGATGGCTATCGCGAGCAAAGCTCGACGGAAAAGTACCTGTTGAATGCCAAGCTTCGTCGGGAACTGGGCAGCGAGCGGGCGTTGACCGCCATCATCAACCTGTTGGACAACCCGCGCTCGGAGGATCCTGGTGCCTTGAACGCGGATGAAGTCGCAGAAGGCCGTGATCAGGCCGCGCCGAATTCGCTGGCGCTGGATGCAGGACAAAGCGTGGACCAGCAACTGCTGGGGTTACAGTACGAAGACCTGGCCGCCGGCCCCGGTGAGTTATACCTCAAGGGGTTTATCTCCCAGCGGGATTTTGAGCAGCAGTTGCCTTACGTCGGTGACAGCCGCATCGGCTATCAGCGGGATTACCTGGGGGCGAGCGCCGAGTACCACCATGAGGTGACCTTGGGTGATCTGCCGCTGAGCTATATCGCAGGCGTCGAGGTGGCCCGGCAGGATGACGAGCGCTTCCGCAAGGACGTGAACCCCCAGGGCGTCGTCGGTGAGCAGTTGGCTGAAGAAACCCAGACGGCCACCTCGACCGGCGCCTTCGTCCAGGGCGACCTGGCCATGACCGAGAAGTTGACCCTTTCCCTGGGCGCGCGCTTTGATCAGGTGGAATTAGAGGTGGATGACCGTTATCAGGATGACGGCGACCAGAGCGGCGACCGCCGCTTTAATGAGTGGAGCGGCTCGGCGGGGCTGAGTTATCGCTACCGCCCCCAGCATCAGGTCTACGTGAATACCGGCACCGCCTTTGAAACACCGACGTTTTCGGAGTTTGCTAACCCCGAGGGCGGCGGTTTCAATGCGGCGATTGAACCCCAAAAAGCCTGGAACCGTGAAGTGGGGGCGCGAGGCTATCTGGCGCCGCTGGCGTTGGATTACGACCTGACGCTGTTTTCGGTGCGCGTGCGCGATGAGTTGGTGCCGTACGACGAGGGGGATCGCACTTTCTACCAAAACGCCGGTGATACCGACCGCGATGGTATCGAACTGGCGCTGGGCTGGCAGTTTGCCGACCAATGGCGGCTGGATAGCGCCTTGACGCTGGCGCGCTACGAGTTTGATCGCTTCGCTACACCCACAGAGCGCTTTGGGGACAATCGTATCCCCGGTTTGCCGGAGCAGACCTGGGTCAACCAGTTGACCTGGGAAGGAAGCGACGATCGCTTTGCCACGCTGGAAACCCAGTATACAGGCGACATGGTGGCCGATAACGCCAACGAGACAGAGGTTGATGACTACTGGCTGTTGAACCTGCGCGCGGGCAATGGCTGGCGCCTGGGAAAAGATACCCGACTCAACGCCTATGTCGGCGTACGCAACCTGCTTGACGAAGAGCACTACGCCAACGTGCGTTTAAATGCAGGTTTCGGCCGCTATTACGAGCCCGCACCGGGGCGCAGTGTTTATGGTGGGGTAGAAGTCAGCTTTTAAAGCTTTAGCCATTAAGACAAAAAACGGGCGGTCCTCGGTAATCGAGGCCGCCCGTGCTTGCTATGGATACCCGAACTTACTCCGGTAGCGCGTAGCCAATCACGTAGTCACCCATTTGGGTACCAAAGGTGCCGTGGCCACCGGCCGTTACCACCACGTACTGGCGGCCGTCTTCCCCGGTGTAGGTCATGGGTGTCGCCTGGCCACCTGCGGGCAGGCGAGCCTTGAACAGCTCTTCACCCGTGGTGATATCGTAACCGCGCAGGTACTGATCCAGCGTACCGCTCAAAAACGACACCCCGCCGCCGGTGGTCAGCGGGCCGCCAAGGGCTGGCACGCCTACTTCAAAGCCAATCGGCAGGTCGAAGGGCATGCTATCCCGGGTGGTGCCATTACGATGCTTCCAAACAACCTCGGCTTCCTGCAGGTCGATACCCGCCACATCACCCCAGGAGGGCGCTTGGCAGGGCAGGCCGAGCACTGACAGTAGCGGCCCCAGCTTGACGGCGTAGGGCGCACCGGCATTGACCTGCAGACCCTGTTCGCTGGCCGAGCCCTGGCCCTCTTCGACCTCTTCACGGGGAACCAGCGTCGAGACAAAGGCCAGGTACTTGGCGCCGGTGAACAGCGCCTGGCGTTCGGGGTCAACCGCGACACCGCCCCAGTTCATCACACCGACGTTGCCCGGGTAGACAATGCTGCCCTCAAGCGAGGGCGGTGTGTACTGGCCCTTGTAGCGCAGTGAATTGAACTGAATGCGACACATCATCTGGTCAAACGGTGTGGCGCCCCACATGTCGCTTTCGGTGAGCGGCTCCGGCAGCAGGTTAAGTTCGGAACGCGGCTGCGTCTCGGCGGTCCAGTCGCCTTCAACGGCGCCCAGTGGGGCCGGGACTTCCTCGATGGGCACGATCGGCTCGCCGGTTTCGCGGTTCAACACGTAAAGGCTGCCCTGCTTGGTCGGCTGAACGACCGCTGGCTGGGTGCCGTTCTCGGTAGCGAGGTCAATCAGTACCGGCTGGGCGGGTGTGTCCATATCCCAGAGGTCGTGGTGGACAAACTGGTAGACCCACTCGACCTGCCCCAACTTAAGGTCGAGGGCTACCAGCCCGGCGCTGTAAGTCTCGTCGTTGGCGCTGCGGTTGGCGCCGTACTGGTCGGGCGTGGCATTGCCCATGGGCAGATAGACCATGCCCAGGTCTTCATCGACGCTGATCGGCGCCCATACATTGGGCGAGTTGCGGGTGTAGGTTTCACCGGCGTCCAGCGGCTCGGTGTGGTGGGGATTGCCGCTGTCCCAGTTCCAGACCAGCTCACCGGTGTGCACGTCAAAGGCGCGGATCACGCCGGAGGGTTCATCGGTGGAGCTGTTATCGGTGACGTGGCCACCGAGGATAATCAGGTTCTCGGTTACCGTGGGGGGCGAAGTGGAATAGTAGCCGCCGGGGTCAAAGTCGCCGATATTGCGCGTCAGGTCGACTTCACCGTCATCGCCAAACGCTTCGCAGCGCTCGCCGGTATCCGCATTTAGTGCAATCAGGCGCGCATCGGCGGTAGGCAGGTAGAGCCTGCGCGGGCACATCACGTCGGCGGCGCTGGGCATGCGGGGCGCGATGTTGTTGGCAGTGGCGCGGCCAGCCGTCCAGGTCAGCAGAAATGCCGGGTCGATAGCGAAGTCATCGCGGTTGTTGAATAGCTCGAGCACACGGCCGTTGCCAGCTGTGTTGGCGTTGTCGCTTTCTGCATAGCTACCGGCATCGTAATAGGCGAGGCCGCGGCAGGTCATGTGCGCCCAGCCGGAGAAGTCCTCTGCGCCCATGGTGCTGATCTCCGGGTCGAAGGACCAGTTGGTCTCGCCGGTTTCCGGGTCCAAGGACATCGCCCGACTGTGCGAGGTGCAGATGTAAAGGCTATCGTTCACCTTGAGCGGCGTGTTCTGGTTGGTGATTTCCGGCGGCGCGTTAGGGCCTGCCTCGTCGCCGGTCTGAATGCGCCAGACTTCTTCCAGTTCGCCGATGTTGTCCGGCGTGATCTGATCGAGACTCGAATAGTGCGTGCCCGCGTTGGTACCGCCATAGGCAGGCCAGTCGTCACCGGCCACCTGAGCCGGGTTGACGGCTTCCTGATGGTCGCTGCGCTGGGTATCGAGGGTGCCTTCAACGGTGGCCGGGTCGTCAAGCTGACTGGCCAGGGCGACGCCAATCGAGGCGATAACGGCCAGGCCAAGCGCCATGCTGCCGCCGCGGGAATCAAGGGGTTTGCGCCACCACGGCAGGAGCAGCACAATGCCGATCAAACAGGGAATGGCCACCCGGGGGACAAGTTGCCACCAGTCCAGGCCGACTTCCCACAGCGCCCATCCCAGGGTGGCGAATAAAACCAGCGCGTAGAGCCACAAAGCGGCTCCCTTACGCAGGGCGAGCAAGACGCCGCTTGTGACAATGGCAATACCCGCTATCAGGTAATACGCACTGCCCCCCAGGCTAAGCAGCTTGCCGCCGCCAATCGCCAGGGCGAGGCCCGCGATGATGAGCATTAGGCCAAGTAAGATAGCGGGCCATTTTGCCCGCTTGCGGTCTTCCATGAAATTCCCCTTTTCGTGAATCCTGGATCGCCTTCGATCCCCTCGAACAATCATCAGGCGCCATCTGCTTAACGCGCTAACTATTTTAAGAGTCAATACATCAATGGTCTAACGGTTTTGTGTATTTCTCAATGATGTGAGCGGTTAGGGTAATGAGAAAGCCGCGCTGGAAGGCCAGGCGCGGCTTAAAAATACAAGAGGGAGTGACGTTCACTGCCGCATCAATTCAACTTGACCAGCATTTTGCCGGTATTGTCGCCATCGAACAGTGCCAGAAACGCATCGGGGGTGTTTTCCAGTCCTTCTTTGACGGTTTCTTTATAGTCGAGCTTGCCGTCGACGACCTGGGGGGCGACTTCCTTGAGGAAGTCCGGGTAATGTTGCCAATGATCCGCCACGATGAAGCCCTGCATTCTCGCCTTGCGCACCACAAGCTGGGCCAGGTTGCTGGGGCCGGGGACCGGTGTTTTGGCGTTGTAGCTGTCAATCATGCCGCAGACCGCAATCCGTGCGCCCTCGTTCAACTGGCTTAGCGCTGCTTCCAGGCAGGTGCCACCGACGTTTTCAAACACCACGTCAATGCCTTTGGGGCTGGCCAACTGGATGGCATCGCCAAGCTCTTCGGCGCTCCGGTCACGGTAGCTCACGGGTTCGATATGCAGCGATTCCAGCCAGGCGAGTTTGTTGGCCGCGCCCGCAATGCCTACCACATGGCAGCCTTTTGCTTTCGCCAACTGCACCGCCAGTGAGCCGACGGCACCGCTGGCGGCACTGACCAGAACGTTATCGCCAGGCTGACAGTTGGCTATCCGGTTAAGCCCTGTCCAGGCGGTCATGCCCGGCATTCCCAGCACGCCGAGGTAGGCCTGTTCGGCCACGCCAAAGTCCGGCAGCACTTGAACACTCGCGGAGGAAATCTGTGCAATATCGCGCCAGCCGCCCATATGGCCGACCAGATCGCCTTCTTTCAGGCGCTCGTCGCGGGAGGCAATGACTTCGCCAACGGCACCGCCTTCCATGGGCTTGCCCAGCTCAAATGGCGGCACGTAAGTGTGCAGGCCGGTCATTCGGCCACGCATGTAAGGATCTACCGAAAGCCAATGGTTGCGGATGCGGACTTCGCCGGGAGCGAGATCCGGGAGCGTTTGGGTTTCCAGTTGAAAGAGTTCGCGTTCGGGGCGACCTTCCGGATAACGGCTTAGCGTAAAAAAGCGTGACTGCATGGTGCCTCCAGCGACGATGTTCTTCAAAGCGGCGTTCTTCAAAGCGGTGCTCTTGAAACGGTGTTTTGAATAACGTTCCGTGTTACTTAGAGACCGTTAGCGTGCTTGATAGTTTCGTCGCGAATCCTGGCAAAGGACGCACAAAAAAACAACGGGCGCTTGAGCGCCCGTTGATGTGAATGCAGTAGGTCGTGGTAGGGCATCGCTAGTTCAGCAGCGTCACCATGACCGGTGCGACGCCGCGCTTCAGCATGCCCAACTCACGCGCTGCGCTTTTGGACAGATCAATGATACGCCCTTGCACGTAAGGGCCGCGGTCATTGATCAGGACCTCGACTTCTTGTCCGGTATCAGGGCGCTTTACCAGCACCTTGCTTCCAAAGGGAAGGCTCGGGTGCGCGGCGGTCAGCGCCTGTTGATCAAAGGCGTCACCACTGGCGGTGGTTGCGCCTTGAAAGCGGTCGCTGTAGAAGGACGCAACGCCGCGCTGTGTATCGGCTGGTGTCCCGTGTGCCAGAGCGCTATTCACTGCCATGGTGAATACGGCTATGGCAAAGCAAAAACTCAATAACGTGTGTTTGATAGCTCCCATAGGAGTACCTCAGTGTGTCGTGTCGCGGGTTTCGCATCCATCGATGAGGTGCCAACTTGGCGACCTGATAGTAACGCTGGACCTTATTCTGAGCAAGCTTTTAGACGATCGGCGCTATTGGCCTCATATTGGCTTCTCTTGTGTACGATATTTGGCGCCTTTTAATTCAGCGGCTTATCCAGGGTTGTGGATGGCATCATGCCTACAAAAAAAGCGAAACCAGATGAGGCTGCCAACCCAATGGCGGCGATTATGCGCTTATAATGCCGGTTTGAACCCGACCATATCCATCTGCCACAAGATCAAGGAGTGCTCATGGCTAAATCTTCTCCGCTTGGTTATCTGCTTGTCGCCGTTGGCGGCGGTGTTATCGGCTTTTTGGCGGCACAGGCCATTACGCTCAATATACCGTCCGAGCTAGCACCTGATTCCCAAGCCGACCGGGACATTGCTGAGTCGAGTCGTTTGGCAGGTCTTGAGCGCGTCACCCTGGGGGAGCGCTTGAGAGGCGAGGTGACCTCTGTAAGTGCGCTCAACGGCAATGATGGCAGCCGTTTCGAGCGCTATGTCATCGCCCTGGATGAAGACGATCTGGTAGAGGTATCGCTGGCGGGAGCACTCCAGGGCGTGGTGGCGCTCTATGATGACCAGCTTCAACTGCTGGGTAGCGCCGGGGTATTGCGCCAGCGCATCGAGCAAAGCGGCGACTATATGCTGGTGGTCAGTGGTGCAGACGCCCAAAGCTACGGCCCTTTCACCCTTGAAAGCCGTCGCCTTGAGCTCAGCGATACGGACACCCTGGCGTTGGATACGCCGCTGGATAGCTGGCTGCAGAGCGATGAGCGTGACTATACGTTCACGATTGAAGAGGCGGGCATGTACGACATTGACATGCGTTCCGATGAATTCGACGCCTACCTGGTGCTGGAAGGGCCCAATGGCTACTACCGCGAGGACGACGACAGCGCGGGTAACCTGAATGCGCGTATCGCCGATTTTCTGGCGCCCGGCGACTATCAAGTGACAGCACGTTCGGCCTACGGCGACGGCGAAGGTGTCTTTACCCTGGCGCTGACGCCCCGTGAGTTGCCCAGCGATATCCAACTGCGTAATGCGGGTGAGTTGACCCCGGGCGAGTCGCTCAATGGCTGGTACAGCGGTGAGTCGTTGACCTATGAACTCACCCTCGACGAAACATCCAGCGTCACGCTCGACATGCGTTCCAGCGATTTCGATACGTATCTTGAGCTTGAAGGCAACGGCGTTGCGTTAAGCGATGATGACGGGGCAGGTGGCACGGACTCGCGCATAACCGAACAGCTGCTACCCGGTACCTACACGGTCACCGCCCGGGGCTACAGTCATACCGCCAGCGGTTTATTTGAGCTTAGTACTCGCGCCGAGCCAAGCGAGGGAGAGCCTCAGCTGTAAGCGGGATGTGCCTGGCATCAACGACCCGCTTTCAGGCAGCCCACGACCACCAGGGCGCCAGCCACCGGCAGGCGCCAGTCCAGCGTGCTCATGCCGGCCAATACCAACAGCAGCGCTGCCAGAATAGGGACACCATAAGCAAGACTGCCCACCAGGCTGGTATGCCCCCAGCGCAGCGCTTTATCCCAGGCCACCATGGCGATGCCGTAAGGGCCAAGACCCAGTGCCATGCCGGTCAGCACCGCTTCACTGCTGGGTAATGCCATCTGCCCTTCGAGTAACGCACTCGCGGCCGCGGCCATCGCACAGGCAATCAGCAGTAAACGCGGCAGCAACGGCGTTAGCGGTACCGGCGCTACTTGGCTAAGCCAGGAATAAAGTGCCCAGCAGCAGGCGGCTAAAAGCGCCAGCGCATAACCGGTTAGCGCAGTGTCGCCCCCACCCCCAGACGCCTGGGGAATCAGCAGCAGGGCCGCACCGGAAAAGGCAATCAGCGCACCGACCAATCCACCCATCCGCAAACGACCCAACCGGCTCCACTGGCTGAGCAGCACGAACAGCACCGGCCAGGTATAGGTGATCAATGCCGCTTCAGCCGCGGGGGCCAGCCGCATGCCGATAAAATACGTGCTGACGGCACCAATGATCAGCAGCGGAATACCCAGCCAAATGCTTAGCTGCCAGGTGTGGCCACAGCTGGCAACGTTAACCCGTCGACTCAGCGGAAGTGTTGCCAATGCGCCCGCCAGCAGCGTCAAGGCCGTGAGCTGAAGCGGCGGCGTGGCGCGGGCATAATCGGCCAGAAGGGGGGCGGCACTCCAGAGCATCACGGCCACCAGCGCCGCGCCAACACTATAGCTACGTGGAAACGCAACGAGTGGATTGACGGGATGCATGAGCGGTCTCCTGACTTGCCTTGAAATGACCTGCACAGCATACTCATTGCCAACACATCACAATATCGATCTTTTTTGATCCTTTTTATCAAGGAATATGATGTATGAGGGCGCCGACGCTGGATCTGACGTTACTCCGCACGCTAGTGGCAATCGCCGACACCGGCAGCGTGACGGCGGCTGCAAAACGCCTGGCCTATACCCAGTCGACCGTCAGCATGCAGCTTCAGCGTCTGGAAACCCAGCTGGCGCTGACCCTTCACGAGCGTGAAGGGCGCAAACTCCGCTTTACCCCGGATGGAGAACGGTTGCTTAACCATGCCCGCCGCTTGTTGATCCTCAATGACGAAGCCTGGAGCGACATGCAGGCGCGCCAGGTAGGCGGTGAGCTGACCCTGGGCATCCCGGAAGACTACGCCTCATTATTGCCTTCCGTGTTTGCCTACTTTCACCAGCTATACCCGGGCGTGGGGCTTCAGGTCAGGTGCGGTACCAGTGGCGACCTGGTGGAACGCGTAAAACGTGCCGAGCTGGATCTGGCGCTGGTGACCCGACAGCGTAATTCCCCAGGCGGCGAGATCATTCGTCGCGAGCCTTTGATATGGGCGGTAGGCGTTAACCAGCAGCCATCGCTAACCGACCCGCTGCCACTGGCACTGTATTCACCCGGTGCGGATGTGTTTCGTGAGATCGCCGAACAGGCGCTGAAAAACGCCGGACGCGACTGGCGCGTCGCCTATACCAGTCAATCCATGGCAGGGCTGGCGCCTATCGTGACGGCCGGGTTGGCGGTAGTGGTGGTGACGCGGAGCATGCTGACGCCGCTGTTAAGGCCGCTTGACGAGACCAGTGGCATGCCGTCGCTGCCGATGATTGAACTGGCCCTCCATCGCGCACCGCATCGCCCCTCGGAACCCGCACGTCGGCTGGGCGAACTGATTCGGGAGCAATTGGCCGCACCGGTTGATGCCTGGGCGCCCTGACGGCAAGCGTTGACGGTGACAAGTCGGCTTTATCAGCGAAGTTGCCCAGAACTCGCTAAACTAAGCGCAACTAAGCGAATTCTGGGCGGTTGTAGAGGAGTACAGCATGCACGAGTTAGACCACTATATTTACCCGCACCGGGTACTCCACTGGCTGGTTGCGGTGGCGGCGCTACTCTCGCTGGCGAGCGGTTTGACGCTCGGCTTTTTAGGCTTTGAACGGACGGTAGAGCTGGTCGGTACGGGGGTTACAAACCTGCTTTACACCAGTCATAAAACGCTGGGCGTGACCATACTGCTGCTGATGACATTGCGTATCGTCACCCGGATCGCATTCGTGGTGCCCGATCACGACCCGCCCTTGAACGGCTTCGAACGTATTGTCAGCACCAGCGTGCATCATCTGCTCTACGCGGCCTTGATCGTGATGCCGCTATTGGGCTGGGCGGCAACGGCCAGCGGCGGTTTCCCGGTAGAGTTCTTTCATTGGCATCTGCCAGGGCTGATTGGCGAACGTCCGGCGCTTTCCGAGCGGCTCTTTGCCTGGCATGGTTGGCTCGGCTGGGCCATTGTGGTGCTGGTAACCCTGCATGTGTTGGGCGCGCTTTACCACTGGCGCATCAAACGCGACAACGTGATGACGCGGATGAGCCTGTTTGACTAACGCCTTACGGCTTTGCTGAATAATAGCGTATAGCACGGTCGGCTCGGCTGGCTTTGACGTCGTACATTTTTTCATCGGCTTCGCAGACCAGGTTCTTCAAACAATCGTGATCACCTTGGCTGATGCTCAGGCCAATGCTGACGTCAATGCTGACCAGCTCACCACAAGGGAGTTTGATGGGCTCGCGTATGGCGGCATTGAGGCGTTGGCGAATGTCGTTGAGGACGGTGACGTCGTCAACGCCTTCAATCAATAAAATGAACTCGTCCCCGCCAAAACGGGCGCAGCGGTCATGCGCACGGGCCAGGTGTTCGATACGCCTGGCGACCTGCTGAAGCACAAAATCCCCGGCTTCATGCCCATATTGATCGTTAATGGGCTTGAAACGATCCAGGTCGAGCATGAATAGCGCCACGGGTTGCCCGATATGCTGAGCGCGTTGGAGGGCTTTTTCGGCGCAGTCGGTGAGGCCTTTACGGTTCAATAGCCCGGTCAGCATGTCGCGAGTGGCGAGACGTTCGAGCGCTTTTGTGCGGTCGGCCACTTTTTGTTCCAGTACTGCTTCCTGGCGTTTCAGCGTCATCAGCATTTCGTTCTGAGCGCGTTCTTTTTGTCGCTTCAGCTTGTTGAAGCGGGCGGCCAGGGCAAACGATAACAAGAGCATTTCCATTGCCGAGCCAATCTGAATGCCGTGCAAGGTAATAAAATTGGCCGGCAAAATACCGAGATTGCGCAGCGCAAACACGCAGGCGCCAACCAGAAACAATGACCATGCCAAGACAAATATCCGCGCGCTGGGTACGCGCTGCGTGATGCAGTAAATCCCGCATATCAGGATCGTCAGCGCGGCCATGAACCCGGTCACGTC
The DNA here is from genome assembly GCF_900111305.1 of Vreelandella subterranea. Classification (GTDB taxonomy): domain Bacteria; phylum Pseudomonadota; class Gammaproteobacteria; order Pseudomonadales; family Halomonadaceae; genus Vreelandella; species Vreelandella subterranea. The sequence continues at coordinate 171,740 of NZ_FOGS01000004.1, forward strand.
CATCAGGCGCAGGGCCGGTTGAATAGGTAGCAACACCGTCGCCACGAGCGCGAGCAGGCAGTAGACGCGGAAATAACTCAACAGTCGGTGCCAGCGGGGCGTGAATTTTTCTGTTTCAAGAAAGCTTTGGGCAAAAAACGTACCCATGGTCGAGGCGAAGATGAAACCAATAGCGACCAAGCGTGAGGTGTTTTCGCCCAGGGCGCTCCAGAACATCAGGGTGCCGATGCCATTGAAGGTTAAAATCGCGACGGTAAAGCCCAGCGTAAATAGCGAATAATATAAAAATACGCGCTCCTTGAGACCGAAAAATAACAACAGGTTATAAAGACCAAGGCCCAGCAATATGCCGAAATAGGTCGCGAGCCAGAAGTTATGCCGGTCATTCTGCTGGTAAAACGCCTGCTCGGAGAGCAGGTTATAGTTCAGCATCTTGCTGCCCGCCGCATTGACCCTGGCGTACAGGGTGACCGTTTCGCCCGGCGCCAGACTTAACGGAAATACCGCCTGGCGATGGGCAAGCTCGCGCTGCTCCTTGGGCACGGCGCTACCGCTTACTTTCTGTTCATTATAATGCTCGCGCATCACATAAAGCGTCACGCGGTCCAGAAAGGGATATTCAAATTCAACGATCCAGCGCTGGGAACGTGCCGTCGGGTTCTCGACCTGGGTGCGCAGCCATACCTCGTCGGAGGTATAGCCAAAATTCAGGTCGCTTTTGTGCTGAGCCTGGATGAACGATGGGTCGCGCTCAAGCAGCTCGTTAAGTGTGAGAGGCGCATCGCTATGCCAGAACTGGGTGTGGTCGGTAAGCGAATAGCGAGACTGATCGACCGAGGTGGTCAGCGAGGCGGCAGCTGGCTGCCAGCAGGCTATCCAGCCTAGCAGCAGCAAAAGTAAGCCCAAACAAACCTGGCGGTGTAACAAACATGCATGCATAGGAGGTCGCTTTGGTTATGTTTTTCTGACCCCGTGCTGTTGTCCCTTAGCGCGGCTACCGATATCGGGGCATTGGCTTGGTTATCACAAAGGAAGCTTAAGATACTCTGGCAGCTGCGTCGTTTTGATGACACGTATTGCGTCAACGATAATTCAGCCTTTCACCCTGGGACTGCCGACCTTTGATGGGCTAGTGCCATTGTAGAAGGGTTATGCCACCGCGTAGGAAAAATGGATGATCTAGGTCAAGGTGACTTGCGAAAGTCGTTCGGTGAGCCGCTGAACCAAGGTGCCGCTATGTCGCCAGTAATGCCAATAGAGCGGGACGCTGAGTGCTTGTCCTGGCGCAATGCTGACCAGTTGGCCGCTGTCGATCAGCGCATGGGTCTGTAATTGGGGCATCATGCCATAGCCAATGCCAGCCGCAGCCAGGCGAATAAACCCCTCCGACGAGGGGCATAGGTGGTAGGGAAAGCGGCCATGGTAGCCGCACTGGGCGAGAAACTGGTGCTGCAACTGATCATGGGGGCCGAAGACGATGGCCGGGGCCTTTTGAAAAGCGTCATCGCTGGGTCCTTCCGGGAAGTGCCGCGCCGCATAGTCAGGTGAGGCGAGCGGATGGTAGTGCATTTCGCCCAGCGCCAGACTGCGTGCCCCGGCAATCGGCTGCGGTGTGGCGCACAGGCAGGCCGCGACATCGCCATCGCGCAAACGTTTGAGGCCGACGTCCTGATCCTCGATAACAAGATCCAGCAAAAGCCCCTCAGCCTGGCAGATGTCGGCAATCGCCTCGGCCCACCAGGTCACGACGCTATCCGCGTTAATCGCAATGCGCAGACGAGGAGCGGGATCATCCAGCGTGGGCAATGAGCCGCGCAGGTCGCGTTCTAACAGCTGGACCTGCTGGTAATGGGTTAACAGCCGCTGGCCTGCCGGGGTCGGCGCCAGGTGTGGGTGGCGGATCAACACGGGCTGCCCTAACCGCACTTCCAGGGCTTTCAAACGTTGGGAGACGGCCGACTGCGATAGCCCCAGCACGTCCCCTGCGCGCTCAAAACCGCCGCATTCCACCACGGTTGCCAGGGCATGGAGCAGTTTGTAATCGAGCATAGTGGCGTCCAGATTGAGCACAATGCTTGAAATTAACCAATAAACCGTGGCAAAACAAATGCGGTGTAAAGCTAATTTAGGGCGCTAACGTAAATAGCGCACGCCTTGCATGGCGATCGTCGATAGCAGGAAAAATCCAGCGGCCAGGGTGACAATGGTCGGGCCGGTCGGGGTATCGAAGAGGTAAGCCGCTTTAAGCCCCGAGGTGACTGCCAATGCCGCAATGCCCGCCGCCACCAGCGCCATCATTTCAGGGGTTCGGCAGAAGGGCCGCGCCGTTGCGGCGGGAATGATCAACAACGCGGCAATCAGCAACACGCCGACGACCTTGAGGGCGACCGCTACCACCACCGCCAGGGACAGCGTGAGCACCAGCTGCTCCCGGCGGGGCTGAATGCCGCTGGCATGGGCGAGCTCATCGCTGAGCGTGGCGGTCAGCAGTGCCGACCAGCGCCAGCCGAGTAACGTCAGCACCATCAGCGTGCCGCCCCCGATAACCCATAGATCGTCTTTGCCAACGGCCAGAATATCGCCGAACAAGTAGGCGCTGAGGTCGATACGCACACCTGAGATAAACGAAACGGCAACCAATCCAATCGCCAGGGCCGAATGGGCCATGACCCCCAACAGGGTATCCATGGCGTAGCCCCGCCCGCTCAGCAAGGTGACGCAGCTCGCCATGGTGAGGGCGACCATTAATACCCCGGCAAACATGGATAGGTTGAACACCAACGCCAGCGCAACGCCAAGAATGGCAGCGTGAGCCGTCGCATCGCCGAAGTACGCCATCCGCCGCCAGACCACGAAGCAACCGAGGGGCGCGGCGGCCAACGCAACGAAAAGGCCCGCCAGGGTCGCGCGCCACATGAAATCATCCAGCATCGGCCACCTCCTCGTGGTGGTGGCGATACAGGGCTAACATTTGGGCTGTCTGCTCGCCGAATAACGCCTGATAGTCTGGGGAGGAGGCAACCCGCTCAGGTTTGCCCTCGCAGCAGATCCGGCCGTTCAGGCACAGCACATGATCGGCGGTACGCATCACCACATGAAGGTCATGGCTAACCATCAAGATCGCGCAGCGATAGGACTGGCGTACCTCTTCTATCTTTTGGTAGAAGTCAGCGATGCCCCGATGGTCAAGCCCCTGCGTGGCTTCGTCGAGAATCAGGATATCGGGCCTGTTGATGAGCGCACGGGCCAGCAACACGCGTTGCAACTGCCCGCCGGACAGCTGGCTCATCGCCGCATTGTGTAACGTCTCGACGCCCGCGTTCGATAACGCTTGATGCACATCCTCACGGCGATGGCGGCGGGGCAGGTTCATGAAGCGCGAGACGGTGATGGGTAGCGTTGGGTCCAGATGCAGCCGCTGGGGCACGTAGCCGATGCGCAGGTCCGCGTCGATTTCCACACGGCCTGACGTTGGCTTGATGGCGCCCACCAACGCTTTGACCAGCGTGGATTTTCCCGACCCGTTGGGGCCGATCAGCGTGACGATCTCTTCACGGTGCAGCGCCAGGTGGATATCTTCAAGGATCGGTTTTCCCCCGATGCGCACGTTGAGCTGGCAGGCACGCAAAAGGGGAGCGCTAGGGGTAATAGGTTGAGGCATCGGCAGGCAAACTCTGGCTTACGCATTTATTGTTATGTTATAACATATTTGGCAAGGAGCGCCTAGCGTTAAGCGTGGACGAAAGCGCCTGCCCAGAGGACGACGCTTATTTACCTGCTGTAGATCATTAGGAGAGAGCAATGAAGCATCGCTGTGCACATTACGCCTTACCGCTATTGGTGGGCCTTCCCTTGACGGCCTTGGCCGATGTTCCCCGTGTGGCGGTGGACATCCCGCCGGTGCATTCGTTGGTCGCCAAGGTGATGGGTGATCGTGGATCGCCCGAGCTTTTCATTCAGCCCGGTGCATCGCCCCACGGCTATTCGTTGCGGCCCTCGGAAGCAGACGCCCTGGATAAGGCCGATCTGGTCGTATGGGTAAGCAATGATCTCACGCCATGGTTATCAGGCCCGGTGGAGAATCTGGCCAGCGATGCCAGGCACCTGGAGCTGATGCGCGTACCCGACATCAACACCTTTGCCTATCGCGAAGGCGCGACGTTCGATGTCGCTGACCACGACCACGACCACGACCACGACCACGACCACGACCATGGTCATGACCACCATCACGACGGACAAGACCCGCATGGCTGGATGGACCCCGATAACGCGCGGCGCTGGCTCGACGTCATTGCCCGGCAGCTTGGTGAACTGGATCCGGAAAACGCCGATTACTACCGTAAAAACGCGGCAAGCAGTCAACAACAACTCGAAGCGCTCGAGCAAGCCATCGCCGAGCGCCTGGCCAACAGCGATAGCACGCGCTTTATCGTGTTTCACGACGCCTATCAGTATTTTGAGAAGGCCTTTAATCTGTCGGCAGCGGGGGCTATTTCCATCGGCGATGCCTCCTCACCCAGCCCCGCCCGCATTGAGGCCATTCAAACGCTGGTCAACGACGAGGGCATTCAGTGCGTCTTCAGCGAGCCGCAGTTTAACCCGCAAATTGTCGAGTCGGTCTTTGGCGATACCGATGCCTATATCGGCGTCATGGACCCCCTTGGCGTTGATCTAACGCCTGGCCCCGAGCTTTACGACGCGCTGCTCAACCAGATGGCGGATGAAATTCAGCATTGCACAAACGCCATGTGACTGACTGGAAAGGTTGGCGCGTCACTGCGCCACGGCGATATTGTGCTCCCCGTTCGGGTGCTTCATGACCTGCATGGGGAGCCCGTAAATCGCTTCCAGGGTGCTGTCGCACATCATGTCATTGGGGGAACCGCAGGCCAGCAGGCGGCCGCTGTGCAGCGCCATCAGCTCATCGCAGTAGCGCGAGGCCATGTTGATATCGTGCAGCACGATAATCACCCCGAGGTTTAGCTCGTCGCACAGCTTGCGAATCAGCGCCAGGACTTCGATCTGGTGGGCGATATCCAGCGCCGCGAGCGGTTCATCCAGCAGCAGAAAACGGCTGCCTTGCGCCAGTAGCATCGCCAGCCAGACCCGCTGGCGCTCGCCGCCAGAGAGTGTGTCGACCAGGCGGTCGGCGAAGTCCTCGGTGTGGGTGAGGGCAATGGCGCGATCAATGGCGTCCTTGTCTTTCTGGGTGTGGCGCCCCAGCAGGCCGTGCCATGGGTAGCGGCCAAAAGCCACCAGCTCGCGCCCGGTCAGGCTCTCGGCGCTGGGCAGGTGTTGAGGCAGGTAGGCGACTTGGCGCGCGAACTCGCGGTTGCCCCAATCACTCAGCGGGCGCTGATCAAAGTAGATCTCTCCCTGGCTGGTGGGCTGCTGCTGGGCCATGAGCTTTATCAAGGTCGACTTGCCCGAGCCATTGTGGCCAATCAGGCCGTAAATCTTGCCTTCCCGAAACGAATGCTCAATGGGCGTTAAGATCTGCTTGCCATTGATTTCGAAGGTGGCACCTTTGACCTCGAACATGAATCGCTCCTAGCATTGAATTGAGAGTCATGATCCTATTCTAGTGCTAATGGTTCTCATTTTTAAACAAAAAATGAAAAGAATCCACATCCAGCATTAAGAGCACACTTATCAAGCGACTCGCTACCCGCTCTAGGTGAGTTAGCTGTCTGGCAGGAGAGTATCGCCAGTACCGTCATGGTTATCGTCTTCGATGAGATGGCTGACAAGATTGTCGGCAAAACGCCGGGCGGCAGGCAGTCCTCCCCAGGACCAATAGTTGACGGGAATAATCGTATAGTTTCCTTGTTTCACACTTGGCAAATGTCGCCACTGGCCATCCGAGAGGAGTTGTCTCACACCGCCGTCCGGACCGTAGGGGCTGTCGAGGAATACCAGCTTGGCATCGATATCAAACAGAGGCGTTGCGCTGACGGTTGTCATTCCCCACTGGCCTAAATCACCTTGCCAAGCGTTCTCGAGGCCAAGGCGATTTAACATCATGCCTTCAACGCTTCCTTCGCCGTACACGCGGGCATGGCGCTCATCCATCAGGCGCACGAGTAAAATAGGTGATTCGGTATGATTAAGCGTTTGCTTTAGCGCAGCGAAGTGCTCGCTGGATTGCTGGATATAATGTTCTGCCGCGTCAGGATCTTCCACCAAATCGCCAAGCTGACGCGTCAGTTCCTCGATTGTTTCCCAGTCGTTATGGTTGCCGTTGCTATCGGCATACCTATAAAGCCGGTACTCCTTAACCTCCGCAATTTTTCTGAGCCTGGGGAGTAAACTGACATGAGCAGGCGGTGAAATCAGAATATGCTGTGGTGGGTCGCTTGCAAGCAACTCAAGGTTAGGGAGGTGGCGATAGCCGAGGTTGGTGGCATGGGGTAGAACCCCCTCTTGCCGTGAGTACGTTTCGTATCCTTCAAGGCCCGACAGGAACTTAGGCGGGTGGCCAATCGCATTGAGGGTCTCTGCGATGGCGAAATCAAACGTTGCCAATGGCGCTACGCTGTTTTTCTCGCTGGCCATGGATGCGTTGCTCATCCATAGGATGAGCAACGCGATCGATAAGGCCATGCTTTTATGACGTACAGAGCGATCTAACGTCTTTTTTTGATATGCCAAAATCATGCCTGTGTTTTGCGGATAAAGAAGTGCCATCGTCACCACTGATAAGAGGCCGTGCCGACTAAACTGCGTGGTTCGCCGTAGAAACACGCATAGGTGCAGGACTCGATATAGGTTTCATCGGTCAGGTTGGTCGCATTTAACGAGAGCAACCACGGGCCCGTCTCGTAGCTGACCATGGCATCAACCAGAGTAAAATCAGGTACCTCTCCCTCTAGGTAGGCGTTAGGACGCGTTGTGCCCACATAGCGTACACCGGCACCCAGTTTCAGCCCCGGCAGGCCGAAATCGCTGAAGCGATAGTCACCCCATAGCGAGAATTGGTTGTAGGGAGCTTGACCGGTTCGTTCCCCGACTTTTTCGGGCGTCGCTGGGCTGCTTTTGGTGGTGCGGGCATCGGTGTAGGCATACGCTGCAACCAGGTTGGCGTTGTGGCCGACCTCCGTCTTAGCCTCCAACTCGACGCCTCTAGAGCGCACCTCGCCTATTTGTGTCTGGTAAGTGGTGTCGACTGGGTCTGCGACCAGCATGTTTTCCTGGGTCAGTTCGTAAGCGGTAGCGGTTAACATGGTGTCCCAGCCTTCTGGCTGAAAACGAAGCCCCAGCTCATACTGCTCGCCGCGGGTGGGTTCAAACTGATTGCCGTTGCGATCGGTGCCAGTTTCGACCTCGAAGGATTGACTGAAGCTGGCGAAGGGCGCCAAGCCGTTATCGGCCAGATACACGAATCCAACACGACCAGTGAAGGCTTCATCGTCCTGTTGCTGCTCTTGGGAAGGGTCGAAATACCGAGAAGACTCGGTATCCGTCCAATCCTGACGCCCGCCCAGCATGACCACCCATTTATCAGCGATCTTCATCTGGTTCTGAAGGTACAGGCCCACCTGCTCCTTACGGCTCACATTGGAATAGTCATTGGGGACGCTTTCACCCCATTGGCCGCTGCCATAGGCGGGGTCATAAAGATCCAGGGCAGGGATGCTCTGCTGGTAACGTTCTGTTTCGTGGCGCTGGCGGACGTAGTCAAGGCCGACCAGGGAGGTGTGGGTCGTTGCGCCGGCCTCCCAGTCATACTGCAAGGAGGTGTCAGAGGAGAGTGCCCTGGAAGCATCGCGCCGGTCATGGGCGGTTCTGGAAAAAAGTTGCCCAGCAGAGCTCTGAGATTGCTGAACAATACCGACGTTGTCGAAGTTTCTATCGGAGTAGAAACGGCGAAAGTTATGACGAAGCTTCAATTGATTGGAAAAATCGTGCTCGAACAAATAGCCAAGGGAGTAGCTTTCGTTATCGTAGTCATCGAAGCCGGGTTCGCCAACGAACCGCTCCTGAGGAATCTTGCCGTTCGGATTGGGGAGAATGGTGCCGCTGGCCGGTAGCCCGTAGATATACGTCGTCTCGTCCCGCTGATACTCGCTGAGCAGGGTCAGCGAGGTAGCTTCGTTCGGCTGCCATTTAAAGGCTGGCGCGATGTAGGTGCGATCATCCGGCACATGGTCGACAAAGGTGTTGCTTTCGCGGCGGAGCATGGTTAAGCGGTAGGAAAACTCACCGTCTTCATCCAGGGCGTCTGAAAAGTCCGCAGAGACCTGGCGCCGATCAAAACTGCCTACCTGAAGATTAACCTCGCGTAGGGGCTCGCTGGTGGGGCGCTTACTGATCGCATTGATCAAGCCCCCGGGAGACGCCACACCATAGAGAATTGATGAGGGCCCTTTGAGCACCTCCAGCCGCTCCAGGCCATAGAGCTCCTGCTGGGCATCGAAGACATTGGCTTGATATTTGCTGCCATCCCGGTAGCTGTTATACACACTGAAGCCGCGGATCATCATGCTGTCGTGGGTTGTATCAGCCCCGCCTCCGCCATAAGCACTCGACACGCCCGCTGTATAGCCCAGCGCTTGACTCACGTTACGCGCGCCATAGTTGCGAAACTCCTGGCTGCCAACGACGGAGATGGATTGCGGTGTTTCAATGATTGGCGTATCGGTTTTGGTGCCCGTTGCGCTGCGGGTGGCGGCAATGCCTAGAACAGGCCCTGTGGCTTCTTCATAAAGACGACTTTCCGTGACCTGCAGTGTCGGTAATGAGGTTGAAGATTCGCTGCCTGACGATGCGCTCTGGTCAGCATTTTGGGCAAGTAACGCTGTTGAAGCGCTGCAGGCCGCCATAGCAATAGCCGCCATTAGCCACCGCTTGCGGAAAGTGGGTTGGTTCATGAATGATCTCCAAGCATTAATTTTTTAATTTATACGAATGTTAATTATTATTGTTTGTATTATGTTTATATAAGCCGCGAAGTCAATGGCGTGCGAGCCTGAAGAGGGAAAATCGGTGGCGCGGTGACTTCTTGGTTACTGAGAGAAGTGGAAAACGTCGGCTGTCGTCGTCCTATCCATTAAAAAGCCCCGCATATGAGAGCGGGGCGAAAGCGAACATCGTTACATTGAGTCAGTAAGACATCGACCAGTTCAGCGTGTAAGTGCGTCCACGTCCCTGGTAGTCGTAGAGGTATTCGGGGCCGTAGTAGGGGGAGTAGAAGCCGCTGGCACGTTGCCCCCACGGCGTCGAATACTGCTCATCGGTCAGGTTCTCGATACCCAGGCTGACCTTGCCGAAGTCGGTCTGGTGGCTACCGATGAGATCCAGGGTGGTATTCCCCTCGATTTCGTCGCCCTGATAGTCTTCATAGTCCCATGAGCGGTTGGCTTGCAGGCGTAGTGTGCGGTCGAGATCCGACCATTGTGCATGCAATGTGGCGGTATGCTGCGAGGGGTAAGGCGATACGGTGATGCCTCGTTTTTTCCATTTGCCGTCGATTTTCTGTTCGGATTTCAGGGCATGGAGGGTACCGCCCACTTGCCAGTGATCGCCCAGGTAGCGCGTGGCGGAAGCCTCTAGCCCGTAGTCGCGGCGTTTGTCATCTCTTTGGACGGTATTGAGTTGATCGTCCAGTTCGATGGTGGAGTTAGACCATGAATAATAAGCCGCTGCCTGGGTCTGCCACTGGTTACCCTGATAGCGCCATCCCAGCTCGACTTGGCGAGTCTTTATACCATCAAGTGTCTGATCGCTGGCATCCTGTCCAGGCCTTCCGTAATACTTGGACGGGTCAGGCAGGTCGAATCCTTCGCTGTAGCTGGTCCAGGTTTGATGGCCGTTTTGGAAATCGTAAAGCGCACTGGCATTGAAGAGCGTGACGTCATAATCGCTTTCTCCTCCCTTGGCCAAGGCTTGTCCGGATGGCTGAAAGTCATCGACATCGACATTCATGTGCTGCTGACGAATGCCGGCTCCCAATGTCCAGTGCTCGGTCGCCTGCCAGTCACCTTGAGCAAATGCCGACAACCCATCGATCTGGAAACTTGGATAGCGAGGCTCTACCCGGCTCTCTTTATGGACGAGACCGCCTGTTGCATCCGTGGTCGAGTCGTCAAAATACATCTGGCTGGCATCGAATTCCTCACGGTCGACATCCAGACCATAATCCAGGCTGACGGTATCGCTGATGTCCGATGACATCAGCGTCTTGAGCCCGCTGAGGGTGGTGTTCTGCTTGGAGGTGGTGAAGTAATAGCTGCCATCATCATCCGGGTAGGGGAATGGATGGAAGCTTGATTCCTCTTCACGATGATAGGCTTGAAGGTACAAATCCTGCCCAAAGAAATCCGCATGATGGTAGTTGGCGTTGAGCATGCGGCGGTCGGTTTTCGGCTCTCGGTCGGCCGAGAAACCATCGCGGATTTCAGCCTCTCTCAAGTTGGGCGTCGATGAGGTCAGATTAGGAAAATAGACCCCTTTATCGTCTTCATAGCCGGATTCATACAACTGGGCCTTGAGGTCCAGCGTCTGGTTTTCGGTCAGTTGGAAACTCAGGTTACCGAGAATATCGAGGGAGCGGTTACCCTGAAGATCCGACTGGGCCAGGTCAGGGAAGATTTCATCGCCATTGGCGTCATAGTGTCGGCCGTTGTCCTCATAGGCCACGCCAATGCGACCAGTGACGAATTCGTTACCCCCACTGGCGGATTGGGCGACACGATAATCGAGATCATCGCTGTTGTTGAAGCCCGTCGTCGTGCCGACCTCGCTCTCCCAATTCGGCCCGCCTTCGTCACCCGTCTTGGTGATGATATTGATGATACCGCCGGTCGCGCCGCCGCCATAGAGGCTGCTGGCGCCGGAAAGGACCTCGACGCGCTCGATGTTGAACGGATCGATGGAATCAAATTGCCGTGACAGGCTACGCGAATTGTTCATCGAGACACCATCGATGAGCACTTGGACGGTACGCCCGCGCATGTTCTGACCGGCGTTGGTACGTCCCTGCGGGCCGAAGTCGAGACCGGGCACCAGTTTGCCCAGGGCGGTCTTGAGGTCGGCGCCGGTACTGGTTTGTTCTCGCAGCTGCTCGCCCTCGACCACTTGGGCAGCACTGGGTACCTGATCGATCTGGGTCGGGGTGCGGGAGCCAACCACCACCATGGTGTCCTGGTTTTCCTGGGCGTATAGCCCGGTTGCCATCGATCCAGCAGTTACCATCAGGCCGAATGTCAGCGGTTTTTTCACTGCGGTTCCCCTTGCTGAGGCTGCTTGGTATTGGGATGCGCGGCACAGGATAGTGAAGATGATGGTTAAACTCAATAAGAGTGATTTGCATTTCTTTGGGTGGGTTGCCGTCCGCTTTGGGTGGGCATTCTGTTGAGCGTTCCATGAGATGCTTAGGGCTTTCTGGCGATTCTCAAGGCGGGAGGCGCCTATGTGCCGCTGGATCCGGAGTATCCTACGGAGCGGCTGGCCTTCATCGCCGAAGATAGTGGCATCGAGCTGCTGCTGACTCAGCAACACTTGCGCGCGTCATTGCCGGTAGCGGATGGTCTCAGCGTTGTCGAGTTGGATCGGCTGGACATTGCCCATCACGCTTCTACCAATCCAGCGGTGGCGATCCACGGCGAGCACCTCGCTTATGTGATTTACACCTCAGGCTCCACCGGGTGGCCTAAGGGCGCTGCCATCCGCCAGGATGCCTTGACCAACTGCATGGTCTGGATGCAGGAGACCTACCAGCTCACCGATACCGATGCCGTACTGCATAAGGCCCCGTTCGGTTTTGACGTCTCGGTGTGGGAGATTTTCTGGCCGCTAAGTGTCGGGGCCCGTTTGGTGATTGCCCAACCGGGCGACCATCGGGATCCAGAACGCATCATCGAGTTGATCCAGCGGCACGGCGTTACCACGCTCAATTTTGTGCCCTCAATGCTCAAGGCCTTCCTGGCCTATCCCGATGTGAAGACCAAGACGCGGCTCAAGCATATTATGTGTGGTGGTGAGGCCGTTCCAGCCACGCTGCAGCAGGACGTGGCTGAGTGTCTCGAAGGTGCCAATCTGCATGATCTTTATGGTCCTACTGAAACCACTATTCATGTCACTCACTGGTGGTGCCGTGATGACGCGCACCGTCAGATCCCCATTGGGCGACCCATTAGCGGGACCCGTACCTACGTCTTGGATGGCGAACTCAACCTGGTACCCCAGGGCGTCGCGGGAGAGCTCTATATCGGAGGGGTAAGCCTGGCCCGTGGCTATCTCAATCGCAGTGATTTAACGTCGGAGCGTTTTATCGCTGATCCGTTCAGAGAGGGAGAACGCCTCTACCGCACCGGCGATCTGGTGCGCTGGCGGGAGGATGGCCAGCTTGAGTACCTAGGCCGCATTGATCACCAAGTGAAGGTCCGCGGCCTGCGTATCGAACTTGGCGAGATCGAGGCCGAACTACTCACTCTGCCAGAGATTCGCGAAGCGGTAGTGGTTGCCCAAGAAGCTCCCGTTGGTTCTAGGTTAGTCGCTTATGTGGTTCCCCAAGCCGATAGTGAACTCGACACTAGTTCACTACATGAAGCGCTGGGTCAAAAGCTACCGGAGTATATGGTGCCGGGCGTCGTGGTCACCCTCGAGGCACTGCCGCTAAATGCCAATGGCAAGGTAGACCGCAAGGCGCTGCCTGAGCCGTATCTAGAGGAAGTTCGCGAATATGTAACACCCTCGACACCGGAAGCTCGACAGCTCGCCGAGATATGGCAAGAAGTGCTGGGTGTTGAACGGGTCGGCGAGACCGACAACTTCTTCGAACTGGGTGGAGACTCCCTGCTCAGCCTGAAAGTATTGAGCCGAGTGCGCGCCCTAAAAGAGACTACGCTTGATTTCAAATTGCGTGACCTGATGCAGAAGCCGACCATTTCAGGCTTGTTGGGGCTGGGAGAATCATCGGATGCCTTGCTGGATGGTGTGGTTATGCTCAATGGTGAGAGTCAGGGTCAGTCACCACTGTTCTGCGTGCATGCTGGTATGGGCACTCTTTACGACTATCAGCCGCTGGCACGGCGTCTACAGGGAGTATGCTCGGTATATGGGCTGCCGTGTCGGATGCTAACCGATCCTCAGCATTGTGATACGTCGTTGGAAGCGATGGCTCATGACTATGCAGCCACTATCCGTAGCTTGCAGCCTCACGGGCCTTACCGGATATTGGGCTGGTCTCTAGGTGGTACCTTGGCAGCAATGGTTGCGGCACGGCTTGAAAAGCAAGGCCAGGAGGTAAGCCTGTTGGCGCTGGTGGATCCCTATATCCCTGGTAGAGGCCAGAAGAGCGAAGATGATTGGTGGCAGGACTTCGCCGCTTTTGTGTCAGTGATCTTACCGGGCATCTCGTCTGAGGCAGTAGCTAGCAGTAATAGGGACGCATCCCATGAGGAGCCGAGTGAAACTAAGCTCGCCGACAGGTTGGAAAGGCTACTGGCGTCGGATGAGGCACACGGACGGGAAGGTTATGCCGCTCTGGGTGGCGAGGAGCTGGCACGGATCTTCTGTGTGGCACGCCATCTGAAGAGGCTCTCATTGCAGACCGATGCCTTGCCGAGATTGAGCTGTGAAGTGGATTGCTGGTGGTCAGAAGGGCGTCCGCAAAAGGAGCGGCAAGCGCTAACGCATCAAGTGGGGCAAGCGCCACGTCGGGCTATTGAGACGTCTGAGGGTCACTTCTCGATTATTTCCAGTGATTCGCTGTTGCTACAGGTGGTGGGAAAACTGCAGGAGGAGACTCACCCAACGAAGTTTGTAGAGGAAAATTTGCCGGCCTAAGGGCCGGTTTTGAAAAGTATACTTAAACTCTTTTCGGCTGCCTGGTGAAGGCGGTCGGGAAGTTAAGTATTGTCCAGCGCTTCTTTGAGTGATTCAGCGAAGCCGAGCATAGATGGGGTACCTCGGAAAGACTGCAAGAGGTAGCTCACCAGTAGGCAATATTAGACGAACACGAACTTGTTTTATTTCCGGTACTAGAGGCTGTACACTTTCTACTCGATCGTCTGGTTGGGGCGAACGGGTAACATTTACGTATCTTCAAGCGTCTCTACCAAGGTCTCGGCAAAACGCATGGCAGAGGGTAAGCCTCCCAGAGTCCAGTAATTAACAGGCAGGTAGACGGTATTGCCACTGCGTAGACGTAACAACGCCTGCCATAGCCCGCCACGGTTGAGGCGATCACCAATGCTGGCAGTATAATGAGGGCTCTTCAAAACAACCAACCTACCTTCAATGGCCGGTAGTTCATCGATGCTCACAGTGGAAACCCCTGCATAGTTTGTCGGTTGATCCCATGCATTGGTAAGGCCGAGTTGGTCCAAAGCGCCCTGAAGTAGACTGTTTTCACCATATATCCAGACATGTCGATCATCCCTAAACTGGATGATAATGAGGGGCTCTTCATCTCCAGAAAGTCTATATCTTAGTTTGGTAAACTGCTGCTCGTATTCGTGGATGAGGCGTTTTGCTTCTTCGTTATGCCCTATCCGTTCTGCTAAAGCCAGAGTGAAATCTTGCATCGCCTGCCAAGGGTCTCCAGTAATCGGAAATAGGGAGATATTTTCTGTGGGGGCGATGCGTGTTAATTTTTCATCAAGACTTTTGTTATCTCCCAATATTAGTGAAGGGGTTAGATGTGACAATAGCTCAAGATTTGGCATAGAGCCTAAACCCAGCTCTATAGCATCACGTGAGATGATTTTGTTATCTGTCCATTCGTTATAAGTGTTTAGTTGCATTACGCCTAGGGGAGAAATATCAAGCACGCTCAGTGTCTCTGCAACAGCCCAGTCAAAAGTGGCAATGGGATGCCTCTCACCAGCATATGAAATATTTATGAATGTAAGGAATACTAGTGCTTTCGTTAATAACTTCATATATCGTACCTTGGAGAGAAGTATTATGGTTGCCATGGGTTCGGGTTTTAAATTAAAAAATGTATTGAAAAATATATTCAGACCGAAAGACCTAAGTGGCAAAAAGGCCAGCGCTTAATTTTAATGCTCAAGGAGAAGCTGAGAATAAACTGACAGTGCCTGGACGTGAAGTTAGAAAATTCTATTTCTGGCAGCAATTTTTTTATTAAAATACCCAGCCCTAAATAGATGGGCTGGGTCAACACCTGATAAGGAAGTTATAAATATTGCTATGCCGATGTTTTAGAAGTCATATTTTAATGTCAAGTTTGCGCTGCGTGGAGCACCGTACGCCAACTGGCCGAACCAAGTGCCACTATTAGTGTAATACTTCTCATCGAATAGATTATTGATGTTCAACTGAGCGCTTAATTCCGGTGTCATCTGATATCTGGCCATCAGACGAGCAAGCGAATAACTATCCTGTTTTACTTCTTCGCTATTTCCCAAAGGGTTGGTGACCATGCTGTAATTGGAGCTTTGCCAATCGAAACCGCCACCTAGGGTTAAATCATTTATTTTATAGGTAGTGAACAAGGTTGCGGTACGGCGAGGTTGAGCGGTATTTACTGCTGATCCATCGGCATCTTTGGCCTGGAACTGTGACCAACCGAACATAAGATTCCAATCATCGGTAATAGCACCTGAGACTTCAATCTCATAGCCGATACTGGAGGTGCCCTCCGCCGCATATGAGGCCTGGTCGGTGGTGCCAGGAACCAAATATCCTGTATCGGGCTGCGCTAGGTTATCCTGATCAATACGAAATACTGATAGCATGGCGTTCAGACGGCCTTCAAAATACTCCGCTTTGATACCGGTTTCATAGTTTTTACCTTCCACTGGGTCAAGATAGTTGCCATTTCTATCTTGCTCATCCTGAGGGTTGAAAATATCTGTATAGCTGACATAAGCTGAGTAGACATCATTTATGTCGTAGATTAAGCCTGCATAGGGTGTGACTATCTGATGATGGCTAAAATCATATAAATCACCATTTGATTTCATACCTTCAACGTCCCAATTAGTAATGCGACTACCCAGAATCAGCGTCAGTGGGTCAGTCAGCGATAAGCGTAAAGCTCCATAACCACCAAGCTGTTCAGTTTCTTTTCTCATATGGGTTGTTTGCTGTCCCCAATCAGGCTCTGGATATGAGCCATCCCATTCATAGAAATTTCCAACAGGGGGAACATTCAGTGCATTACGAAGTTCGGAGGTGAAGTCCTGTTTGTTGTGCATCAGGCCTACAGTAACCTCATGGTCTCGACCAGAAAGTCCAAAGGGCAAATTACCATAGATATCGATATTTTCTTGCTCTCTTTCAAATTCATACCAAGCTGGAAATGCACCCATTCCAAGGCCAGTTTGCTTGTCTGGATAACCGGACAAATAGACTAATGGCAAATCAGCATGATTTATATTTTTGCTATAAGCTGCGTAAAATGATGCGCCTGAATCAAAATTATGTTCGAGATTGACGAAGTGATTGGTAACTTCAGAATCCCACCTTGTCCAGTCTGCGCCGACCGTTTTAGAACGAGACCAATCTGTTCTTTCTCCATTACTAAACCAAACCGGTAAACCTCCCCAGGTCGAACTGGTAGGCCTATTTTTTTGTTGGCTTATACCAATATTCATCAATGTATTATCAGTGATATCGGCAGCTAAAGTGCCATAATAAACAGATTTTTCATTTTCCAGCGAATCAACAAAAGAACCTTCTTCGAGATGGCTGCCAACGATGCGGCCACGCACGGTTCCTGCTTCATTTAATGGCGTCGAAATATCCACAGTACCCTGATAGCGATCCCAATTGCCAGCACTGATAGTAGCATGTCCAGTAAATTCCTCACTATCCGCTTTCTTCCGCACAAGGTTAATCGCAGCCGAAGGATCTCCCGCACCGGAAGTCAAACCGCTAGCACCACGAACTACTTCAACACGGTCATAAAGTATGGTGTCCATTTGTGATTCACCAGCGGAATAACCACTTTCCCAAGCTGTTGGTATGCCATCAATTTGATAATTATTAATCTCAAATCCACGTGCTGAAAAAACATGTCGTTGGCTATCTTGCTGGGTTGAAGTGAGGCCTGTCACTGTATTGACCACATCTGTCAGTGATTCCAACTGCATATCATCAATCAGCTGTCGGCTGATAACTGATACTGATTGGGGTGTTTCACGAATAGATAAGTCTAGACGTGTAGAGGTATTCATTGAGTCTGTGGTGTATGAGTCTGTCCCTTCAGTCGTGGCATCACGCAAGTACTCGCCGGTTACCTGGACGGTGGGCAATGCATTGATCGTTTCGTCGTTTTCTGCCTCTTGCGTCATGGTATCTTGGGCGAAAGCAACAGGTGCCGCGAATAGCGTTGCTGCGCAGGCATTGGCAATGGCAACTGTGAGCAGTTGTCTGCGCAGGCAGGTATTGAATTGATGCATAGTAATCCCCTTGAATGATATCTATGTGTTAATGGTAATTGTTATTATTAGTATTATGTTATGAGTTTGCGCTTATATGCAACCATCTGTTGCTTGAAATGTCTCGCGTGGCAAGAAGCGCCACATGTACAGATCCATACCCCATGGGGCGGCAACTAAGCCCCTACCGGGGTTTGGTGGTTACTGAGATGCTGCTGTAGCGCCTTGGCGATATCCCCGCGTACCTGACCGTTGGCGTCGGGCGTGATGCTCCCCAGGCGTGCGAAGTCGTGCACCATGCCGGGATAAAAGGCCAACTGGGTATCCACATTGACTTCCTGTAAGCGGTTCATGTAGGCGATGCCTTCGTCGACCAGAGGGTCATGTTCGGCCAGGGCGATAAACGCAGGCGGTAGGTTGTTGAGTTCCGCAGCCTCCAACGGCGCAAATCGCCAGTCGTGGCGTTCCTCATCGCTATTTAGATAGTGGCTAAACATCCACTGCAGGGTATCTGCTTCCAGCAGGTAGCCTTGCGCGTATCGGCTGTGAGACTCGCTGTCCTGCCAGGCGCTGGTGCAGGGGTAGAGCAGGATCTGGCAGCGTGGCGGGGGCCAACCATTATCACGTGCTGACATACAAAGAGCTGTAGCGAGGGTTCCCCCTACACTGTCACCACCCACGGCGATACGTGAGGTATCGAGACCCATCGCTTCGCCATGCTTCAGCAGCCAGCAATAGGCGTCTTCAGCGTCGTAAAAAGCCGTCGGAAACTTGTGCTCGGGGGCCAGGCGGTAGTCGACAGCCAACACTGTGTAGCCAGTTGCTTGAGCGATGCTTTGGCAGAGCGAATCGTGAGAATCCAGGCTGCCCAGTAGGTAGCCGCCACCATGGAAGTAAAGCAGGGTGGGCGATAAAGACTCCTCGCCTTGGTAGCGACGTAGTTCTATACGGTGTCCGTCCCGACAGGTGATGCTCATTGACGTTGCATCGTTAGCTATTGGCTCATCAAGCATCTGGGATGATGCCTCGTAGGCAGCGCGTGCTTGTTGTGGTGAGAGCGAGTGAAAAGGCGGATTGCCGCTATCGGCAATCAGGTCTAAGAAAGCGGCGACATCAGGATGTAAGGACATAATGGGCGTAAGTCTCGGTATTAGGGGCCGCTCTGAGAGAGCGGCCATGCGTTGATAGTGCTTGGTTAGTCCGCGCCTACCAGTGAGGGAGTTGATACACCTGAATGGGCTGCAGGTAGCTCCTCATTAAGCACTTCACAAATCTCACTTGTCCTTGCTGCCAAAATCGACAGCAGGGTGTCGCTCAAGCCATGGGTGGGTTCGCAACTTCCCTGCAGGAAAATAGCCGGTTTGAACTCAGGGTTGGTGTAGAGCTGATAATGACGATTGACGGCAAAGTCAGATAGATAGTCTTCAACCGGGGCCAGTAGCTGTTTATAGGTGTCGCGTACATAGCCGGTGGCGAGCACCACGGCGTCGTAACGAGTGATATCCGTATGGCCTGTCTCCAGGTCACGCACGTTGAGCTCGACGCCTTCGTGAGTTGCTTCGCTGCCAATGACCTCATGGCGGCGGCGGAAGCGGTGGCGGGCCTGGCCGGTCACTTTTTGCTGGTAGAACACATCGTAAATTTCCTGAATCAGCGCCAAGTCAGGGGCTGAGTAGTTGGTGCTTTTGTACTCCTGTAGTAGCGCTTCCCGTTGGCCGGTGGGATTGTTGAACACGTAGTCGGTGTATTCGGGGTTGAATATCTCATTGACGAAAGGGCTGTCGTCCGAGGGTTTAAAGGCCCACGCCCGGCTAATAAGATCTGCCTGAATGCCTTCGCGGCCGTGCAGATCCAGGAATATCTCAGCGGCGCTCTGGCCCGCACCAATTACGGCGATGCGTTTGGGGGCGTCTTGCTTGGCCAGCTCACGAAGGTAGTGGCTGGAGTGGAAGACCCGCGGGTCGTCTTTTAGGCCGGCGAAGCATTCAGGCACATTGGGCGCGCCTCCCACGCTGATCACCAGTGACCGGGTCAGCCTTTCCTGCACCGCACCGCTCGCATCCCGTGAACGCACGCGGAGGTAAGCGACTTCGTCGTTGTCAGTTTCGGGCAGTACGTCAAACACATCCTCTCCATAGGCGCACTGGTGTTCAAAGTGGCTGGCCGTCCAGCTTAGGTAGTCATTGAACTCGTGGCGGCTGGGGAAGAATGTCTGCAGGTTGATAAAGTCCTGTAGGCGGCCTTTGCTGTGGAGGTAATTGAGAAAGCTGAAACGGCTTCCAGGATTGCGGGGCGTGACCAAGTCTTTGAGGAAAGAAATCTGCATATGGGCATTGTCCAGCAGCATGTGCGGGTGCCAGGCAAAGCAGGGCTGGCGCTCAATAAAGAAGGCATCTCTTGCTTGCCCTGACTGTCGTTGCTCGTCGAGCGCAATGGCCAGGGCAATGTTGGAGGGGCCGAAGCCGATGCCGATCAAGTCGTGAATATGCATAAGAGTCCTCGTGGCTGACGTGTTTATAAGGTGAAGCGTGGGTCGGGTCGTGGCGCAGACCCAGGGTGCGGAGGCAGCGGAATCCAGCTGCGCTCGTTAAAGAAGTGTTCGCGTAGCTGCATGCCGAGCATGGCCCGCTTATGGGGGAAATCGAATGCCTTGACGTGGGCATAACCGCACTGGGCAAGGTTGTGCAGCATCTTGGCGTTATCTACGCGGGGTTCGATCACCAGGCGCTGGGTGCGGCAGTCATCCAGAAACAGGTAGTGCGAGATAGAGGGCATCCAGGCCGCCACATAGGGCCGCCCGCGAAAAGCAGCTTCGCCGATCAACACGTGCCAGCCGCGATCAAAGTCACCGGCATCGTAGTAAGCGCCGATGCGATCCTCCTTGGCCCAGTAAGTCTCGAAATAGCCGAAGGGCTCGCCATCGATACACCCGATCAGCGGTACCACGCTGGGATTTTGCAACGTGCTTTCCAGCCGCTCGCGGTGCTGTTGCAAATCACCTTGCTCTTCCCAGAAGTGGGCGACGACCGGGTCGTTCATCCAGCGGTTGAAGCGTTCAAGGTCGAGCTCCAGGTCAAGGACGCGAAAGCTCAAGGTGGCACCCAGCCAGGGAATATGGCGCTGATAGACCGTGCCACTGGGGCGCGGTGGGCGGCGTGGGTGTCGCTTGCCATTCGCCAGGATGGGTTGCCGTGGGTAGGGGCGCATGGCGGGAGCAGTCAGCCAAAGGGTTGGCAGCTGCCAAAATAGCTCCGCGTAGGCCCAGAGATCTCCATGGGGATCTTTAACCGCAATGCCAGTTGCGCACAGATTGGCATGCAAAACAGTGGGTAGCTGTAGACGAAGCGCTACAGCCCCAGGGTGAAAGGCAAAAGCCCCTTCGATAGCCGCCAGTAACGCCGGGAGAGGAGGTGCTGAACGCTGTGACCACTGCAGCGTCAAGGTGCTGTTGTCATCTACTAACAACCACTCAAGACGTTCTTGATGTCCTTCCACATAAAGTGTCTGCGTGGTTATCTCATAGGTAACTTGATAGGTGCACCCCTCTGGGCGTGAGAGCAGCGAGGCTACCGTGGGGCTTTCATAAGGTACCTGTACCTTTGTTTGTGCCTGGACAGAACTGGACACCGCTAAGCTCCTATCAATAAGAACGAATCAAAGAAACGAAAAAAGCGAAAAAATCATCCCACCGGAAGCGGCGTTACTGACTTCCTTATCTAAGGACGAATGAGAATGAGGCTTGTTTACATAAATATTGATTAACTTTCTGTGTGGGCGGTTCGTCTTTAGAAGTAGCTGTCGATTTTCAATCGCTTTCCAACGAGGTGAATGTGCTTTCCTATCTGATTCGTCGAACCCGCGGGTTGATGACCGCTGCTGCGCTGGCCAGTATTCTCTCGGGGCTTTTCAGCGTGCTGCTAATTGCCCAAATCAATGTGGCGTTAACCTGGGATGCCGCCTCCCATACCAACACTGCCTGGGCCTTCGCGGGGATTGCCGTGGCGTTAATGGTCTGCCGGATGGTGTCGACAGCGCTTTTTGAGCGGTTAGGACAGCGTGCCCTGGCGGAGTTACGCAGTTTTGTCGCCCAGTGCGTGGCTGAGACCCCCTTTGCTCATTTCGAGCGTGTAGGCAGTGCGCGGATCCAGTCAGCGCTCACCGAGCACAGCAACAACGTGGCGGTACTGTTCGTTAGCTTGCCGGTGATTTTGACCAATACGGTCATCGTGGTGGGGTGTTTGGGCTACCTGGCAATGCTGTCATGGCAGGTGTTCTTGTTTGCTTTAGGGGTGATTGGGCTGGGGGCTGTCGGCTACCACCTGGTGCACTTACGCGCTATTCGTTACCTCCAAAGTGCGTCGTCAGAGCAGGATCGACTGTTTGGTCATTTCCGCGCGCTGACCGATGGGGCGAAAGAGCTACGCCTGCACCGGCGCAAGAGCCGGGTCTTTATGGATCAGATACTGGGGGAGTCGGTTGAAAGCGTGCGGCGGCTGCGCACCTATGGCATGTCGCTGTTCGTTATCTCGACCAGTTGGGGGCAGTTCCTTATGTACGCCTTCATTGGCCTGGTGCTGTTTGTGTTGGCGGGCGATGGGCCTAATCAAACCCAGATCATGACCGGTTTTGCACTGGTGTTTGTGTATATGGTGACCCCCCTTGAAGGCTTGCTGATCAATATTCCGCGGATCAATATGGCGCGGGTGGCCGCTAGCCGAATTGACGACATCACCCGTGAGATGCCCCATGGGCAGGAGCGGCAGGCGTCACCTCAGGCGCCTGATTTTCAACGTCTAGAATTGCGCGACGTCACCCATCAGTACTACCACGAGCAGAGCGATGACTTCTTTGAGCTAGGGCCGATTAATCTGAGCTTTACGCCGGGGGAAGTGGTGTTTCTGGTAGGGGGCAACGGTAGCGGAAAAACCACGCTGGCCAAAGTGGTGGTGGGGCTTTACCCGCCGGAAGGTGGCGAGGTGTTGCTCAATGGCGAACGTGTCGAGGCGGATGGCTGGGATGCTTACCGGCAGCTCTTCTCGGTGGTGTTCTCGGACTTCCATCTTTTCGAGCGTCTGTTGGAAGCGCCGCGGGAAGATCTCGATGAAGAGGGCAACCGTCTGCTGGCCAAGTTGCATTTGCAGCACAAGGTGCGCGTTGAGAACGGTGCGTTCACTACCCAGGCACTCTCCCAGGGTCAGCGTAAGCGCTTGGCGCTGGTAGTGGCCTACCTGGAAGATCGCCCGTTTTTGGTGTTTGACGAGTGGGCGGCGGATCAGGATCCGTTATTCAAGGAGGTGTTCTACTGCGAGGTATTGCCCGAGCTAAAACGCATGGGCAAAGCGGTGCTGGTGATTACCCACGATGACCGCTATTTCCACCTCGCGGATCGATTGGTGCGGCTGGAGAGCGGCAAGCTGTTGGCGCCAGAGAAGTTGACTAGTAGTGAGAAGGTAGTGTCTTCGGTGGTCAATTGAATCGGACATGGTGCCTTGGTATTGGTGCCTCGGTATCAGGGGGGGGGGGGAGAACTGCTAGGGAGGGTGTCAAAATAGAGAGTATCGTTTAAGCTGTACAGGTAATCGAGGAGAGATGATCATGAATACCCAGCTAGATCCCATCGTTTCTGAATTCGAGACGCAGGAACAAGCCGATAGCTATGATCGTTGGCTCAAGGCCAAGGTTCAGCACAGCATCGACAACCCGGGCCAAGGAATGCCTCATGATCAAGTTATGACCAAGGTTGATGCGATCATCGCCGACGCGGAGCAACGCCAAAGCGGCGGAGTTTCGTGAGCCTGCCTATCCACTGGCATGACGAGGCGATTAACGACTTGTTTGAGCTTGTCGTATACATCGCCGAGCGCGATCCTCAAGCCGCCCGGCGGCTGCGTATTCGTATTGAAGCAGCTATCTCCTCAGTGGCTGAACACCCCTACTTACACCAAGTGGGCCGTTTGCCGGGTACACGAGAAATTGTTGCTCACCCAAACTTTATCGTGGTCTACCAAGTGACGGATCGCATTGAGGTCATATCAGTGGTTCACTCTCGCCAAAATTATCCCTGACGCCTACTCGCCGCTCATACGAACTGCTAACCCAGAGTCTCCACCTCAAAGGCCACCATTTGGCGCTGGACGCTGGAAAATTCGAGCCGGTCAGATAAATGGGGTTGCCGGAGGCGTCATGTCTGTCAGTGCTTAAACATGTCGTTCAGGCTAGTGGCGAAGAGCACCTCTCCTTAGCACTATGACGCTGAGCGAGTTCCTCATCAGAGTATGCGCCTTCATCTAATGACTTCTTAAGCTCTTACCTGCCACTTCCCCTCACCATACGCGCCAGTACCCGGTCTTTAAGCCAGAAGCGGTGAATCAGCGCCATCGCGATATGGCCGATGACCAACGCACATAGCAGCCACGAGAGTGGGCCGTGAAGCAGATCGGCGGGGGCGGTCATCCAGGTGATGTCGCGCTCGACTTCGGGCACTAGCTCCATACCGTAAAAGCGCAGCGCCCCGCCACGCCCGTACTGACGCAGAATGGCAAAAGCGGGTAGCCAAATCAGCAGCCCATAAAAGGTGATATGTACAAGGCGCGCCATGCGACCACCCCATCCAGGCGCCTGCGGAGGACGCTGCTTGCGGTTGACCCATGCCCAGCCAAGTCGCGTCAGGGTTACGATCAGGAGCATAAAACCCAACGAGCCATGAGGCCCGATGCTCGCCAAAAAGAGCGTGATGGCGTTTTCGCCCATTCCCCGCCAGGCCAGCAACACGGTAAATTGCAGCGTGACGAGCGCGGCGGTCAGCCAGTGCAGCGCACGGCTTATGCGACCGTAGTGGCTGGGGCTGTCTTGCCAGCCAATGGTCGCTTGAATTGGCTTGCTTGTGTGATCACTGTTGAACGCTGTGGCGTTTGCTGCGCCTTTATCCATTGGCCTTGTCCTTGCGCCAGTAGCCCATGCTGGTGACGTACTGTTTAGGGAGCCCGCACTCGTTGACCAGATAGCGGCGCAGCTTCATGGCGACCTTGGTTTCAGCGGCGATCCAGGCGTAGAAGGGCGCGCTGTCGTCCAGGGTGGCGGGTTCCCAGAGTGGGCCGTCCTCATCGTCGTTTTCGTCGTTGGCAGTGGCGCTGGTAGTAGCGTTAGCAGGCGTGCCGCCCAGCGCTTGAATTTCCCTATGTAAATCGATATCGCGCAGCGCTCTCATCAATAGCTCCCCGTGCTG
The DNA here is from genome assembly GCF_900111305.1 of Vreelandella subterranea. Classification (GTDB taxonomy): domain Bacteria; phylum Pseudomonadota; class Gammaproteobacteria; order Pseudomonadales; family Halomonadaceae; genus Vreelandella; species Vreelandella subterranea. Next base: position 196,319 of record NZ_FOGS01000004.1, read on the forward strand.
GCAATTGGGTTCGGCATCGCGGGCCAACCAGTGCAGTTTGGCGGCCTGGGGCAGCGGCTGAACGTCGTCATTGCGGGGCACTTCGAACAGCGCTTCCACCATGGGCTTGAGCGGCAGGTCATCGAGGGTTTCCAGAATGCCAGCCGCCGCGGGTAGGGCGGTTTCGTCGGCGATGATCAGGATCCGGCGTACGCCCTGGGGCGGCTTCCACTCGTAACCCAGCTTTGGGCCTTCCGCATTGGCGTCGGGAGCTGTCATGGCCAGGCGGTCGCCGGGACGGGCGCGCATTGCCCAGCGCGACGCGGGGCCATTATCGCCGTGGAGAACGAACTCCACATCCACTTCAGCCTGTTCCGGACGCAGGGCGCGGATGGTGTAAGTGCGGGCAGAGGGCCGCTGAGCATCTGGTAGTGCGCGGTAGGCACCGTACCAGTCATGCTCTTCCAGCTTGGCGATCTCAAACAGCGGGTCGAGGCTGCCACCGCCTTCGGGAAAGAACAGTTTGACGCGCTGATCTGGGGCGTAGGTCGCCATGTGCCCAACGTCTGGGCCGGTAAAGGTGAACCTGACGAGGGAGGCGCTGACCTGGGTGCGCCTCGCCAGGGTGATATCGAACAGCTGATAGCTCGGTTTGGCTGCCATGGTGGTGTCTCCATTTATATAAGGAGTCAATTGTAGTGTTAATTATTATCATTTAGAATCGTTGTCAATAATTTAATCATTAACCTCTAGAAAACAGTAAGGCTAAGACAATGATTCTGCTGCCTATCACATCCTGCTTGGCGAATGGCACGGCCACCAAAAGGGGCTTGCTATGCTAGGCGCCTCGCAAGTTGCCCAACGGGTGGGAGGCATGTCGCCCGCGAAAGCCTGCCTGTTGCTTAGCCTGCCGATGGCAGTGCTCTTTTGGCTGGGCCTACAGGGCCAAGGGGGAATTACGCTAGGGCTACAGGCATTAGTGGCGCCTTCCTTTGAGAATGTTGACGAGCTGTTGCTCTACTACGCCTGGTGGCCGCGCCTCTCGATCGCGCTGCTGGCCGGGGGCGGCTTGGGGCTGGCGGGGGTGCTCATGCAGCAGGTGCTGCGCAACCCCTTGGCGTCGCCCACTACGCTGGGGGTGGCGTCGGGCGCTAATCTGGCGTTGATGGCCGCCACCTTGCTGGCGCCGGGCCTGCTGGTGGCTGGCCGCGAATGGGTGGCTTTGCTGGGCGGCGCGCTGGCGGTGGGGCTGGTTTTCCTGCTTTCCTGGCGGCGCGGTTTGGCACCGATTGTGGTGGTGCTGGCGGGCTTGGTCGTCAATTTGTACCTGGGGGCGCTCTCCACCGCGTTGCTGCTGTTTAACCACGAAGCGCTCTCGGGGCTGCTGATTTGGGGGGCGGGGTCGCTGGCGCAAAACGGCTGGGACGGCGTAGCGACTCTCTGGCCGCGGCTGGCGATTAGCTGTGTCGCCGCCTGGTTCCTGCTGCGCCCTCTGGCGGTGCTGGAACTTGACGACGCCAGCGCGAAGAGCCTGGGGGTCTCGCTTACCTATCTGCGCTTTGCAGGCATGGGGCTGGCCGTATTTATTACTGGCAGCATTGTCAGCGTAGTGGGCATCATCGGTTTTATTGGTTTGGCCGCGCCCAACATTGTGCGTATGGCCGGGGCGCGCCGCTTAGGCCCACGGCTGTTATGGTCGACCCTGTTGGGAGCGGTACTGCTGGCGACGACGGACCTGATGCTGCAGCAGTTCGGCGGCATGGTGGCGGCCTTTATTCCCACCGGGGCGATTACCGGAGCCCTGGGGGCGCCGCTGTTAATGTGGCTGATTCCACGCCTGAAACTCCAGGGCGACCAGCCGCCGAAAGGGGCGGGGGTTTTCGCTCATCGCCACCCGGCGCCTTACCGCCTGGCCACCGGTTTGATCCTCGCGCTACTGGGCGCCACCCTGCTTGGCCTGTTGGTCGGCCAGGGGGTTGATGGCTGGTACTTGCTGTCGCCGGATAACTGGAACGTGATGCAGTGGCGAATGCCGCGAGTGATGGCGGCCGCCGCCAGCGGGTTAATGCTGGCGATTGCCGGCACGATTCTCCAGCGCCTTTCTGCTAACCCCATGGCCAGCCCCGAAGTGCTGGGTATTAGCGGTGGCTGTGCCATTGCGCTGATTTTGGGGATTTTCCTGCTGCCCGCGCCGACCAACGCGATGCTAATCGGGGTCGGTACCCTGGGGGCTTTCGCGACGTTAGTGGTGCTAGTGGGCATCAACCGCAAGAGCGGTTATCTCCCCGAGCGTTTACTGCTCACCGGGGTGGCGGTCAGTGCGCTGTTTGATGCCGTGCGCAGCGTGATGCTGGCGGGCGGTGACCCGCGTGGGCAGCAGGTAATCGCCTGGTTGGCGGGTTCTACCTATTACGTGGATCTTACCAATGCGGTGGTGGTCGGGGGTATCGCTGCGGTGTTGGCACTGGTCACGCTGCCCTTTACCCGCTGGCTGGATATCTTGCCCTTAGGCGCACCGACGGCCAAGGCGCTTGGGGTGACCCTTAACCGTGCCCGTTTAGCGCTGCTACTGCTCGTTGCACTGCTCACCGCCTGTGCCACCCTGGTGGTGGGGCCGCTGTCGTTTATTGGCCTGCTGGCGCCGCATATGGCGCGTTTGGTGGGCTTCTCCCGGGCAGGGCAGCACCTGCTTGGGGCGGCATTGATCGGCATGCTGCTGATGGTGCTGGCGGATTGGGTCGGCCGTCAGATTATCTTTCCGTATGAGATACCGGCCGGCTTGGTCGCCTCCCTGATTGGCGGCGCTTACTTTATGTGGGGGCTGCGGCGGCTATGAATAACATGGCGATCAAACCGGGTGAGCTTTTGGCAGCGGTAGATCCTGCGGAGGCGCTGTTAGCGCTTTACCGCCAGCCACCGCTGGATAACATGAAGGCCCCGGCGTTTGGTCCGCCTGATGAGCCGACGCTGGCGGCCTCTGCGTTGCTGGATCGAAACTTCTTGAGTGAGCAACTGGCGCGCTATGGCCGCAGCTACGGTGACAATGCTGACCGCAAAGCCGTTGCGTCGATCTGGTCGAAATTTCATTTCAGCAGTGTCTCGATCCCGACGCTGGTGGCCAATCTGTTATTGGGTTACGACTTACCGTTGGGTGGGGATGAGTTGCGACTGGCGCTTGGCGATAAGGGCCAGACCAGGCGTATCTGGCTGCCCCACGGGGGCGTGCCATTGGCGTCCAAAGCGCCCCAGGCGCGATTCAGTCGCCTATTCGATGACCACTGTGCACCGCTTATCGAGACGCTGGCTGTGGTCTCCGGGCTTTCTGAAAAGGTGTTCTGGAGCAACCTTGGTCACTATGTGGAGTTTGTGGGGAAGACCTGCGCGCGGCACCCCGATTTCAGCGGAGCCGGTGAGCCGCTGTTGGATTATCTCGACACCAAGACGCTTCCCGGTGGGCGGCGCAACCCGCTCTACCAGCCGGTGCGTTATCTGGAACTGGGCGGTGAGACACCGTCCAGGGTGCGGCGGCTGTGCTGCATCAAATATCGGCTACCCGGCGAGCCCCTGTGCGGCGGCTGCCCGCTGAAACCTGAAAACAAGCCGGCTAAGCGTCGGCGCTAACCCCGAATCGCCAAGGAGCCCAGTTCATGGAGTTGTTGAGGATTGTCTGGCGTGATTACCGCTGGCCCTTCGTGGCCGTGGTGGTGCTCAGTCTGGTCAGCGCTGGTCTTGGCATCGGGGTCATTGCCTATATCAATGAACGGATGCTGGGCACCTTCGCTGATCCCTGGCGAATCCTGCCGGAATTTCTGGCGCTGGTGGCGCTGTTGCTGGCGATCACCCTGGCCTCACAATTAGCCTTGACCACCCTGGGGCACCACTTTGTCTACCGGCTGCGGGGGCAGTTGATCAAGCGCATTCTGGATACCGATATCGAGCGTATCGAGCAGATCGGCAGCGCACGCTTGCTGGCCAGCCTATCCAGTGACGTGCGTTATATCACCGTGGCCTTTGTACGCCTGCCGGAGCTGGTGCAGGGCGGGGTGCTGACGGCGGGCGTGACCCTTTACCTGGCCTGGCTCGCCCCTGCCATGCTGGCCGTGACGGCGCTTTGGGTAATCTTTACGATCCTGGTGGGCATGCGCCTGGTAGCGAAGGTCTATCGGCACATGGCCAAGCTGCGCGATGCTGAAGACCGCCTCTATGAGGACTACCAGTCGGTGATCGAGGGGCGCAAAGAACTCGCGCTCAATCGCGACCGCGCCGAGTGGCTGTACCGAGACGTTTACACCCCCAACGCCGAAGCGTATCGACACCATATCATTCGCGGCGATACCTACCATCTCAGCGCCGTGAACTGGTTCAATATCATGATGCTGGGCGCCATCGGCGTGGTGTTTTTCCTGGCTAATGGCCTGGGCTGGTCGTCGGCCCAGGTAGCCACCACCTTTTCGCTCACGCTGCTGTTCTTGCGTGCGCCGCTGATTCAGGCCATTGGCGCTTTTCCGCCGTTGATCAATGCGCGAGTGGCGTTTGAAAAAATCAGCGCGTTAGAGCTCGCTGAACATCATGAATCATTCGAGCACGCTTCCCATCGCCATGAGTGGCAAACGCTGGCGCTGGATCAGGTCACTTATCGTTACCCCGCTGAAGAGGCGCGGCCGGGGTTTGCCATTGGCCCCATCGACTTTACTTTGAAGCGCGGGGAAGTAGTGTTCCTGATTGGTGGTAACGGCAGCGGCAAATCGACCCTGGCAAGACTCTTGACCGGGCTTTATCAGCCTCAGAGCGGCGACATTCGCGTCGATGGCAGGCCCCTGCAAGAGGAAGACTGGACAACCTATCGCCAACATATCTCGGCGATCTACACCGACCTTCACCTGTTTGATCGCTTGATCGGCCCGGCGGGTGAATCACCCGACCCAGCGCTGATGGAAGAGTGGCTGGCAGCCCTTGGCATGCACAGCAAGCTCGATTTTGACGGCGACCGGGTCACCAACGCCAACCTCTCCCAGGGCCAGCGCAAGCGTCTGGCGATGCTGCTGGCCGTTGCCGAGCAGCGCGACCTGTTGCTGTTGGACGAATGGGCCGCTGACCAGGATCCCCAGTTCCGGCGGGTGTTCTACCGCGAGCTGCTGCCCCAGTTAAGGGCGCTGGGCAAGACGCTGGTAGTCATCAGCCACGACGACCACTACTTCGACCAGGCCGACCGCCTGCTGGAAATGCGTGGCGGGAAGCTGGTGGAGCTCACCGGCGAGCAGCGGGAAGCCGCCAGCCGCGATGCGGTGGCGAGGGTGAATGGGTGAACTGCCAGCCTTGACGCTTTTATCGCAGAGACATATATTTCAACATATACTTGCTGGCAAGGGGTGTGTCATGGGCCAAGTGACGATTTATATCGATGATGATACCGAGAAGAAAATGGCGGCGGCGGCCAAGTCGATGAATGTCTCCAAGAGCAAATGGATTACCAATCTGATCAAAGAGGAGGTTGCCAATGAGTGGCCACAGGCGGTGGTCGAACTGGCTGGGGCTTGGGATGCGTTTCCGTCGCTGGAGGAGATTCGGGCAGAAACCGGCACCGATCATCAGCGAGAACCACTCTGATGTATGTGCTTGACACCAATACACTCATCTACTTTTTCAAAGGCATGGGCAATGTCGCCGATAACCTCTTGTCAAAAAAGCCCGGCGATATCGGCATACCTGCGATTGTGTTGTACGAGCTGGAGCTGGGTATTGCAAAATCGGCTGCTCCCAAAAAGAGAGCGATGCAGCTCGACAAACTGATCGACACTGTACAGGTTCTTGGGTTTTCCACCCCCGAAGCCAAAGCCTCAGCGCAAATTCGCGCGACCCTGGAAAAGCAGGGAACCCCCATCGGCCCCTACGATACGCTGATAGCCGGTACCGCGCTCGCCAACCGAGGTACATTGGTTACCCACAATACTGGGGAATTTAAACGCATTAAGAAACTGGCGGTTGAAGATTGGTACTAGCTGGGTGCACGGTACCGCTCGGCTAAGCCGCGCCCTGGCTATGGCGAAGCTGAAAGAGGTCATAATTGGCCTGCATGGATAGCCAGAATTCGGCGCTTCCAGCGTTCAATTTTTCCAGAGCCAATGCCATTTCAGGTGTGACGGAGGCGCTGCCATTAATTACCCGGTTCAGGGTGTTGCGGTGGCAGCCAATCTGTTCAGCGACCGATGCCACACTGCTAATCTTGTGGCCGTCTTCATCCTCAATCAGACGCTGCCGGATAATGCGGCCCGGATGTGAGGGGTTATACATCGCCATGGTTTGTTCTCCCATCAGTGATAATCGTCATAGTCCAGCAGGTAAACATTACCGTCTCGGAACTCGAAGAAAAGTCGCCAGTTACCCGACACCTTGATGGCATGCTGGCCGTCCAGTTTTCCAGATAGAGGGTGAAGGCCCCAGTTACCAGCCGCTATATCGTCAAGACTGGTGGCTGCGTCCAGTACGGTCAGGCGATCACGGAGACGGTCGACATGATCGGCACGGACGCCCTTGGTGCTTCCTTTCTCGAAAAACAACTTTAGTCCCTTATGCTTGATGCTTTTAATCATCCACCGTACCGACGTATGTCCAATTGGTTTTTAGTTATTGTAGCTTGTCGCGCGACAGTGTGCAATACGGGGCTAAGTGCGTCTATCTTCACTTCCGCTTGCCTGCCATAGCCTCTGAAGTGAGTGGGGGCATTGACACTGCCTTTAAATTGAAAAAGAATAAGAATCATTTTCGAAAATGGCGTTGGACACTTTCTTATGGCGGCGGCACCTCCATCAGCCGAAACCACGGCGTACCAAACCGGCTGCCGGGACTCGCTCGGCCAGCTCTATCATCACCACCAACCCTGGTTGCAGCAGTTGCTGAGCCGGCGGTTGGGCTGTGGCGAGTCGGCGGCTGATCTGGCCCAGGACGCCTTTGTGCGCCTGCTGCAAGCGCCGCGCAATCTGGATAGTTTCGACGGCGCCAGGGCCTACCTCAGCCGCATGGCCAAGGGGCTGTGTGTGGATCATTGGCGCCGTCAGGATATCGAAAAAGCCTGGCAAGACGCCCTGGCCGCCCGCGCTGAAGCACCCCTGCCTTCCGTCGAGCACCAGCAGATCGTGATCGAAACGCTGTGCGAGATCGACCGTATGTTGGCGCGGCTGCCAGAAAAGGTGGCAACGGCTTTTCTGGCGTCGCAACTGCAGGGTAAACCCTATCGGCAGATTGCCGAGGAGCTAGGCGTTTCCGAACGCATGGTCAAGAAGTACATGGCCCAGGCCATGCTGCAGTGTGCGTTGATCGAAGCCGGTTTCGAGGCCAGCCTTTAAATGACCTCGGCCACTCGCCCCGATGACGCCGACAAGCGCCGCGCCTTAGCCGAGGCTTCCGAGTGGTTTGCGGAGTGGCAAGCGGGGGAGATGTCGGCAACTGAGCATCAACGCTGGCAGGCTTGGCATGATGCCAGCGATACCCACCGTTGGGCCTGGCAACAGGTGGAAGGCATCAGCCGTCGTTTTACCGCCAACCTGGATGAAACCGAGCGCCACACTGCCGACCGGGTTATCAGCTCGGCGCGGCATCGGCGGCGGGGGCGGTGGCACCTGCTGAGTGGGCTCTCTAGCCTGGCAATCGTGGCTGTGCTGGTAGGGCTCTCCTGGCAGTGGACACCCTTGCCCCAGTGGATGGCCTACTGGGGCGCCGACTATCGCGCCGCCACCGGCGAAATCTCCCGCATAGAATTGGAGGATGGCACCCAGGTATGGCTAAGCAGCGCCTCGGCGTTAGATGTGGACTACGACCAGGAGCAGCGCCGACTGCAACTGGTGTCGGGTGAAGTGCTGATTAAGACCGGCAAAGACCCCGAACGCCCCTTTTACCTGGATACCCGAAGTGCCCGACTGACCCCCTTGGGCACCCGCTTCAGCGTGCGCCAACGCCAGGCCGACGAACTGCTGGCGGTGTTCGAAGGCGCGGTGGCTATCCAGACCCTTGGCGATGCCGACCATGCTAGCCAACGCCAGGTGGTCGACGCCGGACAGCAGGCCAGCTACGCCGCTGACGGCATTGGCGAACTCAGCCCCGCCGACGGCAGCCGGGCCGCCTGGGCTAATGGTGTTTTGCTGGCAGACAATATGTCGCTGAAGACCTTCGCGGCGGAGCTGAGCCAGCATCACCACGGCCGCCTTGAGGTCGACTCCGCGGTGGCTGACCTCACGCTGCTCGGCGCTTTCCCGCTTGTCGACCTGGAGCGCACCCTGAACATGGTCGAGACCACGCTGCCGGTGAAGGTGCGCAAAGTCATGCCCTGGTGGATCAAGATTGAGGCGGCTGGGGCAGAGCGCGAATAAAACCAGCCAAGAATAAAAAACGCTTTTCCTGTTCCCTTTTTTCGCGCTGGTTCGATTCCCCTATATAAGCAGCCAAAAACCATCTGCAAGGGGAATCGAAATGCCGCAACAACGCACTGCGTTACATCCATCGCCTACCGCCACCCGTCCGTTTCCACGGCGTCGCCGCGCCCTCGCGCTGGCGGTACACCTCGCCGCCGCTGGTTTGCTAGCCACGCCGCTGTTGTCGTTGCCCGCCATGGCGCAAACCGCCCAGCAGCAAACTCGCCAGTACGATATCCCCGCGGGCCCGGTCAGCACGGTGCTCAACCGCTTCGCCGCTGAAGCGGGTGTTTTTATCAGCGGCGCTGGCGAATTGGGGCAAGGGCGCCAAAGTCAAGGGGTACAGGGCCAGTACAGCGTTGGTGAAGGGCTGGAACGGCTGCTGAATGGCACCAGCCTTAGGGCCGTAAGGGAGGGGGATGGTACTTATCGGTTGGAAGAGCGGCCAAATGGTGTGGCGCTGTCGACGGTTGAGGTGACAGGAGCGCGTCTGCCCTACGGCATGACCGAGAACAGTAATTCCTATACAAGTGAAAGCGCTACTATCGGCTTGGGTTCACAGTCAGTTAAGGAAACGCCGCAGTCCGTCAGCGTCGTAACGCGGGAACGTCTGGATGATCAAGGGACTACCTCACTGGCCGAGGCCATGCGTAACGTTACGGGCGTCACGGTGAACGAATACGGGGGAAACCAGTACACAATCAAGGCTCGTGGCTATAATATTGATTCTTTTCTCATGGATGGCAGTCCAGTTCAGGATGTGGGCAGCGCCTGGGAAAGCGCTGGAGTATTCGATACGGCTTTGCTAGATCGTATTGAAGTGTTGCGCGGCCCTGCGGGAATTCTCCATGGATCCGGTGAACCTAGCGGCACCATCAACTTGGTACGTAAACGCGCGCTAGCTGAAAGCCAAGCCTCTGTTTCCCATTCTGCCGGTACAGATAATGCTTACCGGGGTGTTGCCGATGTTACCGGTTCGCTTGATAACAAGGGACGAGTGCGGGGACGTTTCGTTGGTGTCTACGACGACAGAGACTCTTTTATTGATCGCGTTTACTCAGAGAACCAAATCGGCTATGGCACGCTTGAGTTTGACTTATCCTCCGAAACGACACTTTCAATGGGTGTTACTGTACAAGAAGAAGAGTTTCGTCCTCATTCTGGATTACCGGCATACAGTGATGGCACTCTGCCCAACGTAGACCGCTCGACCTATCTTGGATCCGACTGGGATAAGCAGACAGGAGATGCGCAACGCTATTTTATAGAACTTGAGCATCGCCTAGCTAACGGTGGCGAAATAACCTTTAAGGCTAATCGCCTGAACCGTGATGCAAATTTGAGAAAAAGTAGTGAAGGAGTTCTCACTGCTGATAAAGGTACAGGTGATTTTGGAATTCGTCAGATCGCATGGGATCTAGAGAAGAAAGACGATTATATAGAGACACAGGTTAGCTCTCCTTTTCAATTGGCTGGGGCGAGCCATGAAGCTGTCTTTGGTGCCAGCTATCAAAACAGTGAAGTAAGCAATGAGTGGGTCTACGGTGCTCCTCAATATCTTCCCCAGAATCTTTACGACCCAATCCATAACCGCACAGAACCAGATTTTGACGGCACCCCTGGGAGAACAGAACTTAATATCGAACAACATGCTTCCTACGGTCAGCTTCGGTCCAATATGTTAGATGATTTTACACTTGCGCTTGGTGGCCGTATCAATTGGTGGGAAACCAATAACTTTCTTGGTGGTGAAACGTCCGGGGATGATGGCATCGAATTTATACCCTATGCAGGATTGATCTATCGCCTCAACGAAGAGCTCAACTTATATACAAGCTATACTGGTATTTTTGCGCCGCAAACGGCTGTAGGAACTGATGGCGAACCTATTAAGCCAAGAGAGGGTGAGCAATACGAGGCCGGTATTAAGGGGTCACACGCTGAGGGTAACTTGAACTGGCACGCTGCGGTTTTCCGTATTGAAGACACTAACCGCGCCTATACAGATCCAAATAACCCAGGCTTTTCAATTCCCATCGGCGAGGCCAAGAGCGAAGGTTTCGAGCTCGAAGTCAGCGGCCAACTGCTACCCCGCTGGGATATCAGCGCAGGGTATGCCTATACCCAAACTGAGTTCGTAAGGGATGCTAGTTCAGAAGGGCTCACACTCTCGCCTGACACACCTGAGCATAATTTCAACCTATGGTCACGTTATCGATTTAGCGACGTGCCTGATCAAGGCTGGCGTATTGGCGCTGGCGTAAATACTGTAAGCAGTATTTAAGCTGAAAGTGGTGATACACGTATTGAACAGGGGGGGGTATACCACTGTTTCTGCCATGCTCGGCTATCGCGTCAATGAGAATTTGGATGTTTCATTGAATGGCAATAACCTAACAGACAAAGAGTATTACTCTACCGTTAGGGGGGCTACAAAGCATAATTATTACGGCGCACCTCGAAACTTCATGATGACAGTGGAGTATGATTTCTAAAAGATCATCTGAATACTCTTTGTCATCAAAAATTAAAGTCTATAGACAGCCAATAAAGGCATGGCATTTCTATAAAAGCATCAGACTATAGTTTAAGAAGGGGCCTGAAGTGAACCCATTCTGCTTCATCACCAGGAACTGGCGCTTGACCGCTTATGTCATATGCTTTTCGCTAATAGCCAACTCATCAATGGCAGCTAAAGCGGCCTCGCCCATCTCAGTATTTGATTGGTCGATTGCAGAAACAGTTCTCTCGCTTGAACCTGGTTCCGCATCGCTGGGTAATATTACTGCTTTCCACACATGGACTGGAGGTGAATATAAAGATGCTAATATCACCGATATTGGGACACAGACTTTCCCAAATATGGAACTGCTCCATCACCTTTCACCTGAGAGAATACTTCTTTCGCCTAGTCAGACTCGCCTAGGCCAAAGACTAAATGGCATTGCACCTATCACTATTCTCGAATCCTACCCTTATGTTAGTGACAGAAGTGACGGTTTTTGGGAAACCCTTGAGGATTTTACCCTTGAAGTTGGTACGTCAGTCAATCAACGAACAAACGCCGAACAGCTAGTGTCAGACACTCGATCCCATCTCGACACCTTGAAAAGCAACGTAGGCCCTCAGCCCCCACTGCTTATTGTCCAACTAGTCACTGAGCAATATGCCCGCGTGTATGGCAGCAACAGTATGTTTCAGGGTGTGCTTCATAAATTGGATTTAAGCAATGCATGGACAGAAAAAACCAATCAGTGGGGGTATTCTATGGTAAGCATCAGGGAGCTTTTTAATGTGGAAGAAGCGAGACTGGTTGTCCTCGAAAGTGCATTCCCAATAGGTATAGAAAACAATATCGAAACTAGTGGTATGTGGCGTTATCTTCCCAGTGTGCAGCGAAGCGATTATGTCGTTTTACCATCTACTTTTTGGATAGCCGGCGTTCACCCGTCCGCCCTCCGTTTCGCCGAGGCTCTGGTTGAGGCATTGGAAGGCCCTGATCCTTACCCCGCCACTATTCATTGATTCGCTATGCTTTTCCAGCCTTGATAAACGGCTATAATATAAGAAAAATTAATGACCTATTAGCAGGATGATTTTTAGTTATCAGTGCTGCCCGTTATCTTAGTGCCAGATCAATCAACACGACGCTAATTCTGACGCTGGGAGCGGGGCAATGATGGAAAGTTATATCACCGGACTGGTGGTGTGCGGCGGGATTATCATGGCGATTGGGGCGCAGAACGCCTACATTCTGGGGCTGGCGATTCGCCGGGAGTATCACTGGTGGTCGGCGGGACTTTGCATAAGCGCGGATATCATCCTGCTCACGGCGGGGATGTTTGGGGTGAGCGCCTTCTTGCTGACGATGCCCAGCGCTATGGAGGTCATGCGCTGGGTGGGTGTGGTGTTCTTAAGCTGGCTGGCGGCGCAGGCGTTGTTTAGAGCCGTTAGCGGGCGGCAGGGGCTGAACGCGGAAGCGGGCAAGGCGCGCAGTTTAACCAAAGTGATTTTCGCGACCCTTGCCGTGACCGTGCTCAATCCTCAGGTCTACCTGGACACGCTGCTGCTGATACCCACCATCGGTGCCCAGCAGGAGAGCGCCGGTGTGTTTGTGGCGGGGGCCTCTACCGCCTCCATACTCTGGTTTAGCCTGCTGGCCTGGGGCGGTGCCGCGCTTTCGCCTTGGCTTTCAAAGCCCATCGCGTGGCGCACTATCGATGGCCTGATTGGTTTGATGATGGCCGGGATTGCCGTGCATCTCGCACTTAATGCCAGCTAGTCATCAATGGCGACTAAAATACGCCTCCATCACCGCGATAACCTTGTCGATATCTTCATCGCTGATATCGCGATGCGCGACGAACCGCGTGGCGTAGAGTAGTTCAATCAAAATGCCGTGCTCTTTGAGCCAGGCGGAGAGCGGCTGAACGTGTTCGTCGGGAAAGTGCGCGAATACCATGTTAGTTGCCTGGGAGGTAATCTCGACGCCCGGCAACCTCGCCAAACCTTCTGCCAGGCGCGCTGCACGGCGGTGGTCGTCGGCCAGGTCAGTCACATGATGATCCAACGCATACTGGCAGGCGGCAGCGATAATGCCTGACTGGCGCATGCCGCCACCAACGACTTTCCGCCAGCGACGGGCGCGGTCGATCAGGGCTTGCGAGCCCACCAAGGCCGAGCCAACAGGGGTGCCCATGCCTTTTGAAAAGCATAGCGACACGCTATCAAACGGCAGGCACAGCTGCTTGAGTGAGGTGTTGGTCGCGACAGCAGCATTGAAGAGCCGGGCGCCGTCCAGGTGCGTTGCCAGCCCGCGCTCCCGAGCCAGTTCGGTGGCTTTCAATACGTAGTCTGCGGGCAGCACTTTGCCGCCAATGGTGTTCTCCAGCGCCAGTAACTTTGTGCGCGCAAAGTGAAAATCGTCGGCTTTAATAGCGGCGCTTATTTTTTCCAGCGGCAGCGAACCATCGGCTGCGTTCTCGATGGGCTGTGGCTGGATGCTGCCCAAAACCGCTGCGCCGCCGCCTTCATAGCGGTAGGTGTGGGCCGATTGCCCCACAATGTATTCATCGCCGCGCTCGCAGTGGGCCATCAAGGCTACCAGGTTGCTTTGCGTGCCGCTGGGGAACAGTAGTGCCGCCTCTTTGCCAGTTTGCTCGGCCAGATTTTCCTGAAAGGCATTCACGGTCGGGTCATCACCCCACACATCATCGCCGACTGGCGCGGTCATCATGGCGTCACGCATAGCGGGCGTGGGGCGGGTCACCGTGTCACTGCGTAAATCAATCATGAGCATCTCCTGAGCGGCGGGATTAATGACGACAACATTTTCTTGAGCATACTGCATGCCGTACAAGCGCGAAAAGCGCTACGCTAGCGTAAAGACCCGGAGAAGACGTTAATCATGGCAGCACCTGACCTTAAACTCCGCGCCCTGGAGCGTAACGACCTACGTTTTGTTCATCAGCTCAATAACAACCAGAGCATCATGTCGTACTGGTTTGAAGAGCCTTATGAGTCTTTTGACGAACTGGAGGAACTGTACAACAAGCATATCCATGACAATGCCGAGCGGCGTTTCGTGGCCGAAGATAATAGCGGTCATGCCATCGGTCTGGTCGAGTTAATTGAAATTAACTACATCCACCGTAGCGCGGAGTTTCAGATCATTATTGCGCCGGACTATCAAGGCAAAGGCTTTGCTCGCACCTTGATTCACCAGGCGCTGCATTATTCCTTTACCATCTTGAATTTACACAAGATATTTCTGATCGTGGCGGTGGAGAACATCAAAGCGATCCACCTGTATCAGCAGAGCGGCTTTGTGGAGGAGGGCCATCTGGTGCAGGAGTTTTTCATCAATGGCAAATACCGCGACGTAAAGCGGATGTATATCCTGCAGGAAGCTTTCCTGGCCCAATTGACCGATACCGACAGCTCAGATCTTTTGGGGCTGTAAAAAACGCCTCATCAAGAGGCGTTGGTCACTAGCGTAGATAAGCCGCGATGGCATCAAACGCAGCGCGCTGTTTCTCGGCGCGCGAGGCCCATACGTCGAGAACATCAACGTTGGACCCGTTAAGTGATAACGTCATGGCGTTGACTCCTGAGTGGCGAGTAGAAACGTGTTGTTATAGAGATAACCGCTTGCTGCTGCGCAACATTGTTAGCGGAAAAACGATATTAAGAGCTTTTTAACCCGCAATCTAGTACTTAATACGTAGTCTTTGGCTTACATTTGTAAGCATATTCTTACAATTATGACGTCAACAGCCTATGTCATTGGGTGAAAACGCTTTTCACAAAATGAAAAAAGCCGAGCAAAGGCTCGGCTTCGGTTATTCTCTTTTGGTCTAACGGGGTAAGGAATAAGTCAATGACTCGCAATAATCCGCGAGGGCATCGCTAGCCGCGCGTTGCCAGTAAGCGCGCTGTGTCCAGAAATTGAGTACTTCACTGTCCCGCGTCGAGAATACATTGGATATAGACATGTGTGGCCCTCCTAGTCGGACTACAGGAACAGTATAGCGATTTGTTGCACCGCAGCAAAGCATTTTCAAACGTTCGTATTGACAATACCCTAAGGGTTACGGCGGTGTTGGGTTTGCCTTGATTTAACAAAGGAGTAAGTGCATGCGGTTGCGAATTTTATCGGACCTGCATCTGGAGTTTTTTGACGGTAACCGAGAACTGCCTGATGTGGATGCCGATGTCGTGGTGCTGGCCGGTGACATTCACCGCCAATGCGAAGGCTTGGCCTGGGCCCGGCAGCACTTTCCTGACACGCCGATTATCTATGTACCTGGCAACCATGAGTTTTACGGCACTTGCCTGCCGTTGTTGCGTGAGGAATTGGCCCTTGAAGCCGAACGACTGGATATTGAGCTTCTGGACAACCGTGCCGTCACCCTCAATGGCGTGCGCTTTTACGGCACGACGCTATGGACAGACTTTGCCCTGTATGCAGACAACCCGACGCGCAATCCAGAAGACACGGTCGCAAAAGCGAAGCGCTATATGCCTGATTTCCGTATTGTCGAATCAGCACCCGGTACCATCATGACCCCCGAGGCAAGCAAAGCGCTGCACCAAGAGGCCTTGAGCTGGCTGACAGCAGCACTCGACGATCAGTTTGACGGGCCCAAGGTCGTGGTTAGCCACCATGCCCCAATGCGTGAATGCATTCCTGCCCAGTACACAGGCGATGTGCTTTCGCCTGCATTTGCGTCTCACCTTCCACAGCTTATGGGCCAAATGCATCTATGGGTGCACGGTCATGTCCATGAACCAGTCGATATGTGGCGCAAGGGGACAAGAGTCGTCGCTAACCCCGGTGGCTATCCTGAAGAGTTCAGCCCGCCACTGTTTAAGCCAGATTGGGTGGTGGGCCTGTAAGGCTCGGCAATGACCACGATGCGACAAGGATAAAAACTGGCTAGACTCGAATAAGAGCGCGAATTTAGACTACCGCCCGTTGCGGGGTAAGGCACTTCCCGCTGTTATTCAGCAATCTGGAGAGCATGGCCATGGAAATCCTCGAATCGATATTAGGCCCGCTGCGTGATGGACTTTATGCCGTCATGATGCCGGTCAGTGACTTTATCTGGAGCTATATCCTGGTGTATCTGCTGCTGGGCGCGGGGGTGTGGTTCACGATTATCACCCGTGGCATGCAGTTTCGCCTGTTCGGTCACATGGCCCGGGTCACGGTAACGGCCCGCGGTGCTGGCGAAGGTGTTAGCGGCTTCCAGGCATTTGCGACATCGATGGCTGCCCGTGTCGGCACGGGTAACCTGGCGGGGGTGGCGCTGGCGCTTTGGATCGGCGGCCCGGGAGCAATTTTCTGGATGTGGGTGACGGCGCTGGTGGGCTTTGCGACCGCTTTTATCGAATCCACGCTGGCCCAGGTCTACAAGCATCGCAATGAAGACGGTGTGTTTCGTGGCGGACCTGCCTACTACATTGAACGTTGCCTGGGATGGCGCTGGCTGGGCTCGTTGTTCGCGGTATTTCTGATTATTGCTTATGGCCTGGCCTTTAACGCTGCGCAATCCAACACCATTGCCCAAGGGATGAACGGTGCCTTTGGTATTCCCAATTGGCTATCCGGTGTGGTGATTGCCATCCTGGCGGGCCTGGTGATTTATGGCGGGCTCAAGTCGGTGGCGCGTACCGCCGAAAAAATCGTGCCGGTGATGGCCATTGCCTATCTGCTGGTGGCGCTGTGGATTCTGATCGCCAACATCTCCGCTGTACCGGATATGCTTTCGCTGATTGTGATGAGCGCCTTCGGGTTGGGGCCAGCCGTGGGTGGTGCCGCGGGCTATGCCATCAAGGCAGCGATGGAAAACGGCATCAAGCGCGGGCTGTTTTCCAACGAGGCCGGTATGGGGTCGACACCCAACGCCGCCGCCCAGGCGACGGTTAAACACCCGGCCGCTCAGGGACTGGTTCAGTCATTCGGGGTGTTTGTCGATACCATCGTGATCTGTAGCTGTACGGCGGTCGTGATATTGCTTTCCGGGGTATACGAGCGGCTGCTGTCTGAGTCAGCGGGGGATAGCATCGAAGGCATTCAGCTGACCCAGGATGCCATGGTCGATCACCTGGGCGGCTTTGGGGAAATCTTTATCGCCCTGGCGATCTTTTTCTTCGCCTTCACCTCGATTCTGGCCAACTTCTCGTTTTCGTCGGTGAATATCGAGTATCTATTCCGTCGCCATGCAAAAAAAGCGGTCAATGTCTTTAAAGTCATTATTATCGCCATGGTCCTGATTGGCTCGGTGGCTGAACTTAGCGTGGTATGGGACTTTGCCGACCTGGCGATGGGACTGATGGCCACCACCAACCTCTTCGCGATCCTGATCATGGGGCCCATCGCCGTATCAGTGCTCAAGGACTATGAGCGCCAGCACCGGGATGGCATCAAGGAACCACGCTTTGACCCAGCAGTTCTCAAACGCCCTGAGCTGGTCGATGACGATGTATGGCCGGTGAAAGACGCCAAAGAAGGGTAGGGGGTTAATTCGCTGCTGCAATAAACGCCTTCGCCCTGGGATCCTGCATATAGGCAACGTTGAGCCGCAGCCAGGGCGTCGGTTGTTGATCTGCAAAGAATAAGTGTCCCGGTGATAGGGTGATTTCCCAGCGGTTGGCCAGCTCGCTCAGTGTCTCAGGTGTGGTGGCCGCCGGTGGTTTTGCCCACACAAACATTCCGCCTGCCGGTTGGGTATACACCTCCCAGTCGGCATTTTTAAGCATTGTGAGGGCCATCGCCATTTGATTGGCCAGCTTGATGCGCAGCCGCTCGGTAAGCTTCCGATAGCTGCCGTTTTGCAGCAGGGTGATGACCACCTGCTCCGCAAAGCGCGAAGCGGAAATGCTCGTTAACATCTTGATATCCACCAACCGCTGAACCAACGGTGGTGGTGCGGCGATAAAGCCGACTCGCAGTGAAGAGGATAGACTTTTCGAGAAGCTGCCCAGATAGACCACCCGGTTCAATCCATCGAGCGCTGCCAGGCGCGTGGTGGGGGCGTGCTGAAAATCCGCGTAGATATCGTCTTCAATAATCTGAAAATCGTGCTGCTCGGCGAGCTGTAACACTCGGTGCGCAATCGCCGCGGTGAGCGTGCTGCCCGTAGGGTTATGAAACACGCTGTTGATATAGAATAGCTTAGGGCGGTGCTGGGCTAACAACGCCTCCAGGCGTTCAATATCCGGCCCGTCCGCCAGGCGCGGCACGCCAATGACGCGAATACGCTGTATGTGCAGCAGACCAAACAGATTGTAATAGCCTGGCGACTCTACAAAGACCACATCGCCGGGTTCAAGCAGCATCCTTACCAGCAAATCCAGCGAATGGCTGCCGCCGCCGGTCATCACAATCTGCTGGGCGTCAGCGGTAATCGCCAGTGGGCGCAGGCGTTCCTGGATCAAACCGCGTAAATCCTGGGGCCCTTGAGGCGTGCTGTACTCGAAGATTCCTGAACGGCTTTTACGTGCCACCTGGCGAATGGCGTGGGTGAGGTCGTCGCCTTCGCGCCAGTCGCTGGGCAGCCAGCCGCAGCCGAGTTTTAGCGTGTGCTCATTCGCACTAAAAAGTCCCCATAGCCCGTTGGTGACCTCTTCCAAACCGCTCTTTGTTGTCGATGGCGACACCAGCGCTGCTGCGTTATCCGCGACGTAAAACCCTGAGCCGGGTTGTGAGCGCACAAGTCCAGAAGCGACAAGTCGCTCGTAGGCTTCAATCACCGCATTGCGGCTGATGTTATGGGTGGCCGCAAGGCGGCGAATAGAGGGTAAACGACGGCCACCACCGGCACCGTGAGCTTCAATCCAGGCGCGCATACTCGCTTCGAGTTGTTGCGCGATGGGCGTGGAAGAGTGCCGATTAACCTCTAGTTTCATAGCGTGTCCTATGGCTTACAACTGTTCGCTAAAAGGGGGGAACAGTGTCAGAAAAGTGATGGTGAAGTGTACCTTACCGCTTTGCGGTAAGCGTGCGAGCTTAGCGGTTCAACAACTCGCTTATTTAGGACTTGGCTATGAACTGCGCTGCTACCCCAACGATTAATAGAAAAAGTGCCGCCTGCCTGGCGTTTGCGCTATGCACGATTACCACGGCGGTTAACTTACAGGCCCCGCTTTACGATGCCCTGGCAGCGCGGGATGGCTTGGGCGTTGGGGCCACCACCATCGCTTTTGCCTGCTATGTGTTGGGTATTGTGCCAGTGCTGCTGGGGTTAAATGGTCTGGCTGACCGCGTGGGGTGCAAGCCCCTGATCGTTACTGCGCTCCTGTTATGTCTCTTGGCCACGGCGATGACTCTGATAGCGCCCGGTTTGCTGGCGCTGGGGGTTGCCCGCTTGTTGCTGGGTATCAGCACGGGGCTAACATCTGCGGTGGCGCCTGCTTATATGCAGGTGCTGTTGAATGGGCAGGATAACCGCATGGCGACCAACTATGTCACTGCCAGTACCGCGCTTGGGTTTGGCCTGGGGGCAGCGGTGACTAGCCTGTTTGTTTTCCAAACGCCGAGCGTATCACCTCCCAGCCTGTGGCTTTATCTTGCTATTGCTGCGTTGGCACTCGTAGTGGTCACCACCCTTAAAGATCGCGCACCGAGCCCCACTAAACGTTCTATGCTGCGTCTTCCTGGCTATCCTAGAGGAGCTTTCGCCTTTGGGCTGGCGATTATGTTGGCATGGGCCACGGTGGGGCTAGTCATCGCGATTCTCCCTTCGGCGTTGAATCAGCACAGCTTATCCGCCTGGAGTGGCTTCGCTACCTTCGGTATCTGCAGCTGTGGGGTGCTTTTTCAGCCTTGGGCGAGAAGGCTGGCGCCGCGAAGCGCTACTCAACTGGGGCTGGTGATTCTACCGATGGCCTACGGGCTGATCGCCTGGGGCGCCGTTCAAGGATATCTCCCAGCAGTACTGCTGGGCACGGTGGCCGCCAGTAGCGCCTGTTATGGGTTTATCTACCTGGGGGGATTAAGCGGTGTGTTGGCGATTGCGGGCACGTCGACTAGCCAACAAGCCAGTGCAGGCTACTTTCTCATGGCCTATTTGGGCTTCAGTATCCCGGTGATCACCACCGGGGTGCTGATTGATGCTGTGGGGCATACCTTGGCGTTAACGCTATTTGGCCTAGCGCTGTTAGGCGGTGTGATCATCACGCTAGTTATGCTGCGAAAAGCGCCATCGCCTGGATAGATTGCCTAAGTGTGCTTCTCGACCAACAGCCCGCAGGAGGGCGCCGCCCAGCGGGTGTCGGCGGTGAATACCACATCGCAGACCACGGGCGAATAGTAACGCCTTACCTCTTCATCGACTTGTGCCCGCAGCTTGTCCTGGTCGGCAATGGAAACGTCAGGGGTGGCGGGCAATACCACATGTACGATGACATACAGCAGGCGGCCGGGGCGCACCATGCGAACGCGTACTTCGTGAGTGTCGATGTCTGCCAGTGCACGCCCCACGGCCTGATGGACCGGCTCCGCAAGGGCTTCTTCTGGCGTTTTGTTGAGCAACTCCCTCAATGCCTGGGAGGCCATGCGGACGGGTACACCCAGGCACAAGACGACAACGGCAATGACCAGCAGCGGGTCGATATAGGTGAGCACGCTTTGCCACTGCAGTTTTTCAAAAACAAGCACCAGGCAAAAGGCAGCCAGAACCGCCGCTGAAATCACGCTGTTGACGACCCAGTTCGCCTTGTCGGCTTCTACCAGTGGGCTTTTGACCGAGCGCAGACTGCGGTGCATGACCCAGGCCGTCAGCGAGCACGCGGCGGTGGCGAACAGGGCGTAGGCGATGGCGATACCAGCCGCAATGGCGCGTCCGCCCGTCAGCAATGCCGCAATGGCATCCACCAGGGCGAATATCGACACACCGAAAATCAGCAGTCCCTTGCACAGGTTCACCAGCGATTCGAAGTAACTGTAGCCGAACGGGTACGATTCGCTATCCGGGCGGCTGGCAAGGCGACTGACCTTGATGGTGACCAGCGCAACACCGAAATAGATCAGGTTGAAGAGTCCATCCAGCAGAATCGCCTGGGAATTGGATGCCAGCGTGGCGGCAATGCCCGCACAGCCGATCAGCAACGCCATGAAGGCGGAAAAGGTTAAGGTATGAGACTCGGTTTTCATGGCGCCACTGCCCTGTGAGCTTGATAAAAGCGACAGTATAACAGCAGCGCATGTTAGCGAGGGGTGGCGCTACCCCTCAATCCACACCTCATCGCCTTTAAATTCGACCTTCCAGGTCCGCAGTTTGACGTCTTCATCTTCCAAACACTGGCCATCTTCCAGGCGGAAGTGCTGTTTGTAGATGGGCGAGGCGACCACCGGGGCGCCTTTTAGATCGCCGACAATGCCCCGGGCGATGACGTTGGCGTTGGAGAACGGGTCGTGGTGGTCGAGGGCGTAAAGCTCGTTGCCATGGCCGGGTAAGTAGAAGATGGCCACCTGGGCCGGGGGCTCCACATTATCCAGCCAGGCGGCCACCCCGGAAAATTCCACCAGGTCGGCCTTGTTGCAGACTTTTTGCCAGGTCTTGCTGTTTTCAACACTCACTGTATCCATCTCTTTTTTCATTGCCGTTGCGGTCATGGGATGCCTCGTCGTTTGATCATTGTTTATTCAGTGAAAAGCGTCGCTTAAGCAGGCCGTAGCTGGCCGCGCTCGCTGGTCATGATGATCGACGGATCCGGGCGCTCGTCGTTGACGAAGCTTCTGAAGCGCTTGAGCTTTTCCGGATCGCTGATGGCATCCGCCCATTCGCACTGGTAGTTGTCGATGACGGTTTGCATCTGACGTTCGAGTTCATCGCCAATGCCCAGGCTGTCTTCAAGCACCACCTCTTTGAGGTAATCCAGGCCGCCTTCGAGGTTTTCCCGCCATACCGAGGTGCGCTGCAGGCGGTCGGCGGTGCGCACATAGAACATCAGGAAGCGGTCGATGGTCCGGTACAGCTGCTCGTCGTCCAGGTCGGTGGCGAACAGTTCAGCGTGGCGCGGGCGCATGCCGCCGTTGCCGCACACATAGAGGTTCCAGCCGTTTTCGGTGGCAATGATGCCGATGTCTTTGCTTTGGGCCTCGGCGCACTCGCGGGTGCAGCCGGACACGCCAAACTTGATCTTGTGGGGCGAGCGTAGACCCTTGTAGCGGTTCTCCAGTTGGATGGCCATGCCGACGCTGTCCTGCACGCCGTAACGGCACCAGGTGCTGCCGACGCAGGATTTCACCGTACGCAGCGACTTGCCATAGGCGTGGCCGGTTTCAAAGCCGGCTTCGATCAGCTCGCCCCAGATATCCGGCAGGTCTTCCAGGCGCGCACCGAACAGGTCGATACGTTGCCCGCCGGTAACTTTGGAGTAGAGGCCGTATTTCTTGGCGACTTCGCCAAGCACGATCAGTTTATCCGGGGTGATTTCGCCACCGGCAACCCGCGGCACCACCGAGTAGGTGCCGTTTTTCTGCATATTGGCCATGAAGGTGTCGTTGGTGTCCTGCAGTGGCACATGGGCGGCGTCGGTGATCGGCTCGTTGAAGCAGGAGGCGAGAATCGAGGCCACGGCGGGTTTGCAGATATCGCAGCCCAGACGGTGGGTCTCGGGGTTGCCGTGCTTGTCGATCAGCTCGCTGAAGGTCTTGATGCCTTCCACGCGCACAATGTCGTAAAGCCCCTGGCGGGTATGGGCGAAGTGCTCGCAGATCGATTTGTCGACCTCCACGCCGCGGGCTTCAAGCTCGTGATCCACGACACTTTTGAGCAGTGCCGTGCAGCCACCACAGCCGGTGCTGGCCTTGGTTGCGCCTTTCACGCCCGCCAAATCGACCGCGCCGTCGTCAATGGTGGCGCAAATATCGCCCTTGGAAACGTTATGACAGGAGCAGATGGTGGCGGTTTCCGGCAGCGCACCAGGGCCCAGCGCCGGGGCGGCGCCACTGCTTTGCGGCAGAATTAGCGAGGCGGGTTCTTCAGGCAGCTCGATGCCGTTTGAATAGTACTGCAGCAGGGTGTCGTAGGCGCTGTTATCGCCCACCAGCATGGCGCCCAGCAGCTTCTTGCCGTCGCTGGAGACGACCATCTTGCGGTACACCTGAGTCAGCGGGTCGAGGTAGCGGAACATCCGTGCCCCCGGGTTCTGGTTGCCGTGGGCGTCGCCAATCGACCCCACATCCACGCCGAGCAGTTTGAGCTTGGTACTCATGTCTGCGCCGCTAAAGCGGGTATCGCCGTCGGTCAGCGTGGCGAGCGCCGCCTTGGCCATCTGGTAGCCGGGGGCGACCAGGCCGAAAATGCTCTGGTTCCATAGGGCGACTTCACCGATCGCCAGGATGGCGGGGTCGCTGGTGCGGCACTGGTCGTCGACTACCACGCCGCCGCGCTCGCCGATCTCCAGGTCGCAGTCCCGGGCCAGCTGGTCGCGGGGGCGAATGCCCGCCGAGAACACGATCAGGTCGGTTTCCAGCACCTTGTCGTCCTGGAAGACCATGCGGTGACGGCTCGCGTCGCCGTCCTCGATGCGCTGGGTGGCGCGCTCGGTAAGGACCTGAACGCCCAGCGCTTCGATTTTTTCGCGCAGCAATTCGCCGCCCTCATTGTCAACCTGCATGGGCATTAGCCGCCCGGCAAACTCCACCACGGCAGTATCCAGGTTCAAGCCGCGCAGCGCGTTGGCGGCCTCCAGGCCCAGCAGACCGCCGCCGACCACCACGCCGTTGGTGGCGTTTTCCGCCGCCGCGCGAATGTCGTCCAGATCATCCAGGGTGCGGTAGACAAGGCAGCCATCACGGTCGTTGCCGGGAATCGGCGGCACGAAGGGGTAGGAGCCGGTGGCCAGCACCAGCTTGTCGTAGGGGTAGCGGCCCTGATCGGTCACCACTTCCTGCTGGTCGCGGTCGATCTCGATCACGGCTTCGCCGGTGCGCAGCGTGACGCCGCTGGTGGTGTAGTAGTCGGCGTCGCACAGGGCGAGCGACTCGGCATCGCGGCCGCTGAAATATTCCGACAGGTGGACGCGATCATAGGCCCGGTGACGCTCTTCGCCAAACACGGTGACCTGGTAGCGCTCAAGAGCGCCGTTATCGACCAGTTGCTCGACCAGGTGGTGGCCGACCATGCCGTTACCAATAATAATGAGCTGCTGTTGGGTAGACATGCTTAAGCCGCCTCCGACGTTGAATGAGAAGAGTGTTTAGAAGAATGTTGAGAAGAGGGCTGAGAAGAATCAGGGGGCAGTTGGGCTGCCGCTTCACGCAGCACCTCGACATCCGCGGCACCAAACAGCAGCGCCTGACGGAAGCCGCTGAGGTCGTGCCCCGCCACCGCCTGCTCGAAATACCAGGGGCCCTGTTGGGTGTCGCCGTACAGCACGGCGCCTTCAATGCGGCCGTCGCGCAGTAACACGCGCCGATAATCGCCCCGGTGTGGGTCGTGGTAGCACAAGACGTCGTGCTCGGGCGCTGCCTCGGTAGGGCCAAACGCGAAAAGCGAGACGCCGCTGACTTTCAGCTTGGTAGCGGTGGGCACCTCGCGATAACCGTCGCCCGCGTCGCCACAAAGCACCGCCGCCAGCACCTCGACCTGATGCCAGATAGGCTCGACCAGCCCATAGGTATGCTGCTCGAACTGGCAGCATTCGCCCAAGGCAAAAATATGCGGGTCGGAGGTGGTGAGATGGCGGTCTACCTTGACGGCACGGTCGGTGGTAAGCCCGGCCTGCTGGCCCAATTCGGCGTTGGGGGTAATGCCGGCGGCGATAATCACGCTGTCGGCGGGCAGTCGACGGCCGTCATTCAGGATGGCAGCGCAGACTCGGCCGGTCGGGTCGCCTTCGAGTTTTGCCAGCTGTGCCTGGGTGACGATGTTAAGCCCGCGCTCAACCAGCGAGGCTTTCAGCAAATTGGCGGCGGTAGCGTCCAACTGGCGGTTCATCAGCCGGTCGCTGCGTTGTAAAACGCTTACCTGCAGTCCCTGGCCGCGCTTGCGTAGCCCTTCAGCGGCTTCCAGGCCCAGCAGGCCGCCACCGATCACCAGCGCATGGCCGCCTTGTTGGGCAATGGCCTCCAGCGTTGCGGCGTCGTCCAGGACCCGAAAGCCATGGACGCCATCCAGCGCTATACCTTGCACCTTGGGAAGCGTCGGGCGTGAGCCGGTGGCCAGCACGAGGCGATCATAGTAGAGGGTTTCGCCTGCGTCGGTTGCCAGTGTGCGGCTGTCACGGTCGATGTGCTCGACGCGTTCGCCCAGCTTGAGCGTTACGCCGTTGTCCTTATACCAGTCAGCGTCGCGCAGCGTTAGTGCCTCTGGCTGCATGTCACCGGCAAGCAAAGGCGAAAGCAGAATGCGGTTGTAAGCGGGCACCGGCTCTTCCCCAATCACGGTAATGGTTCTGGGGCGTTGAGGATGATTGACCAGCGCTTCCACCAACCGGTGGCTGGCCATGCCGTTGCCGATGATGACCAGGTGGTCATCGGGTGAGCACCGGGAAAAAGTTTCCATGGGTGGCTCCTCATCTTGCATGATGGTGATTCGCTCCAAACAAAAACGCCCCTGACACATGCGCTTCCTGCGAGCAGGATGAACAATGCCAGGGGCGTCGTTGCCCGGTAACGTTGATTAACGCGTGGCCGCCGCCATTGGCTGCCAACAAGTTATATATCTAACTAGTAGCAAGTCAGCGGCCAACTCCGGGGTATTCTTTTTTTTTGGTTTATTTTCATCATGTTGAGTAAGCGCATCAGAAATGTAGAGGGGCCGCTCCTTATGGCTTTGTGCACGCTGTTGGTGCGCCATGGAGGTGAGCTGCACTTTCAGTACGCAAGTTTAAGG
Organism: Vreelandella subterranea; assembly: GCF_900111305.1. GTDB lineage: Bacteria > Pseudomonadota > Gammaproteobacteria > Pseudomonadales > Halomonadaceae > Vreelandella > Vreelandella subterranea. Next base: position 222,051 of record NZ_FOGS01000004.1, read on the forward strand.
TGCCAGAGGGGTAAGCTGACGATAGGAAGAAGGCTGGTTTTTCTATTTAGGTGTCTGTTTTTGAATAAAAATTTAGGCGATTCCGAATAATGGCTTAGGGTTTGCAACCCTACGAGTACAAGCAACAAACGCGCATTGCAGTGCGTTCACCAAAAAAACAGTGGCAGCGAATAAGCCCAATAACGTTGTTAGACAAATAAGTTTCTTTACACAATACGTTTGGCACCTTTAGCGGTGCCCGCTGCGGCAACGACGTCCAGCCAGCTGATCGCCTCGCGCTTTGCGCAACAGGGTCAGCGGCCTGGGCGTTTTTTTATGGGCGGCGTTTGCAATTTGCCGAGGAGTCATCATGCACCAGGTCAAAACGACTTGCCCCTACTGTGGCGTTGGTTGCGGCGTTAACGCGACCGTGGCGGAGAATGGCACGCTGAGTGCTGTCGAGGGCGACCGCGAACACCCCGCCAATTTCGGGCGGCTGTGCGTCAAAGGTTCAGCGCTGCACGAAACGCTGGGCGAGCAGGGGCGTCTGATCAAGCCGCGTGTAGATGGCGAAGAGGTCTCGTGGGAGCAAGCCTTAAGTGTCACCGCCGAACGCTTAAACACCCTGCGGGCCGAGCATGGCAACCAAAGTGTGGCGGCGTACCTTTCGGGCCAGCTGCTGACGGAAGATTATTACGTTGCCAACAAGCTGTTTAAAGGTTTCTTGGGCACGCCGCATCTGGATACCAACTCGCGGCTGTGCATGGCCTCGGCGGTGGCAGGGTACAAGCGCGCCTTCGGTGCCGATGCGGTGCCCTGTAACTATGAAGACCTGGAAGAGGCCGAACTGGTCGTGCTGGTAGGGTCTAACCTGGCCTGGAATCACCCGGTGCTTTATCAGCGCATCAAGGTCGCCAAAGAGCGTAACCCGTTGATGCGCGTGGTGGTGATTGACCCCCGCGTGACCGACAGCTGCGAAATCGCCGACCTTTACCTGGGGATTAAACCCGGCAGCGACGCAGTGTTGTTCAACGGCCTGCTGGCCTGGATGGCGGCCAAGAACAAGCTGGACACGGTGTATCTGGAGCGCCATACCCAAGGCGTTGACGATGCGCTAAGCGCCGCCCGGCAGTCGGCTGGTTCCATCGCTGAGGTGGCGGCTGCCTGCGAGGTCGATGCCGAGCGTCTGGAAACCCTCTACTACTGGTTTGCCAGCCAGCTGCACGTGGTAACGCTTTACTCCCAGGGGGTCAATCAGTCGTCCAGCGGCACCGACAAGTGCAATGCGATCATCAACTGCCACCTGGCGGGGGGCAAAATCGGTCTGCCGGGGGCAGGGCCTTTCTCGATTACCGGCCAGCCCAATGCCATGGGCGGACGCGAGGTGGGCGGCCTGGCCAACCAACTGGCTGCGCACATGGATTACGACACCCCGGGCGCGCGAGATCTGGTCAGCCGCTTTTGGGCCACTGACAATCTGGTGCCCAGGTTGCCGAATGGCCCTGGCTACAAAGCGGTTGAGCTGTTTGACGCCATCGCGCGTGGCGAGATAAAAGCGCTCTGGGTGATGGCCACCAACCCGGCAATTAGCCTGCCCGATGCCGCCCACGTGAGGGCCGCACTGGAAAAGTGCCCGCTGGTGATCGTCTCGGAGTGCGCGGCGAATACCGACCTGCTGCCCTACGCCGACATTGTGCTGCCCGCGTCGGGGTGGTCTGAAAAAGACGGCACGGTGACCAACTCCGAGCGCTGTATTTCGCGCCAGCGGGGCATGCTGCCGCCGCCCGGCGAGGCCCGCCACGACTGGCAGATCATCTGCGATGTTGCCAAGCAGATGGGTTTTGCGGAGGCGTTTGATTACACCCACCCCAGCGAAATATTCGACGAGCACGCACGGTTGTCAGGCTTCGAAAATGCCACTACTACCCAACGGCTGTTCGATATTTCAGGCCTCGCGGGCCTGGGTCGCGACGGCTATGACGCGCTTACGCCGATCCAGTGGCCGGTAAATGCCCAGGCCCCCAATGGGACAGCCCGCTTGTTTGTAGATGGGCAGTTTGCCACGCCTGACGGCCGCGCCAGGTTGCTGCCGATTACCCCGCGGGGGCCCGAACAGAGGCTCAGCCAAGCGTATCCTTTGCGTCTCAACACCGGGCGGATACGCGATCAGTGGCATACCATGACGCGCACCGCCCGCTCGCCGCGGCTGATGAATCACCGCGCTGAGCCCTTTATCGATGTCCACCCTGACGATGCCGCCGAAGCGGGCATAAAGGATCAGTCGCTCGCCGTCTTGTCCGCCGCCACGGGGCAATACCGGGCCCGCGCCAGGGTATCCAAGGCCCAGCGTCGCGGCGAGGTGTTCGTGCCTATTCACTGGACGGATTGTTTCAGCCAGAATGCACGCAGCAGCGCCTTGATTCAGCGTATCATGGACCCGGTCTCCGGCCAGCCCGAAGCCAAGCATGGCGCCGTGGCGCTGGCACCCCTGGCACCTGCCTGGGAGGCAACGCTGCTCGTTGCCGATCACGGCGTCATGCCTGAGGGACGCCCCGCCTGGTGCGAAAGCGACTATTGGGCGCGTATTCCCATGCGCGGCTGCCAACGCTGGCAACTGGCAGGGGCGACGGCCGTTAACGATTGGTTTGCCACGCTGGCGGCGTGGCTGCCCGCACCACCAGCGCTTTGGTGCGAAGATGTCGCGACGGGCGGCCTGCGCGCGGCCGGTGTGGAAAATGACCAGCTCAAGTGGTGGTTGATGGTAGGGCCGCCCGATGAGCTACCTGGCCTCGCCTGGCTGGAGGCGCGCTTTAACGATGACCGTATCGACGATACCCATCGTCGGCGCCTGTTGGCTGGCTGTGATGACGGCGCGGCGGATACTGGCCCGGTGATCTGTAGCTGCCATCAGGTGGGCCAAACCGCGATTGTTGACGCCATCCGGCATGGCGACACCAGCGTGGAGGCGCTGGGCGCACGGCTTGCCTGCGGGACCCAGTGCGGCAGTTGCATTCCTGAATTGAAATCGCTATTGGAAGAGGAGCGCCCCAATGCGCGCGCTAAGCAAAGTTCCGCTCATGAAGTGGTGTAATTCCCTGGCGCGGCTGGTGAGTCGTTTCAATCCTGGCTGGGTAGGGGGTGAGAAACTCGACCGTTATACGTCGAATCGCCTGCCGCTCAAGGGCGATTGTCAGCCTGGGCATGTATATCTGGTCGGGGCCGGTAGTGGCGATGTCGAGCTGCTGACGCTCAAGGCGGCTCGCCTGTTGGGCCAGGCAGACGCCGTGGTGTACGACCGGCTAGTGGGCGACGACGTGCTGGCGCTGATTCCACGTGGCACCGAGCGACATTATGTGGGCAAGGCCAGCGGGCACCACAGCATGCCACAGGCCGAGATTGGCGCCTTGATGGTCACGCTTGCCAGGTCGGGCAAGTCGGTGGTGCGCCTTAAAGGTGGCGACCCGGCCATTTTTGGTCGTATGGGCGAAGAGCTGGATGCGCTGGCTGCCGCTCATGTACCCGCCACGATCGTCCCGGGAATTACGGCGGCGTCTTCGGCGGCGGCGTGCATGGGCATTCCGCTCACCGACCGGGGACACGCCCAGCAGCTTCGGTTTGTCACCGCCCAGCTGTGCCGCGAAGACGGCACCCCGGACTGGTCGGCGCTTGCCCGGCGTGACGAAACCCTGGTGTTCTACATGGGGCTTTCCAAGGTCGAGGCGATCTGCGCTGGCCTGCGCGATGCGGGGCTGCCCGATGACTGGCCGATCATGCTGGTGGCCAACGCCAGCCAGCCGGACCAGCAGTCGTTAGTGGGCACGCTTGCGGATATGCCCTTACAGCTCGCCGCCTCACCGCTACCGTCACCCTGTGTGATAATGGTGGGCAGCGTGGTGACGCGTGTGGCGACGAGCCCGGCGGCTCTCGATATCCATAACGCCGCTTACTGAGTATGGCAACGCTGCGCATTTCCCTGGGCCAGTATTCCGATAAAGGCCGTAAGCCGAGCAATCAGGATTTTTATGGCGCCTATTTGCCCGACGGTGCCCAGCAGCGTCATAAGGGCATCGCCATTGCGTTGGCCGATGGCATCAGCAGCAGCACGGTGAGTCGTGAGGCCAGCGAAGCCGCGGTGGGTGGCTTTCTTGGCGATTACTACGCCACGCCTTCCTCCTGGAGTGTCAAGAATGCGGCCCAGCGCGTGCTTCAGGCCACCAATGCGTGGCTGTATGCGCAAACCCGGCAGAGCCAATACCGTTACGACATGGACCGCGGCTATGTCTGTACGCTGAGCGCCATGGTGATTAAATCGGCCACCGCGCACCTTTTTCATGTCGGTGATAGCCGTATTTACCAGTTGGCGGGCAATTCGCTGGAGCCACTGACCGAAGACCATCGCTTCTGGGCCTCCCGTGAGGTGAGCCATCTAAGCCGCGCCATGGGGGCAAGCCAGCACCTGGAGCTCGATTATCGTGCGGTGTCGCTCAGCGAAGGCGATGTGTTTTTGCTGGCCACCGACGGCGTGTACGAGTGGCTGTCTCCCCAAGTCATGGCTTTGAAGATTCAGGATAATGCCGCCGACCTGGACGCGGCTGCCCAGGCACTGGTGCACGCGGCGCTGGCCAATGGCAGCGACGATAACCTGACGGTCCAACTGGTGCGCATCGAAACGCTGCCCGACCGGGACGCCGATGAACTCTACGATGCGCTGGGCGGGTTGCCATCGCCACCCGAGCTTCGTCCCAACAGCGAGCTGGACGGCCTGCGCATCATACGCTCCCTGCACGCCAGCGCCCGTAGCCATGTGTATCTGGCGCACGACCCGGAAAGCGGGCAGCACGTCGTGGTGAAAACGTTATCCACCGAACTTGCCGAAGACCCCGCCAGCGTCGAGCGTTTCGTGCGTGAGGAGTGGATCGCCCGGCGTATCGACAACCCCCATGTGCTCTCGGCGCCCGAGCAGCGAAAGCCCCGGCGTTACCTGTACAGCGTATGGGCGTATATCGATGGGCAGACCCTGACCCAGTGGATGCGTGACCACCCTGAGCCCGATCTGGTCGAGGTCCGCGGTATTATCGAACAAGTGGCCAAAGGCTTGCGTGCCTTCCACCGCCTGGAAATGCTCCACCAGGATGTACGTCCGGACAACATCATGATCGATCGCCATGCAACAGTGCGCTTGATTGATTTTGGAGCCGTCCGGGTGGCGGGCATTGCTGAAGCCGACGAGGCCGGTGGTGAGGATATTCTCGGCACGGCGCAGTACACGGCGCCGGAATATTTTCTGGGCGAAGGTGGAACCCCAAGGTCGGACCTTTACTCCCTTGCGGTGATTGCCTACCAGATGCTGACCGGTACGCTGCCCTACGGCACCGCGGTGGCCAAAACCCGCACCCGGGCTGCCCAGCGCAAGCTTGCTTACCAATCGGCGCTGAGTGAAAACCGTGAGCTGCCCGCCTGGGTGGATGAGGTGCTCAAAAAAGCCTTGCATCCGAATCCTCAATACCGCTACCCGGCGCTTTCGGAGTTTATTTTCGAACTGCGCTCGCCAAGCCCAGGCACCCTGAAGCAATCGCGCCCGCCGCTCCTGGAGCGCGACCCGGTGCGTTTTTGGCAGTGGCTGTGTGCCTTGCTGGGTGTCATTATCGTGGTGCTTTTGGTCAATATGCCTCAATAAACGTAAACGCCCCGGCCACTGCTGGTGACCGGGGCGATCGCTATGTCAGCCGACTCCCGCAGTATGGACATGTTTCGTGGGCGTCACGGGTTTCAGCCTGATGGCGCTGGTTGCGCTGGTCTGTTTCCTCTACCCCGTGAATGGATACCAGTTGGCCCTGCTCCCAGCGTAAGCCGATATCTTTTAGCAGGTGGGGGTCATGAAAACGCAGATCTTGGTAAAGACGGCGCTGCGTGCGCGAGTGCTTTAGAGCGTTGAGTAGTTTGCGGGTAATGGTTGCGATTGCCATTGTCGGTCTCCTGGGTTGGGAGGCCGGGCAACATCGCGATCAGGAAATATCAAAGGTAACGATAATACACATGGCCGCGACACTTGCCGCGGCCAATTTCCTCACTACATCCCTGGCGCGCGACAGCAACAAGCTGATACCGCATTATTGATAATGCGATGTAGCTTGTTCATTCGTGTCGCGGAGATTTGCCAGCGCATGGTGAGGTCTCTGAGAAAGTCTCGTTAATAAGAGCTGCCTTTAAAAGGCAGCTCTTACCTTATAACCGATGCTCATGAGAGCGTCAAGTTTAGTTAGCTATCTGTAACCCGCCGCCTGAAGTCGAAACAGCTTGGCATAGCGGCCGTCTGCGGCGAGCAATTCCTCGTGGGTGCCGCGCTCGATGATACGGCCCTGGTCGATGACCAGAATAAGGTCAGCGCTGCGTACGGTGGAGAAGCGGTGGGAGATCAGAATCGCCATCTTGTCGCGGCTATGCGCACGGAAGCGGGCAAACACTTCTGCTTCGGCAGCGGCGTCCATCGCGGCGGTGGGTTCGTCGAGCACGATAATATCGGCGTTTTCACGCATGTAAGCACGTGAAAGGGCGATTTTCTGCCACTGGCCGCCGGACAACTCCTGGCCGCTCTTGAACCAGCGGCCCAGTTGGGTCTGGTAACCGTTGGCCATATTGGCGATGAAGTCATCTGCCATCCCGTGGCGGGCAGCCTCCTGCCAACGCTGCTCGTTGTGATAGGCATGGGTATCGCCCACGCCCAGGTTTTCGCCTACCTGCAATTGATAGCGCACGAAATCCTGAAAAATCACCCCGGTACGCTCGCGCAGCGCTTTTGCCTGCCAATTGCGTAAATCGCTGCCGTCCAGCAGGATGCGCCCCGCGGTTGGTTGGTAAAGCCGCGTCAACAGCTTGATCAAGGTCGTTTTACCCGAGCCGTTTTCACCTACCAGGGCCAGGCTCTGCCCGGGAGACAAGTGCAGGGAAATATCGTGCAATACCGGTGCGCTGCCCGGATAGGCAAAGCTGACGTTTTCAAAGCGCAGGCCGTCGCCGGGCAATTCGCCCCGGGTCAGGGTGCCTGTGTCCGCTTCGACCGGCTGTTCCAGGTACTCGTAGAGGTTGGACAGGTAGAGGTTATCTTCGTACATGCCGCTAATCGCGGTCAGGCTGGCGGAAAGCGCGGCCTGTCCTTGCTTGAAGACCATCAGGTACATGGTCATCTGGCCGAGGGTCAGTGCGCCGGTAATCGTTTCAATGACCACCCAGGCGTAGGCCGCGTAGAAGGTGAGGGTGCCCAGCAATCCCAGCACAAACCCCCAGCTTTCCCGGCGCAGCGTCAGGCGCCGGTCCTCGGCGAACAGTTGGGTAAAGATATCGCGGTAGCGCTTGAGAAAAAGCCCTTCAAGGCCGAACAGCTTCACCTCTTTGATGCTGTCTTCTCGGGCGAGTACGGTCTCCAGATAAATCTGCATGCGGGTCTGCGAGGAGCGTCGGCGAAACAGCCGAAAGCCATCCCCCGAAAACTTGGCCTCCGATATAAACACCGGCAGGGCACCGGCGACCAGAATCAGCAGTGCCCAGGGCGAGAACTGCACCAGCAGGACCCCGAAGCTGCCCAGCGAAATGGCATTCTGTAACAGCCCAAAGGTTTTATTCACCAGGGCGAGAGGGCGGGTTGAGGCCTCGCGACGCGCCCGGGTCAGCTGGTCGTAGAGCTCTGAGTCCTCGAACTGGCTAAGCGAGAGCTGGCCGGCTTTCTCCAGGATCATCACGTTGACCTTCTGGCCCAGCAGTGCGCGCAGTAATGACTGCTGGGCGGCAAGCCCGCGCTGGGCCAGCGCAATCAGGGCAATAATGAGTGCCTCGAAAGCAACCAGCTTGAGTACCGGGGTAATCGATACCAGCAGGTTGGGATCAGTGGCTGCTTGATGGGCATCCATGGCACTCACCACGCCATCCACAATCAACTGGCCGACCCAGGCAGCAACGGCAGGCAGCACGCCGGCGACCAGCGTACACAGTGCTAAACCCAGCATCATCCAGCGCGAGGTTTCCCATACCAGGCCCAGCGCTCGGCGGCTGTAGCCAAACACGCTAAGAAAGCTGCTGAGTGGCGCGGTGGAGGCGTCAGAAGAGGATGGCGGCATATGACAACAAGCAGATACCTGGCAGAAAGGACTGCCATGATGCGATGATTAAGCGTGGATAGCCAGGTCAGCCCAGGAAAAGCCCGCCATAAATCAGCGCCCCCACGACCACAAAGGCGGGATGCGTTTTAAAGCGAATCAGCGCAATGCCAGCAACGACGCCGATAATCAGGGTGTGAATCGTGCCGCTTGAACTCAGGCTTTCGAGCAAAAAGCCCAGGGTCAGCCAGCCCATCATCATGGCGATAACCGGTCGCACCCATTGGCTCATGCGTTTGACGCGGGGAGAGTTGCGATGGCGATACAGAAGACCCAGCGCACCCAGCATGAGCAATAGTGTCGGGATGACCGTGGCGGCCACTGCCACGAAGGCACCGCCAATACCGGCGACTTCATAGCCGATGTAACCGGCCATCTTGGTGGCGATAGGGCTGGGAAGGGCATTACCCAGCGCCAGGGTTTCCGCGAAGGTTTGCGCGGTCATCCAGCCGTAGCGGCCGACGACTTCGGTCTCGATCAGCGGAATAATCGCCGGGCCGCCGCCGTAACCGATAATATTGGGGATAAAAAAAGCGAGGAACAGCTCCCAGTAGATCATGCCGACCCCTCAGCTTTTTTATTGCCTTTAGGGCGCAGCAGGGCCGCCAGCAGAATGGCGCCAATCACCCAGCCTGGATGAACACCGAGCCAGTAGATAAGCCCGCCAGCGACAATGGCCATTATGGTACTGGTAAGCCAGCCCAGCGCCGCTTTCGATTTATCAAAAAAGTCCCATGTCAACTGTGCCATCATGACCATGACAACGGGCACCACGGCCTGGCCCATGCCGCGAATCCAGCCAACATCGCGATAACGGCTGAAAATGCTTAACATGGCTATCATGGCAATGATCATGGGTAGAATGATGGCAATAACCGCCGCCGTACAGCCGCTGACGCCGCCCACCCGATAGCCGATGTAGCCCGGCATCTTGGTGGCGATAGGGCCGGGTAGCGTGTTGCCGATCGCCAGTACATCGGCGAATTCTTCATCGGTCAGCCAGTGATGGCGGGTGACGACTTCGGCACGCACCAGGGGAATCATGGCGGGACCGCCACCGAACCCTAACAGGCCAACGCGCAGGAATGCCCAGAACAGTTGCCATGTTGTCGACGACGTCATGGACGATGACCCCGCAAGGTCAATGATGAGAAACAGCGCATGGCCGACCCTTGTTTATCGTTTGTCAGTTAAAAAATCGATTATTATGTATAAAATAGAATATAAGCGAGGGCTTCCCAGGGCGTCAACTCCAGCGTTTAGCGGCATGGGCGTCAGGATGAAAAAGGATCTTATATGAACCAGCATCTTCAACCGGTTATCAGCACGGCATCCAGCCGTATTTACGAGACGCTACGCCGGGATTTAGTCGGCGGACGCTTTGCTGCGGGCGAGAAATTGGCGATCAACGCGCTCAAGGAGCATTATCACGTTGGCTTGAGCCCGCTGCGTGAGGCGCTCAACAAGCTGGCCGCCTATGGCCTGTTGATTCAGGAGAATCAGCGTGGCTTTAGAGTTCCGACGCTATCGCGCAGCGAGTTGGATGACATTGCCAATATGCGACTCGAGCTCGAGGGCATGGCGTTTGAACGCGCGATCCAGCACGGCGACGACATATGGGAGGCCGAACTGCTGGCCGCCGCCCATCGCCTGAAACGCGCAGATCTATCGCTGGAGAAAGGCGAGGAGTGGGAGGTGTTACACAGCCAGTTTCACCGCACCCTTGTGGCGCCCTGCGGTTCGGTTTGGCTGCTGCGTTTCATCGAGCAGCTGCATGACCAGTTTGATCGCTACCGTCGTCTGGGCCCCAAAATGCCGACGGTAAGACAAACCCTCGATGGACAGCACCACGAACTGGTAGAGCTTGCCCTGCAGCGTGATAGCAAAGCCGCCCGTGCGCTCATGGACGATCATATCCATAAATCCTATCAGGTGGCCCTCAAGCGTTATCAGGAACACGCCTAGTGCATATGGCGTGTAGACTGTTGCGCTGTTGACGATGGAAGGCATCGGCGAGACTACCGAAGGGGACGGGGAGCAGGCATGCAAGACGTAGATAGCACGGTCATCACACAGACCTTGAACTGGTTGAACCGCTTTGTTGTGGCCCACGATATCTGCCCGTTTGCCAGCCGCGAGCTGGCGCGGGAGGCGGTTCGCGTTGAAGTGGTACGCTCGAAAAAACTGGAAGTGGCGCTGGAAGAACTGATGGTGGAGGTGCACTGGCTAGACGAGCACCCGGAGACAGAAACCACGCTGCTGGTGTTTCCCACGCTGTTTAAGAGCTTTAACCATTATCTGGATTTTGTTGAGCTCGCCGAAAGCATCCTGATTGACCAGGGATATGAAGGCATCTATCAGCTCGCATCGTTTCATCCGGATTACTGTTTTGACGATGCGGATGCCGACGATGCCGCCAACTATACCAATCGCTCCCCCTATCCGATGGTGCATCTGCTGCGTGAAGAGAGCGTCGAAAAGGCGATCGAGTTTTATGGCGATACCGACGCGATCCCTGAGCGTAATGTGGCTCTGCTGAACGGCATGGGCCTTGAGGCCGTGGAGCAGTTGTGGCAACGCAGCTGCCGCCTTGATGATCAGGGTTGATGAATCACCAGCCGATGTCTGCCCTCCTGCTTGGCAACATACAACGCCGCATCGGCAAACTGCATGACGTCTTCGATGTCATGGCTGTGCTCTGGCCACCACGCGGCTCCCAGGCTGCAGCTGACGGTCACCGCTGGATGCTCGGGCAACGATATGGGTTGGGAAATGGAGGCAAGCAGGCGCTCGCTTATCGCCTGGGTCAACGTCGGTAATTGGTCTGCGGGGGCTTTCAAGGCCATGACGAATTCATCACCCCCCCATCGAGCGACGACATCGCTGGCCCGGAGCACTTCCTGCAAGCGCTTGGCAATGTCGATTAACAGCAGATCACCCGCATGATGACCCAGCTCGTCATTCACTTCCTTAAAGCCGTCCAGGTCAATATACACCAGCGCAATACTTTGCTGTTGGCGCTCGGCCTCGGGCAGGGCGTGCGCAAGATATCGATCTAGGAAGGCGCGATTCGGCAAGCCGGTCAGCGGGTCGCTAGTGGCGATGTCTTCAAGGCGGCGAATGGTGCGGTTTTGGTCGAGCAGGCGTCCGACCATGTTGCGCATTGACGTGGAGAGGCGCATCAATTCCGGCGAACCTGTTTCCAGAGGAATCTCGTTGGTGGGTTGGCTGGCATCGTGGATAGTGTCTGCGGCGTGAGAAAGACGGGTTAAAGGTGTCGTCAGCCGCGACGCGACAACCCAGCCAACCACGGCAAACACCATGGCCAGCAGCACGCCGATGCCCATGATCACACGTGTGAGTCGCTCCACGGGAGCAAACGCCTGCTCAACCGGCTGACGGCTAACCGCCACCCAGCCCAGACCGGGAAAATCCTCGAAGCCTTGGCTGCGGGCCATGCCCGTCACATAGCGCTGGTCATCTGGCCATGTCTCAATTGCCCATGAGGGCTTGGCGCTGGCCTGTAAATGCAGGTTGGATAGGCCCGGAACAGACTGTCCCAGCATATCGTCGGGCCCGAGCAAGACCGTGCCATCGGCTGCCAGCAACAGCATTTCAGTGCCCTGGCGCTGTTGCGCAGGCGAAAACATCGCACGCTGAATGTATTCCGCCCATTCCCAGCTAAGGTGAACGGCAAGCACACCCAGGAAAGCGCCGTTCTGGCCGGAGACCGGGGTCGCAATATCCACAAACTTTATCGCTTCGCCATAAGGGTTGGGCAATAGCTGCGATAGCAGCACCGCGTCGTGAACATCCCCTATCCACATGCCGTCTTGGCCGTTTTGAAAGACCGGGCGCTGGGCAATGGAAGTACCTTCCAGGATGCCACCGGTGGCGGCTTGAACCACACCGTTGGGGTCGATAAAGCCAATCCATGACACGACGTTGTAATTATCCTGAAGCGTTTCTAACTGAGCGCGAAGGGTCTCGTTATCGGTGCCGTCGGTCAGGGCTTCAATGCCCAATAACAATTTCACCTCTTTAATACGCGCGTCCATGCTGCGGTCCAGCTTATCGGCCATCTGATAGGCCGATTCTGCCGTAGAAGCGCCGATATTGGCTTCCAACTGATCAGCTGACTGTCGAGCAGCGACCCAGCCAAGCAGGACGGTCGTTCCAAATACCAGGGCAACAGCGAGTAGCGTAAAGCGTGTACGCAGGGATATCTGGCTTAGTCGCATGGCGTTGTCTGGCATTCAGGTGTCTCGTGGGGCGTAAAAATCGTTAAGAAATGCGAGGTGGTATCCAATCACGAAGGATACCGGTGAGCAACCTGCACCAATGCCATTGACGTGGTGGATTTTAACGCTGGTGTTCAAGGGTTTTATGCATGACGTAGGTATCGACCTCGCCAAGGCGGGCGTGACGGTAAGCGTTAGGCACCGTCCCCACAATGGCAAACCCCAGGCGCTGCCAGAGTGCGACCGCCACCTCGTTGGTGGAGACAACCGCGTTGAACTGCATGGCGCTGAAACCAAGCTCGCAAGCCAACTGCTGTGAATGCTCGCACATGGCACGGGCGACCCCTTTGCCACGCGCGGCGGGGGCCACCATATAACCGCAGTTGCAGACATGGTCACCGGGCCCCGCCGCATTGGCTTTTAAATAGTAGGTACCGAGGAGTGTGCCGGTTTCATCCTTGACCGCAAAGGTGGCTTGTGGGGCGTTACACCAAAGCTGGTAGGCATCTTCGGCGGTGATATCCGGGTCGATGGCATAGGTTTCCTGGGCCGCCACAATGTGTTGAAAGGTTGGCCAGAACGCCATGAAATCAGCATGAGACATTGGAGCGTAAGTGAACGCAGACATGGTGCGGTGTACCTGATCGGGTTGGCTCGGCTGCCATTGGCAGCCGCTATGCAAGACTGACGGCCATTATAGGCGCTTATCGAGCTGCCTCGGCAACAATCTGGTAACTTCTTAGCCGGTCCTGATGGTCGTAGAAGTCACTGTTGATCATCAACTCGTTGGCCCCTGTGCGTTCCTGGAAGTCGGCAAGCCGGGCTTTGACCGTGTCAGGCCCACCAATGATGGCTGCGCCCAGAAACTGCTCGACCTGGGCGCGTTCCATGGGGGACCAGTCCAGCTGTTCCACCGGGGGCAGCGAGACCGTTGGCTTGCCGCGGATCAGGTTGAGAAATTTCTGCTGGGCGGTGGTCGCCAGGTATTCCGCCATGGCGTCGCTTTCCGCGGCAATGACGGGCAACCCGACCGTGGCATAGGGGGCATCCAGATGCGCCGAGGGCTGGAAGTTCTCACGATACAGCCGCAAGGCTTCAAACAGATAGCCTGGCGCAAACTGCGCGGCGAAGGCAAAGGGCAGGCCAAGTTTGGCGGCCAGCTGCGCGCTAAAGCCGCTGGAACCAAGCAGCCAGATGGGCACATGCGTACCCTGGCCGGGCACGGCCCTGACGCGTTGCTGGGGCGAGGCATCGCCAAGATAGCCGCGTAGCTCGTCGAGCTGCGCGGGGAAGTCATCAACCCCGGCCCGTGCATGGCGACGCATCGCCTGCATGGTCGCGCCGTCCGAGCCCGGCGCACGACCAAGGCCCAGGTCGATGCGCCCGGGGTAGAGGGTTTCCAGGGTGCCAAACTGCTCGGCGACCACCAGTGGCGGGTGATTGGGCAACATGATGCCCCCACTGCCCACCCGAATACGCGAGGTCTGCCCCGCAATATGGCCAATCAGCACCGCCGTCGCGGCGCTGGCGATGCCCTCGATGTTGTGATGTTCCGCCAGCCAGTAGCGCTTATACCCCAGTTGTTCGGTGTGTTGGGCAAGGGAAACGCTGTCTTGAAAGGTTTCGGCAGCGCTGCCGCCCTGACGAATCGGGGCGAGGTCCAGTACGGATAGTGCGGTAGACGCGAGTGCGCTCATGCATCACCTATAAGGCCGGAAGATGGAGCGTGCCAATGAAATGACGACGTATGGGCGTCAAGTAAATCATTAGCACGCTTGTTAATTAATGGTTATGCGGCCAGGCTCGATGAATTACAAGGCAGGGTGTCGGCAAACCACGTTATTCCATTGGCGGGGTAGGGCGAATCAGAATTTCGTTGACGTCGACATGGGCAGGCTGCGATAGGGCGTAAATGACCGCATTGGCTATATCGCGGTCTGCCAGCGCATGCTCGGGCGGTTCGTCAAAGAACGGCGTATCGACCATGCCGGGCTCAATCAGCGTTACCCGCATGCCGGTACCGCGTAGCTCTTCGCGCAGGTTGTAACCGATGCCGGTAACGGCCCACTTGGTCGCGCTGTACATTGAGCCTGGAATGGTTGCACGGCCTGCGGCTGAGCCGGTTAACAGCACATGGCCTTTACTGCGTTTGAGCGCCGGTATGCATGCCTGGAGGGTCAAACCCACACCGTAGACGTTGGTCAAGATCATTTCCTGCCAACGTTCATGGTCGGCGCCGCTGAAGCCGCCCGGTGAACCACCGCAACCGGCGTTGGCAAAGACGGCATCGATTCGGCCAAAGGTTTCCAGCGCTTCGTCTACCATGGCGCGCTGTTCGTCCATCCGGGTGACATCCAGCTCGCAGGTCAGCACATTTTCCGGGCCTAGCTCCTGGGCAAGGGCGGTGAGCTTGTCGGTCGAGCGGGCGGCCAACACCAGCTTGTAGCCCTCACGGGCAGCGGCTCTTGCGGTAGCCGCCCCAATGCCACTGGAGGCCCCGGTAATCAGTAATACGTTTCTTTGCATCCTATGCGCTCCATACGATTAGCCATAACATCCTATTTAGCATGGCTAATTGAGCGCGGTTGTGCAAATTGTAAGCCTGCGAATGAAAAAACGGGGGCGTTAGTACCCGGCTTCTTTGCGCTTGAGGATGGTGGATAGGTCGAGAATCGACTGCGCCATGTCCGCCATGCTTTTGCTCTGATTCATTGAGGTGGTGCGCAAAAACCGGTACGCCTCTTCTTCTGTCATGTCCTGGTGGGCCATGATCAGGCCTTTCGCCCGTTCGATCAGCTTGCGTTCACGCAGGGCTTTGCGGGTATTTTCCAATTCGTCGCTCAGCCCCTGCAATCGGCTTGATTGCGCCTGGGTCAATTCGATCAATGACCGGCCCAGGGGCGAATTAAGCGCATTGGCAGTCAAGTCGCCCAGAGGTTCACCGTTGCTCAAGGCCAGCAATTGCTCGCAAGGCGCCGGGGAATTACGGCAAGGCTCTGTTTTGGCTTTTTCCAGCGCAACCTTGGCTTGCTGAATCTTGCTATGGCACAGGGCGGTCAGCTGAGCGTTGAAGGCATCTTCCACGTTTTTAATGCTGTCGATGCGCAGCGTGGTGAGTTCATACCAGGTTTCACCCAGTGAATCCGATGTGTCTGGATGCGCGGCTCGCTGGCGGGCAATATCGCGCAATTGATGGATGCCCGAGAGCGTGCGCGGCGAGAGTTCCTCCTGCCAATGTTGCTGTGCTTCGGGAGAAGCGAATTCCTCAAAGGTATCAAAGCAGCGCTGCTGGTCGTTGATCAGTTGGCCAAGCAATGCGCTATGGGCGTCGTCAAAATACCCCTGGGTAAAGCCAAAGGCGCCGCATGCGCGTTCCTGCCCCGCCAGTTCTTTGCCCTGCATCAAATGGAAAATGGCGACCAGGGCGCGGGTGATATCAGGGTCGATAGCCGTATCGGCCGCTTCAAAGACAATCGCCAGCAGCCCGCTGGTCAGTTGGTTGAAGGCCTGAGTTGCCGCGTCCGGTGTAATGGCAAAGGTGTCGATGGCGTGGCGCAGCGTACTGAGTTCGTCCAGCGCTGCCCATACCGTTGCAATCCGACGCAGTAGACGCGCAGCAGCCTGGGGGCGAGCTTCCTGGCTTAATGCCTCGAGGCGACGACGCATCAGTGCTTCGGCATCCTGGCTATGCTGGCGGTAAGTCGCGCGGCGTTCTTTAAAGCGGGTGCCCTGTGAAACCAGAAAAATCGTCGACGCGCCCCGCTCACGCTGCAGCATATGAATGAAGTGGCTGATATCGCCCACAATGTCACACGTTGTCGCCAGATGGGTCAGGTTATCGATATCGCAGCGTTTGGCGGTTAACAGTAGCTGTTGAGCTGAAGACATAAGACGTTTCCTTTGTGCTCACCGCCATTGATTGCGCACTTCCAGGAAAGTGCGCAATCGGCGTCGTTTAGCGTAGCGATAGGGCGCCCGCCCCGGTATCGTCGCCTACCGCTTCTCGGTAGGCGGTTGCCTCTTCGGCTTCTTGCGCATCGCTGAAGCGTACCAGCAGGACGCATGAGGCCAAGGCA
Organism: Vreelandella subterranea; assembly: GCF_900111305.1. Lineage (GTDB taxonomy): Bacteria > Pseudomonadota > Gammaproteobacteria > Pseudomonadales > Halomonadaceae > Vreelandella > Vreelandella subterranea. The sequence continues at coordinate 238,497 of NZ_FOGS01000004.1, forward strand.
AGGACGGCTAGCCCCAGGTAGAAGAGACCTTGCTGGTAGGTCAGGCTTTCACTGCGGAACAGGAAGGCGGCGGAGACGGCGCCTACGTTGCCGCCCGCGCCCACAATACCGGCTACCGCGCCCAGGGCTTTTTTATTGATGAAGGGGACCACCCCGTAGGTAGCGCCTTCGGCCATCTGCACAAAGAGGCTGAACACCAGCATGATGCCAATCGCCAGGCTCAGTATATGCATCTGTGAGAAAGCGATCAGGGCAATGCCTTCACAAATGAGGGCGACCAGTAACCAGCGTACGCGTCCCTTCAAGCCGCCATGCTTGGCAAACAGGTCAGAAAATATTCCCCCCAGTGTACGCGCAAAGATATTCATCAACCCAAACAGACCCGCAATCAGGCCAGCGGTGGCAAGCGTCAGGTCAAAATTGTCGAAAAAGTAGATGGCGGCAATGTTGTTGATCGTCAACTCCACCCCAAAACAAATTCCATACACGACGAACAGCGCCCAAACACGAATATCCTTTGCCGCGACGGTAAAGCTTTGTAGCGCGCCGTTTTCGCCGCTGGCGGGCGGTAGCTCGCCGCGAGCGCGCAGTTCGTCAAAGTTGCCGTCGGGGGCGTCCTGGGTAAACAGCCAATAGGCAATGCCGGTGAAGAACAGCACAACGCCCGGCACGACCATGGCTAGCCGCCAGCCCAGCGCCTCGTTGACCCCCAGCATCAGCATGCCGGCAAAGATCAGTGGCATGACGATCTGGGTCGTGCCACCGCCCAGGTTCCCCCAGCCTGCACTGGTGGCGTTGGCGGTACCCACGACGTTGGGCGCAAACATGATGGACGTATGGTACTGGGTGATAACAAATGACGCGCCGATGGCGCCGATAGCCAGGCGCGCAAGAAGGAAGGTTTCAAAGCTGTCGGCCAGGCCAATGCCCATTACCGGGATGGAGCCGAACAGCAACAAGCCGGAATAGGTCTTGCGCGGCCCCAGGCGGTCGCACAATACACCGATCACCAGGCGGACAATGACGGTGATGGCAACCGAGGCGATGATGGTGTTGCCGATCTGGGTCTGGGTAAGGGCGAGGTCTTCACGTACCACCGCCATGAGTGGCGCAATGCCAAACCAGCCAAAAAAACAGAGATGGAAGGCAAACCACGAAAAATGGAAGGCGCGCATTTGCGGCGTAGAGAAATTGAGCAACCGAATACGGTTGGCTTTGTTGCGAATATCCATGGGATGGCCTCACGGGTTCTTTTACGAGTTCAATACCCTGCGCGTGAAGCACGCAGCGTCATCGGTTTACGAGAACATGCCTTCTTCATTGAAGGTCAGGTTCGACGCACTCGTACCCGATTGGGCCTGGTCCACGCCTACCACCACTGCCTGGAATTATGCAAAGTGGTTGCCATGGCTGTGTTTTTTTATATTAATCAGTGAATTATCGTTTTTGGAGTAACGACTGAGGGACAGGCTTGGAAGATAACGGTCGCGCTAATGCTGCATTATTGGGCATCAGTGCACCGGATTTGGCCTAGTTTGGTGCTGCTGAAGGCACGGCGTTTTCATCCAGATAGACGTCGTCGATATCCAGCGTGGAGCGTTCGCCGAGCGCGTCGATGTTGTCTTCCAGCCAGCGGTCGGCAGCGGCATGGCCCTGTTCGAACAGATGGCAAAGAAAGGCCCACTCGGCATTCAGCTTGCTGGATACCGACAGGGGTAGTAACGCGCCTTCACCACTGATGCGATGGAACAACGCCTGCTGGTAGCAGTTCTCGATCCCCTGGGCGTCAAGCACCTGTTTAAGCATGGCGATCATGCGTACTTCTTTGATCAGCGCTGAATTGAAGGTGATTTCGTTAAGCCGGTTCATGATGGCCGACGCCGTGGTGGGTAAGGTGTCGCGTCGAATGGGGTTGATCTGAACGAGCAGAATATCGCGTGCGCTACATTCTTCCATCAGCGGGAATAGCGCCGGATTACCCATGTAGCCGCCATCCCAGTAGGCTTCCCCATCAATCTCGACGGCCTGGAACACAAACGGCAGGCAAGCGGAGGCCATGACCGCATCCAGGCTCATCTCATGGCGACGAAAGACCCGCTGCTTGCCTGTACGGACGTTTGTGGCAGTCACGAACAGCTTGAGCTGTTCACAGCGGCGGACCCGATCAAAGTCGATCCGTTCGGCCACAATTTCACGCAATGGATTCACGTTGAGGGGGTTGAACTGATAGGGCGAGACCAGTCGGCTCATCAGGTCCATGGCGATATAGCCGGGCGAGTGTTCAAGACTCCAGTTGCCGGTCAGCTTGTCCAGCGGTGAGCGACGGATCGGGCTTGCCATGCCCGCTCGGCTAACGGCCTGCCAGAAGTCGCGCAGTGCCTCGCGGGCGGTTTCTTTATCACCGCGGGTGAGCGCGTCGGCCATGACCACGCCGTTCATCGCACCCGCACTGGTGCCGCTGATGCCCTCGATCTCGACCCGGGAGTCTGCCAGCAAACGGTCAATGACCCCCCAGGTGTAGGCGCCGTGAGAACCACCGCCCTGTAATGCCAGGTCTAAGGATTTAGGTTGAGCCATTGGTTTGCCTCCTGGGCATAGGGGCTTCAAAAACGCTGGGCAAGTGACGGCACGTTGGGGCAGTTGATCACCTGGGAGGTTGCGACCCATTCCTGGTCAGGGTAGTAGGCGAACACATAGTGGTCGCCCTTTAAGCTATCAATCAAGGGATAGGTGATTTCTTCGCGAACCGCCGGGCAGCCGTGGCTGCGCCCCAGCCGTCCCGTCTGATCAATAAAGGCTTCGCTGACGTAGTCGGCACCGTGGATCACGATGGCGCGCTCAAAGGCGTTGTCATTAACGTTCGCCTCCAGGCCCTCCAGACGCAGTGAATAGCCATTGCGGCCGTAGTAACTGTTCATCGTCTTAAACAGCCCGATGCTGGATTGATGGCTGTCCGGGATGTTGGAAAATGTCTCTGCCATGGCATCCCCTGAGCCTTGACCGTGGGAGACCAGCTCTTGGAACATCAGTTCATGCCGGGCCAGATCGAACACCCAGAGCCGTGGCTCAGTTGACGGCAGCGAGTAATCAATCACCGCCAAGCGCTCGGCGTGAGGGTCGCGGCAACTGAGCGCCTGCGCGGCGAGGCGAAGCGCATCCGGGCTGGCGCCTGGTGCGAGCTGAAGCAGTTGATGATTTAACGGCAGAACGCCATTCGGCGGTTCACTATCGAGTTGACTAAAAAAACTGGAAGCATGGACGGGAAGTGACACTAACGTGGCGGGCAGCCAAATAAGCCAGGTACGAAGCGAAAAAAATGGCACCATGTAAGTCCATCCTGGAAGTGGAAAGCGATTAGGTAGTCACCAACACGCTATGATGACAACCACGCTATGATAATAGCTAAGTACGACACACTATTGGGAACGCCATAGTAACGCAAGGAGAGGGCAATGAACGAGCGGCAGCCATTAAGGCGGTGGGTGGTAGGCATGGCGCTTTGCCTGAGCGTGGGTGTGGCGGGTAGCGCGGCGGGTGCAGACAACGCGACACCAATAAGCGAGGCGCTGGAAGTGCGTTTGGCGGCGAGCGAGCAGCGTTTGCCTATCGACAGCTTCTATCAATACCGCAATTACCAGCCAGTATGGACGACCGCCGACAGTGTGGCAGCGCTTGTGGCAGGGCTCAATGAGCTTGAGCAGGACGGCATCAACCCCGAGAACTATGCAGTAGCATCGCTCATGGCGGCGTTTGAGCGCAGCCAGGCAGGCGGGGAGTCCGCCCAGGTAGCGTTTGAGTTGCAGGCGAGCCAGGCGCTGTTGCAAGCCCTTGATCATTTGAATCGTGGCCAGGTCAACCCTCGCCAGTTGAGTGCTCAATGGGATGCTGAGCGGCCGTCGCGAGGCTACTCGATGAGGGCAGTGGCCGAGGCCGTTGATCGATTGGATATTGTGGCGGCGCTTGACCAGGCACGCCCGGACTCCTCGGCGTACCGTCGATTAAGGGCGGCGTTTATTGATTTCCAAACGCGGTCATTGCAGGCGAATGCGCCTTACCTCGACCGTCGTGAAGAATCGTTGCGACCTGGCGACCAACATGATGATGTGCTGACTCTGCGGCATCGATTGACCCGCTGGGGGGAGCCGCACCTGCTGGCGGCTAACCCGCAGGCTTATCCGCAGGTAGACGCCGATGCCCCTGATCAAAGACAGTTCGACGCTCAGCTTGCGGCGGCCGTCAAACGCTTCCAACGGCGCCACCTGCTTCAGGAAGATGGCGTGGTGGGCGAGCAAACCCGCCGAGCGCTTAATGTTCCCCTGTCCTCGCGGGTCGAACAGCTCAGGGTGAATCTTGAGCGTGCGCGGTGGATGGGATCTCAGCCGGATGATGGGCCGAGTGTATGGGTTGACCTGGCCGGCTATCGGTTGCATTACACGCGGCCAGGCGGTGCGCATTGGCAGACCCGTATTGTCGTGGGCTCGCCCCAACGTGCAACGCCGGTGATTCAATCGGCGATTACCCATCTAACGTTGAATCCAAGCTGGACCATCCCGCCGACTATCATGCGTGAGGATGTACTGCCGCGTGTTCGTGAGGATGTGGGCTATCTAGCCGAGGAGAATATTCAGGTGGTTGATTTTGACGGTAACCCGGTAAATGCCGAGGAGGTTGACTGGCAACGACCCGGCAGTGTCATGTTGCGCCAGGTGGCAGGTAGCGCGAATCCACTGGGCAGTATCGTCGTGCGCTTTCCCAATGACCATATGATCTATCTGCACGACACGCCGGCTCAGGGACTGTTTCAGCGGCACCAGCGCGCACTGAGCTCAGGCTGCGTAAGAGTGGAAGGTGTCACCCAGTTTGCCCAGTTGCTGTTAGAGGATACCGGCAGTACGGCACAGGTGGCGAGCTTGGTGGCCAGTAGTCAAAGTGATCGGCAGCTCAGCTTGCCGCGTCGCGTGCCCATTGCGCTGCATTATTTGACGGCCTGGCCGAATGCTGAGGGTGAGGTCGAGTTTCGGCCGGACATATACGGTCACGACGCAGCCGTGGAGTCGGCTCTCAGTCAAGCCGCGCGACTCTCTGGGTAATCGACATAGGCCTTCAGTTTTTCAATTGCTTGGGCAGCAAAAAAAAAGCGCCACGGGTGTGGCGCTTTTTTTTGCTGAAGCCGTGGATTATTCGTCATCTTCCGATGTGTTGCCGACCAAGCTGATTGTGCCGGTCTCACCGCTATCAAGCGCCGCCAGCATGGGTTCGGCCTGGCGCTGAAACGCGATGAGGGTATCGCCATCCAGGCTGGTGTTTTCGGGCAGATCAACGGTCATCGCGTTGACCGGTGAATTGTTGACGATGACTTCATAATGCAGATGCGGGCCAGTGCTGCGGCCAGTGTTGCCCGATAGCGCAATGCGCTCGCCCATTTCAATCCGCTCACCCTGGCTGACCAGCGGTTTTGATAAATGCAAATAACGGGTGCGGTAGCCGTTGTCGTGACGAACGACGATATAGCGTCCGGCGGCGTAATGGTTGGCAACCTTCTCGACGCGCCCATCGGCGGGTGCCGTGATGGGTGTACCAATCGGCATGGCAAAATCGGTACCGTTATGCGGACTGATGCGCCCGGTGACGGGGTGCTTGCGCTGCGGGTTGAAGCCTGAACTCAGGCGGTAGTTGCCTTCAAAGGGACGGCGTGCAAAGGCAGGATCCAGGCTCGCACCTTCCGGCGTATAAAATTTATCGTCGGTCGCATTGCGCACGACGGTCAAGTTCATGCGTTCGCCCTGGTATTTAACCGCCAGCACGCGCGAGTCGAGCGTTTCGCCCTCAATCATGTCGGATTCGACGAGCACCTGAAAACGATCGCCACGACGGCTGTCGCGGCGGAAGTCGAGTTTTTTCTGAAGCAATTGGGTCAATTCGGTGACGTCGCCACTATTAAGGCCTGTCGACTGGGCCGAGCGGGCAAAGCTACCGCTGACGGTACCGGCATAAAGGCGCTGAACCGGCTCACCTTTGCGCTCAATGCCGGTGATGGCGTACTGATCTTCCTGGCGCTCGACCAGAACCCCTTCACGGGTATTTTTCATCATGCGCAGCGACAGCAGGCGACCCTCTTCATCTAGCTGATAGTCGAAACTGTGGCCTGCACGCCAGTGGGTCAGCATTTTGGGGTCGGGTACATCGTCGAGTAGCGTGAGAACTTCGCTGTATCCCAGCCCCAACTGGTTTTGGGCCAGAACGGCAAAGGTTTCACCCGGTTCAACGATATGAGTTTCCCACTGGGGTACAAACGACTCTTCTGCAGCAAGCTCCAGATCAAGGAAAGACACATCTCCGAACAACTCGGCGCCGTAGTCTTCATAAGAGGTGGCATCGTCCTCGTAGGAGGTGGCGTCGGCAATCTGGGTGGATGACATGTCATCAACATCCAGCATGCCGCTGGTCAATGTGCCGACCACAATGGCCATGTGCAATGCGCCATCGTTTAGGGTGGATGCATTTGCCGGGCTCATGTCACTGAGCACGGTGGATGTAGGCGTTAGTTCACTTGCCGTTTGAAGGTCGATATTGGCTTCCGCGTCTTCAATAACGCCCAGGTCGACAATTTCGGTTGCTTTCAGGTCGCTCAGCGGAATGTTCTCGCGAGTCGCATCAAGCGCACGGGAGGCGCGGTCAATGGCATCGGCCACAGGGGTGCGTTCGTTATGCAGAGTGGGAACACCCGGGGTGGAATCGCTTGGAAGAGGGACCAGGACGCTCTCCATTGGAGCGTCGGGTTGATTCAGTTCGTTGTAGGTCGTTAACAATTTTTGTGTGCCCAGCACCGTAACCATGGTGGCTACCGGTAACAATAACAATTTATGCGTGCGGGGCAGCGAATGAAGGATTCGCAACATGGGTAAATGGACCGCCGAGTTCGTGATTTTAAAGTAACAAAAGTGAATAAACCCACGAACCTTAACCCATGATAGCAAGGGTTCCTAGACTGTATATGCATACATAAAATGGACTTACGCTCAAATGCGCAAGAATATCGCATAACCAGCTATTTTCGAACGCCGTTTGCTAAAAAATGTAATGGTTGGCACCAAACATCCTTGTCATAGGCTGTACAGGTTGAAAAAGTTTCGAACTTCCATGCGCTTAGCTAAAGAAGCATAGGCCTATTTCTGTTCATGGAAAACATCAATGTAAGTAGTGTCTAATAAATTAGTACGAAAACGCTTCTCATAAGTGGCCCTGATAACGACTCGAGGTCGCCGTCAGGGCACGTCCTTCAGATAAACGTCTTGCAGAATAGTTAGTTCAGGTTACGGTAATCCGGGCCATAAGCTGGCACTATGGTTTTATCGAAAGCTTGGCGATTGTTTCGCTGTTTTGCGTCGGGGAAATCGAAATGTCTCGGGTAACACTTGCACAGTGGCAGATGTTAGCCGCCGTGGTTGACCATGGGGGGTTTGCTCGGGCCGCCGAGGCCGTGCATAAAAGTCCCTCAACGCTAAACCACGCGGTACACAAACTGGAAGAACAGCTAGGGGTTCAGGTGCTTGAGCCGATAGGGCGCCAGGTTCGCCTGACAGAGGCTGGCGAGTTACTTCTGAGGCGGGCGCGTCAGCTGATTGAAAGCTCCGAGTCGCTGGAAGACGTAGCCTCCCGGTTGGCCGCCGGACTGGAGGCAGAGGTCGTGCTCGCCATCGATCAGGTGTTTCCCGCGGCAGCCCAGGCGAAAGCGCTGGAGCGTTTTTCTGAAGCCTATCCCCAGGTGCGGGTACAGCTGTTTGAAAGCGTCTTAAATGGCGGCATTGAAATGCTATACGATGGCCGCGCGGACCTGGTGATATCGGGTATCGAGGCGCAAGGGTTTCTAGGGGAGCCGCTGGTCATGGTGAAGTTTGTCGCCGTTGCCCACCCCACCCATGCGCTGCATCGGTTGGGGAGGTCGCTGGATCTGCGCGACCTTGCCCAGCACCGTCAGCTGGTAGTGCGGGATTCCGCACTTCGCCAATCGACTAACGCGGGCTGGTTGAAAGCCGAGCAGCGCTGGACGGTGAGCCATCTGAACACCTCGCTGGATATGCTCAAGCGTGGTCTCGGCTTTGCCTGGATGCCGGAAACGCGCATTGAACAAGAGCTCCGTGATGGACAGCTCAAACCATTGCCACTGGCAGCGGGCAGTATTAGAGAAGTTCCTATCCAATTGATTTTTCGCGATCAGGACAGGGCAGGGCCGGCGGCTCATGCGATGGCTGCAGCGCTGCGTCAGGCGGTGAGTGAGTGTGCTCCCGAGGATTCGATTGCATCGAATGAATAGCGCTAAAACATCCGCTTGAGTCGAGTGTTCCCAGGCGTATGCTGAATCAACGCTAATCGCTTTGAGGAGATACACCATGGGGCTGCTGATTGACGGCAAATGGCACGACCAGTGGTACGACACCAAGAAACACGGGGGCGAGTTCGTCCGAGAATCGGCCCAGCTACGCGACTGGGTAGGGGATCATCCTGGAGTCGAGGGTAGCAGCTACCCGGCTGAAACGAACCGTTACCATCTATATGTATCGCTGGCCTGCCCCTGGGCGCACCGCACGCTGATCATGCGAGCCCTCAAGGGGCTCGAGTCGGTTATCGGGACGTCCCACGTCAGCCCGTTAATGCTTGACCAGGGATGGACGTACCATCAAGACGAAGGTGCCAGCGGCGATCCTGTCAATGGGGTCGAGTTTCATCGCCAGCTTTATACAATGACTGATCCCCACTATACAGGGCGTGTCACCGTTCCCGTGCTGTGGGACAAGCAGCGTAACGCGATCGTCAATAATGAATCGGCTGATCTGGTGCGTATACTCAATGACGCCTTTGATGAGCTGACCGGCAACGATCTGGATTTCTACCCCGATGACTTGCGCGACGTGATTGACGAGGTCAATGCCGACGTTTATGACCACATCAATAATGGCGTTTACAAGTCAGGTTTTGCCACCGAGCAGCACGTTTACGAAAAACACGTCAAGGCACTGTTCGATGCCCTGGAACGTATGGAAAAGCGCTTGGGGCAACATCGTTACCTGGCAGGTGAGTGGTTGACCGAGGCGGATATTCGCCTGTTTACCACCTTGATTCGCTTCGATGCGGTGTATTATGGCCATTTCAAGTGCAACGTGAAGCGTATTGAGGACTTCCCCAATCTCTCCAACTACGTGCGCGAGATTTATCAGTGGCCGGGAGTGGCGGAGACGGTCAACATGGACCACATCAAACGCCACTATTATTACAGTCACGACACCATCAATCCCACGCGCATCGTTCCGGTGGGGCCGGCGCTGGACTTTGATCGTCCGCATGATCGCGAACGCTTGTCCGGGAAGGGAATACGCCGCAAGGCCTGATCAGGCGCCCGGAAACCAGAAAGCCACCTGGCGGTGGCTTTCTGGACTGTTTCGCAAAGGGAATTCGCTCCGCGAAAGGAACCTGCGCGATCAGTCTGACATTTATTCTTCGTTGATTTCTTCGTCAGGATCAATGGCCTCGCGGGTTGTTTGCCAGGCGCTTTGGACACCCTCTTCGGTGCTTTGCCAGGCATCGCGTGCATTTGCCTTGGTCTGCTCCCACCAGTCGCGGTCATAGGTGGGGAAAGATTTTACTTCCTCTTCCGAGGCGCTGATGAGAACGCGATGCTCAGTATCGTCACCGTCAGTATCGGTTTCCAGGCTGAAGTAGTCGGTGTCGACGACGATTTCTCGACCGCCCAGACCAAGGACAGAGCCGCTTTCGACGACCAGAGCACTGACCTGCATCTCTTCGTTCAGCAGAATGTCGTCCACATCGCCGATTTCTTCGTTGATATCGCCCTCGAGATAAACATCGGCCCCCATGATCTCGTCGGCGGAATACATGCCTTGAGGCGCGTCTGTCGCAGCGTTGGCATTGAAAGCGGCTCCGCTAAGTAGGACTGCACTTACGGCAGTGGTAATCATTGACTTACGCATAGCATCTTTCCCTGTGGCTAAAATATGGATATCCAATTAATGCACCCATCAGGCTAGACGAAATGTGACATGGTGCAAGGAGGAGGCGAACGAAAAAAACGCTGAAATGGCTGGTCAGGTACTCGCGGCGGTGTTAGGATGCGCACTCCTCGCATGTGCTGACCCCACCATCAAGACGATAAGCGTTTGCCTGTGTAGCCATGAGCCGTTTTCGATACGCTCCCTACAAAGCAACGTTTGCTGGAACATCTCGCTCAGGCCAGATGTTGACTGCTGTGAAGATGGCGCGCCTCCAGTATTTCACCAAACGGGTGAAATCGGCGCAACAAGGTCGCCACGGCGGATTGAGCCGCTATCAAGCTGTCAATCCGGATGCTGGGTGCGACCGGCGTCTCCGACTCCACCGATGACGATATCCGCTATGCGGAGCCATGTTCTTTGATGCTGCCTTGACGTGCGCATCATTAACGAGTCAGAGACGCTTACGATGTTTTTTGCCGGAACAACCGGCCTACCAAGGTGTGATTAATGACCTCGACTTCTGTCGCTTCGCCGAGCTTCGGCGATCTTGCTTTATTGCCTGCCGTTCTGACTGCTGTTGAATCTCAGGGCTATGAAACCCCCTCTCCCATTCAGGCGCAGACCATCCCTGCGTTGCTCGAAGGCCGGGATATGCTGGGCCAGGCGCAAACCGGTACCGGTAAAACCGCGGCGTTCGCATTGCCATTGTTATCGCGTCTGGAACTGACGCGTCGTGAGCCTCAGGTGCTGGTCATGGCACCAACTCGCGAGCTTGCTCAGCAGGTGGCGGTCTCGTTCAGTAAATACGGTCAAAACCTTAAAGGTCTTGAAGTGGCTACCCTGTGTGGTGGTCAAGAGTACCGTGAACAACTCGGCGCGCTGAAGCGCGGCGCCCAGGTCATTGTCGGCACCCCTGGCCGGATTATCGACCATCTCGACCGCGGCAGTCTGAAACTCGACGGCCTGACTTCGCTCGTGCTGGACGAGGCGGACGAAATGCTGCGAATGGGCTTTATCGACGACGTAAAGCGCGTGGTTGCCGATACCCCGAAAGATGCGCAGCGTGTGTTCTTCTCGGCAACACTGCCCACTGAAATCGAGCGCATCGTTAACCGTTACCTGGTTAACCCGGTTAAAGTCGCGATCGAGTCGGGCACCACGACCGGCGAAAACATCGAACAGCGCATCGTGCGTGTTGATGGCGGCGCCAAGCTTGAAGCGCTGTCGCGCATTCTTGAAGTCGAGCCGGTCGATGGCGCCATTGTCTTCGTGCGTACCCGTGCCGCTTGTACCACGCTGGTTGAGCAGTTGACGGCGCGTGGCGTTAACGCCGCTGGCCTGTCAGGTGACCTAGACCAGAGTCTGCGTGAGCGCACCATCACCCGTTTGAAGCGTGGCAAGGTCGACGTCCTGATCGCCACCGATGTGGCTGCCCGTGGTCTTGACGTATCGCGGATCACCCACGTCATCAACTACGATCTGCCCCAGGATGCAGAAGCTTATACGCACCGTATCGGTCGTACTGGCCGTGCCGGGCGTAGCGGTATCGCGATTACCTTTGCCGGTTTCCGCGAAGGTCGCAAAGTGGGCTGGATGGAGCAGGCAACCGGTCAGAAAATGACCGAAATGCCGCTACCTGACGAATCTGCTATCCGTGCTCACCGGGATGAAGTATTCCACCAGCGCGTCATTGCCTCGTTGACCAAAGGGGCAGAAGAACAGCGTGCGCTGATCGAGCGTCTGGTCGAAGAAGGTCATGACCCGATCGAGCTGGCCTGTGCATTCTCTGCCATGGCCCGCGCTGATGAAGCGCCGATTGGTCGTTTGCAGGCACCGCGCAAAGAGAAGCCCTCGCGTGATGGCGCGTCTGGCGGCAAACCGGGTGCTCGCCGTGAGCGTTCAAGCACGCCCAGCGAAGGCATGACCCGCTACCGCGTTTCTGTCGGCCATAAAGACGGCGTCAAGCCCGGTCAACTGGTCGGTGCGCTGGCGAACGAAGGCGGTATCGAAGGCGCACGCATCGGGCGTATCGATATCCGCAATGCCTTCTCGGTGGTTGAACTGCCCAGCGGTCTGCCGTCCACCATCCTGACGAAAATGGCCCGTGCCCGTGTCTCCGGCCGTCCGCTGGAAATCAGCGAAGACAGCGCCCCAGAGCGTGCCCCGCGCCGCCGCCGTGATGAAGGCGATGCGCCGGTCCGTCGCCGCGAACGCGCCTAAGGTGCCATCAGTTGCCGCTTAGCGGTCACTGGTGATATCCCGACGCCCCCGTGCCTTCCCAGGTGCGGGGGCGTTTTTTTTGCTACCGTGTTCATCATTTAACCGCTCAAGGATGAAGCCATGTCAACACCGCTACACGAATGGAACCTTGCGCCCAGGGACGCGATGGCGCTGCAGACGGAGTTGGCAAAGCGGCTCGAGCTGAGTGACCGACTCGACCCGGTGCGCCACCTTGCCGGGGTGGATATCGGCTTTGAGGATGGCGGCGCAACAACCCGGGCAGCGGTGGTGGTGCTCAAATGGGACCCTGATACTGCGCCTGACTTAAGCGTGATAGAGCAAGTGGTTCACCGCGAGCCCACGCGCATGCCCTATATCCCCGGGCTGCTGTCGTTTCGAGAAATTCCTGCTGCGCTGGGCGCCTTCGCAAAGCTGACTGTTCAACCCGAACTGGTGATGGTGGACGGACAGGGCGTCGCCCATCCACGGAGACTGGGGGTGGCTGCTCACCTGGGGTTGTGGCTGGACACACCCACCATTGGCATTGCCAAATCCCGGCTGACGGGCCGCCATGCCGAGGTGGGCGAGCAGCGTGGCGATTGGGTGCCGCTCACTGCCCGCGGCGGCGAGGTGATTGGCGCCGTGTTGCGCTCCAGAACCAGGGTGAAACCGGTGTTTGTATCGCCTGGCCACCGCCTGTCACTGGACACGTCGTTGCAATGGGTGCTGCGCTGCCTGGGGGCGACCAAACTGCCAGAGCCCACCCGTCTGGCAGACCGGCTAGCCTCGCGGCGGGATCAAAGACGTGGTTGATTACACAAACGCCAGGAAGCGGCGCAGCAGACCGGATGCCTCTGGCGTGTCGTGAACCCCACTGATCAGGGCGTCGGGGTCTTCGCCCTGATCGCGCAGCGCTGCCCGCTGACGCTCAAGATACGCCCGCATCACCGGTGCAGTGAATTCGGGGTGAAACTGCACGCTCCATTGGCGTGGTCCATAGCGCAGTGCCTGATGGGCATCGTGGCTGTTATGCGCAAGCACCGTGGCTTTGTGGGGTAGTTGCATGACCGATTGCGCATGGGTGAGATGCGCCGGGAAGGACACGGGCAACTGGCTGAAGAGGGGGTCCTGCTGGCCGGCCTGGGTAAGCCGTACCCGATGCGTGCCCGATTCCCGACCGGCGGGGTGGTAATCGCTGACGCCGTCAAAGGCCGCGGCCATGAGCTGGTGCCCGTAACATACGCCGAGCATTGGCACGTCGTCGGCCAGCGCCTGCTTGAGCCAGGGCTTGAGCGCCTCACTCCATGGCGGCGCTTCACTCACCATGCTGTGCGAACCGGTGATAACCACGCCAGCCAATGAGGCGGGTGAGGCCGTTGGTGTGCTCTCCCGCGCATCCCACACGCTTAACGTCATGCCGTCAGGTAGCGCCTCGCGCAGCTGCTGGATAAAAAGCTGCTCGAAATCACCGTGCTGTTCGACCACTTCCGGGAAGGCATCACCGGTTTTGATAATCACTAAAGAAGGCATGATGGCTCTCGTCTTGACGCGGTGTATGACAAACCCAGCTAGGATAATTCCCTTTTAGGATGCAGTATAGGCATCCCATACTATGTTCAGGAGCCTGATATGCAACAGATTACCCGTGCCGGTGAACCGATGGATGTCGCCGGTCGTTTGCCAGCCCCAGGAGAAGTGGCGCCTGCCATGACGCTCACCAACAGTGAGCTTCAGGATGTCACCCTTGATACGTATCAAGGCAAACGCAAAGTGCTCAATATTATTCCCAGCGTCGATACGCCGACTTGCGCGATGTCGACCCGGCAGTTTAACGAGCTGGCGTCCCAACTGGACAATACCGTGGTGTTGGTGGTGTCGGCCGATTTACCCTTCGCGGCCAAGCGGTTTTGTGGCGCGGAGGGGCTGGACGATGTCGAAACACTGTCCACCTTCCGCCATCGCGAATTTCAGGAAGCCTGGGGCGTGGCGTTGTGCAACAGTGCCATGGAAGGGCTATGCGCCCGCGCCGTCGTGGTGCTGGACGCCGATAATCGGGTGCTGCACAGCGAGCTGGTCAGTGAGTTGAAAAACCAGCCGGACTACGACGCGGCACTCGCCGCCCTTAACCCCTGATGGCGGTTCGATGACGCTCTGCCGCCGCCACCAGTGCGCGAATCAAGCGCTGTTGGGGGCGGTTGAATACCAGCCATTCGGGATGCCATTGCACGCCCAGCAGAAAATCGTGGTCCCGGGACTCAATGCCCTGGACCAGACCGTCGCGGTCGCGGGCGACAATGTCGATTCCCTTGCCAGCCCGGTTGACGGCTTGATGGTGCAGGCTATTAACGCGGCACCAGGTCACGCCGAGCAGGCGGTGGAGCTTGCTGGCCCCGACGATATCGACGGTCTTGCGCGGGAGCACCGTGCGGCGCCGCTTGATGCCCTCATGGGTGGTATAAATATCCGGGTCCAGGGTACCGCCCAGGTGGACGTTGATCAGTTGGGCACCCCGGCAGATTCCCAGTACGGGGGTATCCCGCGGGATAAAATGTTCCAGCAGCTTGAGCTCCAGCTCATCCCGGGCCGGGTCCAGGCGCACGCCTAACTGCACCTCCCCGCCATACAGGGACGTCTGAATATCATCGCCACCGCCGATGATGAGCCCATCCAGATCGTCGGGCATAGGTCTTGCCGGTGATAAACGCAGCGGTCGGCCGCCGTGGCGCCAGACCGCAAACCAGTCGAAACACCAGGCAAGCTGGCTTTTTGCATCGGAAGTGGTAATGCCAATTAACGGGCGGGCCATGCAAGGGCACTCTTGGTCAAAATGTGAATGAATAGACGGTAACGGGCATATCGCAACGATGAGGCGATCAACGCCTCGTCAGAAGCGCTCACCCCACCAGCGCTTGGCGCGGCTTGCCAGGCGAGTGATCAATGGCCGGTTATGCTGGGCGATATAGTGATCACAGCGTGCGGCAAGGGTCTCCTTGGAGGCTGCCAAGCGTTCCACGGCGACCCAGCGGTTCCATTCGGTGACGCCTCCCCAATGGGGCTCCGAAAGCTGCGCATTAGGTAGGCGGTAATGAAACGTAGGCCGTGGTTGGGTCAACTCACCATGCAACAGCTTGTGCGGGTGGTCAGGGCGAAGATAAGCAAACAGGGGCAGTAAATCCAGTTCCCGGTTGCGGGTGGGGTTGTAGGTCAGGTAGTCATCAATCAGGGTGTCGATATCCGGCGTGTACTGACGGTTTAATACCTTGAGCGCATACTCTTTGGGGAAGGGGTTGGCGTGAGGCAGCACTTCGCGGGTGATGTCCACCTTGATCTCGCTGCGCAACCAGCTTGCCAGGAGCAGGTAGGCGCGTAGCATCGACAGCAGGTAATCCACATCTTCGCGCTCCACTTCAGGGTTGAGGTGTAACCCGAAACCGTAAAGTAAGCTGGCATCCGTGCCTTTTGCCCCATGGGTCCGCAACGCTTCGAACAGCGTATCGAGCTCGTCGAGTTCGTTCCAGGGCACCGGCGGGCACACGATCTCTGTAGGTACCAGACCCGTGACCATATCGCCAATCAGCTCGCGGGTCTTGCGGTGGAACTCCAGGCGGTGTTGGTGGTGCTGGCGCGACCACTCGCTGTCCAGCTCGTGGTGTTCCTCCAATAGCGCCCGGTCAGGATGCGCATATTGGGTATCCAGTTCAATACCAAACTCGCCCCAGCGGGTGCCCTCGACCAGTAGTCGGTGGGGGCTGACCACGTTAAGCTCACCACCAAACAGTTCGCACACAATCAGGGCTGTGTCACGTGGGGGCAAGCCGGCGAACTCGATTTCGACACCGACCTTGCGGGTTTCGCCCTTTGCGTTCCAGCCATTAGGTGGCGCTTCTAACGTCATCTCGGCATCCTGTGAGGTGAACGATTTGTGGGCTCAGCCTATCATAGTCACGCACGTGGGCTGAGAATATTCGCTCAGCGAGCCCTTTACGGGGATAATCATGCGGCATCGCCTTTTGATGCCTTGGTTCAGGAGTAACATGTGCGACCGCACTGGCTAATCAATACCGTTGTTCGTTTTATTTTCATCATGCTGATGGGCGTCATGGCGTCCCACGCTCATGCACAGGCGATCTCGCTGCCAAGCCTTGGCGGTGGTGAATCGGAAGAGCAGAACGACGTCAGCAGCGCAGACTTTCAGGGGTCGCTGAATGACGTGATTTCAGTGCTCGAAGATGAAGAGCGGCGCAGTGAATTGATCAACTCGCTGCGTGAACTGCAAACGACCACGCAAGAAGCCAGTGAGGATGAAGGGGTCGTTCGCCAGGGGGTGCTGGGGGCGCTTGCAGATACGCTCACCGACATCGGCGAGCAGGCTCAGGCGGGGGGGTCGCCAGTAGAGGAGTGGCAGCGTCAACTGGTCAACGGCGGCGAAGAATTGCGAGATGTGGCCAGTAACGCCAGTCGAGGCGAGATGATTCGTGCGGTGGCCGAAGGCGCTGTGCTTGCAGTGGTCTGGGTTGTGCTGCTGGTGTCCATGATCGGTGCGGGAAGGGTGATCGCCAAGCGTCGCAAGTGGCCGCTGGACTTGCCCCGCGACCCTAAAGGCTGGCTGATGGTCGTGCACTTCTTTCGGCGCATCCTGCCCTGGATACTGGCGTTTGCGATTACGCTGGGGGTCGGCCAGTTGATGGCTTACAGCCCGGGCCGGACCATGGTGCTGGTTGTGGCCTATATTTGCGTTTGTGGTCGACTGCTATCGGTGGTGTTTGAAACCGTCGTGGCCTTTTTCAGCCGTGGGCATCGGTTTACGGCCGTGCAACTGCTGCATCAGCGTGCTCTGCGCAGCCTGTTTGTCATTGGTGCGCTGATCGCACTGGGCGACGCGGTGAATTCGAGCCGTATTGTCGAAATGCTGGGCGACGAGCTTTCCAGCCTGGTTTCCGTGCTGGCCAATATGCTGGCCGCACTGATCTCGGCGCGTTTCGTGATCAAATTCAAGCGTCCAGTGCGTCACCTGATCTGTAACCGCCCCTACAAGCAACGCCGGGATGCCAACACTGCTGTGGAGATGATTCGCGCGCTTGGTGGGCTGTGGCACATCCCCGCGCTGTTGTTGGTAGGTGGCTCGCTGCTGGCGATCTTTATTACCGTTGGCGATGTGGGCACGGCACTTGCCCGGTCGATCATTTCGGCGAGCCTGCTGGTGCTGACGTTGGTGGTGACTGGGCTGCTGCGTCGCCAAGCCGAGCGCTTGGGTAAGCGCCGCCACCGCCGCCGTCGGCAGAGTCAGTATCGCAAGCGCCTGAAACGCTTCGGGTTCGTGCTGGCACACATTTGTGCCTGGGTGGTCTTTGCCGAGTTGTCGGTGCAGGTATGGGGCAGCTCGATGTTTGGCCTCGGCCAGCGCGGCCTGGCCGGTGCACAGCTGGGTCCCGCCCTGGTGAGCCTTGGGGGAACCGTGCTGCTGGCGTGGCTGGTATGGATTTTTGCCGATACGGCCATTCAGCGGGCGTTGATCTCATCGACACGCTCCCGCGGCAAGCGGGTCAACCAGGCGCGTGCGCAAACCATCACGCCGATGATCCGCAATGTTATTTTTATCACGATTCTGATCATTGCCTTTATTGCCGGACTCGCCAATCTGGGCGTTAACGTGACGCCGTTGCTGGCGGGTGCCGGTGTGATTGGTCTGGCGATCGGCTTCGGGGCGCAAACGCTGGTACAGGATCTGATCACGGGTATTTTTATCCTTATCGAAGACTCCCTGGCCGTGGACGATTTCGTCGAAATCAACGGCCACATGGGCACGGTAGAAGGCCTGACTCTGCGTACGGTCAGGCTGCGCGACCTCGACGGCATCGTGCACATCATCACCTTCAGCCGCATCGAATCGATCCACAACATGTCCCGGCAGTTCGGTATTGCGCTGATGCGTATCCGCATTCCCCACGACATGAAAATAGACGATGCCATCCATTTGATGCAGGAAACCGCCCAGGAACTGCGCAAGGATCCGATGATGCGCCACCACATCTGGTCGCCGCTGGAGATGCAGGGAATCGACAGTTTCGACGATGGTGGGGCGATTTTGCGCATGCGGTTCCGTACCGCACCCGAAATGCAATGGGACGTGGCTCGCGCCTTTAACCTGATGCTGAAACAACGCATGGAAGCCGACGGTGTCGACCTGGGCGTGCCGCGTTTGAGTGTCAGCATGGAAGGTAAGGCAGGCGGCCTGATGGCGCCCGACAGCAGCGTGGAGATGAACCTGGAGGATGGCAGTGGGGCTGACCAAGGCCAGTCCAGCCAGAATGCCAGCGATCCTGAAGAGGCAGCAGAAGGGAGGGAAAGGCCAACGCCCCCCAAAGCTGCCCCCATGCCGACCAAAGCCGAAATCAGGAAAGATGAGCGGCAGCGTAAGGGAAGTGAAGAAGACCGTCGCCTATCCCGCGGCAAGCCCCAGGCAGAGGGCAAATCCCATTACGACGCCGATACCGGCCCCGGTGGCGAACACGGCGACGAGTAGCCAGGGGCCTCGCCAGCGACGCCAGCGGTTGTACAGCGAGACCGCGTTGCTGACGCGGTCGACCAGTTCATCGTGGCGCGAAATGGCATGATCCGGGGGCAGTGAAAAATCGTTGGCCACATCACCTTGCCAGTGGGCCCCGTGGGTCAAGCCGAGTCGCGCACGCAGGCAGCCAATATCGTTGAGCGTCTGATGTAGCGTATCGTAGGCCTCACGGTGCTCGTTGACCGCGAGAACACTCTCAGCGTCCTGGCGTAGGGCACTATTGGGGCAGCGCATCACGGCATCCTGGATGTCGTGCTCACTGGCCTCGGGTGAAAGCGATAGGCGTTGATACAAATCGCGCATAAGGATGGTCTTGTTCCGTCGGTCGCTGCTGCATCTTTTTAGTAGGTTTGCATCAGGTAATCATACGCGTTTTTGATGCGCTGAAAACGTGCGGATGCCAGTGCCACCTGGTGTTCGCTTTCGGTGAAAAAGCGGTCCGGGTGATGAAGCTGCGCCATGCGCCGATAGGCGAGGCGTACGTCGCTACGACTGGCCCCCGGCGGCAGCCCGAGTACCGCCAGGGCACGCGTGGTGCGGTCCGGAGGAGGTGCGGTGCGCTGCCACTGGCGGCGTTCTCCCTGGGCGCGTTCGTAACGGGACCGGTCTTGCCGCGCCTGCTCACGTTGAGCCTGTTCGCGGCGGCTCTGGTCATCGCGTTGCCGTTGGCGTTCACGCTCCTGTCGGGCATGCGCCTGACGCGCCTGGGCCTCTTCCTGTTGGCGCTGCTTTTCCTGCTGTTTACGCTGTTTTTTCTGTTTGCGTTGCTGGTGTTTCTCGTCAGCCTGTTGTGCGGCTTCATCTCGAGCCTGCTGTTCAGCGGCGGCCTCGCGTGCCTTTTGGTTAAAGTAGTCCGGATTGTGACGTTGCCAATAGGCATGACGGCTGGGGTCCTCGGGGGACGTTAATGGCCTGCCGGTTAACTCATAAAACAGGGTGCTCAGCGTTGTGGGTGTCACATTGAGCAAGTCCGCCAGAAAGCGCAGGATATAATGGTTGGCCAGCGACAGGTCGCCGTCATCGGTTGCCACCGTGATCGACTGATGCAGGACACTCAGGCTGCGCTCTTGCGAGCACTCTTTACGTAGAATTTCGGCGGCCAGCTGAATGGCTTGAAGATCCTGATGATGGGCAATGCTCATGACCGGCCCCAATTCATGCCCATGACGAAACTGCGCCGTGACCTGGGCCAGGCGACGGCGTCGCTGGCCTTCCGACACGTGCTGGCGGTTAACAAGTACCCAAGCCAGCAATAGTAGCGTTGCCGTATCCACTTGGCTGCGGCTATTTAACAGCACCAGCTCAAAGGGTGAAAAACGGGCCATGGACATCCAAAGGCTCCCAAAGTGAAAAGAACAGCGGGCAATAGTGGCGTCAGGCGTGCTTTAAGGCAAGGCCTTCACCGATTAGCGATGATGCCATGTTATCGCATTGACGTATCCAGGGAAGCAGGAGATTGGTGAGTTGATTAATGTAGAGCGCAAAAACAGCTTTCAACTGCGTATTTCACGGCGCTTGAAGGAGGAAACCTCTCACAATCTGGATATTTATCTGTTTGTACCGGGGGATCTTGGCCTTTCGACCCAGTTGATTTCGGAGGAAGCGTTTTACCACGCGGCGATTCAAGTGTCGCGTACCTACTACAGCGACGAATATCATCTGCCCCTGGTGCAAAGCCGTCTGGCGAGCCGCAATCAGCTGGGCAGTGACTCCTATCGCCTGAGCCTCAGCCTTTATGCTTATCAATACGTGGGCGCGATGGAGCGCAATACCCAAGCCATGCTGACAAGTGCGCGGGAGATACGCCGAAGCGAAGATAAGCATCAGGTCGACCAGGAAAGTGTCCATTGGCTGCGTGACCAGCTGCAGCAAACCAGTGACTTGAGTGAAAGTATTCTGAGGCGCCTGCGCCGCCATCCGCCCCGGGATGAACGACTGACCAAGTATTTCACCAATATCGATAATTACCTGTCGTGGTTTACCGAACAGCAGTTATTGGCGCTGGTGGCTCACATGCCCAGGGGCGGTGAGTTTACCCCCATCCGTCACCGGTTCGTGGCGATTTGCCAGCGAGAAGAAGCGTACCGGCGCGAGCAGGAATACAACGCCGAACGGGTGATGGCTGACCCTACCCGGATGTCGAATAAAATGCGGTTGCTGCGTCGCTTGATCGAGTATCCCATTACCCTTAAGCAGCGGCCCCAGGAGTTGGGTGGCGGTGAGCAAAAAGCCGTCAAAGCCCTGGCGACGGCCGTGGTCATGGCCTTTGTTTCGTTTGGCGTACTTCGCCTGCGCGATACCCTCGGTGATATCACCTCGTTGTTCGTGATTGCCATGGCCGTACTTTATGCCATGCGCGAAGTGTTCAAAGACGATTTACGTAACACCCTATGGCGCTGGTTGCGCCGTGGGCGGCCTAAGTGGCGGCGGCAGTACGTCGACCCCAACCGCAATGTATCGGTGGGGCATCAGCTCGAATGGTTCGACTATAAGCGCTATTCGTCTCTGGACCCAGAAATTCAGCGGTTGCGTCGCCGGACCGTGGCCCAGCGTGAGGAGGTGGTGCTGCATTACCGTTCGCGCTCCCGGATGTCACCCACCCGCTTCCTGAGTGGTTACGAACATACCCAGGAAAGTTTGACGCTGGATATCTCCATGCTGACCCGGCTGATGAGCAAGGGCAAGTATGACATCTACCGGCTTAAAGAAGGCCAGGCCGTGCGCGAAAGTGTCGAGCGTCGTCACCTGTTCAATCTGGTCATTCGCGAAACCGGCAGCGAAGACCAGCCTTACCTGGCTCGCTGGAAGGTCGTGGTCAGCCGGTCTGGGATTGTCGATGTAGAAAAAGTCGGGGAGAGCGGCACAGTAAAGGCCAACGATTAGACTGCGCCAGATCCAACGAGGCCAACAGGCTTTAACAATACACGGGCAGTCGAGAGGCAGGTTGGCAGGTCCCGGGATCCTGAGACCTGCTGCTAGCTGGTTATGTGAGATTTAACCTGTTGAATTAATCGCTTGCTCAAGGTTTTCCACGCTGCGCTGGGTGTGGTGCAGCTTATCGAGACCAAACAGGCCAATGCGGAAAGTCTGGAAGTGGTCGCCCTCATCGCACATCAGTGGCACCCCGCCCGCCACCTGTACGCCTGCCTGGGCAAGCTTGCCGACCAGGCCGCTGTCATCGGTGTAGCACACCACCACACCCGGCGCGTCAAAGCCATCTGCTGCGACGCTTTTAAAACCGTGGCGCTTGAGCATGGCGCGAACTTCTCGGCCGATCACCTGCTGCTCCTCTTTGACCTTGCCAAAGCCGTAGTCACGCGTTTCCTGCATGATGTCGCGCAGCTGGCGCAGGGCATCGGTGGGCATGGTCGCGTGATAGGCGTGCCCGCCGTTCTCGTAGGCCTGCATGATGCTGTGCCACTTGCCTAAATCGCAGGCAAAGCTATTGCTCTGGGTCTCGCTCAAACGCTGGGTGGCACGCTCTGAGAGCATCACCATGGCGCAGCAGGGCGAGCCACTCCATCCCTTTTGCGGCGCGCTGACGACCACATCCACCCCCAGCGCCTGCATGTCCACCCACAATGTACCCGCGGCAATGGCGTCGAGCACGAGCAGGCCGCCCACGTCACGGGTTGCCTGGGCAACGGTGCGGATGTAGTGATCCGGCAAGAGCATCCCGGCGGATGTTTCCACCTGAGGGGCAAAAACGACCGCAGGCTTTTCAGCGCGAATGCGCTCGGCAACCTCGTCGGCGGGGACCGGCGCAAAGGGCGACTGCGGGTCGCTGGGGTCTTCACGCCGCGCTTTCAGCACGGTGTGCTGGTCGGTCAGTCGGCCCATCTCGATAATCTGCGTCCAACGGTAGCTGAACCAGCCGTTACGGATCACCAGCGTCGGTTGGTCGACGGCAAACTGGCGGGCCACCGCTTCCATGCCGAAGGTGCCGCTACCCGGCACGATCACTGCAGCATGGGCGTTGTAGACCTCTTTCAGCGTGGCGGAAATATCCCGCATTACGCCCTGAAACTGTTGCGACATATGGTTCAGCGAGCGGTCGGTGTAGACCACCGAATATTCCAGCAAGCCGTCGGGGTCGACGTTGGGCAGTAGGCCAGCCATGGCGTTCTCCAAAGAAGTGGTGTGCTCTTGACGGCACACTTTGCATCAACAAAAGCGTGAGCTTAAGAGTACGAGCAAAAAACGCACAAAACCAGCCCGCGAGGGGCTGGTTGTCAGTGCTAGGCAGGTGGGGTCAACGCGGCGGCAGTTGCTCGGGGCCGAAGGCGTCGGGCAGCAGCGTTTCCATGGTGTAGGTTTTCAGTACTTCGCCCTGGCGAGAGAGGACCATGATCTGCGTGTCGGGCGTGGCAAACTCGCGGATACGCTGGCGACAGTCGCCGCAGGGCGTACACAGGTGCTCGCCGGGCCCCATGACATAGACCTTGGCAAGCTCACGCTGCCCGGCGGTGGCCATGGCTGAAATGGCCGAGGCTTCGGCACAGAGCCCCTTGTAGTGGGCCACTTCGACGTTGCCGCCGACGAACTTCTGGCCATCCGGACACTCCATCACGGCGGCCACCGGGTGGTTGGAGTAGGGCGCATAGGCATTGCCAAGCGCTGTCAGTAGTGTCTCAACCAGTGCCGTATCGACTTGGCTCATGGCGATTTCCTTGGTGTTGGCCTTCAGGTGCGCGCTGCGTCGTCGCGTAATACCGTGTCGAGCGCAATCGTCATCATGTCGTTGAAGGTGGTTTGACGGTCTTTGCTTGAGAGCGAGTCGCCTTTCAGAATATGGTCGGATACCGTGCAGATGGTCAGCGCCCGGGCGCCGAATTCCGCGGCCACGCCGTAGAGACCCGCGGCTTCCATCTCGACACCGACAATGCCGTAGCGTTTGAGCAGCTCGGCCATCTCGGTTTGCGGGTTGTAGAACAGATCCGCCGAGAAGATGTTGCCGACTTTCACCGGCACGTTTTGCGCGTTGGCGGCGGCGACCGCGTGCTGGGTCAGGTCGAAGTCGGCAATCGCGGCAAAGTCGTGGTCGTTGAAACGCATGCGATTGACCTTGGAGTCGGTGCAGGCGCCCATGCCGATGACCACATCGCGAACGTTGACGTCGTCGCGAACCGCGCCGCAGGAGCCCACGCGAATGACGGATTTAACACCGTAGTCGGTGATCAGCTCTTTGGCGTAGATCGAGACCGAGGGAATGCCCATGCCGTGGCCCATGACGGAAATCTCGCGGCCTTTATAGGTGCCGGTGTAGCCCAGCATGCTGCGCACGTCGTTGACCTGGCGGACATCGTCCAGGTAGGTCTCGGCGATGAACTTGGCACGTAGCGGGTCGCCGGGCATCAGCACGGTATCGGCAAAATCGCCTTTCTCAGCGTTAATATGTGGTGTCGCCATTGTAGGTTTCTCCTTTAAGCGGCGCTGGGTAAAAAGCTTTCGCCGTCGGCCATGGCCTCGAGCTCGAAGTAGTCGGCCAGTGTCTGGCCGATATCGGCGAAGGTGCCGCGTTCGCCCATGGGGCCGGGGGTAAAGCCTGCGCCGCGCACCATCACCGGGACGTATTCGCGGGTATGCTCGGTGCCTTCCCAACTGGGGTCGCAGCCGTGGTCGGCGGTGAGCAGCAGCAGGTCGTCGTCGTTTAGGGCGGCGAACAGCTCGGGCAGGCGGGCATCGAAGTGCTCGAGCGCTGCGGCATAGCCCGGCACGTCGCGGCGGTGACCGTAGACCGAATCAAAATCGACGAAGTTGGTCATGATCATGGTCGTGCGGTCGCTGGTTTCCCGGGCGGTGCGCTCGACCTCAGACAGCGTGGCCTCCATCAGCGCATCGTGACCGCTGGCCTTGACCTTGTGGGTGATCCCGCAGTGGGCGTAGATATCGGCAATCTTGCCGATTGAGACCACTTCGCCACCCGCCTCGGCGAGCTTTTGCAGCACCGTGGGGGTGGGCGGCTCGACGCTGTAGTCGCGGCGGTTGCCGGTGCGTGCAAAGTCGTCGCGGTGATTGCCGACAAAGGGGCGCGCAATCACGCGGCCAATATTGTAGGGCTCGAGCAACCCGCGCACGGTTTCGCACAGTTCATAGAGCCGCTCGAGGCCGAAGTGCTCCTCGTGGGCGGCAATCTGGAAGACGGAATCCGCCGAGGTGTAGACGATCGGCTTGTCCGTGGCGACGTGCTCTTCGCCCAGGCGGGCGATGATCTCGGTGCCCGAGGCGTGGCAGTTGCCGATCACGCCGGGCAGGTTGGCGGCATCGACAATCCTGTCGAGCAGCTCCGACGGGAAGCTATCGGTCTTGTCGAGAAAGTAGCCCCAGTCGAAGCGCACGGGGACACCGGCAATTTCCCAGTGGCCCGAGGGGGTGTCCTTGCCGCTGGAAATTTCCTTGGCGTGGGCGTAAGCGCCTGTCAGCGTGTCCGGCAGGTTAACGCCTTCCGCTACAGTGCCGGTGGCATCGCGGTGGGCGTGAAACAAACCGAGTTTTGCCATGTTGGGTAGTTGCAAAGGGCCTGAGCGCTCGGCCGTATCGGCGTCGCCACGGGCGCAGGCGGCGGCAATATGGCCCAGGGTGTCAGATCCCTGGTCGCCGAAGGTGTCGGCATCCGGCGCGCTGCCGATGCCAAATGAATCGAGGACAACAACAATCGCGCGGCGCATCAGGCTTCTCCTCTGAAGGTGTCTTGAAGTAGCGTGTCCGCGGTCGCGGGGGCGTCACCCAAGGTGACCGCGGCGCGAAGCTGGGCGGCGGCAAGGGCGGCGGCGTCTTCGCTTTTGGCGTGAACCATGGCGATAGGACGCTGACCATCGACACGCTCGCCGATTTCGGCAATGTCGCTGAAGCCAACGCTGTGGTCGACGCTGGCATCGTTGCGCAGGCGGCCCCCGCCGAGTTCCACCACGCTCATGCCCACGGCCCGGGTGTCAATGCGCTGGATGATGCCCGACTGTTCGGCATATACAGGCTTGATCACATCGGCTGTGGCCAGGTAGTGATCCGAACGCTCCATGAAGTCGGCAGGGCCGCCCAGCTCGCTTACCATGCGGGCAAAGACCTCGGCGGCCGCACCCGATGTCAGGGCTTTTTCAAGCTTGGTCAGCGCTTCCTCACGGCTGTCGACCAGCTTGCCCGCCATCAGCATTTCCACCGCCAGTTCGCGGGTCACCTGCATGACCCGGCTGTTGGCGCGTTCACCGCGCAGCAGTGCCAGGGTTTCGACGATCTCGACCGCGTTACCGGCGCAGGGAGCCAGCGGCTGGCTCATGTCGGTGAGCAAGGCCGTGGTCGGCGTGCCCGCCTGGGTCGCGACATTGGCAATGCTCTTGGCCAGTTCGCGGGATTTTTCCGGCGTGGGCATGAAGGCGCCGCTGCCGACTTTGACATCCATGACCAGGGCATCCAGGCCGGAGGCCAGCTTTTTGCCCAGGATCGAGGCGGTGATCAGCGGGATGGATTCCACCGTGGCGGTCACGTCGCGCACGCCGTAGATGCGCTTGTCTGCCGGGGCCAAGTTGCCGGTCTGGCCGATAATCGCCACGCCGGTGGATTTCACCACGTCGCCGAAGCGTTCCGGGGCGGGGTAGGGGTCATAGCCGGGAATGGACTCCAGCTTGTCCAGCGTGCCGCCGGTGTGGCCCAGGCCGCGGCCGGAAATCATCGGCACGAAGGCACCACAGGCGGCGACCCAGGGGCCCAGCACCAGCGAGACCAGATCACCCACACCGCCGGTGGAGTGTTTGTCGACGATCGGGCCGGGCAGGTTGAGTGAATCCCACTGCATGACGTGACCGGAGTCGCGGGTGGCGCTGGTCAGGGCGACAACTTCCTCTCGGCTCATGCCGTTCAGATACACCGCCATGGTAAAGGCGCCAATTTGTGCATCGCTGATACGGTCATCGGCAATGCTCTGTACAAACGCCTTGATTTCATCTGCTGGTAGCGGCTGGTGATCGCGCTTTAGGCGAATCAGTTCTTGCGGGAGCATCTTAATAGCCTCCGTCATTACGCGAGAGCGACGCGGTCTGGGGGTTGCCACTCAGGGTGTTGAGCAAGTCACCCAGCAGGCTGGAGGCACCAAACCTGAAGTGGCGCGGCGAGACCCACTGGTCACCCATGATCTTGGCGGCGAGCGCCAGGTATTCGGCGGCCTCTTCGGCTGTCTTGACGCCACCTGCCGCCTTGAACCCGACATCCTTGCCGCTGTCTTGGATCGCCTGAAGCATGATTTCGGCGGATTCCAGCGTTGCGTTGACCGCCACCTTGCCGGTTGAGGTCTTGATAAAGTCGGCGCCGGCTTCAATGGCCAGCTCGCTTGCCCGCTTGATAAGCGCAGGCTCTTTAAGCTCGCCGGCCTCAATGATGACTTTCAAAAGCGCCTGACCGCCGCAGGCTGCATGGCACATTTCCACCAGCTCACGGCCAGTTTCTTCGTCGCCCGCCATAAGGGCGCGATAGGGAAAGACGACGTCGACTTCGTCTGCCCCGGAGGCGACGGCTTCACGGGTCTCGCGGGCGGCGCCCATGATGTCGTCACCGCCGTGGGGAAAGTTGGTGACGGTGGCGATTTTGACGTCACCGTTAAGCTCGTGGGCGGTGAGGGCGCGACGCGCGGTCACGACGAACTGGGGGTAGACGCATACCGCTGCCGGGTAGCCGAAGGGCGTTTTTGCCTTTTTGCACAGCGATTCGGTGGACGCATCGGTATCGGTATCGTTGAGACTGGTCAGGTCCATCAGTGAAAGCGCCTGGCGCGCGGCAAGGGTCATGTTAATCGAAGCGGTCATGGACATCTCGCACAGTATTAGGGTTTAAGAATGACTGAAAAAAACGGGCACTACTGTATATGACAGCAGCGCCCGCGTAATCGTTGAAGGTTACGTTAAGAAGCAACGCTGCCCAGGGCGATGAAGAAACCTGCAATAGA
This sequence comes from Vreelandella subterranea, assembly GCF_900111305.1. Lineage (GTDB taxonomy): Bacteria > Pseudomonadota > Gammaproteobacteria > Pseudomonadales > Halomonadaceae > Vreelandella > Vreelandella subterranea. Next base: position 266,224 of record NZ_FOGS01000004.1, read on the forward strand.
GGCCGACATCAGGTTAGACAAAGTACCGGCCAATACCGCCTTGACGCCAAAGCGGGCGATTTCCTTACGGCGAGAGGGGGCAATGCTACCTAGGCCGCCGAGCAAAATCGCAATAGAGGATAAATTGGCAAAGCCACACAGGGCAAAGGAAAGAATCGCCATGGTGTGTGCGGTCATCGCTTGGCCAGTGGCCGCGACCATCTGCTCACCTTCAATATAGGGCGCGAGGTTGATATAGGCGACAAACTCATTAACGACCAATTTTTGGCCAATGAATGAACCCGCCAGTGTAGCTTCTTCCCAGGGCACACCCAGTAAAAAGGCCAGCGGGGCAAATAGCCAGCCCAGAATCCACTCAAGGCTCAACGATTCAAAACCGACCCAGCCGCCAATGCCGCCAAGAATACCGTTGATCAAAGCAATCAGCCCAATGAAGGCGAGGAGCATGGCCCCTACGTTGGCGGCCAGCATCAAACCGGATGTCGCGCCAGAGGCGGCCGCGTCCAGCACGTTGCTTGGCTTGTCCTCCTGCTCCTGCAATTCTTCTTCAACCTTGGAAACGCTATCGCTCTCTTGCGCATCCTGGGTTTCGGGCATTATCAGTTTAGCAAACAGCAGGCCACCGGGAGCTGCCATGAAGGAGGCAGCGACCAGGTACTCCATGGGAATGCCCAGAGCGGCGTAACCTGCCAGTACGGAGCCCGCCACCGACGCCAAGCCGCCACACATCACGGCAAACAGCTGAGAAGGTGTCATCCGGGCGATAAACGGACGCACCACGAGCGGCGCCTCGGTCTGGCCGACGAAGATGTTTGCTGTGGCAGAAAGCGACTCGGTACGCGAAGTGCCCAGCGCCTTCTGCAGGGCGCCACCCAGGATGCGGATTACCCACTGCATGATGCCAAGGTAATACAGCACCGCGATAAGCGAGGAGAAAAAGATGATGACTGGCAATACCTTAATGGCAAAGACAAAACCGACTTCGTCGGCATCGGCCAGGCCGCCAAACAGGAAACTGATACCGTCGTCGGCATATACGAGAATCTGGCTGACGCCCGCTGAAATGGTTTGCAGCACCGTCTGGCCAAAAGGAACGTATAGCACAAAGGCGCCAATACCCGCTTGAATGCCGAAGGCACCCAGCACCGTACGTAAGCGAATCGACTTGCGATCGTAAGAAAAGATCAGGGCGATGGTCACCAGAGTTACCATGCCGACCAAACTCATCAGGAGTGTCATAAAAAGATCCTTCGCGTGCGCTAGGTGCGTGTTACAGCAGGTTGAGCTTCACAGTGTAAATCATCGCGTTCTGATAATTGTTAGGCGTGCCTAGTTTTTCATCAGAATAACGGTACTGAACGCCGGTGGTGATCATGTCCGACGGATGCCACCAGAGGCTGACGGCTCCGTTGGTGCCGACGCTGTCCGCCTTGCCGTTGACGTAGTTCTCATTCAGGTACTCATCGTCGCGGCCGAAGGTCTGTTCGTGCCAGTTGGTCACCCCAAAATCCTGCCCGAACGCATTGAAATCATAGCCTGCTACCCAGCCGGCCATGAAACCGTTCGAACCGGTGTAGCCATTGCTCTGAACTCGTGCGGCGCCGATAAACGGTTTGAACCACAGACCATTATCAAAGGTTTTGCGGTAGCCAAGGCCAAGGATCTGGTCCTGCTCACGGCTGTCAAACCCATAATCACGGAAATCGTATAGGTGGGCATAAATAGATAGCGGGCTATCGCCCAGATAGATGTGCGATGTCAGCTTGCCCGCCGTGCGGAAGTTGTCGGCACCGCCGCTGGCTTCGTCGAACTGGTCGTTGGTAGGGTTCTCGAAATCAAAAAAACCGTAGAACTCGCCCCATTCGTAGCCCAGCCCACCTTCGAGCTCGAGGAACATGAAGTCGCTTTTCGGCGCATTGGTCGAGGTGCGGTCTTCGGTGCCGTCGGACCAGTCGAGGTAGTTGACCGACACATTGGCGAATGACCAGACAGGATCAAAGGTATCCGCGTTAGCGGTGTTGGCGGCGCCAGCCATTAATACACCAGCGCTGAGCGCTGCGAGCGACGCACGTGAAGGAAAAGTGGCAGTAAAATATGTAAGAGCAGTCATGAGAGCCTCAACAGGTTGTTAGTTGCAGTTTTGATCCGCCTCGACGACGGACGTGAGGGCTGGCGTTTTGTTGTGATGTTAAAATTATAACATTTAGTGTTATTTTTCTAACGTTGATTTGCAACTTTTATCACGTCAACGGTGGTTAAATGAAAAACTGCTGACATGCGTTTCAAAAGCCGTTGGTTTAATGGTAATTCCCTGAGTGGTCGCTCAGCATAGGGGATAGCTATCAGCGGTAAGCGTGAAAGCGCTCAGCGATAACCTAGGCCCACCCAATCACAACAGGCCGTTACCAGGAGAAGCTGCCAATGAAAGACCGGAGCGCGTTGCGCTTGGCAACATTGCAGGAAGCACTAGCAACTGGCGGGACGCTACATTTGCGCGATGCGGCGGCGCTTTGCGGCGTGTCGGAAATGACCATTCGCCGAGATCTTAACGCCCACCCTCACGTGATCAGCTTGCTAGGGGGGCGCCTGGTCATGGCGCATACGCCGGGTGTGACGCCGGTGTACGACTTGAGCGAGCAACAGGCCAGCCATTATCAGGCGAAAAGCCGTCTGTGCCAGCGGGCGCAGCGCTTTATCGAAGACGGGGATACGCTGTTTGTTGATTGCGGCTCGACACTGATGCCGCTGATGAATCAGCTTAGCGAATATCGCGAGCTGACCGTCATTACCTACGCGCTTAACGTAGCCAATGCCGTGGCGCCGCTGCCCAACGTGCGGCTAGTGCTGCTGGGCGGTCTGTTTTATGCCGCCTCGCAGTCCTTTGCCAGCGACAGCATGGCTGAATCCATTGAGCGGTTGGGCATCAACAAGGCGTTTATTTCAGCGGCGGGTGTGGATATGCAACGCGGAGTGAGTTGCTTTCATTTCCATGAGGTGCTGCCCAAGCAGGCGGCGATGGCGGCGGCTATGCAGCGTCTATTGGTAGTAGATGCCAGCAAGTTTGGTGTGGTACGCCCAGCCTATTTTGCTTCGGTAAGCGAGTTTGATGTAGTGGTCACCGACGAGGAGGGCGCGCCCGCCTTGCTCCGCGATGACCACCATGCGGTGCCGACCATCACCGCGCCTTAGCTTGTTTTTGATTAAATTAGCCAAGTGTTCTTTAAGCCGCCGGTCATTCGTGGCAAAATCCGCCGCGTTTACCTGCGGCAAATCGTCTCTTCTCTTCTGCGTCATTGATGCGAGAATAGCCACCGTCTGCGGTAATTGTGTTTGGCGTTAGCTTGCCAAACGATCCTCTCTCGCGATCATACGTCGACGTTAAGCGACTGCTTATCGGCTGCGTTTGCTCAAGAGACTTTGTTAGCTTGCTATTTAGCAGCTTGTTCACAATGTTTGCCTCCCAGCCCTGACGAGGTCGTAACATGAGAAAAAACCTCTACGCCAAAGCGGCAGGTCTTCTACTGTTGCTTTCTTTATTTTTATTGCTGGGTGGTTGTAGCTCGGCGTTGATGGACCCGAAGGGTCAGATTGGCGCCGAGCAACGCACCCTGATATTGACAGCCTTTGGCATCATGCAGATCGTCGTGATTCCCGTTATCGGGATGACGCTGTTCTTTGCATGGCGTTACCGTCGTGGTAACCACAATGCCGCCTACACGCCTGATTGGGCACACAACACCTGGGTTGAAGTGGTGGTGTGGCTGATTCCTTGCGTTATCGTGCTCTTCCTTGCGGGGTTGACCTGGTATACATCGCATAGCCTGGACCCGCATAGGTCCATCGCTGAAGAGGGTGAGGAAACGTTTGAAATCCAGGCTGTGGCAATGGACTGGAAATGGCTGTTTATCTACCCCGAGCAAGGTATCGCCACGGTGAATGAAGTGGCTTTCCCAGCGGATACGCCGGTGCGTTTCCGGGTGAGCTCCTCGTCGGTAATGAACTCATTCTTCATCCCTGACTTGGGCAGCCAGATCTATGCCATGGCGGGAATGGATAATGACGTCCACTTGATCGCCGATGAGGAAGGTACCTATCCAGGCCGTTCTACCAACTACAGTGGTTTTGGTTTTTCAGGCATGACCTTTGACGCTCATGCAACATCGGAAGAAGGCTTTGACGAGTGGGTAGAGGAAGTAAGGCAGTCCTCTGATTCACTGAGCCTTGAAGATGGTTATCGCGAGCTGTTAAAGCCAAGCCGTAATCATCCGGTCGAGTACTTCTCTGAAGTATCGCCGACCCTTTACGACGACATTCTCAACATTTACCACAATGGTGAGCCCGTTGAGGTGCTTCCTGACGAGACCGGATATAAACATGCCAGTAGCGATCATCAAGAGCAGCACGGCGATATGGCGATGAGCGCGGAGGCAGCGGAGTAAACTATGTTTGGAAAACTCGGTTTTGACGCTATCCCAACCGACCCGATTGTTCTGGTCGTAGCGGCAGCCATCGCAATTGGTGGTGCGGTGCTGGTAGCAGGGATTACCTACTTTCGTAAGTGGGGCTACTTGTGGAGTGAGTGGTTCACCTCGGTTGACCACAAGAAACTCGGCATCATGTACTTCATCGTTGCCCTGGTGATGTTGATCCGTGGCTTTGCCGATGCGTTGATGATGCGTACTCAGCAAGCGCTTGCGGTCGCCGGCTCTGAGGGGTATCTACCACCGGAACACTACGACCAGATATTCACCGCCCACGGCGTGATCATGATCTTCTTCGTGGCCATGCCCATGGTCATCGGCTTGATGAACCTGGTGGTGCCGTTGCAGATTGGTGCGCGCGATGTTGCCTACCCATTCCTTAACAACCTGAGTTTCTGGCTGTTTGTAGCGGGTGCTATTCTGGTCAACGTATCACTGGTAGTTGGTGAGTTCGCCGCGACCGGCTGGTTGGCCTACGCGCCGCTATCGGGGATCGAATACAGTCCCGGCGTCGGGGTCGACTACTGGATATGGGCGTTGCAGATATCCGGTATCGGGACAACGCTAACGGGGATCAACTTCTTCGTGACGATCCTGAAAATGCGTGCGCCGGGCATGAAGATGTTCCGCATGCCGATCTTCACCTGGACCTCGCTGTGCGCCAACGTACTGATTATTGCGTCGTTCCCGATTCTGACCGCGACGATTGCAATGCTGACCCTTGACCGTTACCTGGGGATGAACTTCTTCACCAACGATCTTGGCGGCAACGTCATGATGTACGTCAACCTCATCTGGGCCTGGGGCCATCCTGAGGTGTACATCTTGATTTTGCCGGCCTTCGGCGTGTTCTCTGAAGTTGTGGCAACCTTCAGTCGTAAGCGACTGTTCGGCTATACCACTATGGTCTGGGCCACCGTCGCGATTACGATTCTGTCGTTCGTCGTCTGGTTGCACCACTTCTTCACCATGGGGGCCGGCGCTAACGTCAACGCCTTCTTCGGCATCATGACGATGATCATCGCCATCCCCACGGGCGTGAAGGTATTCAACTGGCTGTTCACCATGTACCGCGGCAGCATCGAGTTGTCAGTGCCCATGCTGTGGACCATCGGTTTTATCATTACCTTCACTATCGGTGGTATGACCGGTGTGATGCTTTCGGTACCGGCGGCCAACTTCGTGCTGCACAACAGCCTGTTCGTTATTGCCCACTTCCATAACGTGATTATCGGTGGTGTGGTGTTTGGCATGATGGCGGGTCTGGTGTACTGGTTCCCGAAAGCCTTTGGCTTCAAGCTCGACGAAAAATGGGGCAAGCGCAGCTTCTGGTGCTGGTTGATTGGTTTCTACATGGCCTTCATGCCGCTGTATGTACTGAGTTTCTTCGGTGCCGTACGTCGCATGCAGTCTTACGAGCCCTCCGAGTGGTGGCCGATGATGATGGTCGCCTGGGTAGGCGCATTGATCATCCTGTTGGGTATTGTATGTACGGCGATTCAGCTGTTCGTCAGCATCAAGAACCGCAACAGCATGAAGTACCGCGATGTTAGCGGTGATCCATGGGATGGCCGTACGCTCGAATGGTCAACCTCGTCGCCCGCGCCGTTCTACAACTTCGCGCATCTGCCGACCATCAGTGGTATCGATGATTTCTGGCAGCAGAAGCAGGAAGGCCGCGATGCGATCGGTAATGGGCCGTATCAGGATATCCACATGCCGCGTAACACAGTGGCAGGGCCGGTGATGAGCCTGTTCGCGACTGTCTTTGGCTTCGCCATGGTGTGGCACATCTGGTGGCTGGCGATTGTCGGTGGTATCGGTGTCTTTGTCGCCTTCATATTGCGTGTCGCCAATGACGACATTGACTACTACGTGCCGGCGGCAGAAGTTGAACGTATTGAGGTTGAGCATAAGCAGCGCCTCGAAGAGTATCGGGAGTGGGTGAAGCAGCATCCCGAAGAAGCGTCTCATCTACAGGTCCGGATGCAGGGGTAACCATGGCGAGCGAAGCAGTAACTAACCACGACGATCACGCGCATCCAGAAGCGCATGATCACCACGATACCAGCAGCATCAAGGTTTTCGGTTTCTGGGTTTACCTAATGAGCGACTTGGTAATCTTCGGAATACTATTCGCGACCTTCGCCGTGCTCCTTCGGGGCACGGCCGGTGGACCCGACGGCTCAGAGATCTTTGATCTACCACTGATTTTGGCCGGTACATTTGCACTGTTGATCAGTAGTTTTACCTACGGCATGGCGGTACTTGCAATGACCGCCGAGAAGGTCGACAAAGTCAAAAAATGGCTGTGGATCACCTTCGTGCTGGGGGCAGGCTTTATCGCCATGGAGATTTATGAGTTCCAACATCTCATTCATCTCGGCTACGGCCCTGATCGCAGCGGCTTTTTATCTGCCTTCTTTACCTTGGTTGGCACACACGGTCTGCACGTAACCTTCGGGCTGGTCTGGATCCTGGTAGTGCTCTATCAATTGCGTACCAAGGGGCTGAACGATATGACACGCCCGCGTATTTTGTGTCTAAGCTTGTTTTGGCACTTTCTGGATATCGTGTGGATTTGTGTATTCTCATTCGTCTACCTGATGGGGGCTCTGTAATATGAAGGACTCACCCACTGCACACGGCAGCGTTAAGTCCTATGTGACGGGGCTGGTTCTGTCCATCGTGCTGACCATTATCCCGTTCGCTGCGGTAATGAGCGGCGCGCTGAGCATGAATGCCACCGTCTGGACGATCGTGATCACCGCCGTTGCCCAGATATTGGTGCAGCTCGTGATGTTCATGCACATGGACACCAAGCAGGAGGAAGGCTGGAATTTCATGTCTTTCGTCTTCACCTTGGTTATTCTCGGCCTGGTTGTTGGAGGTTCGTTGTGGATCATGCAACATCTACACCTCAATCTACAAATGGGATAACGTTTATGGTCAAGGTGGGCGATTATTTCGCCCTCACCAAACCGGGCATCATTGGTGGCAATACCATTTCAGTCATGGGCGGCTATTTCTTAGCCGCCCGCGGCGATTTTGACTTGCTGCTGTTTATGAGCGCGGTGGTGGGCCTGGCGCTGGTGATTGCGTCGGGCTGTGCCTTCAATAACGTGATTGATCGTGATATCGATGCGGTGATGAGCCGCACGCGAACACGGGCTCTGGTTCAGGGCCGCATCACGCCGTTTGCGGCACTTTGCTTTGCGACGCTGCTGGGTATTGCGGGTTTTGCTGTGTTGGCACTGGGCACCAATGGTTTGACCGTTGCCCTGGCAGGCTTTGGCTATGCCATCTATGTAGGGGCCTACAGCCTTTACATGAAGCGCCACTCAGAGTTTGGCACCTTGGTTGGCAGTCTTTCGGGCGCAATACCGCCGGTGGTGGGTTACTGCGCCGTGACGAACCAACTGGACGCAGGCGCGCTGACGCTGCTGTTGATTTTCTGTCTTTGGCAAATGCCGCATTCCTATGCGATTGCTATTTTCCGGATGGACGATTATCGCGCCGCTTCAATTCCGGTTCTACCGGTTGTGCGCGGTATTGCCTCGGCGCGTCGCTACATCCTGGGCTATATCGTGGCGTTCATTGCCGCGTCCTTGGCATTAGCCCTGGCTGGCTATGCGGGCGTTGGCTACCTGATCGTGGCACTGGTCATGGGAAGCTACTGGCTCTACCAAGCCGTGCAGGGCTACAACGGAAGCGATGACATCCGCTGGGCCAGGCGCGTGTTCGGCGTATCGATTCTGGCCATTACGGCGCTTAGTGTTGCCATGTCACTGGATGCCAGCCTGCTTTCGTTACCTCCGTTGTTAGACCGTTGGCTATGAAGTACGTCAGAAATTAGGCAGGAGTGCAATGCTCCTGTCTATACTGTCTGTAAGCCCGATTCGGGTTTGATCGACTATTTCGTCGGTTAGAATAAAAAGGACAGTAGGAGACGTACCATGCTGACACACGTCTGGGGCTTGATGGCCCATCCTCAGCGCGAATGGAAACAGATGCACGACGAGCACGAAACGGTGTTTCACCTTTATGCTCATCACGTGTTGATTCTAAGCGCCGTACCGGTTGTTTGTTCCTTCATTGGCACCACGCAGTTTGGCTGGGGGCTCGGCGCTGAGCGCACCATTCAGTTGAATTTGCTGGACGCCTTTTATGCGGGCATCGTGTTCTACCTGGTCATTCTGGCGGCCGTGTTCTTCATGGGTAACGTTATCCACTGGATGGCCCAACGCTTTGTTGACCCCCCGAATCGTCGCCGCTGCGTGAAGTTTGCGGGTTATGTCGCGACCCCCATGCTGCTCAGCGGCGTCGTGGCGCTTTATCCCATCGTATGGCTCTGCCTGCTGGCTGGTGTGATAGGACTTTGCTGGTCGGGTTATCTGCTCTACGTGGGGATCCCCAACTTCCTGGATATCTCTGATGAGCAGGGGTTTATCGTCTCCAGTGCGACGCTGGCCATTGGGGTGCTGGTGCTGGAGATGCTGCTGGCCGCGACGGTACTGCTGTGGGGCTACGGTGAGCGGATAATCTTGGGCCTCCTGCAATAGCCAGTGCCGGTTTGTCTTCTTTATGTCTTTAGCCATCAAACGCCTGCCCCCTTATCGTCAACGGTAAGGGGGCAGGTTGCCTTGCGGAGTCAGGTGAGTTGCTGACTGGCCTGAATGGCGGTGAGGGCAATGGTGTATACGATATCATCGACCAGCGCGCCGCGTGACAGGTCGTTCACCGGTTTGTTCAGGCCCTGCAGCATGGGGCCAACGCTGACCACCCGTGCGCTACGTTGAACGGCTTTGTAAGTCGTGTTGCCGGTATTGAGATCCGGGAATACGAACACCGTGGCCCTGCCCGCCACTGGTGAGTCGGGCGCTTTCTGTTTGCCGACGCTTTCGATCGCGGCCGCATCGTATTGTAGCGGGCCATCAATGAGCAAGTGCGGTGCGCGCTGTTGGGCAATGCGCGTCGCTTCGCGTACCTTGTCGACATCGGCGCCGGTACCGGAGTCGCCGGTTGAGTAGCTGATCATCGCGACGCGTGGATCGATGCCGAAGGCCTCGGCAGAACGGGCGCTTTGCAGGGCGATCTCGGCCAGGGTTTTAGCGTCGGGGTCCGGGTTCACGGCACAATCTCCATAGACCACGACCTGCTCGGGCAGCAGCATGAAGAAGATCGATGAGACCTGGTGATATTCTGGCGCGGTTTTAATCAGTTGAAACGCGGGTCGTACGGTGTTGGCCGTGGTGTGTACCGCCCCTGATACCAAGCCATCGACTTCACCCAGTTGCAGCATCATGGTGCCGAGCACGACATTGTCCTGCAACTGAGCCTCGGCGGTTAACTCGTTGAGCTTGCCGCGTCGGCGGTCCACCATGGGCGCGATGTAATGCGCCCGGGTACTTTCCGGGTCGATGATGGTCAGCTCGTCGGGCAGCGTCAGGCCGCGGTTGCGGGCGATGTTATCAATGTCATCGCGCTTGCCCAGCAGCACACAGTTGGCGATGCCGCGGCGCTGACAGATTATCGCCGCTTCGATGGTGCGTGGCTCGTCGCCTTCCGGCAGCACGATACGTTTCTTGGCGTGTTGGGCGAGCTTGACCAGCTGGTGGCGAAACGCCGAGGGTGACAGACGATGGGTGTAGCCGCGGCTGAGGTGGGTCTTGAGCCATTCCAGGTCGATATGGGCTGCAACATAACGGGCCACCTGCTCGGCGCGCTCGAAATCATCCATGGGGATTTCGCTGCTCAACTGGCTCAAGTTCTGGGCGGTGGTCAGGCTGTCGGTATCGACGGCGAGCACCGGCAGGCCAGTTTTCAGCGCTGGCCGACACATTTCAATCATGTTGTCGTTGGGCATAAAGCCATTGGTCAGCAGTACGCCGGCCAACCGGGTGCCGTTCATGGTGGCAAGAGCCGAGGCCAGTATCACGTCGTCGCGGTCGCCAGAGGTCACCACCAGGCTGCCCGGCGTGAAAATATGCAATGCATTGGCGGCACTTCGGGCGCAAAGGCTGGTGGAAAGCACCCTGCGGCTCAGGGCCTCGCCTTCGTTCAGCAGCGTTGCATTCAATGCCCGTGCGACATCCAGGGTGCGTGGTGCGCTGAGGGCGTTGCTGAAAGGCACAACGCCGATCAGATGAAACTTGTCAGTCGCCAGGGCAGGCGAATACTGCCGGAGTTCAGCAAGCACCGATTCTTCCAGCTGAGGCTTAAAGGTACCGGGCGCTGCAGAAAGATCGTCGTCCTGGGCATAGGGTAAGTTTTTCATACGCATCAAAATGCCGCCCAGGGTGCGGCTTGAGCTGACACCGCCGAAGCTCCTGGCGTGCATGTCCAACTCTTCGGCGAGCCGCTGCGGGTCATCCAGGTCGCCGGTGCCGACGAGAATGATCCGTGCGTTGAGTGCGTGAGCGAGCTGAGCATTGGTTTGGGTGGCGTAGGTGGTGTGCTGAGTCGGCACCACGCCTTCGACCACCACCAGGTCCAGTGCGCTGCCGTCGCGATAAGCCTGCTGGGTGACCTGGTCGTAGAGCTCGATGACGTTTTCCATCAGCTCGTCGGTTTGATCGTCGCGCAACAAACGCTCCAGGCGGGCTTGGGAAATAGGCGAGGGCGGACGCTGGTTCAGCGCCCGTGACACCAGCGCCGTCGAGCGATCAAGGCCTGGGCCGTTTCGCTCGTTCTGCATGAACGGTTTTAGGAAGCCCGCTTTTAGGCCAATGGTATCCAGCGCCTGAATCAGGCCGAGACAGGCGGAGGTTAACCCCGCCCCTTCGCTGGTGGGTACCAGCAAAATGGCCTGGGGAGTGTCGGCGGGCGTATTCATGCACAGGCCTCCAAACAGTGTCGGGTTTCCATGGCGATGCGGCCTTCTTCGTCGGTGGGGATGACCCAGACTTGCGGCCCATTCGGGGCGGCGTTATCCAGCCTGCCTTCTTTACCTCGAATCGTGACTTCGTTGGCCGCGTCGTCCAGGGAGAACCCAAAGTGGGGAAGCAGGCCGATGACATGGCGGCGAATGAGCGGTGAATTTTCGCCGATGCCGCCGGTAAAGACCACGCCATCGAGCCTGGGCAACGCGCAAGACAGCGCGGCCAGTGACTTGGCGATGCGGTAACCGAATACCTCCAGCGCCAGCGAGGCGCCTGTGTGGCCTTTTTCGGCCGCCGCTTCAATTTCGCGCATGTCGTTGGTCAGGCCCGAGAGCCCCAGTAGCCCGCTTTGTTTATTCAATACCTGGTCAATCTCATCCAGCGACCAGCCAAGCTGGCGGTGCAGGTGGGCGTGAAGGCCAGGGTCAACGTCGCCGCTGCGGGTCCCCATTACCAGGCCTTCCAGTGGCGTTAACCCCATGCTGGTGTCCAGGCTTTGATTTTGCCACACGGCGCTGGTCGAGCAGCCGTTGCCCAGGTGCGCTGTCAGCCAGCCGCCAGTCCCCCGATCGCTCAACTCTCCGGCGCGCTGACTCACGAAGGCATGGCTGGTGCCGTGAAAGCCGTAGCGCCGAATGCCGTGATCGTGGTACAGCGTTTCAGGGAGCGCATAGCGATAGGCGCGCGGCGGCAGGGTCTGATGAAAGGCGGTGTCAAACACGGCGACCTGGGGAAGCGATGGAAAGACTTTCTGAGTTGCGGCAACGCCGACCAGGTTAGCCGGATTATGCAGGGGCGCCAGGGCGGCAGTGGTTTCAATGGCGGCGATGACGTGCTCGTCGATCAGCGCCGCTTCTGTGAAATGCTCCCCGCCATGGACGATGCGGTGGCCCACGGCTGATGGGCGTCGGCCCTCCAGGCTATCCAGAATCGCGCTGATGGCTTCGGCATGGTCGGCGCCAGGCAGTGATTTGATGAACCGCTCACCGGCACTATCGTTACCCTTTAGCTGTGCCTCAGCACTGCCCAAGCGCTCGGCAATGCCATCAAGACGTGGCGCCTTGGGGTCCGCCTCAATCAATGCATATTTAACGGAAGAGGAACCGCAATTAATGACCAGTACCGACGCGTTCATAGGGGCCTTCTGTCAAAAGAGAGACAACGGAGTTGATTAGACGTTAGTATAACATTATGGGAGGTTGACGGTCAGTGTATCTATGTCGTTAGCCTTCTAGCTAAAATCCCGGCATGCTGGGTATTACCATCACTGCCTTTATCAACACAAGAAGAGCCCGCTTCGAACATGCAATCCCCCTCGCTTCCGTCCGTTTTACCCCGTCACTTGGCCATCCTGCTGTTAATGACGGTGGCGACGATGTTCGCAGCCAACCACGTCTCAGCCAGGCTGGCATTCGATAATGGCACCGGGCTTTTGCTGGCGGTGCTGACCCGCTCAGGTGTGGCCTGTTTGATTCTGGTTTGCCTGGTCATTGCGCAAAGAAAGCGCCTCTGGCTGCCGCCGGGTACCTGGCCGTGGCAGCTTGCGGTCGGGCTCTGTATCACGGTGCAGAGCGTCTGCTTGTACTCCGCCGTGGCGCGCTTGCCGGTGGTAATTGCATTGCTGCTGGTGAATACCTTCCCGATCCAACTGGCACTGCTGAGTTGGGCGTTAGGCGGGCCGCGCCCCACGCTGCGCAGCTGTCTGATCATGGGCACGATTCTGATCGGCCTGCTGGTGGTGCTCGATATTCCCGCCTGGTATGCCAACGTGGACGATATGGGGCCGGGTTGGCTGGCGGGCATCGGTTTTGGTCTGACGGCGGCGTTTGCCTTCGCCTGCGCGCTCTGGACCACTGAACACCGGCTTGCGAGGGTGGGCAGTACCCTGCGCAGCCTGTTGACCATGCAGACCGTGTTTATCGCCATGATCATCGGTGGGCTTTCCGGCATCGTGCCCGGGGGGATGAGTCTACCGGAAACCCACCAGGGCTGGCTTGGGTTAGCGCTCTTGGGCCTGTTGTACGGCTCAGCGTTCTCGACACTGTTTATCTTCGTGCCACGGCTGGATATGGCGCGCAACGCGCCGGTGATGAATATCGAACCCGTCGCCTCGTTAGTGATCGGTTACTTCGTCCTGGGTCAAATGCTCAGCCCCAGTCAGTTGGTCGGTGGGGCCGTGGTTGTGGGCGGGATTGTGGTGTTGAGCCTGTCCAGAGGACGCTAAATCTTTGCGTTTTTCACGATCGTCGACCATAATGAGGGATGTAAGGAAACACTGTTTTTTAACTGAGGTACAAGCGATGAAGACATCTATATTATCACTTACATCAGCGGTACTCCTGGTTGGCGCGGGCACGTTTGCCGCCTCTGCTCAAGCACAGCAATCTTTCACCTACCCACAAGGATACGTAGGCGGTGACGCGATGTTCTGGAGCCTGGATCCAGACGGTGGCTCTTCTCGCGATGACGTTGGCTTGCGTCTACGGGGTGGCGCTCAATTCAACGACTACTTTGCGCTTGAAGGGCATCTAGGCACCGGCGGCTCAGACGGGGGCGCAGAGCTTGACCATCTCGCCGGTGCTTATGCCAAGGGTATCATCCCGGTGGCGCCTGAAGTCCGGCTATACGGTTTAGCGGGCTTCACGGAAGTTGATTTCGACAGCGACCGTGAAAGCGACTTCTCCTACGGCGCTGGCGCTGAAATGGATGTGGCCCCGAACGTATCGCTAGGCGCGGACTACATGCGCTATCTGGATAAATCTTCCTACACTTTCGATGCGGCCAGCGTAGGCCTGCGCTATCGGTTCTAACCCCGCTTCCTTAAACACTGCCTGTCATATCAATTCAGGCACTCAAAACCCCTGTGGCTCACAAGCCATGGGGGTTTTTTATGTCAATACGGTAGAAGCTGATGATGTTTCATGTACGGCTGCGCTGGCGTTAACAGATTTTAAGCACGCCACTTTACGGCCGTCGCATTGCTGAGGATGAGCACACTTTTTCTGAGTTTGAGCCAAATTCCGCGCTCGACAAACTGATAGTGTGTAATTCAATAATGATTATAGGCAGCCAGCGAACAACCAGAAAACCTTCTTGAAAAGGGGAATTATCATGTACAGGAAAAGCAAAATTGCATTAGCCATCGGGCTGAGCGCGGGGTTGGCGACTACCGCTGCTACTGCTGAAACTAACTGGCGCATGGCGACACCATGGAGCGGTGGGCCTTGGCTTGAGCGCGATGCCCAGATGTTTGCCGACCATGTTAACGATCTTTCAGGCGGGGAAATCGAAATTGAAATTTTTCCTGGGGGAACGCTCGGCAGTGCTCTGAAAGTCACCAATTCCGTCAAATCGGGTGTTGCCGATATTAGCCATAATTATATCAACTACGATTATGGCATTGACCCGACTACAGCGCTTCTGGCGGGACATTCCAGTGGCTTAACACCCGAAGAGTTCATGATGTGGATGTACCAAGGGGGTGGCGTTGAACTCTACGAAGAGTATCGCCGGGACATGTTCGATGTGGTGGCCTTCCCTTGTGCCATTCTTGGCACCGAAATTTTCCTCCATTCCAACAAGCGGGTTGAAACGCTGGAGGATTTCCAGGGACTGCGGTTGCGTACGTCAGGGGCCTGGTCGGAAATTGCTTCACGCCTCGGTGCTTCGACAGTGGTGATGTCGGGTGGTGATATTTACAGCGCCCTTGAACGTGGGGTGATTGATGCGGCCGAGTGGGGGAGCCCTGAGATGAACCGTCCCACTGGTTTTCAAGAAGTTGCTCAATACGTGATCGTTCCGGGGGTTCACCAGTCAGGAGGCTTTTTAGAGTGCCAGGTGAATGAAGAGGTTTGGACCAGCCTTAATGAAGATCAACAGGATAACCTTCGCTTAGCGGGTAAGCTGAGTGTCTTTGAGTCTTGGCTTGCGAGTTCATACGATGACCTGGATGCCTACGAAGAGCTTGTTAGTGGAGAAAATGAAATCGTACATCTTGATCAAGACTTTATTGATACGATTTATGAAGAAACGGCTAAATGGGAAGACGAGTACGCCGAAGATAATGAATGGTTTGCTCGTGTACTGGAATCCCAGCGTGGCTTTAAAGAAACAATGAGTGCTTGGCCGGAGTATCGCCTGCCGATTGGTACCATGGGACGATAAACACTCCGCTAAGTAAAAGAGAGGCCTGAGGCCTCTCTTTCATGTGGTTATGCTTTCTGTTTTTCGGATCAATGGATACCCATCATGAAGCTTATAAACGCGATTGAATCAGTAACCCGATGGTCGGGGCGACTAGGCGCTGTTTTGGTATTTCCCTTGATAGGGGCTTTGGTGTTTGAAGTTTTCAGTCGCTATCTGATGGGGCGTCCAACCTTATGGGCATTTGAAATTAGTTATATGGTAATGGGGGCAATCTTTATGCTGGGCATGTCGAATGCCTTGCGAGTGCGCCAGCATGTCAGCGTAGATATTGTTTCCATGCAACTCAATGAACGCGTAAAAGCTATTATCAACGCGGTCGGTTATTTTCTGTTTCTTCCGTTACTTATCTGGCTGGTATGGGAGCTTTCTACCTACGCCCTCCAAGCGTTCGAGACAAATGAACGGTCAGGGCGCTCCGCCTGGAACCCGGTCGTCTGGCCTATCTACACAGTGTGGTTTGTTGGTTTCTTGTTTCTGGCACTACAGGTACTCGCTGAGTTAATCAGGTCTGTGAAGACGGCGCTTGGCCACAAGCAGGTTGAGGAGGGTGGCTCATGAGCAGTTATCTTGCCTTGCTGATGTTTCCCGCGTTAATGGTATTTATCATTGCCGGATTCCCTATTGCGTTCTCAATGATCCTGGTAGCCAGCGGGTTTGGTATTATCCAGTTCGGTGATGTGGCAGCTTATCAGCTACTCACCAAAATTGAAGATACGGCATCTAACTCTATTCTGGCCGCTGTCCCATTATTTATCTTTATGGGGTCAATGCTAGAGCGTTCAGGTATTGCTGAACGCCTATTTGAAGCCATCCATATATGGACGCGGCGCTTACCCGGTGGTTTGGGGGTTGGTGCGATCATCATGGGGACTCTGTTTGCAGCCTCTAGTGGTGTTGTTGGTGCCACAGAAGCCGTTATCGGTATGCTCGCGATTCCTGTGATGCTCAAGCATCACTACAGTAAAAGCCTCATGTCAGGAACCATTTGCGCAAGCGGTTCGTTAGGTACCGCTATTCCTCCTTCTATTACAGTTGTGGTGCTGGGGCCTGTGGCCGGCGTATCGGTTGGGTCGCTTTTCAGTGGTTTGTTGATACCAGGCTTTTTAATGGCCGTGATGTTTTTGGTTTATATCGTCGGCGTTTCCTATTTCAGGCCGGAAATGGCGCCTCGCGTTGAGCAAAACGAGCCAGAAATCAGTTGGCAAGAAAAAATGCGCATAACGTTGGTCGCTTTGCTGCCAACCATGCTGCTGATTTTTACCGTCCTGGGGACTATTTTGATGGGGCTTGCCACACCGACTGAAGCCGCCGCCTGTGGTGCGCTAGGCTCGGTGATTTTAGCGATTGCCTACCGCAATTTGACCCGAGATGTTTTATGGCAGTCCGCCATTAAAACGATGAACATCTCGGCGATGATATTATTGATCGTCATGGGCGGTAGTATGTTCGCTGGCGTGTTTTTCGCCTCTGGCGGCATGGCAACCGTGCAATCATTGCTGATGGACACCGGTTTAAACCCATGGATGATCTTGGGGCTTATTCTACTGATTGCGTTTATTGCTGGTTTTGTCCTCGACTTGATTTCAGTCGTGCTTATCATCATTCCAGTGGCGATGCCCATTGTGAGAATGTTGGGCTTTGACGAAATCTGGTTTTGTGTTGCCTTCCTGGTGGTATTGCAAACCAGCTATTTGACGCCGCCTTTGGCACCCGCGATTTTCTATTTGCGAGCCATTACACCGCCGGAGGTCACGCTCAAGCATATGTACAAAGGGGTTGTGCCTTTTATCATCGCGCAACTGGTTGTTCTGGCGTTAGTACTTGCTTTCCCGGCAATTGCGCTCTGGCTTCCTGAGGCGATGAGCGGTCCTTCCTGGTAAGTCAGTTATGTTCACCATCATGCCGCCCTGGGGCGGCGTTTTTGTTGGCTGCTATATTATCAACATTTTTAGCGAGCTAATTAAATGATAAGCTAATGCTGTCATTAATACGCTAATGAGTCCTGCATGTCCCCCGAACAACGTTTTGCCCGTTGGGTAAAGGGAGCGGTTGCTGCCTTTATTCTTTTGTTTGTGTATTTTCTCATCGCCGATAGTTTTATGCCCATCACCCCGGAAGCGCGGGTGATGCGTCCGGTGACGCGTATTGCGCCTGAATTGAGCGCGCCTGTTAAGGAAGTGATGGTAGACGACCATCAGCAGGTGGCTAAAGGTGATGGGCTGTTCCGCCTGGACCCAGCGTCGTTTCAGCTAGATTTTGTACGAAAAAGTCGGCACGCAGGCAACGATCTATGCAAGCCCCTGCCTGCATGTTGCACTGAATTCCTGGTCGCCCACGCGCTTACCCGATGCGGTAGGCTAAAAGAAATTGCGGTGATATTTCAGATACCGACTATGCTGATGACAGCGCCTCGAACGAAGTAAGTATTTACTTTTTAGGTGCTGTTTCCAGATCTATCTCCAGAACTATCTCCAGAACTATCTCCAGCGCTGTCTCCAGCACTATTCTCCACTAACGGACTAGAGGTGTTCATCATGGCAAGTGGCAAAAAAGACAAGGCGAAAGGGGCTTCCAATCAGACCGTCGGTAAACTGAAAGAAGCGGCGGGCAAGGTGACCGGAAGCGGCAAAACCGAAGCCAAAGGCAAAGCCCAACAGGCAAAGGGCGGCATGCAGAAAGGCGTAGGTCATTTGAGGGAGAATCAGAAAAAACAACGCTAGCCACATGATACTGACGACCAACAGGGGGCTTCGGCTCCCTGTTGGCGTTTAAGCGCGGTAAGTTTGATCCAGCGCAATATGGCGCGTCGTCTTGTGTGCCGTAATGGTCAGGTGATTCGACTTTCCGACCGAGGAGACGTCCCATGCCGACCATGATGAAAGCGGCCATTTTTGTTGAACCTGGCCGTATTGAAATTGACGACAAACCGATCCCCGATATTGGCCCCAACGATGCCTTGATGCGCGTGACCACCACGACCATCTGCGGCACCGATGTGCATATCCTGAAAGGCGAGTACCCGGTGGAGCGTGGCCTGACGATTGGTCACGAGCCCGTGGGTGTCATCGAGAAACTGGGTGCCAACGTCCAGGGGTACCAGGAAGGCCAGCGAGTGATCGCTGGGGCGATCTGCCCGAGCTTTACCTCTTACGGCTGCCAGGATGGCTGCTCTTCCCAGGATGGCGGCCACCACAGCCACGGCTACAAACCCATGGGCGGCTGGCGTTTCGGTAACACCATCGACGGCGCCCAGGCGGAGTACCTGTTGGTACCGGATGCCCAGGCCAATCTCTCGCCGGTGCCGGATGGCCTGACCGATGAGCAGGTACTGATGTGCCCCGACATCATGTCCACCGGGTTTGCCGGTGCCGAAGCCGGAGGGATCAAGATTGGCGACACCGTGGTGGTGTTTGCTCAGGGGCCGATCGGCCTTTGCGCGACGGCCGGTGCAAGGCTGCGCGGGGCGGGCATGATCATCGCCGTTGACGGCGTGGATGAGCGTTTGACCATGGCCAAGCAGATGGGCGCCGACGTGACGCTGGACTTTCGCAAGGTCGACGTGGTGGATGAAATCCTCAAGCTCACCGGTGGGCGTGGGGTCGACTGCGCCATTGAAGCGCTCGGCCTGCAGCAGACGTTCGAGTCGGCTTTTCGGGTGTTAAAACCCGGTGGTACGCTCTCCAGCCTTGGCGTCTACTCCGAAGACCTGACGGTTCCGTTAGGGGCGTTTTGTGCGGGGCTTGGTGACCACAAGATCATTATCTCCCTGTGCCCGGGTGGCAAAGAGCGCATGCGTCGGCTGATGAGCATCATCGCCGCTGGCCGCCTGGATCTGGGCCCCATGGTCACCCACCGCTACGCGCTGGAGAACATCGTCGAAGCCTACGACCTGTTCTCCCACCAGTGCGACGGCGTCTTGAAAGTAGCGCTCGAGGTTTCCTGATTTTCAGTCGCCATATTCAGCAACGAGGCCTACAACGGAAAACCCGCTAACGGTGACTTATACAACAGCCGTTAGCGGGTTTTTTTGCAGGTGGCAATAGCCGCCAGGTATCAGTCCAGTTCCAGCGAGAAACTCATTTCAACGCCTGCATCGTCCACTCTGAACCAGTACTCCATGTTCTTGTAGATATCCGCATACTGCCTGAACATTTCAATATCGGACGCTTCCAGCTCATCGGAAGGCACCTGCTCCATGACATCGGCCAGGGAATGATAAAACTCGCCGGTCAGATGACCATGAAGCAGTAGGTCACGCTCTGACGCAGGGGCTTGCAGGGCTTCCTGCAGTGACGCCGGATCGCTGATGTCTGCGCCCAGGGCAATGGCCGTGTCAGACATGGCGGCATGGAGCGTCGGTGTCTCTGGCGGCAGCATCATGCTTTCGATTTGCTTGGCCTCTCCGCCTGGTTCAAGTTCAAGCGCCCCGAGTTCAGGCATGAAGGCGCCTGCGGTCGTCACCAGCCCCATAGGGTTTGGGGAGGCAAGGGTCAGGATGCCGCTGCCGCTGGGTTCGCCATCGGTCATTGTCAGGCTGTCGATGCGCGCTCTCAAGCCGGATAGCGCTGACCCGATCATCATGGTGGCCGGGTTGTTCATCGCCGTGTTGATGTCTCTCCAGGCGCTATTCAAATCCTGCAGCTCATCACAGCTGAAGGGGTTCTGACGCACTTCCTGGGCATATCTCTGGGCTGTCTGAAGCAGTAAGGGTAAGTTCAGGCCCATTCCGAAACTGGCCATACCCTCCGTGCTGCCAAGACCTGGCACCTGAGTGGTCAGAGCGCGCAGGTCAGTGACAATCGATTCATCGGTTTCCAGGATGACATTCATCTCCATGCGGTCTTGATTGTATTCGCGCATGCCCAGTAGAAGGCCGGGGAAGCGGCTGGTGAGGCGGTCAATATCGGCTTGGCAGGCCGATAGATCCAGCTGCTCTGCCTCAACGGCGTCCATCAATGCCTGAGTACCTGCATGGGAAGGAGAGCTGAGCTCATTAAGCAGGCGTGAAAAGTCGACTTCCCCGGCACCGTAAGGGGTAAAGTCATGGCGCTGCTCAAGCGCTGCCAGCGCGCCAGAATCTTCGAGGTTGCTGTCAGGCAAATCGCTACCCAGTACCTGCGCAAGCAACTCATCGCTGGCATCCTGCGGTACTACCGACATCAGCAGCTGCTGATCTGCAATGACGAGGATCGCCTGGACGGGCGCCTCGGGCGTCAGGATCCAGTACTCGGTGCCGTTGGTGGTGGCCGTGCTGGGGGTGATCTCCGCCTTGGTCAGGATGCGCTGAAGCGTTTCGCGAAAGGCCTCTTCATCCTGCAGCTGCATGCGCAATACAGGCAAGATACCCAGTCCATACAAGGCGGCGCGAGGGCTCACCTTCAGGCCCAGCGCATGGAAATCATCCAGTGACTCAACACCGTCGAGCTCTTCACCCATGGCGATCAGCAGCTTCATCATTGACCGCGACGCTTCATCGTCAATATCGGGCAGCGTCGCGCGCAGTTCATCCAGGTCAGACTCAAGGCTCGCCATGGGCTGCAAGCGCTGATAGAGATCAAAGGCTTCCTGCTCGGGCATTGCCTCACTGGAGGCCATGAAGTAAGGAGAATCAGCCGGAATATAACTCAGCATCGTCGCTGCTTCGGTTGATGCGTTGTCATCGCTGCAGCCGCTAAGCAGGCCTGCGCTGACCAGGGTAACCGCCAGGGAAAGTTGGGTTTTCATCGGGTATCCGTTCCTCGTGGGTGTTGGTTTTAAAGTGAGCATCGTGCATTGAAAGTCATGCAAATGAGAATCATACATTATCGATGTATAATTAGTCTCTGCTTAAGAAAAGATTTTTAGAGCCAATTAGGAAAATGGCTATTTGCGCTAACCCTGATCGCTTTTAGACCTTGACGGGGTAAAGGTTCGTCGCTAAATTAATAGACAGACTTGTCTGTATGGTAGTTTTTTATCATGACGCTTGACCCATCTTCGATCTCCAAACCTCGCGAGCGAATTATTGAAACGGCCAGCCGGTTGTTTTTTCGCCAAGGGTATTGCTCGACGGGTATTAACCAAATTATTAGCGAATCGGGCGTCGCCAAGGCGAGCTTTTATAGCCATTTTTCTAGCAAGGAATTACTTGCGCTTGCTTGGCTGGGACAACGTGAAGAGCGATGGTTAATGCAATTCAAGGAACGTATTGCCCAGCATGAATCGGCTGATAAGCGTGTCACCGGCATGTATTCCATGTGGTACGACCAGATCCGCGAAGAGGGCTATCGGGGCTGTGGTTTTATCAATATGGCAGGGGAGTTCAGTGATGAGGAAAGCCAGATTAGAGCGCTTGTGCGTGACCACAAGGAGCGTGTAAGGCAAATCGTTGCCACTGATGTGCTGAGTGACTACCGACCGGTGATGAAACCAGATGACTTTGGTGAGTTGGTTAACGCCATCTACTTACTTTTCGATGGCGCCATCATCCAGGCGCAGAATGTTATGCACGTTTGGCCCATCGATTCTGCGTTGAATACCTCGCTTAAAATGCTTCCCCAATCCCGCGGGGAGGCAATCTAATGATGTGGTTATCATGCTCTTGTTAAGCGACGCCCAAGTGGCTGACTTTCAATCCTGAATTCAAGCAATTAGCGCGACAAAATGGATAGGCCTGAAACCATGTACTTCCCCGTCGCTTTTAAACGCAACTCCGCCTTTAATGTCGTTGGCGCAGGTCTTTTGATAGTGGCGTCTACTTTCGGACTGTCGCGCTATACCTATGGACTGTTTGTGCCTGCTATTAGACATGATTTTAATTTGGATCAAGCAACAGTAGGCGCGATTGGCAGTGCGTCCTACTTGGGTTATCTAGTGGCAACCCTTGCCAGCCCACTACTGGTGCGCCGTTTCAGCCCTCGTCTGCCGATTATCGTGGGCGGAATGACAGCAACGCTGGGGATGTTGCTGGTCGGCCTGGCGGGTAACCCGTTGTGGTTAGCACTGGGTGTGACGCTCGCCGGTTGTAGTCCAGGCCTCGCTTATCCACCGCTATCCGATGCCATCAAGCAGTTGTGTCACGCTGACAAGCAGAGTCGCTACTATGCCATCATTAATTCGGGCACCAGCTTTGGGGTGATGGTATCTGGCCCCCTGGCGCTCTTCGCGGGGCCTCGTTGGCAATTGGCTTGGTTATGCTTTGCGTTTATCGCACTGATGGCCACGCTATGGAACGTGTTGATCATGCCGGGCGAGAGGCGTGAAACGGCGAATGATGATGCAGACTCAGTTATATTGAGCGCTTACCAGGAGCCGATATTGGCGCTGCTGAGGCGCAAGTTGAAAAATGCTTCGGTTCGCCGTTTACTCTTGGGCGCGCTGTTGTTCGGACTGGTAACGTCTGTTTACTGGACGTTTTCTGTTGAATTGATTGCAGGAGAAAATCGGCTTTCTGCGACAGATCGAGTGATATTCTGGATGGTAGTGGGTATTGCCGGTGTAGCCGGTGGGCTGGCAGGCGAACTGGTAACCCGTTTTGGGCTGGTTAAGGTCTTGAAGTGGGCAACGTTAGCCATTGCCACCTCAATGGCGATACTTACCATTGCGAGTGACGGGCTGCTGATGATCACCCTGTCAGCAGTAGTGTTTGGCGCTACCTTTATACTGATCACTGCCCTGTATGGCATCTGGAGTGTCAGTTGTTTTCCTGAAGCCCCCTCTACAGGGTTTGGTTTAACGTTCTTTCTGATTTCCGCTGGTCAACTGATATCGCCCACCCTGGCTGGTGTAGGTGCAGAGCTTTGGCAAATGACAGGCGTGTTCCAGGTGACTGCCGTATGCTGTCTCGGGATCATACTGCTACTGCCCACTCAGGACGTATGGCGTATGTGAGCCAAAGCTTGCGTTAAATGACGCTTCTTAAGTGCCCGCCTTATTGGCGGGCACTGATCGTTAAAGCCACATGTCACACTTCCTGGTACAGCTCGCTGCCTTTCTGGCGAAACTTCTCCGCCTGCTCTTCCATGCCTTTCATGATGGCTTCCTGATCGCCGTCTAAGCCGTGTTCGGCAGCGTACTCGCGCACTTCGTGGCTGATCTTCATGGAGCAGAACTTCGGCCCGCACATGGAGCAGAAATGGGCCACCTTGGCGGAGTCCTTGGGCAGGGTCTCGTCGTGGTACTCCCGGGCGGTGTCCGGGTCCAGCCCCAGGTTGAACTGGTCTTCCCAGCGGAACTCGAAGCGCGCCTTGGAGAGGGCATTATCCCGCCGCTGTGCCGCCGGGTGGCCTTTGGCCAAGTCCGCTGCGTGGGCGGCAATCTTGTAGGTGATGATGCCGGTCTTGACGTCGTCTTTATTGGGCAGCCCCAAATGCTCCTTAGGTGTCACGTAGCAGAGCATGGCGCAGCCAAACCAACCAATCATTGCCGCCCCAATGCCCGAGGTAATGTGGTCGTAGCCGGGGGCGATATCGGTGACCAGCGGGCCGAGGGTATAGAAGGGCGCCTCGTCGCAGTACTCCAGCTGCTTGTCCATGTTTTCTTTCACCAGATGCATGGGCACGTGGCCGGGGCCTTCGATCATCACCTGCACATCGTGCTTCCAGGCGATATGGGTCAGCTCGCCGAGGGTCTTGAGCTCCGCCATCTGCGCTTCGTCGTTGGCATCCGCCACCGAGCCGGGGCGCAGGCCATCGCCGAGGGAGAACGCCACATCGTACTGCTTGCATATCTCGCAGATCTCCTCAAAATGGGTGTACAGGAAGCTCTCCTGGTGGTGGTACAAACACCACTTGGCCATGATCGAGCCGCCGCGGCTAACAATGCCGGTCACTCGCTTGGCGGTGAGCGGTACATAGCGCAGCAGTACGCCCGCATGAATGGTGAAGTAGTCCACGCCCTGTTCGGCCTGCTCGATCAGCGTATCGCGGAACACTTCCCAGGTGAGGTCTTCGGCCACGCCTTTGACCTTTTCCAGCGCCTGATAGATAGGCACCGTACCAATCGGCACCGGCGAGTTACGCAGAATCCACTCGCGGGTTTCGTGGATGTTCTGCCCGGTAGAAAGATCCATGATGGTATCGGCACCCCAGCGGATGCCCCAGGTCATCTTGTCCACCTCTTCTTCAATGGAAGACGTCACCGCGGAGTTACCCAGATTGCCGTTGATCTTGACCAGGAAGTTACGGCCAATAATCATCGGCTCGCTTTCCGGGTGGTTGATATTATTGGGAATAATCGCCCGACCGCGGGCGACTTCGTCGCGCACGAACTCCGGCGTGATCTCTTCCGGCAGGCTGGCGCCAAAGCTCTGGCCTTTATGCTGGTGGCCCAGAATGCGCTCCACTTCTTCAGACCCTAACGCCTGGCGGCGCTGGTTTTCGCGGATGGCAATAAACTCCATTTCCGGCGTGATAATCCCCTGGCGCGCGTAGTAGAGCTGAGTGACGTTTTTACCCGACTTGGCCCGGCGCGGGGTGCGGGTTAAATCAAAGCGCAGCTGGGCAAGGGTCGGGTCGTTGGCGCGGCGGTTGCCGTATTCCGACGTAGGGCCTGATAGAAATTCGGTGTCGTCGCGCTCTTCAATCCAGGCCCGGCGAAGTTCCGGCAGGCCGCGGCGCAGGTCATTGTTAGCGTCGGGGTCGGTATAGGGGCCGGAGGTGTCGTACACCAGCAGCGGCGGGTTCTCTTCATCAATGCCGGTGGTTTTGGTCGGCGATAGCGAAATTTCCCGGAACGGCACGCGGATATCCGGCCGCGAGCCTTCGACATACACTTTACGCGAGCCGGGCAGCGGCTGAATGGCGGCGGCATCGACCTGGGCGGTTTCGGCTAAAAAGTGACTGGTTCTATTGTTGACGGACTTAGTCATTACGGTCTCCATAGGTTGTTGTGGTGCTGCATTAAGCTGTCAGGTCTTGGTCTATTAGCGCTAACCCCATCTGCCAGAAGTCGATTTCCAGGCGGGTGGCATCGCGGAAAATTTTGCTGAGTTCAGCAAAGCGGGCAGGGGTAACGTCGGCCAGGCGGTTATTGAGCCATTCAAGCTCTGCGTGCATGGCGGCCTGAAACTCGTCGCCTTCGTACATGGCGATCCAGGCGTCAAAGGGGTTTTGCTCGCCACGCAGCGTAGAAGGCTGGGCGTTTAGCCAGTTGGCGATCTCGCCGTAGCCCACCAGGCAGGGGGCCAGCGCCACATGCAGATCCAGCAGGTCGCCGCGGCTGCCGGTATCCAATACATAGCGGGTGTAGGCGAGCGTCGCCCTGGCTTCGGGAAGCGCCTCCAACTCCTGTTCGGAAATCCCCCACTCTTGGCAAAAGCCCACGTGCAGGCCCAACTCCACATCCACAATGGCTTTTAAGCCTTCATGGGCCTGGCGAAGATCGGCAAGGGTGGGGCTTTTATAAGCGGCCAGCGCGTAGGCGCGGGCGAAGTGAATTAAAAACAGGTAGTCCTGCTTCAGGTAGTGGCGAAATGACGCTTCAGGAAGCGTGGCACTGCCCAACTGGCGCACAAAATCGTGCTCAATATAGGCGCGCCAATCGTTGTGGCAGGCGGTGGTGAGATCGGTAAAGCGGTAGCCCATGATGCCTCCGGTAGTAATGATCCGGAGGGCAGGCGAGAGATCGAGGAAATGGCCCGGAAAGGTGGCGTGCGATCATGAGAGCTAGCCATGGCCATCGCTTGATCCCTACGCCGGTACCCGCGCCGCTCGTTATGTGAGCAGCAGCGCATTAGCCGGATCAGGTTCAGCGGGACCAGCGCTTGGCAGCAAAAAATGCTCACCCTGCGCCATCTCAGCCGGATTTCACCGGCACCCCGTCAAGCTGTTCGTTGGTGGAGTGTAGGAGGCGGGTGGGGGAGATGCAAGGGGGCTGTTGTGATCGTTTGATAGCTTTGCTACCTACGTCACTAACCTAATGGGCTTCTAACACCCGCAAAGCCGTTACCCAGCACATGGGTGTATATTTGAGTGGTTTCGATGCTTTTATGGCCCAATAATTCTTGAACTGTACGAATATCGGTGCCTTGGCTAAGTAACTGAGTCGCGAAGCTATGCCGTAAAGAATGGCACGACCCTGGTCGCGTCAGAGAAGAAGATCGCATGGCATATTTAACGGCTTTTTGTACGGCAGACGTATGGATGTGGTGTAGCACTATCCGGTTGTCGTCATCGAAACAGGGCTTGGATGAAGGAAAAAGCCATTGCCATGCGAGGGAAATGCCCGCATTCGGATATTTTTGATCCAGCGCGTAGGGCAGTGATACCGGAATGGCGTTGGTTTCAATGCGGGCCGCAAGCTGTTGCTCTGCCACCTTAATATGGGTGCTTAATGCTTCCTCGCAAGAAGGCGGCAATAGCGTGGTGCGGTCTTTATTGCCTTTGCCCGCACGGACAGTAATGACGTGACGCGCAAAATCGATATCTTTTACGCGTAACCGGCAAGCTTCGGAGACTCTTAACCCAGAGCCGTACATCAGCGATGCAATCAGGAGCATGGAGCCGGATAGGTGCTCAAACACACCCATAACCTCCTGGTGGGAAAGCACGACAGGCAAGCGCTCAGGGCGCTTAGCCCGGCTAAAATTACCAATCTCACCCAGCGGTTGATCTAGAACGTGGCGATAAAGAAATACGATAGCGTTGAGTGCCTGGTTTTGTGTTGCCGCAGCAACACGCCTCTCTATCGCGAGATATTCTAAAAATTGCCGCACTTCATTGCACGCCATGGTGGCAGGATGCCGCATTCTGTGAAAACGAATGAAAAAGCGAATCCAGTAGCAATAGGTTTTCTCAGTGCGAAGGCTATAACGCTTGACTCTGAGAGCAGCTTTCACCCTCTCCATCAGTTTCATTGATTGCACCCATATGGCTTTTTAACTGATTTTATATACAGTATTATTGAAAACAGCAAATCGCGCAAGCATGCGAATTTTGGCTATGCAGCCAAATTTTGCTTTGCTCTCAAGGGAATCAATGGGGTAGAGTCAAAATGGTTGGCTGCAAAATCCCAATGAATGTGCCGTCGCGTTCATTGAGGTTTTGTAGCTGGGTGTAGAATCACTGTTAGTTCAATAAGGAGAGCCAACTATGTCGCTAATGACTATTTTGCTATTCATACCAGCATGCTTTGCATTGAACATGGCACCTGGGCCCAATAACCTTCTTTCGATGGCGAATGCAAAGCGTTATAGCGTCAGGACTGCTTGCTATGCTGGCATTGGTCGGTTGGTCGCATTTGTAGGTATGATCACGCTGGCTGCTACAGGTCTGGCAACAGTGTTGTATACGTCGGAAAAATTATTTCTCGCCATAAAGGTTGCTGGAGGAGTCTATCTACTTTGGTTGGCCTACCAGTTATGGGTCGCAGATCCAACTGAGGGCAGTAACGAGACGCTGGGAGGAAAAAACCTTTTTCAACTGGCGAGACAGGAATTCTTGCTGGCGGCTGGGAATCCCAAAGCCATCTTGATTTTTACGGCTTTCCTGCCTCAGTTTGTTGATCCAGCAGGGTCGGTTGGATACCAGTTTTTGATTCTAGGTGTGCTATTTTTAATGCTTGAGTGGGTAGCAATAGCTGGGTACGCATTCTTTGGTAAAGCATTGCGCCATTGGTTCTCCCGCCCTTCTATGCGCCGTCTGTTTAATCGAATTTGTGCCGGACTACTTGGTAGTGCTGGGGTTGGGCTTTTATTGGCTCGTCGTGAATGAACTAACAAAGCAATTAAATTCGCTCCCTACGGTCGCCGGACGCTCGTTCCTCGCGCCGTTTATTGCGGGCGTTGAGGCTGTAGAAAAACCCCGCTGGCCCCTAAGTTTTGATAGGATCGAGGAAACAGACGAGGAGTGGTCAGCATGCCGCGCTTCAAGGCTTATAACTACGATCAGAACGCCATGGTGGTGATCAATTACCAAGATCAGCTCCAGCCAGGCACCTTCGAACACGCCGTACACTACCTGATCGAGCACAAGCTCGATTTATCCGTTTTCCATCCCAAGTATCGAAACGACGCGACCGGTCGGCTGGCCTATGATCCGGCCATCTTGTTGAAGATCATCCTGTTTGCTTACTCAAAAGGCATCACCTCCAGCCGCGAGATGCA
>NZ_FOGS01000008.1 GCF_900111305.1 Vreelandella subterranea
CTCGTTCTTCTGGCGGGTGATGAGGGGCATCTGCATCTTC
The DNA here is from genome assembly GCF_900111305.1 of Vreelandella subterranea. Lineage (GTDB taxonomy): Bacteria > Pseudomonadota > Gammaproteobacteria > Pseudomonadales > Halomonadaceae > Vreelandella > Vreelandella subterranea. Next base: position 41 of record NZ_FOGS01000008.1, read on the forward strand.
TCGTGCTGGCTCTGAAGTGCCAAAAGTACCCATAGATTCATCTGGAGTGCCTGCACCTAACGCTAATTTTAGTGGAGCCCGAGGATTGTTCCACTCACTATGACGCGCCCTAACGCCTACTATTCCGAGAGTAGCCATGGTGACTGCCGTGTCAGCTACTGATTGTAAGCGCGTAAGAGCTTCACGCACCAAGCAATCGAACGAAGTGCCAGGCTGAGAATTGGGGCTATACACTGCTCTTACATAATGAATTTTCTTATAGGCTGGTCGACGTGCCATGAAACGTTCCCTGGATTTTTGATTTGAACCACACTTACATAACGGCAGCTACTTCGTCTATATCAAGCTAAATCAAAATCTAACGCGGGTCTAACGCGCCTTGCGGGGAAAAGTCGGGCCAACGTAGCGGGTAACGTCTTAGCGGCGCTCACAGGGCCGCGTTGATTATTCGCCTAGCGGCTCGCCCAGGTAGTCCAGAAGGGTCTCTATCGCGTTGGTTTCATCGTCGCTTGAGAAGCCCAGCCAGTTACGCTCAGGTATGCCGCGTTCCTCATCGCCAAAGTGCATGCTGGCACCGTAGATACGGTCTGTGCCGTATTCGAGGTAGTCCGGCCCGGCGTCGTAGCGGTTGGTATCGCGCAGGTAGGTGTTGAGTACCAGTATCTCATCCTGACGCCGGGGCTTGCGCTTGCGGTACTCCTCGGACAGCGGCTCCCATGGGTCGCCGCTGGGCGAGACCTGCTGATCAAAGCGTTCTCGGGTAGCGCGGTCCAGGTCTTCGCCAATTGCTGCCATGGCGGGCTGGGCGTCACGGCCGCGTTTGTTGAGCTCGCCCAGGGCGCGCATGACCTTGTCATCGTCAATGCGGAAGTCGAGCTTGATACCTGCCATTAGTCTGTCTCCTCATCACGGCGGTACAGGCGAACCCCGCGCCGCCAGGCTTCCAGCTCGGCGGCGTTTTCCAGGCGCTGGCCGGACCAGCCGTCGCGGCCCCAGTCGACCATGAACAAACCTTCCTCGCCGCCTTCCAGTACAAAGCGGGAGAGGTAGCGACGCCGCAGGCGCGGGCGTTCGCCTTCGATGGTTTCCAGGGCCGTCCAGATTTCGTCCGGCTCGCGTAGTGTGCGGGCTAACGCGCCGAGGTTCTGGCCATCCCCCGGCAGTAACCAGCCGCCACGTCCATCACGGAACAGATCCTCGCTGATGGGCAGCGACTCCCCAGCGGCATCGGTAAAGCGCCGCACGTCGCCACCGCGCTGGGTGCCGAAGCGTTCCAGGAACGCATCCACGTAGCGCTCTTCGGGTTGGTCGGCTTCCAGCAGTTCCTCCGCCTCTTCGGCGTAGTCGGGCATGGCGTCTTGCGCCTGGCGGTTAGGCATTGTTGTGCCGGAACGTGCGCCGGATTGATTGGGGCGTGGGGTAATACCCCTGGCGCGGCCGCTACCGGGGCGGTGGTCAAAGCCGGGGTCGATGCCCTTCGCAACGCGCACGGTGCGCGGGTTAGGGCCATTCTCGCCAATGGTGCGCTCGACGTACTCGATGTCGGGGCCTCGCTCCGACACGGTGTAGCCCTCGCGCTCCGCCTGCCGACGGCTCACCATGTACTTCTTGCAGCTACAGCCGTAGCCGTTCTGTGGTGTCCAGAAATCCCACCAGGGATCATCCAGCGGTACCACGCGGCCATCGTTGGCCAGGTGCGCTGAACGCGGGTTCTCGCTGCCTCCATGCCGGTAAAGCCCAAAGGGCCGAAGGCGGCGCAGCTCCGGGTCTTCCATCTGGCGCTCACGCCCGGCGGCGTAGCTCTGGCGCAGGTTGGTGTCGTAGATGACGCGCGAACGCCAGCCTCGGTTGCCCTTGTAGGCCCAGCCGTGGCGCTCGACGATCTGGTCGAAGTCTTTGCGGAAGTCGGCCAGTGTCTTGCCTTCCTCAATCATCAACTGCACCGAGCGCTGGAAGTCCTCAACGATGGCCTGGCGGCTGGCACCGGCGACCATAAACGCCTGGTCGTTTTCTGCGCCGTACACATCCGACCAGGTGTTGGTAGGGATGGCCACCTTTTCGCGCATGGCCTCGATCTGTTCGGCAAACGGCAGGGAGCCAAACTCAGCAGCGGGCATTAGACCCCCTCGACAATGTCATAGCGCCCGGCGAGGTGGGCAGCGGCCAGGGCTTCGGTCATCACCTCGGCGAAGTCTTCCACGCCCAGCTCGGGAGCCAGCTCGACCAGCCGATCGCGCAGCTCTTCGAGGCTTTCGACTTCCTCCACCAGCGCCTGGATTTGCTCAACCCATGGCTCAATGGCGGTATCGCCTTCACGCTGTAGTCGCTCCAGCTGCAAGTCGGGAGCGTCGGGTTCTTCGCTGTCGCCCAAGCGCAGGGCCGCAATTCTCTGGCCTTGAGGCTGTGCCAAACGTAGCGCGCCAACGGGTTTTGGCGCTGCCTTTGGCATCAGTACCTCTTCGCCTTCGGCGGCTTTCGGGATGCCGCTTTTCTCGTGGAACCACCACATGGGGATCTTCGCGCCCATGTCGACGATGGTCGGAAGGCTCTTGGAGAGGCGTTCCAGGTCTTCGGTTTCGCCGGTGTCCAGGTAGAAACGCGGCGCGCGGCTGGGCTTCTCAATGCCGAAGTTCAGCGCGGCCATCGGCCACAGGATGTGCTTGCCGATGCTGCCCGCGTACTGGCGTGCATCGGAACGGATCAGGCTCATTTGCCCACGCTCATGCACATTGCCCAGGGCGTTGGTGTTAGTGCCTTCGCCGGTGCCGCTGGTGAGCGTGCCGCCCAGGATTGCCTTGGCTTTGGCGCGCTCACACCAGTCCATCATGGCTTTGTACACATCGGCGCGGCCGCTAGCGGCTTCCAGGAAATCCAGCGACATACCGTCTGGGATGATGCCCGCCGCGTTCTGGCCCAAGCTAACGACGGCGCGCAGCAGTGTGGCTTTCTCTTTTTCAGTCGCGTTCTTGGGGTACTTACCGATGCGCGCGGGCATGCCGTAGATTTCCAGCAGTTGGGCCAGGTCGCCCAGGGCGTAGTTCTGGAACAGGTATGGCCAAGCAAGCATGCGGTGTAGGCCCATGCGGGCCACGTACCCGGCCTTGGCGCGGTGGCGGTGCTGAATCCAGCCTAGCGGCCATAGCTCTGCACCCGTGGCGCTCATGTCGCGCAGCGTGATGCAGTTCTGATCCTCCGGATGCAGGCGGAACCAGGAGTGCGGCCGCAGCGTCGGCTGCTCGATAAAGCGCATCGCGCCATCGCGGCCCCATGCCAGCTCCAGGTTGGCCCAGCCGTGGCCAATGCCAGTGCCCAAGTCCAGGATCAAGTCTTCCACCTCAATGCCACTGAACACCTCGGCCGCTTGCTCGGCGGCTTTCTTCTCGCGTGCATCCGCGCCGTCCGGCGGGACGATCTGCCATTCACGCTCTGCGCTTAACTGGCGGCGCTTGCCTAGGTCGGCCCCGATCTGTGGGTCTTTCTCCTCCATGTCGTCGAACAGCTCGCTTTGAGCCTTCAGGTCGCCTTGCTCGGCGCTTTCCAGAATCTGGTAGAGCTTGTGCGGGTTCAGCCCCTTGGTGGGGTGCTCGGCAAACTCCCGCTTGAGCTGGCCAACGCGGGAATCGTTGGTTTGCTCTTCGTCGAGTGCCTGACTGCTTTCATTGCCAAACAGTTTTTTGATCAGTGCTTTTGGGCTTACCATGCGCCGCCTCCTATGCCGAATCCGGTGTGTTCAATGTCGTCGCTGTCGTCATCCTGGCGGGAAACGCCAGGCAGGGGCGCGGGGGTGAAGTCGATGGGCGCTACGTCCATCATGCTGGCGTAGTAGGCCAGCGCTAACGCAATAGCCGCATCGCCGTGGCGGTCTTTGCTATCGCCGGTTTTGGCATCGGGTAGCTTGGGCACGCCCTTGATGACCTGAAGGGCACGAAGGTCATCGACCACGTTGCTGTCGCGGGGAATGCTGATCAGCTCATCTTCAAACGCAGCCTTGAAGGGCGGCATGTTGTTGAGGTACCAGCTCTGGGAGAGCATGACGACGTCGACAATGCTGCCGTAGCGCTCGGCCGCCTGCTCGGCCAGGTAGTTACCGTTGCCACGCCCATCCAGCGCGCCGCCTTGTAGCCGTGGTAGGCGATCGGCAATAAAGAACAGCACTTGCTCTTGCTGCTTGTACGGTACGTTGCGCAGTTCAACCAGGAACGGCACCTGGCGTACTAGCTGTTGAGTGATGGCCATCGGCGCGATGACGGTTAAGTCACCGCTGCGCCCAAAGTCTTCACCAAAGCAATGAGCCAACTTAGAGTCGAGTTTTTCCAGTACTGGTAGCAGGTGTTCAATGCACCAGGCGTTGATCTCTAGGGCGCGGTAGTGCTCCGGTACCGCGTTGAACTCGGCACTGCCTTCAAAGCGAACCACGGGGGCATCGACCATGCGCGCTTCGATCATGGCGCGGGAAAGGTAGGCACCACCGCCCGCTTTGGGCACACAGTAATATTCCTCCAGTGCATCTTCCCGTGTGGCCGTATCGGCCAGCAGGTTGGCTTTCCACTGCTCTTCGGCTTCCAGGCTCCAGGGCTTGCCACGCACTTGGCAAATACGCTGATACAGCCCTTGCTCGCAAGCGTCATCCAGGGTGATGCGGTGAATGCTATAGCGCTTTTTACCGGCGCGGCTGTCCTGAATCAACTCATTGAACAGGTTCTCGACGCCGTTGTGCGTACTGATGAGACGCACCTTTGAGCCCCACATGGTGAGGGCGAGCGCGGCCTTGAGGACCTCGGCCAACTGATCGTGGTGGGCGGCTTCGTCAATGGTGACGTTGCCCTGGCGGCCCCGCATGTTGCTGGGGCGTGAGCTGAGCGCCTGGATCTTGAAGCCGCTGGAAAAGTGGATAGTGAAGGTGAGGATGTTTTTATCCTCATCTTCGTAAAGTTCTTCCTGGATGTGCGAGGCGGCGCGGTTGAAAGCCTTGGCCCACATGGCACAGGCATCGATAAACTCGATGGCCATGTCCTTGTTGGAGCCCACATAGAAGTGATTGGTGCCACCGGCGACCTTGGACCTACTGGCTGTTAGCACGGCGTCCGCCGCTTCAGCCCAGGTCAAGCCGGTACGGCGACTCTTCTCACCGAGCTTTAGCTCGGAGTCGTCTTCGATCCAGGCTTGCTGATAGGGCAGCAGAACGGATTCAGGGAGCGCGGATGCAGGCACTGTAGAAGGTGTGGCGGTCATTTGTTTAATAACCCCCGAACTAGAGCGGCCACAACAATCGCCCAGCCTAGGCTATCACCAGCCTTCATGATGGCTTCTGCGATGGTAAGTTCATCCATTAGGCAATCCCCAGAATGTCGCGCTTGATAGCGTCGATGGCGTCTCGGCTCATGCCTTGGGTGGCCATGCTGGTCTCGGCCTTTTCCGCCGCCTCTTTGGCGACTTCCACGCGCAGCTCTTTAGCCCATTTTTTCTGGCTGAGCGAGACGCGGCCAATATCGGCCAGCGCCTTGGTCACGCTGCCCAGTTGCTTGGCGGCTTTGGCCGGGTCTTCCTCGGCTTTGCGCATGGCAATAGAGATTCGCAGCAGTTGGTCTTGCAAGATCCTTGCGGTCGCGTCGATCAGGTGTCCGCTTTCATCCTCGCCCTCGCTAGACATCGCACGGGCCAGCTCGGTGGTTTTACGCACGTCGCCCATGGCCTCTTCAAACTCCTCTTGAAGATCCTGGCCATAGCGATGCACCGAACTTTTGGAAACGTTATAACCGCGCTCGCTGAGCCATCCGGCTAACGCTTCATAGCCCTGGAATCCGCTGCTTACTAGCCGCTCATTAAGCTGCTCGCGCACGTCCTGGGGCAGTTCAAACACCTTGTTGCGAGGCGGCATGGGTTACGCTCCTGGGCGTGGTTTGGCTACGCCGGGTACGTTGGCCAAGCCTTCAGCGCAGTCGGCACCGCGACCGGTCAGTGTGATCAGCCAACCGGCGCGGGGCTGTTGAACAATCACCAGGTCTTGTTCTTCCAGCCACGCCAGGTCGCCATGCAGCTTGTCGCGGCTGACGATATGGGCATACGCGCCTTTCAGCTCATCGTTGAGCGAATACTCGTTAGTCGTGAACTGGTTGCGGCGGGCCAGGATGCGCAGGATCGTCAGGCGACGGCCCTCGGTTTCAAAGTCGTGATAGCTCATTTATCGTTTCCCTTTTTCCGTCAGCAGGTACTCATGCAGGCGGTTGAGCAGTGCCGTGGTGCTCTGCATCTGGGCGCTAATCTGGGCCATGCCTCGGTTCATCTCGGCCAGTTCGCTGCGCAGTGCTTCGATCTCGGTGTAGCCGGGTCGGTTTTCCAGCGTTTGCTCCAGGCTTGAGACGTGTTTGTCCACTTCATCAATCCGCTTGTTGACCTGCGTAATGGCAGTGCCAGTGGCGCGTGTTCGATTGGTCCACCACACATATACCGCGACACCGCCCATTAAGACTGCCTGGGCAATGTCGAAGAACAGCTTGGCGGCCGCCCAGTTGATTAACTCCATGACGTTCCCTTTGGTTGGTTACCCGCCAACGCGCTTGACGATGGCATCCATAAAGCCCGCCTTGGGCGCTTGGCCTGCTGCCACTTGTTTATCCTGGCTGCGCTTATGCACGTTAATGCCGAGTACGGCCAGGGCGATGCTCCATAACCCGAGCAGCGCTGACAGCACGGCACCCAGCGCCCCCACTACCGCGGCCAACTCGCCAGGGGTGCGGAACGCCACCACGCCCAGAATGACGGTGAAACCGGTCATCTGGATAAACCAGGCGGCAGCGGTCAGGTACCCATACGTAGGCCGCCAGCGGCGTACATAGGCATCGTTGCTGGCGGCTTCGGCGCGCATGGTCTTGTTCACTTCGCCTAGGCGCACGGCTTCCGCTTCCAGCACCATGCGGGTGAGTGTTTGCTGGTGTTCGTTTTCAAGCTTTTGAAGCTTGGCGTTAGCCTCGGGATCGCGTTCGAGCATCTGGGTAATCGATTCGGGATTGGCATCGGTGCCTAGCGCTTTAGCAATCATGCCGATGGCAGCTCCAGTGGCCGGGGTGCCGATCAACGAACCAAGCAACGGCGCACCCTTTGAGACCGCGCCACTTAGCGCTTCGGTGTCGATATTGCCGAGTAGACCTTTCAGGCTCATTGCTCACCCGCCCCAGCGGGCAGGGCCGCTTGTGCGTGTATCCACGTGGGTGAAGGTGTTGTAGCGGCCAACGCTGGCGTCAGGGTGTTGGGTTTCGATGTATTCGGCGACCTCTGCGGGGTCAACGCCCTGAACGCGGATGTCCGCTGCGCGGCCTAGCAGGTGCTGGCTTGCGGTGGCACCGCCTACCTGGCGGTTGTAGTCAGCGCAGCGGCAGCCGCTGTTAATGGTGACGGGTACGTCAAAGTGGGTGCGGATGTCTTCCAGCAGCACCAGGGTTTCAAGGTCTACGGTATCGAAGCCGCAGCCGCATTTACACGCGAACTCGCGGCGCTGAAAATGGTTGGAAAGATCGTTGCGGGGCATGGGAGTGAGCCTCATTGCATGGGTGGCGAAAGCACGTTGCAGTGAGGTTCAGGCTAGAGGGGGTAGGATAGGCGGCGGGAATCAAGCGCTTTAAGAGTTTTGATGGGCCAGAATGCAAACAACCCGCCGTGGCGGGTTGTGGGTTCTTTTTATATTCAGCGCGCTTGGATGATCGTTTCGATTTCATCAGCCGTCTTTTTCAGTTGGTCGCGGTCAGGATTGGCCAGAAAAACTTGCACCTTATCTAGCACCTGATCCAGTAATTCTGTTTGCTTCGTGCGCTTCAGCAACTTCTCTACTTCTGGCTGCCAATGCTCTAAGGTCGCCCACTCTTCCTTCGGCAATGGTGTTCTGTGCTCAGTGTAGGAGATACAGCGCCAGAGGATGCTATGCATGCCGTGCACGGAAGCAATATCAAAACGCTTTTCACGACCGTAAGCAATGCGCATTTGGTTATGAATACTCGCTTTCTCATTGCCTTGTTGCCACGTGGATAACATCTCTTGAAAGGTGGCTTCGGCTTCCTCCATTCGGCCTGCTTGTTGTAGGTAGTTGGGCAGGCGCAGATATCGCTCAATTGAGTAATCGGTTCGAGTTTCCACCATCATTGCATAGGCTTTTTGAAGGTGCTCTACAGCCCCTTCAAAATCTTTTTCATTAATGGCGGCGGTGGCCTCTTTGTGCAGAAAGCTTATGGTTTCATCTTGGGCCGTTGGAGGTTTCACAGCCACGTTTACATTCATTGCCTTTCTAGGCTGGGTGTCCTTTGGTTTTTTTAAAAGCCATTCATGTATCTTTTTCAACCAGCCCATAGGCAGTCTCCTTTTTTATAATCGTATTTAGAGCTTAGCCTTTATCATGTTCAGCGAACAGATCCGACTGCAGGCGGGCGCGGGCAAGCTTACGCTGCTCGGCTAGGATGCTGTAAACCTGCGCCTCGGAGATCCCGTAGTCAGCCACCAATTGCTGGATGTTGTCGCCGGTGTGGCGCTCCCATATTTCGCGGTCGCGCAGGGCGCGGTCGAGCTGGCGGCCCTGGGGCACGTAGAGGCTTCGCCCACCGGCAAAAGAGCTGATCGCTCTGACGGCAGCGAAGGCACGGCGGCGGGCGACCTTTTGGTCATCACCGGCGCGGATGTGGGCGTTCTCGACCACCGTGAGCATATCGCTTAAACCCTGCGGCCACTTCTTGAGGATCTCCGGGTCGAGGTAGTCCAGGGCATCATTAGGGATGCCAAAGCCCAGGTCTAGGTTGTCGGCTTTATGCGAGGTCATCGGGGTACCGTCCTTGCCGCTTGGCGTCGATGATCAACGCCTGGAGCAGCTTGTGCAGTTGGTTATCGTCGAGAAAGTCCACGCGGTCCACCTTGAACATGTGCCTGGCCATGCCATCGGCGTAGGCCCAGGCGCGGCCCGCGTCTGTAAGTAGCGCCTCGACCTTGTTCATTTCCCGTTGGCGTGAGCGCGGCGGGCGCGGTGCCTTCCGGCCCGCTTTCTTTGCGGGCTTCGGCTCAAAGCCCAGCCGCCGGAACTCGTGCATCACACCGCCAACGGTCTTATTCGTGAGTTCTTTGGCACTCCTTACGCCCGCTTTGCGGGCGAGGATTGCGCGGTAGTCTTCGTCGCTTAGGCCCAATTGGGCTTTAGCGATGTGGATTTGAGCCAGCTTGCCTTTGCTGATCATAAGGTAGCTCCCCTTTGGCGGCGTACCGCGTTGCACCAGCCACCGCAAGGCTTACCGTGGTTCGCACCTTCGTGGCAGGCAAACACGCCCTGGCGCTTCACAGCGGCGTTGAAGTCGCGCTGGGTGTGCAGGCTCTTGGAGGCATCGCTACCCTTGCGCGCGGCACAGCCGCCGCACATGGGCACAGCGCTGTTCAGGGCGTCTTCCAGTTCCTGGCCTTCCAAGATGCGCACCGGCTTGGGCTTGTAGCTCAGGCAGGTAATGCCCGCACCGGGGTCAGTCACCCAGCCGCCCTGGGGCCACGGCGTGCCGTCTTTCATCTCGATCATGCCTTCGATGATTTCGCACTGGCCAAGGTGACGGCACATGCCGCACAGCATGTCGAAGGATTCCTGCCATTCCTCGCCTAGCGGCTTGAAAGGAATGCGTTCAGTGTTCATAAATCCACCTCTTGGCGCTATCTGGCTTTCGTTGCTTAGCTCGCTTTCGAATAACCGATGGCAGCTGTTCGTAGCAGGCCTTGCACGGCTGTCGGCTCTTACCGTTGCTTTGATAAAAGAACTCGGGATCATCGGGCCACCAGTCGTTGCACTTGCTGCACAGGCGCTCTTGGCCAAGCTCGGTGATCTGAGTCCACTTGCTCATGACGCTTGCTCATCCGACTTGATCTCAAGATCAGGGAAGTGCTTCTTGAGGTGAGCCACCGCCGCGCCTTCGGTGCCAAAGGTGGGTGCTACGCCGACGACCCGAGGTGTGACCATGCGATCGGCCTCTTTCTTGCCAAACGCCCGCTTCGCATGCGCATACACTTTTTTGCGATATGCCGCCCGCTTCACTGGTCGCCAGAACCGTCCTTCGGGATACACGGGCTTTTCATCCTTGGTTTCCGTCCACTTGCCTTGCACAACGCCGTTCACGTACACCACAACGAAGATCCTCTTGCCGTCATGCGCCTTGGTCAGCGTCAGCTCGTAGCCATCGGCCAGCAGTTTTACGGAACCACCCAGGTGCTTTAGGCGCTCTTTGATCGTTTTCCATTTATCCATTGTTCACCTCATGGCTGCTCATCAGTGCTGGGCCACCACGCCCGGCAGACGCCCCACGCGGGGGCGTTTCGCTTCAGTCATCGTCCTCGCTGGAATGCACAACCTTCAGCGGGAAGTCGCCCACCATGTGCAGCGCCACCTTAATGCCGGTCACGAACCCCTTGTGCATGGGCGTGCCTGGCTCCAGAACTGGGCCATCATCTCCGAGGGATATGCGTTTACCCTGATCACCCAGAGTCACAACCTGCTGTAGCTGGTCGCGGACATGCTGGTGATGCTGCTCGGCCTTGAGCACCACGCGCATGGTTTGCTCCTCGATGACGGCACGATCAGCATCGCGAACCAGGTCTTCAAGATGAGGGAAGTGCTCCATCGAATCGCTCATGCGGCACCTCGCTGGTGGGTGATGTGATAGCGGTACTGGATGCCCGCCATGGGGTCTGAGTCGCGCAGGTAATCGGTGCGGACGTTGACGCGCGGGCCGTACACCCGCCGCGCGACGGCCAGTGCCGCCTCGAGATGGGTGGCACCGGTGGCACGCTGGCCGCGCAAAGTGGCGACAAACCCGCCCATGGCGGGGCTAACGCGGATGGATGAAGCGTTGGTGATAGCGGTCATGAAGCCTCCTTAAGCAGCCATTTCTGAGCGACGTTGCCGACGAAGTACCCGCCGAGCAGCAACCAGGTCAGTGCCTCGAATACCTCGACCGGCAGCAGACCGGCGATCAGCAGACCGACCATCACGAGCTGCCAGAACATCGCCGCCCAGAACTTGCGTGAACTCCAGCGCTGTTTGACGTCGTCCATGTCACACCTCCTCATCAGGGCCAGTAGCAAGAACGACTGCGCCGCCTGGAACACGCTTGCTTACCTGAATCTCTCCACTAGCAAAGCAGTACGCGCTGAATAGATCTTTCATCTCACACCCCCGCGATATCTAGGCTGATGGGACGGTACTGGTCGCTGCTGCCGACCCGCTCATAGATGCGGATGTAGCTCTTGGAGCCGGTGACCTGAATGGCGTCACTGATGGCGTCCATGGCGCGCAGCCAGCGTTTGTCCTGGATGTTCAGGCGGCGTAGGCCGAGCACCTGGCCGGTGCGGATGTTGCCCGCCTGGTCGACGCGGAAGGCGTCTTGCACGATGGTGGCCACCTCGGGGCGGGCGTCGGTTGTCCAGTCCCGCAGGCACTCTTCAATCAACCCTTTGGCCGCCTGCAGTCGCTCATCGAAGGTGATGTTTTCGGAGATAGCGCGCAGCACCTTGTACTTGCCGCAGAAGCTGACCAGCTGGATGTTGCCTTTCTTGCCGCCGATCTGGACGTCGTACTCCTGGGCGGAGGTTTGAACGAAGGCTTCGATCTCGCTGAACACGTCGCTTTTGAAGTCGCGGAGCTGGTCGCGCAGCTCACAGGCGCGGTCAATAATCGAGAGCACCAGCTCATCGCGTAGCTTGTCGATCTCTTTGATCTGCTCTTCGGGCACCAGTCGGCTCTTGGCGTCCATGCGGAAGCCGTCGGGCACTTGCTGATTTTCGGTTGCTGGGGGGTTCATGCTTGGCTCCTTTCGGGTGTGTTTAGGCCTGCCGGTAGCGCGGCCATGGGCGTGTTGGGAAGCGACTCAAGGCCGCTGCTTTTGTCGATGCAGCGCGGGCACATAGCGGCGACGCGTCGGTGCTCGTAGAGGCCGCACCACTCGCAATGCCCTTGGCTTGTGACGGCGTAACACTTCGGGGTGCGGTTGTAGCGGTCGACGAGGCAGATCACGAAGCGGCTATTCACCAGGCCGGTGAGGATATGGCGCACTGCGTCGGCGTTCAGACCGGTGGAGGTGCATAGCTCATCCAGCGTGGCACCGTCGTTTGCCTGTAAATGGGATAGGATCAGATGGCTCATTTCAGGCACCTCGCTTGGCAAAGTTGGCACTGCGGTTACGGGCGTTGTGCCGGTGGTGATGAAGCGGCTCGACATACGCGCCGTTGCGCTGCTGCATGCGCGCCACGGCTCGCTCGGCCTGTTCGGTTTCACAACGCCAGCGGTCGAGCAGGTCACGCCAGTCCCAGTCCGGTACCGAGCTTTCCTGTGCAGCGGCTGGCTGCTCGGCCAGGCCGGTATCCCAGCGCTGCCAGATACGTAAAACGGCAGCTTGCTGGGCCGGTAGCAGCGGTTCCGGCTCTAACGCCAGGCGTTCAAACTGCACGGGGTTGGCCAGGTACTGCGCCAGGTTGACGCCGTGGCGGGCCAGGCGCAGCTGCACGAAGCGGTCGGCGTATTCTTCCAGGTGCTCATCGCTGTAAGTGGTCATTGGTCGTCTCCCTTGCTGGCAGCCCCTTTCAACAGCTCCGATAGGCGCTTGGGGGCGTTGGCTTGCTCAGTCGCCTTGGCGTTGTGGCGCTGACCCTTTGGGGTGGTGGCCACCGTGGATTGGCGTTCGGCCATGCGGCGGTGTTCGGCCAGTACGTCATCGGTCGAGCGCTCCTGAAACGCGGCCGCCGGTAAGCGATTTGCAGGCGTTTTGGCACCGCTGCGTGCCGCTTCCTCGCGCTGCTTTTCCTGCTCACCGGCATGGCGGTCGGCGCAGCGGGCGACGACTTCGTACAAGTAGCCGTGGCCGCTTAGCGGTAGGCCACTGGGTGGGCTTTCCAGCATCTGGTCTAGGGCCATCACCCACACCTTTAGCGGTGCCTCCCGCTTGATGCCTTTTCGCTCGATCACGCCGCTGGTGATCACGTCTTTCAGCTCCGTCAGCAGGCGGGCGCTCTTGGCGCTGGCCAGCGCTCGGCTGGCAGGACGGAAAAAGCCTAAGTAGCGCACGATGCGGCTACTCAGCAGCGCGGGCATATCCAGAGCCGCCGCTAATGCCTGGTTGTGTTCGCCCTGGGTGACGAAGGCGGCCATGTCGGCCGTCATGCCGCACTCGGGGCACGTCGCTTTAAGGGTCATTGGTCGCCTCCGTCCTGGTTGTCGGGGTTGTGGGGGCAGCGCTGGCAGTGTTGCCACATGCGCATGGCCATGGGGTTGTGGGTGGGCGCGGGGCGAGCGCGGTAGTCGCGGCACTGCTCGGCGCTGATGTTGATCGCGAGCGCCGGGCAGTCGAGGCCGTCTAGCGCTTCCAGTACCTTCTTTTCGATGCTTGCGGTTGAGGGGCTGGGGTAGCGGTTGGCCAGTGCCAATGACACCGCGCTGCGCGAGACGCCAATACGCTCGGCGGCTACCTTGCGGTTTGTGGCGCGCACCTCGTCGGCGAGCAGCACGATCCAGCGCGGTACGTCGTCACCCCAGTTGGAGATGTCGACGGTGCGGGTACGGCGGATGACGTCACTCATGGCTCACCCCCTTCGGTCTTGGTCACGCGGACATACACCACCTGGCCGGTGTTGGGGTCATAGAGTTGCTTGGTGCGCTGGATCATCGGCGCGCGCGGGCCGGTCCAGCGGGTACTGACCAGCCGGTAGCGGGTCAGCACGCCGGGAGAACCAGGGCGAACGATGGCGACGTACTCGGCAGCGGCCAGGAAGCGCAGGTATTCGTTGGCCGTTGTTTCGGCGATCTCTACCTTGGGCGTCGTGGCGGCGTCCGCCAGTTCTCGGGAGGTGCAGTCGCCGATGATCTTGAGCGTGCGCCACATCTGTTCACGACCGAGGCCACCGGTGGGCGTGGAGCCGTCTTTGCGCACGCGCGGGGCTTCCACGCCGACGTCTTTTTCCAGCTTGAACTGCACCGGCTCGCCGCTTTTGCGCGGCACATCGAGACGGGCGAGGTAGCCGCCTTTTTCGAGGCCGTTTAGGTAGTCACGCACGCGGCCCTGGCTGACCGCATCCGGCATCAGTAGCGATACGTCGACCGTGGCGATGGCTAACCCTTTGGCGTGCATATCGCGCAGGGTTTCCCAGATGGCCTGGCGGTCGATGCGCGGGCCTTGGGCGTTGAGTTGGGGTTTACGTTTTGCCATGCCTTAACCCCTCCGCGCCGGTGGCTGGCCGGTGTGGATCTCACGCTCGCCCCATTCACGCATGCCGACCATCGTCCAGCCGTTGGCGGTAGCCTCGCTGTGGATCTGGTAGAGGTTGACCGCGACGCGACGCAGGCAGCCTTTAACGCGGTCGTTGACGGTTTCCAGCAGGTCGTCTTCGATCTCGATATCGGGGTAGCTTTTGTCAGCCAGGGCGCGAACGTCATCCAGGCTTGCTGCCTGGGCGGGCACCCATTCCAGTACGCGGTTATGCAGGCGCTCCAGCCGTGCCATTGAAGCGGGCACGCGCTCCTCGCCGATCAGGATCAACGTGCCTTGGCTGGCGTTGTAGATGTCGGTGAGGACGTTGGCCGCTGCCTTGTCGATCACGTACTGGACGTCATCGATGATCAGCGGGCGACCACTTCTGCTGAGCTGCTCGGCGATCTGGTCGACCATCTCCGAGAGCGTTTTCATGGGGATGATGCCCATCTCGCGTAGCACGGCGACCACGAACGCTTTCTTGGTCCAGCTTTCGCGGCACTCGACGTAGTAGGCGCGGTGCATGTTTGCCGCGTAGGCCGCTGCCAGGCTCTTGCCGTAGCCGCTGGGGCCGTACATGACCACAAGGCCTGGCAGTTCCGGCGGCCGGTTGGCGGCGCTTTCGACCGCTGCAGCGAGTAAGCCGACGTTGGTGAGTGGTACAATGGTGTTGACGCTCATAGTGCTTCCTTATTCAAGGTTGGGGTGTCATGGGCCGTGGTTCAGACGGCCCGGCGGTTGCGGGTGGGTTGCCGCCCACCCGCATCCACTTCTGCATCCATCACTTTGGCGATGGCTTTCAAATCTCTGTGGTGCTGATAACGTTCATGCCATTCACGGGCGGCTTCAGGCACTTCCTCACCTTGCTGCAACTGTCCATCCAGCTTTTTCCAAAGCCGGTACCGATCCATCTTGCTGTCAGGTATCTGAAAGCGAGTGCCTTCATCCGCCAGTTGCTTGGCGTAGGCGCGGCCTGCGGCCGCCTGCTTTTCGTCTGAATAGCTGGCGGCTGGGGTAATCGCGCGGATCTCGACGTCGCTGCCAGTGATGGTTTTGGCTTTCTGCGCCAGGCGGTTGAGCTGGCCTTTTTCGCGCTTCTCGGCGGCGCGCTGGATCATCGTTGCTGGCATGGCGGGGGTGGCGTTGCCGTCGAGAATGGCATCGCCCAGGTGTTCGCCTTCCAGGGTGTAGACGCCGACGCTTGCGGTATCGCGGTAGTCCCACGCGACGCGGATCTCTTCGCCGTGGAAGTCGCGTAGGGCATCCAGGAAGTACAGGCCGCCGTTGATGCGAACCTCGCCACGGTTGGTTTTGCGTACCTCTTGCGGGCGCATGAGGGAGGCGACCACATCAGCAGGCGCGGTGAGCGCTTCGAAGCCTTCAGCCTCGGCGTTCTTCCAGGCTTCCATGGGGCTTTGGTGGCGTAGCCTGCCGCTGTCCAGGTCGCGAATTTTGGTCAGGCCCGAGTGGGGGCGGTGGTTATAGACGTCCAGGGCGTCGTTGAGCCGGTCGAAGAACTCCTGAAAGGTCGGAATCAACCTGGGCTTTAGCCCGTTCTTGATGTCGCGGCGGCTGAGCTTGTGCGCTTTGGTCGACGCCTCTTTGTCCATGTCCGCGCCGATGTAGCTGTCCATGGTTTTGGCAAGCTTCACCAAGGTGCTTTGGTGGGCGCGCTCGATCACGCCGCGTGCCTGGGAGTTGTAAGGCAGCGAGTGGGTAATGGTGCCGCCCAGGCGGTCGACGACTTCATAGACATTGGCGTTGTCGAAGCCGCTGCCGTTGTCGACGTAAAACAGGTTGAACATGCCCGCACGGCTTACGGCATCGCGCAGGGCATCCAGCGTGGCTAGGGTTGATTCGGCAAGGTTCAAGGCAAAGCCGACGATGCGGCGCGTGGCCCAGTCGATGATCAGCGTGACTTCGGGGCGGAACGCTTGGCCGGTCAGCGGGTTGATGACCTCGGCGTCGAAGGTGTGGCCATCCGCGACCCATACATCGTTGGGCCATAGCTCTTTACTGGTGCGGCGCTTGAAGGGCTGAAGCGCTTTCAGTTCATGGGCGCCCATGCGGCCACGCTCACGCGCTTCCGGTGAAAGCTTGGCTAGCCAGCGGCGCACCTGGTGGATAGAGGGGTGCGGTGGTTCTGTTTGTTCGACCAGGAGCTGATAGGCCGCTTCGACCGAGGGCTTCTGCGGCTTCTGGTAGCGCTTGAGAAAATCACCGGCCCAGGGCGGCATGCTCATATCGGCTTGGCGGCGTTTTGGGGCCAGGCCACGCTCACCGTGCTTTTTAAAGTCGGCGATCCAGCGCTTTAGCGTGCGTTCGCTCAGGTTGCGGGTGGCGGTCTTGCGATCGTTGGCCATCACCACACGCTGTTTAAGGTACGGCGTTAGGTCGTCCGCTTTAGCGTGAGCAACTAACGTTTCGATGGCGCGCTGCTGGCTGACCATGCGGCTCATGCGTTCTATCTCGCGCACGAAGGCAACGCGGGCGCTCATCACCTGGCGCTGGGCATCGGTTAGCTGCTGCTGGCCTGGGCGCGGATCTTCCGGTTGAGCGGCAACGGTACTGGCAGGCGTGGGATCGGCCTGTTCTGCCTGGGCCAGTAACAGGGCGTTCTGGGTTTCAGTGGGCAGCACGGCAAAGGCGTATTCGACAGCCTTGCTGCCCAGTCGCTGTTGACCTTCCCAGCCATGACGCTTGGCATATTCACGAACGTTGCGTTCAGTGCCGGGCAGTCCTGGCAGCCCGGCCAGTTCTTTGGCGGTGTACCAGTTCATTGATCATCCCCCATCAAACGCTTCAGCTCTTTCATGTCCGTTTTGAGCTTTTCGAGCATCTGTTGGCGTTTGCCGTACTCGGCGGCCAGCGCCTCACGGCCGTATGCGACACGCCCGCCACGGAGGTGGACGATCCAGTCGGTGAACACGTGGCTCTGGCAGACTTCCTCAAGAAGCGGAATGCGATAGAAAGGGATGTTGTGATCGCTGCGGGCAGGCGAACTCCAGGCATCAAGCATGTGCTTTGAGACGTCATCGCCGGAAAGGCGGCTCATCTGCGCAGCGACTTCGTAACGGTCGACGGGGCAGTCTTTCAGCACTATCCCCACCAACTCGCTGACCTGGCTGGCGTAGTTGCCACTGCCCGGCAAGGGCACCACGGGGGCAGGCACTTCGAAGATGTCTAGCGTTTGGGTATCTTTGACGCGCCTCATGGCTATGCTCCCTGTGCCATTTGACGATGCGTAGACGCGTTAGAAGCGCTAGTATTGGTGTTGTCGCGTGTTGACTTCTGACATAACTCAGCACGATTGGGGCGTTCACGGCATGGCGTACCGTTTGGGTTCCAGCGCTCTGGCCAAATAACTTGTGGGGTCAACCCAAGCTTTTTGGCGATAGCGCGTTCCATGCGTGGGTAAGGGGTGTACTTCGCCATTTGTACGGCGTTGCCGGTGACGCCCAGCTCATCGCTAAGCTTGCGAAAGCTAGAACCCTGGCTGCGGAGTTGGTACTTCAGCCACTCCCAGCGCTGGGCTGGATTGATAGGAATATCTTGTTTCATGGCGTCACCTCGGTGGCGTTTTTTTGGGGTGTCTAACCTGTATTTCCCCATAAACATAGCGCGGATAAATGCGTATATCAAGCGGATAAATGAGCATCCGATTCTTTTTATTGCGCAATGTGCTCTTATTTTTGTGCAAGAGGTTTTAAAACAGTGGGTTACGAAGAAAGGGATGATAATCAACTGAATGGTGGGGAGCATCCGATTCCTAGTGATGGAATCGGACGCTTCCCCTCCCGCCTTAAAGATGCTTTAGGTGGTGAGAGTGCGCGCGTATTTTCGCGCCGATGCGGATTGTCTGAAGGTGCAATACGCAGTTATATGAGCGGGGATACCTTTCCAACACTTGATCGATTAGAGCTAATTGCAAACGCGCTAGGGAAAGACATGCAATGGCTCGCTTTTGGAAGTGAGCATGAAGAGGCGGTCCAGGCGCTTGGCATGGAGGACTATGCTTTTGTTCCGCTCTATGATGCTCAGTGCAGCGCGGGCGATGGAGCCTGGAACGAGAACTGTCGGGTGCTAACGCACATCAGCTTCACGCGCTACTCACTGCGTAAGCAGGGGCTAACGCCAGAGCACCTGTCAGCGATCCGCATAGACGGCGACAGCATGGAGCCGATACTGCACAGCGGCGACACCGTGCTGATCGACCACACGCGCACCACGATTGAGGGCGAGGGTATCTATATCCTCCGCCTGGATGGACACCTCTACGCCAAGCGCCTGCAGCGCAACTTCGACGGTGTGAGCATCATCAGCACCAACAAGGAATACCGCGAAGTGGTCGTGCCGCGTGACCGCTTGCACGAACTGGATATCATCGGGCGGGCCGTGTGGTCGGCGGGGTGGCTTTGAGGCTGTGCCAAACATCCAACAAAAAAGGCCGCTCCATGTAGGAACGGCCTTTTTATCAATTTGCGCGCCTTTGGCACTGTTGGTGTCTAATCTGCTGGCGCTATATACTGGCTTCGTGTTCGTAACCTTCTGAATCTGTGGCTCTAAATTTCGCCGCTTGATCCCAGGTTATCCCTGTTTGTTATCTATAGTCCCACATTGATCCGCTGTGCCATATCTACTGCTAACCCACAGAAGCAGGGCGGTTTCACCCTGATCGAGCTAATGATCGTGGTGGCAATTATCGGCGTATTGGCATCCATTGCCGTACCGCAGTATCAGAACTACACCGCCCGCGCCCAGGCCAGCGAAGGGCTGTCGGTTACCGCTGGGCTTCGCGCGGACATTGCTGAGCAGTACTCGCTAAGAGGAAGTATGCCAGATCGTGGAGACCTTGGGGGCGATGATACATTCGGTTCAGACAATGACGAAATATCTGGACGCTATGTATCGGGAGTTGATTACTCCGATGACACTTCTGCGATTCAAGTTTCTTTTAATAATAATAGCGCTCTTAACGGGTCGACAATGCTAATCACCGCTATCGGTGAGGGTGATGACCAAAACCCAGGTAACGGATGGACATGTTCTTGGGCCGATGGCAGCGATGCTCAAGTGAATTGGTTGCCTGCTGGCTGCCGCGAAGACTAACTTAAAAATTAGCTAATTGATGGGGGCCTTAGGCCCCCATTTAGTTAGATAGTAACGGCTTGGTATTCTCAGAGGGATAAAAATGAAGGGAACCCAGCAAGGCTTTACGCTGATCGAGCTGATGATTGTCGTGGCTATCATCGGTGTTTTGGCCTCCATCGCCATTCCGCAATACCAGAGCTACACTGCTCGCGCCCAGGTGTCCGAGGCTTTTAATCTGGCATCCGCCTATAAAACGACCATGAGTGAGTTTTACGCGGTGAGAGGCCGCTTCCCTGATAGCAATGATGAAGCTGGTTTGCCTGAAGAGGTGGATAGGAGCGGTAACGGCGGAGAAAGCAGTGACGATAGCTATGTGGCTTACATCGGCATCTGGCCTGGCGAAGAGAACTATGGGGCTCGCGTGGTCATGGAAATGAGCGATAATGCCAACAGCGCCATTGCAGGCAAATGGGTGGTGATGGAATCTGAAGCGACAGATGGTTCTATTCAGTGGTCTTGCCGCACGACTACCGGTGCAGGCAATGCGCTTGACGAAAAATATTTGCCGGGTTCCTGCCGTGATCAGAAAGAACTTTAGCCCCCCAAAAAAGATATCGGTTTTATGGCGTCTTCAGCACTTTAAATGTCCGCAATATGCTTGTTATTTACTCAATATCTGCGCATTGGTTAACTACACTGTAAGTACTAAATCCATATGTGGAGCTTACAGTGAATCTTTTCAAAATTGCGGTTCCTAGCGCACTCATAGCACTTATGCTAAGCAGCCCGGCCATGGCCCAGCCCGACCATGCCCCCGCTCATGGCGCGCGTGACAAGCGGCATCATCAGGGGCAGGCGTCAGGGCGTGAGAGTCGGTCTTACGATGATCGTAGCGCAAGGAATTACCAAGATGCTCCCCCGCGTATCGAAGAGCAGTTGCTTAAGCGTCTGCTGCGTGAATATGGCGCTCCCAGGGCCGAGTCGCTTCCACCGGGTATAGAGCGCAATCTGGCACGTGGGAAGCCACTTCCGCCAGGCATCGCCAAGCGGTTTGACGGGCCGATCGCCAACGAGCTGCCTCGTTATCCCGGTTATGAGTGGCAGCGTGTAGGGTCTGATGTGGTGTTGATCGATGCGGCCACCCGCGTGGTTGTCGATATTCTGGTGGATGCGCTACGCTAGGGCCTTGCCATTAACGGAGCTGCTAATGCCTGCCTACACCCTCAAAGAGCGCCTGGACATCGCCCGTGTGATTGCCGAACAGGCGGGGCAAATGATTCGTCAGGCACGCCAGGAGCAATCCTTTGGTCGGCATTACAAGGCGGGCGATGAGTTGGTGACGGACGCCGACGTCGCGGTTGATCGCTTTATCAGTGATCAACTGGCATCACATTTCCCCGGCGAGACCCGTTTAAGCGAAGAACTCTCACCTGATCAGGCATTCAGCGAAAGTGCCCCCCAACTATGGGTCGTCGACCCGATTGACGGCACGGTCAACTTTGCCCAGGGGCTTCGCCATGTGGCGGTCTCGATTGGCTGGATGGAAGACGGTGTGGCAAAGATGGGGGTTGTCCACGCGCCGTTCCTGGAAGAAACCTTCACTGCTGCTGAGGGCGCTGGGGCCTTTTGCAATGACCAGCCCATCCGGCCAAGCGGTGCCAACGAACTGGCGCGCAGTCTTGTGGCAACCGGGTTTCCCTACCAGCGAGAGGCCCGGGAAGCTCTCATGCCTCGCCTGGCTGCCGTATTGGCCAACTGCCGCGATATACGTCGTAACGGCGCGGCTGCTCTGGATATTTGCGATGTTGCCTGTGGGCGGCTGGATGCTTATTACGAGAGTGTCTCGCCCTGGGATTTCGTCGCCGGTTGGGTCATTGCCCGCGAGGCAGGTGCCAGTGTGGGGCATCTTTACGATGTGCCGACTGACGTGCCCGAAGATTTATACTCCCAGCATTTGCTTGTGAGTACGCCCGCCGTTCACTCTGCGATGGTCAGGTTACTACGCGATGCCGATAGCGCCGCATAGGCTGAAACCATGAATCGGTATGATAGACAAGCACTTGAAAAGAAAGCGCAAAAAGAGCTTTTCATTTGCCCGCTAAACCGCTAGTATACGCACCGTCTTGAGGCAAGAAATTAACGCCTCAATCAATCGGAGCGTGGCGCAGCTTGGTAGCGCGTTGCAATGGGGTTGCAAAGGTCGCAGGTTCGAATCCTGTCGCTCCGACCAAAGAAATTATCAGAAAAGGCCACTTCGCTAACCCAGCAAGTGGCCTTTTTTTGCCTAGGTTCCAGGTGGCGAATCGGTAGCAGGCGCCGAAAATAAAAAAGTAACTGGCAACAGTACGACGCCTTATCGCATCTCAGTTTCAGATCAGAACCTCTTTATTTGGCACTAAGAGATCATCAAGAGGTCGTGATTTTTAAGCCTTCTTTCGGCGTTGAAATGCCGACCTACGCCTGACCTCACACATGGTGATACTGTCTGATGGACCTTTCACAATAATAAATTTGAGCGTCCTATGTCATCAATTCGCCATCTTCTTAATGTCAATGAGCTTGGGCATGGTTCGACACCGCTATTAATGATTCATGGCTTTGGATGTGATCAGACGGTATGGCGTCGCTTGATTCCTGCGCTTGAGCAAGACTATCGCCTAATCCTTGTCGATCTGGCGGGGTTCGGCTGTGCCGCCCCGGAAGCTTACGATGTAGTGCGGCATGACTCGCCATTCGGACATGCCGAAGATATTGTGGCGTTGTGTGATGAACTGGCGCTGGAAGGCGCCATGATGCTTGGCCACTCCATTGGCGGCACCGTTGGTATGCTTGCATCCATTGAACGACCCAACGCCTTCCGCCGCTTGGTCATGATATGCAGTTCGGCTCGATACCTGGACGACCCGCCTGACTATCGGGGTGGTTACACTCGTGACCAGCTCAATGGCTTGATGCAGCTTATGGAGCAAAACTACCTAGATTGGGCCGGTACCGTTTCACAAATCGCTATAGGTGACACAGCCACCGATACCCAGCAAAAAAATTTGCAACAACGCTTTCTTGCGGTACCGCCCGAGGTGCTTCGCCCATTTGCCAGGAATATCTTTCTGGGGGATACCCGCCACCATCTGCAGAATGTCACGGTACCCAGCTTGATTGTTCAAACCGCTCGGGATGCCATAGTGCCTATTGAAGCAGCTCAATACCTTCAACAGCACCTCCCTAATAGCCAGCTCCTTGTGTTAGATGCCAGTGGCCATTACCCCCAACTGACAGCACCAGACATTCTCGCCTCAGGACTTCAGAAGCAACTTGGGTTGAAAGGGGGGAAACGCCAATGAATCCAAGACCTGCCGATATCGCACGCTGGTGGCAATTTGCGCCATCAGGCCAAGTTGTCGTTGATGGTAAAGGGTATACGGTGCTGGTGAATCACACACTTAGTGACTGGCTGGGCTTCCCTTCAGAGCAACTTGTCAATCGACTTGCAAGTGAACTGTTCACCTGTGAATCACGTATGGTTTACCAAGGGGTTTTGGCTTACCGAGTGGCGGATGTGGGGTCGGTCAGTGAAGTTCATCTTAGTCTAAATCTTTCGAACGGTGACACCCTTCCTGTTCTATGCAGTGCGCGCCGGTTGGGGGATCAGAAAGACCCACAGATACTGATCTCCATGCAGCCGATCGTCCGTAAGGACCAGTTAGAGCGAGAGCTTCTGGAGGCTCGCCAAGCAGCTCAGACCGCCCTGGAGGAAAAAGAAGCCGTCATCACCGAACTGGAGTCAATGCGCACGACCCTGAAATCCCATAACGAAGAGTTACAACGTCTGACCATGAGGCTGGGGCATGAAGCAAAAAGTGATCCGCTAACTGGCTTGCCTAACCGTCGTCATCTTGATGTTGCGCTTAAGGAGTTACTATCCCGGGCTGAAGGTTTCCTTTCTGAAGGTTTTTGCATGGCCCTGCTGGACATTGATCATTTTAAACCCGTCAATGATGAATATGGTCACGCGGTTGGTGATCAGGTATTGCAACAACTTGCAAAACTACTCTCATCGAAGCTAAGAGGCCAAGATTTTGCTGCGCGCATTGGCGGCGAAGAGTTCGCCTTGCTGATGCCGAAAACCGCCATTGACGAGGCCAGCAACGCTCTGGAGCGGTTGCGACAGGCCATTGAGGTTTATCATTGGCAGCCCGTGCCGATTACGGTCAGCTTGGGGGTAACAAGCTATTTGCCTGAAGACACATCTGAGACCCTTCTGGCGCGAGCGGATAGAGCGCTTTATACCGCTAAGCGGGAGGGGCGAAATCGCCTTGTCAACGGATGAAAAAGGTCAAGTCAATATGGCTGATTTAAACTCTCGGGAGGTTGCTGACTTGCCCTACCGGATACGCGATGTCGCGATGGATGTCGGTTTGCTCATGGCTGCATCGGTCTTCATTCTGCTGGGTGGGACAGGGCTCATTGGGCATCTCACGGGTATTGTTTATCCCTTGAGCGGGTTAATGGTGGCCGATGCGGCGCTGACTGGTTGTTTAGCGGGTCTGTGCTTGTTGGGTTGGCTCGTGCATTGGCGTTGGCTAGTTTTTCTGGCGGCTGCGCCATTGGCGCTGATCACTTGCTATACGCTCATCCACAATGGTGTTTCAGGCAGCCCCTGGGAGGAGGCATCCTGGGTATCAGGTGGTCCGAGAATTCTTTCGGCGGCAGCGTTTCTGCTTTTACTTGTCGCTGTTTGTACGACGTTGGGGATGAAAAAAGCCTGGTGTCGACTGCTATGGGCCGTTAGCGGTTTGCTTGCACTGGGCGCGGGTGGCTTTTCTATTCTGCTGTTATTGCTTCCCGCCAGCCGCATTGGCTGGGCAGACGGATTTGTATCCGCCCCCCTCCTGGCCACGCTTTATGCTTTGCTGGGTGGGGTCGCTTTTGTCGGCGCTGCCTGGCGGGGGAGCCGCCAGTTACTGCCGCTGGGCAGGCTTACGCAGTTCGCCGCCGTAGCCGGTGTGTTGATGAGCTGCGTTGCTTGGTACACCTTAAGTTGGAGCGCTCAGGCAAATATGCAGCGCCAGGCGAGTACCTTGTTGGATAACGCCACGCACAATGCTCGTCATGCCATGCAGGAAGAACGGGATTTCATTCAACGTCTTGCTTGGCGAAAAGGGCTAAATAGCACTTTGAATTCGTCAGCTCGCTGGGAGCACGATGTTCATACCTACTTTCAGCACGCGCCATACTTAAAGACGGTTGCTTTGATTGGTTCCGACGGTGAACTTGAAGAGCTGCGGGTTTCTCCTCAGCCCTATGAGCGTCGCCTTCTTACCGAGAAGAATTATCCAAATCTTCGTGATGAGCTCTTAACGGGGCGGTCAGATACATGGGCACTCAGGGTGGCACATCAACCCAGTGCAGTGTTGCTGGTTTCCTCACTAGGTGACAATGCTGACGGGAAGCTGGTTGCAGAGCTCGACTTACGAGACTTGCTCAAGCGCGAACTTAGTGTGCCCCTTGGTCTGTTTATGCTCAACGTCGGTGAAGGCACACCCTACTTAACCTTAAGACAGTCTGGGAGGGCCATCGACGATACCCCCATCCGCCCGTTACCGCATCTGGAAGAGCGCCGTGTTGGTCTACCTGGCGGTACTCGGCTAACGTTTAACGTCCATATGGATTCTGTTTCAGGCATGTTGCGTGCCAGTATCATGCCGGCAGGTTTTGCAATTGCAGGTCTGACGCTCAGCTACCTTTTGGCCCTGAGCTTGGGCTTGGTAAGGCTGGTACTCCTGCGTTCACATGAGTTGATGGTGGCTCGACAACGTCTAGAAGCACAGTACGACCTTGAGCAACGTTATCGCTCGCTCTACCTTTACCACCCCGATGGTGTTTTATCGATTGATCGTGAAGGCCGTGTGGTGACTGCTAATCAAGCTTGTAATGAAATTACAGGTCTTACCAGTGACGAGGTAGAAGGCAGACATTTTTCGATGCTGCTCCAATCCCAGGATGTAGAGCGCATTCAGGCAATTTATGACGCGACCCTGGACGGCAAGCCAAATCGTGTGGAGCTCCAGATCAGACACCAAGATGGGCATTTAAAGTCTCTGGACTTGACCACCATGCCGATCATTGTCGGCGGTGCTACACAAGGTGTCTTTGGCATCGCAAAAGATATAACCCATCAGCAAGAGCAAGAAGCCCAGTTGGCCTATCAGACTACCCATGACTTGTTGACTGGGCTACCCAACCAAGCTGCTTTTGATGACCGACTGAATGCGGCTTTTATAGAAGCGAAAAAGCAGGGTGGGTTGCTGGTGGTGATGCATCTAGATCTGGATGGGTTTAAAACCATCAATGATGGATTAGGTCACCATGTGGGTGACCAACTGCTGGTGGCGGTAGCAGATAGGCTTCAACGAGTGACAGGGCAATACGATACGTTGATGCGACTCACCGGTGATGAATTTGCGCTGCTGTTTACGGAGCTCGATGATGTAGAGCCAGCGGTCAGTATGGCTGAAAAATTGCTTGATTACTTATTGGAGTCTTTTCAAGTAGAAGGCGAGTTGATTCATATTAGCGCGAGCATTGGCATCGCCTGTAATAGCGAAGTGGTAGAACATGCCCATGAGCTCATGCAACGAGCGGATATTGCAATGGGCGAGGCAAAACAACAGGGCCGTAATACCTGGCAGTGGTACCAAGGAGATGTGCAGCGGATAACCAGAGAGTCAGTACTTTTACGGCGTGATTTACATACGGCACTGCGTGACGACCAGTTTGAACTCTTCTACCAGCCTATCGTAGAAGCCGTTAGCGGTCGCCTTCGAGGTCTGGAAGCGTTGATTCGTTGGCATCATCCTGAGAGAGGCTTGGTGTCGCCGGGGCTGTTTATTCCATTGGCTGAGCAGACAGGCCAAATCATTCCATTAGGCCGTTGGATCTTGGAGCGTGTTTGCCAGGACATTGCTCATATGCACATCCGCGGTCTCAGAATGCCGGTTGCTGTCAACATCTCTTCGTTGCAGTTCCGACGGGAAGGATTCATGGATGATGTGAAGCAAGCTTTGGAGACATCCGGGATACCCAGTAACTGTCTGGAAATCGAAGTAACAGAGAGCGTCTTGTTGGACGGTGCCGAACAGGCAATCGACCTGATCAATCAACTCAAGGCGGTAGGTATCAAGGTCGCACTCGATGACTTTGGTACCGGTTTTTCCAGTTTGAGTTATTTGCGTGACCTACCGATACATAAGGTCAAGCTAGATCGAGCTTTCATCAAGGACATTACAACCGACATACGTAACGCCGCAATCGTGCAAGGTATTATTACCATGGCACATCATCTGGATTTGATCGTTGTCGCTGAAGGCATTGAGGATCGCGATCAACAGCATGACTTGATACGCCGCGACTGCGATCTGCTGCAAGGCTTTCTTTTCGCGAGGCCCATGCCACTAGACGCCGTTGTATCACTACCAGAGGTGCTGCCTGTATCAAAAGCATGAGGTCAGTCGACCGCGATTGTGTCCTTTGGTCTTGGCTTGATAGTGGGC
Organism: Vreelandella subterranea; assembly: GCF_900111305.1. GTDB lineage: Bacteria > Pseudomonadota > Gammaproteobacteria > Pseudomonadales > Halomonadaceae > Vreelandella > Vreelandella subterranea. The sequence goes on from NZ_FOGS01000008.1 coordinate 26,928, forward strand.
CCAGTTAGCACGGGGGGATTGGTCCAGTCGCCGTTCACTAGTGCTATACAGTCTGAAAAACGTATGAATCCCATCGGCTGACTTGACGCTGTGAGAAATTTTCAATGGGTATGCGACACTGAACGCCGAGAAACTGAGGCAGGGGTAGATTTCTGATGTTGGAAAAAGCTGCTGAAAGCAGAAACATAGTGTTGCTGGACGGAGGTATGGGACAGGAGCTCAGGAAGCGCAGCAGCCAACCGGTGTCCCCGCTATGGTCTGCTCAGGTCATGCTCGACGAGCCCCATTTGGTCGTGGATGCACATCGCGATTTCATCGCGGCTGGAGCGCAAGTCATTAAGCTCAATAATTACAGTGCCACCCCACATCGTCTGGCGCGGGATGGCAGTTCCGCCATGTTTGAGCCCTTGCATACGGCGGCACTCAATGCTGCACGTCAGGCGCGCGAAGAGAGCGGCAGGGAAGTTCGCATCGCAGGTTGCCTGCCGCCGTTGGTGGCAAGTTATCATGCCGATAGCGTGCCGGACGACACCGTTTGCCAGCGTGATTACCGGCGTCTTGTGCAGCAGCAAGCAGAAGGTGTAGACCTTTTCCTCTGTGAAACCATGTCGCTGATACGTGAGGCGCGAGCGGCGACGATCGCGGCGGTGGAAGCCGAACGCTCGGTATGGGTGGCATTCACTGTAGATGATAGCGATGGTACCCGTTTGCGCTCTGGGGAGCGGCTGTCCGAAGCAGTTAATGAGGTTGCGTCTATTGGCGCAGAGAAGATAGTGGTCAATTGTTCAGTGCCCGAAGCCGTTACAGCCGCCATGCACGAACTTGCTACCCTTAACGTGTCCTTTGGTGGGTATGCCAATGGTTTTACATCCGTGGCACCGCTGCAACCTGGCGGAACTGTAGACGCGCTCACATCGCGTGCTGATCTTGATCCCATCGGCTATGCCGCACATGCCCTGGCATGGGCCGAACTGGGCGCCAGGGTGGTCGGTGGCTGCTGTGAAGTGGGTCCTGCGCATATTGCTGAGTTGGCCAGGCAATTGACCGACAGCGGCTACCATCTGGTGTCATATTGATCTGTGCGTTTGTGGCACTCTGTATGAGTGATCACTGACAGTGTCACTTATTCGTTTCTTCTGTTTCTTCTTCCTCCCCGACCGGTTCAATAGGGTTGCCATCCTCGTCCAGGAATTGGTGATCGTAAGCCGCTTGAAGGCCTGTCTCTTCAGCTTCAACTTCCTGGGGCTGCTCGTCATCGTCGGTCAGGTAGTCGATATGGCCCGGATACAGCGGGGAGAGCACCGAGACAAGAATACCGATCACGCAGAATATGGAAAAAGCGTCAGCATAGCCGAATTCGCCGACCAGCATGCCGACCACCGGTGAGCCCGCGGCCTGACCCAGCGCGCAGGCCATGAAAGGTAATACCGGGCCCATGGATGGGCGTCCGGGCAACAGGCGGATGCCGGTCATCAGGTATAAACCTGTCAGGCTCATGTAGGCGAGACCGAATACCAATGCGGAAAACATCGTCAGGGCCAACTGGTCGGGGCTGGCGGCGAGGAGCACGAGGCTTGCCGCCAGCATCATCAGCATTAACGCCTGGGTAATGGGCGGGTTGTTGCGATCGGCGACATCGCTCACCACCGCACCTCCCAGGCCGGCAATGCCAGCGGCGAACCACAGCCAGCCGGTGAGAGCGGGGGGGAGTTCACCCAGCCTGACCACCAGGTCCGGTGCGAAGATCCAGTACGGGGCAGAGACAAACCCCATGGCGAACGCAAACAGTGAAAGCCGGACAAGGCGCGACCACTGCTGTCGCGTCACCGGGGGAGGTGGCGCGGCGTTGGCGGGAATGACCCGTGAGACCGAGGGGATAAAAAACCAGGCGGCCACGACTCCGATGCCTGCCAGTATGGCAAAAGACGTATAAGTAAAACGCCAGGCATCTGCCAGAAATACGACGGTCGGTACCGCCACGATGATGCCGATACTGGTACCGGCGTTCATGATGGAACTGACGCGGCCGTGCATCGAACGGCTGACCAATACCTGCATGGCGGAGGTCAGTGCTGGCATCATCAACCCCGTGCAGACACCGCAGGTAAACACACCAATACCCAACGATAGAGCGTCTGAAGATTGGCTGATCAGGGCCAGACCACCAACACCAAAACACCCTGAGAGGACTGCCAGGTTGCGTGCCCCGAGACGGTTGGCGGCAAGTGGCGCCACCATGGTGGCAAGCACGAAACTGACAAAGGGCAATGCGCCGATAATGCCGACGATATAGGCTGACAGATCCAGTTCATTGCTGATGGAGGGTACAAACAAGCCAAACGCGAAGCGTGCGAGCCCGTAACTGATGGCCACCAGGGCAGCGCCAAAGAAGGCAAACCCCATGTTGGACAAGGTCTTCATATGGCCACCCCACTGTTGCGTTTGGCTTGAATGTCGTACGGGTGTTGCCATTCTCTCAATGACATCTACCAGGAGCAATGTAACAGGATCTATTTCATCGCAAGTGATGAGATTGTTAATCCAGTATCATCATGAAGATGCCTACAAAAACGCCGCCGGATGTTATTCTCCGGCGGCGTTTTGTATGAATTGGAAGTCAGATTGATGACGGGTTAGCTGGGGGCCTGGTGGTCGGCGAGGGCAGCGGGGTCAGGCCTGCCTTGCAAAGCAATGCTTGGCAAACGCCTTGGTCTTGCCGCCACTCAACTGATTGATCATGTCAGCACATAACACGGGGTGTAGGCCTGTCCATCAAGTTTCATGCGGCCCTGTGCCACAAATGAACTCAGCAGCTCATCCAGGCGACGCATTAGCTCAGGCTCGGCATTGAGCTCATAAGGGCCATGGGCTTCAATGGCGCGGATGCCCTGCTCTTTGACGTTGCCCGCGACAATGCCCGAGAACGCCCGGCGCAGGTTGGCGGCCAGCTCATGGGTCGGCTGCTGGCGGTGAAGCGCCAAGGCTCGCATGGCATCGTGAGTAGGGTCAAAAGGTGCCTGGAAGTCGCGGGCAACCGTCAGGCGCCAGTTATAGTAGAAGGCATCCTGATGAGTGCGCCTGAACTCGGTAACCTCATCGACACTCTGGCGCATCAGCCGGGCAACCGCGACGGGATCGCCGGTAATGATGGTATAAAAACGCCGGATGTCCTCGCCCAGCGTGTAGACCAGAAACTCATCGATCTTTTCAAAGTAGGCCGTTGAATCGGCCGGGCCGGTCAATATGAGCGGAAATGGCATATCCTGATTCGAGGGGTGTAGCAGAATGCCCAGCAAGTAGAGGATTTCTTCCGCGGTGCCCACGCCGCCAGGAAAGACGATGATGCCGTGCCCCAGGCGCACGAACGCTTCAAGGCGCTTTTCGATATCGGGCATGACAACGAGTTCATTGACGATCGGGTTAGGCGCCTCGGCGGCGATGATGCCCGGCTCAGAAATCCCCAGATAGCGGCCGTCGCGGCGACGCTGCTTGGCGTGGGCGACGTTGGCACCTTTCATCGGGCCTTTCATGGCGCCGGGGCCGCAGCCTGTGCAAATGTCCAGATCGCGCAGACCAAGGTGGTAGCCAACGTCCTTGGTGTACTCGTACTCTTCCCGGGAAATGGAGTGACCGCCCCAGCACACTACCAGGCTAGGGTCGCGGCCGGGTATGAGCGTGCCCGCCTTACGCAGAATATGAAACACCGCGTTGGTGGTGCCCTCGGCAGTGGTCAGGTCGAAACGGTCATGGCGCTGGATTTCATTGTAGATATACACAATGTCGCGGATGACCGATGAAAGGTGTTCCCGAATACCGCGAATCATGCGCCCATCCACAAAGGCTTCGGCAGGCGCATTGGTCAGTTTTAAACGGATGCCACGATCCTGCTGAAGCACTTCGATTTCAAAGTCTTTATAAGCTTCCAGAATTGCCAGGCTATCGTCGGTCGGGCTGCCGCAGTTAAGCACGGCCAGGGCGCAGCGCCTCAGCAAATCATGCAAGCCACTCTGTGACGTGCGATGCAGTCGGTTGACTTCGTGTTGGGAAAGGACTTCAAGGCTTCCTTCCGGCGATATGATGCTGGAAATGGTGTCGCGCGATTGAGCGTTTGGGGTCATTAGTGTTGCTTTTCCTGACGGTGTGGAGTCTCAACGCATACTATCATGCTCCCTGAATGGGTACACCGACATTGCCCGACGAGCAGTATGCTATGATAGCCACCATTGCTAACCCGATGATGCTCAACATGTTTAATGCGCAATACTTTCGAACCTACATCACTTTAGTGGAAACGGGCAGTTTTACACGTACCGCGCAGCGACTGGATATGACGCAGCCCGGAGTGAGCCAGCATATTCGCAAGTTGGAGCGTTATTTAAATAAAACCTTGTTGGAGCGGCGCGGTCGAGGTTTTACGTTAACCGAGTCGGGGCGCCGGGCTTACGACTATGCGTTGAAGCTGTTTGCTGAACATGAGCAGTTTCGTCATGCGCTGGACGACGATTTGCTGGATAGCGGCGAATGCCGGATAGCGTCACCGGGAAGCGTGGGGCTGATGTTCTATCCGTACATTCTGGGTCAGCAGCAACGACACCCCAGTCTGACCGTCAGCTACAGCTTTGCCTTCAATCACGAGATCGTCAATGACCTGCTGGAGGGGCGCTATGACATCGGGATCGTGACCGACACGGTCAATCATCCCGACCTGGAGTGCCACGTATGGCACCAGGAGCCGTTGTGTCTGGTGGTACCGGCAGACTTTGTCGAGGGGACGCTTGCGGATCTGATGGGAATTGGTTTTCTCAACTATTACGACGGCATCAACCACGCCAATGCGTTGTTGCGTGCCAACTTTCCGGATGAGTTTCGCTCGATGACACATTTTCGTCACCAGGGCTTCACCAATGAAGTCAGCATGGTGCTCGATGCTGTCGCCCGGGGGCTGGGTTTTACGGTGGTGTCGCGTCTGGTTCTCGAGACCTCGCCCTGGCAACGCCAGGTGAAGGCACTCAACCTGCCCAATACGGTGAATGAAGTGCTGTATTTACTGCGTCGTCGGGATTCCGTGCTGCCCAAGCGCTATGAAAAGCTGCTTGACGGCTTTCATCAGGAGCGGATGCAGGAAATAACGCCTTGAGGCTCGCTTTACAGGCGTCGGTCTCAAGGCGCTTGGCTGCTGATTGAGCTGGCCGTTATGCGTCGCGGTACTCGTCGATGGTCGGGCAAGAACAAATCAACTGACGGTCACCAAAGACGTTATCCACGCGATTGACGGCTGGCCAGTATTTCGATGCCTTGACGGCGGCGGTAGGGAAGGCCCCCAGTTCGCGGTCGTAAGGACGCTGCCATTCGGTGTCGATGATATCCGCCTGCGTATGCGGCGCATTGACCAGAGGGTTGTTATCCAGCGGCCACTCCCCCTGCTCGACACGCGTAATCTCCTCCCGAATGGCAATCATCGCATCACAGAAACGGTCAATTTCATACAATGATTCCGACTCGGTTGGCTCGATCATCAGCGTGCCAGGCACGGGGAAGGACATGGTGGGCGCATGGAAACCGTAATCCATCAGGCGTTTGGCGATATCTTCTTCGCTGATGCCTGAGGCCGCCTTGAGCGGGCGAATGTCGATGATGCACTCGTGGGCCACTGTACCGTTCTGGCCGCGATAGAGAATCGGGTAGGCCGCTTCAAGCCGCTTGGCAATATAGTTGGCATTGAGAATGGCCAGTTCAGTGGCTTCGCGCAGCCCCTGCGCGCCCATCATTTTAATGTAGGCCCAGGAAATCGGCAGGATGGAAGCACTGCCAAACGCCGCGGCGGATACCGCGCCGCACTCTGGATTGACACCGTTAATGGGCGTGACCACGTGGTTGGACACGTAGGGCGCCAGGTGGGCTTTGACGCCGATAGGCCCCATACCTGGGCCGCCGCCGCCGTGGGGGATGCAGAACGTTTTATGCAGATTCAGGTGCGACACGTCGCCGCCAAAATCCCCGGGGCGGGTTAACCCCACCTGGGCGTTCATGTTGGCGCCGTCGATATATACCTGGCCACCGTTGTCGTGAACGATCTGGCAGGCTTCGCGCACGCTGGTTTCAAAAACGCCGTGGGTCGACGGATAAGTGAGCATGATGGCGGAGAGCTGATCCCGGTGCTTTTCTGCCTTGGTGCGCAGGTCGTCCAGGTCAATGTTGCCGTTGGCGTCGCACTCGACCACCACTACTTGCATTTGCACCATGGCCGCAGACGCCGGGTTGGTGCCGTGGGCCGAGCTTGGGATCAAGCAGACATTGCGGTGGCCTTCGCCCTGGGCATTCTGGTAACGCCTGATGGCCGCCAGCCCGGCGTATTCACCCTGGGCGCCCGAGTTGGGCTGCATGGAAATATGCTCATAGCCGGTTACCTCAACCAGGAAGTCGGCCAGTTCGTCGATCATCTGGTGGTAGCCAGCCGCCTGCTCGCGGGGGGCGAAGGGGTGGATATGGGCAAACGCCGGCCAGGAAACCGGAATCATCTCGCTGGTAGCGTTGAGTTTCATGGTGCACGAGCCGAGGGGAATCATCGCATGGGCAAGCGATAAATCCTTATTTTCCAGCCGCTTCAGATAGCGCAGCATCTCGGTTTCGCTGCGATAGCGCTTAAAGGTAGGGTGGGTCAGAAAATCGCTTTCCCGCTGGTAGGCGCGGGGAATCCCGGAAACACGGTCAGTGACAATCTGCTCGTCAAGAGCGGCGACAGAGAGTCCGTGCTCATCACCGAGCAGCACGTCGAACAGCAGGGCCACGTCGTGGGCCGTGGTGGTTTCATCCAGGCTGATGCCCACATCGCCGTTGGCAAAATAATGCAGGTTGATGTCGTGGGTCATCGCGCGACCATGGATCTTGCCTGCATCCACCTGGGTCAGGCGCAGCGTATCGAACCAGGTGTCATGTGCCAGCCGGATACCTGCCTGCTGAAGGCCGTGGGCGAGCACTGTCGTCAAGCGATGCACGCGGCCGGCAATTTTGCGCAGCCCGTCGGCACCGTGGTAAGTGGCGTAAAAACCGGCAATGTTGGCCAGTAGCGCCTGGGCAGTACAGATGTTGGACGTGGCTTTTTCGCGGCGAATATGCTGCTCACGGGTTTGCATCGCCATGCGCAGCGCCGTTTGGCCACGGCTGTCCTTGGAGACGCCAATAATCCGCCCGGGAATGGATCGCTTGAGTTTGTCTGATGTGGCAAAAAAGGCGGCGTGAGGCCCACCGAAGCCCATGGGCACCCCAAAGCGCTGAGAGTTACCCACCACGATATCGGCACCCAGAGCACCCGGCTCTTTGAGCAGAACCAGGCTCAGCAGGTCAGTGGCGACACAGGTCATGATTGAATGTTTTTCGGCGGAGCTGATCAACGACGCCAGGTCGCTAATGTCGCCGTTGGCCGTGGGGTACTGGAACAAGGCCCCAAAAACGTCATGCTCGGCGACAGATGACGCCGGTCCGACGATGAGTTCAAACCCGAAAAAATCGGCGCGGGTTTTGACCACGTCCAGGGTTTGGACAAACACATCGTCAGCGACAAAAAAGGCATTGGACTTGTTTTTCTTGTTGGCGCGCTTGCACAACGCCATGGCTTCAGCCGCCGCGGTTGCTTCATCCAGCAGAGAGGCGTTGGCAAGCTCCATGCCGGTTAAATCCATGACCACCTGCTGGAAGTTCAGCAGGCCCTCCAGGCGCCCCTGGGATATTTCCGGCTGGTAAGGCGTATAGGCCGTATACCAGCCCGGGTTTTCCAGTACGTTGCGCTGAATCACCGCGGGCATGTGGGTCCCATAGTAGCCCTGGCCAATATAACTTTTGGCGACCCGGTTCTGACGTGCCAGCTGGCTCAGGTAATCGAGGGCTTCGGCTTCGCTTCTGGGATCGTCGAGCGACAGCTCGCGGCCGAGGCGAATATCGCCGGGGACAGTTTGCTCGATCAGGTCTTCCATGCGCTGCATGTCGAGCGCTTTTAGCATGGTGGAGACGTCGTCGGCGTCAGGGCCATTATGACGTTTGATAAAAGCATCGTGGTCAGCCAGTTCGGCTAATCGGCGAGTTTCAAAAGGCATGGAGAGAATTCCGAACGTGATGAGAAAACCGGGCAGGGGGCTGCGCCTGCCAATGGGCAGGCGTTATTGATCAGTCGTCGCTCAAGGTCGCTTGATAAGCGTCTGCATCCATGAGCTCCTCAAGGTTTTCATCGCTTAAACGCACCTTCATGATCCAGCCGCCTTCATAAGGGGCATCATTGACCGTTTCGGGGGCATCTTCCAGCGCTTCATTGACCTCGATGACTTCGCCATCGACGGGCGAATAAAGGTCGGAAGCGGCTTTGACCGACTCAATGACACCAAACTCATCACCCTTGGTCAGCGTGGTGCCAACATCGGGCAGTTCGACGAACACGACATCACCGAGCGCGGCTTGAGCATGGTCGGTAATGCCGATGGTGACCGTACCGTCTTGATGATCAAGCACCCACTCGTGGCTCTCAGCGTAACGAAGGTTGGCAGGAAGGTTGCTCATGGTGATTCCCTATACGAAACGGATGTGGAGCCGCCATCTTAGCGCTTGTTGTTCACCTTGGCGATGGGCGCTGTGCACGGCGAGCGTTTAGCGACGCATGGTAACGTGTTTCCAATAGGAAACAAGTTCCCCGTTGCCGCTTTATAACGACCCCCCTACCTAAAACGTCAATGGCGATTACGTGGTGATGAATTGCCAATTTAGCGATATTTGCTATGTAAACTCGACAATGCCATGGCAAGTGACCAAAGTTATGGTGTAAAACATGGCGATCTTACGTCGGGTGCCGCCAGCGATCGGCTCGTGACACCAGAACGTTTGATGGCCAGAATCAAGCGACGCGTCGCCAAGCGTTACATCTGGTCTACATCGAATAAATCAAACCATGAAAAGGGTAAGGAGGTAGCAGGTGGAAACATTAAACAGTCTCTTCGGAGCCATTAACGGGGTGGTATGGGGCCCGTTGATGCTCATCTTGCTGCTAGGTGTGGGGATCTACCTCCAGCTTGGCCTGAAACTGATGCCCATCAGGAAGCTGGGTATTGGCTTCAAGCTCATGTGGCAGGGGCGGGAAGCCAAGGGCGAAAGTGCTGAAAAAGATGGCGAAATTTCCCCCTTTAACGCGCTGATGACGTCGTTATCGGCGACCATCGGTACCGGTAATATCGCCGGGGTGGCCACCGCGATTGCGTTAGGCGGGCCGGGCGCGGTGTTCTGGATGTGGATCACGGCGCTGGTGGGGATGGCCACAAAATTTGCCGAGGCCCTGTTGGCGGTCCGTTTTCGTGAAACCGACAGTACTGGCTACCATGTTGGCGGACCGATGTTCTATATCAAGAACGGTCTCGGCAAGAAGTGGATGTGGCTTGGTGTACTGTTCGCGTTCTTCGGGGCTGTTGCGGCCTTCGGTATCGGTAACACGGTTCAGTCCAATTCGGTCGCGGATGCCATGGATGCCACCTTTGGCGTGCCGACATGGTTGACCGGTGTGGTGATCATGGTGCTGGCTGGTGCGGTCATCCTCGGCGGCATCAAGCGGATTGCCAAGGTCGCCGGCAAGCTGGTGCCGGTCATGGGCATTGCCTATATCGTCGCGGGTATTCTCGTGCTGATTATTAATGCAGGCCAGATCGGTGAAGCCTTCAGCCTGATTTTCTACTACGCCTTCAATCCCATCGCCGCTGCGGGCGGTTTTGCAGGCGCGGCCGTCATGGCAGCGATTCGCTTTGGTGTGGCCCGGGGGATTTTCTCCAACGAGGCAGGCTTGGGTAGTGCGCCAATTGCCCATGCGGCGGCACAGACCAAGAACCCGGTTCGCCAGGGTCTGATTGCCATGCTGGGCACCTTCATCGATACCATTGTGGTGTGTACCATCACTGCGCTGGTGATCTTGACCTCAACCGTATGGATCGATGGCGAAGAAGGGGCGTCGCTCACGGCACTTTCCTTCGATGCGGCGTTACCCGGGTTCGGCAATCAGATTGTTGCCGTTGCACTGGCGGTATTTGCGTTTACCACCATCCTTGGCTGGTCGTTCTACGGTGAAAAATGCTTCCAGTTCCTGTTCGGCACGCGCTCTATCATGTTGTATCGGGTACTCTTCGTTCTGGCGATTCCGCTTGGTGCCATGGCGCAGCTTGGTTTCATCTGGCTGATGGCAGATACCTTCAACGCCATGATGGCGATTCCCAACCTGATTGCACTGGCACTGCTGTCGCCTGTCGTGTTTAAACTGACCAAAGACTATTTCGATGGCAAAGACGTCTTGCCAGGGGAAGCGTTAGACCACGATAACTAATCGTTGCCAGGCGCTCGTGCGCCTTTGCAATGCTTATGAAGAGTCGGGAAGGCACTCATGTGGCTTCCCGCTCTTGTTTGTAGAGGAGTGATTGATGACTGAGTTTAAACAGACCCCGTTGCATGCGCTGCATGGCCGACTGGGGGCGAAGATGGTGCCTTTTGCCGGTTACGAGATGCCTGTCCAGTTTCCGTTGGGCGTTAAAAAGGAGCACGAGCACACACGCCAGCAGTGCGGCTTGTTTGATGTCTCGCATATGGGGCAGGTAGTGGTGTCCGGTGATAACGTCGCCGAGGAACTGGAAACCCTGATTCCTGCCGATCTGGTTGGGTTGGCCGAAGGTGCCCAGCGCTATGGGCTGCTGACCAGCAATGAAGGCGGGATTCTTGACGACCTGATGGTCGTCAATGCGGGCGAACATTTCTATCTGGTGGTCAATGCTGCCTGCAAGGAACAGGATATCGCCCATCTGCAGGCCCGTTTAGGTGACCGTCTGAGCATAGCGCCCCTGGACCGTGGGTTGCTCGCCCTGCAGGGTCCCAGCGCGCACCAGGTCATGCAGCGGGTGTGCCCGGCAGCCTGCGGGCTGGTATTCATGCAGCACGGTCGCTTTCAGGTGGATGACCAGGAAATATGGATCAGCCGCAGTGGCTACACCGGCGAGGATGGCTTCGAGATATCGGTGGCGGCTGACGCCACGGAGGCTTTCGCCGAGCGTCTGCTGTCAGAACCAGAAGTAGAAGCCATTGGTCTTGGGGCGCGGGACTCCTTACGTCTGGAAGCGGGTCTGTGTCTCTACGGGCACGACATGGATACCACGACCACGCCGGTAGAAGCCGGTTTGATCTGGGCGATCAGCAAGCCCCGTCGCCACGGTGGTGCCCGCCCTGGCGGCTTTCCCGGTGCCGATTTGATCCTTCACCAGGTCGATGCCAAAGACCATACCCGTAAACGCGTGGGGCTGGTGGCCGAGGGGCGCGCGCCGGTGCGTGAGGGCGCCTCGCTGGTAGATGAAAATGGCAGTGAGGTGGGGACGGTGACCTCCGGTGGATTCGGGCCCAGTGTGGGCAAGCCGGTGGCAATGGGCTATGTTTCCCGGGACCTAGAAGCACCGGGCACGACCGTCTATGCCGAAGTGCGCGGCAAACGGTTGCCCATGACGGTCACCAAAACACCCTTTGTCACCGCCCACTATTATCGTGGTTAAGGGCTGTTAAACCGCCCCCGCTCCGGTTTCAGCCACGGGGACGGTTTTATTTCAGCACCCGCCGGGGGTCGATCGGTTTGCCGCCCTGACGTAAGTCAAACAACAAATCATGACGGCCTGTGGCCCGACTTTTGCCTACCTGGCAAAGCGGGTCACCTGCGGCCACCTGCTGACCTTCTTCGACGGTTAACTGCTCACACAGGGCATAGACGCTTTGCAGGTTATCCGCATGGTGAACAATCACCACCTTCTCAAGCTGTCGCATACTGCCCGCAAAACGAACCTCGCCCCTGGCGACTGCCTTCGCACTTGCATTGGCCTGGGTGGCCAGCAGCATGGGCTGAAGCGTGCCACGGCTATCGGGGCCGTAGCGGCGAACCACACGGTAATCATCCAGCGGCCAGGGCCAGCGTTTGGCCGACGCCGGGAGCGATGAGCTGCCCGGGCTGGACGTTTGCGCGGCCGGTTGGCTGCGGCTTGACGTTGTCGAGCTTGCGGTCGAGGTACCACTGCTCGAACCGACGGGAATATTGATCATTTGGCCAACGCGCAACTCGGTCGCCGAGATGCCAGTATTGGCACTTTCCAGCCGCGATGGGGTGGTGCCGAAATGGCGAGCAAGGCTGGAAAACGTATCGCCCGGGCGGATTTGGTAGCGGTATGGGCCGCTGGCTGGCGCGCGTTCCTGCTGCGTGGGAATCAGCAAGCGTTGACCAACGGCCAGGTGGCGTGCTCTGACGCCCGGATTGAAGCGCTGCAGCCTTTCGAGCGGCACGTTGGCGCGTTTGGCTAACTGGCCCAGCGTATCGCCACGTTTGACTGCCACCCAGCTACCGCTGATCTGGGCCGCCGCCGGGGCGGCGACTCGCTGAGGGGCAGAGGGCGTGCTGGCGCAGCCGGCCAGTGTGCTGGCGACCATGAGAGCCCCGAGCCACTTGCTCACGCGTGATCGATCTGGCCATCCAGCTGACAGTCTTTTTCCTGCCAGAGTGCATTGATCCATGAGTGGAAATGTTCCTTGTGCTGCGATTCGGCGTGATAGTCAGCGGTCAACATCCATGCAGGCACGTCAAGGATGCGTGCCTTCAGGGTGATCGGTGCTTCCTGGCCGCAAAGAAAGCCCCAAAAAGTGGGATTCGGATTGGTGTAGCTCAGCGTCACGTCAAGGATGCCGTCGAGCTTGTCGCCAAGCAAGTGGAGGACTTGAGCAACCCCGCCCGCCTTGGGCCGAAGCAGATGGCGGTAGGGGCTCTGTTGCAAGGCATGTTTATGCGGCGTGAAGCGGGTGCCTTCAACAAAATTGTAGATAGCAATGGGCGACTGGCGGGCGCGAGCGCACATGCGTTCTGTCGCCTCCCGGTCCAGCTTTGCCAGGCCCGGATTGCGGGCAATTTGCTCTCGTGTAATGCGGCGCATGATAGGGAAATCGAGCGCCCAGAAGGCAAGACCGACGATCGGTATCCACAATAACTGCCGCTTTACAAAGAAACGCGGCATGGGAATGCGCCGGTGAAGAACCATCAGCAGCATAAAGATATCGGTCCAGCTACGATGGTTGGATATCACCAGCCACCACTGATCCGGGCGCAGGTTGTCGGGAACGGACGCCTCCAGCCGAGGTTGTATCCAGTGGCGCATCCACCACAGGTTAACGCCTATCCAGTTCATGGTGACGTGACCAATACCTGCCTGTACTGCCTTTTGAATGCGCCCATTGGGGGCTATCAGTTTGAGCAGCGATAGCGCTGTCAGGGGGATTCCCCAAAAAAGCGTATTGAGGACTAGCAAGACGACGCTAATCACCCCTTTAAACATCGGCATTCCGCGCTTCCTTACTGGTGCGTAATGTTGAATGCTAAAGGATATTACCCAGCCTGCCCAGCCTCATGCTCGGGTAAGTAGGGCGCTTGAACGGTTTCCAGCAAGACCGTGCGAAGTGCATGCGCGGCCACTGATAGCTCCTGTTGCGTCAGGATCCCCACGCGACAGGCGATGCTTGGCGAGGTCAGTGGCAGGTAGTGTGCGCCCAGCGCCTGCATCTGGGGAATGCACATTGACGGCACGGCGCTGACCCCCAGGCCTTCCGCCACCATTCGGCCGACGGTCGATAACTGATGGCTCTCGAAGGCGACCGGCAAATCCATTTGCTGTCGGGAAAGGGCCTGTTCCAGCAGTCTGCGAACCATTGAGGGACGCTGCAAGGTGATAAAGTCTTCGCCAAGCAAGTCTTCCCATGACAGCGATGCTCGCTGATCCAACCGTGAGCCTTTGGCAACGACCGCGACAAAATGGTCCTCGAACAAGGGCGTGAATGACAGGCTGCCGGTACCCTCCGGTGCGAACGCAATGCCCAATTCCACCTGACGCGAACGCACCATGTCGTTAACGTCTTCGTTGATGACATCGTGCACGGTCACGTTGATTTTGGGGTACTGTTGACGGAATCGAACCAATGCCCTGGGCAGCAGGTTGCAGGCAAAGGCGGGCATTGCCGCGACGCTGAGGCGTCCCAACTGCAGGGTAAAGCGTTGACGCAGGCGTTCTTCCGTATTGTCCCACTGGGCGAGCAAGTGCTTGGCCAGCGGTAGCAGCGACTCGCCCTCGGGCGTCAAGCGGACGCTGCGAGTGCTGCGTAGCAATAATTTGCCGCCCAGCGCATCTTCGAGCCCTTTTATGGCTAGACTAAGGGCGGGCTGGGACAAATGCAGCCGTTCGCAGGCCTGGGTAAAGCTCAGGGTCTGGGCAACAGCCAGAAAGGCGCGTAACTGTTTGACGGTCATGGCTGTCTCTTTATAAGTTATGAAAATAAATCGATAAGAAAAACAAACTTAACAAATATATTGTCTGGCACAACACTGCAACCCTAAGCCTGCGTCGCGATAGCCGTCACACCTTGCATCTCGTGGGCTCAGCGACATTGGGGTATCACTGACAACCGTCATCGACAACCGTCATCGACAACAAGGCGAGGTATAACAATGGCAGGATTCGATAAGCGTGTTGCTTCCTACGAAGAAGCAATGGAAGGCATTGAAAGCGGCATGACCGTATTGGCCGGTGGCTTTGGCCTGTGCGGCATTCCTGAGAATTTGATTGCTGAAATAAAGCGGCGTGGGGTCAAGGACCTGACCGTTGTATCGAACAACTGTGGCGTCGATGGTTTTGGCCTCGGCCTCTTGCTCGAAGATCGTCAGATACGCAAGATTCTGGCGTCTTATGTAGGCGAAAATGCGCTCTTTGAGCAGCAGATGCTCAATGACGAGATCGAGGTGGTGCTCACCCCCCAAGGGACACTCGCGGAAAAGATGCGCGCGGGCGGGGCCGGTATCCCGGCGTTTTACACCGCCACCGGCTACGGCACCCCCATTGGCGAAGGCAAGGAAGTCCGTGAATTCAATGGTCGTCCGCATATTCTGGAAGAGGCCATTACCGGTGATTTTGCCATTGTGAAGGGCTGGAAGGCCGACCGCTACGGTAATGTGATGTACCGCCATACGGCGCAGAACTTTAATCCCATGGTCGCAACGGCGGGCAGGATTACCGTCGTTGAAGTCGAAGAGATCGTTGAGCCCGGCGAACTGGAGCCCGGTCAGATCCATACACCGGGCATCTATGTAGACCGAATCATTCAGGGCACGTTTGAGAAGCGCATCGAAAAACGCACGGTGCACAGCTAAGAGTGCGGCGTTATCGAACCACCCGGTTTTTTGGCTTTTAATCGATTCACTATGAGGAACTGACCATGGCATTGACACGTGAACAAATGGCTCAGCGCGTGGCGCGTGAACTGGAAGACGGCTTTTACGTTAATTTAGGAATTGGCATTCCGACCCTGGTGGCCAACTATATCCCCGAGGATATGGACGTAATGCTTCAGTCGGAAAATGGTTTGCTGGGCATGGGCCGTTATCCCACGGAAGAAGAAGTTGATCCCGACATGATCAACGCCGGCAAGCAAACCGTAACGGCGAGGCCCGGCGCGGCGATTTTCTCATCGGCAGAGTCCTTCGCAATGATTCGCGGCGGCCATGTGGACCTGACGGTTCTGGGGGCGTTTGAGGTCGACCAGAACGGCAATATTGCCTCCTGGATGATTCCCGGCAAGCTGATCAAGGGGATGGGGGGCGCCATGGATCTGGTGGCCGGTGCGGAAAATATCATTTGCACCATGACCCATGCGTCGAAACACGGGGAATCCAAGCTGCTCGAAAAATGCAATCTACCACTGACCGGTGCAGGCTGTATCAACCGTGTATTGACTGACCTGGCTTACCTGGAAATCAAGGACGGCACTTTCATTCTGAAAGAGCGTGCGCCGGGCGTGAGTGTTGAGGAAATCGTCGAAAAGACCGCTGGTAAACTGGTGGTACCCGACCACGTCCCCGAAATGACCTTTGTTGAAGGCTAGCCGACCCGCGAGTGCCTGTTGTAAGTCAGGGCGTAAGCGTCGCCGCGCTTACGCCATCTCGCAGCGTGCATGAAGAGGCAGCAACAGCTCGGCGACCCGCTCGTGATTGCTGTCCAGGTGCTTCTGGACAATGGCCAGGCCGCCCAGGCAGAGGCGATGTTCATCACCCTGGTCGAATATCTTTTTTTGCGGCGTGGTCGGATAGAAACGGTGGATGAGCAGATTGGAAACGCTGAACACCCCATTCTGCTGGCCTTCCATGTGGGGCAGGCCGCTTTCTGTCAGTTGCCGGTCAATGGTTTCCATTGACAGGCCAAGCTGTTCGCAGTCAAAGCCGACATGGTGCAGCCTGGGCCCCATTACGGCTAACCAGGCGGCGAGTGGGTGTTCGGTGTAAAGCTGCTGATAGAGTGCCCAGGTAGGCATTGGCCAGGGGCGCCCCCTGCAAAGCAGGTTTTGGCCCTTGCTGTCTTGCGGATGTGCCTGCTGGACGAGGCCGAGTAGCGCTTCGCGTGAGGGTCTTGACAGGGTGCCCGTCTGTAATTCGGCGAGAACCAGCCAGCTTCCGCTGTCCGCTGGCGCCAACAGGTGGATGAGCAGCCCTTTGTCGGCCATCGCATAATGCCCGATATGGCGATACCCCATATGGGCAAGCGCTGGTGACAGTGCCTGTGAGGAAAAACCACCATGATTGAGCGTTACCAGCGTGAGGTAATCCGCTGGCGTTGAAAGGGGCCAGAGGCGAAGTGCCCCGATATCAGGATGGGTATGAATATAATCCAGCCATAACTGCTGGATGAACTCCTCGCGATGCATGCTGCCTTCCTTGCCAGGGTGTCGGCCCACTAACTTATGGGTTGCTATCGACCCCAGTATAGGCAAGTGACAAACGATAAGTTCAACGCAGCTAAACGGCAGGCTAACGATGGGTCAGGCAGTCGAGGAGGTGCTCAGTAGCTGGCGGTCGCGGACGAACTGGTCGAACTCGCTGAAGCCACCGACATGCTGCTGATCGACAAAGACCTGGGGCACCGTATGAATCGGCTTGCCTGCGGTTTTGGCAATATCGTCTTTACTGACGCCCTCAGACGGCATGTCGAC
This sequence comes from Vreelandella subterranea, assembly GCF_900111305.1. GTDB lineage: Bacteria > Pseudomonadota > Gammaproteobacteria > Pseudomonadales > Halomonadaceae > Vreelandella > Vreelandella subterranea. The sequence goes on from NZ_FOGS01000008.1 coordinate 43,989, forward strand.
GTAGCGGTAGCCTTCGATACTGCCCGCCTGTTCCAACTGCTCAGCAAGCTGCTTGGCGCGAACACAGAACGGGCAGGACAGGCGCCCAAAAATGACCACAAACATACATGACTCCTTTGTGTCAGTGTTAGAACGATGACGCATTGTGAATCAACCGGCCAGCGTTATCCAATAGGGGGACGCTAAAAAGGTTATTGAGTCACGTTATCATCTGCGTCTGCTACCGAAGGGGAGCAGTGAAACGGTAAGCAATCAGCTAGACTGACCCAGTAAGTACATTCACTTGATCAACAGGATTTGCCATGACGACAACAGCAGTGACCCCTCGTGTTGCCTTGGTTACCGGCACCAGCAGCGGTATTGGCGAGGCAGTGGTCAAACACTTTTGTGAATTGGGCCATCAGGTATTGGCGGTGGATTTCAATCCCGACGGCAGAGCGATTGCCGAGGCAGCAGGGGCTGCATTCTACCAGGCGGATTTAACCGACCCGGAAGCCTGTCGCGGTGCCGTTGCGGAGGCGGTCAAACGCTTCGGCGGCGTGGATATCCTGGTCAACAATGCCGGGATTCAGCATGTGGCGGCCATTGAAGACTTTCCTGAAGCCAAATGGCGTCACATTATCGACCTGATGCTGACGGCCCCTTTCCTGCTGACCCAGGCCGCCTGGCCGTACATGCGTGAAAAGGGCTGGGGGCGGATCGTCAATATTGCGTCGATTCATGCCCAGGTGGCTTCGCCGGGCAAGGCGGCTTATATCAGTGCCAAGCACGGCATGATCGGGCTGACCAAAACGGCCGCGTTGGAAGGCGGTGAACAGGGGATTACGGCGAACGCGATATGCCCGGCCTACGTGAAGACGCCGCTGGTCGATAACCAGATTGCGGATCAGGCCAAGCTGCATGGCATGGGCGAGCAGGAAGTGATTGAAAATATCATGCTCAAGAATGCCGCTGTAAAACGTCTGATCGAGCCGGGTGAAGTGGCGCAACTGGTCGCCTACATGGCCTCGGATGCAGCAGGGGCGGTGACCGGGGCGAGCTGGAATATCGACCTGGGCTGGACCGCCCATTAATTCGCGCTGCATTAGCCCACAGGTGTAGACAGACAGCGAGTTAGTGGCGCACAGGGCGCTTTTGCAGTTTGCGCTGCAGGGTTCGGCGGTGCATGCCGAGCGCCCTGGCAGTGGCCGAGATATTGCCATCGTGCTCCTGCAAGACCTTCTGGATGTGTTCCCAGGTAATGCGATTGATGGAAGGTGGGTTATCAGCCACTTCAATATTGGGGTCGCCCTGGGACCGTTCGAACGCGGTCAGTACATCGTCAGCGTCGACCGGTTTGCATAGATAATTGACGGCTCCCAGCTTGATGGCTTCCACGGCGGTCGCAATACTCGAGTAGCCGGTCAATACGACCACATGACAGTGCGGAACGACCGCCAGCAGTTCGGGCAATAACTTGAGCCCCGAAGAATTTTCCAGCTTCAAGTCGAGGGTGGCCATGGTGGGCATATGTTGGGCCGCAAGCGCCAGGGCCTGGTCCGCATCATTGGCCACGACGACCTCAAGCCCACGCCGGGTGAGCGAGCGACTTAGCACATGGCAAAACATCTCGTCGTCGTCGACAATCAATAATCGCTGGTTGGGTGTTTGCATGATGACCTCAATGAATCAGTAACGAGAGGCGTCACAGCGCCTAGTCAGCATCTGCACGAGGTAGCGTGACTTCGGTTAAGGTGCCGCCTTCGGGATGGTTATAAAGACTCACGCCCCCGCCAAAACGATTGATAGTGGCGTGAGTTAAAAACAAGCCAATGCCCATTCCCTTGCTTTTTGTGGAAACGAACGTGTCGCCCAACTGATCGGCAATCGACATGGCAACGCCAGGGCCGTGATCACGAATATCGATCACGACGCGGTCAGAGTACCAATCCAGTCCAATGGCGACGCCTTCGGGGTTGGCATCCGCGGCGTTATTCAGCAGATTGGTGAGCGCCTGATCGAGGGTGGCGTCAACGGCCAGCCAGGGCCGTCCACGGCGGCCAGCGATGTCCAGTCGGTGACTGACATCGGGCCGTAATACCAGCCAGCGTTGGACAACACCGCCTAGCCAGGTTTCGGCGTCGAGCACTTCCGGTTCTGCCATGCGCCGCCGATCTGCCTGACTGACGAGGTGCTGCAGGCGGGATTTGCAAATATCCACCTGCTGACGCAGCAATTCGATATCTTCCTGGCGCTCCGGGTCATCCTTGGCTTCTTGCTGCATGTCCTTGAGCAGTACCGCCATGGTGGATAGCGGCGTGCCCAACTCATGCGCGGTGCCTGCCGCCTGGGTGGCAACGGCCAGCACTTGCTCGTTGCGCAATGCCGCTTCGCGGGTGCGCGAAAGCGCCTGGTCACGATGCCTCAAGGCATGGGCCATCTTATAGATGAAAAAAGTGACCAGTCCTGCGGACATGCCGAAATTCACCCACATGCCCAAGACATGGAGGCTCAGCGGGCTGCTGCTGTTGATATGCCCCAATTGGGGAATAGGATGGTAGTCAATCATCAAGAAGCTATAGGCGGCCATGGCGCAGCCGGCAATGATCCAGGCATGACGCCAGGGCAGGGTAGCGGCCGCAATGGTAATCGGTACCAGGTAATAGGTGATAAAGGGATTGGTGGACCCCCCGGAAAAATAGAACAGCAGCGTCAAGCCCACTACATCGGCGAGCAGGTGTAGCAAGTACTCAAGGTGCTGGACGGCGCGTGGCCGTCCCAGCCGCCACCAGGTGGCAATGTTGAGCAGTCCCATCGCCAGAACGACGCTGATCACCTCAGGCACGGGCAGCTCAAACGAGAGGAACTTGACGCCCACGATGATGGCAATTAAAAACCCCGTCCAGGTGATGCCTCGCACTATGGTCAATCGGACCAGGTTACGGTTCGGGGTCGATAACGGTAGCGGGAGCTCGGTTGGCATCTGGCTCACCTGGCGGTGGATTTAAAGCGATGGATCAGGAATTTAATAAACAGCGTCATGACGTAGGTTAACCATCCCGCCGTGGCCACAATATTGAATACCAGCATCTTGGGGGGCAGCCAGGCGCTGCCCAGCAGGCCCTCAATCATGATGTGGAAAAACATCGCGATAAGCACCGGCAGCGCCAGCAGGTGAATCCACATATCAGTCCGTCGTTTGCGCACGTGATAACGCCGCAGGAGGAAGCGAAGCGGCCGGTGCGCCCAGCTGAAAAATGCCAGTGTGGCGATGATCAGCAGCATGGTGACGGTCGCTTCGGTACTGCCGTAATACGTAGAAAACGACACCGACCACGCGAGTGCGAGCCACAGCAAGCCTTCGAGGCTGGCAATAATGTCGGCGTTTCGCCGGACCTTCTGCATAACGTGTATCCTTTGACCAACCAGTGATCATTATCATACGCCACATCGAGTCGGCTGTGGATGAATGGCACTCGATTCAACCTGATGGCGTATCCGGTATACTGCTGTTCGAGGCGCTGGGCGCCCATTTCATTGACTGCGATAACTGACGACGTACAGGATCTTCCGTGGACGCTATTACTTTGACCCGGCCAGACGACTGGCACCTCCACCTGCGCGATGGCGAAGCACTGAAAGCGGTCGTGGGCCATTCCGCGGCCCAGATGGGGCGCGCAATCATTATGCCGAACTTGACGCCGCCGATCACCACGACCGAACAAGCTGTCGCTTACCGTGAGCGGATTCTGGATGCGCTGCCTGCCGGTAGTCGCTTTGAACCGCTCATGACATTGTACCTGACAGACACCACGCCGCCGGAAGAGATCGCGCGGGCGGCCAGTAGCGGCATCGTCCACGCCGTCAAGCTTTACCCGGCGGGCGCGACCACCAACTCTGCCTCCGGGGTGACGGATCTGACGCGCTGCGATGCGACCATTGCCGCGCTTGCCGAAGCAGGCATGCCGTTGTTGATGCATGGTGAAGTCACCGACGCGGCCATTGATATCTTTGATCGCGAGGCGGTGTTTATCGAGCGCGTGCTGACACCGCTTTTAGCGCGCCACCCAGGGTTGAAAGTGGTGTTCGAACATATCACGACACAGCAAGCCGCCGAGTTCGTTGCCCAGGCACCCGATACGGTGGCCGCTACGATTACCGCGCACCACCTGTTATTCAATCGCAATAAAATGCTGGTCGGGGGTATTCGGCCGCACTATTACTGCCTGCCCATTCTCAAGCGCGAAAGGCACCGCCAGGCGTTGCTGAAAGCGGCGACCAGCGGCAGCGGGAAGTTTTTCCTGGGTACCGACAGCGCCCCCCATGCGCAAACCGCCAAAGAGTCCAGCTGTGGCTGTGCGGGTGCCTACACGGCATCCACGGCGATAGAGCTTTATGCGACGGCGTTTGACGAAGTCGGGGCGCTATCGGCGCTGGAGGGGTTTGCCAGCCTCAACGGGCCGCGCTTTTATGGCCTGCCGCCCAATGGCGACACGATTACCCTGTCTCGGCGCCCGCAAAACGTCCCCGCCAGCTACCCCTACGCCGAGGGGGAAGCGATCATTCCGCTGCTGGCGGGGGAAGCGCTCGACTGGTCGATCAGCTAGCGCTCAAGGTGAGGAGCATCTGGTCGACCATGCGCGAGGAATGGTCGGCAGCCATATCCAGAAATTGCTCAAAGGACAGATGGTTATCGCCGTTGCCGGGGATGTCGGATAGGGCGCGGATCACCACGAAGGGGCATTGGTACAAATGGCATGTCTGGGCAATGGCGGCGGCTTCCATTTCCACCGCCAGCATGTCGGGGAACAAGGCGCGGGTGGCATCGACCCTGGCCGGGTCAGCCATGAAGGCATCGCCAGTGGCGATCAAGCCTTCACGCACCTTGACCTCGCCCAGTGTCTTGATGGCGCCCTGGGCCACTTTGCGGAGCGCTGCATCGGCCAGGTAAGCCGCGGGCATGCCGGGGACCTGGCCCATTTCGTAGCCGAAGACCATGGCGTCTACGTCATGGTGGCGGACTTCGTCGGAAATGATGATATCGCCGATATGCAGGTCGCTGGCGAACCCGCCGGCTGAACCGGTGTTGATCACCGCGTCAGGTTGATGGCGCTCCAGCAGTAGCGCCGTGCCGACCGCTGCGTTCACTTTGCCAATACCCGATTGCAGGATGGTCACGTCGAGGCCGTGGCGTGTGCCACGATGAAAGATAAACCCCGCGTGCTCATAACGCTCCGGGTTGTCGAGCTGGGACGCCAGGATGCTGACTTCCTGCGCCATGGCGCCAATGATACCGATACGCTTCACTATGTTGGTTTCCTGTCCGTCAGAAGAAGATAAACAGCGCGGTTAGCTGTCAGATTGATCGTGCTGTTCAGCGGCCGCCAGGGTGTTTTCCAGCAGGGTGGCGACGGTCATCGGTCCTACGCCGCCAGGGACGGGGGTGATCAGGCTGGCGCGTTCGGCGGCAGCGGTGAAGCCGACATCCCCCTTCAGCTTGCCGTCTTCCTGGCGATTGATCCCCACGTCAATCACCACGGCACCGGGTTTGATCCAGTCACCCTGCACGATGCCGGGCTTGCCGACGGCAACCACGACAAGGTCGGCACGTCGGACATGTGCTTCCAGATCCCTGGTAAACCGGTGGCATACCGTGGTGGTGGCGCCGGCAAGCATCAGCTCCAGTGCCATGGGCCGCCCGACGATGTTAGAGGCGCCGACGACGGTGGCATCGAGACCGCGGACCTTGACGCCACTCTGTTCGAGCAGCGTCATGATGCCTTTTGGCGTACAGGGGCGAAGGGCCGGCATGCGCTGGGCCAGCCGGCCAATATTGAAGGGATGAAAGCCATCGACGTCCTTGTCGGGTCGAATCCGTTCGAGTATCGGTTCGGCGTCGAGCGCGTCGGGCAAGGGGAGCTGGACAAGAATGCCGTCGACGGTAGGATCGTCATTTAACTGGTCAACCAGCGCTTCAAGTGTCTGCTGGGAAGTATCGCTGGGCAGGGCGTGCTGAAAGGAAAGAATGCCTGCCTGTTCACAGGCGCGGTGCTTATTGTTCACATAGACTTGTGAGGCGGGGTCGTCTCCTACCACCACAACCGCAAGTCCGGGTGCTCTTTTACCTGCCTGCTGGCGGGCAGCTACCTGTTGAGCAACATGCTGACGGACATTGGCGGCGATAGCTTTGCCATCGATGAGTTGGGCGGTCATGTAAAGAAATCCCCGTAGAGGTTGAAGGGCGAACTAAAGACACGAGTGTTAACCAAAGGTCTGCCGTTGCCAATTTTCGCATGATGGGGCAGTCAGGCAAAGTGCCAGGGTAAGTTGTCAGCTTGATGGTTGACTTTAAAATTAAAAACAGTAATATATGCCTCGCTTGAGACGGGCCAGGCGGCAGCGTTTAGGCAATGAAATCGGGGTGTAGCGCAGTCTGGTAGCGCGCCTGCTTTGGGAGCAGGATGTCGGGGGTTCGAATCCCTCCACCCCGACCACGTCTAACGCGAAAGGTAGTTTTGCTTTTCCAGGCGATGGTTGTGGTCAAGTGCTCATCAATGTCTTTGTTCACAGATATTACATGTGCGCTCATAGCTCAACCGGATAGAGCAACGGCCTTCTAAGCCGTAGGTTGCAGGTTCGAATCCTGCTGGGCGCGCCATTTGTACCAGTAGCGATTAGCCTTGAAATCTCGTCAGTTGCAGTTGTCAATGGTGGATGTAGCTCAGTGGTAGAGCCCCGGATTGTGGCTCCGGTGGTCGTGGGTTCGATCCCCATCATCCACCCCAGTGACAGCAAAGCAATCAGCAGTTCCCTTCTACAGGTTATGGTGGATGTAGCTCAGTGGTAGAGCCCCGGATTGTGGCTCCGGTGGTCGTGGGTTCGATCCCCATCATCCACCCCATTAACCTCTTTTCTGTTTTACCCGCTTATCTTCATTCATCTTTATCTTCTCTTCCGTTTTGAACTTCCCAATGACTTCTCCCATTCGGGAATTTTCAGGGCGTCACTTGTTGGTCAGCGTGGCATCACCTTGATGGGCTGTCCGCCTACCTGGGTGAGTGGGCCGGGGTGTCCGAGTAAATAGCCTTGCGCATAGTCAATGCCAAGGGCCTTTAGCGTATCCAGGGTTTGCTGCGTTTCGACGAATTCAGCAATGGTTTCTATACTGAGCGCTTTGCCCACGGCGTGAATGGCTTCCACCATCGCTCGATCAATCGGGTCTTCATGGACATGGCGAATGAAATGCCCGTCGATTTTTAAATAATCAACGGGCAGCTGTTTCAAGTAGCTAAAGGAAGACAGCCCCGTGCCAAAATCATCCAGCGCAAACCGGCAGCCCAGTTGTTTCAGCGTGTGGATGAGCTCGATCACGCTGGAAAGTTGTGCAATGGCCGCGCTTTCGGTGATTTCAAAGCACAGGCTGCCCTTGGGCAACCGGGCATTTTGCACCTGGGTGATCAGGTCCCGGCAGAATTCGCCATCGGACAGCGACGCGCCCGAGAGGTTGACCCCCCAGCAGCCCCAGGCAGTGTCGGGGGCTGAGCGGGTAATATCGGACAGCCATGCAAGGGTGTTGCGGACCACCCAGCGGTCAATGCGCGGCATAAAGTGGTAGCGCTCGGCAGCGGGTAGAAAACTGCCCGGTGTGATCAGGTTGCCGTCTTCCTCCAGGCGTAAAAGTATTTCCTGGTAAGCGGGGCGTTTGGCGCAGACAGCTTCGATAGGTTGCGAGAAGAGTCGGAAATGATCATTGTCGAGCGCGTTCTGCAAGCGCTGTACCCAGCGAAGCTCACCGTCGCGTTCGAGTACCGAATGGTCATTGGCCTGGTAACAGTGTAGGCGGTTGCGTCCTGCCTCCTTGGCGGTGTAGCAGGCGGCATCGGCAGCGTGCAGGGCATCGGTTAACTGCATGTGGGCATCACTCAGAACGACCAGCCCGATGCTGACGCCAATACCAAAGGTGTGCTCCTGCCAGGCAAAGCGATAGTTTTCGATATCGCAGCGGATGGCATCGGCAATTTGTCTGGCCTGATCCATGGGGCAGTTGGGTAGCAACAGGGCAAACTCGTCGCCACCAAGGCGGGCGACGGTATCGCTGCTGCGGACATAAGCCTGCAGTTTTGTGGCCACCTGGCGGAGAAGCTCATCACCGGCGATGTGGCCGCAGGTATCGTTGACGATCTTGAACTGGTCAAGATCCAGATAGCATAAAACGTGACTGCCTTCCTGGCCATCGAGCAACTGGCTCAGCGTTGTTTCAAATGCTCGACGGTTGATTAGCCCTGTCAGGTTGTCGTGGCTGGCCTGGTAGTTAAGCTGGTCGGCAAGTTGGCGAGTGATGCTGACGTCCTGGAAGACCGCCACTGCGCCCAACGTAATGCCGCTGCGCGAGCGAATCGGGGCGGCACTGTGTTGAATGGGCGTTCGCTGTCCGTCGCAGTGCTCAAGCCAGCCGTCCTCGGTGGAATGAATGGCGCGATGCTGGGTGAGTACCTGGCGTGCCGGGTTGCTGAGTAGACTGCCGGTTTTGTCGTCAATGAGGCGATAAATCGACTGGATCGGTTTTTCACGAGCCTCGCGAAGGTGCCAGCCGGTCAGCCGCTGGGCTTCGCTATTCATGAAGGTGATCAGGCCGCTGGCATCGCAGGTGATGACGCCATCGCCAATCGAGGCCAGGGTCGTTCTGGCCAGATCCCGCTCGCGGTTTAACTGTTCCTGCAGGCGCTTGCGTTCGGTAATGTCGCGCACCATGCCGGAACGTTCCGAGTCCGAACCGCTGGCTCCTTCGCTGATCTGGACTTCCAGATAGCGGACTTCCTGAGTGGCGGAGCGCAGCTTGATTTCATGGCGTTCACCCGGCGCCAGGTTGGTGCGCTCCAGTAAGCGGCTGACAGGGGTGCCTATCATCTGCTCGGCTTGAACGCCAAACAGCTGCTCCGCACCCGGGTTGAGGCTGGTGAGTATCCCGTTGGCCTGCCAGGTAAGCACGCCGTCACGCAGGTTGTGAAGCATCACCCGGGTATGGTCGATAGCGCTTTCCAGGGCCGCCGCGACACGGTTGTAGCCTGCGGCAATCTCGCCCACTTCAGAAAAAGGGTCTGCCTCGATGCGCTGGCGCATGTCGCCCTGTTGTTCATGGCGGCGCATGTGTTCCAGCAATTGGGTCAGTTCGTTATGGGTGCCGTGTTCGGCGAGGTTTAAGCCCTTTTTTTCATCTTCAGGGCTAACCCGAAGCGGAAAATAGCGCCCGGAGATACGAAACAGCAGCCACGCAATACCAAAGCTCCAGAGTCCGCAGATAACGACGCCCAGCAGCTGCACACCGGCCTGTTCCACCGTGCCCAGCCCAGTCCCCAGCGCCTCGGGGTCGGCTATCCAGGGCAGAGCGAGCGTGCCCCAAATGCCGGGAATCAAATGCGCCGGAATAGCGCCTACGGCGTCATCGATGCGGTGGTTGAGCAGCCATTCGCTGGTGACCACCATCAGAACGCCGCTGACAGCCCCGAGGCCCAGTGCCCCTGACATCGACACTGCATGGGCTCCTGCGGTAACAGCGACCAATCCGGCAATGGCGCCGTTGATGGCATACATGACGTCGGCATAGCGGCGGGTTCGCCAGCCCATCAGCATGGCGGATAGAATGCCCCCGGCGGCGCCCAGGACCGTATTGGCGAGAATGCCAGGTACCTGGCCGTTGATGGCCAGCGTGCTGCCGCCGTTGAAGCCAAACCAGCCGAGTATCATGAACAGCGCCCCCAGCATGGCGAGGGGCAGGTTGCCCGCCGGGAAGGCGGTGGGGGGTTGGTTTTGGTTGAAGCGTCCCTGGCGAGGGCCGATGGCGAGAACGGCCGCAAGCGCGACCCAGCCCCCCACGCTGTGAACGACGGTGGAACCGGCAAAATCCACAAACCCCAGCGAAGCGAGCCAGCCGCTTTCCCCTCCCAGTAGGCCGCCCCATGCCCAGTGCCCGAATGCGGGGTAGATGAGCAGCGCTATCCAGAGGGCGGTCCAGAGGTAGGCAAAAAACGGCATTCTCTCGGCGACGGCGCCTGCCACAATGGTCGCCGCGGTAGCGCAGAACATGGCCTGAAAGATGAATAGCGTGATTACCCAACTGGATGCTGAGTTGAGTTGCCACCCGAACAGGCTTGTGCCCAGCCAGCCGCTTTCCGAGACGCCGAACATCAACCCGAAGCCCACCAGCCAGAAGACGCTCAGTGCAATGGCAAAATCCGCAATATTTTTCATTGCGACATTGATGGCGTTTTTGCTGCGGGTTGTGCCCGCTTCCAGGCATAAAAAACCCGCCTGCATGACAAAGACCAGTGCGGCTGCCCATAATACCCATAGTGTATCGAGCAGTTCTGTATCGATGATGGGGGTAAGTGGCATGGTGGCATCCTTGTTCTTTTTTGGTGCGCTGCAAGCTCTATTTGGGTGCATGGCGCACGGCGAAGCGTGGTTAAGGCGGCGCTGAATTAGCGCCTTTTGCCCTAATGATGGTCCTCGCGGTAATAAGGCAAAGCAATTGCTGTGCCGTAATACCGAACGCTTTCGGTTTTTTTGTTTTTGGCGATATTAATTTCTGATTTTTTTATTAAAAACAGTTTTTTAGACTGTATTAATGCTTCTTTATCAGTGCTATTTTTTAGGTAACTAGGCGTGCGGTGTGACTGACCTGCGTGTCGTGCAATTTGTCGATGAGAGGGTGTTTCAATGTCGCGTCATGCGGTGGTGTTAGGGGCAGGTATGGTAGGTGTCAGCATTGCATGGCATCTGCAGCAGCGGGGGATTCAGGTCACTTTGATGGACCGACGCCAGCCAGGCCGGGAAACCTCCTTTGGCAATGCCGGTATTATCCAGCGTGAAGCGGTAAAGCCCTACCCCTTTCCTCGCGATTTTAAAACCATCCTGAGCGTGCTGCCCAATCGACGCGTGGATATTCGCTATCGTACTGGCGGTATGCTGGAGGCGGCGTCGCCGTTATTGAGCTATTGGCATCATTCCTCGCCGCGTCGCTACCGCAAGATCGTGCCGGAATATGCCTCCTTGATTCAGCTGTGTCTTAAAACCCATGGACCGATGATCGAGGCCGCGGGTGCCGAGGACCTGGTGCGTCGCCAAGGCTGGCTGGAGATATATCGAACGCCTGAGAAGCTGGCCAAGCGCGCGAAAGAGGCCGAAGAAATGCGGGACCTCTATGATGTGCAATTTCAGGTGTTGGATCGACAGGCGTTGCTAGACAAACAGCCCGACCTTGGCGATGACATCATGGGGGCCATTCACTGGCTTGATCCCTGGACAGTCGCTGACCCTGGCGCGTTAGTGGCCGCGTATGCGGCATCATTCGTCGCCAATGGCGGTCAGATTGTGCAAAGTGATGTTCAGTCGGTCACCCAGCGTGAAGCACAATGGTGTGTGACCACCAGTGATGGAGAGGTGGTCGCAGACGATGTCGTAATGGCGCTGGGACCCTGGTCAGGCGAGTGGCTCAAGGGCTTGGGCTACCGCTTCCCGACCTTCGTCAAGCGTGGCTATCACATGCATTATGCCACTCAAGCACCGGCTCGGTTGCAGTACTGGTTGATGGATGCCGAGGTAGGCTATTTGCTGGCGCCCATGAATGCAGGCATTCGGCTGACCACCGGTGCCGAGCTGGACCGCCTTGAGTCACCGGCTGATGAAGGCCAGCTAAGCGCGGCGGAAAGCGCTGCACGACGTATTTTCCCGCTGGCTGAGCGTCTTGATGAAGCCGCCTGGAAGGGCGCACGCCCGTGTCTTCCGGATATGAAGCCGGTGATTGGCCCCGCGCCTCGGCATAAAGGCCTCTGGTTGGCCTTCGGACACGGTCATCAAGGGTTTACCCTGGGACCGGCAACGGGCTACCTGCTTGCTGACATGATGGAAGGCAAGACGCCCGCCATCGACATGGCGCCCTTCAGGGCCGAGCGTTTTTAGAGGGTGTGTTTTGCGTGTTGTCGTACCATTTGCTAGTCTCTTAGTATATTCGTACTACATTGAGGTGATCATATGGATGTAGCCGTCAGCAATGCGGTGAGCACAGCGCTTTACATGAACCAGGCCCAGAGTGCTGAGCAGGCTCAGATGCAGGTGTTCAAGGAAGCATTGGATACGCAGGCGCAGCAGGTGACTGACATCATGGCGTCTGCCGATACCGGTGCACAGCCTGATCTGGCAAAAGAGGGCACCGTGGGAACTCAGGTCAACACCTTCGCCTGATATTTCATTGGTTAGCGACAGTTTTGAAAAAAACGCCGGTCTTCCGGCGTTTTTTTATGGCCGCTTATTCGCGTTTGGCTCCTCTCCATGGTGCGCGCTGTTCACGACAGGAAGCTGTGCTTCTAACCCGTCCCCAAACCGTCCTCTTGTGGCCCAAGATTGTCTGCGAGGGTACAATTGCCAGCAATGCCATATAGCTCGGCTGCTGACACTTGGCATCTATGTGTCTGGCTGAGTACACGCTAATGATGAGGCCCGATGAAAGATACCCAATTAGCCCAGGAAGCCGGGCTTAGAAGAACCTTTGCTATCATTTCCCACCCCGATGCCGGTAAAACGACCATTACTGAAAAGATGCTGCTGTTTGGCAATGCCATCCAGCTGGCCGGTTCGGTGAAAAGCAAGCGTAATGACCGTCATGCCACCTCGGACTGGATGAAAATGGAGCAGGAGCGGGGCATCTCGGTGACAACCTCCGTGATGCAGTTTCCCTACGGAGGACGCATCGTTAACCTGCTTGATACGCCAGGTCACGAGGATTTCTCTGAAGATACCTACCGTACCCTGACAGCGGTGGACTCTGCCCTGATGGTGATTGACGGCGCTAAAGGCGTCGAGGACCGGACCATCAAGCTGATGGACGTCTGTCGTCTACGCACCACGCCGATTCTGACCTTCATCAATAAAATGGACCGCGATATCCGTGACCCCATCGAGGTGATGGACGAAGTCGAGACGGTGCTCAATATCCAGTGTGCGCCCATGACATGGCCCATTGGCATGGGACGGCATTTCCGTGGGGTGTATCACCTGTACAACGATGTGGTTCATCTCTACACCCAGGGCCAGGGCAGTCGTATCCCCGAGGACAAGCGTATCGAGGGGCTGGATAATCCCGAGGTAGACGAAGTGCTGGGTGAAGATCAGGCCGAGGAGCTGCGCATGGAAGTCGAGCTGGTGCGCGGCGCATCCCATGAGTTCGACCTTGACGCCTATCGCCGTGGGGAATTGACGCCCGTCTACTTCGGAACCGCGATGGGTAACTTTGGCGTTCGCGAAATGCTGGATGGCTTTGTTGAATATGCACCAGCCCCTCAGCCCCGGGAAACCGATGTGCGGGATGTCCCGGCTGACGACCCTCGTTTTACGGGCTTCGTGTTCAAGATCCAGGCCAATATGGATCCCAACCACCGCGATCGTATCGCTTTCCTGCGGGTGTGCTCGGGCAAGTACGACAAGAACATGAAGATGCGCCATGTGCGTATCAACAAGGATGTCAAGATTGCCGACGCGCTGACGTTCATGGCCTCCGACCGCTCCCAGGTGGAAGAAGCCTGGCCTGGCGATATCATTGGCCTGCACAACCACGGCACCATCCAGATTGGCGATACGTTTACCGTGGGCGAGAATATGCGCTTTACCGGTATTCCACACTTTGCGCCGGAGCTTTTCAAACGCGTTCGCCTGAAAGATCCGCTTAAAATGAAAGCCTTGCAGAAAGGCCTGCAGCAGCTCTCGGAAGAAGGCGCTACGCAGGTCTTCATGCCGATCGACAACAATGACCTGATCCTGGGGGCCGTGGGGACGCTGCAGTTTGACGTGGTGGCGCACCGCTTGAAGGAAGAATACAAGGTGGATTGCCTGTATGAAGCCGTCAATGTGCAGACGGCCCGCTGGGTGTATTGTGAAGATGCCAAGATGCTGGAGGAATTCAAGCGCAAGGCAAGCGCCAACCTGGCGATCGATGGCGGGGGCTACCTGACCTACATCGCGCCGACCCGCGTCAACCTGCAGATGACCCAGGAGCGCTGGCCGGACATTCGCTTCCAGCCGACACGCGAGCACTAGCCTGGCAATACGAGGCGACCATGCTGATTGATGCCCACTGCCATCTTGATTTTACGGAGTTCGATCCTGATCGTGATGCGGTCATGGCAGCCGCGAGAGGCGTGGGGGTCAAGCACTTTATCGTGCCGGGGACGACCTGCGCCCGTTGGCAAGCCGTGCTGGCGCTTGGGCAGCAACACCAGGATGTCAGCGTATGCGCGGGGCTTCATCCTTACTTTATGGATGAACACCGTGACCAGGATCTTGCCCGATTGGCGTGCTTGCTGAATGAGCGTTCCGAGCTGGTTGCCGTCGGCGAGTGCGGGATTGATGCACGCTTCGACGCTACGCTCGATGCCCAGTGGGCGTACTTCGATGCCCAATTGACCCTGGCCAAGCAGCATGCGTTGCCGGTGGTCGTGCACTGTGTCAAAGCCAACGACACCGTCGCCAAACGGCTTCGCCAGCGCACGCTTTCCAGGGCCGGGTTGATCCACGCCTTTGCCGGGTCTTACGAACAGGCCAGGAAGTTTGTGGATCTCGGTTATGTCCTTGGGTTGGGCGGCGCGGCGACCTATCAGCGGGCAAAGCGCTTGCACCGCGTTATCAGGGCATTACCCGATGACAGCTTTGTGCTGGAAACGGACAGCCCCGATATGCCGCTCAGTGGCTACCAGGGCCAGCGTAATGAACCCTGCCGGGTGAGTGACGTCTGCGATGTCGTGGCAACATTACGCGGACAAGCACGCGAGCATGTCGCCGCCATCAGCAGCGCCAATGCTGCCCGTTTGTTTCGACTACCCTTTGCCGTCGATTAACCGGCCTTCAATTCGCCAGGCCCATGGCAAGTTGTTCGGGGTCGAGCCGTTCGATAGTGTAGGGAAGGTCAAGCAGTGCCAAGCGGGCCTCCCCGATATAAACGGGCATGGCCTCTTCCATCACCTTGGTATTCATGACGGCTAGAAGCTCGATGCTGCCTGTTTCGCTCACGGCGCTGTTAACGACTTCGCCGACGGCCTTGCTGGCTTCATTGATGACCGTGTCCCCGGTTGTCGGCGCCTCGCTATTCGCAAGTTCAGCGCGCACCAGACGTTTTTTTACCTGACCGCGGAAATGGGCCCGGGCAACGACTTCCTGACCGGTATAACAGCCTTTTTTGAAGCTGATACCGCCAAGCGCTTCCCAGTTGAGCATCTGCGGCAGGAAATGGTCCTGCTGTGCCTCGGTCAACCATGCCAGGCCGCTGCGAATGTCGGCCAGTTGCCAGGCCGCCCGGCCGCCTTCATCGTCAAGGGCCTCGATCAGGGTGTCGTCTTCCAGGCAGAACAGCCAGCGTGGTGTATCCCCCGGATAACACAGCACGCTGGCGTGCGCGTTTGCGGATTGAGTGCCTGGCGCCTTGGGTAGGGGGAGATCCAGCGTTTCCGCGATTGAGCGGGCATTTTCTCCCGCGCCGACCAGCGAGAGCTCGGGAAGTGGGGTCAACTCCGCTTTATAGAAAGCAGCAAATTTTTTCAAATGGCTGGTCAGCGTTTCCAGCAGCGACTCGCTGAGAAGTAGTCGATAATGACTGTCGCCTATCTTCATCAGTTGAGCATTCGCCAGCATGCGCCCCTTTGGCGTGCAGAAACAGGTGAGCGGCGCAAAGCGCCCGTCGGCCAGGCTGACCTGAGCGCTGGTTTGCCCTTGCAAGAATTTTTCGGCATCGGGGCCTTGGATATCCAAGGCCGCCAGGTGGTGAAGGCGAATACCGCTGTTAAGGGCATCGAGAGAGGGAACGGTCGCCATGACAACTCCTGTTGAAGGGGTGGCTGAATCGTGATGCGAATCAATATTACCTTAAGTGTGGGCGATGGGCCGCGATTGCAAGGTCCCCGCCGCATGCTAGACTCGTTGTCTGTATCAGTTTTGCATAGGACAATATCAATCCGCTCGGAGAGCCAATAATCGTTGGCATTGACCCGTGGCAGTACAATGTATTTGAAACAAGGCTAGCCAATGGCACAGCAATCATTAACCTTTCACGGGGTCAAATCCGCTGAACAGGTCAATCAGATTACCACAGCGCTGATGATGCTCGACGGCGTGGACAGCGCTGAAGTGGGCCGCTATGGCGCTGAGGTGGACGGCCGGGTAAAGCGTGAAGCGCTCATCCAGGCCGTTGAAAAGCTCAACCTGGGCATAAAGGTAACATGATGCACAAGCCGATTACGGTGATCAGTGAGCGCAACAGCGTCTTTCGTCAGCGCGTTGAGGTTGACGGCCTTGAGGATCTGGCGGCGGATGTGCCGCCCGTTGTGGGGGGCGACGGCAGCGCGCCGGACCCCCACGACTACTTCGATATCGCCTTGGGTACCTGCAAGGCCATTACGGTACAGATGTACGCCAAGCGGAAGCAATGGCCCCTGGAAGGCATTACCGTCACTGTTCAGCGCGATGATAGCCAGGAAACGAAAGGCGTTTACAAGCTGGCAGTGACGATGACATTTCACGGCATTGACGATGCCGAGCAGCGTGCCCGGCTGGAAGATATCAGCCATCGCTGCCCCATCCAGCGGTTGATGACCACATCGACCGTGGAGATTACGACGAGCGCCACGTAGCTCGCCTTACCCTGATCAGGAGCGAAGATGAGCAAGGATTTCCGGTTGCAGTCGAAGTTTGAGCCCGCAGGCGACCAGCCCAACGCTATCAAGGGCTTGGTGAGTGGCCTTGAGTCGGGGCTTGCCCATCAAACGCTGCTCGGTGTCACCGGCTCGGGGAAAACCTTCACCATGGCCAATATCGTCGCGCAACAGCAGCGGCCGACGATTGTCATGGCGCCCAACAAGACGTTGGCGGCGCAGCTTTATGGTGAGTTCAAAGCGTTTTTCCCGGACAACGCCGTTGAGTACTTCGTTTCCTACTACGATTACTATCAGCCGGAAGCCTATGTGCCGTCGTCGGACACCTTTATTGAAAAAGATGCCTCCATCAACGACCACATCGAGCAGATGCGCCTGTCGGCGACCAAGGCACTCCTGGAGCGCCGGGATGCGTTGATCGTCGTTTCGGTGTCGGCCATCTACGGCCTGGGCGACCCTGACCAGTACCTCAAGATGCGCTTGCATTTTACCCGCGGCGAGTTGATCGACCAGCGTGCCTTCCTGCGCCGCCTGGCGGAACTTCAATACACCCGCAACGATATGGATTTTCGCCGTGGTACTTACCGGGTGCGAGGCGACGTGATCGATATTTTCCCGGCAGATGCCGAAGAAGAAGCCGTGCGGGTGGAGTTGTTTGACGATGAAATCGACTCGATCCGGCTCTTTGATCCCCTGACGGGCGACGTGCGCGGGCAAGTCCCGCGCATGACCATCTACCCGAAATCCCACTATGTTACGCCCCGGGAAACGATCCTGGCTGCGATTGACGATATCAAGGCGGAGCTTAAAGAGCGTCTGGAGTGGCTGCGCAAGCACGAGCGTCTGGTGGAGGCGCAGCGGCTCGAGCAGCGCACGCTTTACGATATCGAGATGATGCTCGAGCTGGGTTACTGCAACGGTATCGAAAACTACTCACGCTATTTATCGGGCCGCTCCCCCGGCGAGCCACCACCGACGTTTTTCGACTACCTGCCTGACGATGCGCTGCTGTTTATCGATGAATCCCACGTCAGCGTGCCCCAGGTAGGCGGTATGTACAAAGGCGACCGGTCGCGCAAGGAAACGCTGGTGGAATACGGTTTCCGCCTGCCATCTGCACTCGATAACCGGCCGATGAAATTTGAAGAGTGGGAAGCCATTTCGCCGCAAACGATTTTCGTCTCGGCGACACCGGGCCCCTATGAAGCCGAGCATGCAGGCCAGGTGGTCGAGCAGGTGGTGCGGCCGACGGGGCTGCTGGATCCTGAAATTGAAGTGCGTCCTGCAAGCACTCAGGTGGATGATTTGCTGTCCGAGATCGGACTTCGCACGGAAGTGGGCGAACGCGTATTGGTGACCACTCTCACCAAGCGCATGGCAGAAGATCTGACCGAATACCTGGACGAGCATGGTATCCGCGTTCGTTATCTGCACTCGGATATCGATACCGTCGAGCGGGTGGAAATCATTCGCGACCTGCGGCTGGGTAAATTCGACGTGCTGGTGGGGATCAACCTGCTGCGAGAGGGGCTGGATATCCCGGAAGTCTCATTGGTTGCCATTCTCGATGCCGATAAAGAAGGCTTCCTGCGTAACGAACGCTCATTGATCCAGACCATTGGCCGCGCCGCGCGTAACGCCCAGGGCAAAGCCATCCTTTACGGCGACCGGGTTACCGATTCCATGCGCAGGGCGATGGATGAAACCGAGCGTCGGCGTGACAAGCAGAAGGCCCACAACGAGGCCCATGGTATCACCCCCACCACGATTACCCGTTCGGTGACCGATATCATGGAAGCTGCGCAGGCCCCAGGCAAGAAAAGCAACCGTAAGCGTGGCAGTGATCGCAAGGTGGCCGAGAGTGCTGCCGAGTACGATACCGCCAGCATGGACAAGCACGATTTCCTCGCCGCGATCAGCAAAATCGAGGATGCCATGTTTGAAGCGGCGCAAAATCTCGAGTTCGAGGAAGCGGCACGCCTGCGTGACCAGTTGCACAAGATGAAAGAAAAACAGCTGGCGCTAGGGTAGGGCATGCCTGAAGGTCCAGAAATCCGCCGTGCGGCAGATCGTATTGAGCAGCAGATAGGCGGCCGGGTGGTTGACGATGCCTGGTTCGCCTTCCCCGAACTTGCCGAGCAGGCAGCGTCGCTGATTGGGGTGCGGGTTTTGCGGGTAGACACCCGGGGCAAGGCAATGCTGATTGGGTTCGCCGATCAGCGCGTGCTCTACTCCCATAATCAGCTTTATGGGGTTTGGAAACTGCACAAAGAAGGTAAGCCACCCAGTACCCGGCGCTCGCTGCGCGTTCGATTAACCACAGAAGGGCGCAGCGCCAGTCTCTATAGCGCGTCGGATATTTCACTCTGGCATGAAGATAATCTCGCCGAGCATCCTTTTTTGTCCCGGCTCGGGCCTGACCTGCTGAGCCAGGCGGTGACGCCACTGCAAGTTCAGCAACGTTTGAGCCTCAAGCAATTTCATCGGCGCAGCCTGGGGGCATTACTACTCGACCAGGGTTTTGTCGCGGGGTTAGGCAATTATCTGCGCTCGGAAATTCTTTTCTACGCCCGGTGCCACCCCAAGCAACGCCCCGTTGATTTAACCGAGCAACAGCGCCAACAACTCGCCGTTTGCATTATCGAAACGACTCGTCAGGCCTACGAGCAGGCGGGTGTTACCAATACACAGTCCTGGATTGAGCAGGCCATTGCCGCGGGTGAACCGCGCCGCCAATGGCGATTCAGCGTTTTTGAACGGGCGGGACTTGGCTGCCATCGCTGCGGCCAGGTTATCGAACGTATGATGGTTGGCTCCCGGCGGCTGTATTGGTGCCCGGGGTGTCAAAGCAATACGCCATAATTTATACCGTTATCTCGCTACTGCAATCGCTAAAACCTGCCATTCCCTGATTCTATAACGTTGGTGTTACTGCCGGGGTAATGCCAATACGGTATAATGTTTTCAGCCAAAAGGCCGCTATTCCAATAACCGCTTAGGCCGCCGATAAGACGATAACCGAGGAGCAGTTTGTCCATGACCGTGATTCGCCAGGACGACGTGATTCAAAGCGTTGCCGATGCACTGCAGTACATCTCTTACTACCATCCCAAAGACTTTATCGATGCCATGGCGGCCGCTTACGAGCGTGAAGAAAACCCCGCCGCCAAGGATGCGATCGCCCAGATTCTGATCAATTCACGGATGTGCGCCACCGGCCATCGTCCGATTTGTCAGGATACCGGTATCGTCACCGTGTTCGTTCATGTGGGCATGAAGGTAGCCTGGGACGCGGACATGAGTCTGGATGAGATGGTCAATGAAGGGGTGCGTCGCGCTTATCAGCTCCCTGGCAATATCCTGCGGGCGTCTGTCCTGGCGGACCCTGATGGCAAGCGCCAGAATACCAAGGACAACACCCCGGCGATTATCCACCACAAGCTCGTGCCGGGCGATAAAGTCGATATTCATGTGGCGGCCAAGGGCGGCGGCAGCGAGGCAAAATCCAAGTTTGCCATGCTCAACCCCTCTGACAGCGTGGTGGACTGGGTGATGGAGCAACTGCCTAAAATGGGTGCAGGCTGGTGTCCGCCGGGCATGCTGGGCATTGGCATTGGTGGTACGGCGGAAAAGGCCATGGAAATTGCCAAAGAGGCACTGCTGGACCCGATCGATATCCAGGACCTGCAGGCACGTGGGGCCAGCAATCGTGCCGAGGAGCTTCGTCTGGAACTGTTCGACAAGGTCAATAAAAGTGGCATTGGCGCCCAGGGGTTGGGCGGTTTGACCACCGTGCTGGATATCAAGGTCAAGGATTACCC
Source organism: Vreelandella subterranea (assembly GCF_900111305.1). Classification (GTDB taxonomy): domain Bacteria; phylum Pseudomonadota; class Gammaproteobacteria; order Pseudomonadales; family Halomonadaceae; genus Vreelandella; species Vreelandella subterranea. The sequence continues at coordinate 64,480 of NZ_FOGS01000008.1, forward strand.
AACCCACGCAGCGAATAAGCCGGTTGCCATCATTCCCAACTGCGCCGCCACTCGCCATGCCCACTTCACGCTCGATGGCTCGGGTCCCGTGGCACTGCCTGCTCCCAAGTTGGAGGACTGGCCGGAAATTACCCGTGAGGCAGGTGACAACGTCAAACGTGTCGATCTGGACACGGTGACACCCGAAGACGTCAATACCTGGCAGCCCGGCGATACACTCCTGTTGAACGGCAAGCTGTTGACCGGGCGTGATGCGGCCCACAAGCGTATGGTGGATATGATTGCCAAGGGCGAACCCTTACCTGTCGATATGAAAGGGCGGTTTATCTACTATGTGGGCCCGGTAGACCCGATCGGGGACGAAGTCGTAGGCCCCGCAGGCCCCACCACCGCCACCCGTATGGACAAGTTCACCCGTACCATGCTCGAAGAAACAGGCCTGCTTGGCATGGTCGGCAAGGCCGAGCGTGGGCAGGAAGCCATTGACGCCATTCGCGATAACCAGGCGGTTTACCTGATGGCGGTGGGTGGTTCCGCTTATCTCGTCGCCCAGGCAATCAAGAAGTCTCGCGTGGTTGGCTTCGAGGATCTCGGCATGGAAGCCATTTATGAGTTCGAAGTGGAAGACATGCCTGTTACCGTTGCCGTGGACAGTGCAGGGACCTCGGTACACCAGACCGGGCCGGCCAAATGGAAGGACATTATCGCCCAGACGGCGTGAAGTCGTAACGGACAACGTGTTCCAGGCTATAAAGGCTCTGCCAGTGGCGGGGCCTTTATCCATGTTCAACCGGCGCATCGCAATGGAATTGACACCCATAATGAGGACACCATTATGACCTCGTGGTTGCTAGGGACCGGCATCTTGTTGATCTATGCGCTGGGGATTGTTTCAGCGATTATGGCGTTGATGTCCAGCCGAACCTCCCAGGGGGCGGTTGCCTGGATTATTTCATTGCTCACCTTTCCTTATGTTGCCGTACCCGCCTATTGGCTATTTGGAAGGCCGCGGTTTTATGGTTATGTCACGGCCCGCGGGGTGCGTGACAATATATTGCGCCGCATGCTGATACGTTATCGTGCCAGCATTGATCCTTACAGCGTTTCGGCTAAAAGCGCTGACATTCAGGCCGTTGTGCAGTTAGCCATGATGCCGATGACACGGGGTAACCAGGCAACCTTGCTGATTGACGGCGAGGAGACCTTCGAAAGCCTGTTTGCGGGTATCGAGCGTGCCCAGCGCTATATCCTTCTACAATTTTTCATCGTCCGGGATGATCGACTCGGGCGTCGTTTGATGGCATACCTTCAGCAGGCTGTCCGGCGTGGCATCAATATTTACTTCCTCTACGACGAGATGGGCAGTCGAAAGCTCAACGATCGCTATTTAAATGATCTGGCGCAGTCAGGTATTGAGGTCAGTGCGTTTCGTTCTTCCAGGGGGCTGAAGCATCCTTTCCAGCTGAATTTCCGTAATCACCGCAAGGTGATGGTGGTCGACGGCCAGGAAGGTTGGCTTGGCGGGTTTAACGTCGGCGTGGAGTATCTGGGCGAGGACCCGAATCGTGGCCCCTGGCGTGATACCCATCTCAAGCTTGAAGGCCCGAGTGTCCTGGGTCTTCAGGAAGCCTTCTGGGAAGATTGGCATTGGGCCACAGGGGAGGTCATTACCCTGGATTGGCAGCCCCTGAAGACTTTTGCCAGTAACCACCATGTGGTCGTGGTTCCCTCGGGGCCCGCAGATCGCCAGGACACGGCCAGCTTGCTCATCCAGCAGGTGATTCAGAGCGCGGAAGAGCGGCTGTGGGTGACCAGCCCTTATTTCGTGCCGGATCAGGGCGTTCAGGATGCGCTTCGGCTGGCCGCCATGCGGGGTGTCGATGTCCGGGTCATGATGCCTGAACGCCCCGATCATTTGCTGGTTTTCCTGTCAGCTTTTTCATTCTTGCCCGACATGTTGCGTGCAGGCGTAAAAATATACCGTTATCTTCCCGGATTTTTGCACCAGAAAGTCATGCTCGTTGACAACAAGGCAGCGACTGTCGGTACGGTAAATATGGACAACCGTTCTTTTCGGTTGAATTTTGAAATTACCGCTTTTATGCCCAGCGCGTCGGTGGCCACTCAGGTTAGCTTGATGCTCGAGAATGATTTCGCAAGATGTCGCCGTATCAGTCTGGATGAAATTGCCCAGCGTCCCTGGTGGAAAAAAGTGGTCTCTCGGGCGGCCTATCTAACGGCGCCCATTCAGTAGCTTCACGGCTCGGTGACAGATCAATTCAAATAACTAGGGTGACAAGGAGTCGTTGGTGAACCTTGAAACAAAATGGCTGGAAGATTTTGTCGCATTGGCCAATACACGTAGCTTTTCGGCATCGGCAAGGCAGCGGCACGTGACACAGCCAGCGTTCAGTCGGCGTATCCGGGCGCTAGAGCAGGCGGTGGGGGTAACCCTGGTCGACCGTTCGACAACGCCGGTGGGCTTGACCTCAGAAGGCCAGCTGTTTCTGGTCACCGCACGAAACCTTGTTGAACAGCTTACCGAATCGTTAGGCCATTTACGGGGGCTCTCGATTGCCAATGAAGCGCTGGATATCGTTGCCGCGCATTCGTTAGCGCTGAGCTTTTATCCCCCCTGGATATCAAGGTTGCAAAAAGGCCTCGGGGAGCTGCCTACCCGCCTGGTCGCCATGAATGTCGGAGAGGCGATTCACGTGCTGCGGGAAGGCAACTGTGACCTCATGCTGGCCTATTATGATCCCTTCGCCACCATGCAGTTGGATGCCGAAGTGTTCCCGTCTTTTTCGATCGGCAACGTCAATATGCTGCCCGTGTCATTACCCGATGCCCAGGGCAAGCCGTTGTTTTCGCTTCAGCAGGACAGTTCAGTGCCCTATCTGGCTTATACGCAGGGGGCCTTTTTGGGCCGCAGTGTGCGCATGCTGCTGAAAAACGACCCACTGCGCATGAAGCTGCGCACGGTCTATGAAACCGCCATGGCCGAGGGCTTGAAAGGCATGGTATTGCAGGGGGTGGGGGTTGCCTGGATACCGGATTTCTGCATTCGTGAGGAGCTCAAAAGCGGTCGTTTGGTGCGGGCTGCCGATGCCAACTGGGATATCCCGCTGGAAATACGACTATACCGCTGTTCACTGGTCCACAAGCCTGGTGTCGAACGCCTGTGGCGACAAATGATGAAGCTGCCTCGGGACTTTCTGCAGGGATAAGTCCTGGTTGTTTGAATTAGTGCGATGGAACGCTGCTGAAGTCGGCAGGCAGGCCGAGAAAATTTTGAATAATAAAAAAATGATCTTCAAACAGGCTGTCGGGCTGGAGGTCGGCAAGGGCGACCCAACGGGCATGGTCGCCGCCCTTGACGGGTTTCAAGCGAGGCAACTGCTGGTCAGGGCGCAGGGCAAAGTAAAACGCTTCCGCCAGTGTACGGCCTCGCCAGCTGCGGTGGGGTTCGTCAAACAGGCGCTGCCCCCTCAATGAGCCTTTCAATACTGGCTCTGGTACCTTCAAGCGAATACGCTCACGCAATTCCCGCAGACAGGCATCAAGCAAGCGCTCATGGGGGTTGATAAAGCCACCCGGCAGCGCGAACAGCCCCTTACCCGGTGCTGCAGTCCGGCGCACCAGCAGCACATGCCCTGACTGGACCACCACGGCATTGACGGTGACAAAAATGGGCGGGTAGGGGGCCTGCTGCCAGGCTTGACGATACTGGTCCAGCAGTTGCTGTTCTTCCAGCAGCTGTTCATAGTCGCTGCCCCGGCAAAAAGCTTGCACATGATCGACCACGCCGGGCGGTAGATCGTGGTAGGCCCCAGTACTGAGGTAATCGTCGGTGGCGCCAGGCGAGCGGAATAAACGCTCACGAATCTGGCTCGCCGAAATGCCTTCGACCAAGGGGACGCTCACCGACTCCCATTGCGGAAATAGTGACAGGTAGTAGCTGGATTGCCCCCGGCTAGCCCCTATAAGGCCGATCCGTGGCAGCCTGGCGTTTGTCGGCGCGGTCAAATCCCGTACTTTACGCTGAACATCGCGAACCCAGACGTCGTTGTTGTAAAGCGCGTCCAGTAGCGGTGTGATTTCCAGTCGCTGGTTATCCTCCTCATCAAAACCCGAACGCAACAGCATCTGCCGCTCATCAAAACGCCAGGGGTTACGCAGCGAGCGTGCCTGCCAGGATGAGCCGACCAACACGATGACTTGACGGGCTTGTTTCAGCGCCTCACGAATAACCGCCACATGGCCCAGGTGAGGGGGCTGAAAACGGCCAATAAAGACGAGGCAGTCAAACTCATACGCCTGGCTCGGATGTGAGGCATCAGTTGGCATGCGAGGCCGTCCTTTGTCTGTATATCATGGCCAAGCATTATGGTGGGCTTGTCCGGGTGGCGCAATCTACCTCTGCAGCCAACGGTGTGATTGGGTATGCTAATTAAATTAGGCCATGGACAGTTGGCCCTGTATCAATGGATTAGGGAGTCTTCATGCTCAAACGCAGTGCTTATTTCTGGGGCAACGTGATCAGGGATTCAGTATCATTATGGTTGAAGCACAACGCCTTCAGCTATGCCGGTTCCCTGGCGTTTTACACCCTCTTCTCACTGGCGCCCACCATCATTATTGCGGTCACCGTCATTGGCCTTGTGCTGGGTGAGGAAGCGGCCCAGGGACAGATTGTGGCGCAACTGCAAGGCACCATCGGCCCTGATGCTGCTGCAGTGGTGGAGGGAGCTGTCGCTCAATCGCGCATTCAGGAAGCAGGGATAATGCCGACGCTAATCGGCGTGGGGGCACTCGTCGTGGGGGCCACGACGGTATTTGCGCAAATGCAGTTCTCGCTCAATACGATCTGGGGCGTCACCGCCAAGCCGACCGCTAACGGGGCGCTGGTGTTCATTAAAAATCGCATCCTCTCGTTGACGGTTGTGCTGTCGATCGGGTTTATATTGCTGGTCTCGTTAGTGTTGGGTGTGGCCATCCGGAGTGCTCTCGGCGCTGCAGATCAACTGCTGCCTTACGTAGGCCTGCTGAGCCAAGTAGCCGAATCGCTGGTTTCCCTGTTGGTCGTTGCGCTGCTTTTCGCGACGATTTTCAAGGTCTTGCCCGATGTGGTGTTGAGTTGGCAGGATGTTCTGATAGGGGCGGTGGTGACAGCCATATTATTTACCCTTGGCCGGAGCGTCATCGCTGTCTACCTTGCTTATACAGCAACGGCTTCCACTTACGGTGCGGCGGGTTCTGTGGTGATGGTGCTGCTGTGGGTTTATTATTCATCTCTCATTTTGCTGTTTGGCGCCGCCTTTACACGTTCGCTTCTGTTACGCAGAGGTCGGCCGTTGGTGCCGCGTAATAGCGCTGTTGTTATCAAATATCAGGTACATGACGACGGTTAGAAAAGGAGGCGACAATGGCAGATTGTTGTGTACGTGCGTGGGTGACGGGAAAAGTGCAAGGCGTCTGGTTTCGGCGCTCTACCCAACAACAGGCACTGCAGCATCGTTTAACCGGCTATGCAAAAAACTTGCCTGACGGCCGTGTTGAAGTGTTGCTTTGTGGCCGTCCAGAGGATGTGAAAACCGTCAGCGAGTGGTTATGGAAAGGCCCCGAAGGAGCGCAGGTGACCCATGTCGAATTTAACGTCCTGGATCAGTGCCACGCTCCGGATCATTTCGCGACTTATTAGCGGCCTGCTTGCCACTGCTGGATATTTTCAGCGGTTAAGCCGACAATATTTTGCCTGGCTTCTGGCGTAATCCAGGCGTTATGGGGCGTGACAATCAGGTTGAGTGCTTCATCCAACGCGTCCAGCAGCGGATGTCCTTCGCGGGGCGGCTCATTGGGTAGCACGTCGACGGCAAGCCCGCCGATCTGCCCATCCCTGAGTGCCGTGAGCGCGGCATGTTCGTCGATAACGCCTCCTCGGGCACAGTTAACCAGCAATAACGAAGACTTGGCCCTGGTCAGGCGTGAGGCATTGATCAGGTGATGGGTGGCGTCATTCAGCGGGCAGTGAAGGCTGATAACGTCGGCTTCCGGTAGCAGGTCGTCGAGCGACGCGCGGTTGTCGTTCGCTTCATTACCCGGGCGGGCCGCAAAGGTGACGCGCATGCCCAGCGCTTCCGCCAGACGCGCCACTTCCGTGCCTAGTTCGCCCTGGCCTACCATCACCAGCTGCTTGCCCGACAGCTGCATCGTTGGATAATGCTGCAGGCAGAAGAAGTCGCTTTTCTGCCAGGCGCCTGCGGCGACATCCCGTTGATAAAGCGGCAGTCTGTTTGCCAATGTCAGCATCAGCATCAAGGTGTGCTGCGACACACTGGCGGTACCATAAGCAGCAACGTTTTTAACCGCTACCCCCCTGGCGTGGGCAGTCTCCAGGTCGATATTGTTGAGCCCGGTAGCCAGCACGCAGATCAATTTGAGCGAGGGCAATTGATTGAGTGTCTTCGCATCCAGCACAACTTTATTGACAATGGCGATATCGGCCTTGGCCAGACGCTTACGGGCCTGTTGAGTCGTGCTTTGACCAAACACCTCAAGGTGCGATACCGCCTGGCGGATGGCGGTTAAATCGATGTGCGGGCCGAGGCTTTCGGCATCCAGTATCACGGCATTAGGCATTTTCTGACCTCCACTGTCTGCCGGTGGCGTCTAGCCTTGCTCGGCAGGGGGCACAAAAGGGTATAATAAACCGGCGTGACTAATCATCGCCTTGGAATTTATCCCGACGGGCCGCATATTGCAGCTTGGCAGCATTCATGTTGCTGTTTTGTCGGAGTTGAGCTTTATCTGGAGTCATCAACATGCCCATCTATGAATATGAGTGCAAGGCCTGCGGCCATCGCATGGATAAATTGCAAAAAATCAGCGCCGATCCGTTGACGGACTGCCCCGTCTGCGAAAGCGCTAGCCTGTCGCGGCTGGTATCCGCGGCCGGGTTCCGTCTGGCAGGCGGCGGCTGGTACGAGACTGATTTTAAAACCGGCAGCAAAAAGAATTTAGCTGCTGATGCCAAAAGCGCAACCCCGGAGACCGGCGGCCAGAATGGCACCGGTCCGGCGGCCAAGAAAAAAGACACGGCGGCCTAGCCCACGTACCTGGGCCTCTCAAGGCCCACCATTATCTTTTGCCACGAAACACAACAGGATGAGACATGCGCAGTCATTATTGCGGCCAGCTAAATGAAACATTGGTAGACCAGACGGTTACCGTATGCGGGTGGGTGCATCGTCGCCGTGACCACGGTGGGGTTATCTTCCTCGATATGCGCGATCGCGACGGCGTCGCTCAGTTCGTCGTGGATCCAGATACCGCCGACGCGTTTGCCAATGCCGACCGTGCTCGCAATGAGTTCGTTCTGCGCATCACCGGGCGGGTTCGTCTGCGCCCCGAGGGTACGCAAAATCCCAACATGCCCACCGGGATGATTGAAGTACTGGCAAAAGATGTCGAAGTGCTTAATACCGCGGTGACGCCGCCTTTCCAGCTCGACGAGCATGGCAAGGTCGGTGAAGAGGTGCGCCTCAAACACCGCTACATCGATTTACGCCGCCCCGATATGATCGACAAGCTGCGGCTGCGTTCGCGTATTTCACATACCGTTCGCGCGTTCCTCGAAAATCAGGGATTTCTGGATATCGAAACCCCGGTTTTGACCCGCGCGACACCCGAAGGCGCACGCGATTACCTGGTGCCGAGCCGTACCCATGCGGGCAACTTCTTTGCGTTGCCGCAGTCGCCGCAGCTCTTCAAGCAGTTGTTGATGGTGGCGGGGTTTGATCGCTACTACCAGATTGCCAAGTGTTTCCGCGACGAAGATCTGCGTGCCGATCGCCAGCCCGAGTTCACGCAAATCGACATCGAGGCCTCGTTCGTTGAAGAAAACGACATCATGGACATTACCGAGTCCATGATTCGCCAGCTCTTCCAGGAAGTGCTGGACGTCGAGCTGGCCGCGTTTCCGCGCATGACGTGGCAGGAAGCCATGGACCGCTTTGGTTCAGACAAGCCCGACTTGCGTATCCCCCTTGAGTTGACCAATGTCGATGACCTGATGCAGCAGGTCGACTTCAAGGTGTTTTCCGGACCGGCGAATGCGGCAGACGGCCGCGTTGCCGCGTTGAAAGTCCCCGGTGGTGCATCACTGTCGCGCAAGGAAATCGACGAATACACAAAGTTTGTCGGCATCTATGGTGCCAAGGGGCTTGCGTGGATCAAGGTCAACGAACGCGCCAAGGGGCTTGATGGCCTGCAGTCACCGATCGTCAAGTTCATGGAAAACATGGTTGAGGAACTGCTCGACCGTGTTGACGCCCAAGACGGCGACATTATTTTCTTCGGTGCTGACAAGACGCGTATCGTCAACGAAGCGATCGGCGCATTGCGCGTTAAACTGGGGGCAGACCTCGACCTCTACACCCAGGCCTGGGCGCCTCTCTGGGTCGTCGACTTCCCGATGTTCGAAGAAGACGATAACGGCCGTCTCAGCCCGCTGCATCATCCCTTTACTGCCCCGTCATGCTCACCTGAAGCACTCAAGGATGACCCGGCAAGCGCACTGTCGCGCGCCTATGACATGGTGCTGAATGGTACCGAGCTTGGCGGCGGTTCGATCCGTATTCATGATCAAACCATGCAGCGTACGGTGTTTGATATCCTGGGAATTGGCCAGGAAGAGGCCCAGGAGAAGTTTGGCTTCCTGCTGGATGCTCTTCAGTACGGTGCGCCGCCTCACGGTGGTTTGGCCTTCGGTCTGGACCGCCTGGTGATGCTGATGGCCGGTGCCAAGACCATCCGCGAAGTGATCGCGTTCCCGAAAACCCAAAGCGCTGCCTGTTTGATGACCGACGCCCCGGGGGAAGTCAGCTCAGAGCAGCTTAAAGACCTTAATATCCGTTTGCGTCAGAAAGCCAAAGCGGATACCACGGCCGAATAAGCGCTCTTTATATACCTCCTGACCACCGGCGCCTGGACGTCGGTGTTTTTGTTTGGACGACCTGAGTGCTGTTATATGCAGACACCTGCATTATCCAATCCGCTGCGCATCCTGGGCATTGACCCTGGTTCGCGCATTACCGGCTATGGGGTCATTGAGCTGGCAGGACTTGTTCCCCGGTATGTCGCTAGCGGCTGCATTCGCACCGCGGAAGGGCCTTTAGAGCAGCGTTTGGCGCAAATCTATGCCGGACTTGGGGAAGTGGTTGGATTACACCGCCCGGACGCCGTGGCCATAGAGCGCGTCTTCATGGCCAAAAACCCTGATTCTGCGCTCAAGCTCGGCCAGGCAAGAGGCGTGGCGCTGGTCTGTATGGCCAACCATGGTCTGGTGGTCGACGAATATGCCGCGCGGCAGATCAAGCAGGCGGTCACCGGTCAGGGCGGCGCCGATAAATTGCAGGTGCAGCACATGGTAACGGCTATTCTGCATCTGGTGGCTTCACCACAGGCGGATGCCGCCGATGCCCTGGCCATTGCACTGACCCACGCCTACGCCAGCCAAGGGCCCAAGGCGCTGACCACGCAGGGGAGAGGGCGCCGCCGTTCGACCGGGCGGTGGCGACTCTGATAATCAGCCCCCACCACTGGTCACTTGTACAGAGTGGCTTTATAGTGGCGACTGGTTTGGCTTAGCGCGAGCATAAATATGATTGGACGGCTTCAAGGCCAGTTGATAGAGAAACAGCCGCCATGGATCGTGGTGGATGTACACGGCGTGGGATACGAGCTGGAAACATCGACCGGGCGGTGGCGACTCTGATAATCAGCCCCCACCACTGGTCACTTGTACAGAGTGGCTTTATAGTGGCGACTGGTTTGGCTTAGCGCGAGCATAAATATGATTGGACGGCTTCAAGGCCAGTTGATAGAGAAACAGCCGCCATGGATCGTGGTGGATGTACACGGCGTGGGATACGAGCTGGAAACATCGATGACAACACTGGTAGCGCTGCCGCCGGTTGGCGAAAGCGTTTTTATATATACGCATCTCACTATCCGGGACGACGCCCATCTGCTTTATGGATTTGGTCGCGCGCATGAACGTGCCCTGTTTCGCGCCCTGATCAAAGTGAATGGCGTGGGGCCCAAACTGGCGTTGGCCATCTTATCCGGTATGGATGAAGACGCTTTTATGCGCTGCGTGCGCGATGATGACAGCAAGGCGCTCACCAAACTCCCAGGCGTGGGTAAAAAAACCGCCGAGCGATTGATCATAGAAATGCGGGATCGCTTCCCTGAGTGGGAAAATGGCCGTGATACCACGCTTCCCCTAGAAGCCGCCAATGGACAGGCTGCCCAATCTCGCAACAGCTTGGCGGACGCCGAGGCGGCCCTCGTGAGTCTTGGCTACAAACCGACCGAGGCCACGAAAATGCTGGCCGACCTTGATAGTTCTCAGTCGACCGAGGCCCTCATCAAGGCGGCACTCACCCAGCGCATGAAGGGCTGAGCGCGTACAACCACGGACGTAAATGAACGCTTATGCTAGAGCACGATCGACTGATTGCCGCTGAGCCAGAGCAAGGTGAAGGTCGCATCGACCATGCGATTCGCCCCAAACGGCTCCAGGATTATATTGGCCAACCCCGCGTTCGCGAGCAGTTGGAAATTTTTATTGGTGCCGCCCGGCTGCGTGAAGATAGCCTTGATCATACGTTGGTGTTTGGTCCGCCTGGCTTGGGCAAAACCACCTTGGCCAACATTATCGCCACGGAAATGGGCGTAGGGCTCAAATCGACGTCGGGCCCGGTGCTCGAGCGTGCCGGTGACCTGGCGGCAATGCTCACCAACCTGGAGCCTGGGGACGTTCTGTTCATCGATGAAATCCACCGCTTGTCGCCCGTCGTCGAGGAAGTCCTGTATCCGGCGATGGAGGATTTTCAGCTCGACATCATGATTGGCGAGGGGCCTGCCGCACGCTCGATCAAGCTGGATTTGCCCCGCTTTACGCTGGTGGGCGCCACGACTCGAGCGGGGTTGCTCACCTCGCCGTTACGCGATCGTTTTGGCATCGTCCAACGGCTCGAGTTTTATAACCTGACCGAGCTGACCGAGATAGTGACCCGTTCAGCCAAGCTGCTGGGCGTTGAAACCCACCATGAAGGGGCTGTTGAAATCGCCCGTCGCTCCAGAGGTACTCCGCGAATTGCCAACCGCTTGCTCCGCCGCGTGCGCGACTACGCCGAAATGAAGGGTGATGGCACCGTGGATGCCAACCTGGCAGACGCGGCGCTGAACATGCTTAATGTGGACCACCATGGACTGGACCATATGGATCGCAGACTGTTACTGGCCATGATCGATAAATTCGACGGTGGGCCGGTAGGGGTCGATTCGCTGTCAGCGGCAATTGGTGAGGAGCGGGATACCATTGAGGACGTCATCGAGCCGTATTTGATCCAGCAGGGACTGATGATGCGCACCCCGCGCGGGCGCGTCGTCACGAGGCAGGCCTGGTTGCATTTTGAGCGCGTTCCCCATGAGGCGTCCATTGAAGCCCAGGGGGAGCAGCGCCCATGAGCTCGTCGCTGCGTTTCCCGGTTCGCGTTTACATGGAAGATACAGACGCGGGGGGTATTGTCTACTACGTTAACTACCTGAAGTTTATGGAGCGTGCCCGCAGTGAATGGCTGAGATCCCTGGGGGTCGACCAGCAAACGTTGCTGGACGCAGGCACTCAGCTAGTGGTATATCGCTTGTCCTGTCATTACACCAAGCCTGCACGGTTGGACGACGCACTCGAGGTAAGTGCCGAGGTTGTCAGCGTTGGCCGCTGCCGGATGACATTTGAGCAGCAGGTATGGCGGGGAAATGAACGTCTTTGCGCCGCCACGGTCAGTATAGCGTGCTTGAATGCGCAGGATCTGCGACCAATGGCATGGCCGTCTGCGCTCAAATCGCTTATGTAACGAACGATGCGGGCAATACCAACACCACATTTACTGATGATTGATGAGGGCACTTGTGAACGATAATGCCATGTCTATTCCGCACCTGATTATGAGTGCCAGCACGGTGGTTCAGCTGGTCATGTTGCTGTTAACCGTAGGGTCCATTCTCTCTTGGGTGGTGATTTTTCAACGCAGCATTGCCCTGCGTCGTGCGCAGAAGGAATATGCCCAGTTTGAAGAAACGTTCTGGTCAGGCGTTGATTTGAATGAGCTTTACCGTGACATCCCGGCCGACGATCCACGCCACGGGGCTGAGCACATCTTTCAGGCAGGGTTTCGTGAGTTCAATCGCCTCATGCCCAAAACACGTAATACAACAACAGTTCTTGAAGGGGTTCAGCGCAGCATGCGCGTCGCCTGGTCACGTGAGGAAGACCGCCTGACTCAGCACCTTGTCTTTCTTGCCACGGTGGCTTCGGCAAGCCCTTACATAGGCCTGTTTGGCACCGTGTGGGGCATCATGGGTTCTTTCCAGTCGTTATCCATGACCCAGCAAGCCACGTTGGCAACAGTCGCTCCCTGGATTGCGGAAGCGTTGATCGCCACGGCGATGGGCCTTTTCGCGGCGATACCAGCGGTGATTTTCTATAACCGGCTTTCCAACAACGCCAGTCGTCTTTTGGGCAAGTACGAAGATTTTGCCGAAGAATTCCATGCTATCTTGCACCGCAATCTGCAAGGGCGCGACAGCGCGTCAAGCTAAGGGAGTTGCCCCATGCAAGGACCGTTTAAACGTGGCGGACAGCGCAAGCCCATGGGCGAAATCAACGTTGTCCCTTTTATCGATGTCATGCTGGTGTTGTTGGTCATTTTCATGATTACCGCTCCAATGTTGAATCAGGGTGTGGACGTTGAACTGCCCCAGGTCAGCTCCGAGCCAATCGAAAGCCAGGAAAACAACGACCCAATCATTATTTCCATCGACCGTGAAGGACAGTATTACCTTAGCCTAGGAGAAGATTCGACCCAGGTCTCTGCTGAAGACATTACCCGCCGGGTTAGCGCTATTCTAGAGCAGCGGCCTGATGCGCCGGTGATGGTTCGTGGCGACCAGAACGTGGCTTATGGCGAAGTGGTCGTGTTGATGAGCAACCTTCAGCGCTCAGGTGTAGCCAATGTGGGGCTCATTTCTGAGCCACCACAGAATGAGTAAGGACACACAGGGCATGGCTGTAAAAAAAACCCGTGATCCTCAAGACATTGGCTATCTTTGGCCGACGGTTTTTGCGATTGCCGTGCACTTGTTGATCGTGCTGTTCTCTTTGGTTGAATGGCCAGGTAGCGACGCCGAGCCAGATTCATCTTCTATCGTACAGGCAACGCTGGTCAGCACTGAGGCGTTCACCAACCGGGCCCAGCAGGCCAATGATCAGTCGGCTGCCATGCAAGCGGCCGAGGAAGATGAGGCGACAGTAGAGGAACCCGATACATCGGCAGCCGAGGAAGCTGCCGCTGAAGAGCAAGCCGCTGCCGAACAGGCTGCACGGGAAGCTGCTGCCGCCGAAGAGCAAGCTTTGGAGGCTGCCAGAGCAGAAGCGGAAGCGCAGGCACAGCGTCTTCAGGAAGCGGCCGAAGCCGAGGCCGAACGCCAGCGTGAAGCCGAGGAGCAGCGCCGCCAGGAAGAGGCCGAAGCCGAAGCCCAACGCCAGCGTGAAGCTGAAGAGCAGCGCCGCCAGGAAGAGGCCGAAGCCGAGGCCCAGCGTCAGCGAGAAGCCGAAGAGCAGCGCCGCCAGGAAGAGGCCGAAGCCGAAGCCCAACGCCAGCGTGAAGCTGAAGAGCAGCGCCGCCAGGAAGAGGCCGAAGCCGAGGCCCAGCGTCAGCGAGAAGCCGAAGAGCAGCGCCGCCAGGAAGAGGCCGAAGCCGAAGCCCAACGCCAGCGTGAAGCTGAAGAGCAACGCCGCCAGGAAGAGGCCGAAGCCGAGGCCCGGCGCCAGCGAGAAGCCGAAGAGCAGCGCCGCCAGGAAGAAGCCGAAGCCGCGATGCAGCGGCAGCTGGAAGGTCAAGCCCAGGCCGCCGCAGAGGCTCAGCAAGCCGCGCAGGCCGCCAATAGTTTCTTGACGATTGTTAAACGTGCCGTCGAGCAGGCATGGATTATTCCGTCCGATGCAAGCGACTCGATGAGTGCTACGCTTCAAGTCAGGTTAGGGCCGTCAGGCGAAGTGCTGACCACGTCGGTGGTATCGTCAAGCGGCGATGGCAACTTTGATCGATCGGCAATGCAGGCCATCGAACATGCTGCACCATTCGGTGAACTGCGCCAGCTGCCAGCTGAACAGCAGCGCAATTTACGTCAATTCAATCTGCGATTTACCCCGGGGGATGTTCGCTGATGCACACCATAAGCAAGGTATGGCTATTCTGTCTGTTGCTGGCGATGAGCACAGTCGCCAGTGCCAATTTGACGATTGAAATTACTCGTGGCAGTGACCAGGCGCTACCCATAGGCGTGGTGCCGTTCGAGGGCTCGGCGGGTATGCCCGAAGACGTGGCCCAGATCATCCATGACAATCTTGATCGCAGTGGTTTTTTTGACCCCCTGGACCGCAGCTCGATGTTTGAGCAACCGAGCAAGGCCGACGATGTCCAATACAGCACCTGGCGCTCATTGGATGTTCGCTACCTGGTCGTTGGCAGAGCCGAACGGACAGACAGCGGCTATCGAATCCAATACGACCTGATGGACATCAGCGGGCAGCGGCGCATGATGAGCGAAACCGTCACGGCCAGTGAAAATGATCTGCGCGGCGCTGCTCATTATATCAGCGACCAGATTTTTGAGGAGATTACCGATATTCGCGGGGCCTTCTCGACGCGAATTGCGTATGTCACCGCCCAAGGGGTTGGCGACAATACTGACTATGGTCTGTACGTGGCCGATGCAGATGGGCGCAATAGCCAGCAGATTTTGACATCCAGCGAGCCTATTTTGTCGCCTGCCTGGTCACCGGACGGTGGCAAACTTGCCTATGTATCATTCGAGAATGGACGTCCGGAAATCTATATCCAGGAAGTGAATAGTGGCAATCGTGCGCGCATTACGTCGTTTGAGGGGATTAACGGTGCGCCTGTGTGGTCACCAGATGGCCGTCGATTGGCCATGTCCTTGTCAAAAGACGGTCAGCCCGATATCTATATCATGGAAATCGCCGACCGTTCGCTAACTCGCGTCACGGATAGCAGTAGTATCGATACCGAACCGGCGTGGTCGCCGGATGGTCGGCGCCTGGTATTTACGTCTGACCGTAGCGGTGGGCCGCAAATTTACCAGCATAGGCTCGGCAGCAGTGAAACAGAACGTATGACCTTCACGGGTAACTACAATGCCCGAGCGCGCTTCTCGCCGGATGGCGAAAACCTGTTTTTGATCCACCGTTCTGACCGCGGTTTTCAAGTCGCACGTCAGGAAATCGACAGTGGTCGTCTGGTCACGTTGAGCGATTCCACCAGTGATGAATCGCCTAGTGTTGCGCCGAACGGGACCATGGTAATCTTCGCTACCCAACAGGGTAATAATGGGGTGCTGAGTGCCGTTTCTGCCGATGGCCGTTCGTCATTCAGGTTACCCGCCGCCCAAGGTGATGTGCGTGACCCCGCATGGTCACCGTTTTTAAACGAATGAAGTCCATTCATGTTTTCAGGCAAGGAGTCTGATTATGCAACTCAAACCGTTGGCTCGCTCATTGGCAGTCGCGCTTTCTATTGCCGTTATCGCCGGCTGTTCAAGCACCGGCGGCACTCAAGACGGTGATTCCTATGGCAGCCAGGATGGCCGCGATGGAAGCGCCAGTAGCACCTCGGGCACCGGAACGAGCGGCCAGTACAGCAGCACCACGTCAGGCGCTGACCGTGGTCAACAGGCCGACTCGCGCATTCCCGATGTCAAGACCATCTACTTCGATTACGATCGCGACACGATTAAAGGCGAATATGAATCTGTGGTGATGGCCCATGCGCGCTACCTGCGCTCAAATCCGAATGCCAACGTTGTGCTGCACGGGCATACCGATGAACGCGGTACCCGTGAATACAATATGGCCCTCGGTGAGCGACGCGCTAACGCCGTTGCACGCTTTTTGAACATTCAAGGCGTTTCATCATCGCAAATGAGTGTGGTGAGCTATGGAGAGGAACGCCCTGCTGAGCGTGGCAGCAGTGAAGCGGCGTATTCACAAAACCGTCGCGTTGTGTTCAATTATTGATGACTCGCGTGGCAATTAACGCGCATTAGTACCTGTTATTTTGGAGTCATCATGAATCACAGTCTCAAGCGTTACGTTGAGAGGCTGTGCGGTGCGGGAGCCCTGGTGCTCCCGCTATCCGTATTGCCCCTTGTCAGTGTTGCCCAACAACCCGTTGTCGAAGATCTGTCAGGTTCGGGTGGCGGGTTTTATGAACAAGCCCAAACCCGGGGCGGAGGCGCCAATGGGAGCCTGGTATTATTCAACACGGTGCAGGAGCACCAGCAACAAATTCAGCGTCTGCGGGGTGAAATTGAAGAGCTGCGCCATCAAATGGAGCAACTTCGTCGCCAGTCGCAGCAGCAATACCTGGATATTGAAGACCGCCTGATGAGCAGCGGCCCAAGTCAGATCGAGGAATCAACACCCGAGGTTGAACCGGAAGCCGCTGAAGAAGTGGCCAATGCACCCACCGTAAGCGACGTCAGCGATGACGCCAGGCAGGCCTACCAGGATGCATTTGCCCATGTGCAGGCACGCCGCTTCGTTGAGGCTATCGACGCCTTTGAAACCTTCGTGGAAACCTATCCTGATACCAGCCTGACCGCCAATGGTCATTACTGGCTGGGAGAGTTGTATGCCGCGGAAGGCGAACTGGATGCCGCCGAACAAGCATTCACCCGCGTGATTGACAACTATGACGGCAGTAGCAAGGTGCCGGATGCGTTGTACAAGCTTGGCTTGGTCAAGGCCCGGCAGGGCGAAGCGGAAGAAAGTCGTGCGCTCCTCGAAAGAGTGCAGGATGATTACCCACAAAGCAGTGCGGCGGGGCTGGCCGATGACTTTCTTCGCCAGAGCAGTTGATGACAAAAGCCGCCAGGAGGGTCTGCGATGACATGTAAAATTGATTATCAGCCAGCGCCCGATTTGCTCCGTGACCGTGTTGTACTGGTCACCGGGGCAGGTGACGGTATAGGTCGTGCGGCAGCGCTGAGCTACGCCCGCCACGGTGCAACGGTGATTCTACTTGGCCGTACTATTGCCAAGCTAGAGCGTGTATACGATGAAATCGAAGCGGCCGGTGGTCCTCAGCCGGCCATTTTCCCGCTCAATTTTGAAGGTGCCTCGCTCAAGGATTTTCACGATATGGCCGACACCCTCGAAAAGGAATTCGGGTGTCTGGATGGCCTGCTGCACAATGCCGGCCTACTGGGTCGCATTACCCCTTTTGCACAGTATGATGCCGCGCTCTGGGAGCAGGTCATGCAGGTTAATATTAACGGCCCTATCTGGATGACTCAGGCGCTATTGCCGTTGTTGCAGCGCTCCAATGATGCATCGGTCATCTTTACCTCTTCCAGCGTCGGCCGCAAAGGCCGTGCCTACTGGGGGGCCTACGCCGTGTCTAAATTTGCCACGGAAGGCTTTGTGGAAGTATTGGCTGACGAACTGGACAGTGAGCCCCACCTGCGCATCAACACCCTTAACCCAGGCGCTACCCGGACTCAAATGCGGCGTAATGCTTACCCCGGTGAAAACCCCGCCAACTTGCGTACCCCTGACGACATTATGCCCACCTATCTGTGGCTGATGGGCCCCGACAGCGCGGGCACCCATGGCCAGAAAATCGATGCGCAACCACCCAAGCAGACTTGACGCTTAAGGGTGTTTCAAGCAATGCCAGGCAGCGCATCGACCAGCTCGGCACACTGCTGATACCAGCAGTGTGCTGGCCACTGACGATAATCATCGCCTTCCGCGATATACCCGTAGCCCACCGCCACCGCCGTCATGCCGGCTGCTCGGGCAGCCTGCATATCCCTGAGATGGTCGCCGATGTACCAGCAGTGCTGTGGGTTGATACCTAATTGTCGGGCGGCCTCGATCAGGGGCAGGGGGTCGGGTTTCTTGGCGGTCAGATCATCTGCACAAAGCAGGGCACCGGGTGTCAGCGCCAGGGCTTCAAGCAATGGCGTGGTATAGCGCCGGGGCTTGTTAGTGACAATGCCCCAAGGGCGTTCCTGTTGGTGCCAGGCATCTAACCATTGGTCCAGCGGTGAAAATACCCGGCTGTGAACCGCAACCGAGGCTTCATAGGCGTCCAGCAGGAACTGACGAGCCTCCGCCTGATGCGTGACGCTAAGGTCATCCCCCAGCGCCAGGCTCACCAAGGCGTTACCGCCGTTTGAAACCTGAGTACGAATGGTGGCGAACGGCAGCGGTGCCAAGCCGTGGTGTTGACGCAACGCATTGGTCGCGACGGCCAAGTCCGGCGCGGTATCCACCAGGGTGCCGTCCAGATCAAACAGCACGGCGCTAGGCGATGAGCAGACAGGCATTACGCATGCACCTTACGGCAGTACATCATGTAATTGACCGACACATCGTTTTCAACCAACCGATAGCGTCGGGTCAGGGGGTTGTAGGTCAGGCCGATCTGTTCGCGCACTTCCAGGCCGCTCTGCCGATTCCAGCCCGCCATTTCGGAGGGGCGAATGAATTTCGCATAGTCATGCGTTCCCCGAGGCAGCAGCTTCAGCACATACTCAGCACCTAGAATGGCAAAAGCGTACGCCTTTGGCGTGCGGTTAAGGGTAGAGAAAAACACATAGCCGCCCTGTCTCACCAAGGCCGCGCAAGCGCGCACCACCGACGCCGGATCTGGAACGTGCTCCAACATTTCCATGCAGGTGACGACGTCATACTTGCCTGCCTGTTCATCTGCCAGTGCTTCCACGCTGATGTTGCGGTAGTCAACCGTCACGCCTTGCTCTTCCGCATGCAGGCGGGCAACTCCCAAGGGTGCTTCACCCAGGTCAATACCGGTCACCTGTGCACCACGTCGCGCCATGGCTTCGCTCAAAATGCCGCCGCCGCAGCCAACATCCAGCACTTCCTTGCCCGCCAACCCGGCCCTGGCATCGATAAAGTCGAGTCGTAAGGGATTGATATCGTGCAGGGGTTTAAATTCGCTCTGCGGATCCCACCAGCGACTGGCAAGTGCTTCAAATTTCGCCACTTCGGCGTTATCAACATTGCCTTGATATTGGTGAGCAGTGCTATCCTTTGGTGTCGCTGACATGTTTTGACTCCATCAACAGTGAGCAAGCATGGGAAAGACCGTGGCCTGATACTTGCAGTCTAACGGCGAACTGGAAACCCACCGCGCGTTCAGTATGATAGGCATTCTAACCACTCCTGAGCCGGAACGCATGAAAAGGACCTCTTATGATTCGTAAGGCCGTACTGCCTGTTGCGGGGTTTGGTACCCGCTGCCTGCCCGCTTCCAAAGCCATTCCCAAGGAAATGATCACCATTGTGGACCGGCCGGTCATTCAATACGTGGTCGAAGAGGCGATTGCGGCGGGTATTCGCGATATCGTGTTTGTCACCAGCAGTAACAAGGGCGCCATCGAAAACCATTTCGACACCCATGCTGAATTGGAAGCGAGCCTGGAAGCAAAAGGAAAACACGACCTCTTGGCCTCGCTCAGGGCGATGGTGCCTGATGATGTCAATATCATCAGTGTTCGCCAGGGTGAGCCCCTGGGGCTTGGGCATGCCATTCTTTGCGCACGGCCAATTATTGGCGACGACGAACCCTTTGCCGTCCTTTTGCCGGATGTGTTGGTAGACAACAGCGACACCCCGCGCAGTGATCTTCAAGGGATGCTCGAGGCCTACGGGCAGCACGCCACCGCGCAACTGATGGTCGAGGAAGTCAAGTGGGAGCTTGTGGAAAAATACGGCATTGTCGCCCCAGCAGGTGAGGTGCCAGCTCCCTCATGCTCTGTTGACCTGCTCGGCATGGTTGAAAAGCCAGCGCGTGACCAGGCACCCTCGAACCTGGCGGTCATCGGCCGTTATGCCTTGCCCGCCGCGATTTTTCCTATTCTTGCCAAGACACCGCCCGGTGCGGGGGGCGAAATTCAGCTTACCGACGCCATTGAAACGCTTCGTGAGCAGCAGGGCGTTCAGGCCTACCGTATGCGGGGGACAACGTACGATTGCGGACAACCTCTGGGCTACCTGGAGGCGACGCTGGCCTATGCTCGCAGGCACCCTGACTTGGGTGATGATTTTAAAGCGCTGCTCGCGCGCTATCATCAGGGAGGATAACCGATGCGGGTGCTCCTGTACGGCAGTGAATTAAGCACCGCAACCGCGGCGGCTGCACTATCCTCTGTAGGCCATGTGGTGACATGGCTTCCCCATGGGGATACACCATGGTCGACGCTTTTCAATGAGAATTGGCTACGCCGCGAGCCGCATCTCGTTGAACAGATACAACAGTCTCTGGAGACTGGTGCTTTAACGGTTATAGCCCAGCCGGAAGCAAAGCTGGCTGTCGATGTGTTGTGGTTAGCGCTTTCACCGTCACAGCGCGAATCGGCAGCCGACTTGCTGCAGCACCCTGGGTTGACGTGGGAGAAAGGCAGCGTGCTGGTCAATAATTCGACCTTTCCCGTCGGTGAAACCGAACGCTTACAGCACCTGACGGGGGAGTGCGCTCTGGGTGTTGCCTTGCCAGATACGTTGGAAGAAGGGCGCGCCTGGGAGTCTTTCACGCGCCCTGGCCGTTGGCTGTTGGGTTGCGATGCCCCATTGGCCGAGCAAAAACTAAGAGAGTTACTGCGAGCCTTCAACCGACGCCGCGACGCTTTTCAGGTGATGCCTACGCGTGCCGCGGAGTTAACCAAGCTGGCCATAAACGGCATGCTGGCCACGCGCATCAGCTACATGAATGAAATTGCCGGGTTGGCAGATACCCTGGGCGTTGATGTGGAACATGTCCGGCAGGGAATGGGGGGCGATTCACGTATCGGGTACGAATACCTTTATCCAGGATGCGGCTTTGGCGGGCCAAGCTTCTCGCGGGATTTGATGAGGCTTGCTGACGTGCAGGTTGCCAGCGGGCGACAATCGGCCTTACTTGAGCACGTGCTCGATATCAATGAGCAGAAGAAAGAGACGTTATTCCGCAAGCTGTGGTCCTACTACAGCGGAGCGCTTGAAGGGAAGACAATCGCCATTTGGGGCGCCGCCTTTAAACCCGGTACTGCCCGGATTGACCATGCACCGGTGCTGACGTTGCTGGACGCACTTTGGGCGCAGGGGGTTCACGTCCAGCTTCATGACCCCGCGGCCACGCCTGCACTGAAGGCGGCGGTGGGACCAAGGAATGATTTGGTTACCTTTGTTGATAACCCCTACGATGCCTGTGAAGCTGCTAATGCGTTAATGTTGGTAACAGAATGGAAAACCTACTGGAATCCCGACTGGCAACGCTTGGCTGAACAGCTTGGCGATAAGCTGATACTGGACGGCCGGAATATTTATGACCCCGAATTCGTGGCCAGCTGTGGCTTAAAGTATCGAGGAATAGGTCGGCGCGCCGATCCAACGTCGTTGTGAGGAAATTGCATGTCCGATAGAGCCCCCTCTTCGCGCATTGTACCGGATGCCGATCAGAGTATTGCATCTCAGCATGTCAAGCACCGAAAGGGGCCGTCGTTATGGCCGCTCTGGCTGTGTATGCTTGTATTAATCGGCCTATTGCTGGCCGCCGCGATAGGTCTTTATCTGGAGCGTGAGCGGCTCCAGGAGGAGCTGCAGCGTGTCAGCGGTGAGGTATCGAACATGCATGCGCGTCTGGACTCAGATGACAGTGATGTACAAGATACGTTAACCTTTGTCCAAGCCCAGATGAGCACCTTGTTTCAAGAACAGGAACAGTTGTCGGTCGCGCTAACAGATACCCGCAACGAGCTTTACGATGTGCTCACAGAGAACGAAGGCACTATTGCCAGCGATACAATTGATCCGTTGCTTGAGCGTCTGGAGGAGCAGCGGGAGCGGGCGGCTCTCCGCGACAGCCAGCTCGCCGCCATCCAGGCGTCGCTGGATGCGTTGGAAGAAGCCGGGACATCGGGGCGTAGGTCGTTAGCCGAGGAAATCGCTCATGTAGAATCTCAAAGCCAACAGGCGCTTGAAGCATTGGAAACGTCAGTTGCTGACCTGGCAAATGATATTGACGAACGCCTCAGCGCCCGTGACGCCGAGCGACAAGAGCAGTGGTCACGCTTTGAAGCCTCCCTAAACGAGCTTGAGGGTGAAAGGAGTGACAACGAAGCGCTAGAGAGCCAATTGTCACAGCGACTGGACGAGCTTGAAAATGATGTGCGCCAGGTTCGCCAAGCGCAACTGGCATTCAGTGCACAGCTTGAAATGTTGCGTTGAGTGACACGACTGGCTGAAAGGCAGCACGCCGATGATTAGGTTAGGAAAAATGTATGGGAAGACAACGGCTATGGCTTTCAGCAACGGTCATCGCAAACCTGTTAACCTTGCCGCTGGGGATGGCGGTAACCCCCGGCGCATGGGCGCTAGACGCGACCCTTGAAGGCGTGGAAGGCGAGGTGGCGGGCAACATTCGCGCCTACCTGCAGAATATTGAAGAAGACGAATACACCCAAACCCGTCTGGAAGGTGAAATCCGTCAACGCACTCGGCGGGCGATGCGTGTTTTCGGCTATTACGAACCTGATATTTCCATTGAGCTTCCTGCCGAAGGGACGCCTCGTCTGATTATTGAGCCAGGGCCACAGGTCACCATCGAAATACTGGATATCAATATTCTCGGTGACGCCGCTCAGGATAAGCCATTCAAAGAGGCGCTAGCGAGATTCCCCTTGAAAGAGGGCGATACCCTGCGTCATGCCCCATGGGATCGGCTGCGGGGACAGTTTTCCGGCTTGGCCATTGAACGTGGCTATTTTGACTGGGGGTTCACGGATCGCCGAATGGAGGTGCGCCCCTACTTGCAAAGTGCCCGGCTGTATATGGGGTTTGACAGTGGCCCGCGTTACCGGTTTGGCAAAACGCTGATCACCGGTAGCCACATTCAACCCGAACGCCTGCAGCAGATGCGTACGTATGAGGTGGATGAGCCCTATTTGGCGGAATCTCTGGCGCGCTTTAACCAACGTCTTGCCGAGACCGGCTGGTTTAGCTCCGTATCCGTCAAGCCGCGCCTGGAAACGGCCCAAGAACTGACACTTGCCCCGCCTGGCGGTGGCGACCCCTGGTGGGTGTCGGCTACCGAATCACAGCCCAAACGTCCAAGGATTACCAGTGCTGCACTTGCCAGCGCATTGAGCATGCGGCAATCCGACGACGACACAGCCTTACCCATTGATGTCAGCGTGGAGCCTGCCAACCGGCACCAGTTTGAAACAGGTATAGGCTTCGCTACTGACGTGGGGCCACGGCTACGGTTCGGCTGGGACCAGCCATGGATAAACCGCTATGGTCATAGCCTGGATCACGATCTCTACCTGTCAGCGCCCGAACAACGCTTTACCGGTGTCTACGATATTCCTCTTGAAGATCCACTGCGCGATAGCTACCGCCTGCAATATGGTGTCCGCAACGTCGATGACAGCGATACCAACTCGTTGGAGAGCACCGTGGAAATTGCCCGGCGCTGGAAGTTCGACAATGACTGGGAGCAGTCGCTTTATTTGCGCACCACCTTTGAAGATTTTACCCAGGGGGGAGAAGCTGACCAAGTATGGATTTTTTATCCCGGCGTTCAATGGTCACGTACGCGAACCAGGCCACAGCGCTTTCCTTTGTGGGGGGATCGCCAGCAATTTTCGGTGGAGTACTCTGATCCGGCCTGGGGGTCGGACGCCCAGTTTTTACGCCTCACAGGGGATTCAGAGTGGATTCGCACCTACGGGGATGATAACCGCTTTTTGGCACGCGTCAGTGCCGGGGCCATCGAAACCCGAGACTTCGATAAAATTCCCCCATCGCTGCGCTTCTTTGTGGGCGGCGATCGCAGCGTACGCGGTTATTCCTACGAAGGACTCTCGCCTCGTAACGCTGAAGGGAAACTGCGTGGGGGCCAGCAGAAACTGACCTCAACCCTCGAGTACCAGCGCCGCGTCACCGGCGCATGGTGGGGAGCAGCCTTTGTCGATGCCGGGGATGCCTTTGACAACTGGGGCCCCGCTGACCTGAAAAAAAGTGCGGGGTTAGGGGTGAGGTGGGTCTCCCCGGTAGGCCCTGTTCGCCTGGATGTAGCGCATCCGTTTGACGACGCCGACGATAACTGGCGTTTGCACTTTTCGATTGGCCCCGAATTCTAGGAGAGCGATGTGCCTCAAGCTACCCAAACGCCTGCGGCTGGTCGCCGAGCGCTGACACGTCGCTTCCGCCTGTGGTTGTTGTGTTGGAGTACCCTGCGACTGTTGTTGCTGTTACCGCTATGGTTGATTGGCGCCGTGGTCTTATTGTTGGGGGTGGCGCTTTCGCCGTGGGGAACCGGCATGTTGCTATCCCAAGGCCAGGACCGCGGCTGGTTCAGCGTCGAAGAACACCTGGGCGGTGTGCTCGATGAGTTCCAGCTTAGCGGTTTTCGGCTCGACGCAGCCGGTGCAGAGGTTCGGATTGAAAAGCTGGAGCTTGCCTGGGCGGATGACTGCGTCCTGTCCGGCAAGCTGTGTCTGGATACGTTGCGTCTGAAAGGTGCCGATATTCGCCTGTCTGGCGGTGATGGTGAAGAAGCACCTGCAGAGGCGGGCGGCTCAGAGGGGGCTTCCCCATTCAGTTTTCCCTTTCCTGTCGAACTCAGAGAGCTGGTGCTGGACGATGTTGCCCTGCAACTACCCGATGGTACCCGGTTCGCCTGGACCTCTTTTCGCACCTCGGTAAAGGCAAGCGCTGGACGCGTCGATATCGCCCCGACGCACTGGGAAAACCCTCGGCTTTATTTGCCGCCGTCAGCGGGGGAGCGCCTGGCACCAGCAGAGGGTGGGTCAGGGGTAACCGCCGCGACCATTGATGCCTCCATCGCGTTACAAAATCCGTCTGCTGAAACGCTCGGTGCCGCGGCCAGTGATGAGACGGCTTCAGACCGTTCTCCCATCGAACTGCCCGAAGTGAGTCTGCCTGTCGATATCCGGCTCGCCACGCTGACGGTTGACGATATCGAAGTCACGGGTCGCTTTCGCTATCTCGTTGAACGGTTGAGTCTCGGGGTGGAAACCCGGGGAAGTGACGTCGTGATCGAGCATTTCGAGGTGGCGTCTGCCGATGCAAGGTTTCATCTGGCAGGCAATGTGGCATTGCGTGACGACTATCCGCTGGCGTTACGGGCTGAAACCACGTTGTTCCTGGAGGAGCCGTTACCGGCACTGAGTGGTCAGTCTCTTACGCTTGATTTGACGGGTAACCTGAGCGAATTGACGGCACAGCTTGACGCCCAAGGAGCCATTACTGCGGCACTGGAAGGCCAGGTGAATGCCCTGGACCCGGCGCTTCCATTTCAGGCGCGTCTGCAAAGTGATGAACTGACATGGCCGCTGCCTGAAACTAATGCAGCGCTTGACGAAGAAGAAGCACCGTCAAGCGACGGGTTCGTTATCGACGATCTTGACCTGGAGGTAAGCGGCAACCTCGACGCTTATCAACTTCAGCTGGGCCTGAAGGCGCAAGGCCCGGGGCTGCCCCAAACCGACATCGCGGTGAACGGCCAAGGCGACATGGCACATTTCATTTGGCAGCCGTTGACACTGGTCGCAGGCGATAGCCAACTGACTAGCGAAGGCCGTGTCGACTGGACCTCCCCGCTGACGGTGGATGCCCAGGTAGGGCTCGAGCAATTTGACCCATCCTTGTTTGTTGACCAGTTCGAGGGTGATATCGATGGCGAACTTGCTTTCACCGTTAGTCAGCAGGGCACGCGTTGGCTGGTCGATGTGCCGAATTTGACCCTGAGCGGTGTTCTTCGTGACTACCCATTACAGCTTGATGCTGCCTTTGATGCCAACAGTGACTTGCAGGCCAACATTGAGCGCCTGCGCTTTCGTCAGGGAGACAACCGTCTGTCGGTGAACGGCTCCTTTCAGCCCGACGACATTAGCCTGGACGCCGATATTGATCTGCGTCAGCTGCAAACACTTTCCCCTGACCTGGCTGGCACGATCCGTGGCGATATCGAGGCCCGGGGAAGTCTCGAGCAACCCCGGCTTAAGGCGACGCTCAACGGCGACGCGTTACGGTTTGCGCAAAATCGCATCGAGCAGTTACGCCTCAATGCCAATGTGGAAGGGCTGGAGGACCCGCAACTAGACGTTTCACTGGCGCTCGAGAACCTGGTTGCCGGCGGTCAGACACTCGCCGCGGCAAATCTGACGCTGGATGGACGGCTGTCATCGCATCAACTGGATATCAATGTGGATGGTCAGCCGGACGGCGCCTTGGAACGTGTTTTGCTCACTCTCAACGGCCAGTTGGACCAGACGGCTCAGCGCTACCGGGCGCGTCTCACACCGCTGGAAATCGACACCGGGGGAGGCGATATCCGACTGGAAGCGCCGCTTGATGTCGTTTTCGACCTTGCCAGCAGTGAGGCCCGTTTGGCGCCGTTTTGTCTGGTTCGCGAGCAGGGCGGTCGGGTATGCGCGGACCGGCCAATGGTTGCATCGCCTGATCAGGGGCAGGCGGCGCTTAGCGTGCGTGATATTCCTATCGAAGCGCTGGAACCCTGGTTACCCGAAGAATGGCAGGTCGATGGTGACACCACGGCGGACCTGGCCGCTCAATGGAGCCAGGGCGGCCAGCGCTGGCAAGCCGACGCCGAGGTGCTTGGCGAACTGACGGTCACGGCGGTCAATGAATATGGTCAGCTCGTCGAGCTGCCGCGCATCACATTGGATACTCAGCTAACCGCCTCTCAGGCCGAGGCGAATGGCAGCGTGCTGCTATCACTGGAAGAGGCGGGGAATATCGAACTGGCGCTGTCGGTCCTGGAGCCACTCGGCGCGGGAGAGCTGTCCGGGTCGCTTGAAGCCAATGACGTATCACTGGCCCCGTATCAGCCCATGGTGGTATCCCTTGAGCAGCTTGCGGGGGATTTGAATGGCCGCATCGATATAGCGGGCACCACCACCCAGCCGGACCTGCAGGGCGAGCTTGCGCTACTTGGCATCCAGGTGAATGGTCCTGATATTCCAGTGGATGTTCAGGGTGGCGAGGTTACCATAAGGTTCGACGGCGAAGAAGGGACGATCGACGGCTTCCTGGCCGCCGAGCGAGGCCAGCTTGATATTGATGGAAATGCCCGTTGGCCAGCAGATGACGACTGGCGGGTGGGCGTAGACCTCAACGCAACCCAATCGCCGATACTGGTGGTATTGCCGCAGTTTGGGCGTTTGGAAGCCGCGCCGGATATTCGTGTACGCGTCACCCCCGAGCGCTTGCAAGTCCGCGGCAATGTCGATTTGCCATGGGCGCGGTTAGAAGTGGGAGACTTGCCGTCGTCCGCCATCTCACCCAGCCCTGACGAAGTGATTATTACCGAGCGCCAGGATAGGCAGGGGGCAGAAGAGGCACGCCGCCAGGCAGAACGAGGTGAAGGCGGACCCAGTGCGGCCGATGAGCTAGCCAGTGAGGGCATGGCGCTGGATGTTTTAATCACCCTGACATTAGGGCGCGACATGATGATCTCAGCTTATGGGCTGGAATCACGGCTGGGAGGCACTTTAGAAATACGTCAGGATAGTGGTTCGCTACAGCTATTTGGGGAGGTCAATCTGGTCAACGGTCGTTTCCAGGCGTTTGGGCAGGATCTGCTCATTCGTCGTGGTCAACTGCTGTTCAGTGGGCCACCTGGACTGCCTGTTCTCGACTTTGAGGCAATTCGTAACCCGGATGTAACCGAAGACGATGTCATTGCCGGCCTTCGGGTGACGGGTAATGCTGAGCAGCCGAATATTGCCATTTTTTCCGAACCTGGCATGAATGAGAGCCGTGCGCTTTCCTACTTGCTAAGAGGACGTGCTCCCGACGACTCAGGTGGTGGTGTCGACAGCGCGTTGACCACTGCGCTGATTGGCATGTCGCTGGGTCGCACGGGCGGGGCGGTTGGCTCTATCGGCGAGGCTTTTGGCA
The DNA here is from genome assembly GCF_900111305.1 of Vreelandella subterranea. Lineage (GTDB taxonomy): Bacteria > Pseudomonadota > Gammaproteobacteria > Pseudomonadales > Halomonadaceae > Vreelandella > Vreelandella subterranea. The sequence goes on from NZ_FOGS01000008.1 coordinate 92,585, forward strand.
TTGATGACTTGACGCTGGATACAGCGGGTTCCGGTGAGGATAGCCAGGTGGCATTGAGTGGGCAACTGACGGACGATATCCGGATAAGTTACGGGGTGGGAATTTTTTCACCCATTGCAGAACTAACGTTACGCTACACTTTGTGGCGCAACCTTTATGTACAGGCAGTTTCCGGGGCCAATCAGGCAGTCGACCTGATCTACACCTTCAGCCGCTCTGGTGACCCAACCATTTTCGATCAGCAATGAGGTAAGCAGCATGTCTATATTTGACACCCATAATGCCACCCGCCAGGCGCAGCCTGCTCTGCCGGGTCGCGAGGCAGCCATTGCGACCGCTGATCACCATGCCGTTAACGGGCATCCTCTGCACCCGCCTTTTCCCCCAGAGACTGAGGAACTGGTTGTCGGCATGGGCTGTTTCTGGGGTGTGGAGCGCCTTTTCTGGGATTTGCCGGGGGTCTATGTGACGGCGGCAGGTTATGCCGGTGGGCAAACGCCCAACCCGACCTATGAAGAAACCTGCACGGGGCGGACCGGCCATACCGAGGCCGTACGAATTATTTACGACCCGAGCCAGATATCACTGGCGACCCTGCTGAATATTTTCTGGGAGCAGCACGACCCCACCCAAAAAAATCGTCAGGGTAATGATGTCGGCTCTCAGTACCGTTCAGCGATTTATACGACGACAGCGGCGCAGCATCAGGCAGCCGAGGAAAGTGCCAAGGTGTTTCAGGAGGCGCTTCACGCCGCCGGAAAAGGCGATATCACGACTGAAATCAAGCCGCTGGACGCTTTTTATTATGCCGAGGCGTATCATCAGCAATACCTATACAAAAACCCTAATGGCTATTGCGGTATTAAGGGAACAGGGGTTAGCTGTCCTATAGGCTGAGGTGCTGGGTGTGGTTATCGCCTGCACCAGTGGCAGGCGATAGGCCTTCAGTCGTCGGTTTGCAGACGGCCAAGGCGGTATAGCGTTTCAACCTGTTCTAGGCCGTCGATGGTGCAATCGAGGTCTTTTACGCGGCCATCGCTCAAGCCATAGACCCAACCGTGAACCGAAATCTGCTGGCCGCGCTGCCAGGCACGCTGAAGAATTTTAGTACGGCACAAGCTATTCACCTGCGCTTTGACATTCAGCTCACACATGCGGTCGATTTGCTCGTCAAGTGGGAGATGCTCAAGTGAGCGACGATGCTGGTTGTATTGCTCACGAACCGAGTGTAGCCAGTAGTCGACGACACCGCATTCGCCACCCGTTATTGCTGCCTTGATACCCCCGCAGCCGTAATGCCCGACCACCATGATATGGCTGACCTGGAGCACATCCACGGCAAATTGCACCACTGAAAGCGCATTCATATCAGTATGATGCAGCAGGTTAGCGACGTTGCGATGGACGAACACCTCGCCGGGAGGCAACGCAATGATCTGATTGGCGGGCACTCGGCTGTCGGAACAGCCAATCCAGAGGTAATCTGGATTTTGCTGCTCTGATAGTCGTTTAAAGTAATCAGGGTCTTCATCGCACATGCGCTTCGCCCAGGCACGATTGTTCTCTAGTAACGTCTCAATAGGGTCAGACATTGGGTCTCCGATTACTCTATTTTTTCCATCATTACGCCCGGCATGCTCATTCTTGGTCATGACGGCCAGCATACACATTTACCAGAGGGAGGTTTTTAACCTTCCCTCGACAGCGGGTCAACATTCGCCTGTTGACAATAAAGGAGATTGATATGTCAGAGGTTACAGGTTACGACTACGATTTGTTGGTGATTGGGGCCGGCTCCGGCGGCGTGCGAGCGGCCCGTATGTCCGCTGCCAAAGGAGCCAGGGTCGCGATCGTGGAGGATCGGTATCTTGGCGGCACCTGCGTCAACGTCGGCTGCGTGCCCAAAAAACTCTACGCCTACGCGTCCCATTTCCATAGTGCATTCGATGATGCCAGTGGCTTCGGCTGGCAGCTGCCCGGCGAGGCGCGTTTTGATTGGGCGACGCTAAGAGACAACAAGACCAGCGAAATCAAACGACTCAATGGCATCTATCAGCGTTTGCTGGAGACGGCAGACGTCAACCTCTATAACGGGCGAGCCCGCCTGGAGAATGAGCACTCGGTAGTGATTATCGATCAGCAGGGCGACGAGCAGCATGTGACGGCCGAGCGCATACTGCTGGCCACCGGCGGCTGGCCGTGGGTGCCCACCTTCCCTGGCAATGAGCACGCCCTGACCTCCAACCAGATTTTTGATCTTGAACGTCTGCCGGAGCGATTTCTTGTTCTTGGCGGTGGCTATATTGCCGTTGAGTTTGCCAGTATTTTTAACGGTTTAGGCAGCGAATCGCATCTAATTTACCGCGGTGATCTATTCCTGAAAGGTTTTGATAACGAGGTGCGTGAGTTCACGCGGCAGGAAATGGACCGCCAAGGTGTCCATCTCCATTTTGATACCAATATAAAGACCATCGAGAAAACTGACACCGGCTACCAGGTTGCGCTCACCAATGGCGATACCCTTGAAGTGGATGCCGTTCTGGCTGCCACAGGGCGACGTGCCAACGTGTCCGGACTGGGCCTGGAAGTGGTAGGCCTTTCGCTGAACGAGCAGGGCAAGCTATCGGTCAATGAACGCTTTGAAACTGAGGTCCCGTCAATTCTTGCCCTCGGGGACTTGATTGATACGCCCGAGCTGACCCCGGTCGCCATTGCGGAAGCCATGCAATTGGCTGACCAGCACTTCGGTGGCACGGCGCCCGCCCCCCTGGACTACACCCGCGTGCCAACGGCTGTTTTCTGCCACCCCAACATTGGCACGGTCGGCCTCTCAGAAGAAGCCGCGCGGGCACAGTTTGGCGCCATTCGCGTTTACCGCACTGACTTTCGGGCCATGAAGCATACGCTGTCAGGCAGCCAGGAACGTACTCTGATGAAGCTCGTGGTGGATGATGCGACCGATGTGGTGGTCGGCGCCCATATGGTCGGTGACGACGCGGGGGAAGTCATCCAGGGAATTGCCATAGCCGTGCGCGCGGGGTTAACCAAGCGAGACTTTGACAATACGGTGGGGATTCATCCCACGGGTGCGGAAGAGTTTGTCACGATGCGTGCGCCTTCCCGGGGCTAGCGGCGTTTCAATAGGACCTGGGCAATCATCTCCTTTGGGCTAAACTTATCCTAGTCAGAGAAGAGGCGGTGACTGCCCCAGGTTTGCCATGAACCGACTGCTCGCATAATAAATAATTATGAAATGTAGGGATTTGAATAACATGATTTTTGAACTGCTCATAATCAGCTGTTATAATTACCTTTAAAATCGCAACAGCGAAGCATAACCATGAACAACCCAACACCGCCGTTTACGCCTTCAGCAGACTTGGCTCGACCGACCATTGCCGATGCGGTTGTCGGTCATGCGGACACCCCGCTATATATTCGCAAGCCTAATGCCGAAGACGGCTGGGGGGTCTATGAGCTGATCAAAGCATGCCCCCCGCTGGATGTAAATTCCGCCTATGCCTATCTCCTGCTAGCCACTCAGTTCAGGGATACCTGTGCCGTCGCGACCAATGAAGACGGTGAGGTGGTCGGCTTTGTGTCCGGCTACGTAAAGGACAACGCGCCGGATACCTACTTTCTCTGGCAGGTGGCCGTTGGTGAAAAGGCGAGGGGAACCGGGTTGGCGCGCCGCCTGGTGGAAGCCATCATGTCGCGCCCGGAGTTGGCCGATGTACACCACCTCGAAACGACGATCACGCCCGACAATCAAGCCTCATGGGGCTTGTTCCAACGGCTTGCTGGGCGCTGGCAGGCCCCCCTGAACAGCCGTGAATACTTTTCGACCGAACAACTGGGAGGCGAGCACGACCCGGAAAACCTGGTGCGTATTGGTCCGTTCAATACCCACAACATCTAACCGGTTTTTCCCGCTCGCGTTACCTTCCTTTCGCTTGGCAAACTGATTTCTAAAAAAGGAGGTCGCTAATGCAGACCCAGACTCTCGAACGTATGGAATCCAATGTTCGTACCTATTCACGCTCCTTCCCGGTGGTATTCACCAAGGCACAGAATGCCCGCTTGACCGATGAAAACGGTCGTGAATATATCGATTTTCTCGCCGGTGCGGGCACATTGAATTACGGCCATAACAATCCGCACTTAAAGCAAGCCATGATCGACTACCTGGCTACAGACGGTGTCGTTCATGGCCTGGACATGTGGACCGATGCAAAACGCGATTATCTGGAAACGCTTGAAAATGTCATTCTCAAGCCTCGTGGCCTGGACTATAAAGTTCACCTGCCGGGTCCAACCGGTACCAATGCGGTAGAAGCCGCCATACGCCTGGCGCGTGTGGCGAAAGGGCGGCACAACATCGTCACCTTCACCAACGGTTTCCATGGCGTCACCATGGGCGCCCTGGCCACGACCGGTAATCGTAAGTTCCGCGAAGCCACCGGTGGCATTCCGACCCAAGGGGCAAGCTTCCTGCCGTTTGATGGCTACATGGGCGAACATGCCGACACCCTCGATTATTTCGAGAAGCTGTTGAAGGATAAATCGGGCGGTCTGGATGTGCCGGCCGCCGTGATTGTCGAAACGGTGCAAGGCGAGGGCGGTATCAACGTGGCCGGCATTGAGTGGCTCAAGCGCTTGGCAGAGATCTGTAAAGCCCACGACATTCTGTTGATCATTGACGATATCCAGGCGGGCTGTGGTCGCACAGGCAAATTCTTCAGCTTCGAACATGCGGGCATCAAGCCGGACATGGTGACCAATTCCAAGTCGTTATCCGGCTTTGGCATGCCGTTTGCCCATGTGCTGATGAAGCCGGAGCTGGATAAGTGGAAACCAGGCCAGTACAACGGCACCTTCCGCGGCTTCAACCTGGCCATGGTGACAGCCACTGCCGCACTCAAAAAATACTGGTCAAACGACACCTTCGAGCGTGACGTACAGCGTAAAGCCCGTATTGTAGAAGAGCGCTTTAAATCGTTAGCCGCGATACTTAACGAAAACGGCATGCCCGCCACTGAGCGTGGCCGTGGCTTGATGCGTGGTATCGACGTCGTGTCGGGTGATATCGCCGACAAAATCACCGCCATGGCGTTTGAACATGGACTGATCATCGAGACCAGCGGCCAAGACGGCGAAGTGGTCAAGTGCCTGTGTCCGCTGACCATCAGCGATGAAGACCTGCTGGAAGGGTTGGACATCCTGGAAAAATGTGTCAAAGCTGTCGCTAGCGAGTAACAACGCTACTATTCTTCCGCTAAGATATAACCTATGCGGTTCCGTTCGGGCCGCCTCTTAATTGGAGCACCAGTATGATCGTTCGCAACATTGAAGAAGCCCGCCAAACCGATCGCTTAGTGACAGCCGAGAACGGAAACTGGGACAGCACGCGCCTGGTGCTGGCAGGTGATGGTGGTAACTTTTCGTTCCATATTACGCGTATCTTCGAAGGCACCGAAACGCATATTCATTACAAGCATCACTATGAATCCGTTTATTGCATCGAAGGTGAAGGTGAGGTGGAAACCCTGGCAGATGGCAAAATCTGGCCGATTAAGCCCGGTGATATCTACATTCTTGACCAGCATGACGAGCACCTGCTGCGTGCCCATAAAACCATGCACCTGGCCTGTGTGTTCACGCCGCCAATCACTGGTAACGAAGTACACCGTGAAGACGGCTCCTACGCACCGGCCGACGAATAAAGCCGACGTTTATTGATGACGTCAGTGTGATAGATACAAAACAGCCTGCTGATCAGCAGGCTGTTTTACGCTGCCATCGAAGGCAAAGATGTCATCAGCGCGGGTCAGGGATCGACCCGTTCAAAGACCAGGGTAATTTCACCCAGTGTTAAACCAAATTTCTTCATGGCGGTCCGATTGATCAGTCGTCCGTCGGGTTGCAGGTACATCCAGTCATCCATGGTGAAGTTGACCGTCCGGTCGCCGATCGCCACATCCAGCGGGTAGTTCATGTGGAACGCATGACCGTATTGGCGGGCTACGACGGGACCCTCGACGTCATTCGCCGTGCCTTCCCAGCGATGTTCATCGATACGCTCGAAGCGCCATACACGCCTGTCGGTCTCGCCATCGGCGAACTCGAAGTCCTCATCCAGAATTAGCGTGCCGTTTTCAACACGACCATCAATGGTCACGGTAAACCGGCGCTGAACTTCGCCGCTGTAATCCTGTACCATGCCCCAGGCGCGGGTGGTGCCGGAAAAATACTCGGCGATATCCAGACGTGGTTCGGTACCGGCGTAATCTTCGACATCGATACTTGAACAGCCTGCAAGGAAAATAACCAGGAGGGCGAAAACGGCAGCTTGAACAGGTGTTTTCATTGTGCTTTCCCTATATGGATTGCGTGGTAGGTATAATAATTGTCGAAACTATCGCAGGAATCATGGTCAATGCCAAGCCATCCGTGAGTTCGCATAATATATATTATGTTAAATTAGCTGCATTGCCGGTGAAAACATCCTGCGGTGTTGGACAACCGGTCTCGCTACTCCTTATCATTCATCCTCTTATTGAATAAGGATGTCTTTTTTATGCGCCCAGGTGTTGTTTGGTTGATAGTAGGTTCGGCTGTTTTGATGACGGGTTGTGCGTTGCCGAAGCCTGCTCCCGAAGGACCCCCGCCCCTTGATGAAGTAGCCTTCAACACGCGCATGGATAGGTTGCAGACCCAGTTGTCCCAACAGTGCAGCGAGACCGCGTCCTTGCAGCAACGCCAGCTTGACCAGCAAGAGATATTTACCGCGGATGTTAGAGAAGTCGGCAGCCTGCTTCGCCTCCTGCGTAACGATGTGCAGCAACTGGATGCGCGCAACCAGGAATCCATCGTGGTTCGTGAAGAATGCAACGTTGAAAACGACCTTCTGGAAAATAAAACGCTGCTTGGCCGCAATGAATGGGTAGGATTGCCCAGCATCGGTACCTATCTCCAGGCCCAAGTGGACTCCGGCGCCAATACATCATCGCTATCTGCCCGTGACATCACACCCTTTGAGCGTGACGGTGAAGACTGGGTTCGCTTCAAGTTGGCGCTTAATGACGAAGATGTTGTGGTCGACAGCATCCGCGACGAGTGGATTGAGGCGCCTATTGAGCGTCGTGTCCGGATCGTACAGGCCTCCGGACAAGAATCGCGCCTGGTGATTTCCTTGCTGCTCACTTTGGGGCCACTAAGCGAAACTGTCGAGTTCACCCTTAGCGACCGCAGCCATCTCGAGTACCCCGTTCTTCTCGGTCGGCGCTTTTTGCTCGATATTGCCGTTATCGATGTGGCAGAGACCTATCGTTTTGACCGGCCTGAATTCCCCGGTGGCGAACCTGCCGATCAGGCGGAAGATGATGAAACTGCTGAGTCAAACGATAGTGAAGAATAACGACAGCCGTTGCTGTCACTTTTGAAAGGAATCTAAATGTCACGGCTACCCTTTTATTTTATCGTCGGCCTATTGCTTGTCGCCGGTATTGCGATGAGTGTGCATCGCCACCTGCAGTTTGAAATCCCCTGGGTACCGAATGAGCAGCGCCAGGTCTGGGAAATTGAAGCCGTCATTACCTTTGATGCCCAGGGGGGGCCGGTAGAGGTTGATCTTGCGCTGCCGACCCAGCAGGCTGGGTATCGAATACTGACCGAGAACACGGCCTCTTCTGGCTACGGGCTGGCTTACCAGGCAAATGAGACGGGTCGGCGTGCGGAATGGACGATTCGTGAAGCTGATGGCGAACAGCAGCTGTACTATTCCGTGCAAATGCTGGTATCGCCTGAGGCGCAAGCGCCGTCGCAGGCAGCCCCGGAACTGCCTCCCGCCGTCGAATGGGAAAGCCCTTACGACTCGGCGGCTGAGCAGCTTATTGATGAAGCCTGGGAGCGAAGCGCCAATAACGCCACCTTTGCCCGCGAGTTGATTCGCGATGTGAATGGTGAGCGACAGGATGAGAACGCCCGCCTTCTACTTGGCGAGATGGATCCTGCGCCGCTGGTTGTTCGCCTGCTTAACCAGGCGGAAGTGAAAGCCAGAGGCGTCAGCGGCTTGCTGCTTCAGGATGGACGTCGGCGGCAAACACTGAGCACCTGGATTCAGGTATTCGATGAAAACGACGAAACATGGTCGCTTTTCCACCCCATTACCGGGGTCCAGGGCAAGCCAGACAACCTGTTGCTATGGGAAACCACCGGCGACGCTGTCCTGGAAGTACAAGGCGGGACAAACTCCCGGGTCAGTTTCTCGATGATGACCCATTATCAGCCCGCGTCCGCGGCGGTACGTAACCACAACTCCAACGATACGCTGCTGAACTTCTCGATTCACAGCCTCCCGCTGGAGGAACAGGCGCTATTTCAAACCATTCTGCTTATTCCGATTGGCGCCCTGGTCGTCGTCTTCCTGCGCGTGCTGGTAGGCATCAAAACCTCGGGCACCTTCATGCCTGTGCTGATTGCTCTCGCCTTTATCCAGACCAGTCTGACAACCGGTTTGATTGGTTTTCTGCTGATCGTGTCGGTTGGTCTGATAATCCGTAATTACCTGTCTTATTTAAACTTGTTATTAGTTGCCAGGGTGTCGGCGGTGATTATCACCGTCATTGCCATCATCTCGGTATTCTCGGTGCTGGCGTACCGAATGGGCTTGAACGCCGGGCTGACCATTACCTTCTTCCCAATGATCATTCTTGCCTGGACGATCGAGCGGATGTCGATCCTGTGGGAAGAAGAAGGTCCCAAGCAGGTCCTGATACAAGGGGGCGGCAGCCTGCTCACCGCCGTCATCGCCTTCCTGGCCATGAACAACCCATGGGTGCGCCATATCACCTTTAACTTCCTGGGGGTTCAGTTCATCCTGATGGCACTGATCCTGTTGCTGGGTAATTACACGGGTTATCGCCTGCTGGAACTGCGCCGCTTCAAGCCCATTACCGAGGAAGACAAGCCCTCATGAGCTGGCTGAGTAATTGGACATGGCCGTCGCAACTGCGTGACAAAGGCATTATTGGCATGAACCGGCGTAACATCCGCTATATCGGGCGTTACAATAACCGGCGTCTTTACCCGTTGGTGGATGACAAGCTGAAAACCAAGCTGTTGGCGCAACGTTACGGGATTACCTCGCCGGCGTTAATCGGTACGGTGACGACCCAGTTTGGGGTCAAGCATATCGGCCAAATACTGTCAGGCCATCATGGATTCGTGATCAAACCGGCCAAAGGCAGCGGCGGCAAGGGAATTCTGGTCATTGAAAAGATCGAGGGCGATGATTTCATCAAGCCTAGCGGGGCACGCCTTTCGATCACCGATATCGAACGCCATGTGTCGAATATCCTGTCGGGGCTCTACTCGCTTGGCGGCTCACCCGACGTCGCCGTTGTCGAGACACTGATCAACTTTGATGAAAGCCTGATGGCCTATACCTACGAAGGCGTCCCTGATATTCGTGTCATCGTTTTTAAAGGCTACCCCGTCATGGCCATGATGCGGCTCTCGACGGCGGCATCGGATGGCAAGGCCAACCTGCACCAGGGAGCTGTTGGCGTGGGGCTTAACATGGCAACGGGCGCCGCCCTACGCGGCGTGCAGTTTGACCGCCCCTGCTTTGTTCATCCGGATACCGGGCACGACCTGGCAAGCCTGGTGGTCCCCCAATGGGAAACGCTGCTTAATCTGGCGGCGGGTTGTTACGAAATGACCGGACTGGGCTACCTGGGAACCGACATGGTGCTCGACCGCCAGCATGGCCCGATGTTGCTTGAGCTTAATGCCCGCCCCGGGCTTGCCATCCAGATGACCAACGGTGAAGGGCTGCGCCGCCGCCTGGACCTTATCGAACGTCAGCCCGATGGTGTGCCTGCCGAGAAACGTGTGGCATTTGCGCAGCATCATTTTGCCCGCGTGAGTGAGTTGACTGACCCGGCTGACACGCCTCCAGCAAGCGCGTAAACTACTTTTAGAGCGTGAACTGCGCTCACCCTGGTCAACGAGACGTCTATGACACATGCCAATGTGCTATTACAACAGGCAGAATCCCAGTGCCATACGCGGGGCGTGCGCTTTACGCCTATTCGGCGCCGTGTGCTTGAATTGATCGCGCGTCATGGTGGCGGCTTAAAGGCCTATGACCTACTCGACAAGCTCTCCACGGAGCACGCGGCCGCTCGACCGCCGACGGTTTATCGTGCCCTCGAGTTCCTCATCGAGCAGGGACTGGTGCACCGCATCGAATCGCAAAACGCCTATGTTGCCTGCGCATGTCCGGAACACGCTCATGGCTTTCAGCTGCTTATCTGTCGGCAGTGTGGTTACGTGGAAGAACTCCACCTGGATGAAATCAGCGATCAACTGGCCGCCCTCGCCCAGCGTCAAGGCTTCAATGTAGAGCGCCAGACCATAGAATTACAGGGGCTATGCCAGCGTTGCCAACCCCATGATGAGTCGTGAACATGTCCTCAGAAAATTCACTATTCAAAGACCTCGAGTCTGCATCCCCTGGGGATGCCCTTTGCTCTGTCACGGCGCTGCTCGATGCCGCCGCGTTTAATGCCGACGGCCTGATGCCTGCCATCGCCCAACAGCACGATACCGGCGAAGTGCTGATGATGGCCTGGATGAACCGCGACGCCCTGGAAGAAACGCTGCAAACGCAGCGGGTATGCTATTACTCGCGCTCACGAGGCAAGTTGTGGCGTAAAGGTGAGTCTTCCGGCCAACAGCAGCATCTGGTATCGGCAGCCCTCGACTGCGATGGCGACACGCTGTTGCTCCAGGTGGCGCAAACCGGGCCTGCCTGCCATACGGGGCGGCGGAGCTGCTTTTACCTGTCGCTTTCAAACGAAGGCGTGACGGTCAACAGCGAGCCCCTTATTGACCCCGCTGAGCTCTACGCCAAGTCATCGCCATGAAGACTTGGCTTAATGGCGTGCGTTGGCTGCTCGGTCAATGCCTGGTCATTATGGTGCGCATTTACCAATATACGTTAAGCCCCCTGCTCGGCCCACGCTGTCGCTTTTGGCCAAGCTGTTCCTCCTATGCCATCGAAGCCATCCAGGTCCACGGACCGTTCAAAGGCAGTTGGATGGCCATGAAGCGTATTTTAAAATGTCACCCGGGCAGCAGCGGGGGCATGGATCCTGTTCCCGGCGGGCGCAGTGAAGCCCTATGCCGGGAAGACGAAGGCCATGCCGGCGCTGTTGATCATCATCGCTCCCGGCGTGATTGTTAAGCGCTTTGCCGGGCAACCTGGTAAATACGCTCCAGCATGGCATGCAAGCCGTTGCTCCGCGTTGGCGACAAGTGTTTGTCCAGCCCCAGGTCCGTCATGAAATGCGGCTCTGTACTACGTACTTCTTCGGCGGTTCTTTCGCTGTAGATACGCAGCAGCACGGCAATCAATCCTGATACTATCGCCGCATCAGAGGTCGCCTTGAAGATCAGCTTGTCGTCCTGCGCTTCGTGGTGCATCCACACGTTCGACTGACATCCCTGAATCTTAAACTCATCTGTTTTCCACTCGTCGGGGAAAGCGGGTAGCTGTTTGCCCATATCGATGATGTATTGATAACGGTCCATCCAGTTATCAAACATGTCGAACTCTTCGATCAGTTCCTGCTGGGCTAACTCGGCACCGGACGTGGTCATGGTGATTCCTTTAGCGTTGGTGTCACGAAATTCGGCCCATTATAACGTCTCAACGTCGTCTTGGGTGGCTCTCGGCTCAATCTGGTGGCGTTGCTGTTCCTGGTGCCACTCGATGGCTTCGTTGTGCAGATAGCGCGCGGTGGTATCCAGGCGCGAGTGGCGGGCGCTGTCGGCCAAATGCCGCAGGCTGATGCCTGCCTGGGCTTGATGGGTAATCGATGTATGGCGCAACCAGTGAGGCGTTGCCCGGCGCAACGCCTCAATGTAAACAGGGTTGCCATCAGCCGCTTCCAGTGCGCTGGCTGCTTCGCTGAAAGTCTCACGTATCAGGCGATAAAGCTGGTTATGACCAATCCCCCGCTTCTTGTCCAGGGCGCGAATGACGGGCGTATCGTCTTGATGTTCCGGCGTGGGCGAAAGCCCCAGGGCCTGCCGCCATTCGGCCAGGCATTCCAGCATGTCAGCCGGGAGAGGAATGCGGGCCATCTTATTGCCCTTGCCGACGACGGACCACCACCAGCGCCCTTCGCTTCGCTCAAAGTCACCCATACGGGCCTCGGCCATTTCACTCACCCTGGGGGCCAGCAGGTACGCAAAGCCAAAGATGAACCGCCGTCTGGCCACTTCGTAACGGTTGCGTTCGCCCTCCTCCGCTGACTGGTTAAGCCACTGCCAGAGCCACTCCCATAACTCCCGCTCCAGGTAGCGCTCTATGCGCGGCGCCTGGTTGCTCATGCGGCGTGATTTATCGCGCATCAGGCGAAACGGATTGTGGCGCACCCACCCTGCTTCAACCAGCCAGCTGAACAACCCCTGAAGAATAACCAGGCTTTGCCGACGGCTGGCCGGTGAAAGTCCACCCCGGAACGGGCGCCATTGTGGGTGATGCCGGGGCTTGGTAGGCCCCACCCAATAGGTACTTGGCTGTGGGTCGGCAAGAAACTGTTCGAAGTGACGCAGCATGTCACGGTTGACCTGGTCAAGCGTCATGTTCTGGGTATTCAGCCACAACAGCAGGCGCTCGGCTTCCCGGCGATAACACTTCCAGGTTTGCGGGCTTTCCTGGTATTCGGCGAGCCACGCCGCGACCGCCTCCACGTCCGTGCTGGCGGTAATATGCGGCAGCACGGGCGAGCCACCGAGGCTTTCCAGCGGCGATATCGGGTTGGCGATAGCGGTATTATCCCACGTTTCCATTGACGTCTCTTCTCCTCTCTCACCCTGCTATTTTCCTCTTCCCTCTTCCCTCTTCCCTCTTCTCTCTCCTCATCTTCCTTCTTGTTCGCGCCAGTTGCTGATAAGTCTGCCTTTTACCCTTTATAAATTCAAGATAATACGTGTAATCTTGAATTTATTGTATTTAAGATAAATAAATTACGTTTTACGTATTACGTAATATTGCCTTGTATCGCCACGAGAGGGATAATCACGGTCATTCCAACCCTGCAAGGAGCCCGCCAATGGCACGCAGCGGCATTCAATACCAGGATGTACAACAGGCCATCGATACACTGCTTAGCCGAGGCGATACGCCTAGCGTTCAGCGCATTCGCGAAGTACTCGGCACGGGGAGCTTTACCACCATCAGTGAACACTTTCGCCAGTGGCGACTTGACCGGGAGCAGAACCGCGATATCCCTCCTCCCAAGGGCGTACCGGAATCTGTGGTCAGTGCTGCCAGCGAACTATGGAAGGACGCCATGGAAGCGGCGCACGATGCGTTACGCCATTATCGCGAGGAAGCCGACCGCCAGGTCGAAGCGGCACAGCTCGAGGCCAGCGAGGCCGACCAGCGGGCCGCCAATGCGGAGCAGCGTGAAAGCGCCCTGGCAGAATATCTGCGTCATACAGAGACGCGCGTCGAGGCGCTTAGCCGAGACCTGGCGGCCAGCCAAGCGGATGAAGTGCAGTGGCGGACCCAGGCAAAGGAAGCGCGTGACGCAGTGGGCAAATGGCAGGCCGCCCATGAACGCGCCCAGCAAGACATAGCCGAGCGCCAGGCACAGCATGCCGATCAACTCAGCCAACAGCAGGCCGAATGGCAGGCGCGCCTGACCCAGGAAGAGCAGCGCCATGAAGCTGCCGAAGACCGGTTGATGAGCCTGCTGGACAGCGCCCGACAGGAACGGGCACAGGAAGAAAGCGCCTACCAGCAACGTCTGAAACAGGCTGATAAACGTAACGAGGCGTTGGCCGAAGAGGTTAAAACGCTGGAAAAATCAATCCATCAGTATCAGTTGGAGGCACATGCCCAGCAGCAGGCTTATCAGCAGCTGCAAGCCGCACTGGAAGACCTTCAACAGCGCCACGACGAGGTGATCAAAAAGCTTGCCAGCGCAGAAACGGCGTTAGCCGAAGAAACACGGCAACATGATGCTCGCGAAAAGGCCTGGCAGGAACAGCTTTGGTCCAGAATGGACGCCATGCAACGGCAGCTAACCGATCTGCCGACATCACTGGCGCGCGACCAGAATGGTGAGCACGAAGATAAAAATAGCCGTGACTAGACGGCTAGCATCAATGGGCGCAGACGAAAAATGCCCAGCAAGGGCTGGGCATCATCATCTTGGCGGAACGCTATTGATTAGCGATAGTAGGCGTTGGTGGTGTCCGAGTGGTCGGTCACATCGCGAATGCCGCCAAGCTCGGGAATACGCTCCATGAGCGTTTTTTCAACGCCATCCTTGAGGGTCAGGTCGACGGCCGCACAGCCCTGGCAGCCACCGCCGAAGGCCAGTACCGCCATGTTTTGCTCGGTCAGTTCGACCAGTTTGACTTCGCCGCCGTGAGAGGCCAGGCCAGGATTGATTTCGCTGTACAGGACATAGTTGACGCGGTCTTCCAGCGGACTGTCCGCGTTGACCTTGGGCATCTTGGCGTTTGGTGCCTTGATGGTCAGCTGACCGCCCATGCGGTCGGCGTTAAAGTCGACCACGGCTTCCTCAAGGAACGCCAGGCTGTTCTTGTCGAGAAACACGTTGATCTTCTCGAGTTCCAGCTTTTCGTCAGTCGGCTCTTCTTCGCCCGGGCGGCAATAGGCCAAACACGTTTCGGCGTAGGGCGTGCCCGGCTGGGTGATGAAAATGCGCACAGCGATGCCCTCGACGTTCTGCTTTTCCAGCAATTCCGCCAGATAATCCTGTGCACTGTTGGTAATATCAATACCTTGGGTATCGACCTTGGTTTCTGCTTCTGCTGTCGTGGTCATGAGGGCTGTTTTCCTCCCGTGGCAGTGGCGGCGCCACTTCACATGTCATTTTGTGTCTATGGTAAGCAAAACAGCGCGCCGACACAATCCCGACTGTTTTACTAGGCTATTTCCGGTGTATTGTTAATGGGGCCTATGGCATTCATAAACAATACATTGCTGCCCCGCCTGGCACCCTTTGTTATCATAGTGCGCCGTTGGTTCATTTGAACGGCGATTGCCGACGATAAAAAACCTTTTTTGACTGTGACGCTGGAGACATCCCCCTGCCATGGCTGCTAGTGATTTGATTGCCACCCTCTCCCAACGCCTGAATCAACGTATCCATATTCTGGATGGCGGCATGGGGACCATGTTGCAGAATGCCGAGCTGAGCGAGGAGGAGTTTCGTGGCCAGCGTTTCAGTGACTGGCCGTCGGACCTGAAAGGCAACAATGACTTGCTGGCACTGACCTGCCCCGACGTGGTGACCCGCATTCACCGCGATTATCTCAAGGCCGGTGCCGATATTATTGAAACCAACACCTTCAATAGTACCCGCCTCTCCCAGGCCGACTACGGCATGGAAGACATTGTGCCGGAGCTGAACCGCGAGTCGGCACGGCTGGCACGGGAAGTGTGTGACGCCGTTGCCGAAGAGACCGGGGTACCGCGGTATGTGGCGGGTGTGCTGGGGCCTACCTCGCGAACCGCGTCGCTGTCGCCGGATGTCAACGACCCCGCCAAACGTAACGTCACCTTCAACGAGCTGCGCGACAATTACCTTGAAGCCGCTCAGGCGCTCATTGATGGCGGCGCCGACCTGATCATGATCGAGACCATCTTCGACACCCTGAATGCCAAGGCCGCCATCTACGCCCTCGAGGAACTATTCGATACCCTGGGCAAGCGGCTGCCGGTCATGATCTCCGGCACCATCACCGATGCCTCCGGGCGAACGCTATCGGGACAAACCACCGAAGCCTTCTGGAATTCCGTTCGCCACGCCAACCCGTTTTCCGTGGGCCTTAACTGCGCGTTAGGGGCCGAAGAGCTGCGCCAGTACGTCGAAGAACTCTCCACCAAGGCTGATACCTTTGTGTCGGCCCACCCTAATGCGGGCCTGCCCAACGAATTTGGCGAATACGATCAAACACCCGAGGAAATGGCGGGCATTGTTGCCGAATTTGCCCAGAGTGGGCTGGTGAATATTATCGGCGGCTGTTGCGGCTCGACCCCGGAACACATCCGCGCCATAGCCGAAGCCGTTCATGGTCTGCCGCCCCGCGAGGTGCCGGAACGCTCCCCCGCCTGCCGATTGTCGGGCCTGGAACCGTTCAACATCGAAGCCGACTCGCTGTTTGTGAATGTCGGCGAGCGCACCAATGTGACCGGCTCGGCGCGCTTCAAGCGGTTGATCGTGGAAGAAGATTTCACCACTGCGCTGGAAGTCGCGCTGGAGCAGGTGGAAAACGGCGCCCAGATCATCGACATCAACATGGATGAGGGCATGCTGGAGTCACAGGAAGCCATGGTGCGCTTTCTGAACCTGATCGCCGGCGAGCCCGACATCGCCCGCGTGCCCATCATGATCGACTCGTCCAAATGGGAGATCATCGAAGCCGGGCTTCAGTGCGTGCAGGGCAAGGCTGTGGTCAACTCCATATCCCTCAAGGAAGGCGAAGAAGCTTTCCGCGAGCAGGCGACCAAGTGCCGCCGCTACGGGGCCGCCATCGTGGTGATGGCGTTCGACGAGGAAGGCCAGGCCGATACCTTCGCCCGCAAGACGGAGATCTGTGAGCGCGCCTACCGCCTGCTGGTGGATGAAATCGGTTTCCCGGCGGAAGATATCATTTTCGACCCCAATATTTTTGCCATTGCCACGGGGATCGAAGAGCATAACAACTACGCCGTTGATTTCATCGAGGCGTCCCAGTGGATTCGCGAACACCTGCCCCACGCCATGCTGTCCGGGGGCGTTTCCAACGTATCCTTCTCGTTCCGGGGCAATAATCCGGTACGCGAAGCGATTCACTCGGTCTTTCTGTACCACGCCATTCGTGCGGGCCTCACCATGGGGATCGTCAACGCGGGCCAGCTCGCCGTATACGATGACCTGCCTGCCGAACTGCGCGAAGCCGTTGAGGACGTGGTGCTCAACCGTCGCAGCGACGGCACCGAGCGCCTGCTGGAAATTGCCGATAACTACAAAGGCGATGGCAGCGGCGCGGCGAAAAAAGAAGACCTGGAGTGGCGCAGCTGGCCGGTCAACAAGCGTATCGAACATGCCCTTGTCAAAGGCATTACCGCGCACATCGAAGACGATACCGAACTGGCACGTGCCGAGGCGGAACGCCCCATCGAGGTCATTGAAGGGCCCTTGATGGACGGCATGAACGTGGTCGGCGACCTGTTTGGTGCAGGCAAGATGTTCCTGCCCCAGGTGGTCAAATCCGCTCGGGTCATGAAGCAGGCCGTCGCCTACCTGATTCCCTACATCGAGGCCGAAAAAAGTGCTGACACCCAGGCCAAGGGCAAGATTGTCATGGCGACGGTCAAGGGTGATGTCCACGATATCGGCAAGAATATCGTCGGCGTGGTGCTTCAGTGCAACAACTACGAGGTTATTGACCTTGGCGTAATGGTGCCCACCGAGAAAATCCTCCAGGCCGCCAAGGATCACAACGCCGATATCATCGGGCTGTCCGGTTTGATCACGCCGTCCCTGGATGAAATGGTTCACGTCGCCAAGGAAATGAAGCGTCGCGGCATGGACCTGCCGCTGCTGATTGGCGGTGCAACGACCTCGAAAGCGCATACGGCGGTTAAAATCGAACCCCAGTATGACCATCCGGTGATTTATGTGACCGATGCGTCCCGGGCCGTCGGGGTGGCCAGCCGGTTGCTTACCCCGTCCCTCAAGACGCCCTACATCGCCGAAATACGCGAAGAGTACGAAAAGGTTCGTGAACGCAATGCCAAGCGTCGCCCCAAAGCCGCCGACCTTGACTACACCCAGGCGCGCAAGCGGCGTTTCCGGACCGACTGGGCCAACTATACGCCGGTCAAACCTCACCAGTTGGGGCTGAACACCTTCGATAATTACCCGCTTGATGAGCTCGTCGAGCGGATCGACTGGACGCCCTTCTTCATGAGCTGGCAGTTGGCGGGTAAATACCCCAAGATTCTGGATGACAAGGTAGTTGGCGAGGCGGCTCGCAACCTGTTCGAAGATGCCCAGGTGATGCTGCGCAAGCTGCTTGACGAAAAGCGCGTCCAGGCAAGGGGCGTGATTGGCTTCTGGCCGGCGAATACCGTCGATGACGACGTCATTGAGGTCTACGCCGATGAATCCCGTACCGATGTCGTCGAACGACTGCATCATATCCGTCAGCAGACGACCAAAGGTCGCGACGGCATCTGCTACAGCCTGGCGGATTTCATCGCTCCCAAGGACAGCGGCAAAGCAGACTGGATTGGCGGCTTTGCGGTGACCACCGGGCACGGGGTCGATGAACTGGCCAAAGAATACGAAGCGGCGGGCGACGACTATAACGCCATCATGGTTCAGGCCCTCACCGACCGGTTGGCAGAAGCCTTTGCCGAGCGGATGCACGAGCGCGTACGCAAGGAATTCTGGGGCTACGTGCCCGAGGAGTCGCTCGATAATGACGCCTTGATTGCCGAGAAATACCAGGGTATCCGCCCGGCCCCCGGCTACCCGGCCTGCCCTGACCACACCGAGAAGGCAACGCTGTTCAGGATGCTTGACGCCACCGCCAATACCGGACTGGCGCTGACCGAAAACTTTGCCATGTGGCCTGCCGCGGCGGTATCTGGATGGTATTTCTCGCATCCGCAATCGAAATATTTTTCAACCGGCAAGATTACCCAGGATCAGGTCAAGGTATTGGCTGAACGAAAGCAAATGCCGCTTGAGGAAATGGAGCGCTGGTTGTCACCGGTGCTTTCCTACGACCCGAGCTGACTGTGCCCTACGTCGCCCACCGCCACGGCCTAGTGGTTCGTCTGGCTTGGCCGGTCATACTGGGCATGCTCTCGCAGAGCATGCTCAACCTTGTTGATGCTGCCCTGGTGGGCCGTCTAGGCGAAACGGCGCTGGCCGGTGTGGGGCTTGGCGGTTACGCCATGTTCATGATGACGGCACTGGTATTCGGCCTGTCCTCCAGCGTTCAATCCCAAACCGCCCAGCGGCTGGGCGCGGGGCATTCCGGCCTCGCCCGGCCGCTGCAGGCGGGGCTGTTGCTCGGTTTGGTCAGTGGTACATTGCTGACGCTGCTGGCATGGTGGCAGGCGCCTGCGATTATGCAGTGGCTCTCGCCGACCCCGGACGTTCACTCCGTGGCCGTCGATTATTTTCGCTGGCGAGTGCTGTCGCTGGCGGCGATTGCGCTCACCCTGTGCTTTCGCGGTTACTGGAATGGCCGTCAGTACACACGCCTGTATTTACGCATTATTGTGGCTGTCCACCTGCTTAACGTGGTGCTCAGCGCGGGATTGATTTTTGGCCTTGTCGGGCTTCCCGAGCTGGGAGCCAGTGGTGCAGGCGTTGCCACCACGCTATCGGTAGGCGTGGGGCTGCTGCTCTGGATAGGCATCACCGCCCGCCACAGCAGTGCCCTGACCTGGGCCCAGTTACGACCTGAGGCGCCGGTGCTGAGAACCACCGCCCGGCTGGCGTTGCCCCACTCGGCCCAGCAGCTTTGGTTTGCCGCTGGCTATGCCGTGCTTTTCTGGCTGCTCAGCCAGCTCGGCACCGCGAGTGTTGCCGTGGGGCACGTGCTGATCAACCTGTCGCTGTTGCTGATACTGCCGGGTGTCGGTGTCGGCGTTGCCGCGATGAGCCTGGTGGGTGAAGCTCTGGGCCGGGATGCTGAGCAAGAAGCCCACCGCTGGGGGCTGGACGCGCTCTGGGTGGCCGCGCTATTGCTGGTGATACTGGCCCTGCCCATGCTCTGGATGCCGGACAAACTGCTTGGCCTGTTTTTCAAGGCGCCAGAATTGATTAAGCTTGGCACGCTGCCCCTGCAGTTGACGGGCCTGATGATGGTCATCGACGTCGCCGCGCTGGTACTCGCTCAAGCCCTGATGGGGGCGGGCGCCCAGCGAACCGTCATGCTGTTGACGCTGAGCCTGCAATGGCTGCTTTTTTTACCGCTGGCCTGGTGGGTCGGCGTTAGTCTGGGCTATGGGCTGCTCGGCATTTGGCTAATGCAGCTGATGTATCGCATCATTAACTCAGCCGCGTTTTTCTGGATATGGCAACGCCGCCGGTGGGCGACGTCGCTAGCGTAAATACTGTCTCAAATACTGGCTCAAATACGGGTCTAAATACCATTTTGAGATAAAAAGATAATTATATATTCTTTTGTAGAATATGATGCCCGCGTTATGGTGGCGACACTGATTCGTCCCGTTTCAACGTGACAACTTCGCTTTAGCAGGACCGTGCCCCATGTATCGTTATGATATTCATGACCAAACGCTGGTAGATGAGCGCGTCGCTCAATTCCGCGATCAAATGGATCGCTACCGCGACGGGCGTTTGGGAGAAGAAGAGTTTCGTCCACTGCGTTTGCAGAATGGCCTCTACATCCAGCGCCATGCCCCCATGCTGCGGATTGCGATCCCTTACGGCATGCTGGCTGGCCATCAGCTGCGGGCGCTCGGGGATATTACCCGTCGCTACGACCGCGGCTACGGCCACTTCACCACGCGGCAGAACCTGCAGCTCAACTGGCCTGCCCTGGAAGATGTGCCGGATATCCTGGCAGATCTGGCGAAAGTCCAGATGCACGCCATCCAGACCAGCGGCAACTGCATTCGCAATACCACCAGCGACCAGTTTGCCGGTATTGCCAACGATGAAGTTGAAGACCCGCGCCCCTGGTGCGAGCTGATCCGCCAGTGGTCGACGCTGCACCCTGAATTCGCCTATCTGCCGCGCAAGTTCAAGATCGCCGTCAGCGGTGCTTCCCAGGACCGCGCGGCCATCCAGGTTCACGATATCGGCCTGCGTCTGTGGTACAACGAGGCAGGCGAATTGCGCGTCAGAGTCCTTGCGGGTGGTGGTCTGGGCCGTACGCCGATGATCGGCGACGTGGTACGCGACGACCTGCCCTGGCAGCACCTGCTGACCTATCTGGAAGCGTGCGTCCGTGTGTACAACCAGTTCGGGCGTCGCGACAACAAGTTCAAGGCCCGGATCAAGATTCTGGTCAAGGCGCTGGGGATCGAAGAGTACCGCCGTCGCGTCGAGGAAGAGTGGGCGCATTTGAAAGATGGCCCTCAGACGCTCAATGCTGCCGCGGTCGAAGCCGCAAAGAGCCACTTCCCCGAGCCGGATCGTCGCGCCGTGGATGAAACCGCGGTGGCAGCTTATGAGCGTCTTCGTCAGGAAAACCGTGGCTTTGCGCGTTTCGTGACCAATAACGTCACCGACCACAAGGTCTACGGTTATAAAGCCGTGACGCTATCGCTCAAGCGCTGCGAGCACGCCCCCGGCGATGTGACGGCTGACCAGATGGACGCCATCGCTGATCTTGCCGACCGCTACAGCTTCGGGGAAGTCCGCGTGACCCATGAGCAGAACCTGGTGCTCTCCGACGTCCCGGTGGACGAGCTGGAAGCCCTGTGGCAAGAGCTCGAAACGCTGGGCATGGCCAACCCGACGGTGGGTACGCTCAACGATATCATCTGCTGCCCTGGCGGCGATTACTGCAGCCTGGCCAATGCCGTGTCGATTCCCATCGCCCAGGCCTTGCAGGAACGCTTTGAAGACCTGGATTTCCTTTACGACCTGGGGCCGCTGGATCTGAATATTTCCGGCTGCATGAATGCCTGTGGCCACCACCACGTGGGCCATATCGGCATTCTGGGCGTCGATAAAAAGGGCGAGGAGTACTACCAGGTATCGATTGGCGGCAACTCGACCGACGATGCCTCATTGGGCAAGATTCTTGGCCCCTCCTTCTTCCGTGAAGACGTCCCAGGGGTTGTCGAGAAAGTGCTGGAAGTCTACGTGGCCCAGCGCCATGAAGATGAACGCTTCCTGGATACTTATCGCCGTATTGGACTGAAACCCTTCAAGGAGCGTGTTTATGCCGCCTAATGACAAGCAGGCCGAGGCGGTTGAGATGACGCCGGTTCATGCCGATCACCTGATCGCCAATGGCGAACTGGCAGCGGAAAACGCCTGGTGCGTGTCTTATGACACAGAGGCGCTGCCCGAGCAGCGCCCTGCCTTTGTCCCCCTGGCGCTCTGGAAAGCGCATCAGGAAGACACCGAACTGGCACCGCTGCTGGCAAGCGATTGCGAACTGACGGTGACCCTGGCCGATGAGCTCCGTTCGGCCCCGGCAATCGCCATTCATTTTCCGGCATTCACCGACGGCCGTGGCTACACCCTTGCTCGGTTGCTGCGCGAGCGCTTTGGCTATCAGGGCGAAGTGCGTGCGGTAGGCGATGTGCTGGTCGACCAGCTGGAATACATGCGCCGCTGTGGCTTTACCGCCATGGCGCTTCGCGATGACCAGCATCCCGAGGATGCCCTGCGGGCGCTGAGTTTTTTCAGCGTGCGCTACCAGCCGGATGTCGAAGAACGCCAGGCACTGTTTGAAAAACGCCTTAACGCTCACCATTGAGCGCATCATAGCGAACCAGCCAAAGGGGCAGCCATGCGGCTGCCCCTTTTCGTTGACGGCTAATTCATGGCTGGCTAGCCACGACGTTTTTGCTGCCGTTCACGGTTGTTGGCTTTGGCGCGATCGCTCTTGCGTAGCATGACCCAGGTAGCCCCCAGCCCGCCTTCCGAGGGCTGGGCGGAGATATAGGCCTGTACTTCGTCAAACTGGATCAGCCATTTGCCAATATAGGAACGTAATACATTGGCGGGGCTGTCGATCTCACACCCTCGGCCGTGGACGATCAGTACCGAGCGCAGGTCGTGCGCGTAGGCATCCTGAATAAAAGGAAACACCAGCCTACGGCACTCGGCCAGAGGCCGCCTGAGCAGATGAAGCTGTGCCTGAACCGGGTAGCCGCCGTGCTTGAGTTTATCGACCACCCCCTGCTGGATCCCCTCGCGGCGGTACTCGATGGGGTCAAAGGGCGGTATCAGGTCGACAAAATCATCGGATAGAAAGTTGTGCTCATCAATCTCTGCTTCAGCGCGTTCGCGCCTTGCCAGCTGCGCCTCGGAAGGACGCTTGCGCGCATCACCGGTATCCGCCCGATTTTTCTGCGCTAGCGGCTTCACGTCGCCCACAAGCGCCCGAAAGTCGGTCTCATCACGAAGTGGCTGGTTCATGGCAGGCTCTCCGACAGGATATGGCTTTTATCCTACCAAACCCGCACCGATTGCTTAAGCGTCTTGTTACGCTTGTGTTCCACGCTGACGCACGCCACCCTACGCTTTCTGCCTGCTGCATAAGGAAACACCATGGCCTGGGTCAAACGCCTACTGGCGCTATGTGCAATACTGCTGCTGGGCCTTGCCGGGTGGCTGTGGCTGACCATGCTCAGCCCGTGGTTTTATGAGCGCCCCGACGATCTTGCGGATATCGAACAGCGCACACACCAGGTGTTTGTCTACGGCACGCTGCGCTATGCGCCGGTTCGCTGGGTGGTGATGGGCGGTTCGGGCGACCCTGAGCCAGCCACGCTTGAAGGCCATCAGCGCAACGGGCTTGATTTATCGCCTTCGCCTGGCAGCCAGGTGAAAGGGCTTCGCCTGAGCGTCACCGCCGATCAACTCGCTCGCCTGGATCGCTATGAACGCCTGGGGGTTCGCTACGAGCGGGTGGAGAAGCAGCTTGCCGATGGCACCCGTGCCTGGGTCTATCAGCGGCTACCCAATGCGCAGGGTATGCGTTTGTCGTTACCCGCTGCCCACATTGCTCTGGTACCCTAAGAGAATAATCTGCTTGGAGTGACTATGTCCGGTTCATTGCCCTATGTCTTGATACTTTATTATTCGCGCTCGGGTGCCACCGCCACCATGGCTCAGCAGATGGCCGCCGGCGTGGAGCAAGTGGCAGGCATCGAGGCGCGCCTGCGCACTGTGCCGCCGGTTTCCCCCACCTGCGAAGCGACATCGCCAGAAATTCCGGAGGAAGGTGCGATTTATGCCGAGCTCGACGACCTCCGTCACTGT
Organism: Vreelandella subterranea; assembly: GCF_900111305.1. Taxonomy (GTDB): domain Bacteria; phylum Pseudomonadota; class Gammaproteobacteria; order Pseudomonadales; family Halomonadaceae; genus Vreelandella; species Vreelandella subterranea. The sequence goes on from NZ_FOGS01000008.1 coordinate 116,614, forward strand.
AGTGGCCTGGCACTGGGCAGCCCGACCCGGTTTGGCAACATGGCATCACCGCTCAAATATTTCCTTGATACCACCAGCAGCCTTTGGATCAATGGCGCCCTGATCGACAAGCCGGCTACTGCCTTCACCTCGAGCTCGAGCCTGCATGGCGGGCAGGAAGCGACGCTGTTGACCATGCTGGTTCCGCTGCTCCACCACGGCATGGTCTACGCGGGCGTGCCCTATAGCGCCACCGAGCTGCTGGCCACACAGACCGGTGGCACGCCCTATGGGTCAAGCCACCTGGCAGGGCCACGGAGCGACCGCTCAGTCGATGAACACGAGCGCGCCTTGTGTGTCGCTCAGGGCAAGCGCCTGGCCAAACTCGCGTTGGCAATGCGGACAATGCGCGAGGAGGCGCCATGAAGCAGTGGCTGGAGCGCGTTGAGCAACGCCACGGCGTTGATCTTCTCACCTTTCGAGCGCGGCAATGGGTATTGGCAAGTTTTGGCCTGTTGCTGATAATGATGTTGTTGCGTGGTTTCATGGTCCAGGACGCGGCCTTCAGTTGGCGCCCCATGGCAGCCTTTGTGCTCCCTCTGGTCCTGTTTTTGCCTTCCATTATCGGAAGGCGTCCGCGGGGCCACGCCTGGTTGGCGTTTGTCAGCCTGCTGTATTTCAGCCAGGGTGTCATGGTGGCTACCCTTCCAGCACAAGCCTTGCGTGGCGTCGCCGAGGCCGTCCTGTCACTGGCTTTGTTTACCGGCTGCATGGCCTATGCACGGTTCCGCAGCCGCCAAATACGTGCTCAGGGCTAATCAAGACTTGAGCTTTGCTACCACACCCGACACCATGTGAAAAATTCTTGATGGAGAGCCTAGCAATGGCACGCGACATAGCGGATATCAGGCGTGATTATGAAGGTGGCCTACTCGATGAATCCCAGGTCCCTGATGATCCCCTCGTGTTGTTTGATGAATGGTTCAGTCTGGCTATCGAGCAGGAAGGACGAGACAGCAATGCCATGACGCTGGCAAGCGTCGACAGCCAGGGGCGCCCTCATGCGCGCGTGGTCCTGTTGAAAGGGTTCGACGAGCGCGGCATGGTGTTTTACACCAATTACCATAGCCACAAGGGCAGCGAACTCAACAATGTGCCCTACGCAGCGCTTACCTTCTGGTGGCCATCGATTTCCCGCCAGGTGCGCATTGAGGGCGCCGTCGAGCAGGTGGCCGCTGAAGAGTCCGACGCGTATTTCGCCAGCCGCCCACGTGGCAGCCAGTTAGGTGCCTGGATTGCCACCCAGAGCGTGGTGATACCCGACCGTAACTGGATTGAAGAGCGGCAGAAGCGTTTTGAGCAAGCCTATGAGGGGCAGGAAATTCCGCGTCCCAACCATTGGGGCGGCTACCGCGTGAATCCTGACATGATCGAATTCTGGCAGGGCCAACCCAGTCGCCTGCACGACCGCATACGCTATGAACGTCGCGAAGGCGGCGAGTGGAACTCTTTCCGCATGGCGCCCTGAAGATTCCCTCCGGCTGGCCAATGCAGCAGGCTGGCTGGCCATGGCTTGTACGCGTCTAGTCCGGCAAGCTTTCCAGCCGGTGGCGCTGCCACTCGCTTTCGGGCTCGTTGAGCCGCATGATGGCATCGATCACCTGCTCTTCCATGTTGTAACGGCAAGTGAAGCCCAGGTGCTTCATCAAGGCCCGCATGGGATGATTATCCGGCATGATTTTACCCACCATTTCCAGGGTGCCAATGTGGGTGCAGTAGGCGATCATTTTTTTCATCAGCAGGCTGCCGATCCCCAAGCCCTGCATGTCGTCGCGAATAATGACCGAAAATTCCGTTCGAATGTTATCCGGGTCATTCCAGACACGCACCACCCCGAGCATCTCCTTGCTGCCATCATCACGCTGATGTTCGGCAATAAACGCCATCTGACGGTCGTAATTGATGTGCGACAGCACCGACAGATCACGCTGGGTTAAATCCGACTTGTTATGAAAATAACGGAAGCGAATGCTTTCTTCGGAAAGCTGGCGGTGAAAGTTGGTAATCAAGGGCGCGTCTTCAGCACGAATCGGCCGCACCTCGACCTGCCAGCCGTTTTTCAGCGTCAGCCATTCACGCAGTTCTTCCGGGTAAGGCATGATGGCGAAGCGTGCTGGGGGGCCGAGATCCATGGCAAAGTCGACGGCCAGCATGCCATCGCGGTTGAGCAGCAACGGGTTCAGTTCAAGCCCGCGCAGCTCGCCCAGGTCCGAGGCCATTTGCGACAGCTTTACCAGCAGCTGGCATAGGTGCTGGGTATCCCGGTCGGGGTCTGACGAGTGTTCGCGTATCAACGATGCCGCGTGGGTGCGATTAACCACATCCGCTGCCAGGCTCATGTTGAGAGGCGGTAAAGCGACTTGGCGGTCAGCGAGCACATTGACTTTATAGCCGCCAATGCCGAACACGATCAGCGGGCCGAATACCGGGTCCCGGGTAATGCCCGCGCACACCTGCATGGAATGTTTGCCGCGTTGCATGGGCTGCAGGCAGTATTCGTGAATCGCGTACTCGGGGTACTTTTCGTTCACCTTTTCGCCCAGTTGGCGAACGCCATCCGCCACCTGCTCGGGCGTTTCAAGATCCTGAAGCAGTCCCGCCGAGATCTTATGCGGGTGCTTGCGATAGCGATAAGGGCGGCAATTGCCCTCATGAACCACTTTAAGCGCTTTGGGACCTTCAATCTTTGCGGCAATGTCCAGCGCCTGTTCGGCACTGGTGAGATAATAGCTGGTGGCTGCAGGAATGCCGTAAGCCTCGAGCACTTGGGCCGTTTCCGAGTGGCTTAACGTCTGACGGCCCTCCGCCTTCGCCTCACTGATCAATGTCCGGCACTCCGCACGAATCTCGGCGCTGGTGGAAAACGGCAGGCTGGGCGGTGTTTCCTGAAGCAACTGCTGAACGCGCTGGTAGTCCACCATATGCATGAAAGCTTTCACCGCCTTCTCGGGTGAAATATAGGTGGGAATACCGGCCAGGTTGCATTCGTGGCGGGCATTCAGCGCCTCCTTGAGCCCCATCCAACTGGTCAACAGATTGCGACGGAAGGCCTTGCGGTTGGCAATCAACGCTTGTGCGGTGACCAGCGAAGGCGCTAGGCGCGTTGGCGCATGCACCACGAGTACCGCATCCACATTGGCATCTGCGGCGACAATTTTCAGCGCTTCGACAAACCGCTCGGGGGTGGCGTTGCCACCCAGGTCGACGGGGTTTTCACCGGGTTTGCTGAAATCGACCTGGCTTTGATGCAGCGCCTGCTGCGTTTCATCGCTGAACTCGGCCAGCTTGCCCCCGGCGCTGACCAGCTTGTCGATGGCCAGCATGGCAGGGCCCAAACCGTTAGACACCACCGCCAGGCGGTCACCCCGCAAGGGTTTCATGCGCGAAAGCGTTTCCAGGGCATCCAGCAGCTCGTCGGAGTCGTCGACACGCACTACCCCGGCGCGTGAGAAAGCCGCGTCAAACACGACATCGCGATTGGCAATACCCGGCGTCGGGGCCATGCCGGAAATATCCGAGGCAAAGGTTCGCCCGCTCTTGATCGCCAGCACGAGCCGGTTTCTCGAGGCGTCGCGTACCGCGGTCATAAAATGCTGCGCATCGGAAATCCGCTCGAGATGGAGCAGAATCGCCTGCGCTGGCGAAAACTGGTTCACGTAATCGATCAGATCCGGCAATAGCACATCAACACTATCACCCACGGTAATCAGGTGCGAAAACCCCACATCGCGCCCGGCCGCCCAATCGATCATGGCGTTGGCCAACATGCCTGACTGTCCAAGATACGCCACCCGGCCCGCCTTGACCGGCTGACTGGCATAGGAGGCGTTGAGTTTTTTTGCCGGCACGATCAGGCCCATGCATTCAGGCCCCAGCACACGGATGCCGGATTCTCGGGCAGCCTTTAGCATGCGCTCGCGTATCGAGCCTTTATTGCCCGTATCGCGGTCCAGATAAGCGCCCCCGGACAGTACCAGGGCGGCTTTTACCCCAAACTTGCCCAACTGGTTGATCAATTTGGGCACCCCGTCAATGGGCGAGCAGATGATGGCGAGGTCGGGCACCTCAGGCAAGTCGTCAACCCGCTTGACACAAGGGTCACCGAAGACCTGATCATAGCCTTTCAGATTCACTGCCCAACGCTGCCCCTTGAATCCACCTTCATGGATATTGCGTAGGACCAGGCCCCCAAGCGACGCCGGGTTCTCGGACGCGCCAATGACGGCAAGCGTGCGGGGTTCAAAGAAATGGTGCAAAAAACGTGTGCTCACGTTTGCCTCTCCTGGAACGGTGCAGGGCGATGTAAGACTTATGGACACTGTCGCGTATCAGCGTCTCGCGATTAAGGTGATACCAGCTACCATGGAGCGCTTGAATGATCACTGCCTACCTTACCCACCCCGACTGTTCATTGCATCATATGGGGCCGGAACATCCTGAAAACCCTCAGCGACTGGAAGCGATTCGAGCGCGTCTAGCATTATCGGGATTATTACAGCAAACCATGCAGGCCGATGCCAAGGAAGCGGATGACGCGGCACTCAACCGGGTGCACGCCACGCGTCATCTTGACGCCCTTAGCAAATGCCTGCCCGAGCAAGGCATCGTATCGCTTGATGGCGACACCTTGATGAACCCGGACAGCCTGAAAGCGGCTCGTTTTGCTGCCGGTGCGGTGGTCAAAGGGGTCGACCAGGTCTTCAAGCGCCAAGCCGATAACGTATTTTGCGCAGTTCGCCCGCCCGGGCATCATGCCGAAGCCGCCGAGGCGATGGGGTTTTGCTTTTACAACAACATTGCCGTCGGCGCGGCCTATGCAAGGGAACGTTACGGTGCCCAGCGTATTGCCATCCTGGATTTTGACGTCCACCAGTGCAACGGCACGATCGATATTTTCAAGAATGACCCCGATGTGCTGATCTGTACCAGCTTCCAGTATCCCTTCTACCCATGGCGATATTTACGTAGCGAATGGCAAAACGTGGTCAATACGCCCCTGGAAGTCGGCACGCAAGGCGCCGAATTCCGTCGCCTGATTGAGAGCCAATGGCTACCGGCGCTGCACCGCTTCAAGCCTGATCTGGTGATGATATCCGCTGGGTTCGATGCCCACCGTGATGACCCCATGGGCGATGTGTGTCTGGCAGACGAGGACTTCTACTGGGTCACGCACATGGCGATGGAAATTGCCACCCTGTATGCCGATAACCGCCTGGTTTCCTCGTTAGAGGGTGGGTATAACCCGACCTCGCTGGCAAGTGGCGTGGAAGCCCATCTGAGAGCCTTGCTAGGCTTGCCCTTTGCTTTGGGCTAACCACAGGGCCACGTATCGATTCCACAAGCAAGGGCCACCGTGGCGCTGTCTGTCAGTGCACGCGGGGAAGGCCCGAGCTAAACCGATATAATGCCCGAAAAGTCTCAAAGCCGGAAAAGTCTCAAAGACAGTTGGTGGGCTTGGGAAGTCCCGCAATGCGCGCTACCACCTTGGCGGTACTGCCAGGAAAGAGCCGCATCAGATAAATCGAACGGCCTTTGTCACTACCCAGCGCCTGCTGAGTGGCCTTGACGAGCGGCCGCATCGCCGGTGCCATTTCGTAACGGCGATAGAAACCGCGCGCCAAGTGGATGATTTCCCAGTGCTCGGACGTCAATTCGATACCTTCATCGTCTGCCAACTGGGTCGCCACCGCTTCCGACCAGTCACTCATGTCGACGAGATACCCTTCTGGATCCAGATCCAGCGTTACGTTAGCTTCGGTGTTCTCCATCAGTGTACTCACTGTTGCCTATCAGCTGTTCAATACCAGGTGACCGACTGTAGATGTTGCTCGGTCAACGCTACGAACCCGTCCATATCCACCGTTGACAACCCATGGGTTGCCGCGATGCTTGAGAGCCCTCTGGCGACGAGGTCTTCTTCAAGCAAAAATACCGCGTAGTCATTCTGCGTCCAGCAGTGTAGATCCGGGTCAAGCGTCGCCGTCACGCCTGCCTCGGTCAGCAACAGCGTATCCCCCGCCTGAATGGCCTGCTCGACCTGCCGGGGGACCTCGCTCGTGGGTGGGGTTGTCAAAATATGCAGGATCATGAAACACCCTAGAAGTTGAGGATCGGGCGGTTTTGGCTAAATAATGCTTTGACCTGCCTCTCACTGAGCGGTGTTACACCATCGACAAGCGCTTCGAGAGGCAGCTTCAGGTCATCGAGCACTCGCTGGGGGACATTCAACTGATCGATATCATACATCTCGAGCATGTCGATGGTCGGCAGACTGGCCTTCTGCCCCGGGGCGCCGGCCTGCTGTTCCCTGCACAATGCCAACGCACCCTGCCCCATGAACAGCAGCCTGACGGATTGTCCAAAGGCGGCGCCAACCAGAGCGGCGTCTAGTCCCTCACGCAGCCAGTTCGAATCATGGGGGGCATGACGAATGATCACCAGCAGGTCTTCTGATTCACGCATGGGCGGCCTCAACTGGCAAAGGTAATCAAACGGTCGCAGCGCTGTTGCAGCGTCAGCAACTGGCCAAGCCCGGTCAACTCGAAGGGCGCTTCCAGGTTGAAGGCATCATGGCCATGGCGGGATGCTTCAGATTGACTGATGACACCACGCCTCAGCGCAGCAGCGATACATACATCCAGGGCTACATCGTGCTCTTTATGAAGCGCCTTCCAGGCGTCGCGCAGGTTCAGCTCGTCCTGCGGCGGGGTCATTAGCATTGACGCATTATGAACACCGTCGTGATAGAAGAAAACGCCAACGAGCCGATGCCCCCTTGCCAGCACCGCATGGGCAAACCTGAGCGCCGAATGAGGCGCCGGTTGGCTATAGGGGGCTCCCATGACTAACAGTCCGTAATCCATTGCCCTTACCTATCGTGGTGTGGGTAACCTATCGTGGTGTGGCAAATGATATCGCGCACATAATAAAAAAACAGACCCTAATGATAGGGCCTGTTGAGACTTACTGCTCTGCGTAACGCCAGATGGGTTAATCGTTGCTCATGAAGCCCAGCAGCGACAGCAGGCTGATAAACAGGTTGTAGATAGAGACGAAGAGCGTGATGGTCGCCAGAATATAGTTCGTCTCACCCTGGCGATGGATGATTTCACTGGTCTGGTAAAGAATGGCCGCTGAAGAAAAGAGCACGAAGCCAGCCGACACCATTAGCGACAGCGCGGGAATGTTGAAAATCAACGCCGCCACCATTGCGAGCACCAGCACGATCGCACCGGCCACCATGAAATTGGCCAGGAAGCCAAAATCTTTCTTGGTTATCAGGGCGACGGCTGAAAGACCGATGAAGGTGATGCCGGTCATGGCCAGGGCATTCATGATCAAGGCGCCGCCATTGGGCAATGCCAGGTAGGCGGACAGTATCGGCCCCAGGGTGAAGCCCATAAAGCCCGTAAAGGCAAACGTAGACAGCAGCCCTAGCGCTGAGTTGGCCGTTTTATGGACCAGGAACATCAACCCATAGGCACCAATGAAGAACACGAAGATGTTCAGTTGCTGAACGCCCATTGCGACCGAGGCGCCTGCGGTGACCGCAGAGAAAAGCAGCGTCATCGCCAGCAACGCGTAGGTGTTACGCAGCACTTTGTTGGTGCTAACCGAATTGGCGACACCGCCAGAGGCTGATTGCGCAATATGTGAGTCGTTGTAACTCATGTGTTCATGCTCCGTAATGATCTATCAAACAATTGACCAGCATGCCGTTCCCAAGTTCCAGACGCAAGTCTTTGTGTTACACGCTCTTCGCCTTTCGTGATTGGATATTCAATCCTGTATCATTTTAGCAAGCGTTAGCGTTGAACCGGAAATCGCCGTTGTAAACTACGAAGTCGGTATTTATTGGCCGCACAACACCTCCTTTAACCTTTCGGAGCCGAGCCTGCCATGAACGTACTGATTAGCCCGCCTGGCTTGGTACGTCTTCCTCATCGTCTTTCAAGGGCGTGTTGTTGGTAACCGCGGTTTGACGTGCGTCCTGAGGGACATTGTAGAGGCGCGCATCAATCACATGCAGTACCGCTAATTGTGCAAACAGCACAGCAAAACAGATAATCAGGCCTTTGAGCATGGCGGCTTTCCATAAGGGCTCCCAATGAGCCTTATAGCTGCATATTAGTGCAACGCCGTACCAATACAATCGTTATTTTACGCGTAGCTTGCTCGGTGTTCGGAACTTGCCAGGATAGCCATCAGCCTAGCTGGCAAGGACCTTGCCAGATAATAGCCGGGGTGACCAGGGGCCTTCAATAAACCCCTGGTGCCCCCTTGGTAATGAAACTCAAGCGCACATTGGAAGGTAATGACTGGAGAACACAAAAAATTGTCAGAGGGCTCGTTGCTGGTGTTTATCGACCTGGCTCGGTTACTCTAATCATTCAATTTTTGAAGGATAATCGCATCAATGTTGGGATTCCTGCAGGGATTTTCCTATGGCCTCTTCATGACCTGCCTGCCCTGGTTACTGATCGGCCTGTACAACCCTGGCATAGCGCTCCCGGTGGCAACACAAGGGCGGCTGCAGGTCGTCTTCCGCTATTGTCTGGTCATCCCGTTCATCAGCATGCTGCTATGGCTGACCTCCCTTTGGGGTGGTTTCAGCCCCAGCCTGCTCGGCTGGTTGGCGGGCATCGTGGCCATCCCGGCGGCACTGCCCATAGAGCGAACGCTGCGCGGATGGCTTGCTCGCCGCCGTGAACGTCGCCGCGAGGCTCAAAGTATCGCCGAAGCGCAACGGCGCCGAGCCCAGGAAGAGCGCAAGGCCTATGAGGCTGGCGTATCGGTGCTCGATCCGGCAAGGCCACCCGAGGGCGCCGACGATCTTGTGTTGGCCATGTGCCGGGCCAAACAGAGCCTGGTGGATGTCAAACGCCCTGACCTGGCGATTCTCGCGGACCGTCTCTATAGCCGCTACCGTCATGTCATGGATGTCCTGAGCGGTCGCTTCCACACGGGTGAGCTGGCCTTTGAGCGCTCCCGTGGGCTGGTTACTCAGGTGTGTCTCGGCGCGGTGGATACACTGACGACCATGGCCTCCCAGGCTCGCGGCGTGGTCAGCGTGGATGGTCAATACGTCCGCGGTCGGCTGGAACGGGATGGCAATCGGCTAAGCGACGAGGAGCGTACCGCCCTGGTCCGTCGCCTCGACCTGCTGGTGGAGACCGAACACCGGCTCAATGAGCTTTCCGCCCGAATTGAATCGGCACTTACCGTGCTCGACGATACCGCCGTTTCCATGGCACGCATCGAAACAACGCGACCTCAAGCGTCCGTTACCACCGAAAAAGCGCTGGAAGATCTGCGCCGCTTCGTCGAAGGCGCCGATCGTTATGCACGCAAAGACTGATCCGGCAGCCATTGATACAGTAAAGTGTTCACGACGCTTCTTGATCACTCAGTTTTTATCCTCTGGAGACGCCCATGACTCAGCCATCGGATGACCAACCTCGCCTCTCATTGCCACCCGTGGACGAGATTGCCAGCCAATTGGGGGCGCATCAGGACGAGTCGCTTGAGCCTGAAAGGCAGGACATTGACCCCGAGCTCACGTCCATGGCTGACCGTTTTATAGAGGACATTCTTGGCGAGGGTGACGAAGCGTCGGCGGTTCGCCAGCGCCGTGCCGTGGACGAAATGGGCCTGGAACTTCAGCAGCAGGCTGCCCATCGCAGCGCCATGCTGCAAACACCGCTTCGCAAGCTGGCCCACCAGGGCGACGAAGGCGGGCCGGTTGCCAAGGCACTGAGCGACCTGCGAGGCCGCATGGAAGGTCTCGACCCCGCCCGTCATCGCCTGGCGCCCAGTGCACTGGACCGCGTGATGGCGATCATTCCCGGCGTCGACAGTCGCCTGCAGCGCTACTTTCGCAAGTTCGAGAATGCCCAGCAGGCCCTGGACGCGATCATCGAGGACCTGGAAGGTGGTCGCGATATGCTGCATCGTGACAACCTGACCTTGAGCGATGACCAGAAGGCGCTCAATGACATCCTCAGCGAGCTCAACCGCCAGATCGCGCTGGGCCGTTTGATCGACCAACGCCTTAAGGATGATGTTGCCGAGCGCGACACGCATGATCCGCGGCGTCAATTTATCGAAGAAGAACTGCTCTTTCCGCTTCGTCAACGCATTGTCGATCTTCAGCAGCAGTTGGCGGTGAGCCAGCAGGGTGTACTGGCGCTGGAAGTCATCATCCGCAACAACCGGGAATTGATGCGTGGCGTGGACAGGGCCATCAACGTGACGGTCTCGGCCCTCACTGTGGCAGTGACGGTCGCCATGGCGATGGCCAATCAGCGTCTGGTACTGGATCGTATCGAATCCCTCAACGCCACCACATCCCAGATGATCGGCGGTACCGCCAAGGCGCTACGCCAGCAAGGCGTGGACATCCAGAAGCGGGCCTCCTCGGCGATGCTCGACATGCAGGTGCTCGAGGAAGCGTTTGGCGAGGTGATGGGCGCAATCGACGACCTTTCAACCTATCGTCAGGAAGCGCTGCCCCGCCTGGATGAGCAAATAGACCGCCTCGCCGCTTTGTCAAAGCAGGGAAGCGCGTCTATCGAACGTCTACGAGAAGGTAATGAGGCGCAACCGAAGGACGGCCCGGCCGCCACCTGATGGGGCCGCGCCCTATAACGGCTACTTGAAACGCGAGGAAGCATCCCGGAAAGCCTTGCGCATCAATTCCCAGGAATCGTCCATGCCCTGGCGGACGGTATCCCAGGCCTCTTCGCTGGCATGGCGCAGTTCCTCAAGCCTTTGCTGAGTCTCCGCCTGGCGTTTCTTGAGTTGCTCGATATCCTCCTGGTACTTGACCCTGGCATCGTCACTGGCCTGGCGGGCCTGAGCAGTTAGCTTGTCGATCTCAGCATTCCACTCGTCGAGCTTGGCTTTCATTTCCTCGATAAATTCATCGCGTTGGCTCATGGCCATCCTCCCCTTGCGGTAATGGATCCGGAAAATGCTATCTCCGGTTTGCTGGAATCTTTTGATCGTCGAAAGGGGCTTAGGTTCGCCCCTTTTCGCTCGCTGATAGCTCCTCAGGCTTGGGTGGGTAAGTGCCTCCATTGATCCCCTTTCCGACAACATAGGAGTTGTTGGCCGATGGCGCCATGTGACGAAGAGTGCAGGCCCTTCTTCGGCTGGATTTATCTGTGTAATACTCGTTTGTGACGATGATCCCTCACTATCAACAAGCCGGAGTTTGTTCATGTCGCGTGCTATCGAAATTCCCGCCGCCGACGGTACCATCGATGCTCATATCTTCACGCCCGGGAACGCCAAAGGCCCCTTTCCGGCGGTTATTCTGTTCACGGATATCGGCGGTCTGCGCCCCTGCTATCACGAGAAAGCCCAGCAAATCGCCAGCAATGGCTATGCCGTATTGATGCCCAACGTCTACTATCGCGATGTAAGCGGCGCTGTCGTGCCGGAGGGCAAATCTTTCCGCGACCCTGACGTACGACCAACGTTATTAGCGTACGCAAAACATCTCACACCCGAGGCACAATCCCGTGACTTCGTTGCCCTTCTAGACGGCATCGATAACGCAGCCGAGTTCGGGAACGGCAGGATGGCGGTGGTTGGCTATTGCATGACGGGAGCCTTCGCACTGCGCATGGCGGCTGAACACCCCAACCGCGTGGCGGCGGCGGCCGGCTTTCATTCGGCTCGGTTGGCAGAAGCAGACGACCCTAACAGCCCCGTCCATGTAGTCGGCGACATTGAAGGGCGCGTCTATTTCGGTCATGCGGACCAAGACGAACTTTTGCCCCCGGAGCAGATCGCGCGCATGGACGCGGCGTTAGCCGCTGCTGGCGTGCACTTCACCACCGAGCTCTACAAAGGCGCTGCCCACGGCTTCACGGCCAAGGATGCCCCTTCCTTTAATGCAACCGCCAATGATTTGCACCACAAGCGCTTGGCCTTGCTCCTGGAAGAGACGCTTAATTAATGCAATTGAGCGACAGCGTACCCACTGTATGCGCACTAACGAAAGAGCATCTACCATTGAATCAAGTAAGGCGGTCCTCACTCTAATTAGGTGTTGACGTGCTCAAGGAGGAGGTTGAGCGCTCGGCATTATTGTCGATAAAAAACCTGATAAGGTAGCAATTTGTCTGAAAGTAAATTTCTCAACACCTGTCCGTAATGGGGCCTGTCGGGAAAATAACCATTAAACGATAAGGAAGTTTTGGCTTATGACACGACAGGCATCGAGTTGGATTTTGGGTATGAGGGAAAGAAAGACCTCAAAGTCCTATTTTCTGGTGTTTTTTTGCTGCATAGGGATATTGCTATCCGCGGGTACCTTGCTCGTTAACTTTACCGGTGGCACACCAAACGAGAATGCCCACTTCATGTATGTGCCTATTTTTCTGGCTGCCGCCATTTACGGTGTCGTGGGAGGCGTGGTTACCGGATTATTCGCAGGGCTGATGCTGGGGCCCGTTATTGGTGGAAACATGGACAGCCTCAATACGATCATGACCACCTGGGGCGTACGCACTCTCTGGTTCGTAGCAATTGGAGCCTGCTCCGGATTATTGATCCAGTTGATTAATTTCCTGAGCAATGAGCAACGCAAAAAAGTGTTACATGATCCTTCAACAGGACTGCCCAACCAGGCCGCTTTGATTGAAGATCTTGCCGCTCAAATCACACCTGAATCTATCAAGAAGACGCCCATTGCTGTCGTCCTGATTCGCGCCACGGACCACAGTGAGTTTGTCGAGGTATTTGGTATTGAAGAAGGTGATCGAATTATTGACACGGTCAGCCAGCAACTAACTCAATCTTGCCCCGAGGTTCAGAAAAGTTACCGTTTCGGCACTTCAGAGTTAGCCCTGATCGTTGATTCTAAAAATGATGAAGATCTCGAACGTGTTTCTCATTTATTGCATGCTGCCGCCTCGGCAACCTTCATGGTCGATGATTTACCAGTTCGAATCGAGCCGGCGCTTGGGTTCGGGCATGGACATAATGAGAGAGACGTAACGCGCCACCCTCTGGAAATCGTTCGACGAGCCCGCGTAGCCCTTGAAAAAGCCGTGATTCTGGAACGGCAAATGATGAGCTACGAGCCGGATTTTGATACAGCTAATCGAGATTCGCTTGAGCTGATTGCCCGCGCAGAGAAGGGACTTCATGCCGGTGAGTTCGAGCTCCACTACCAACCCAAAGTGCGACTGACCGACCGTCACCTTGCCGGTGTGGAAGCCTTGATACGCTGGCGGCGCCCCGATGGAGAAATAGTGCCACCAGGCATGTTCATGCCCAAACTCGAGAGAACCAGCTTGATCGACGCCTTCAGCCTATTCGTCATCCAGACCGGCATTGAATATGCCCGTTCCGGACTGCTGGTACCGGTCAGTATCAACCTCACCCCACGCAACCTGACGAACGGTAGTCTGGTCGACGCCTTGATTGAAAGCCTGCGTGAATCAGGCGTACCGCCGGAGCACTTCGAAGTCGAAATAACAGAATCGGGGCTGATGCAGGAACCGGAGTCTACAATCCGGGGGCTTAACCGCCTCAGAGATCAAGGTATCGCCGTGAGTATCGACGATTTCGGCACGGGCTATGCTTCTTTTGCCTACCTGCGCAAGCTACCGGTCACGGGACTGAAAATCGACCGGGAATTTATCAGGCTACTCGAAGACGATGCCAAGACACGTCGTCTTGTGCTTACAATGATTGAAGCAGGCCATGCCCTTGATCTTAGTGTCACCGCTGAAGGTATAGAAACTGAGGAACAGGCGAAGCTTCTCACGGAGTTCGGTTGCGATCTCGGCCAGGGATTTCTCTGGAGCCCGGCGCTGGAGGCAAGTGTGCTTCGCGAGCGTATGGCCTCGCCAGCTTTCAATCATTTCTCGACGAATAAATGGCCGGCATGACCCCTGTGATTAGACGAATCGATATACTGGGTCAAGCATTTCTATCTTTCATCCCTCCTCTTCTTCCTTGACGTACATTACCACTCGGTTCCTGCCTTTACGCTTACCACTGTAAAGCATCTGATCAGCTCGCGAGATCAGGGTCTCGAGGTCGATGTCCTCGGTGTGCGCTATCGCGATGCCGATCGTCACGCTTGGGCATAGCGTTTCCATTTCTTTCTGTAACGGCAGATCCGCGACCTGTTGTTTCAGTCTTTCTGCCACCATTTGCGCGTCTTCAGGACTGATATTCGGAAGGGCCACTACAAATTCTTCACCGCCAAAACGCCCTATCACATCCGTGGGGCGAAGGCATTCCGCACAGACCTCTGCAATCTTGGTTAGAACCCAATCCCCACGACGATGGCCCCAGGTGTCGTTGATGGCTTTGAAGTGGTCCACATCAATCATGAAAAAGCCGAACGGCACCTTTTCCCGTTGCGAGTGTTGCAGCAGCTTTTCAGCCAATTTCATGAAATGACCGCGATTATTGAGTCCCGTCAGGGCATCCCTCTCGGCCACTACACGCAACTGCGTTTCCAGTGATTTGCGGTGCGCGATTTCCTCATGCAACTGCTGATTTTGATCGCGCTCTTCGTGAAGCAACGCAAACTGCTTGCGCTGTAGGCTCTCCAGGCGCAGCAAGGCACAGAACCCCACCACGTTGGCCATAATCAACAGCAGCGCAATACGAAGCATTGCCAAGGGGCCAATCTCTGCAAACAACCCGGCAAAGGCCAGAAACCCAATATTCAGATAGAGGCTGGCAAGCGTTGCCACCGTCAGCAGGTTGGGAATCAAAAGATAAAAAGCCATAGTGGCTACCACCACCGCTGTTACCTGAGTGGGAAGGCTCTCAGGGCGCAACGGGACAATCAAAATGATACCTGTCGCCAGTAGCCATAGCGGCAAAGCATGCAACCAGACTTTGCTGGAATAGCCGCCCCAGCGCCCGATAACGAAGGCCAGGAAAAGGCAGAGACCCACCACCCCGGTGCGCATAGCGAGCAGTAAATAAAATTCTCTGTTGATGCCGAGAAGGTAGTAATCCGAAATGGCAAACATGCCAAAGATCAACGCGGCCACCGTCAAGTAAAGGCAGGACTCAAACCGCACCCTAGATGCAATGGACCTGCGATACATTGACTCACTGCCACTTTCACAGAACTGACCGGTCAACCAATGCACCTGATAGTGCGCTTTTAGTGACGACAAGGCCCCATACTCCCCCCGAGTAAAACAATGATTTCTTCAGATATTGGCCAGCGGAACTCACTTCCCCAATCTTTAGCTGAGAAAACAGCTCATGCTCCCAAGCCCTGATGTTTTTCCATCCATCATGAATACCACAGGTGATGCACTTATGGCTTGAACTCAGGGGTCGGGAATTTCATCATTAACTTTAGCTTATTTACTCAACCTGCGTATTGCAGCGCACAGCCATAACTGGCGGGAACCCCAACTTCTGTGCATAAAATCCTATATCAATCTAACGGCCAGCTGATCATCGTCGTTTTTCAGCGTTAGCATGTTCGCACCAGTTCATGCCAACACCTCCCTGGCATTGATCAACGTTAGCCGCCCGGTTTGGAAGGCGCCGGTATCGATGTAGAAGACATTACCCAGCCACGTCGGTTGCTTGATGATCGTATGCCCGACCACCACGGCATCAATGCCGGTCACCGGCGTTTTGTCCATACGCTTGATGCGTGAGCGTCCCCACACAATTTGTTCTTTTTCGGCAGGGCCTGCATCTTCAATCATTGACCAGTCAGTGGGCGGCTCAGCATGAACAATGCCTACCTGCTGCCCCATCACTTCCACCTGGCGCGCATAGGGCAAATACGTCAACGCCTCGAAGAGTATTTGGCGGACTTCGGTCCGATTCTCTTTGCTCGCCCAGGTACCGCCGTTGATCATCCAAAGGCTTTCAGCGTTTCCACTCCTCTCAAGAGCCTCCAGCGCTAGCATTTCGTGATTACCGCGCACGCCGAAAAACCAGGGCTCGAAGGGAAGCGACAGGCACTTCAATGAATCAGCGCCCCGATCGATCAAGTCACCCACGCAAAACAGGCGGTCCTTTATCTTATCGAAATCCACACGAGCCATGGCCTCGATCAGCAAGTCGTACTGCCCATGAAGGTCGCCGACGATGAAGTCTCTTCCCGCGATGTTCTTTCCGTGTTTTTGAATCAAGCTCATTGTGATAGCTCCTGGTTGCAGCAGGATGCTCAGAGGCCCCGAGAAGCGAGATTGCTAAACGGCCTAAGATACAATTTGGACACAGTGAAAGACCGGTGCATTTAGCAGAAGGGTTATTGAGCAGGAAACGGAAGACCTAGAAACGCAAAAGGCCCCGTCATAACGGGGCCTTTAAAGCAAGGTGGCGGAGGGACAGGGATTCGAACCCTGGAAAGGCTATTAACCTTTGCCGGTTTTCAAGACCGGTGCATTCAACCGCTCTGCCATCCCTCCGGCTTACGGCTGCATATACTACCAGCTTTTCCTTGGAAGTCAATGTCTTTAGTACAGCCTTAGCCCGACCCGAGTAATTTTTCCGCCTTGCATATCGCTGACTACCCAATGAATGCCATGCCAGTCCACATCGTCACCCACCACAGGGTGACCGCCTACGCGGAGCGATACAAACTCGGCCAGGGTCATGTCTTTCTCACCCGGGCTCAGTGTCAGGCCGTAAGCCTGGGCAATGTCCTGCATTTGGGCGCTGCCATCCAGCGTAAAGGTACCGAAGAAGGCACGCTCACGCTTGAGCTTTGAATCACCGTTGAAAAGGCGATTGAGCGCGTTCAGGTCTTCCGAACGGCCGATCACGCAAATGACATCGCCCAGCTTGAGCCGGGTGCTACCTTTCGGATGCAGCATGGCGTGTTCGCGGAATAGCGCCGAGATAAGCGCACCGGAGGGGAAACGCAGTAACCGGATGGGAACGTCTTCGAGGTCTTTGTTTTCAACCGAGTAGACAAACATCTCGTAGTCGTTTTCCGGCAATATACCCAGCGGGCCCCGTCGGTCTGGCGTAGTCCTTATGGGCACCTCCACTTTGAGCCAGCGAGCCATCACGGTCAGCGAGCCGCCCTGGATCAAAAGCGACATGAGCACCACCGCAAAGGCCACATTGAAGTAGAGCGAGGCGTTCTCCACGCCGTCGATCAAGGGAAAAATGGCCAGCACGATCGGCACCGCGCCGCGCAGGCCTACCCAGGCGATAAACCAGGTTTCCCGCCAGCGAAACTTGAAAAACGGCTTGATGGTAATCAAAACGGCCAGCGGGCGGGCAATGAAAATCAGAGCCAGTGCCACCAGGGAGGCGGGAAGCGCGACGTCCCAGAGCTCGCTGGGCGTTACCAGAAGCCCCAGCACCAGGAACAGGCCGATTTGGCTCAGCCATGCCAGACCATCGTGAACGGGCAGGATAAAATTGAGGTGGCGGCCCGGCTGGTTGCCAATCATCAGGCCCGCCAGGTAGATCGCCAAAAAGCCGCTGCCGCCCAGTACGCTGGTAAGGCCAAAGACACTGAAGCCCAGGGCAAGCGCTAGCATGGCGTAGAGGCCCGGCGCCAGGTCCAGCCAGCGTAACAGCTTGGCACTCAGCCAGCCGCCGCCAAGCCCCACCACCAGGCCGATACCGAATTGGGTAATGAAAAACAGTAGCGTATCGACAGGGCCGCCGATGTCACCCACCAGCAGCTCGACCAACATCAAGGTCAGGAAAATCGCCATCGGGTCGTTGGTGCCCGATTCGATTTCAAGCGTGGCCCCTACCCGCTCGTTGAGGTTGACGCCTCGTCCGCTTAGCATTGAAAAAACCGCGGCAGCGTCGGTGGAGCCGACAATGGCCCCGACCAGCAACCCCTCAGCGAGCGATAGATCGAACACCAGCATGGCAATGCCACCGACAATGGCGCTGGTGATAAAGACCCCGAAGGTAGCAAGCGAAAGCGCCGGTTTGAAGCCGACGCGGAAGGTTTTAAGGCGGGTTCGCAGGCCACCATCCAGTAGAATCATCGCCAGGGCTAGATGGCCGATGGTGAAAGCCATGTAGTAATCATCGAACTGGAGCCCTAGGAGTCCTTCTTCACCGGCGATCATACCCAGCGCAAGAAAGATCAGGAGCAGCGGAACCCCCATCATCGAGGAAAGACGGCTCGCCAGAATGCTGAGCGCCATCAAGGAACCGCCGACCAGGAAAAACGTGTAGATTGCGTCCATGACTCTCCGTCTCTGCTCAAGGCTCGCTCATTATCGCATGCCAGCGTTGAATTTACTGCGCCTCATGGGCTGACAAGGCGTAATTGAAGGCTGGTCAGATGATTAGCGTGCCAGATACACTTTGCTTTCTGTTACTGGGAGTGATTGATGATGCTGACCCGTTTGTGTCGCACTTGGTATGTTTTGCTGTCTATAAAAGTCGTTTTATTATTCGTAAGTTCAATGACATTCGCAAATGAGTCGGATGCTCAAAACCCGACCAGTGACAACCAGCTCGAACTCAACAGCAGCGTTGAGGTACCGCCCACCTGGTGGACGCCCAATATCGAGCCAGATGAGCCTCAGCAGGAGGCGCCGACGAAAGCCGTTACCCCAGCGCCTCCCCTTGAGCCGCCGCCCCTTGAACAGATCAGCATCATGCTGGACTGGTTTTTGAGCCCCAAGCACGCAGGGCTGATTGTGGCTCAGCAACGCGGGTTGTTTACCGCCCAGGGAATGGAGGTTGAGCTTCAAACACCGGCAGACCCAAGTGTCGTCTTGAAGCTATTAGCCGCCGATGAGGTCGACTTTGCCCTGAGTCGCCAGCCGTCGCTGCATCTCTATGCGCATGACGGCGCCCCCATCGTGCGTATCGCAACGCTGATCGAGACACCTCTAACGGCAGTGGTCGTATCAGGTGAGCTTGAGGACCCCATCAAGGATAAGCTTGCAAGGATGCGCTATGGCTACACCAGCCGTGAGGGCCGTGATCTGTTCATTCCTTACTTGATTCCCAAGGCACTCACCCAGGCAGGCAATGTCGCCCCCCCGGTTAATCTGCATTTTGACGCTCGGCGTGCCTTTGCCGACAAACAGGTGGACGCGGTCGTCGATGCACCCTTTCATTCATTGCCTGAACAACTGGCGGATGAAGGCATCAACACGCAAATCATACGTCACAGTGCACTGGATATTCCCCGCTACGACGGCTTGGTGCTGTTGGCCAACCGAGACGGAGCCACTCGCCGTGCCAAGACCTGGTCCCACATTGTGAAGGCCATAGAAGACGCACATTATTGGATATTGGAGAACCCGGATGCCGCCTGGGAATTACTGATCAGTGCCGAACCGGTGCTGGATAACCCCATCAATACGGCAAACTGGCAAGACCTGCTCAGGCGGATCGCGTTGTCGCCAGGCGCGGTGGACAATCGCCGCTATCAGGCATTTGAACAATTTCTTGTACAGCAAGGCCTCAGCGAGGAACCCTTGCCAGTGTCGCGCCTCGCCATCGACCCTCATGCCCTCTAGTCAGGGGCGTCAATCACCGATGAAAACGGCAAACGCAATTGGATGACACCCAGCGTCGTCAACGACCGGCACGGATTGATCCGGACATGCTCAGCCAGCTACCGCCTGGGCCTGGGGTGTACCTTTTCTATGGCCATAACCGGCTACCGCTTTACGTGGGTAAGAGTATCCGGCTGCGCGACCGCGTGCGGGACCATTTTCGGCGGGCCCGCCACGACCATAAAGCAATGAGGATGGTCGAGCAGATACAGCATATAGAGTGGGAAGAGACAGCCGGGGACCTTGGCGCCCAGCTACGTGAAGCCCAATTGGTCAAGTCGCTGCTACCGATCATGAACCGTCAATTACGTAAACAGCGCGACCTGACCACCTGGCATTGGCCCGCGGGGGCAACACGACCACAGCTGCTCAGCGGCGCGGCGCTTAATCAACCGACAGCGGGAGGATTCTTCGGCCTTTACCGTAATGCTTCCAGTGCCAAGGAGGCCTTGCGTGAGCTTGCCGAGGCGCATCAGCTTTGCTCCCAGGTACTGGGCCTGGAAGCGGGTAAAGGCCGTTGTTTTGGCAGCCAGATAGGTAAGTGCCGCGGCGCCTGTTGCGGGAGCGAAACGATCAGCGATCACACGCAGCGGGCGCAGGCAGCGTTGCAGCCCCTACAGGTCAACACCTGGCCGTGGCCGGGGCGTATTGCCATCAAGGAATCAACCCCGGGGCACAATGCAGCAGCCTGGCACGTGATAAATCAGTGGTGCTACCTGGGAAGTGCCGCAACCCTAGCCGCTGCCAAAAAGCTGGATGCCGCGTCGGCCAGCTTCGATATCGACAGCTATCGCATCCTGCAGCGTTTCTTGCGTCAACCTGATGAGCATGGCCTATCCATCAAGCCTCTATGAGCCAGCCTAGGAAATTTGCGCTGCCAAGAATGCGTCAACCGATTGCTGGAAGGCCTCGGGCTGGTCGGCATGCAACCAGTGCCCGGCTTGTTTGAGCGTCACGACCCGCGCAGTAGGGAGCACCTCCCGCAGCGCGGGCAACATGGCGTCGCTCACGTAGGGGGACTCATCGCCGCGTAGCACCAGCGTCGGACCGTTGTAAGGTGCCTCTCCCGACGGCAAGCCGATGATCGCCTCGTAATCCTGGCGAATGTAATCCAGCCCAACGCGCAATTTGAGCCCGCCCTGCTCGCTCCGCACCAGGTTAGTGGCTAGAAACAGCCGCGTCGGCCGGGAGTCGACGTGTTCCGCCAGCAGTTCATCCGCTTCGCGGCGATTAGCGGGCTGACCTTCCCTCACCCGCTCCAGCGCGGCAAAGACATCATCATGGCCGTGTTGGTAGGCCACTGGTGCAATGTCCGCCACCACCAGCGAGGCAACGCGATCAGGGTGTTGGCGCGCCAGGCTGATCGCCACTTTACCGCCCATGGAATGCCCCACCAGGTGAACCTGGGAGAGTCCGAGCTTGTCGAGCAATGCGACGACATCGGCGCTCATTTGGGCGTAGCTCATTCCCTCGGCATGGGGGGAACGGCCGTGGTTGCGCAAATCTACCGCAATCACCCGCCGTGAGGCCTGCCATACCTTGAGCTGTGAACGCCAGTTATCGGCGCTGCCGAGAAGTCCGTGGATAACCACCATGGGGGTCGCATCGGCGTGCGCATCCGAGGGCTGGTCCAGGTAGTGCAAATCTATTGGCAGGGCGTCACTCATCGGAGCTCCTCGTCACTTAATGGGAAATTAGGCAGTGCGCGGCGCAACGTCGGGCTGATCGGTCCAGACCACCAGGCGACGCGTCAACCAGGACAACAACAGGCCATACAGGGGCAGGAAAAACAGCAGACTGATGGCGAGCTTGATGGCGTAATCAACGGCGGCAATTTCCACCCAGTGAGTGGCCATGAAGGGATCCGGGCTCTGGTAAAAAGCGACCGAAAAAAACGCAAAGGTATCGGCCAGGTTGCCCAGCACGGTAGAAAACACCGGCGCGACCCACCATACCCACTGACGCAAACGGTCAAACACCTGCACGTCCAGTAGCTGACCAATAACGTAGGCCAAAAAGCTTGCCAGCGCGATACGCGCGACAAACAGATTGCCTTCACTCAATGCCCCCAGGCCTGCGAAACTTCCCTGCGGAAACACCACGGAGACCACATACGAGACGACCAGAGCAGGCAGCATGACGCGCAGAACAATGGCACGGGCGGGCCCCTTGCCAAACAGCCTGACGGTCAAGTCAGTGGCCAGAAAGATAAACGGAAAGCTGAATGCCCCCCAGGTGGTATGAAAGCCAAACAAAGTGAACGGAAGCTGAACCAGATAGTTACTGGCAGCGATGATACCAATGTGAAATGCCACCATGACGGCGAGGCAACGGCGGTGTTGAGTGTCGTTTAATACAAACATGCGGCTGGCCTTTTTGTGATAACGAGGGGTTAGGGAACCCTCAATGCATTGCGCACCCAGTGCGGCGAGAGGCGCATTATACGCCTTCTCGACCGCAATAAAAGTGGGCGGCGGTCAGCAAAGGCTAGGCGTGAGGTGGCGTTTCGTTCGCGCGACCGATCCGATGATCGCACATGGCGCGATGCACATCATCGACGCTGGTGGGGTCATCAATAGTGGAAGGAATGCCCACCTCCTGGCCATCGGCCAGGTTGCGCAACAACTTCCGCAAGATTTTTCCGGAGCGTGTCTTGGGCAGCCGGTCGACGACAATGACTTGCTTGAAGCAGGCCACCGGGCCAATTTGCTCGCGTACCCGAGCAATCAACGCTGCTTCGAGTGCTTCTTCACCTTCAGTGTAACCATCCTTGGGAATCACCAGGCCAACAGGCAACTGCCCTTTAAGATCATCATGGACACCAATGACCGCGCATTCAGCGACCGACGGATGTCCACCCACCACTTCTTCCATTTCACCGGTAGAAAGCCGGTGGCCTGCCACGTTAATCACATCGTCGGTGCGCCCCATGATGAACAGATAGCCCTGCTCATCAAAAAAGCCGCCGTCTCCAGTCAGGTAGTAGCCTGGGAAAGCTGCCATGTAGGCAGAGTGGAAACGCTTAGGATCTCCCCAAACCCCGGTTAAACAACCCGGGGGCATCGGCTGTTTGATAACCACACTGCCCTGTTCCATGGGGGCGGCTTGCTCGCCATCGCGGTTCAGCACCTGCACATTAAAACCCGGTACCGGCACGGTCGCCGACCCGGCTTTGGTGGGCATGGGTTCGATACCCGGCAGGTTGGCCGCAATGGGCCAGCCGGTTTCGGTTTGCCACCAGTGGTCGATAACCGGCACGTCGAGCAAGTCGTCCAGCCAATGATAGGTGGGCGGATCGAGCCTTTCGCCCGCCACATAAAGGTGCTTCAGACTGCTGATGTCGTACTTTGCAAGCCATTGGGCATCCGGATCTTCCTTTTTGATCGCGCGAAAGGCCGTGGGCGCACTGAAGAAACTGGTAACGTTATATTTCTCGATGAGGCGCCAAAAACTCCCCGCATCGGGCGTTTTGACCGGTTTGCCTTCGTAAAGAACCGTGCTGCAACCGTGTAATAATGGGCCATAAACAATATAGGAATGGCCGACGACCCAGCCAACATCTGAGGCGGTAAAGAACACGTCCCCCGGTGCTAGGGCATAAATCGCCTCCATCGAGTAGGCAAGGGCCACCGCATAACCAGCGGTGTCGCGCACAATGCCTTTGGGCTTCCCCGTTGTGCCTGACGTATAGAGCACATAAAGCGGATCGGTGCCCTTTACCGGCACACACTCGGCCGGGGTTGCCTGGCTGACAAGGGTTTCCCAGTCGTATTCCCGTTCGTTGAACTCGACGTCACACTCCGCGCGGACTTTGATAATGCAGGCATCAGGCCGATGCGGGCTTAATGCCAGGGCCTCATCGATGATCGGCTTGTAGGCCACGACCTTGCTTCCCTCGATACCGCAGGAGGCCGCGACGACGACTTTCGGCGCGGCGTCTTCGATACGCGCGGCCAGTTCATGGGGAGCGAAGCCGCCAAATACAACCGAATGAATCGCCCCTAGCCGGGCGCAGGCGTACATGGCCACCACCGCTTCCGGAATCATCGGCATGTAGATGACCACCCGGTCGCCTTTTTCAACACCTAGCTGCTGGAGACCACCGGCAAACGCCGCCACCCGCTCCAGTAACTGACGATAGGTAATGGTTTGCTGGGTTTGCGTCACCGGCGAGTCCCAGAAAATAGCGGCCTGCTCCCCTCGCCCCTGATCCACATGGTAGTCCAGGGCCGCGTGGCAAAGGTTCATCTCACCATCGGCAAACCACCGCGCATGCTGCTGATCATCGTAGGTCATTATCGTCTTGGGCGGCATCATCCAGGGAATCCGCTTGGCCTGTTCGGCCCAAAACTGTTCTGGCTGCTCAATGGATTGCTGGTAAATCTGCGGGTAGCGGCGCATGAAAACACCTTTCATTCTTGTGATTGGAAAATGCTTTGAGGATTGTTGACACTGTATGCACTAAGTCAACGCTTTTCTGTAAGACCATGGGCTACCCGCCGACAGACAGTTTTCGGCATGGTTTTATTGTCGACAGTGTGTGTTTATTACCATTGATAAACCGTTAAACAGCAACTTGGACAAACCTCACTAAATTACTGATCATTAAATAATTAGTCCCTACAACGCGGCGATGCCTTCAACAACCTATAACAACGCTACCTTCCAGAGGTAGACCAGGAGATACCCATGTCGGCTTCCAAGAGTGCTGCGCGCTTGCTTAATCATAACGGCCACGCCATCGAAGCGGGAACCAACCTGTTGAAAGCATTGGCCAATGAAAAACGGCTGCAGATTCTGTGTCTGCTTGCGGGTAAGGAACTCTCGGTAACGCAGATCAACCAGCAACTGGCACTTAGCCAGTCTGCACTTTCACAACACCTGGCGATTTTGCGTCGCGACCAGTTGGTGAATACTCGGCGGGAATCACAAACGATTTATTATTCGCTCAGCAGTGATAGCGCCAAGGCCATTATCACGACCCTGGCAGATCATTTTGCTGCTTGAACGAGGCGAGCTTAGCGACGCTGCCAGCCAGTGGCTTCCAGCATGCTTAGCCCTTTGAGTACGGCGTTTTCCACACCGCTGGCAATCGCCAGGCCAAACTTGCGGCCAACTGTCTTTGGGGGCTCCAACTTCACCCGATAAACGCGGGTTTTTGAGATACGTTCCATCAGATATGCTTCGCTGGTGCCGACACTATCGACCAGTTTCAGGCCCAAAGCTTCGCTGCCATACCAGATCTCGCCTGTCGCCAAGGCATCGATATCCATGTCGGGGCGGCGCTCGCCGACATATTGCTTGAACAGTCGGTGCGTGTTCTCAAGGTCTTCGAGAAATTTTTCACGCCCTTCGTCGGTATTCTCTCCCAGCATGGTCAGCGTGCGTTTGTATTTACCCGCCGTCAGCATTTCAACATCGACATCGTGACGCTTTAGCAAGCGATGTATATTGGGAATCTGGGCGACCACTCCAATGGAACCCAGCACGGCAAAAGGTGCCGCTTTGATGTGATGCGCGGTACATGCCATCAGGTAACCGCCACTCGCCGCCACCTTGTCCACGCACACAGTGGTCGTAAGCCCTGCTTCTCTCAGGCGATCGAGTTGGGCAGCGGCCAGGCCGTAGGCGTGAACCAGCCCGCCGGGTGACTCAAGGCAAATCACCACTTCATCGTCAGGCTTGGCGACCTCGATAAGCGCGGAGATTTCCTGGGCAAAGTGCTCGGTGGCCGACGCTTTCATATCGCCTTTGAACGTCAATACCCACACATTGGGTGTTTCAGTTTCACCCTTTTCGTTGCGCCGATGCTTGTCCTCACGGCGGAAGGTCTTGAGTAGTTTTTTACGGATGCCGGCAGGCGTTGCGGCGAGGCGCAGGCGGCGCGCCCGGCTACGGCGCTGTTCGTGCAAGGGTTCTACGTGCAATGTCAAATCGCGCTCGTCCCCCGACTTGGCTCGTGCGACAAGCAAAACGCCAATGCCGATGACAGCAACGACAATGCAGGCTTGTACGATAAACGTACCTATCTCTACGACCCATTCGTTCACATGCATCTCCTTGATTGATGTGCATCAAGCAGCCATCGTTGATCGCTGTATCAAAAACGCCGCTTGATATGAAACATATGTTTGAAATACTCTTTCGCCCCAAGGCGGCTAATTGTACGATGACGCTACAGGTTGCACGCTACTCCATTCCATCTCGTTTTTAACGGAACGCTATTATGTCAACCAACACCCTCGAAAAGTTGCAAGCCCGATTTGACCCGCAGGCCGCTCAGGGGATGCATGAGATTTTCCAGTTTCATTTTTCGGACGCGGGCAGTCACTACCTGGATATCCAGGATGGCAAGCTCGATGTACAAGAGGGCGAGCATGACGACCCGTCGGTTAGCCTGAGCATGAGCACGGATACGCTGAAAGGCATCATGAATGGTGATATCAATGGGATGTCGGCGTTCATGACCGGCAAACTCAAGGCAACGGGTAATGTGATGCTGGCCACCAAGCTGACGAGCCTCTTTCCCGGCGAATAAAGCGACAGCGCCCTGCCCTTTTCACCGCCAGCGTTTCAAATGGGTTTCAATCAGCTCGCGCGAGATCGAATAGGTCGGCGGTAATGTCGGCAGTTGACGGGGCGAGAACCACGCTGCATCACTGATTTCCACCCCGTCAATGCGAATCCGTCGCGTGGTCGCTTCGGCAAAAAAGCCCAGCATGAGTGAATGCGGAAATGGCCACGCCTGACTGTGGTAATAGCGTAGCTGGCTGACGTGGACACCTACCTCTTCAAAAATTTCCCGATGGACAGCCTCTTCAGCGGATTCTCCCGGCTCTATGAAACCCGCCAGGGTTGAGTAGCGGCCAGGCGGGAAGCGTGGACTGCGGGCCAGAAGCATCGCCTCGCCACTGGTCACCAGGGTAATAATGCAGGGCGAAATGCGCGGGTAGTTACGGTGGCCGCAGGCGTGGCAATGCATCGCAAATTCAGTGGTGAGCTTTGTGGCTTCTGCGCCACAGCGACCGCAAAAGCGGTGATTTTCCAGCCATGCTCCCACTTGCAGGGCGGTGGATAGCAGCGAGTACCAGTGTGTCGGCAACTCACCCATCCATTGCCGCCCGTCTATCCATCCTTCGCCTGGCGATGCGGCTAATTGCAGCGCAACAGGCTCCTCATCCCAGTAGCAAAGCGGCTGCATATCCTGAGTCCACGGCTGCCAGGGATGGAGAGGGGTCGACGCATTGCCATCTGACGCCGACTCAGCGGGCGCAAGACGACTGCGAGAAAGGTAAAGAACACGCCCTTCCCGGGCTTCATGGGGTATTTCTCGTCTAAGCATTGCCCGGCGTATCCTCGAACCAGCGTAGCTGATGCGTTTCACATTTCGCCAAGTGCGCTTGCCGTTCATCCTGGCTGGGCGCAATGACCCGAAGCTGCCCGGGCGATAACGACATGCGCTGCACCGACAGCCCTGTCTCGGACGGCGTGTCGCTACGCTGTTCTTGATTGACCTCGGCATCCAGCGTGAGCGCCGTCTGCCCGCCGGTCATGGCCAGATAAACGTCAGCCAGTATCTCGGCGTCCAGCAGGGCGCCGTGCAGTACGCGATGACCATTATCGATATCGTACCGCTTGCATAGTGCATCAAGACTGTTGCGCTGGCCCGGGTGCATCTTTCGGGCCATCACCAGGGTGTCGAGAATGCGGCAATGATCACCGACCGGGCCCAACGGTTGAGCCCGGTTCTTCAGCATTTTCAATTCGTGATCGATAAACCCCACATCGAAGGGCGCGTTATGAATGACCAGCTCGGCCCCTTCGATAAAAGCCCAGAACTCGTCGGCAACCTGAGCAAACACCGGTTCATTGGCGACTTTGGCATCATCAATCCCGTGAACCGCGACTACCTCAGCATCGATGTGACGCTCTGGATTGATATATTGGTGGTAAGTACGGCCGGTAAAACGCCGATTGACCATTTCCACGGCACCGATTTCCACCAACCGGTGCCCTTCTCTGGGATCAATACCTGTGGTTTCCGTATCCAGGATGACTTGGCGCATCATGGCCTCCTATGCGTTTTGTACTGCTTCATCGATTGCCTGGTTGGCAAGGGCATCGGCTCGTTCGTTACCGGGATGGCCGCTATGCCCTTTTATCCAATGCCACTCAATTTGATGACGCTGGGCTTCGGCATCAAGCTGCTTCCACAGCTCGGCATTTTTGACAGGCTGTTTAGCGGCGGTTTTCCACTGGCGTTTACGCCAGTTATGAATCCACTGCGTGATACCCTGACGAACGTATTGGGAATCCGTCCAGATGGCCACCTGACAAGGGGTATTCAAGGTACGCAGCGCCATGATGGCCGCCATTAATTCCATTCGGTTATTGGTGGTTTGTGCTTCATACCCGTACAGGGTTTTCTCATGCTGGCCGCTTGAGAGCACAACGCCCCATCCGCCGGGACCGGGATTCCCGCGGCAGGCGCCATCGGTATATACGGTTACCTGGGGTAACCGGCCAGTGTCAGTCACGTTATCTGCGTCCTTGAATCAATAATGGTTGCGCTTGGGGTCTGTAGACTGGATAACAGCGGTTAGCGGCTATTGGTACGCGTCGCCCCCAGGGAACTCGCGGTAACCGGCGCCTTCAGTCCGAATTTAATGCGTTGCTTGGGTGCATGGCGTTGGCGGCGCTTGGCCAGCACCATGTAGCTTTCCCCCAGAGGACAATTATAACGCCGACCCAGTGACTCCCAGTGCTCGACACAGCGCCCTCCCGGCCAGCTTCTAAAGCAGCAGTAGTCTACTCTTTCCACCTCAAAGTCGACAAATGCCAGCCAGTCACCCATCCGGCTGGCCGTTCGCCATTGCCCGTTCCAGGGATATTGCCCATGGCGTTTGCGCCACTGTTTGACCACACCGCTCACCCCCATAGGATTAAACCCGAACAGCACCAGCAGCCCACTGTCCGAGGTAATCCGTGCGGCTTCTTGCAGCGCATGATGGGCATCCTGCAGATGCTCAAGCCAATGGTGGAGCACGACGACATCCAGACAGCTGTCCGGCAATGCCAGCCTGTCGGGTGGGCAAATTAACGTCTGGTCGCTGGGGGCGCTGGCGCGGGTGGGTGCCCACTGCAGACGATGGGCAATGCCGGACATCGACATCATTGCTGGCCCCATTCCCATTTCAAGGCTATGACCACCGCAACGGGAATCAACGAGAGGGCCAAGGCAGGCGCGCTGGGAGTCCCACAATGATTTGCCTGCCTCTGTTTCCCAGTAGGCGCGGCTGGTCAATAGCGTGTGGGCGAGTGTCTCTGCCGCCGTTGAATTTGACATGTACCGCTCAACCCTCCACAGTAACTTATTTTTGACGTCTTGCATCATAAAAAGCGCTGTTAATCATTAGCGCTAATCCATCTTTAAAGGATCTCGCCTATGCTGAGCGTGACACCGATTCCCGCCTTAAGCGACAACTATATTTGGCTGCTCCGACAGGACACCAGTCAAGAGGTATGCGTGGTGGATCCTGGTGAAGCGTTGCCGGTTATCGAGTTTCTTGAACGCGAGTCGCTGTCACTGGGTACTATTCTGATCACTCATCATCACCCTGACCATACCGATGGGCTTGGGGAATTGATCAGACGCTATGCTCCCCGGGTCATAGGGCCGGTCAATCCTTCCATTGAAGGGATCGACGAGCGCGTCAGTGATGGCGATGAAATTCGCGTCATGGGCCGTCTGTTCGAGGTCATCGAGACCCCTGGGCATACGTTAGACCATATCAGTTATTTTACACCAGGGATTCCCCCATTACTGTTTTGCGGCGATACCCTGTTTTGCGCCGGTTGCGGTCGTCTTTTCGAAGGGACCCCCGAGCAGATGCACAAGGCATTAAAACGCTTTGCCGCCCTGCCGGAAGAAACCTTCGTGTTTGCTGCTCACGAATACACCCTGGCCAACCTCCGCTTTGCCAGCGAAGCCGACCCGGAAAATGAAGACGTCAAACACGCCTTAACGGAGTGTGAGAAGGCACGGGCCCTCGACCGCCCCACCTTACCCAGCACGATAGGACGCGAGCTGAAAATCAACCCCTACTTGCGTGTCGATACGGAAAGTGTTCGCAACGCCGCAAGCAAGCAGGGCGCTATTGATAATGATCTCGCAACGTTCGCCACTCTGCGCGAGTGGAAGAATCGTTTCTAAAACGCTATCGCAACGACGTAAACCACTATGACCTATCGCACGATTCGCCAACGCCTTTTACTGGGTGCCGGCAGTACCGTGATCATGAGCTTGCTGCTGGCGGCTGCCGCCAATTCGCAGGCTTCAGCGACCCGATTCGACCCTGCTCCACGGTTGGCTTCGAATACCCATGATGCCTCTGCACCTGCTCATCCTGAGGTTACCCATGTGCATTTCTGGGAAGAGCTGATGCTGGAACCTCAGGATGCCTGGAGCAAACT
The DNA here is from genome assembly GCF_900111305.1 of Vreelandella subterranea. GTDB lineage: Bacteria > Pseudomonadota > Gammaproteobacteria > Pseudomonadales > Halomonadaceae > Vreelandella > Vreelandella subterranea. Next base: position 146,631 of record NZ_FOGS01000008.1, read on the forward strand.
GCGCGAGAGCTTCCACTGGCGCGGACAGTCGCTGCCTGCCGAGGCACAGGCACGTATCGATGAATGGATAGATCACTACCGCTCAAGCCCTGAAAATGTGGCTGAAATCACCGAACGCGCCAGTCCCTGGCTTGCCTGGATCACGCAGCAGATAAGTGAGCGCAACCTGCCGGGTGAATTGGCCCTGATTCCATTCGTGGAAAGCTCTTTCGACCCGAATGCGCGGAGCCATCGGGGGGCAGCCGGTCTGTGGCAATTCATGCCTGGCACCGGTGACGCTCTAGGGCTTGTACGCAATGGCAATTACGACGGCAGGCTCGACGTTGTCACCTCGACCAACGCCGCGCTGGACTACCTCGAAATGCAGGCCGACCAGTGGTACGAGGGAGATCTCCAGCTTTCCCTTGCCGCCTACAATGCGGGCGCCGGGACCGTCAACAAAGCCAAACAACACGCTGAAAGCCAAGGCTTGCAAGGCAACTACTGGAACCTGAGCCTGCCCCAGGAAACCATGCATTACCTGCCTAAGCTGCTTGCTATCGCGACGATTATCGATGACCCGGAACGCTACAACGTCAGCTTGCCGGACATCCATACAGAGCCGGCTTTCGCCAAGGTGAAGCTTGAGCATTCGGTTACCCTGTCTGAAGCGTCAACCTTGCTTCAGGTAGATAAATCGGCATTAGCTGATCTCAACCCCGGACTCCTCAATGGTGCGCTCAACCCGTCAAGTGCTCAAACGCTGCTGGTCCCCGAAGACGTGGACCATGGCGTTCTCGCAGAGCTATCAAACGGTACAGATGAACGCCAGAGCGTAGCCAGCGCCGATATACCCGATACTTACCGCGTCGAAAGTGGCGATAGTTTGTCTGTGATCGCGAGTCGCTATAATCTGAGCGCTCAAGAACTGATGCGGTTAAATGAGATTGAACGCCCAGAAGCTTTACAAGCAGGCCAACTCCTGACACTTTCAGGACGTTGAGACTCATCGCCTTGTTGATAGGGAAATTGCCCCATGCGCTGTGGCGTTATTCTGCGTCCTGTTTTATGCCTTGCCCGTAACGCGCTGCTTGCGGCATCACTTCTGGCCAGCACTCATGCCAGCAGCGATGCCCGCGTGACAGAGTCCACCGCCACGGATGGCTCGGCACCTGTCGACACCTGGCATGGAATGTCGCTGTACGACTCGCCTGCCCTTGCGGCGGATTTTCCGCACTTTCCCCACGTGAACCCCGACGCGCCCAAAGGCGGAAGTATCAAGCATACTGCCGTGGGTAGCAGCTTTGACTCGACCAACCCTTTCATCATACGAGGTACACCCGCTACCGGTATTACGCAGATCTACGATACCTTGATGGCAAGCAACCCTAACGAGCCTTTCAGTCTTTATGGCTTGCTGGCAGAGGGTGTGCGTCTCGACCCCGATCGCGAATGGATCGAATTCGACCTCCGTCCTGAAGCTCGCTTCCAGGACGGTGAGCCGGTCACGGCTGACGATGTCGTCTTTTCGCTGAACCTGCTGCGTGATGAAGGCAACCCTTTCTATAGCAGTTACTATGCGGGGGTTGAGCAAGCCGTTGCCCTGGATGACCACCTGGTTCGCTTCACTCTCAGCGACAGCGAGTCGCGGGAGCTGCCACTCATCGTCGCCCAGTTCCCTATTCTGCCGAAGCATTACTGGGAAAAACATGATTTTACCGCGCCGACCCTGGCGGCGCACCCTGGGTCTGGCCCGTATAAAATCGGCGAAGTGGACCCTGGTCGACGAATCGTCTATCAGCGCGACGACACCTATTGGGCAAAGGACCTGCCGGTCAACGTGGGCCGTTATAATATTGATCAGGTGATTTATGACTATTACCGGGATCGGGATATTGCCTGGGAAGCCTTCAAGGCCGGATTGACGGACTTTCGCACGGACGCCCGCGCCGCCACCTGGGCGATTGGCTACGACTTTCCCGCTTATGAGGAAGGGCTTGTCAAGCGCATCACGGTACCTGACGTCAACCCCTCCATGATGCAGGCGTTTGTGTTCAACCTTCGCAAGGAGAAGTTCCAGGATCCGCGCGTACGTGAAGCGCTGAGCCTGACCTTTGATTTTCCCTGGCTGAACACCAATATTTTTTACGATACCTACCAGCGGACGAGAAGCTTCTTTGAAAACTCCGAAATGGAAGCCCAGGGCCTGCCAAGCGATGAAGAGCTTGCACTACTCGAACCCCATCGCGAGGCGTTGATGCAGTCCCACCAGTCAGAGCGGCTGTTCACGGAACCACTGCCTATCGACCATCCTCTCGACCTCCGCGAACGGCTGCGCCTGGCGCTGAACCTGCTCCGCGAGGCGGGTTATCGCGTGGAAGACGGCGTCCTGGTCCATCAGGATACCCAGCAGCCGCTTAGCCTTGAAGTATTGCTTTACGATTCAGGACTGGAGCGCGTGGTACAGCCAATGTTGCGCAACATGGCCCGCCTGGGTGTACAAACCTCAATGCGTATCGTGGATATCAATCAGTACCTCAATCGCCAGCGCAATTTTGATTTTGATATGGTGATCAGCCATTTTCCGCAGTCGAACAACCCTGGCAATGAACAGCGAGACTTCTGGACCAGCCAGGCAGCTGATTCACCCCAGAGTCGCAATCGCATGGGCCTCGCGCATCCGGCGATAGATGATCTGGTGGAAAAGCTGATCCGAGCAGAAGACCGGGAAGAGCTCAATACCATTACCCGGGCGCTGGATCGTGTCCTGCGTTGGGGGTTTTATGTCATTCCCCACTACCATTCAGGTGAGACGCGGATCGCCATATGGGATAAATTCGGGTATCCCGACCCCTTCCCCGAATACGCCATGGATTTAGACGCCTGGTGGGTGGTCCCCGAACGTGAAGCCGCTTTACAGCGCCGGTCACGACGCTGACCCCGGCTTATTCTTGATGAACCATGGAGAGTTCTGTGGCACGTTACACCCTACGCCGACTGTTGCTGATGATTCCGACGCTTTTCGGGATCATGCTGCTCAATTTCATTATCGTGCAGGCCGCGCCTGGTGGCCCGATCGATCAAATGCTGGCACGCTTTGAAGGCGCCGATGCAATGGCCAGCACGCGACTGGATATGGGTGGCGCTGATGTTCAGGTCAACGACGAGTCCCGCGGCGCCAGGGGCATCGACCCCCGTTTTATTGAGCAACTGGAACAGCAGTTTGGCTTTGATAAACCGGCCCATGAACGTTTCATCGGCATGATGGCGGATTATCTCACCTTTGATTTCGGCACCAGCTTTTTTCGCGACCGACCGGTAATCGATCTGATGATAGAGCGCTTGCCGGTATCTATCTCCTTGGGGCTTTGGACGACCTTGCTGGTCTACCTCATCTCGATTCCGCTGGGCATACGCAAGGCCCTGCGCCATGGCTCGCGCTTTGACGTCTGGACCTCCGGGCTGGTCATCGTCGGCTACGCCATCCCCGGGTTTTTATTCGCCATCTTGTTGATTGTGCTGTTTGCCGGGGGTACCTACCTGGACTGGTTCCCCCTCAGGGGACTCACCTCCCCTTATTTCGACCAGCTTTCCACCTGGGGGAAGGTCAAGGATTATTTCTGGCATATCACACTTCCCGTAATAGCCGCGGCGATTGGCAGTTTTGCCACCCTCACCATGCTGACCAAGAACAGCTTTCTGGATGAGATCCACAAGCAATATGTCCTGACAGCCCGCGCCAAGGGTGCCGATGAACAGCGCATTCTCTATGGCCACGTGTTTCGTAATGCCATGCTGATCATTATTGCCGGTCTGCCCTCAGCCCTGATTGGTATCTTCTTTACCGGCTCGTTACTGATCGAGGTGATCTTCTCCCTTGATGGGCTGGGCCTGCTGGGGTTTGAAGCGGTCATGCAGCGCGACTATCCGGTCATTTTCGGCACGCTGTTTCTCTACACGGTCATCGGGTTACTGCTGAAACTGGTGTCGGATCTCACCTATGTGTGGGTTGACCCGCGCATCGACTTTGCCACCCGGGAGTCGTGATCATGACTGCTTCGACGTTTCGATTTTCGCCCATTACCCGGCGCCGCTTTGCCGCTTTCAGGTCGAATCGCCGCGCCTGGGTATCGCTATGGGTGTTTGGTGTCGTGTTTGTGCTCAGCCTGTTTGCCGAACTGATCGCCAACGATAAACCGATCATCATGCAATACGACGGTCAGTGGTATGTGCCACTGCTGGTCGACTACCCCGAAACGGAATTTGACGGCTTCTTGCCCACAAGAACCGATTACCTGGACCCCTTTGTTCAGGAGCAGATCGAGAACAACGGCTGGGCGTTATGGCCCCTGATTCCGTTTTCTTACCAGACCCTGGATATGCAGATGACCCGCCCGTCCCCCGCCCCACCCGATGGGCGCCACTGGTTGGGCACCGATGACCAGGGACGGGATGTGCTAGCGCGGGTGATATACGGTTTTCGGCTTTCGGTGGCATTTGCCCTGGTCTTAACGGCAGGCTCGCTGGTGATAGGCGTACTCGCAGGCGGTGTTCAGGGCTATTTTGGCGGCAAGACGGACCTTGTGGGTCAGCGCATTACCGAAATATGGTCAGGACTCCCCGTGCTGTTTCTGCTGATCATCCTCGCCAGTTTCGTGCAACCCGGCTTCTGGTGGCTGCTGGGTATCATGCTGCTGTTTTCCTGGCTTGGACTGGTGGACATTGTGCGCGCCGAATTCCTCCGCGCACGCAACCTGGAGTACGTTCGTGCGGCCAAGGCCATGGGGTTGCCGTCGCGGCTGATCATGTGGCGCCACGTGCTTCCCAACGCCATGGTGGCCACCCTGACCTTCATCCCTTTCCTTTTCACCGGGGCCATTGGCACCTTGACCGCGTTGGATTTTCTGGGGTTTGGACTGCCACCGGGCGCACCTTCACTGGGCGAGCTTGCCGCCCAGGGCAAAAACAACCTGCACGCGCCCTGGCTGGGCATCACCGCCTTCATGACCCTGGCCATTATGCTTTCGCTGCTGGTGTTTATCGGCGAAGGCCTGCGTGACGCCTTTGACCCCCGCCATGTCCAGCAGCCCCCAACGCCCGCTAAGGAAACGCCCCATGCCTGAGCCGCTACTTTGCGTCGACAACCTGACCATCGCCTTTGATGGCAGTACCGTCGTCGAGTCACTGAGTCTGGAGCTACACGCAGGCGAGACGCTGGCCATTGTCGGCGAATCCGGTTCGGGTAAATCGGTATCGGCCCTTGGGTTGATGAACCTGTTGCCAGGCAATGCCAAGGTAAGTGGCGAACGACGACTTAACGGTACGCGGCTCAACACACTTGGCAACGCCGAATGGAACGGGCTGCGCGGCAATACGGTTGGCGTTGTCTTCCAGGAGCCCATGACATCGCTCAACCCGCTACACCGGGTCGGCAAGCAGATTGGCGAATCCCTGCGCCTGCATCAGGGGCTGCGGGGCAAAGCCGCCCGAGCAAGGGCCAAAAATCTGCTCGAACAAGTGAAACTGCCGCGCGCCGAGGAACTGCTCGATGCATGGCCCCACCAGCTATCCGGGGGGCAGCGTCAACGGGTAATGATCGCCATGGCCATTGCCAATAACCCATCGCTGTTGATCGCCGACGAGCCCACCACCGCGCTGGATGTCACCGTTCAGCAGGAAATCCTGGCGCTGCTTAAAGAACTGCGCGACCAGCACGGCATGGGCCTGCTGTTGATCAGCCACGACCTTAACCTGGTACGCCGTCATGCAGACCGTGTGTGCGTCATGTTCCAGGGTAAAATCCAGGAGTCTGGCCCCGTCGAGCAGGTGTTTGAGCAACCGCAAAGTGATTATACCCAGCGTCTGCTCGCCGCCGAACCGGAAGGCCGACCATCGCCTGTTGCCGAGCGTCCACCGTTACTGACCGTCAAACAGTTGAGCGTCAGCTTCAAACGCCCCAAACCCGGATTATTCAAGCGTCAGCCGCCTGCCTTTGAAGCGGTCAAGGCCACCGACCTGACCGTCGCGCCGGGTGAAACCCTGGGGATTGTGGGTGAGTCAGGTTCGGGCAAAACCACCCTCGCCTCGGCCATCATGCGGATGGTGACCAGCCAGGGCGATATTACCCTTGGCGATGCCCCCTTGAGCAAGCTGACGGGTAACGACTTGCGCCGTCAGCGGCACCGGTTACAGATGGTATTTCAGGATCCCTATGGGGCATTGTCACCGCGTATGCCGGTATTCGATATCGTCAGTGAAGGGTTGCGCTTTCACTACCCTCACCTGTCTGCCACGGAAGTCACTGAGCGCGTCCATCAAACGTTGAGAGAAGTCGGCCTGCCGGAAAGCTGTGCGGCGCGCTATCCGCATGAATTTTCCGGCGGTCAGCGCCAGCGGATCGCCGTCGCCCGGGCCATTATCCTGGAGCCTGAGCTGCTGGTGCTCGACGAGCCGACGTCAGCACTGGATCGCACCGTTCAAAAACAGCTGGTGACACTGCTACGGGACCTTCAGGCACGGCGCCAGCTAAGTTACCTGTTTATCAGCCATGATCTAGCCGTGGTACGCGCCATGGCCCACCGTATTATGGTCCTGAAAGACGGTGAGGTCGTCGAGCAAGGCCCTTGCCTGGACGTACTCGCCTCTCCTCAGCATTCTTATACGCAGTCGCTTATAGCGGCGGCTTATCTAAAAGATTTCGCGGGCTGACCCCCCTGCTTGCTTGATACTTCTCCCAAGCTTAATTCAGAGCTCGGGCATAAAAACAAGATAACGGTATAAACTCGCAATTAATCTAAGACTCGCCTGAGCCAAACTGTTGTCAGCAAGCTCAGGGCGTCATGGGCGATTAAAAGCTGGCGATTTCTTCCGGGGTCAGCTCACGCCATTCGCCAGGGGCCAGGTCATCCGTCAGCTCAATATCGCCAATTGAACGTCGATGCAGCGCTTCAACGTGATTGCCTAACGCTACAAACATGCGCTTGACCTGATGATAACGCCCTTCCGTAATGGTCAGCTCCGCTTGATGCGGCGCTAAAAACCGCAGCGTGGCTGGCTGAGTCGGCGTTTCTTCGCCGTCGAGCATAATGCCCTCGGCCACCTGGTTGATGGCCCACTCGGCCACATCGCCTTCCATGGGTTCGGCAAGCTCGGCGACATACACCTTGGCGCAGCGATGGCGCGGTGACGTCACGCGGTGCGACCATTGGCCATCGTCGGTAAGCAGCAATAGGCCCGTGGTATCAACATCAAGACGCCCGACCGGTTGTAAACGCTCTGCCTTGGGGAGGTCAATCAGGTCGATAACCCTCGGGTAAAGCCCTCGCCTGGCGGTACACTCCACGTCGGCAGGCTTGTTCAGCATGATATAGCGCAGTCCGACCAGCGCCAGTCGCGCGCCGTTAAGCACCACCACGTCTTCTTGCGTATCGATGTGCGTTGCTGCCTGCTTGATCGGCTCGCCGTTCAAGGTCACCTCACCGTTTTTTAGCGCGCGCTTTGCAAGGCTACGCGTTAACGGGGTCGTTTCACTTAAAAAGCGATCAAGACGCATTATTGGCCGACTCCTGGGAGCAATGAAAAGCGGTCGGCATCTTGCCAGGCAGGAAATTTTTCACGAAAAGCATCTAGATCCGTTTTATTGAGGCATCCCGTTTCCACAAACGGCGTATGCGCTGAATGGTCGATAAGTGGCTCGCCTTTGAAATCCACCAGCATTGAATCGCCACTGTACGCCAGCCCTTTGGCGTCTTCGCCCACGCGATTGACGCCAATCACATAGGTCAGGTTTTCAATCGCCCGGGCCTGAAGCAAGGTGCGCCAGGGTTGACGGCGAGGTGCGGGCCAGTTGGCGACGCACAGCAGCGCATCATACTCGAAATGTTCGTCTTGTGTCGGCTGCTGGCGAAGCCAAACCGGAAATCTCAGGTCGTAGCAGACCGTCAGCAGTAGCTTGAAACCGTTCAGTTCGACGATGACACGCCGCTCCCCCATGCCGTAACGCTCATGTTCACCGGCCATGCGGAACAGGTGTCGCTTGTCGTAATAGGTCAGTTGACCATCCGGCATGGCCCAGATTAGCCGGTTGTAGTACTCGCCCTCATGCTGAATAGCCACACTGCCGGTCATGACGCACTGGCGTGACCGTGCCTGATCCTTCATCCAGGCAACGCTCTGGCTTTCATCCATGGGTTGAGCCATCTCACGGGAGTTCATCGTAAACCCGGTGGCAAACATTTCGGGCAGTACGATCAGATCCGTTTCCCGGTGATCAAGGTCACCCAAGAGTTGCTCAAGATGGGCATGGTTGGCTTCCGGATTTTCCCAGCGCAGATCGCACTGCACCAGGCTGGTTCTGAGTTGGCTCATCGAATCACTCCTTTACGCCGCTCACGTTGTCGCGTTTGTGTTAGATTAGCATTTTTAAATAATGAGGCTGCTATGCTTCCCACTCCACCACGCGATCCCGAAGCCGTCAAAGGGGTCACCTTTGGTTTGACGGCCTATACCATGTGGGGATGCTTCCCGCTTTTTTTTGCGCTGTTTGATGGCGTTCCGGCCATCGAAATACTGGTTCATCGCATCCTGTGGTCGTGCCTCTTCCTGGTGGGCCTTATTACCCTGCTGCGTCGCTGGCCACCCGTCGTTGCCGCCCTGGTGGAGCCCAGGCGCCTCGGCCGCGTTCTCGCCTGCGCCCTGCTGATTGGGTTTAATTGGGGAATGTATATTTATGCGGTGGAAACCCACCAGGTGTTACAAGCCAGTTTAGGTTATTTTTTAACACCTCTCGTCAATGTGGCGCTGGGTATGCTGGTACTGCGTGAAGTGATGGCGCGGTTGCAGCTGGTGGCGCTGGGCTTGGCCAGCCTGGCGATTGCCATTCAGTTTTTCATGCTGGGGGAGTTGCCGTGGATCAGTCTACTGCTGGCACTGAGTTTTGGAAGTTATGGTCTGTTTCGCAAACAGGTCCCGCTTGATGGCCTTTCGGGGCTTTTTGTCGAGACGCTGTTGCTGTTCCCCATTGCGCTGATCGCATTGACGGCCTTTAGCTGGCAAGGAACATCGCACTTTTTAGGCGACACCCAGACAACGGCCCTGTTGATCGCCAGCGGCGTCATTACGGCCCTCCCGCTCATGGCCTTTGCGGGCGCTGCGAGGCGTTTGCGCCTCGCGACACTGGGGTTTCTGATGTACATCAACCCCAGTATCCAGTTTTTAATCGCCCTGGCGGTTTTTGAAGAACCCCTCAGCCCAATCCAGTTGGTGACCTTCATCATGATCTGGACAGGGCTGGCCCTTTACTCCTGGTCTGCCTGGCAATCACGTCCCGGCCAGCTGTCGGCCAGGTAGCGCGGGCACATCGTCTTGATGGGTCAGATCCTGGGAAGCGGGTTCGCGCTCTGGCTGATAGCCGATACGGAAGCCGCCCCAGTGTCGTCCATTGATATAGATGGGTACTGACAGATCATGCATGATCTCGCCCGTATCGCGCTTATAGGTTTGCAGTAGCAGTGGCTTTTCGTGTGCACCGCACCGGCGTCCGGTGGGGTCGTCGAAAATACGCTTGCTGCGACAGAATTTTAAGTCGTGATCATAGTCGCCAGTGGGCGCGCGGCTCACCGCCTGATTGTGGGTGGGCACATAGCCCTTCTTATCGCAGGTGATCGCGTAGCTCAGGTCAAGCTGGGTCAGCAGCGGCTCCTGGATATCGGGCAAATATTTATCGGTAAAGTCATCGAACGACGTACGATACAGCGGTGGCCGGGTATCGGGGATCTGCTGATAGCTGGGCTGGAACAGCGCCGCCTCGCTTAATTCGCCGCGTTTGAGAGCGTTCTCAAACAGTTTGCCCAGCCGGTCGGCGGCTTGCCGCGCCGCGTGGAAAACCTGCTGATGACGGCCGTTGAGCCGCTGTTGCGCCAGCTCGCCATCGACACCTTCTGCCGCTTCCATCAAGGCACGGGCCTGATTCGCCAGGTCGTGCATATCGCGGTTGCCTTCATCGACGTCTGCTTCCAGCTCATGCAATGTGTCGGCCACGGTCTGGCTATGTTGACGGGTATTCTCGATGGCTTGTGCGACGCTGCTGATCTCGCTTTGCACCTGGTCAAATTCATGGGTAATGGTGCCCAGACTGCTGCCGACGTGCTGCATGTCAGCCGAGCGGTGGCTGATTCGGCTCATCAGGCTGCCCATGGATGACACCACGTTTTGCCCGCTTTGATGCATATCCTTGACAAGCTCATCCACGCTTTGGGTGGCCGTCGAGGTCTTGTGCGCCAGGTTGCGAACCTCGCCGGCCACGACAGCAAACCCCCGGCCGTGCTCGCCTGCCCGGGCAGCCTCAATGGAGGCATTGAGGGATAACAGATGCGTTTGTTCGGCAATGTCTTCAATCATTGACGTGACGTTGCGCACACGCTCGATCTTGTCATTAAGCGAGGTCAGCATCTCCAGCGCCTGCTGGGACTGTTCGGACACATCGCTCATTTCCTGGATGATGTCGGTCAGTGCTGCCTGATTGTGATGACTGGCTTCGCGGGCGCTTTCAGCAAGCGTGGCTACCTGGGCAGCACTGGTGCTGACCTGCATGATAGCCGTGTTGATTGCGCCCATGCTGGCTGACGACTCACGCGCCATTCTCTCCTGTTTACTGAGACGCTGATCCATCAAATCTGCGTAGTGTGAAACTTCTGCGGAGGCGATGGCCGTGCTGCTGGCGCGCTTCATCAAGCGAAACGCCATGGCGCGTAGCGACGCATAATCGGCCATTAACCGGTTGACAGGTCGCCTGCCCTCCAACGACTGCTGATCCGCCTGGTATAGTGAACCCAAGGCCATCAAAACACTCAGCGCTCCCGCGATGGTCGCCAATCCCACCGCTACATATCCCCCCAGTGTGCTGAAAGACACCAGCCACACCGCCAGTGCCAACAGCACCATGGGAACCGCCCATCGAATGATACGCATAGTCAGTTCTCTTGTTATTAATGTGGTTATGAGGCCCCAAGTCTTTCATTAGGGTTATTGTAAGCTTACTAATTAACGAGGATTAAATAAGTAACACTTTGGGGGCAGGACGCAACGCTGGGAACGAAATTCCCGCAGGGTGCCGTAATTTGACTTATAACTTGTTAATATAATGACCTACATTCGCGTTAAGCTGTGACGCAGCTTATCCATCGAAGATTTGAGGCGGATCGCCCCGGGAGCCCATGCTAAAGCGCTACTTGCCCATTCTGTCCTGGCTGCCTTACTACCATAAACGGTTACTGGGAGCGGATTTACTGGCCGGCGTGATTGTCACCGTCATGGTCATACCGCAGTCGCTTGCCTATGCCCTGCTGGCAGGGCTGCCGGCCGTGGTGGGCCTGTACGCCAGTATTTTACCGCAGTTGGTATATACCCTGTTTGGCACCAGCCGCACCCTGGCCGTGGGCCCTGTGGCGATTATTGCGCTGATGACCGGGGCTGCCCTTTCGTCGGTTGCCACCCCCGGCTCTGATGCCTACCTGGAAGCCGCCTTGGTGCTGTCGATGCTCTCAGGGGTCATGCTGGTCGCCATGGGGCTGCTGAAAATGGGCTTTTTCAGCAATTTCTTGAGCCACCCGGTCATTTCAGGGTTTTTAACGGCCTCAGGGATTCTGATTGCGGTCAGCCAGCTTGGCAGCCTGCTGGGGATCGAAAGCAGCGGGTTTACCCTGGTGGAGCGTTTGATGACCCTGATCCCCAACCTGGATGCCCTCAACCTACCCACCTGCCTTTTGGGCATAGGCACGCTGGTGTTTTTAGTCTGGCTTCGCCGACATGGGAAATCGACACTCAAGCACCTGGGGCTGCCCAATAGCGTCGCCGACCTGGTCGCCAAGGCGGGGCCGGTTATCGCGGTGGTTGCCACCACGCTTGCCACCTGGTACTGGGGGCTTGCTGATAAGGGCGTCAATGTTGTCGGCGACGTACCGGGTGGGCTTCCCGCTTTCAGCCTGCCGTGGGCTGATGCCTCGTTATGGAAAGCGCTATTCATCCCGGCCTTGCTCATCAGCCTGGTCGGCTTTGTCGAGTCGGTGTCGATGGGGCAGATGCTGGCGGCCAAACGGCGCCAGCGCATTTCCCCCAATCAGGAATTGATTGGCCTGGGCGCAACCAACCTGGCGGCGGCCGTCACCCATGGCATGCCGGTAACAGGCGGTCTGTCGCGTACGGTGATTAATTTCGACGCGGGCGCCCAGACACCCGCTGCCGGGGCTTTTGCCGCGCTGGGTATTGCCCTGGTGACGATGGCGTTTACGGGCTGGCTTTACTACCTGCCGATCGCCACCCTGGCAGCAACGATTACCGTGTCTATCCTGACCCTGGTGGATATCCCCATGCTGCGCCAGACGTGGCGTTATTCGCGCAGTGATTTCTCGGCCATGGCGCTTACCATCCTCCTGACGCTTGTCGAGGGAATCGAGGCAGGTATTCTGGGGGGCGTGACCCTTTCCATTGCACTTTATCTATACCGCACCAGTCGCCCGCACAGCGCGCTTGTCGGGCGCGTTCCCGGTACCGAACACTTCCGCAACATTAGCCGTCACGATGTCGAAACCGTCAGCCGTGTGGCGCTACTGCGTATTGATGAAAGCCTGTACTTCGCCAATGCGCGCTATCTGGAAGATACGCTGTACAACCTGGTGGCCAGCCGCCCCGAACTGGAACACGTGGTACTGATCTGCTCAGCCGTTAACCTGATTGATGCCTCGGCTCTGGAAAGCCTCGACGCCATCAATGCCCGCCTAAAAGATTCAAGCGTCAAGCTGCACCTTGCGGAGGTAAAAGGCCCCGTGATGGATCAACTCAAGAAAAGTGACTTTCTTGAGGCTCTCACCGGTCGCGTCTTTCTCAGTACTTACGCTGCATGGCGGGAATTCTCCCGGTAACACCCTAAAAAAATGGTCTGCCTTTATTGGCCATGTTTCCTGATATATTCCCGCGGGTCACGCGGGTAGTATCGTTCTGGCTGGCTTTCAAGGTGCGTGAAGTAGCGGGTATCTTTGTAGGGCATCTTCATGAACCCAGAGACTCCCAGGCCTTCAATTTCGCTGACTGATGCGAGCATTTCCACCAGCAATGCGCGAAATTCGTCTTCCCTGGAAGGATCGAGAAGGCGATAGTAGCTATGAATCTTGAGGTGCTTGGGCAGCGCCTCAAAAATGATCATACCGGTGTGATGAATCTCGTTAAGCTGTCTGAGTACCTGCATGATCGACGCTGGCAATGCTAATAGCTCTTCGGGATCGGGACCATCCTCGAAGTAACTATGCTGACGCGTGCGGTCCTCAAGTTCCGGGACGGCGCTCATTTCATAGCTGATCGCCATGCCGGGTTCGCAATTAAAAGGCTCCGACGCTGAACCACGCTCCAGGTGCAATGTTTGGCGGGCGTTAAACAGACAGCTCTTGAACACCCCTTGGCGATGGATCGCCCGCGCCAGGTGCACCATGTTATTGACCGCTTCGATAAACACAGGCTTCAATGCCGGATCGTGCAGGTTCAACGACGAATCGATATACACACCGTCGCGCTCCCAGCGCACCGCCAGGCCGCCTACAACAGGGTACTTGCCCAGGCGGCTCACCGAGGCCAGAAAGGCTTTTTCGGTTTCCCCCATCCCCTGCATGAACTGTTTGTAATAGCGGTCCAGCTGTACATCGTTAACGTCGTTAAGGGTTTCAGGGGCATTGGCTTCACGCAGAAATGCCTTGCGAGAACTGTACACCACGGTGTCAATTTCCTGTTCAGCCGGACGCCCCCATACCGGTACCAGCGGTGATTGAACGCTACCCGGCAGGTCGAGCATCACCGCGCGGGCCATCCGCGGCATGGCGCGCAGGAAATAGTCGCCCGCCTTGCGACGCAGGTGAGGATCGGGGTCGAGCATAGCGTCCAGCGTTCGGGCAAACTCCATGGGAAGCCCCAGCGAACTGGCAGGAATCGCGCGATGACCAAAGCGGCACGACTGCGCAGATGCCAGGGCATACAAAGTGCCCGCCACGCCCTGCTCGTCAAAACGTGGCGACGAAAGGCCCCCGTTCAACTGTTCCTCGCCAATGAAGTAGACATCGCCCAGTCGGGCATTGGTCTGTTGAAGGTTATCCGACATCAACTCCATTACATTGTTGCCGACGAATTGCAGTTGGGCATCGAGTTGGGCAAAGACGGATGAGCCCCAGTCGATCAGCGCGATGGACTCGTCAGTCGAATCAAAGACCAGATTGGAAGGTTTGATATCGCCGTGGACGACAGGCCGCGCCTTGGGGCCGGCCTCTCTGCGCAACGCCATCAGAATATCGGCTAACTGTGCGGCGATGCGTATGATAAGGCGGGGAGACAGTCGGCCTTCCCTGAGCGATACCTGCTCGAGATTCAAGCCGGGCGCGCGCTCCATGACCAGAATCGATTGTCCACGCGCACGCTGGTAGGTAATCAACCTGGGAATGAGCGGGTGCGACACCTGCTCCAGCATGAACGCCTCTTCTTCAAGGCGTTCCTGGAGGTGAATGGGCAGGGTAATACGCGAGAACTTGAAAACGTAGTGCGCCGTCGCTCCCTGGATCGGCGCACTACCGGCAAAAACGAAACCGTAGGCACCCTTACCGATCAGCTCGATGTCCCGGTAGCCCAACTGGGAGAGCTGCTCCTGGCACAGCGCCACCCAGTCCTTGAGCTTGCGGGCATCGTGGTGACTCAGCAGGTATACCGACTGCTCCTCGGGTATATAAAACTGCTGAAGGGGTGCCTGAGCCATGGTCGCCTGCGTTATCCCAGATGCAGCAGAATGCTATCCGGGGCTTCCAGAAAGCCCTTCCAGGTATTACAGAAGCGCGCGATCGTCCCCCCGTCAATAAAGCGGTGATCCCCCGCCCAGGTAACCGTCATGATCGCACGCCGCTGGACCTCGCCATGGTCATCAAAACGTGGCAGCCACTGGGTTTTACCAATCGCCACGATGGCGGCTTCCGGGGCATTAATGATCGGCGCCGCGTAGGTACCGCCCAGCGCCCCGATGTTGGAAATGCTGATGGTCCCCCCTTTGAGATCCGCCTGGTCAACCCGCCCTTCCCTGGCCGCATGGGTTAAACGCCCGACTTCCCTGGCAATCTCCAGCAGCGTCAATCGCTCGACACCTTTGACATTGGGCACCAGCAACCCGGCCTTGCTGTCCACGGCCATGCCGATATTGCACTGGGCGTAGTAGTGCAGCTCGTCGCCTGCTTGATTGAGCTGGGCATTGATAATCGGCGATTCGGCAATCGCCAATGCCATCGCTTTCATGAAGAACGGCATCAGCGTCAAGCGCTCGCCCAGAGCTTCTGCCAACGGTTTCAAGCGTTCCCGCATGGCGAGAAGCTGCGTCACGTCGATTTCCTCACCGTAATGAAAATGCGGGATCGTGCTGGCCGATTCCACCATGCGCTTGGCCATCATCGCCCGCATGCCACGCAGTGGCTCGACCCGGCTCACGTCACCACTCCCCCGTGATGACGTCTCCCGGGAAGACATCGAAGCGGCCTCGCCAGGTTGGTCAAGATGCGCCAGGACGTCTTCCTTGAGGACGCGACCGTCCTTGCCGCTTCCCGCAATATCGGTGAGCTGCAACTGATGCTCTCTGACCAGCCGCCTGACGGCGGGGCTGGCAGGCACTTTCCCCTGAGTAGCAACCGCTGGTGTTGTGGGTGACGGCTGGGTTTCCGCCTGTTTTTCAGCAGCCGAGGGCTGACTGGACGACGACGCTTCTGAGCTGTCATTCGATGCCTTTGCCTCACCGGCGTCTTCACCGTCAGCCTGGTAGGCATAAAGCGGGGCATGAACCTTGGCAATTTGCCCCTGTTCAACATACAGCTTAGTGACAACGCCTGCTTCATGGGCGGTAATTTCCACCAGCGCCTTGTCGGTCATGACCTCGACAACCGGCTGATCTTCTTCAATCCGGTCGCCTTCCGCGACGCGCCATTCGACCACTTCACACTCGACGATACCCTCGCCGATGTCCGGCAGCATAAAATCGCTCATTGTTGTTCTCCTCTGGCGTCAAAAATTAACGCTTTCACGAATCGCTTCAAAGATTTTCAGATGGTCGGGTAGATACTCTTTTTCCAGCACCAGCGGGAAAGGCGTATCCAGCCCGGTCACCCGTGCAATGGGCGATTCCAGGTAGAGAAAACAACGCGCCTGAATCGTCGCGGCAACTTCACCGGCGAAACCGCCGGTCAACGGCGCTTCATGGCTGACCACCAACCGACCGGTCTTGAGAACGGACTCGGCGACCGTATCTGCATCCCAGGGCAACAGCGAGCGCAGGTCGATGACTTCGCAGTTGATACCCTGCTCCTCTGCCAACTCCACGGCCTTGCCAATCACTTCCATCTGCGCGCCCCAGCCGACCAGGGTAATATCGCTGCCCTCCTTGGTGATCTCGGCCTCACCAATGGGGAGCTGGTAATCATCTTCCGGCACCTCGCCGACCGCCGCGCGGTAAAGCCGCTTGGGTTCTAAAAACAGCACCGGGTCCGGGTCACGAATGGACGCCAGTAATAGCCCTTTGGCCTGATAGGGGTTGCGGGGCACCACGACCTTTAACCCAGGGGTATGGGTGAAGTAAGCCTCGGGCGATTGCGAGTGGTAAAGCCCGCCGGAAATCCCGCCGCCATAGGGGGTGCGAATGGTCAGGCCGCCGACGTTGAACAGATCTCCCGAGCGATAGCGAAATTTGGCGGTTTCGTTAACGATTTGATCAAAGGCGGGAAAAATATAATCGGCAAACTGAATTTCAGCTACCGGAACCGATCCCTGAGCGGCCAGGCCGTTGGCAAAGCCAATGATACCCTGCTCGACCAAGGGGGTATTAAAACAGCGGGCCTTGCCGTATTTTTCCTGCAGGTGGCTCGTGGCACGAAAAACACCGCCAAAAATTCCCACATCCTCGCCAAAGCAGATGACTTTTTCGTCTTCCGCCATGGCGATGTCGAGGGCGTTATTGATCGCCTGAAGCATATTCATTGTTGGCATGTTATTCGCCCCCCTGGGAGTCGGCATCCGTACTCACACTCAGGTCCAACGACTTGGCTCCCCGCGGGTAAGCTTCCGGGTAACGGCGGATATGCTGCTTGAGCTGGTCGAACTGTTGCTGCAACGCCGGGGTGACATCCGCATAGACATCGCTGATCAGGGAGTCCAGGGGCGGTGGCGAGCGCTTTTCGGCACGTTTCATCGTATCCAGCACTTCACGGCGCAGGCTTTCCTGCTTGCTGGCCTCCTCGTCTTCGCTCCACCATCCCTTGGCCAAGAGCCACTTCTGCATGCGCAGCAGCGGATCTTTGGCACGCCAGGCTTCTTCTTCATTTTTGGAGCGATAACCCGACGGGTCATCGGAAGAGGAATGTGCGGCCAGGCGATAGGTCATCGCCTCTATCAATACAGGTTGGTTGCGTTCAACGGCGAGTTCCCGCGCTTGGCGCGTGGCTTCATAGACTGCCAGTATGTCGTTGCCGTCCACACGGATCACATGCATGTGATAGCCAAAAGCCCGGGGGGCGATACCGTCGGCTGCAAACTGCTCGGCTGCCGGTGTCGAAATCGCGTAGCCATTGTTGCGGCAGAAAAAGATCACCGGGACCTGGTGGACCGACGCCATGTTCAGCGCCGCATGAAAATCGCCTTCAGACGCGGCGCCTTCCCCAAAGAACGTTAGGGTACAGTGACCATCACCCGCCATTTTTTGACCATAGGCATAGCCTGTCGCCTGGGGAATCTGGGTGGCAAGCGGGGAGGAAATGGTCATGTAGTGGAGCTTTCGCGACCCATAGTGAATCGGCATCTGGCGGCCTTTGCCGTAGTCCAGCTCGTTGCCGAACAGCTGATTCATGAATTCATCAATGGAAAACCCGCGATACATCAAGGCACCCTGCTCGCGGTACTGCGCCATGATCATGTCGGCATCGTCGAGTGCCGCGGTGGCGCCTACCACGGCGGCTTCTTCGCCCGTACATTGCATGTAGAAAGACAGCCGCCCCTGACGCTGGGCCGCCAACATACGCTCGTCGAGAATACGCGTTGCCAGCATCGCGTGGTAAATGCGCAGGGCATGGTCTTTTTCAAGCCTGGGGGCATCAGCCTCGCTGTAGAGCTCGCCCTCGGGGCTCAGTAAACTGAAGGTAGGAATCGAAAATTCATCGCCTGTCAGAAAAACAGGCTGGTGTGCATGCTGTGTCATCATTATTGTCCTTGTCGTACCCCTTTTGAGGGCAGTGTTGTCGGTGATGACCTTTTATGCCAGTGGATTTATCTGACATGGGTCAACGCAACACTTGCGACAGTAACGCAGCTGAGACACTTTAGGGATTCGACTTAAGCGGTATAGAGGCGCGAACGCAGCCGTTCCTGAAGTCGCTCGAACAGGCTATCAACGGTTAGTGCCAACAGCGCAATCGTCAGCGCCCCCTGGACGATATACGCCATATTCCCGTTCACGATACCGGCAATGATGGGATCCCCCAGATTGCTCGCGCCGACGGTGGCGCCGATCGCGGCTGTCGAAATATTGATGGTGATGGACGTCCGAATGCCGGCCAGTATGACCGGGGCCGCCAAAGGCAACTCTACCTGGCGAAGGGTTTGCCAACTCGTCATTCCCATCGCGACGGAGGCACTTTTCACTTCTTTATCAACGTCCTGTAGGCCGCCTAGCGTATTTCGTACGATGGGTAGCGTGCCATACAGCACCAGCGCAACAATAATCGGCAGCGTGCCAAAACCTAATGCCGGCACCGCCAGCGCCAGCACGGCAACCGGTGGAAAGGTCTGCCCCAGTGAGGCGACTTGCGAGACCAGAGGTAAAAAATTACGCCCCCATTCCCGTGTCACGACAATCGCCGCCAACACGCCCCCCACCACGGTAATCACGGCGGCCGCGCTGACCACGAGCATGTGCTGCACCAACAGGGTGGCAAGGCTCGCTCGCTGGTACACGACTTGACTCGAGTCCGGCTCAATGATGCGCAACAGGCCGTCGGCGTAAGGAAATCCCCAAACACATGCCATCAAAAGGACCAGCCAGATAGCCGGCCACTTCGCCTGTTGAACACCGCGCGCCGTCAGTGAACGGCTCAAGGCATCATGACTCACGCGCTTTTCCTTGTTCCGGCTGGGCTTCCTTGACGATCTTGCGTAGCGTCAGCTCGCCTACCGGGACATCGTGTTGGTCCACGACAGTGAGGCGGTCCGTGTGATCACGCAACATCATTGAAAGCCCCTGGCGCAGGGAAAACGTCGCGGGAATCCGCGATTGAGCGGGCAAGGTGGGTCCCATCGGGGCCATGTGGTCCTTGACCCGGGTCAGAGCGGCTTGCTTCAGCCCGCGCTCGAGTCCGCCGAGCAAGGATTCGACAAAAGAGTCCTGAGGATGTTGAAGCAACGCCAGTGGCGTGCCCTGCTGGACAATACGGCCTTCTCGCATCACTACCAGGTGATCCGCCAACCTTAGCGCTTCATCCATGTCATGGGTGACAAACACCACCGTCTTGTGCATCTTCGCCTGGAGCCGGGCAAGTTCATCCTGAAGCTTTTCACGGGTGATCGGGTCCAGGGCGCCAAAAGGTTCATCCATCAGCAAGATATCAGGGTCGGCGGCCAGTGCCCGCGCCACGCCTACACGCTGTGCCTGCCCCCCTGACAGCTGATGAGGGTATTTGTGGGCGAATTCATCTTTCGGCAAACCCAGCAGGCCCATCAGTTCGTCAACTTTTGCCTGCACCTCTGCAGCGGACCATTTGAGCAAGCGTGGTACGAGGCCGATATTGCGGGCCACTGTCCAATGCGGGAATAGCCCCGTATGCTGAATCACATAGCCGATGCGACGCCGCAACTTGACCGGGTCATAGGCGGCAATCGGCTGGCCATCCAGTAGGATGTCACCCTCGCTGTGCTCAATCAGGCGGTTAATCATCCGTAATGTGGTTGATTTGCCGCAGCCCGAGGTACCCACCAGCGCACAAAACTTACCCTTTGCGATGTGCAGCGAAATGTCATCCACTGCGACGGCGTCGTCAAAGCGTTTGGTCACGTGGGCGAGTTCGATCATTGAGCGTCTCCAGGCCGCACGGTATTTTTCGGCCGGAGGATATCAGACAAGGCCCCGAGGCCAGCGTCTGCTATAAGCGCCAGTATCAGAATGGGCAGCGCCCCCAGTAATACCATGTCCATCGCCGCCTGCCCCAACCCTTGAAAAATGAAAGCCCCCAGGCCGCCCGCACCGATCAAGGCAGCAACCGCCGTGAGGCCGATAGCTTGGACAGACGTGATTCTTATCCCCTCGAGCAGCACCGGCAAGGCCAGGGGCAGACGCACCTGCCAGAAGCGCTGGCTATTGCGCATGCCCATCCCGCGTGCCGCTTCCAGGGTCTCAGGACTGACTTGCTCGAGGGCAATGTAGGTGTTTCGCACCATCGGTAGCAGGCTGTAAGCGACCAGCGCCAACAAAGCGGGTGCCCAGCCAATGCCACTGACACCCAGTCGAGACAGCAGCGGCCACTGAGCCGCCAGCCAAGCTAAGGGGCCCAGCATCAAACCGAACAGGGCGATACTCGGAATGGTCTGCAGGAAATTGAGCACCCCAAAGGCGACCTTCTGAAAGTTTGCATAGCGGCGCATCAGCATGGCGAGGGACAGCCCCAGTCCGATGCTGATGGCAACGGAGACACTCACCAGCGTTATATGTTGTCGCAGGGCGCGCCAGAATTCGTCGTTCCGGGCGCGAAACTCCTGCCCCAACGCCAGCGCCTCAAGCGCCCACATGGCACACAACCACCAGACGAGCGCGACGCCCAGAAGCATCAGGACGGTCCAACGCCGCGGCAGCGCTAAGCGCAAACGCAGCTCGATCCAGCACAAGAGCAATAGAGACAGCATCAACCAATAGGCCATGCCCATATTCAGGCGAGCCTGAGGCATATCACTACTGACCAGCCGGTCGCTGGCCACTATCAAACCAAACGGCATCAGAAGAAGTAATAGACAGACGCCTACCAGGGCAACCTGATAATTCTGTCGGCCAGGCTGGAGGGACAGCAGCATGAGGGTGATAGTGACGCCGCTGACCAGCAGTGCCCCCAACCAGCCCATGGCTTCCACCAGACCAGCCCCCTGGCCGCTGACGATCCGGTTGGGAGACACGCTGACCACATCGAAGAGCCAAAGAGCCACCAGCATGACACTCAGGAGAACGACCAGAACACTATTGGGCCGCCACTGTCGCCAAGCCATTTGCGGACTTGGCAACGCATCCAGCAATGCCATTATCAGTCGTTATCCAGGCTATCGAGATAATCGCCCGCGACATTACCGGGTGACATGCCGTTCACCGCCACGTCAGCATTGAGTTTCTGCAGCGTTTCAAGATCCAGCGTGCTGAATACGTCTTCAAGCAGCGGCGCGATATCAGGGTACGCTTCCAACACGCTTTCACGTACTACCGGAGCTGGCTGGTAGATTGGCTGAACGCCCCTTGAGTCTTCAAGCACCACGAGGCCCAGCGCATTCAAACCACCGTCGGTACCGTATGTCATCGCAGCATTGACGCCACTGGTCTGCTCGGCGGCTGCCCGCATGGTGGCCGCTGTGTTGCCGCCGGAAAGCACCAGCAGTTGATCATCGCTGAGTTCAAACCCATAGGCCTGCTGAAAAGCGGGAAGTGCCTGCTCGGATTCGACAAACTCGGCGCTTGCCGCAAACTTGAACTCGCCCCCTTCTTCCAGATAAGCCGCCAGGTCATCGAGCGTCTCCAGACCATTTGCCTCTGCGACATCCTTGCGCACGCTCATGGCCCAGGTATTGTTGGCACTGGCCGGTGTTAGCCACACCAGTCCCTGCTCGGCATCGCGCTCCCGGACAGTTTCATACGCCTGTTCCGGGTCGTTCCATACATCGCTGTCGCTCATATCAAAGAAGAAGGCGCCGTTGCCGGTGTATTCGGGATAAAGGTCAATTTCTCCCGCTTGCAAGGCGCTGCGTACAACACTGGTGCCCCCCAACTGCAGGCGATCCTCCGTGGGGATATCATGGCGCTCCAGCGTCTGTATGATCAGTTCACCCAGCACGGACCCTTCCGTGTCGATTTTTGACGAAACCACCACCGGGTCATTGGCATTGACCGATGATAGCGGTAGCAGGGTAAAACATCCGATGGCGATGGCCGATTTAGTCGCAAAACGCATTGTCATCATCCTTTTGCTGAGTTTTGTAGGAGTATATGCCCGTCGTGCGTTGAAGTCAGATTCACGTCGAATCCTAAGCGCTATCTAACGCGTACTCACCATCGTTTGGCCCTGCTCATGAAGCAGACTCAAGGACCCAGGTGGTGCCTTCTCGGGAATCTTTAAGAATGATCCCCAGACTCGCCAGCTCGTCGCGGATGGCATCGGCTTGCGCAAAATCCTTGTTGGCCTTGGCCGCCTGACGCTGGGCGATCTTTGCGTTGATGGCCGACTCGCTCAGCGGAAGGTTTTGCTGCTGGGAACCTTTCAGAAACGCCTCTGGCGATTGCTGAAGAAGTCCCAGCACACCGCCCAGCTGTTTCAATTCAGCTGCAAGGGCTCGCGCCTTCTCAGGCGCATCGGATTTGGCGCGATTGACATCCCGCGCCAGGTCAAACAAAACCGCCAACGCTTCGGGGGTATTGAAGTCATCATCCATCGCTTCAGTAAAGCGGTCGCGATAATGGGTGCCCGCTGGATCATCGCTCTCGGTGCTGACATCAAGATTCACGCCATCCAGCGCCGTGTAAAAGCGTGTCAGTGACTTTCTGGCCTCGGAAAGCGAATCCAGTGAGTAGTTAATCGCACTGCGATAGTGGCTGGCGACCAGCAGATAACGCACCACTTCCGGGTCGTGCTCAGCCAGCACTTCCCGAATCGTGAAGAAGTTACCCAGCGACTTCGACATCTTTTCCTGGTCGACACGCACGGCCCCTGCGTGCATCCAGGTGTTTACGTAGGTTTTGCCGGTGGCCGCTTCAGACTGCGCGATTTCATTTTCGTGGTGAGGGAAGGTCAGGTCCGGCCCACCCCCATGAATATCGAAAGTCTCGCCAAGGCAGCAGGTCGACATTGCCGAGCACTCAATATGCCAGCCAGGGCGTCCGTCTCCCCAAGGGGAGTGCCAGCTCGCCTCGCCGGGTTTGGCCGCTTTCCAGAGCACGAAATCCAGTGGATCTTCCTTATGGACGTCTACGTCAACGCGGGCGCCTGCGCGCATGTCGTCCAGCTGGCGATTATTCAGCTTGCCGTAATCCGCGAATCGGCGAACGCGGTAATACACATCGCCGTTTTCGGCCGGATAGGCAAAGCCTTTATCAATCAGCGTCTCGATCATGGCGATGATATCGTCGACATGCCCGGTCGCTCTGGGCTCATGGCTGGGCGGCAAAACATTGAGGCGCGCTTCGTCTTCATGCATCGCCGCAATCATGCGCTCAGTCAGCGCCGAGATACTTTCTTGGTTTTCATCGGCACGCTTGAGGATCTTGTCGTCAATATCGGTGATATTGCGCACATAATTGACGTCATAACCACGCTCCCGCAGGTAGCGCGTAATGACATCGAACGCCACCATGACGCGGGCATGGCCAAGGTGGCAGTAGTCATACACCGTCATGCCGCAGACGTACATGCTCACCTTGCCCGCCACCAGCGGAGTAAAAGGCTCTTTGCGACGTGTCAGCGTATTATAGATTTGCATGTGCCGATTCCTTAACCTTTCTGCTTGATTTTCGCCCAGCTGTCCTTGAGCCCTACGGTACGATTGAACACCAGATGGTCTGGCGTCGATACATGCCGATCAGCACAGAAATACCCCACGCGCTCGAACTGGTAGCGTGCTTCAGGGCCCGCCTCCGCCAGGCTGGGCTCGCCAATGGCATTGCACACCGTCAGTGACTCAGGGTTCAGATGATCCAGAAAGTCGACATCCTTATCCCGATCAGGCTGTTCTACCATGAACAAATTATCATAGAGACGCACTTCCAACGGGATACCGTGATCGACGCTGACCCAGTGAATGACCCCTTTCACTTTGCGGCCCTCGGGATTTTTTCCCAGGGTGTCAAAATCAACCGAGCAGCGCAGTTCAGTCACCTCCCCGGCGTCATCCTTGATGACCTCATCGCAGCAGATGACATAGCTATTGCGCAGACGGACTTCCTTGCCCGGTGCCAGGCGGAAGAACTTTTTGGGTGCATCCTCCATGAAATCATCTTGGTCGATGTATATCTCGCGGGTTAACGGCACTTTGCGCATTGGCATGTCGTCACGCGCCGGATGACCGGCCACTTCATACACTTCCTCGTGATCGTCAGGCACATTGGTCAGCACCACTTTCAGCGGCTTCAAGACACACATTGCGCGGGGCGCATTATCTTCCAGGTCCGAACGAATCGCGTGAGTCAGCATGGCGATATCCACCAGCCCGCCATCGGCACGGGTGACACCAATCATCTCGCAGAACTTGCGAATGGCGGCCGGCGTATAGCCGCGACGGCGCATGCCCGAAATGGTTGGCATGCGCGGATCATCCCAGCCGTCGACGATCTGCTCGTCCACCAGCATCTTTAGCTTACGCTTCGAGGTCAGCGTGTAGTTGAGATTTAACCGGGCAAACTCGATCTGACGGGGCTTGTGGGGTACAGGAAGATGATTCAGGAACCACTCGTAAAGCGGCCGATGGTCTTCGAACTCCAACGTGCAGATAGAATGCGTCACGCCCTCGATGGCATCAGACTGACCATGGGTAAAATCGTAAGACGGGTAGATTTTCCACTTATCGCCGGTCTGATGGTGGCTGGCATGACGAATGCGATACAGGATCGGGTCACGCAGGTTGATATTGGGCGATGCCATGTCAATTTTGGCACGCAGCACCTTTTCACCCTCAGCAAACTCTCCCAGGCGCATGCGCTCGAGAAGGTCAAGGTTCTCCTCCGCGCTACGCTCACGGTAAGGACTCGGCTGACCCGGCTCGGTCAGCGTGCCGCGGTATTCGCGAATCTCGTCAGGCGTCAGGTCATCAACATAGGCTTTATCTTCACGAATCAGGTGTTGCGCCCAGGCATACAGCTGGTCGAAGTAGTCAGAAGCGAAACGCACCGGCCCTGCCCACTGGAAGCCCAGCCAACTGACGTCTTCTTTAATGGCGTCAATATAGGCCTGCTCTTCTTTGGCAGGGTTGGTGTCGTCAAAGCGTAAATGACACTCACCACCCATCTGCTCCGCCAACCCAAAATTCAGGCAGATCGACTTTGCATGGCCGATGTGCAGGAAGCCATTGGGCTCCGGGGGAAAGCGCGTCACAATCTTGGTGACCTGGCCGCCCTCGATTTCGTCGCGTACTTGGTTGCGAATGAAGTTCGGCGCTGGGGTGGTCTCGTTGGTCATGGTGGTGTTGATAACCTCGTGGTGGATGGCGTGCTTGGCTGCGTCTGCCTACTCTAACGGTATAGCGCTTCGCGGTGCCAAGCAAAACCGTTATTATAACGTGACGCCGATGCACAGCGCCAAGGCGAACGCCTTTATTGAACAGGAATTTATCTATGATCGTATTACAGACGAACCACGGTGACATCACGATTGCGCTTAATCATGAAAAAGCCCCCGTTACCGCCGCCAACTTCGAGCAGTATGTTCGCGATGGTTTTTACGACGGCACCCTTTTTCACCGTGTCATTGATGGCTTTATGGTCCAGGGCGGTGGCTTTGATCAGGATTTCAATCAAAAGCCCACCCGTGATCCGATCGAAAACGAAGCGGATAACGGGCTGAAAAACACCCTGGGCACCCTGGCAATGGCTCGTACTCAGGACCCTCATTCCGCCACCGCACAGTTTTTCATCAATGTCGGCGACAACAGCTTTTTAAATCATAGCGGCAAGAATTTGCAGGGTTGGGGTTATGCTGTTTTCGGTGAAGTCGTCGACGGCATGGACGTGGTCAACGCGATCAAAAACGTCAGCACCACACGTCGCGGTATGCATGCCGACGTACCCGCCGAGGACGTTATCATTGAACGCGCCTATCTCAAGGAAGCCGAATAATCTCCGGGAGCTGTATGCGTACCCTGCTAGTTGCTGATATGCACTTGAGTCATGACACCCCTGAGATTAATCAGGGGTTCCATGATTATTTAGCCCATACCGCCCAAGGAGCGGATGCCCTGTATATTCTGGGTGACCTCTTTGATGCCTGGATCGGCGATGACCTTCTCGATACGCCTCACCCGCTGGGCGCTGTCGCTCGAGAGGTCATTCAGCAATTACACCGCCTCAGCAGCGATGGAACGGCAATATATTTTATTCACGGCAACCGTGATTTCCTGCTGGGCCAACGCTTCATTGACGCCTGTCAGGCGACACTGCTTTCCGAGGTAGAACAAATCGAGCTTCAGGGGGTGCCTGCCGTCATCTTGCATGGCGATAGCCTATGCACTCAAGATGAGGCGTATATGGCATTTCGCCAACAATCTCGGGACCCTGAATGGCAAGCCCAGATACTTGCCATGCCGCTGGAACAGCGCCTGGAACTGGCAAGCAGCCTGCGAATGCAGTCGGGAGACGCTAATGCCAAGAAGGCGGATGCCATCATGGATGTGACCCATGAGGAGGTGGTGGCGCTGATAGAAAAGCATGGCGTCACGACCATGATTCATGGTCATACCCACCGTCCTAAAGTGCACGATTTAACCGTGGAAGATGTCCCTGCCAAACGCTTCGTGCTTGGTGACTGGGATGCCAGCCACGGCTGGGATATCGTGGTCGAGAAATCAGATCATACCGCCCCACGACTGCGCCAGTTTCCCCTTACCAATCCACCGTCTCCCTGAAGACGGCACTACAAAAGAACTATAAAAAAAGCCGATCTCCTAGATCGGCTTTTTCAACGGAACGGACGTCACGCCTAAGGCTTATCGCTCAATCTCGGCATCGCTGCGCAGGTCTTGAACAAGCCCCTGAATAATGGCCTGTGCACGCAACTGCTGGGCCATCTGAGCGACAAACTGCTCGCGCTCTTCATCCGCATCTCCCGGCACTACTTTGTCAAGCGCAATGAGCGCAACGCCAGTAGGCAGTACTGCCGTTTGATAGGTGCTTCCGCCATCCTCTGGATGCGGCATCCGGAAAGCGGCTTGCACAATCAGTTGAGAAGCCGTGGCTTCATCCTGGCGGCGAACATTGTTGGCCTCCAGCCACTGTCTATCAATCGACTCACCTTCTTGCAGGCGTGCCACCATGTCTCTGGCTTGCGCTTGAAGTCGCTCTTGTTGCCGCTGGGCGACTACCGCTGCCTCCACCTCATCGCGTACGTCGTCTAACGGTAACTGAGTCTGTTCACGATGATCCGCAACGCGCACGACCAAACGACGGTCTTCGTCGAGTTCGATCACTTCACTGTTATAGCCTTCCTCGAGAACGTCGTTGCTGAACGCCTGTTCCAGAACGCCTGGCTCGAACAGGACACTACTACCCTGATCATTCCGGGACAGCCAGTCGCTTTCTTGAAGGGGGAGTGACAGGTCTTCGGCGACACCTTGCAGGTCATCGGCCGCAAAGCTCTCGTCAATAAGCTGCTGGACCTTATCGTTAAACGCATCGTTCACTTCGTTCATTGCGACATCTTCGCGCAGTGAATCCCGCTGGTCCTCGAACGCCGGACGGTCGATACCAGTGACTTGAATGATATGCAGGGCGTTGCCCATTTCGACAATCGATGAGGTTTCTCCCTCATCAAGAGAGAACGCCGCTTCATCAAAGGTATCGCCGAAAAAGCCACGGCTGATTGTGCCCAGGTCGCCGCCTTCTTCCGCGCTGGCCGTATCATCAGAATAGCGAAGCGCCGTATCGGCGAAAGATTCGCCGGCTTCAAGAGCTTGTAGCGCCTCCTCCGCCCGTTGCCGGGCGTCTTCGCGATCACGCTCATCACCGAATGTAATCATGATGTGTGAAACGCGGCGGTCTGCGTTAGCGTTGCGCTCTAGCCAGGCCTCGCGTAGCGCCTCTTCATCCACATCGACGCTATCGGCCATTTCCCGGCGGTCAATCAAGACATACTCGAGGCGTACCTGCTCGGGGCGCTCAAAACGGTCGGCATTGGCCTCATAGTAGCTTTCCAGCTCGTCTTCGCTGATCTGCACATCGCCTTCGAGATCATCTTCGTCCAGCATCACATAGCGAAAACTACGCTGTTGACGCTGGAGTTCTGCCAGGCGCTGACGCTCGTTATCCAGGGTGAAATCGCTAAACGCAAGGCCCTGCTGAAGCTGTTGACGCTTGACGTCCACTTCCAGCTCCTCGCGGAATGAAAGAGGCGTATAGCCAGCCCCTGATAAACGGCTGCGAAATATGTCGGGCGAGAACCGTCCGTCTTCATCCTGAAATTCAGGGATACCCACAATGAGCTGGTCAACCTGGTCTTCGGATACGTACAAGCCACCTTCTTCGGCGTATTGAGTAAGCAGTGTTTGCGTTACCAGTTCCTCCCTTATGTCATTACGCAGTTGACGCTCTTGCTCAGGCGGCACCTGGCCTGAACGCATGGCACGCTGAACTTCCAGTTCAATCTGTTGGCGCATGATGGGCTCGCCATTCACGCTGATTTCTTGGTTGGGGTCGTCACCGAACAGACCAAACAAAGATTCCACACCGAAAAGCGCCATGGCAGCCACCATGACCCCGATGATGATCTTGGCTCCCCAGCTTCTGGATCCATTCCGAATACTTTGCAGCATGTTGCCCTCAGGTAGTCACAGCTAAACGGGTCGCCCCTAAAAAGTGAGCTAGAAAATAACATGGGCGCATCGCGGTTGCGATGCGCCCATAGATGACTACAAACGCTTACAACTTAATTAACGGCGTCTTTCAATGCTTTACCAGCTTTAAAGCTAGGCACTTTTGCCGCACTGATCTGGATCGGCTGGCCTGTTTGCGGGTTACGGCCGGTTCGTGCAGCACGTTCTTTGATCGCGAAGGTGCCAAAGCCCACCAGTGAAACACTGTCGCCATTTTTCAGGCTATCGGTGACAGACTCCACCATGGCATCCAATGCGCGGGTTGCCGCTGCTTTTGGAATATCTGCAGACGCGGCAATGGCTTCAATCAGCTCAGACTTATTCACACTTCACCCCTTGACTGTTTCAAAAAAATGGTTCTAAAGACATGGTCACCGACGGTATCGACGATCAAGGCATAGCAGCGTTTTATAGCAATGCCCTGAAACGCCTGTCAAGCGACCTTGCCTGGATGTGCCCGCCATAAAGGCTTTTGGGCAATGCTACAAACAAAATGCTAACGGTTGGCCGACGTTGCTAATGTGTATTGGCGACGGCAGTGTTACCCAACGCTTTATCCGCTTTAGGCAGCGGCGCACCTTCCAAAGGTTCGTCCGCCAACGCCACAGCAAGTACATCGTCAATCCAGCGTACCGGACGGATATCCAGTGCATCCTTGATATTGTCGGGTACTTCCTTGAGATCGCGACGATTTTCTTCTGGAATCAGGACTATCTTTATACCACCACGACGGGCTGCCAGCAATTTCTCCTTTAGCCCGCCAATCGGCATGACTTCACCACGCAGGTTGACTTCACCGGTCATCGCCACATGGCTCTTCACCGGGCGCTGGGTATAGGCAGAGACAATCGCCGTCACCATGGCCACCCCGGCACTCGGGCCATCCTTGGGCGTGGCGCCCTCCGGGACGTGGATATGCAGGTCCTCTTTCTCGAACCGCTCGGCGTCGATACCGTATGCCTGGGCTCTGGCTCGCACGACGGTCTGTGCCGCACTGACGGACTCCTTCATGACATCGCCGAGCGAACCAGTTTTATTGATTCGCCCCTTGCCAGGCGTCACCACCGATTCAATATTCAGCAATTCGCCACCTACGGAGGTCCATGCCAACCCGGTCACGCGGCCCACCTGATCATCTTCTTCGGCAAGACCATAGCTGTAACGCCGAACGCCCGCATAGTGCTCGATGTGCCTGGCCGCAAGCAGATCCGGTGGCAGTTCGCCATCTTTGACGGCCGAAGGTTCTATGCGCTCGCGCAACACTTTCCGGCAGACCTTGGCGATCTGGCGTTCCAACTCGCGGACACCCGCTTCACGGGTGTAGTAGCGAATAAGCTCAAGCAAGGCGTCATCTTCTACCGCCAGCTCGTCTTTTTTCAGACCGTTGGCTTTCAACTGCTTGGGTAGCAGGTAACGCTTGGCAATCGCCAGCTTTTCATCTTCGGTATAGCCAGGCAGGCGAATGATTTCCATACGATCCAGCAATGGACCCGGAATATTCATCGAATTGGCCGTGCAGATGAACAGCGTTTCGGACAGATCATAATCCAGCTCAAGGTAATGGTCGCTGAAGCTGTTGTTCTGTTCAGGGTCCAGAACCTCTAACAGCGCAGAGGCCGGGTCCCCCCGATGGTCCATGCCTAACTTGTCGACCTCGTCGAACAGAAACAGGGGGTTTTTAACGCCTGCCCGACTCATGCGCTGCATCAGCTTACCCGGCA
Source organism: Vreelandella subterranea (assembly GCF_900111305.1). GTDB lineage: Bacteria > Pseudomonadota > Gammaproteobacteria > Pseudomonadales > Halomonadaceae > Vreelandella > Vreelandella subterranea. The sequence continues at coordinate 177,194 of NZ_FOGS01000008.1, forward strand.
AGGAACCAATATAGGTGCGCCGATGGCCCCTGATCTCGGATTCATCACGTACCCCGCCCAAGGCAAGGCGTACGTATTTGCGGTTAGTCGCCCGTGCAATCGATTGGCCTAGCGACGTTTTACCCACCCCGGGCGGACCGACCAGGCACAACACGGGGCCTTTCATCTTGCGGACACGCTTTTGTACCGCAAGATATTCCAGGATGCGTGACTTTACCTCTTCCAGACCATAGTGGTCTTCATCGAGCACCTGCTGGGCTTTCTGCAGGTCGTGCTTGACGCGAGTGCGTTTTTTCCACGGCACTGCGATCAGCCAGTCCAGGTAGGACCGCACTACGCTGGCTTCAGCGGAGTTGGCCGCCATCATCTTGAGCTTGTTCAGCTCTTGGGTGGCTTTATCCGACGCCTCTTTTGGCATGCCAGACGAGGCAATCGCCTGCTCATACTTTTCCACTTCGTTGGGTACATCATCGAGCTCGCCCATCTCTTTTTGGATGGCTTTCATCTGCTCGTTCAGATAATACTCACGCTGCGTCTTTTCCATCTGCTCTTTGACACGCGTGCGAATCCGCTTTTCCACCTGCAAGAGGTCAATTTCAGACTCGATGAGCGCCATCAAGTGCTCAATGCGGTCGCGCACACGATCCATTTCCAGGAGCTCTTGCTTATCGCCGATTTTCAGCGATAAATGCGCGCAGATGGTATCCACCAGACGACTCGGGTCCTCAATGCCGGACAACGAGTTAAGTACTTCGTTGGGCACTTTTTTGGATAGCTTGACGTACTGCTCGAACTGATTGAGCAGTACGCGAACCAATGCCTCTTGCTCGCGGGTCGTCAGCGGCTGGCTTTCACGGGGCATCAGGTAGGCCTGAGTGTAACCATCAGCATGCTCTTCGATGCGACTCACATCCGCACGGTAGTTGCCTTCGATCAGCACCTTTACCGTTCCATCAGGCAGCTTCAAAAGCTGCATGATGTCGGCCACCGTCCCCATGGCATAAAGGTCGGCGTTGTCAGGCTCATCTTGAGATGCCTCGCGTTGAGCCACGAGTAGAACGCGCTTGTCGGCCTCCATTGCCGCCTCTAGGGCTTGGATCGACTTTTCACGTCCCACGAAAAGGGGAATTACCATTTGCGGATAAACCACCACATCGCGCAATGGTAACAGGGGTAGACATTGTGTCTGTTCGGCGCTCTGCTGCATCGCAGACGTTCCTCGATAAATCAGATGAGTTCTGGGAAGAGAACTGACTACGTTTAAAGCACGGCCTAGGCACCATGTAGCACTGCGCTACTAATGACAAGGGGTCGCCTAGGCGACCCCTTGACTGGCGCTAACCGCGAAAGCGATAGAAAGCTATGGGTCTTCGGTGATGGATTTAACCATCGGTGCCGTCGACCCGTGCCTCTTCTTGCTGGGAGTAAATCAACAGCGGTTCACTTTCACCGGCAATTACCGAAGCTTCGATCACCACTTTGCTGACACCTTCCAAAGAAGGGATTTCGTACATGGTATCAAGCAATACGGATTCAAGGATCGACCTTAAGCCACGCGCACCGGTTTTACGTTCCATCGCTTTTTCAGCGACGGCACGAAGCGCATCATCACGAAACTCGAGCGTCACGTTTTCCATTTCAAACAGCTTGGCATACTGCTTGATCAAGGAGTTCTTGGGCTCGGTGAGTATTTCAATCAACGCTTCTTCGGTAAGCTCGGTTAACGTGGCGATTACCGGCAAACGACCGACGAACTCTGGAATAAGGCCAAACTTGACCAGGTCATCCGGCTCGACATCGGCCAGCATTTCACCGACGCCGCGAGACGACTCCTTGCTCTTCACCGTCGCATTGAAACCGATACCTCCCTTTTCAACGCGGTCGCGGATGACCTTATCAAGCCCGGCAAATGCGCCACCGACAATAAACAACATGTTAGCGGTATTGACCTGCACAAATTCCTGCTGGGGATGCTTGCGCCCTCCCTGCGGCGGAACAGATGCTGTCGTGCCCTCAATCAACTTGAGCAACGCTTGCTGTACGCCTTCACCGGAAACGTCACGCGTGATTGACGGATTGTCGGACTTGCGCGAAATCTTGTCGATTTCGTCAATGTAGACGATGCCCCGCTCCGCTTTCTCGACGTCATAGTCACACTTCTGCAGCAGCTTCTGGATGATGTTTTCAACATCTTCACCCACATAGCCTGCTTCCGTCAGCGTGGTGGCATCGGCAATCGTAAACGGTACGTTCAGCAGCCTTGCCATGGTCTCGGCCAGTAGCGTCTTACCGCTACCCGTCGGACCAATCAGCAGGATGTTGGATTTTCCGAGTTCGACGTCGCTTTCACGCACTTCGGATTTCAGCCGCTTGTAATGGTTGTACACAGCGACCGACAGGACCATTTTTGCACGGTCCTGTCCGATAACGTAGTCGTCAAGCGTATAACGTATCTCGCGAGGCGTAGGTAAACGCTCTTCATCGCTCTCGGCATCGGCTTCGAGAACTTCTTCGCGAATGATGTCGTTACACAAGTCGACACACTCATCGCAGATATAGACGGATGGACCGGCAATCAGCTTCCTTACCTCGTTTTGGTTCTTGCCACAAAACGAGCAATAAAGCAGCTTGCCACCTTCGTCTTTGCCTTTGCCGTCGGCCATTCGCGTACCTCTTTCACTGCGGCGGTAAAAACCGCCTTGTAAGCTCGTTGGAAATGCAGTATCCCGTCACGCTATCAGGATGTAGGCCGCTTATCCAGCACTGCATCAATCAAGCCATACTCTTGAGCCTGGCTGGAACTCATGAAGTTGTCACGATCAGTGTCACGCGCAACATCCTCGATATCCTGGCCTGAGTGATGCGCCAGAATGTGGTTCAGCTTCTCACGGATGCCCAAAATCTCACGGGTATGGATTTCGATATCCGATGCCTGACCCTGATAACCGCCCAGCGGTTGATGGATCATCACGCGGGAATTCGGCAGGCAGTAACGCTTGCCTGCTGCACCGGCGGTCAACAACAAGGCGCCCATGCTGGCTGCCTGGCCGATACATACTGTCGACACATCAGGCTTGATGAACTGCATGGTGTCATAGATCGACATCCCCGCCGTCACCGACCCGCCAGGCGAGTTGATATACAGATGGATGTCTTTATCAGGGTTCTCTGACTCAAGAAACAGCAACTGAGCGACAACCAGATTGGCTGTGTAATCTTCGACGGGCCCTACCAAAAAGATAACGCGCTCTTTAAGCAGACGCGAGTAAATATCGTAGGATCTTTCCCCTTTGGCGCTTTGCTCCACCACCATGGGCACTAAACCGCCGGCGTTTTGAATATCAAATTCACTCATTTAGGTGATTCCTTGCGTCCGATAAGGGAATGGCGCACCCGGACGGTGCGCCAGCGTCAGGGAGCTTACGCGCTGGTGGTTTCACCTTCTTCAGCGCCCTCACCTGCCTCAGCCTGTTGCTGAGCCGCTGCCAGCACTTGCTGGTAGGACATTTCAACATCAGCGACGGTTGCTTGCTCAAGCAGCTTATCAACCGCTTTTTCTTCGAGAATGGCAGATTTGACCTGGGTTTTCATCTGTTCGTTGCCCATATAATAGTCAACGACCTCAGAAGGGTCTTGGTACTGCTCTGCCAGTTCCTCAACCTTCGCCTTGATCTCATCGTCTGATGCGTCAAGCTCGTTTGCCTTGATGACCTCGGCGAGTAACAAGCCGACCTGAACACGGCCCTTCGCTTGCTCTTCGAAGAGTTCATTGGGCAGTTGACTGACGTCGAAATCTTCACCGAGGCCGAACTGCTGAGCAGCCTGACGCTTCATGCCATCTGTCTCTTGCTGAACCAGCGCACTCGGAACCGGGATGTCGTTGGCTTTTTTCAGCGCATCCAGTACCTGCTGCTTGACACGGTTATCGACCGCCTGTGCTGATTCACGGGTCATGTTCTTCTTGATTTCAGTGCGGAACTTGGCTTCGTCACCGCCTTCAACGCCGAAACGCTCGATGAACTCGGCGTCAACGTCCGGCAGCGTCTGACGGCTGACCTTATGCACCTTGACCTTGAAGGTGGCATCCTTACCCGCGAGGTGCTCGGCCTGATAGTCCTCGGGGAACGTCACGGTGATGGTTTTCTCGTCACCGGCTTTCGCGCCGATGAGCTGCTCTTCAAACCCGGGGATGAAGCTATTGGAACCAATTACCAGTTCATGGCCTTCAGCACTACCACCTTCGAAGGGCTCGTCGCCAAGATAGCCCTGGAAGTCGATGGTCACTTGATCGCCGTCTTCAGCAGCAGAGTCGACCTCTTTATAGGTCGCATTCTGCTTGCGCAGTGTGTCGATCATTTCGTCAACATCAGCATCGGTGACCTCTACCACCGGACGCTCCACTTCGGTTCCCTCAATCGAAGCAAGCTCGACTTCCGGATAGACTTCCATGGTGGCGACGAATTCAAAGTCCTTACCCGCTTCGTTGATGATTGGTTCAATTTGCGGGTAGCCCGCCGGATTAAACCCTTCATCGGTGATTGCGCGCACGTAGCGTTCACGCATTACTTCGCCAATCACTTCGTCACGCACGCTCTGGCCGTAACGCTGACGAACCACGGCCATCGGCACTCGCCCTTGGCGAAAACCATTCAAGCGAACGTTCTTCGCCGTTTCTTTTAAGCGAGTATTGACAGCCTCATCGATTTCGCCGGCAGGCACTTGAATCGTGATGCGGCGTTCAATCTGGGAGGGCGTCTCGACGGAAACTTGCATGAATTGTCCTCTAACGGCTGGGCGTTGTGTTGATTACTGTAAATAAGTCCAAGGGGCGATTTTAAGAACCCTGGCGCATCGTGGCAAGCGCCATGCTCGCAAGATGGGGGCTGCATCCTGAAAAACAAGGGGGAAGGTGCGCCCTTCAGAGCCCTTTTGGCATCGATTTAGTGCCAAGACGGACGATTTTCATGATCTGTCCCTTATTCGGCCGACCACCACAGACTGACAACGTGGGCGACAAGACCAAAGGTGCTTGCATGGGAAATGAATACCTGCCAGCTCATCCAGTCGGTGAATAGCGCATGCCACGCCCCCATCACCAACACCCCGAGTAACATCATGATGGAAAGACGCTTGAGCCTGCCCGGAAGCTGCTGCCGCCCCTCTCGAGGCAGGAGACGCCATTGCAAGACGGTAGCCACCAACACAGCCACCAGCGCCAGCAGTATAAGCGTCAAACGGGTTTCGTGGCCACCCGCCATGTAGCGAGGCAAGGCGGCGAGCATCACCACACACAGCCCTAGCGCACTACTCACTTTATTGGCTGACGCCGCCTTGCCCGGTTGCATCAGCTGTTCACCGGCAGTTGCTCAGACGCCAGCCATGCTTCGACCCAGGGCAATGCGGCGTCATCGGCCATAAAGGTTTCCATGGCGTCGATTTCCAGTCGCTCGCCCAGGCGTCTTGCCCCGAGGTCCGACAGCAGCTCATCCAGACGACGACCGGCACCGCAAAAGGTATCACCGTAGGAGCTATCGCCGAGCGCTATCAGGCCATAGGACAACGAGGAAAGCGACGGACTCTGAGTCTGAAGGTCTCGGACGAAAGGCACAAAGTTGCCTGGAAAGTCACCGCTACCGGTGGTTGATACGCAGAACAGAACGAGATCCGGCGTCGAATCGGTAATGTCCGCCAGTACGGGCTGTTCCAGAATATCAACCTCGTAGCCCGCTTCCTCGAATAGCGGCTTGACCTGCTCAGCCACATCCAATGCACCGCCGTACATGGTACCTACTGCTATACTTAGCCGAGGCATTACGACTCCTCAAACAAGGGGGTGTACCGCCGACCAGAAGCCGACCAATACCCGATGAATTTACTCAAATATTAACATGCCTCAGTGATGCGGCGCACCCTCTAAGAGGGTCGCTAGCCTCGTGGATAATATAAAGCCCCCGTTGACAAAGGCGCATCAACGAGGGCTCATCAGTGGCTTGCAGGGGAAACAGAGCATTTGCGTTACGTTATGATGCCGACCCCCGATAATGCTCGACTTGCTGCTTGAGCTTTTGCCCGGGGCGGAAAGTCACAACCCGGCGAGCTGAAATGGGGATTTCTTCACCGGTCTTGGGGTTGCGCCCTGGCCGCTCACGCTTGTCGCGAAGATCAAAATTACCAAAACCTGACAGCTTCACCTGCTCGTTTTCTCTCAAACAGGCTCGAATTTCCTCGAAGAAAGCCTCAACCATGGCTTTTGCTTCCCGCTTGGAAAACGATAGCTCGGTATGTAAATGCTCCGCCAGCTCTGCTTTGGTTAACGCACCCATGGTCATCCTCCGTGTAGCACAAAGCCGCCAAGCATACGAAACGAACGCACCTTGGCATGTTTAGCCGCGTAGCTCAGCGCCCAACTCAGCTTGCACCTGCGCCACTATCGACTCTACCAACTGATTGATTTCTTCATCATTAAGCGTGCGCGATGGGTGCTGCCAGGTCAAGCCTAGCGCGATACTTTTGTAGCCTTCGGCGACGCCCTTACCAGCATAGACATCAAATAGCGTTATGTCTTTCAGGTATTCGCCTGCTTTCACCTTCGCACTATCCAGCAACGTCTGTACGGGGCGATCAGCGGGCAGTGTAAAGGCTAAATCACGGCGCACTTCCGGAAAGCGTGACAGCGGTTCGAAAGCGGGCACATCCCCCTGGCTCAAGTGATCCAAACGCACTTCAAATACGACCGCATCGACTTTAAGCCCCAGCGTTGCCCTTACCTGAGGATGCAGGGTGCCGATCCATCCCGCCGGTTTGCCTTCAAACATCACCTGGGCACTCTGACCGGGGTGCAGGGCTGGATGCTCGGCGGGCTCGAACCGCCACGCATCGCGATTACCGCCCAATGTCAGCAAGCTTTCCAGGTCACCTTTGAGGTCATAAAAGTCCACGCTGGCCTTGGCGCCGCTCCAGCCTTCCGGATCCCGGCTGCCGCACACCAGCGCCCCCATCATCGGCACTTGCGATAAAGCATCCAGTTCACCGTTGAAGACCAGCCCCGTCTCAAACAGGCGCACCCGGCTTTGCTGACGGTTAAGATTGTGCTCCATCGCCCGCACCAGTCCCGGCATCAGGCTGGCACGCATCACCGACATATCGGCGGAGATGGGGTTGGCAAGAACTGGCGAGACGGCGTCCGGCAGCATGGCCGACTGTAGTTCCGGGGCCACAAAACTATAGGTAATGGCTTCCTGAAACCCCCGCGCCACCATTTGCCGACGCAGCTGCCCAAGGGAAAGCTTGGCTTCGTCCGTGGGACGCAACGAGAGCCGCGCGGCGGGGCGACGAACCGGCAGGTTATTGTAGCCGTGGATTCGCGCCACTTCTTCAATCAGATCTTCTTCAATGGAAACATCAAAGCGCCAACTGGGTACCTGCACCAGCCAGTTGCCTTCGCTTTCTCTGACGCCGAACCCCAGGCGCTCGAGAATATCGCTGACGTCATCGTCGGCCAAACGCTTGGAAAGGGCTTTTTCAAGCCGCTCACCGCGAAGCTTAATGTGCTTGGCGGTCGGCATTGCAGCCTCACTCTTCGCCTCGACAACGGGCCCTGCCTGGCCACCACATATCTCCAGGAGAAGGCGTGTCGCACGCTCGATGGCGAGGGGCGTCAGTTCTGGGTCGACGCCCCGCTCAAAGCGATGCGAGGCATCGGTGTGCAAACCGTAGGAACGGGCCTGACCGGCAATGGCCACCGGGCTAAAGAAGGCAGCTTCCAGGAATATCGTGCGTGTTGTTTCGCTGACACCGGACAACTCGCCCCCCATGATACCTGCCATCGCCAGCGGGCCTGTCTGATCGGCAATCACCAGGGTTTCAGGCCGCAGGGCTATCTCCTGCCCATCCAGCAGCGTCAAGACCTCCCCTGGGCGGGCCATCCTCACGACGATGCCGCCACTGAGGTTGTCCCGGTCAAAGGCGTGCATGGGCTGACCAAGCTCCAGCATCACATAGTTGGTGATATCAACGACCGGATCAATCGAGCGGATACCGCTGCGCCGCAAGCGCTCGACCATCCAGAGAGGTGTTTCAGCGCCTGTATTGACACCGGTGATGACACGCCCAAGATAACGCGGACATTGGTCCGGCGCTTCCAGGTCGACCGCGAAGGTATCATTGATCGCGGCAGGCACCACCAGCACTTCCGGTGCCGATACAGCCTGGCGGTTAAGCACACCCACCTCACGCGCCAAGCCTTTAATACTCAGGCAGTCGCCCCGGTTAGGCGTGAGATCGACCTCAATGGTCATGTCATTGAGGTGCATATACTCGCGGAAATCCATGCCAACAGGCGCTTCGACGGGCAGCTCGAGAATACCGGCCGAGGTATCCTCCTCAAGGCCAAGCTCGGAGGCGGAGCAAATCATGCCCTGCGACTCGACACCACGCAGCTTGGCTTTCTTGATCTTGAAATCATCGGGCAATACGCCGCCGACCCGGGCAAATGGCACCTTTTGACCTACGTCGACATTGGGCGCCCCGCAGACCACCTGAACCGACGAGCCACTGCCGTCATCCACCGTGCACACGCTGAGCTTGTCAGCATTGGGATGGCTTTCCCTGGTCAGCACTTCCGCTACGACCACGCCGCTGAATGACGCGGCCACCGGCTCGACAGCATCGACCTCCAGGCCTGCCATGGTGATCTGGTCGGCGACTGCTTGTGTATCCAACTGCGGCGAAACCCACTCGCGCAGCCACTGTTCTGAAAATTTCATGGTCGTTCCTGTGGTTGGCGAAGGACTTAGGCGAACTGGCGCAAAAAGCGCAGATCATTCTCAAAGAAAAGACGCAAGTCATTGACGCCATATCGAAGCATGGCCAGGCGCTCGGCCCCCATACCGAATGCAAAGCCCGTATAACGCTCAGCATCGATGCCGGAATGACGAAAGACTTCTGGATGGACCATGCCGCAGCCCATCACCTCCAGCCAGCCACTGTGCGAGCAAACACGACACCCGTCGCCACCACACATGACGCATTGAATATCGACTTCCGCCGACGGTTCTGTAAAGGGGAAGTAGGAAGGACGAAAGCGTACCGAGAGATCATCCCGCTCGAAAAATGCATGCAGGAAATCTTCAATCGTGCCTTTCAAATCCGCAAAGCTGATATCTTCATCCACCAGCAGACCCTCGACCTGATGAAACATCGGCGTGTGGGTCAGGTCCGAATCACTGCGGTAAACGCGCCCCGGGCAGACAATCCGAATAGGCGGTTCAGTGCTTTTCATGGTACGCACTTGCACGGGCGAGGTATGGGTCCTCAACAAGCGCGTTGCATCAAAGTAAAAAGTGTCGGCCATGCCGCGGGCCGGGTGATGCGAGGGAATATTGAGCGCCTCGAAATTGTGGTAGTCATCTTCAATTTCAGGCCCGACTGCGACGTCATAACCTATGCGGGTAAACAGTCCCTCGATCCGTTCAAGCGTGCGGGTCACCGGGTGCAGACCGCCAGCCGACTGGGTGCGACCGGGCAAGGTAACATCGATACGCTCCGCCGCCAGGCGTGCTTCAAGGGCCTCGCTTTCAAGCTGCTGGCGTTTGGCGTCGATTTCTGCCGCCAATGTCTGCTTGGCTTGATTGATACGCTCACCTGCAGCTGGACGCTCTTCGGCGGACAGTTTGCCAAGCCCTTTAAGCAACGTCGTCATTTCGCCTTTTTTGCCTAAATAACGTACGCGCACTTCATCCAATGCAGCGACGCTCTGTGCCGCCTGAATGGCGTCGCGTGCTTCAGATACCAGCGCGGGAAGGTGGTCCATCCTGTTCATCTCCGAATTAAGCGATTTCCATCCTGAGGATGGCGTGTCATGTTGTGGTTGAAGAGCGTGACATAAAAACAGGGGAAGAGCGGCTGCTCTTCCCCTGTATGGGTCACACTAAAATGACCTTGGCGTTCACACTGGCACTACCGGTGCCAATTGAAGCTTATTGGGCAGCCTTGGCTTTTTCCACGATGGCAGCAAACGCCGCTTTTTCATGAACGGCCAAATCCGCCAGCACTTTGCGGTCAATTTCGATACCGGCCTTCTTGAGACCGCCCACAAATCGGCTGTATGACATACCGTTCATGCGCGCGCCCGCGTTGATACGCTGAATCCACAGCGCACGGAACTGGCGCTTGCGATTACGACGGTCACGGTAGGCATACTGACCGGCTTTGATGACCGCCTGCTTGGCTACACGGAATACGCGCGAACGAGCACCGTAATAACCTTTGGCCTGCTTCAATACTTTTTTATGGCGACGACGGGCAACTACGCCACGCTTAACACGAGTCATAACACACTCCTGACTTTATGACTGAGGCAAATGCTCTCAGGATAGAAAATTCGACGTTACAGATTCGGCAGCATACGCTGGATCAGCGCCTTGTCAGACGCATGAATCTGCTTCATACCGCGCAGCTGACGCTTACGCTTGGTCGACTTCTTGGTCAGAATGTGGCTACGGAAAGACTGCTTGTGCTTGAAGCCATTGGCTGTCTTCTTGAAGCGCTTTGCAGCACCACTGTTGCTTTTGATTTTCGGCATGAGGAAAACTCCGCTCGATGTTTTTTAGAAAATCCAGGGCCAACTGCCAATCATGGCAGCCCGTTAACTTCGCCGTTGGATCACTTCTTTTTCGGGGCAAGGATCATGATCATCTGGCGGCCTTCCATCTTCGGAAATGATTCGACCGCTCCGATATCTTCCAGGTCGGCGGCAATCCTTTCCATCAGCTTTCTGCCGATATCCTGGTGTGCCATTTCACGACCACGGAAGCGCAATGTGACCTTCCCCTTGTCACCACCTTCAAGAAAGCGCGTCAGGTTTTTCAGCTTGACCTGATAGTCGCCCTCGTCGGTGCCAGGCCGGAACTTAACTTCCTTGACCTGGATTTGCTTCTGCTTCTTCTTCTGAGCTGCTTTTTGCTTTTTCTGCTCAAAAACGAATTTGCCGTAATCCATGATCTTGCAGACGATGGGATCGGCATTCGAAATTTGCACGAGATCCAAACCGGCAGATTCAGCACGTTCCAACGCCTCGGTGGTGGGCACTACACCCAACTGCTCACCGTCGCTATCGATAAGACGCACTTCTTGCTCGGTAATTCGCTCGTTCATTGGTGGGCGCTTGTCTGCTGGACGCCCGCGCTGGTTGCTTCTCTTGATCGTTCCGTCTCCTTAGCCAATTGACGATGTCGCCAGGGCTGCTCGCTCAGCACTGAAACGCTCGATAAACTCATCGACCGTCATGGTGCCGAGATCTTCGCCGCTGCGAGTTCGCACGGCCACTGAGTCAGCGTCGACTTCCTTATCTCCTACCACCAGGAGATAGGGAACTTTCTGTAACGTATGCTCGCGGATTTTAAAGCCGATTTTCTCGTTCCTCAAGTCCGCTTTTGCTCGCATTGCATTTTTTTGCAAACGTTGCTCTAAAGCAAGGGCATAATCACGCTGCGAATCGGTTATCGTCATCACGCTGACCTGCTGCGGTGCTAGCCATAATGGCATTGCGCCTGCGTAGTGCTCAATCAAAATTCCCAAAAAGCGCTCGAAGGAACCTAATATAGCACGGTGCAGCATCACTGGCGTTTTGCGAGACCCGTCTTCGGCTACGTATTGCGCTCCAAGCCGACCTGGCAAGTTAAAGTCGAGTTGTAGCGTACCACATTGCCACACGCGATTCAGGCAATCGCGCAAGGCAAACTCAATCTTCGGGCCATAAAAGGCCCCCTCACCCGGCTGCAAATCCCAGTCAAGCCCGGTGGCATTGAGCGCAGCCTCCAATCCCTGCTCGGCCTGATCCCAAATATCGGCCTCGCCCAGAAAGTCCTCGGGTCGGGTTGACAGTTTAAGCTCCACGTCTTCAAAGCCAAGCGTCTTGTAGACCTGCAGCGTAAGCGCAATGAAGGCTTCCGCTTCCGCTTGAATCTGGCTTTCAGTACAAAAGATGTGTGCGTCATCCTGCGTAAAGCCACGGACACGCATCAGGCCATGCAAGGATCCAGACGGCTCGTTGCGATGACAGCTGCCAAACTCTGCCAAGCGTAACGGCAAATCACGGTAGCTCTTGAGCCCCTGATTGAAGACCTGCACATGGCACGGGCAGTTCATGGGCTTAACCGCATACTCACGCTTTTCCGATTCCGTGGTGAACATCAACTCATTGTAGTGGCCCCAGTGACCCGACTTCTTCCACAGTGAAAGATCCACGACCTGGGGTGTCTTGATCTCCTGATAACCGTGTTCACGCTGGACCTGACGCATATAATCTTCCAACGCCTGGTACATCGTCCAGCCGTTGGGGTGCCAGAACACCATGCCGGGGGCTTCTTCCTGAAGGTGGAAAAGATCCATCTTGCGCGCCAGCTTGCGATGGTCCCGCTTTTCGGCTTCTTCCAGCCGCTTCAGATAAGCCTTGAGCTGCTTTTTATCGCCCCACGCCGTTCCATAAATCCGCGTCAACATGGGATTCGAGGCATCACCGCGCCAATAAGCCCCCGCCAGCTTGGTCAGCTTGAAGGCCTTGAGGTGGCGGGTATTGGGAACATGCGGGCCCCGACACATATCGGTATATTCTTCATGGTGGTAGAGCCGGATGGTGGCACCTTCAGGAATATCCCGAACAATTTCCTGCTTATAGGGCTCATCACGGTGCAGGAAGGTCAACATGGCTTGATCACGATCGACGTACTCCCGCACGACGTCATACTCGTGATCAATCAGCGCTTTCATACGCGCTTCTATTGCTTCCAGATCATCAGACGATACCGACCCGCCAAACTCAATATCATAATAAAAGCCATCTTCAATGACCGGGCCAATCGCCATCTTGGCATTGGGATATAGCTGCTTGACGGCGTGGCCAATCAAATGCGCGCATGAATGCCGGATAATATCCAGCCCCTCAGGGTCGCGGGCAGTAAGGATGGCCACTTGAGCGTCTTGCTCGATCAGGTCAGCGGCATCAACCAGAACGCCGTCGATTTTTCCGGCAACGCAGGCCTTAGCCAAACCAGGGCCAATGGACTCTGCCAGTTGCATAATGGAAAGCGGTTCATCAAATGTTCTCTGACTGCCGTCTGGCAGTGTCACAATGGGCATGCGGATTTTCCTTGAGCGCAGTGGTGATCCATACCAAGGATCACATTTCGCTATCAATGATGTAAAAAGTAGGTTGACGATAAACGACGGGAAAGACTAACAGATGCAAGACGTTGTATAAATAAAAAAGCGGAGGGCCAAAGCCCCCCGCCTCTTTCAATTAACGCGTATTAAAACCGTATGGTCGTCGCGCTAAATACGTACCTTAGTTCCACTCATCCAGCTCTACACGACGGTTTTCCGCGCGACCTGCATCTGTCTCATTCGTCGCGATTGGCTGCTCTTCACCAAAGCCTTCCGCCATCATGCGGTTGGACTCCACGCCACGAGTCGCAAGATACTCAGTGACAGACTCAGCACGGGCCTGGGAAAGGTTCATATTGTATTGTGCAGAACCTACCGAATCGGTATGGCCTTCGATACGAACACGAACATCAGGATTGTTGACCAGACGCTCGGCAACATCGTTAAGCACATTACGTGCTTCAGCGGTTAATTGAGCAGAGTCAAATTCAAAGTTGACGTCTTGTAGCACGACGCTGTCAGGGCAGCCCAGTGAATTGACTTCAACGCCAGCCGGGGTATTGGGGCACTGATCACGGTAGTCCGGCACACCATCGTTGTCAGAGTCCAGCGGGCAACCGTTGGCATCTACCGAGACACCTGCGGGGGTACCCGGGCACTGGTCGCGATAGTCCGGCACGCCGTCGTTGTCGGAATCCAGCGGGCAGCCCTCAGCATCGACAGCTGCACCAGCAGGAATTTCACCGCCGTAGCTGGGGCACTGAGGCTCTACGGGCTCAGGGGTGTTGTCAGCACATAGCAGAGCACCGATAGCGGCACCTGCAGCACCGCCGGTCGCAGCCCCATTCTCTTCATCGGAGTTACCGCTGGTAGCATAACCAATGCTACCACCAATAAGACCACCTGCGAGCCCGCAGACTGCGGGATGCTGATACCAGCTACGATCGCTGCTGGCGCTCATTTGGCCGGAAGACTGAGAGGCAGAGCTAGCACAGCCGGAAAGGCCCACTACCAGGGCAGAACCGATTAGCAAGCCTGTCGTTGATTTTTTCATGCAGAACTCCTTCTTGATCCAATGCTGACATGGTCATTAGTAACCAGATCATCTAATGCTTCTTTTTTTAAGCGAGAGCATCCGTTTTTCGCTCGCCTATCACCGTATACGCAAACTTACTCGATGCTAGGCTGTTGCTCATGGTACCGAATCAGTGCCCGCGGGCAACATGTCTATATATCAACTTGTTTATGACGCTGATATCAATCAGCATAGCAAATTAAGCGCGTTGAGCACTATAAACCGGCCATTACGCTTAAAAAATACGGGCAACTAAGCTGTTGAAAGCTTAATGAAGCCCTTGCCCACCCTTTTTACGCCATGTCAGAACAGACTGTGCAGCAGCTAACACGGCATCTCTCATTTGCTCTTCCGCGGCAAGACGCTCACGGTCTTCTTCCATACGCTCACGGGGCGTCAACTGTTGCCTGGCCGAATGAGTTTTAAGATGTTTTGTGAGCTCATAGTGCTCGGCAAATGCCTGAAACTCAGGCTTTTCGGTCAGGCTAGGATCGATAATCTCCAGCAGCACTTTGCAGCGCCAGGCGCCTTCGGTAATGTCAACCTGTTCTTGAACCAGGGCCGCAGTTACCCAGTCGAGGTTTTCCAGGCTCTTCAACTGCGCCTGCTGGTCTTCGGCGACGCGAAACGCGTCACGTCGCTTGACTTCCTTGCGTAAACGGTAGGCGTAACCAGCCAGTGCAACAATTACCACTACCGCAACAAAGAAGAGTAGCAATGCGTACGTCAGACTCATGATGCTCCTTACCTAAACCTGCCAATTGCTTTACCAGAATTGTACATACCAATCGCGTCGACCTTACAGCATCTGTATCAATCACGCTAATCATATCGGGCTTGCCGATTGGCGGCGAGAGGTACTATTTCGGCGTGCGAACTGGCCTCATCGGGCATCAGGTCTAGTGACGAGCTGTTGGCTGGCGAGGAAGCATCAAGCCTGTAAGCATTTTTGTCCACTACGCTGTATCGCCACTGTCGCCAGGCAATTAAATAGCTGACACTAAGTGCCATCGCCCCGGCAGTATGCAGTAATGCCAACCAAAGCGGCAGCCACAGGACGACACTGGCAATGCCGAGGCCTACTTGAAGGACGTAGATCCTTAATACCGTCAGTAAGCCACGCGCCGCACTGTCATGCCGATATCGCCACCATAAGACCATCAGCGCCACTCCCAGCAAGCCGCCTCCCAGTCGATGCATCATATGAATCGCTGTTCGCGCATCAGCGTGCAGCTGACCGTGCAAATAATTGGGCCCTACGGTCTGGGTCAAGTGGAAGCCTTCACTAATATCCATGTCAGGCCACCATTGAGCATTGCACGACGGAAAGCCCTGGCATGAGATACCGGCATAGTTGCTCGAAACCCATCCCCCCAACGCTATCTGGAAAAATAATAATACGGCCACCCCCCACCAAAGCGAAGATGCCCGACGTGGCGGCCGATCAGCATTGTTCTGCAATGCTTTCAGACGGCAATGCAGCAATACAAACAGCAACAGAATCCCCATACCACCCAGCAAGTGCAGCGTAACCACCTGCGGCCATAATTTAAGGGTGACGGTCAACGCCCCGAATGCCCCTTGGGCGGCAATGGCAATCAACAATATAATGCTAATAGACCATGGGTAGCGCTTCACGCGCCTTAGTGGCCAGCCCAGCCACAACAACAAAATAACCGTTGCGCCGAGCATGGTTGCAACATAACGATGGAACATTTCAAGCCAGGCTTTCGATGCCTCCAACGGAAAGGCTGGGTACCTGATAGCCGCGTCATCAGCTGTAGGCACCACCCACTGTCCATAGCACCCTGGCCAATCAGGACACCCCAGACCTGCATCAGACAAACGCGTCCAGGCACCCACCAGCATCACTAGAGCAGTAAAGAAAATACCGATAAATGACAGTCCCTTGACGACGGCAATACGCTGTTGATCAACCATTGAGTCCCTCCGCGGCTAAGCACTCGCTAAACGCTACCTGGCGTTGACCTTGAATAAGTGTTGCGTGTCATCAAGTATCTCTGCCACCGGCACGGAAGCTGGAAATGAAAGTGCTAGGCGGCCCTGAGGATCAATCAGCCATACACTATTCGCCTGTCGCCAGGAGGGAGGCTCCGCCCAACGTGCCAGTTGCTCACCAGGCAGTGCCTGGCCTTCTCCGCCGATATTCAATCGCGCTAACCGATGAGCGTCGCGACCCAGAGCGCGATGCATTCGCCACAGGATGTCCCGGCGCTCGGCACACTGGACCGAACAGTCAAACGCCAGCGTCCACTGTTCTTCCCCACCATCCGCCTTTGAAACCGTTTCAAGGGGCCAATGCTCAAGCAATGGGAGTTGATCAGCAGGTGAACCGTGAGCCGTGATCTGCTCAGGAACGCCGATACGCCACTCAACCATTCCCCAGGCGGTAATAATAGGCGCGGAAAAAATAATGAATATCAAGAGCAGTTTAATCCGCTGACGATTGACTGACTTAATCGTTGTCATCATATCCCCCCTGATGATGCGCTTGGCTCGAGTAAAGATAGCGCCTGCCAATCCACATCGTGATCAGTGCTACCAGCGCAAGCCCCCACCACTGAAATGCATAGGCAATATGTCGACTCGCAGGCATCACATTGGCTTGCCACCATTCTGAAAAGACGCCATCACCGGTTTGCGCATGCACCCACCCCTGGTAACGAAAATCAGGCGTCACCCCCTGCCAAGGCGCAAGACTGATTTGCTGAAGGCGCTCTTCTTCCAGGTTGGGTCCAAACAATAGGCCATCATCCCTAGCTTGCTGCCATTTTCCAGTGATGGAGACTTGTTCCTGGGGTGTCGATATATTGGGCGAGTCACGGCTGGTACCGGTTTCAACAAAGCCACGCTGAATCAACCAGTAATATCCAAACCTATCCTTGAATGGGGTTAAGACGGCAACTCCCAACCGCCCCTCGACAATTCGGTTATCTAAAAAAAAGGTATGTTCGGATATATACTCACCATTGAGCGTAAGCTCGGCCCCTTCGGTGGGTAAGGTTTGCGGGTCAACCTGTGCGGGCGCATTGGCCCGCGCCAAAGCCGCTGCTTGCTTATTACCGGCCCTGTCCCACTGCCATGCACCAAGAAAACTGCCCAGCAGCACCAACGACAACCAGAATGTATACCAGCCATATAGACGCCAGCGACAAGAGGAGTACTTTTTCATGCTACTTAAATCACTCATTATCATTGTTTTTTTCGCTATGTTAATTAGCTTGGCGGTAGGCGCTGGTTACCTGTTACGCGATGGCTCTTCGTCCAAGCGACTGCTTACGTCTCTAAAATGGCGGATAGGCTTAGCGGCTGTGCTCCTGTTGCTCATAGTCTATGGGTTCGGAAGCGGCCAACTCACCTGAACACTCACACAACATAAACGAAGATAAACAGCCCTAACCATACGACATCAACAAAGTGCCAATACCAGCAGGATGCCTCAAAACCAAAGTGCCCGGTATCCGAAAAATGCCCGCGTATAATACGCGCCAGCATGACCATAAGAATCAAGGTGCCAATGATGACATGGACACCATGAAACCCCGTTAAAATAAAGAACGTCGACCCAAAAATGCCGGCTTCCAGCGTAATACCATAATGTTGGTAAGCTTCATAATACTCGACGCCTTGAATAAAAATAAAACAGCAGCCAAGTATGACCGTTCCAGCCAGCCAGTTTCTGCATACGCGACGCTTTTCGGCCTTGAGCGCTTCATGAGCAATTGTCAATGTGATACTGGAAGTGACGAGCAGCAGCGTATTCACTAACGGCAGCTGCCAAGGACTGAAGACATTATCAGGCCCTGAGACCGAGGCATCCGGAGGACTAAGCAACGGCCATTCGGCAATGAAATTCGGCCATAAAAGTGCCGAAACACCTTTTGCACCTTCACCGCCCAACCAGGGTATGGCAAACATGCGAACGTAAAAAAGTGCACCAAAAAACGCGGCGAAAAACATCACTTCGGAAAAGATGAACCACCCCATCCCCCATCGGAAAGAGCGATCCATCTGGCTGTCATACAGCCCCTGGTGGGACTCGTTGATCACATCGCGGAACCAGAACGCCATAACGGCCACAACGGCTATAACACCTATCAAAATAAGGACGTTTGCACTGCCATAAACAAGCTGCGCACCCAAACCCACCATCATAAAACCGGTTGCCAAAGAGCCCAGGATCGGCCAATAGCTTTTGGCAGGGACATAATAACTTCCGCCACTCATTTTAAATCTCCCCGTTTTTGTTATTCATATGTCGTGCCACTATTGGGCGCTCATTACTTTCTTCCAGGGGATACAGCGTATAAACCAATGTAACGGTCGCTATATCTTCTGGCAGCGTGTTATCCAGTTGAAAAACAAGCGGGATGGTAAGGTTCTCGTTGGCATCAAGCCGCTGTTCCTGAAAACAGAAGCAACTTACCTTGCGCACGTGAGCGGAGGCAGTAGATGGACTAACACTGGGAACTGCACGCCCCCAACTGGCCGACTGGCTACGGTTGGAGAAAGTAAAGTCAACTTCCGTCATTTGACCGGGATGTATCTGGACTTGACGGGTTTCTACACCAAGTCGCCACGGAAGTCCCGCACTGGTCCGCGTTATGAACTGGACGGTCACATAGCGATCACGATTAACCTCATTGCTCAAAACCTGTTGCGCGGAGGTACTAACCTTTCCATTAATACCTGTGACTTCACAAAAAACGTCGTAAAGAGGCACTAATGCAAACGCAAATGCAAACATACCCATCAAGGCGAAAATCGTCTTGGTGACTGTTTTCCTGACGCCTTCCGCTTGGTGTGAACGCATATTTCACTCCAGAGGATAAAGTATGGGTGGTCTATTTTTCTATTTGTCGAAATACAGGCGGTGTCTCGAACGTATGTAGAGGAGCAGGACTGGGTACCGTCCACTCTAAATCCACAGCACCTTCCCAGGCCTTGGCCGGAGCCGGTTTACCGCCTCTTACACATAAAATAATCACCAGAACGAAAAGCAATTGCGACGCGCCAAAAAAGAAAGCACCTATGCTGGATACCAGATTGAAATCGGCAAACTGCAGTGCGTAATCAGGTATCCTTCTTGGCATGCCAGCTAAACCCGCAAAATGCATCGGGAAGAAGGTCAAATTAACGCCAATGACCGAAAACCAGAAATGCCACTTTGCCAGCGTTTCGTTTGGATAATGCCCTGTCCACTTGGGCAGCCAGTAATAAACACCCGCCATGATGGCAAAGATGGCGCCTGGTACCAGTACATAATGAAAATGGGCGACAACAAAATAAGTGTCATGATATTGAAAATCCGCTGGCGCAATCGCAAGCATCAGGCCTGAAAAGCCACCGATGGTAAACAGCACCACGAACGCAAGCGCAAACAGCATGGGAGATTCAAAGCTTATCGAACCGCGAAACAGCGTCGTCACCCAATTGAAGACTTTAACCCCAGTGGGCACGGCAATCAGCATCGTCGAATACATGAAAAATAATTCAGCCACTAACGGCAGCCCCACCACAAACATATGATGCGCCCAAACCAGGAAAGACAACAGGGCAATCGCCGCCGTGGCATAAACCATCGAGGCGTAGCCAAAAAGAGGTTTTCGAGCAAACGTCGGGATAATGGCCGACACGATGCCGAAGGCTGGCAAGATCATGATGTAAACTTCAGGATGGCCAAAAAACCAGAAAAGGTGCTGAAAAAGCACCGGGTCCCCGCCACCACCTGCATCGAAGAAGCTGGTGCCGAAGTTAATATCCATCAACATCATGGTAATGACGCCAGCAAGCACCGGCATAACGGCAATTAGCAAAAAAGCGGTGATTAACCACGTCCATACAAACAGAGGCATGTCCATCAAGCGCATGCCCGGAGCGCGCATGTTTAAAATGGTAGCGATAATATTAATCGCCCCCAAAATGGAGCTAATACCCGCAATATGCAGTGCCAGAATAAAGAAGGTCGTTGATGCTGGCGCATAGGTGGTCGACAGGGGCGCATAGAACGTCCAGCCAAAGTTAGGACCGCCTCCTGGCATCAGCAACGTAGAAAGCAACAGCGTAAAAGCGACAGGGAGCAACCAGAAACTAAAGTTGTTCAACCGTGGCAGCGCCATATCGGGCGCGCCAATCTGTAACGGTATCATCCAGTTGGCAAGCCCTGTAAAAGCAGGCATGACAGCTGCAAACACCATGATCAGGCCATGCATGGTGGTCATCTGGTTAAAAAACTCTGGTTCGACCAACTGTAAACCAGGCTGAAATAACTCGGCACGCACAACAAGGGCAAAGATGCCCCCGACAAAAAACATCGATAAGGAAAAAATCAAATAAAGCGTGCCGATCTCTTTATGGTTGGTCGTCAAGAGCCAACGACGCCACCCCGTCGGTTGCGACGGGTGATGGTCAACACCACCCGCCGTCGCAACCGTATCGCTGTGCTGAAGCGGGGACTGCAGAGGTATCCTGGGTGCCATATCTGTCTCCAATTTATTATTTTCGCTGTAACCTGCAGTACTTATGGATCAGTCTGTTCTGCAACGCTTGAGGGCTGGACCTGTTCTTGAGTGTCGTTACCCCAGGCATTTTGGGTATAGGTAACGACCGCGGCAATTTCAACCGGGTTAAGCGTATTGCGAAATGCAGGCATTGCGGCACCCGACACGCCATTGATGACTTTGTCCAAGTGCCAGTCGAGATCATCGATTAGCTGCTGGTTACCCGCGAGGGGGGGGAATGCGGGTGGCGACCCCTGTCCATCTGGCTGATGACATGATGCACAAATGGATGCATAAACAGATTCTCCTCTTTCCATCAATTCGTCCATTGCCCACTCACGCCCAACCCCCTGGGCTTCTTGCTCGGCCGCTTTTTTACGTTCCGCCAGCCAGTCGTCGAAAGCTTCTTCTTCCATGGCCTGAACCACGACCGGCATGAAGCCGTGGTCGATGCCACACAGTTCCGCACACTGCCCGCGATAAATGCCTGGCTCATTAATCCTGACCCAGTTTTCGTTAACAAATCCAGGAATCGTATCTTGCTTGACGGCGAGATCCGGCACCCACCAGGAATGTATAACGTCATCGGACGTCATTAAAAAGCGGATCTTACGATTGATAGGCAGCACGAGGGGCTCGTCAACCTCCAGGAGATAGTTCTCTCCTCGACCTTCATCCCCAGTGACTTGGCTACGAGGCGTACTGAGGCTGGAATTAAAGGCAACGTCCTCGCCTAGGTATTCGTATCGCCAGCGCCATTGTTGCCCCGTTACCATAACGTCCAGCTCAGCATCCGAAGCGTCGTACATATTCTTCAACGTGGCCGTTGCCGGCACCGCCATGCCGACAAGGATAAGCACAGGAATTACCGTCCAGAGAATCTCGACCTTGGTGTTCTCATGAAAGTCGGCAGCTTTTGCGCCTCGTGAATGGCGATAGCGAAAAAGCGAGTAGAACATAGCGCCAAAAACCACCACACCAATGACGACGCATATCCAGAAAATGGTCATGTGCAGACCGTAGATGTCGCGGCTTACATTGGTCACCCCCACCGGCATGTTCCACGATTGAGCAAAGCAGACACTGCTACTCATCACGCCCGCAGTGAATACTGATGGTCGCCACCATAAGCGCATTGAAGCCCCCTTGTTTTTTTTGTTGTGGCTGACGCCTTCAACCTAGGTGCATCTAGGTTTCAAGCGAATGCCGATATAACGTTATCAACTGCAGTATAGAAAACACACGCCAATGTTCACGCGATTTGTAAAAATAAAGATGATTCGCTCAACCCGCGACGAAAGTAGCGAGCCCCCAGAGGACTACAACGAATGCCAGGGTGATGATAATAAATGTAATAATAAAAGCAGCTGGGTGTTTAGAACTGAAGTCTTCACGCCGTTGGCGGTCATTTTGAACGCCGATGAGTGCTGCAAGCACTGATTTGATTACCGACCACATACTCACCTCGTTACCGCTTGCCGCGATGCTGCTCTCGACGGCTTTTCGTTCTGTTGTACAGCGTTACTTAAAACGATAGCTCACCCTCGACATGTTACTCTGGAAGTCATTCAACGCTTTTGGAACATTATTCACTTGCTAATTTACTATTCTGCTACCGCTTTCTATAGTTGATTGATAATATTGATTTTCACATGTTCTGCGGAGATAACTGATGAGCATTCAACTGTTAAAAATTAGCACTTTGACCGTGGCATCGTGCCTGCTGGTCACATTGCTGTCCGGCTGTACCACTTACACCTGGGAAGACGGGTCAAAGGAGACCATATTTGGCGTACCAGCAGAGGATGAGAGGCTGACGGAAGAGGAGCGTCGCGCTCAAGGCGTACGCTACCGCGAACCTGGGGAAATACCTGAATAGTGGATCGACGGAACCTCGGGGCTCATTAGCCGAATAAGCACATTTCGCCTATCTGCGGCTATTCGTTCGGCCAGTGGCAGCTGCAGAAAGAGGGTTTTCCGGCCAAGGGTGCTTTGGGTAACGCCCGCGCATTTCTTTACGTACTTCAGGGTAGACATTCGACCAGAAGCTGCGTAGATCCTGGGTAATCTGAAGGGGGCGCCCCGCCGGTGATAGCAGATGAATCATCACGGCGACGCGACCATCGACAATCCTTGGCGTTTCCTGCCAGCCAAACGCTTCCTGAAGCTTAAGCGCCAGCACCGGTGGTCTACCTTGTAAGCAAGGTACATAATCAAGCGCAATTTGTCGGCCACTTGGCACACGCAACAGGGTAGGCGCCAAACGCTCTAACTGGGATTGCTGATCCCAAGTGAGTGATGCCTGCAAGTACGTCTCGAAAGGCATTTTTTCCATCTGGCTCATACGGGTCACCCCAGCCATGTAGGGGGCAAGCCAGGTTTCAAGCGTTGTTATTAACGCATTATCCGACCAATCGGGCCACCGCCCTTCAAAAGACGCGTGGAGTATCGCCATACGTCCCTGTAACTGCTGAACAGGTGGCGTCGAGATCATGTCAGGGCGCTGCTCCAAGGCGTTCAACAACGCCGCCATGACGTCTTCCTCGGGCAGCTTGCCAAGTGCCGCAGTGGCTAATACCAGCTCACCGTGACACTGCACCCTTTCGCCGATCAGCCTTCCCTGGGCGTCTGACCAACAGACACGATTGACCCACTGCTGGGTGGCCGGATACAGGCTAATAAGGGTGTCTAGCGAAAGCGGCTCCGCCACGTAGATCGTCGCTTCGCTGGTCGCACCCTCCACGTTGACGGCCACCAGGTAAGGCTCGTTGGCAAGCGGATGACTGACCGGCAAGGTGGCCGTTTTACCATTGGCAAGTTTGAAACGACCTGGGCTGATGCGCTGACCAATACGCTCTGGATACGCCAGTGCCAAAAGCGCGCCCAACGAAGCGTCTTCAACCTTAGCGGGAAAATTGGCTTGGGCAATTCGTGCCAGCCGCTTGGTATCACGCTGCCACTGAGGGTACCGTGCAGGTTGAGAAAAACGCTGAGCCAGCGCATCACGAAGCGAGCCGTTGATACGATCCCGGCTTTCAAGGAGCGCGGCCAGCCCACAGGCCAACGCCGTCGCGTTGATATCGACTGACTTCACCAACATCGCAGCAAGCCTTGGGGCTACCGGCCAGCGCGCACATTGTTCACCCAACGGGGTCAACATACCCGATCGATCAATGATGCCAAGCTTGGCCAGTAGCGCTTTCCCGCTTTGCCAGGCGCCGCTGGGTGGCAAGGTCATCCAAGTCAGGTCGTCAGGGGACTGTACGCCCCATGACGCCAGTTCAAGCACCAGCCTGGAGAGGTCGGCCTGCTGTATTTCCGGTTCACCAAAGGGGACGAGCGGCTGCTCTTGAGACCATAGACGGAAACATAGTCCTGGGCCTTGCCGACCCGCGCGACCGCGCCGTTGATCGGCACTGGCGCTATTAACCCACCGGGTGGTCAGTTGCGTGAGCCCCAAACGAGGCTGGAACAGTGGAACACGCTCCAACCCAGCGTCGATCACCACATTCACACCATCCACCGTCACGCTGGACTCCGCGATAGCCGTCGACACGATGACCCGCGGACGCGAAGCATCCTGCTGAAGGGCCGCCTGCTGCGCGTCTACTGGCATGCGACCATGCAACGCGCGTACTTCGATATCGAGGGAGCTATCCTCCAGCTTCTTCACCAGCCGGTTTATCTCGGCCACACCCGGTAGAATCACCAGAATATCCCGCGACCCCGATCGATTTAAGGCGTCACCGACAGCCTCACAGACACGTGTCTCCAGAGCGGTATCACGCGGTACCGGCCAATAGATCGTTTCAACCGGGTACTGGCGCCCGGTACTTTCAATCACCGGCGTCTGTTCCCCAAGCACCTTTTGTAAAGCCGCCACATCGATAGTGGCGGACATCACAATGAGGCGTAAATCGTCGCGAATGCTTTGCTGTACATCCAGTGCCAGCGCCAGGCCCAGGTCCGCCTCGATGCTGCGTTCATGAAATTCATCGAAGATGATACCGCCAACTCCCTCAAGCAGCGGATCATCCTGCAGCATACGGGTCAGCACCCCCTGGGTGACGACTTCCAGACGGGTATACCGGCTTACCTGGCTGTCCCCCCGCATCCGATAACCCACTGTATGGCCTACCGATTCATTGAGTTGCCGGGCCATGAAACCTGCCGCTAACCGGGCCACGACCCGCCGTGGTTCAAGCAGCAAGAGCGTTTTCCCTTGCGCCCAATGGCTATTCAAAAGCGTCAGAGGCACCCGCGTCGTCTTCCCCGCGCCAGGCTGGGCCACCAGAATAAGTCGATTATGGCTGTCCAGGGTTTCTTGCAGGGAGGCTAGATGCGCCTCAATGGGTAGCGTGGACATACCAATCACCGCGGCGCTGCGAGAGATGCATCGGGGCGCTGAACGCCACAGCCTTTGATGATCACCTGCTCAAGAAATTGGCAAATCGATTCGAGGTCTGCTTCCTCCAGTGCCTCTTTACCCAGAATCCCGGTGACCTGGGCACTATATTCAGCGTAATGCTGAGTAGCGGACCAAATGAGAAAAATCAGCAAGTGCGGGTCCAGGTCGTCCATCTTGCCCTGATTCGACCACTGACGAATGATGGCCGCTCGAGAAGCGACCCACTCGCGTAGTTCGCCAGACAGATATTTATTTAGAAAAGGCGCCCCGGCTAAAATTTCAGCGGCAAACAGTTTTGAGCCTTCAGGATAACGCTGACCAAGCACTATCTTGGTGCGAATGAATTCGCTGAGCACACGTCCCGGGTCGCTTTCTGGCGTGATGTCCTCAAGCACCGCATTCCATCGGCTCATCATGCGATTGAGCAACCGGACATAGAGCGCCTGTTTGCTGCCCATGTAATACAGAATATTTGCTTTGGGCAGACCGGCTTTATCGGCAATCGCCTGGAGGCTCGCTCCCCGGTAACCATATTGCGAAAACACCTGTTCAGCCGCGCGCAAAATGCAGTATTCGATGCGGTCCCGACCGACGTTATCCTGGTCTGCTGTTTCAGCCGTCATTCACTGAGTTCCTTTATCAGGTGCTGGGTAGATGAGTGTGGAAGTTAACGGCGCTTCACGTTACATGCTCCAAAGCCCCGCACAATACGGTTCTTCGCACCTTATCAGGGCAACAATCGAAGCCTTGCATAACCGTCCATTTTGTCTCAAGCTCAAACGATATTGACCGATCGGTCAAAACAATGAAAACGGAGTTTGGTATGGCGACGATTGAGTTTTTGCTCAATGGCACCCCCAGGCAATGCGATGTGCCACCGGACACGAGCATTTTAACGCTATTACGCGACCATTTGGGGATGACGGGCACTAAAGAGGGGTGCGCCTCCGGCGATTGTGGCGCCTGTACGGTCGCCATTCGCAACCGGAGTGATGCTGGATCGTGCTTTCAAAGCGTCAATGCCTGCATCACGCCTGCACACCAGCTCAACAGTCGGCATCTGGTCACCGTCGAAGGCTTGGCGCAAGGCAATCAGTTGCACCCTGCGCAGCAGGCCATGGTTGAATGTCACGGCAGTCAGTGCGGCTTTTGCACGCCGGGTATCGTCATGTCGCTGTTTACGCTACATACCACTCAGCAGCGCCGCCCTACCCCTTTGACCCCTGAACGCCTTGAAGCCGTGCTAGGTGGCAATTTATGCCGCTGTACCGGCTATCGCCCTATCCGCGATGCAGCCTTGGAAATGCAATCATTGCCCTGGCAGCCCCCTCAATGGTTTGACGCCTCATTACCAGCGACCTCAGTGTCCAACCCTGATCGGATCGATGAAAACGCATCGCTGTTTGCCCAGCCAAGCACGCTGGATGAACTGACCAGAGTGCGCCGCCGTTACCCCAATGCGCGCCTCGTCGCCGGTGCAACGGATCTATGGCTGGAAAACACTCAGCGCCTGGTCGAACTGGATCAACTGATTGATGTTACCCGGGTAGACGAGCTCCGCCGGATTGAGGAAGCCTCTTTTCAGGGACAATCAGGCTGGTGGGTAGGCGCTGGCGTCACCTACACCCAGCTTGAACCACTATTGGAGCCCCACTTCCCGGCCTTTGCCCATTTGTTACACCGTCTTGGCTCCCAGCAAATACGCAATACAGGCACCATCGGCGGCAATATCGCCAACGCGTCTCCCATTGGTGATACGCCCCCCGTTCTGCAGGCGCTTGATGCCTGGGTGGAACTGGCAAACGCTGACGGGTCACGGCAAATCCCGTTGAGTACGTTTTTTATCGATTATAAAAAGACCGCATTGGCTGCAGATGAAGTGGTCAGCCGGGTGTTTATTCCCAAACTGGCTGATACCGCTACACTGAGGGTCTGGAAACTCTCCAAGCGTCGGGAAGATGACATATCAGCGGTGTTGGGCGCTTTCTGCTATCGCCTGGAAGCAGGTGTCATGCTCGACGTGCGCATTGCGTTCGGCGGCATGGCCGCAACCCCTAAACGAGCCCTTGCGACCGAGAAAGCACTGGAAGGCAAGCCATTGTCGAAAACCAGCTTTCAAGCGGCCCAGCAGGCACTTGACGACGAATTCACCCCCATGAGCGATGTGCGGGGTAGCCAGCTTTATCGCCAGCAGGCCGCTCGCAACCTGCTAGAGCGCCTGTACCTGACGCTTTTTGCGCCCAACCAGGAGGTGATGCTCCATGCGTACGCTCACTAGACTCGATGCCGACAGCCACCGAGCCCGCCGCGAACTGCATGACCATATTCAAGGCTCCGGGCCACTTGCTCGCCATACGGTCGATAGCCAGAGTCAACGCCAGGCGGGCAGTACAAGCTTTCACGAAAGCGCTCACAAACACGTCACGGGTAAGGCAGCTTACATTGACGATATCAAAACGCCGGCAGATGCCCTGCACGTTGCGCTTGGCTTATCGCTAGTCGCCCATGGCACGTTAACTAAGCTCGACCTTGAGGCGGTCAGACAGGCACCTGGGGTGATCGATGTTATAACGTTTGATGACGTACCGGGGCACACTGACATTGGCCCGGTGTTCCCGGGTGACCCTATTTTCGTGGACCGGGAAATCAGCTATGCAGGCCAGTGTCTCTTTGCAGTGGCTGCGACCACCTTACAGGCCGCGCGCCGGGCCGTGAAACTTGCCAGGCTGGATATCGATGAACACCCTGCCAGCCTTGATCCTGTCGCGGCTACCGAGCGTGAAGAGTTCGTTCGCCCGACCCACGTTCAAGAGCGTGGTGACTGGCAGGCAACCCTGGAACAGGCATCGCAGCACATCGAGGGCGAGCTTTTTATTGGTGGACAAGAGCATTTCTACCTGGAAGGACAGGCATGCATCGTCTTGCCCAGCGAGGATGAAGGCGTCATCGTCCATACCTCCAACCAGCACCCAAGCGAGACCCAAAAGCTCGTTGCTGAAGTGCTCGGCATTCCTTTCCACGCGGTAACCGTTGAAGTGCGTCGCATGGGTGGTGGCTTTGGCGGCAAGGAAACCCAGGCCTCTCCCTGGGCCTGCATGGCTGCGCTTTTCGCCCGCCGAACGGGCAAGGCAATCCGTCTACGGTTGCCACGCAGCGAGGATACCCGCGCCACGGGTAAGCGCCATCCTTTCCATAACCGCTATCAGTTGGCGGTCGATCATCAAGGCGTCATCGAAGGTGGCGAGATCACCTTGATTGGCGACTGTGGCTACTCGCCCGACCTCTCTGACGCCATTGTCGATCGCGCCATGTTTCATGCCGATAACGCCTACTCGCTAGGCAATGCCCGCGTGACGGGGCATCGCGCCAAGACCCATACAGCCTCGAACACCGCCTTTCGCGGCTTTGGTGGGCCTCAGGGAATGATGATTATCGAAGCGGCCATGGATG
This sequence comes from Vreelandella subterranea, assembly GCF_900111305.1. Classification (GTDB taxonomy): domain Bacteria; phylum Pseudomonadota; class Gammaproteobacteria; order Pseudomonadales; family Halomonadaceae; genus Vreelandella; species Vreelandella subterranea. Next base: position 205,809 of record NZ_FOGS01000008.1, read on the forward strand.
ATATCGCCCGTCGGGTCGGCGAGGACCCGCTGACCATCCGGAAGCGCAATTTCTACCGCCAGGGGCGCGACATCACCCACTATGGCCAGCGGGTTGATCAGACACAATTGCTTCACACCCTGGTGGATACGCTGGAACACAGCAGCGACTACTGGTCGCGTCGTGAGGCCATTACCGCCTTCAATGCAGCAAGTCCAATTATCAAAAAGGGGCTTGCCCTCACACCGGTCAAGTTTGGCATCTCGTTTACTGCTCAGCATCTAAACCAGGCCGGCGCACTGCTTCACGTGTATACCGATGGCAGTATCATGATCAATCATGGCGGGACGGAAATGGGCCAGGGCCTGCATACCAAGATCTGTCAGGTGGTCGCTCGAGAACTGGGGTTGGATCTGGACAGCGTTCGCATCAGTGCAACCCGTACCGACAAGGTGCCCAATACATCGCCCACTGCCGCCTCCAGCGGTGCCGACCTGAACGGCATGGCGGCGCGGGACGCCGCCAGCAAGCTCCGGGGGCGGCTGTTCGACTTTGCCGCTGAGCACTATTCAGAAGGTCTGGACCGTGAAGGTATGCGCCTGGAAGACGGTATGCTGATTGCCGGTATCGGCGAGAGTGAGCGCCGCATCCCCTGGGGGGAACTCGTCCAGACCGCTTATCTCAACCGTATTTCGCTCTCAGAAAAAGGCTTTTATGCCACGCCGCTGATTTACTACGACCGCGCCACCGGCCAGGGGCGACCTTTCTATTACTATGCCTTTGGCGCAGCCGTTGGCGAAGTCAGCGTGGATACACTAACGGGGGAATATCAGGTGGATCGCGTCGATATACTCCACGATGTGGGCGATTCCCTTAACCCTGCCATTGACATGGGCCAGGTGGAGGGCGGTTTCATTCAGGGATTGGGCTGGCTGACCAGCGAAGAGCTCAAGTGGAATGATAACGGCATGCTGATCAGCGACGGGCCAGCGACTTATAAAATTCCCACTTTCGGCGACCTGCCACCGATTTTCAATGTCGAACTGCTGGAAGGCCACCCCAACTCCATGGCGAGCCTTTATCGCTCCAAAGCCGTCGGCGAGCCGCCCTTCATGCTGGGGATTTGCGTGTGGTCAGCACTAAGGGATGCCCTTTCAAGCCTGACGGGCTATCAGGTATCGCCTCACCTCGACACCCCGGCGACGCCTGAACGGGTCATGTTGGCGGCCAACGCCATCAGGCAGAAAGCGTTATGACCTTAACCGCTCCAGAAAGCTGGCATGCATCATTACATCGCTTACAGCGTGATGGCATCCCCCATGTACTGGCCACTCAGGTGACCAGCGCAGGCTCGACCCCCCGCGAGCCCGGCGCGCGGATGGTGATTACTCTTGATGCTATCTTCGATACGCTGGGTGGCGGCACTTTCGAGTGGCAGACGATCAGCGCTGCACGTAACTTATTACAGCAGCAGCGCTTCGGCTTACACCTGGAAGCTTTTTCCCTGGGTGGGCGTAGCGGTCAGTGCTGCGGCGGCTTCGTCAACATCCTGCTGGAAGTCTTTCCCGGTGCAGAAGCCCATGTCGCTATATTTGGCGCGGGCCATGTCGGTCGCGAAATCGTTAACTTGAGCGCCCCCCTCGCTTGGCAGTTGCACTGGTACGATAGCCGAAGCGATATATTCAGTGAACAGCTACAACAGCAACCGCGTCTTGGCTGTCATAGGCTTGGCGATCCCCAGCGGGCAGTCTCGGAATTACCACCGCAAACGCATGCGCTCGTACTGACCCATAGCCACGATCAGGATTACGCCCTGATTGCAGGCCTCATTGAGCGCGATGATGTCGCTTCTATTGGACTAATTGGCAGCGACAGTAAATGGTCAAGCTTTCAGGGACGTCTAAAGCGAGCAGGCCATGACGCCGAGAAAATTAAGCGTGTGCGAAGTCCCATCGGACGCATCCACGCCACCAAGCTCAACAACAAGACGCCCTATGCCATTGCCTTGACCGTGGTCACCGAGCTGCTCTGGCTAACCGACACGCCCTCCTTACCAGAAACACGCGGCCTTGCGCCTGACGCTGCACGTGCTTTAGTTGACGATACGAAGACGACCCAGAGTTAATATGAATCCTACTACCGATACGTTTATTCGTGCCGAATTGATTAGTTTTGCCCGCGACCCTGGGGATGGCGATACGCCCGAGCCGGGCAGCTTTGAGCATTACGGCGACGGCTTACTCTGGCTGAAAGGCCAGCATATTCATGCCGTGGGCCATTTCAATGAATTACTGCCGTCACTACCGGAAAACAGTGATGTATTGGACTATCGCGATAAGCTGATCATGCCAGGGTTTATCGATACCCATGTTCACTATGTCCAGTTGGATATCATAGCCTCCTATGGTCGCCAACTGCTTGACTGGCTAAACGACTACACCTTCCCCGAAGAGTGTCGCTTTGCCAATCATGCCCATGCAGAAGCGCTATCCAATGCTTTTCTTGATGAAATGCTGCGCGCGGGTACAACCACCGCTCAGGTATTCGGCTCTAGCCATCCCGGCTCCGTGGATGCCTTTTTCTCCGCCTGTCAAAAACGTCAGTTGCGTATGCTGGTCGGCAAGGTATTAATGGACCGCAACGCGCCCGAGGGGCTTTTGGACGGCACGACGGGTATTGCCGACAATGAGCGGCTTATTGAAGACTGGCACGGCAAGCAGCGGCTGGGGTATAGCGTTACCCCACGCTTTGCGCCTACGTCGACCAAAACGCAAATGGATGCGGCAGGCGCTCTTCTGCGTAATGACCCCAGCCTATGGTTACAGACTCATCTAGCGGAAAACAGCGGGGAGCTTGACTGGGTGGCAGAACTGTTTCCCGGCAGCCGTGACTATTTAGCCGTATATGAAGAAGCAGGCCTTGTTGGCCCTCGCAGCACCTTTGCTCACGGCATTCATCTTGATAATGACATGCGTAAACGGTTGGCGGGTCGCGGTGCGAATATTGCTTTTTGCCCTAGCTCTAATCTCTTCCTAGGCAGCGGGCTCTTTGACCGAGAGGCCGCGAATGAAACCGGCATGGCATTTACCTACGCCAGCGATATCGGCGCAGGCACTGACCTATCAGGCTTTGGAACGCTTAAAGCAGCCTATCAAGTGGGTCAGCTACGCGGACAGCCACTTACCGCCTGGCAGGGTTTTTATGGTTTAACCAAAGGGAATGCAAGGGCTCTCTCGCTAGATAGCCATATCGGTCAATTGGCACCTACGCTTGAGGCTGACTTTGTAGTGATCGACCCCCAGGCAACGTCGCTGCTTAAGCGTCGTATCAACCACTGCACCACGCTTGGCGAGCGGCTGTTTGCATTGATGATGCTGGCCGACGACCGGGCCATCTATGAAACCTGGGCGGGTGGTATTTGCCAGCATCACAGGGATAATTAACCATCAGCTTTGCGAAGCTACCTTAACGGCGGCTTTTCTCTCACACAAACAAAAAACCCAGCCGGTGGCTGGGTTTTCTGCGGTGTAGGTGCCTGACGATGACCTACTCTCGCATGGGGAGACCCCACACTACCATCGGCGCGAAGCGGTTTCACTGCTGAGTTCGGCAAGGGATCAGGTGGTTCACGCTTGCTATGGTCGTCAGGCGTAACGGGCTGTATATCATGCTGTGCTGTGTTTTGTGAGCGTCTCTTACCAAGCCGTTGGATGGGCTCAGTACGCGTATCCGGTTCTCTGAGTGTCTTCACACTCGTCGTTATCATCACGACCAGACCCCTTGGGTGTTATAGGGTCAAGCCTCACGGGCCATTAGTACACGTTAGCTCAACGCCTTGCAGCGCGTCCACACCGTGCCTATCAACCAGCTGGTCTCGCTGGGCCCTTCAGGAGGCTCTCGGCCTCAGGGATGTCTCATCTTGAAGGGGGCTTCCCGCTTAGATGCTTTCAGCGGTTATCCCGTCCGCACATAGCTACCCGGCAATGCCACTGGCGTGACAACCGGAACACCAGAGGTGCGTCCACTCCGGTCCTCTCGTACTAGGAGCAGCCCTTCTCAAACATCCAACGCCCACGGCAGATAGGGA
>NZ_FOGS01000007.1 GCF_900111305.1 Vreelandella subterranea
GACTGCTGACGCCGCGGCGTGGCGCGGTCAAAACCGTGACGCTGGACAACGGCTCGGAGTTCGCCAACCACGAGACAGTGGCCAAGGCGGTGACCGCCTCGATTTACTTCTGCGATCCTTACTGTTCCGGCCAACGTGGTACCAATGAAAATACGAATGGCCTCATCCGGCAGTACTACCCCAAAGGGACTGACTTCCGGCAAGTGAAAGATACCGAACTAAGAAGGGTCGTCAAAAAACTGAATGACCGACCTAGAAAACGGCTCGGTTATCGAACACCGGCACAAGTGTTCCTGGGTGAGTACTCAGGTGCCCTGGATACCGCAGGTGCTGCACTTATTACTTGAATTCAGGATTACCCCTAACCTCACATCGCATCAATGTCCCAAACCCACCATCATTCAAGCTGTGCTCCACCTCCGTCACCAGCCACGCGGTGGCGTCGATCTGGGGCTTGTAGCCGCTGAGGGTAAGCGGTGTTTCCGGCAGTATGTCGGCCCGGCCCAGGGTCAGCGTTAGCTCAAATTCTGCCAGGCCACGTTGAATGCGTTGCCATTCGGCGCGGGCGGCGGTCAGGGCGTCGTCTTCGGTGGCGTAGGTGGGGCGTAGTTGTTTGGCGTTGTCCGCGGTGCCTGCGAGTACGGTTTTGCGTTCGGCGCCGCGGGTGTCGTTCCAGTAGGCTTTTACGCCGCTGTAGGCGTCGCGTTCGGTCACGCTGTAGCGGTGCTGGTCGCCGTCGCGGCGGGTGAGGGTGATGGGCGGCATGGCCTGACCGCTGGCGGTGAGCCCTTCACCTGCTACGGTGAGCAGCATGCGCCCGGCCTTGATGGCGGCGATGGCGTCATAGCGTTCGCCCAGGCGGGTGAGGAAATTAAGGTCGGATTCTTCCGTTTGGTCGATGTGGCCAACGCGAATGCCGTAAAGCACATCGGCCACCACCGGTTTCAGGTCGTGGCGCCCGGCGATGGTGGTGACGATCTCGCCGAGGGTCAGCTCGTGCCAGCTTTGGGTACGCTTGCCGGGCAGTTGGCCGCGCATGTCCGCCGAGCGGGCGCGGATGGTGAGCTGGTCCGGCGTGCCGCTGTGCTGCACCTCATCCACCGTAAAGCGGCCCTTGTCGATCAGCCCTTCATCCTGCCAGCCAAACGCCACTTCCAGCTCGGCCCCGCGTGGGGGGATGGCCAACTCGCCGTCGTGGTCGGCCAGGGTGATGTCCAGTTGGTCGGCTTCCAGCCCGCGCTGCTCGCGCAGGGTGAGGTTAATCAGCCGCCCGTTAAAGCGTGGGGTGATGTCGTCGCCGTTTAACGTAATGCGGTAGCTGGGCCGTGGGTAGCGTTGGTCTGCGTTCATACGTAGCCCCCGGCCAGGCGGGCCACGGCGGGCAGGGCGAGGCGGCCGATCAGGTCGGTGCGTTCGTCATCCACGTGCTCGAGCGTGAGGCTAAACTCGATTTTTTCGGCGGCGCCGTCGCGGAAGAAGTAGGTGCTGGTTTCTTCCACGCGGGTAACCACCCACAGGCCGTACTGGCGGCCGGTGCCTTCGACCAGCGGCCAGGCGTTGCCCTGGTCGGCCATGTCGCGGATCTCATCCAGGCTGAAGCGCCCGCCGGTGAAGGCGGGCAGTAGGGTGCCGGTTAGCGTGGTGGTGTCCGCTCCTGGGCCTGCGTATTGATAGGCGGGCCGTTGCCCCACGCGGGACTGGCTGGGGTGCCGCCATTCGGTGATTCGCTTTAGCTCCTGATACGGCACGCTGCGGGTCTCGAACACGAACATGCCAAGGGCCATTAACATGACATTTCCTCCAAGAGAGTGCTCCGGTTAGTCGATATCGCGCATTGAAGAACGCTGCCGCGCCTGGGCTTCGCGCTGGGCGTTTTGCAGGGCGCGCTGCACTTCCTGGGCGACGTACTGGGCCAGCTGCTGTTCGTTCATGCCCTGGGCGGGGGTGACGGTGATGTTGATATCGCCCATGGTGAGGCCGCCACCTGCCTGGGGGCCTGGCGCGCTCAGCGGCGGGCGGTTATCAAACTGAATGGGCGCTGGCTGCTCGATGGCGGGCATGGCGGCTGCGGGTAGGGCAGCGGCGCCGATTGCCAGGCCTGCCCCGGCGCGGGTGACGCGCTTGGCGATCTCCTGAATACGCCGTGCGGGTTCGTCGCGCTGGGCGTCCAGCCCTTTGTTCAGGCCGTCTACCGTGTAGCCGCCCAACTGGGTAAACACGCGGGAGGGGGAGTTGATATCCAGCACATCGGCGAACCAGCCTTTTACGCTGTCCGCTATGCCCACGACACGGTCACGCAGCTCGCCGATCTTGCCGCTAAGGCCGCTGATTAACCCATCTACCGTAAAGCCACCCAGCTCGGCAAAGACCCGTGAGGGGCTATTGATTCCCAGCACGTTGGCGAACCAGTTGCGCACGCTGCCTGCCATGCTTGTTATGCGATCACGTAATTCGCCCAGTTTGCCGGTTAACCCGCCGATGATGCCGTCGACAATGGCGGTGCCCAGGGAGCCGAATTGCTCCGGGATCTCGACGCCCATCGCCGAGAGGGCGGTGGTCATGCCCTTGTACAGCAGGCCCAGCGGCGACCAGTTCATCAGCAGTTTGTACACGCCGCCAATGCCGTCGGCGAAGGCGCTTTTGACCTGCTGCCATAGCCCCTGGAAGAAGGCCTTGATGGGTTCCCAGTAGCGGTAGATCAGGTAAGCCGCCGCGGCGATGGCGGCAATGGCAATGCCGATGGGGTTCGTCAGGAAGAACATGGAGATCGCCCGGAACACGCCGCCGAGCCACATCATGGCCTTCCCCGCGGTGAGCAGCTGCGGGCCGATCAACGCCATGCCATAGCGCACCATGGCGATGGGGCCGAGAATGGAGGCCAGCATCAGCGTTAGCATGCCGCCCGCGGTGACCAACACGGCAAGCCCGGCGGCGACTTTGGCGAGGGTACCGGCCAGCCGTGGGTTTTCGTTGATCCAACTGCTCACGCCGCGGGTAATGGCGGTGACGTTTTGGATCAGCTCCCGCAGCGGGCCTTTGTTGGTCTCGGTGATCGAGATGCCGACTTCATCCCAGGCGCTGCTGAGCGATTTGAGATCGCCGCCGATGTTGTCGGTCATGGTCTTGGCCATGCGGGCGTTTTCGCCCATGTTGTCGCCCAGGGCGTTGATGATGTCGTCCAGCTGGCCGCTGCCCATGGCATTGACCAGTTCCGCCATGCCGGAGCCTGCCTCGGTGCCGAAGATCCGCTGCATGATGGCCTTGCGTTCGACATTACCCATGTCGGCGGTGGCCTGGCTGATATCACGCAGGATGTCGGGCATGGCGCGCATGTTGCCGTTGGCGTCTGACACCTTCAGCCCGATGTCTTCAATCGCGGCGGCGCCTTTGGCGGCGGGGTCGGTCAGGCGGTTCATCATGGCGCGCATGGTGGTACCGGCCTGGCTGCCCTGGATGCCGATATTAACGAGAATGCCGGACATGGCGGCGGCCTGTTCCATGGTCAGCTTGAGATCCTCGGCGCCGCCCAGGTACTTCATGGTGTTGCCGAGCATTTCCAGGTTGACGTTGGCCCGGCTTGCCGTGCCGGAGAGGATATCCGCCACGCGGGCCATTGAGCCTTCGGCTTCCATATCCACCTTGAACGACCCGGCGATGTTGGAGGCAATATCCGCGGCGCGGCCGAGCTCGGTGTTGTTGGCCAGCGCCAGGTCCAGCACGTCGCGCATGGAGGCGCGAATAGCCTCGGTGCTCATGCCCGCGCGCAGCAGAAACTCCTGGCCACCGCCCACTTCTGAGGCGCTAAAGGCGGTCGAGCCACCCAGCTCCCGGGATTGTTGGCGTAGGGCCTGGAAGCGCTCGTCGTCGACGGTAAAGCGGCCCACCGCCTGCAGGGTGCTCATCTGCTCACCCCATTCCACCCCCGGGGCGAGCAGGCGGGACCCGGCATACAACGCGGCACCGCCACTGGCGGCCATGCCCGCACCGGTACCGGCCATGTTGTTGCGCATGCTCATGGCGCGGTCGTAGCGCTTGCGGGCCTGGGCGGCGCGCTTCTGCTGCTCGCTTAACCGGGTGAGCTTGCGTCGCTGTTCCTCCACGGTTTGGTTGGCCTGCTGCATTTCGTTGGCCAGCCGCCGTTGGTCGCTGGTCAGGTTGTGGGTGCTAACCCCGTTATTCTCCAGCGAGGTGCGCAGGCGCTGCAGGGTTTGGCGTTCGTCGTCGTAGCGCCGGGTGAGCTTGCGGGCCTGGGTGATGGCCTTTCGCTTCTCGGCGGCCAGGGCGCTGGTGTCGCCCTGGTGGGATTGCATCTGCCGGGAGAGACGGCGTATACGGTCCTGCTGGTCGCGCAGGGCGGTGGCTGTCTCACCGGTCTGGCGTTTCAGGGTACGAAAGGAGCTGACGTCTTTCTGGGTGGCCTGGAGCTTTTTCAGGCGGTCGCGGTTGTCGCGCATCGCCTGGGAAGCGCCCTGGGAGGCGCGGTCGATCTTCTTCAGCGGTGCCGTGGCCTTGTCCACGGCGTTAAGGATCACCTGCAGTTTAAGATCGCGCGCCACGCTGGCCCCCGCTGTCGGTTGGTGTGCTGCGCTTGCGCGCCCGTTCGCGCCATTCCATTAGCTCCCGCAGGCTGAAGTTGGCGCAGTCGTCCGGCGACCAGTGGAAGACGATGGCGAGATCCGCCATCGCGTCTTCTACTTGGCCGGGGAGGTTTATTCGCTCTCGCCCTTGGCCCGCTTCGTGAGCAAAAAACCGGCGATTTCACCGCCGCACTGGACCAGGTCGGCCGGGTCCATCTGGCGAACCTCGGCGGCCGTGAGCGATGGAGTGGAAAGGCGCGGAATGAGCGTGATCAGTGCGTCGGTTTGCATTTGCAGCACCTCGGCCAGGGAGACGCCGCGTAGCTCGCCGGAGGTGGGCTTGCGCAGGTGAAGCTCGGCGATCTCGGTCTCGCCCCGGGTGAGCGGGGTATCCAGCGCGACAGTGGAAGTGATGGCTTGGGTAACGGCTGCTTTGGTCATGGTGGTTCCTGGTTAAGCGTTGGGGTTAACGGTGGTTGAGTGAGCGCAGCGGGCGGTTCTTAAATACCCAGGCGCTGGCGGCGGCCGGCGAGGCGGTCTTCGCCGTTCACCTTGAACACGCCGTTGGGCAGGTCGATCTCGATCTTGGTGGTGCCGTCGATGATCAGCTTGTAATAGCTGAGCGTGCTGGTGACCTGGTGCTCGGTGTTTTCGCCGGGCTGGGCGTCGCCCATGTCGATCTCGGTGTGGCGGCCGCGCATCACGACCTCGACCGCGGAGGCGTCGTCCACGTCGTCGCGCTCGTAGCTGCCGGTCATACGCAGCATGTCGGCATCAATGCGGGCGCTGCCGAAGTTGTCGAAGATGCTTTCCACCAGGCCGCCCACGGTCCACTGGCAGGTGAGCAGGCCGTCCAGGCCCATATCGATACCCACGGGGCCGTCCATGCCGCCGCCGCGCCATTCTTCGATCTTGCGGGTGAGGGTGGGCAAGGTGACCGACTGAACGATGCCCTGCCAGCTGTCGCCGTTGCTGAACAGATTCAGGTCTTTGAGCTTTTTGGGGAGTGCCATAACAGGGGACCTTTATGCAGTGGCCGCGACGCGCTCGGCGAAGTCAGCCAGGTAGGAATCGGTAATGCGTTGCAGGAAGCCCAGGTCTTCAAGCGGCGGCACCGGGGTGTAGTCGTAATCGATGCGCAGCTTGCCCGCCTTGAGCGACTCGGGGGTATTGAGCGTTTCGTTGAGCCAGGCGCTGCCATCGACAATCAGCCCCAGGCTTTTCAGCTCGCTGAACTTGGCGTTGATGCCTTCGATAATGTCTCGCGCCAATGAGGGGTGCATGGGCTTATCCACGGCCCACAGATGGGCCTCGGCGACGGTATCGGCGAGGATCTGCGCGGTGCGGGTGTAGTTCTCGAACGGGAACAGGCTTTCCGGCCCGGCGCAGGTGCGCGAGCCCCAGAAGCGGTAGCCGCCTTGTTGGATAAGCGTGGTGACATCCGCCGCGTTTAGCAGGCCCGCATCGGTGTTGGGGCTTTGCAGATCCCAGAACACGTCTTTATTGATGCCGGTGACGCCGTTGACCACGACGTTACTCAGGGTTTTGTGCCAGCCGACGTCCTCATCCAGCTTGGCGCGCAGGCCAAGGGCCACGGCGACGGGGCTGAGGGTGCGGGTTTCGGCGTCGTCGGTGTCGAAGGCTTCCCACTGAGGCCAGATCGGCATTAACTCACGGGCGCCGAACTCATCGCGGTAGGCAATCACCTCGGAAACCGTTTCGCAGCCGTGGGCGTAGATGTAACCAAAGGCGCGCAGCTGCTCGAGCACCGAGACCATGGCGTTGGCCACTTCTTTGGTATCCAGGTAGGGCACGCCGATTATTTTCGGGCTTACGCCCAGCGTTTGCTTGGCGGTGAGCAGCGCCTGCAGCCCGGTGCGGCGGCCTTCTTCATTGGTGGTGCCAATGATATTGGCGGTGGTTTCTTCCTCGGTTTCGCCTTCGGCTACCCGTACCGCGACAATAATCGGCTTCGCCTGCTGGCTGATGGCGGTGAGAGTGTCTTTCAGCGTGCCCTGGGTACCGGCGTTGCCAATGGCGGTATCCACATTAGTGACCAGGGCCGGGCGGTTGAGAGGGAAGGTTTTTTCGTCCGCGTCTAACGCGGTGCACACCACGCCAATAACGGCGGTAGACGCCGTGCGGATGGTACGGGTGCCGTCGTTGACTTCCGCAACGCGCACGCCGTGGTGGTATTGATCTAGTGCCATGGTGGCTCCTGCGCAGGTTCACAAGAAAAGTGAATTCACGCAGGTATCGTGCGGGGTCTGGTGGCTGGGTGTTAGCGGTGCTGGGTGTGAGTGGGGCGGTTTACACCGTGGGGTGTGGTAAGTGACAAATAGCTGTTTTACAGCGCACTATGACGCTCAAGGCGATGGGAGCAGTCAATGAGTGGTACAGAGTTAATGCAAAGCAGCGTAGGTCTTGTACACCGAAGCTTTATGGAATGGAAATTTGAAAAGCTTCTTCGTAAAGCAGAAGCCCACGGATTAACAGAAGAGGAACTGCGAAATAGCGATCACCGGTTTGCTCTATATATGAGGGTAGGAAGGGCGTTTGAGATCTGCTCAGAGGTGGAGGTTGTTGATTATATTGCTGATGCCATGATTGGCGGCATTCGATGTGGAGATGCAGACAAGCGTCCTGACTTTGCGCAAATGGCTATCAGTGCTTTGAATGGTGTTACCAAGACTGAGTTAAACCTTATATTGCTCATGCATGAGCACGGTCTGTGGGGCACCACAGATGAGGAGATCCTGGATGAGTCTGGCTTTGAAGGCTTCCAGGCTTCGCTCGGAAATTATCTCGGCCTAAATGATCTTTCCGCCAGCGCTATTTTGAATGGGCTTACGCGGACAGGGTTAGTGACGCCACAGGCTAGCGGTGTTGGTAATGCCGTTAATATTCAAGGAAATAGACTGACCCAATTGGCTCGAGATTTGTTTAAGTATGTCGATTATGCGCGTCGATTGACCACGTAAAAGCCCGCCGGTTGGCGGGCTAGAGGGTTATGTCGTGAGGGGTAGGTGAGGCCAGATCATCAAAAGGAATTCGAGAACTTGGCTCATCAGGTTCGCAACCTCAATCAGGAGCTTAACTGTTGTCATCGATAAGCCCCCGTTGCGTGGGACGGCATAAAATCTCATTTGGCCATGCGATGAATCGCGATAAAAATCGCTTGAGCCTAGGCTGTATTATGCTAGGGTAATACATGTGCGAATCACCTCATATTTACAGACGTTGCAGCGTCTTATGGGGTTCAAAGGAGCCAAGCTATGCTTGGCTTTTTTCGTGTCTGAACAAAATGTTCTAGACAACACAAATACTATATATAGCTCAATAGGATATCAATCCAAGCATATGAGGTATTTTTCATCCACAGGATATTGACAACTAGCACCCATTCCTTAACGAAAGTTCCTACCGGGTGGCGGGCTAGAGTTCTTAGTGGATGGTTACCAACTGATGGCTAAAATCCCCTCGCGATCCTCATCCTCCAAAGTCGCATCAATCGCTTTTTTCCGCCCCCAACTGTGGTCGTAGATGCCTTTAAAGTACTCGATGTTTGCGGTAGTGAAGCAGCTTTGCTTATGTTTTGGCGCTGCACCCTAAGGAACATCCTGAAAGGCAACGGGCAAAATAAATTGACTAATGATAGTTCGATGGTTAGGTTTTTTCATGCTTCATGAAAACCAAACTAAACGCATGGATGTAAGGGAATCGAATGAAATTGCTAAAACTACTTGGGGTATTCGCGGGATTGGCGCTGCTGCACGGCTGTGCGGCGATACCGGAGTCGCATAAGCTGACATATGAACCACAAACTGAGGTGTCCGCTGTGGCGGGGGCTTCCGAGGCTCCGGTAAATGTGGTCGTGGCTGACGAGCGTGAAGATAAAAGCCGTATCAGCCATAAAAAATACAGCTATGGTGGCTTTGCCATGGCGTCGATTTACAGTGAAGTGCCCGTAGAAGAAGAGATGCAGGCTGCTATTGAGCAGGAACTGAAGGCTAGAGGGTTCGGGATCGATAGCAGTGCGCCTTTAACCATTCAGGGTGAAATTATTAAACTGTATTCAAATTTGCATTTGATCGACACCCTGTTTACGGGCAAAACGGTAGCTGACTCGACGTTTCAGCTAGAGGTAGTGTCAGAAAATAATGAAGTGCTGTATAGCAAAGAAATCTCAGTAACCCCTGAGCATAAAGGGGTGATGTACATGTCAGCATCTAACCTAGCCAGGCCTATCGAATTGGCGATGGAAGAAACGCTGGATGAGTTGTTTGATGACCCGCTGTTTATAGAAGCACTGCTTAGTTCAGGGAGTTGAATAAGCACAGGCCAATGTATCTGCTAATTTGGTCTTTGGCCTGATACTTGAATACGCAGCCCTCAGCCCGCCAAATTGGCGGGCTTTGTTTATTAAGGTTGGTTGCCGTTCCACTCCACCGCTTCAATCCCATCCCGATCCTCGGCCTCAAGTGCGACCTTAATCGCGTCTTTCCGCTCCCAGCTGTGGTCGTAAATTTCCTCGATGTGAGCGAGCGCGGCGGTGGTGAGGGCGTACATATCATTGGGCGTAAGGTAGCGGGTGACGTTTTTCTGCCCGCGGAATTTCATCACCTGTTCGGTGATGCCTTCCTCGCGCGCGGCTTCCGCTTTGGCCCGCAGCCCGAGCAGGTTGATCTGGTCTTGCGGGCGGGTTTGCACCACGTCCTGCTCGCCGGCGATCTCGTAGGGCAAGCCTTTGACCAACTCAGTATCTCGGGCCGTATTGATTTCACGGCGCTTTTGTTCCGCGAGATCGCTAAGTGGCATGGGTGGGGCTTCATTCAGAGCATCTTCGGGTGGCTCAATGCCGAGCTCTGTTATTTCGTGACGCTGGCCGTCTTCAGTCCAGTAAACATGACCCCGCCAATCCGGTACGACTTCCCACCTTTCATGAGACCAGCGTGCCGCTTCATGCTCGCTCGTGGTAGGTGGCTTGCTGATGGTGGCACCTTGAGGAATGCGAGGTGTTCTTCGCATTGGATCAATTGGAGCCGGCCGGCCTTTTGGATTGATGATAGTGTCATCATTGGGATTGATGTCATAAATGCGCATGGCGGCCTCAGATTTTGGTCAGATAAATGACAGCGTTGTTGCGGGGGCGGGTTTCATCACCGCCTGTATATTCAGTCCTATTGGTATCAACAAGTGTGTGGTTCGAGCCTGTTTGTGGCAGCCCAGTCCCGTCATAGCTGTTGTTGCCTGTTTTAATTTCGTGGTCATGGCTTCTTAATTCGTCATCCTGGTGCTCAGAAAGCTCACGCCCAGGGTCAACGCCGCGGTCTAAATCCAAACCTCGAAAAAACTCGCCTCTATCGTCTGGCCAACCAAACGTTTTTTCTCCATCGCCTTCACCGTATTTCGTCCCAAATACAGCGAAGACACGACGATAATCAGAGCGATCTCTATCGGCGCCATCGTTGACTCCGTAACCTTCAGGTATGGTTTCAGAACGCCATACAATGGTCGTGCCGGGCTTAACGCCGTCCCAGATCATCCAAACGTGAGGTCTATTGTCGCTAACGGCTGGATCTACGCCCTGCACTTCGCCTGTTAAATCTCGGTCGTAAAATTCATAAAACTGGCCATCGCTGCCACGACAGACTTCACCTGTGGTGTAAGTGCGGTCAGGGTCGTAGGCGGCGAATTGATACGCTCCAGCTAATACCGCTTTGTCGATCATCGCCTTTACACCCGAAGGCTTGGCGGCGCGGTCATCGCGTTGGCCATCCAGGTGTTCCTGCTTGGTGGCAAACTGCACAAAGCCTTTAGCCGTGGTGGTGGCGTCCGGATGGTTGCGGCTGGCGATGTGGGCTTCGATTTCCTTATCGACATACTCCCTGGTGGCTAACACTACACTGGGGTCGACCTTGAGCTCCACGTTGGCGGTATTACTTAAAATCAGGTGCATACGCACCACCTGGTTGCGGCCGGAGCCTTGGGCAAGCAGGGGCTTGTAGCTGGGTGGGCAGTTGGCCACGGCGACAAAGTCGCCATCTTCGTCCTCGATGCCCAGCTCGCGGATCCACCAGCCGCCGATGTTGGGCGGTAGCACCACTTCCACCACCAGGATGGCGGGGTTGTCCGGGTCGATAGAGAGCTGGTTGATGGCGGCGCGGTGTACCTGGTTTTCCAGCTCGGTTTGGTCTGGGTCCGGTACCGGGTCGTTGCCGTTGGCATCGCCCAGCAGCAGGTGGGTGAGTTTCCAGGGTCTTTTCAGGGCATTGGCGTTGGCCTGCTTGGCTTCCCCAATGGTGGTGAGAAAACCGCCGAAGGTAGAGTTTTCGTCAATCATTTAGGTACACATCCAGCGTGTCGTGGAACAAGGGGGTGAGCGCGTGCGCGGTGAGGCACTGCACGTGCAGGTCCGGGGTTTGCCAGGGCAGTACCTCTAGGGTGTCGCCGTCGTACATGGCCACGCCGACGTGGCTGGTCACCTGGGTGCTGAGGGTGATATCCAGCCCGGTGATGTGGCGTGTTAATGGCTTGGCGTCGTCGATCAGCCGCTCGAGCTCCTGGTACATGGCATCGGTAATGCCGGTATCGCGTACGCCGATGCGCAGCGAGAACGTGCCGCGTTGGCCAGCCGGTTCGGTTTCCCACCACTCGACCACCTCGAGCAAATAGCCCAGTGGCTCGACCACCCGGCGCAGCGCGCTGATGGTGCCTTTGCGCTTGTGCACCGCCCAGGAGGCGCGCACCACGCCGCGCTTGGTGGCGGTTGTCCAGTTGGGGTCCCAGCGGTCGACGCTGAGCGCCCAGGCCAGGTAAGGCAGCAGGTGGGCGGGGCAGTCGTTGGGGTTCCAAAGTTGGCGCAGCGGAACCGGTACGTCCTGGAGCTCGGCCAGCGCCTGGGCGGCGGCGCGTTCCAGCGGTGTGCTGTTGGCGGGCAGTAGCGGGCGGCGTTGATCAGTCATCGCGGCCTCCGATGCGTAGGCGTTTATCGGTACAGCGGGCGGCCTGGGTGCGGTCGATCAGTAGGTGCTCGGCGGGCTTGATCAGATTGACGTGTTCGACCCCTTCCACATGTAGGGCGGCCTTGATCGCGTCGCGGTAGATGCTGACGCCCAGGCGACGGCGCTGGCGGTGCTGGGCGTCGATAAAGCGGGTTAGCCGGGCGTTGGCGGCGTCTAAAATCGGCTCCTGGGCGGTGTCAGCGTCGTCGTAAAGCTGCAGCTCGGCGTCGATCTCGTAATCAATGATCTCGGCGGATTGCACGGTGACGCGGTCGCCCAGCGGGCGAATAGTTTCAGGGGTCAGGGCGTCGTAGACGATGTCCAGCAGCGCCTGGCTGGCGGTGCCATCGCCCTCACGGGAGAGGATGATGATAAGCGCGTCACAGGGCTCGGGGGAAAGCGCGCGGGCGTCGGCCACGCGGCCATCCGCTGAGCGGGCGTGGAATTCGTAGGCGCCGCGTGGACCGGCGATGCTGAGGCCTTCCCAGGCTTCCTGGGCGCGCAGGCGCAGCTCGGTGTTGCTCTCGTACGTTGGCGCGACCGGCGGCGAGGCGTCCGGGTTGCCTTCATCTACCACCAGCCGTTCCACCTCAAAATTGGCGACCAGATGGTCCAGGTCTTCGTCGTTGGCGTGGGCGAGCATTACGGCTTTGGCAGCTTCGTTGACGCGCTGGCGGAGCAGCAGCTCCCGGTAGGCGTTTTCTTCCAGCATCTTCACCATGGGCTCGGATTCCAGGGTGAGCAGCTCGGTGATGGCCTCGCGTTCCTCTTCAGGGTGAAGCGCCACCAGCCTCGCCTTGCGTTCGGCGAGGATGGTTTCAAAGTCGAGCGGCTCGACCACTGTGGGGGCGGGCAGCTGGGAGAGATCAATCGGGTTGCTCATCGCAGCGGCACCTCCAGCGCGACGCGTTCGCCGGTGTCTCGGCGGCGGGCGGTTATGCTGAGGGTGAGCCTGCCGGGGCGCTGGGTAGAGACCTGGCGGGTGATTTGCTGCACGCGTAGACGCGGCTCCCAGGTCATCAGGGCGACCACAGTGGCGGAGTAGGCGCGCAGGGCCGTGGGGCCGTCCAGGGGCTGGTCGATCAGTTCCGGCAGCAGCGAGCCGTAATCACGCCGCATCACCCGCGAGCCAATCGGCGTGGTGAGGATATCCGTCACGCTTTGGCGAAGGTGGGCGTTGGTATCCAGCGTGCGGCCGGTGTGAGCGTTCATGCCGGGCATCTCATTTCACCTTGTACGTGCCGGAGGAACTGCCGCCGGTAACGGGCACATCGGCGTTGGCCTGGACTTCATCCACCACCGCATTGGCGATTGCCTCGGCCATGCGGTTCACCCAGCTGTGCTTGCCGCTGGCCGTGGCCCCCTGGGCTTGCATCTCGCTGACGATGCGGGCTTTTAGCTGGCTCTTACTCAGCGCCATTACTTACCCGCCTTGACGGTGGAACTACCGTCGCCATGGGGGTTACCCGTGAAATGGCAGATGTGCTGCTGGGTGACCACGCCGGTGCCCTGGTTGTGTTTGATCAAGGGCGCATCCACGGTCACGGTGCCGGTGGCCTTCACCTCAATCGGCCCCACGCAGTCGATGAAAAGCCGGTTCTTGGCGTGGTCGTACTCGATATGCGTGCCATCCGGCAGCCAACGGCCAATCAAATCCGGATTGCTTGAGGGGGCTGGCCGGGCATCGCTGTAGATGCCTGTCAGCACCACTCCGGCGGCTGGGTCACCGCCAGGCGAGAAAATGATGACCTGTTCGCCCTTCGTGGGCGGGTCCCAGTCCCGGGTGGTGCCCGCGCGGCCTTCAATCCATGGCAGCCAGTCAGTTAGCAGCTCACCAGTTTTGACGCGCACGCGGGCAGCGGTGTGATCCACTTCGGCGATGGTGCCGGTGCGGATCAGGTTGTGGAGCAGGCGGAGCAGTTCGGGAATGTTCATGCCGCTATCCTGCGGCGGCATGAAGTGAAGGCGAAGCGGCGGCGGGTGTAAGAGGGGTTATTGACACCGAGTTGATGACAGGCGGTTAGGTGAGCGAAAATATTAGCTGTTAGCTAAAAATGCTCGATAATTTTTCGCTGTAAGCTATAATGGGTGTAATGAAGACGATCACTTACCGGAAAAGTGCACTCAAGGTGTTGCAGCGGATGCCACGCCCAGAGGCGCAACGCATACAGGGCAAAATCAAGGCCTACGCGTCAGACCCTGCAAGCCAACGCAATAACGTGAAGGCGTTGAAGGGGAGCAATTATATTCGCCTGCGGGTGGGCGATTGGCGGGTGATCATCGATGAAAGCGGCGATGTGTTAGACATCATTAACATCGGTGCCCGTGGTGGCGTGTACCAATAACGCTCCAGACCATTAACAGGAGGCAGCATGAGCGCACCTCAAATGATTCAAACCCCCACCGGCGAGCGGCTGGTGGTACTGCCCGAGCAGGAGTACAACGCGCTGCTTGCGCGGTTGGAAGACCAGGACGATATCGACGCGGCCAATGCGGTAGTGGCGCGCGGTGAGGAGTCGTTTCCGGTGGCGGTGGTAGATGCGCTGCTGGAAGGCGTGGCCCCCGTGAAGGTATACCGTGAATATCGCGGCTTACGCGCCGGTGAACTGGCGACCAAAGCAGGTATTAGCCAAGGCTACCTTTCCGAAATAGAAGCAGGTAAAAAGACCGGCTCGCTGAGTGTGCTGACCCGCATTGCGGGCGCGCTGGACGTGGAGCTAAGCGACCTCACCTAGCGGTCACGCTTTCCCTGGATGACATCGCAGCGCCCTGCCTTTAATCGGTGGGGCGTTTTTTTGCTCGGTTAACGTATATCCAGATGGGTAAGCACCCAGTCCATAATGTGCTCTTGATCCAGCGCGGTGAAGCCGAGCAGCTCGCGCTGGGCGTATTCCACTTCCGGGCCATCACGGCTGACGCGGTCGCGCAGGCCGTACTGGTGGGTTTTGGCCAGGCGGGCCACGCTGCCGAAGAAGCCGACCACGGCGGTGTCGCCTCGCGCGGTGGCCTTGAGCCATTTGGCGGTGGAGAGTTTGCTGAACATGGCGCGTCGGCGAATGCTGCCCTGTTGTGACCGGAAGGATTGCGCCTTGCGCGGGGTGAAGGGCGTGCCATCCGGATTGGTTTGGGCACGGATGCGTTCGCGCTGGCGGCGGCGAAGATCCCGCGCGACGTTTCGAGCCAGTGTCCGGCGCTGTTTCACGTCTAGCTGGGCGAGTAACGGGCCGACCCAGTCTTCCAGGGCTTGCAGGTCATTCGCCATCGTCGGTCTCGCCCTGTGCACCCCATTCGGCGGCTAGGGTGTAGTCCGCGTTTGCCTGGGTATCGCGGGTGTACATTTGCCAGCGTGGTGGCGGGCAGCCGGTTGTCTCAAAGCGCGGCAGGGCGTGGTCGACCTGGATATGCCCGGTGTCGCAGTTCACCTTGGCCAGCACCCGCTCGGTAAGTTGAACGCGCAGGGCGACATCCACCGCATTGTGGCTGAGGATCTCGGCTTCAAAGCGCACGGCCTCATTGGGGTCGGCGTCGGGCTGGTACTCGGCCAGCCACTGCAGCAGCGGTACCATGAGGGTGTCGAGGTCGTCGGCGAAGTCGGTGAGTACCAGTTGGGCGGTGAACTGGTATTCGTGGGTGAGGTTGGGGCCACGACGAAATTCGATGCTGCCTTCTTCCACAAAGGTGAGCAGCTTGTCCGGATCTCGCGCGAGGCCTGGCACGGCGTTAATCAGGTGGGCGCGTAACAGATGGAGTTTTTTCATCGGCGGCCTCGTGGCAATTGATGATGGCGTCGACCTCGGCGGCACATTGCGCCCAGGCGGCTTCGGTGCGTTCCAGCTGTAGATTCAGTTCGCCGTTAGTCGTCGGCTGGCTGGCCGGTAGGCTGCAGGGGCTGGGGGTCGCGCACTGATTGATGGTAAGCCTCGGCGCCGGTGACGGCGGGGCGGCGGCGCAACCGGCTAACAGCATCAGGCAGGCGAGTGTTGGCCCAAGCGCGTAGCGTGGCGTTGTCACGTTGCAGTTCCTCGATGGTGGTTAAGCGGTGCGAGGCGGTGCGCTCAAGCGCGGCTTGTTGCCTGGCCAGGTCGCGCCGCTGGCTGTTGAGCCGTTGGGTGTTGGCCCAGAGTGCATCGATCACCACCTGGTGTTGGGCTTCGCGCTGGTGGGATTCCGCCAGCTGCTGCTCGGCGAGCTCGGCGCGGGCCTCGGCGGCGTTCAGGCGCTGCCAGAGCGCCCAGGTCACGGTGACGACCAGGGCCAGGATCACCACGGCGGCGATGAGTCGGTTCATGGCGCTGGCTCCTGTGCATCGCGTTGTTTCAGCCCGGCCAAACACAGCTCGCGCTCGGTGGCGCGGCGCTTGACCAGGCCGTTGAGCTTGCGGCCCTTGGCGTAGACCCAGCGCGAAAGCTCACGACAGGCACCGCGTAGATCCCCGGCGTTGAGTTTGCGCAGCAGGGTGGAGCGGGCAAACGCGCCTTCGCCGACGTTGTACACAAACGAGGCCAGCGCGGCCCGGGTGGGCGGTGGCAAATCGACCTTGGCGCGGCTGTCTACCGCCTTGAAGGCATGGCCTAGATCGCCTCGCAGTAACTGCTCACACTCGTGGCGGGATAGCGTTTGGCCCATTCGCGCCGTGGCGGTGTGGCCATAGCAAACGGTGGGGATGCCCACCGGGTCCTGGTAGGCGGTGGGTTCATAGCCTTCGTAATAGGAGACCACTGCGGTGGCGATACTGACGGCACCAGCGGCGAGGCTGACGCCGACTTTGGTTTTAAGACCCACGGCGGTTCTCCCAGTATTCGCGCAGTCGGGATACATAGCGGGGGATCAGCAGGCCGATTTGCAGCGCTAGGTATAGCAGGGTAAGCACGGTGACCCAGTCGGCCGGTGTCATGCCGCCCACGTGCATGAGCGACACCACGGCCGGTGGGGCGGCTTTGGCGGTTTCGGTGGTGACTTCAAACGGTTGGCTCATACGGGCCTCTAGGCTGGCGAGTGGTAGGCGGCGGATGGGTGCGGCATCAGTCCCAGAGCTGCACCCGCGGGGCGCGGCTGGGCGATGCGGGAATGGCGGGCAGCTTGACCGCGGTGCCCTGGGGCAGTTGTGGCCCTAGCTCGGCAAGCCCGGGGTTGGCGGCCAGCACCTGCTCGGTGATGTTTTGGGTGACGCCATAGGCGCGGTAGCAAAGTGCGTCCAGGGTTTCGTTTTGCCGCGCTCTGAGGGTGTTGGGCTCATTGCGGTTCATATCAGCTCAACGGTGCTGTGCGGGCGGCCTTCGATCTCGCTGATCGCCCAGGCGGCATCGCGGCGGTAGGCGTCGGCCGGGTCGGCCAGCTGTTCGCCACGCTCGCGGCCGCTGTTGGTGGCGTCATAGTCGGCGTAGCGCTCCATCAGACTGGCGTGTGCGGTGGAGAAAACGGCGCGCTGGTACAGGCCGAGGTAGGCGCCCGGGGTTTGCCATACCGGCACGGGAATATCGTCGACGGTGGGGTAACCCGCCTCGACCTGTTCTGCCTGCCAGTGACGTAACAGCCGGTTGACCATGGCGACGGCGGTGAGCAGCGCGCCTTCAATTCGGGCGCTGGTAATGGTGCCATCCAGCCGGTGGCGTTCGCGGAAGTCGCTGGGCTGAATGGCTGGCCAGAAGCCGTTGTTCTCAATCGCCTGGTCACTGGTGTCGCTGTTGGCGGTGCCTGCCGAGATAAAGCTGCTCATCAGTCCTCTCTTTAAGGTGCTGCCGGTGAAAAAGGGGGTGGGCGGCGTTTCGAGATACGGTTAATCGTTTCTCTCACGTCGCGCCCCCTGACGTCGGCGGTCGACTCGGTTGGCCGCTAGCCCTTGGGCTGCGCGGCGGCGTTCTGTTTGAGCTCTCGCTCCAGGCGTTCCAGGTCTTTCTTAACGCCAATGCGGTCATTGAGTGACAGGGCACGTTCCAGGTTGACCTGGGCTTCTTCCAGCTGGCCCGTGGCTCGGCAGGCGTAGCCAAGCGCTTTGTGCAGCTTGGCGCGGATCTGGTCGTGCATATCCGCATCGCGGGTGAGCACCTCCACATCGACCAGGTAGACGAGTAGGGCGGTGGTATCGGCGCCCTCTTCATCCAACTGTTTAAGGGCTTGGTCGGCGACTTCCTCGGCGATGATGGCGGCGGTGCCGCGCTCGAACTGGTCCGGCGGGGTGAGGCCGTGCTTGATGGCGTACTTGGCAATGGCGATGGCTCCGGCGAGGTCACCGGCATCGATACGCCAGAGCATGACGCGCATCAGCACGTCGTCTTGCGCGCCCTGGCCTGCTTCCAGCACGCCGGTAACGTAGTCGGCGTAGTTGGGCAGGATCTCGCGTTTGATCTCGGCCTTTTTCTCCATTGATTGGGTGGCTTTCAGGCGCCGGTAGTCTTCAAGCAGGGCGGCCTGCATGAGCTCATAGGCTTCACCCTGCATGGGCGCATCGCCTGCATCAGCCGCCGCCTGGGCGGCGCTGACACGTTCAAAGTGGCGTCGGGCTGGACTGGTCATTGCGTCTCCCCTATCTCTAAATTCAAGAGCCGTTGAGGGCTTTTTCTGAAAGCTCGATGTTCTCGACCATGCAGCCCGCGCCGAAGTCTTCCACCACGTATGAATCGTTGCTTGATTCGTAGTTTTCGACGCGGTTGCGCTTGGGGTTCTCGGTGACGTAGCGGCGGCGGGCACCGTTCTGCCAGTAGATCGAGAGGTTATCCAGGGTGGTGACCATCAGCGCGTTGTCGGGGAAGAAGGGCACATCCACTCCTTGCAGCGCGCCGATACGCTTCTGGCTGATCACCATGTCGGCGGCCATTTGCTCGGAAGGCGGCAGTTGGTTCAGCAGCGGGAAGTACTTATCCGCCATGAGGTTGCGGCCGAGGATGACCACCAGCCCTGGTAGGTTGCGGAACCAGGGGGAGATCAGGTTGTTGACCACGTCATAGACCACCGCATCCAGCGAGGCAAAGTCGCCGACAATACCGGGTTCGGTTTCGTTGGGCGTTGGATCAATCAGGATCTTGCCGCTGGTTTTGCCGTCCTTCATCACCCGCGCCGGTGATTGGGTGCGGTAATGCTCAAGCCAACCGATGTTGACGTCTTCCAACATCGGGTTGGCTGTGGGGTCGGTTTGCTTGGCGGCGGAGGTGCCGTTGAAGCCGATCATCATACGGTCCAGCGCCTGCTGGCGAACGATGACATCGCGCACCATGGCCTGGAAGTTGGGGAACTTCGCCCATGCGTCCAGCTTGGCGTAGCCCAGGTGGGTGTCGAATTCGGTCATTCGGCACTCGTAGCCCTGGGCATCCAGCGTGGTGAGGTCGCGGGTGGTACGGTCCTGATTGTTGACGTTGGTGCGGGCGGCGATGGGGCCGGTGACCCCCAGGGCCAGCTTTTCGCCTTTCAGCTCATCCACGCCGACCATATTGATGCGCGAGAGGAAGTCGCTGGATTCCTGAATGCGCTTTTCCAACCGCTGCTGGATGGTGGGGTCGACGGCGAATTTCTGGGTGGCGTCCGGGACGCCGTTGAGCTTCGCCACTTGACTGGCGAAGTTGTTGAAGTGCTTGCGGGTATCGTTGCGCATGGGCTTGGGCGTCTCTTAGCAGTCGGTTTCGATGGTGCCGTCGTTGCCGGTGGCGGGCTTGCGCGGCGTGTGGCTGGGGGTGTTGTCGAGCTGGGTGTACAGGGCGTCGAAGTCTTGCTTCAGCGTGTCGTGGGCGCTTTTGAGCTCGTTGAAGGCGGCCTGGGTGGGGCGCTTTTCCAGCTCGGCAGCCAAGGTTGAGTGCTTTTCCACGAACAGGCCGAGGGTGTCTTCCAGCTCGCTGCGAAAGGCGCTGAAGCTGGCATCGGTTTTGGCGTCGTGCTTTTTGAACAGCGCCTTGACGCGCTCGGCGAGGCTTGGACCGGTGTCCTGGGGGGTGAACGCCAGCTCGGTTTCCAACGCTTCGGAAAAGACGTTGTCCGGGCGTTGCTTGCGGGCCGCCAGCGGGGAGTTCTTGCCTTCCTGCGCGCTGAATTTGAGCATCGAAGTGCCCAGCGCGGCGGGGGAGTCGGTGACGGCCAGACCCACCAGGTAAGCTTCGCCGGTGCCCGCAAAGTCGAGATCCACCTCCATCGAGGTGTAGATTTTCTGACGCTTCTCGACCATGGCCTTGAGCTCATCGGTCGGGTCGATCTCGGCGTAAAGGCCGAGCTTGCCGTCCTCGTCGGCTTCGGTTTTCAGCGCGGTGACATCGCCGTAGGCCTTGAAGGGGCCGTCCGGCAGCATGCCTTTCATGTGTTCCAGGTTGACCCGGCAGCCGTATTTGGCGGGATCGAAGTTGGTGGCCATTTGGGTGAGCCATTCGGCGCTGATGGTGCGGCCATCGGTGGTGGCGCCTTCTTTTGCAATGCGATGCCAGGGCATGGGCGGGCCTCGGTTGAGTTAGGGGCGTTTCGGCTGGGGTCAGGTTCCGCGTGTACGCGATTTGGCTCAACGGGCGGCGGGTGTCAGTCGCGCTACTTACACCGAGGCGGGCAATCTCCGCTTCGTCTGCGCGGGTACGCTGGCGGGCATGACACCTCAAGCGCATATCGACGACGATCACTACCGCCTATCCGCCCGCCATCTTTATTGGATGGGGTGGCGCATTGCGCGGATTGCCGAATTTCTGGACATCCCCCGTGCGACCATTGATAGCTGGAAAAAGCGAGATGCCTGGGACGACGCGACGCCGACCCAGCGGGTAGAGGGCGCGTTGGAGGCGCGCCTGGTGCAGTTGATCTGGAAGGATCAAAAGGAAGGCAAGGACTTCAAGGAAATCGACCTGCTGGGCCGCCAGATCGAGCGGTTAGCGCGGGTGCACAAGTACCAGGGCAGCGGGAAGGAAGCCGACCTTAATCCCAATATTGAGCGTCGCAATGCTGGCGAGAAACGCAAGCCCAAGCGTAACGATGTGGGTGACGAGGGCGTGATTCAGATCGTCGAGGCCTTCGAGGCCTCGCTGCTCGACTACCAGCGTGATTGGTACCGGGCAAAAGAAACCGAAGCAATCCGCAATATTCTCAAGAGTCGCCAGATTGGCGCGACCTGGTACTTCGCCCGGGAGGCGATTGCTGACGCCCTTGAGACGGGGCGAAACAAGATATTTATGTCAGCGAGTAAAGCCCAGGCGCATATCTTCAGAAATTACATCGTGCGCTTCGTGTTTGAAACCACCGGCGTGGAGCTGAAGGGCGACCCCATCATTCTCGCTAACGGCGCCGAGCTGCACTTTTTGGGCACCAATGCCAAGACGGCGCAGGGCTACCACGGCGATACCTACCTGGATGAGTATTTCTGGATTCACGGCTTCGAACAGTTCCAGCAAGTGACGTCGGGGATGGCGATGCAGAAGCAGTGGCGAGAGACCTATTTCTCTACGCCATCCTCGGTCACCCACGAAGCCTATCCGTTCTGGACAGGCAGCCACTTCAACGAGGGGCGACCCAAAGCTGACCACATCAAAATAGATGTGTCTCACAGCGCCTTGTCGGGAGGTCGACGCTGTGAGGATGACCACTGGCGGCAGATCGTAACGGTCGAAGATGCAGTGGCTCGCGGCGGTGACATCCTGCTCGATATAGACAAGCTCCGCCGCAAATATAGCCCCGATGCCTTTAAGAACTTGCTGATGTGCGAGTTCGTAGACGACACGCAAAGTGCCTTCCCGCTGGCGATGATGCAACGCTGCATGGTGGATAGCTGGGATGCCTGGCGGGATTTGAAGCCGTTCGCCCCGCGCCCTTACGGCGATCACCCGGTGTGGATCGGCTACGACCCGGCGGGGGATGGCGAAGACGGCGATGGGGCAGGCCTGGTCGTGGTTGCGCCGCCCAAGTCCATGGATGGCAAGCACCGCATCCTGGAACGCCACCGCCTGAAGGGCCGCGACTATGAGGCCCAGGCGGAATTTATCCGCAGCGTGACCCGCCGCTACAACGCGACCTTTATCGGTATCGATACCTCCGGCCTTGGCGAGGCGGTGGCCCAACTGGTGGCGAAGTTCTTCCCCACCGTGACCCGGTACCGCTACACCCCCGAGATGAAAGCGCGCCTGGTGATGCAGGCGCAGCAGATCATCAACAAGGGGCGGCTGGAATTTGATGCGGGCTGGACGGATCTCGCCCAGTCGTTCATGGCGATCCGCCGGGAGCTGACTGCCTCCGGACGCCAGATGACCTACACCGCCGGTCGCAATAACCAAACCGGCCACGCGGATCTCGCGTGGGCGACGATGCATGCCCTACACAATGAGCCACTCGATGGCCCGGTCGACCACGGCACGGGCCGTTCCCTAATGGAGATGTTTGAATGAGCGATTCGCTGGCGGAAAAGCCCCGGATTCGTGTACCCGCTTATGATGTGAATGAAGCGGGGGAGCCAGCAGCGCCCGCCAAGGCGGAGGCGTTCAGCTTTGGCGAGCCCACGCCGGTGATTGATGGCTATGACTTTTTCTATACCGGATGCTGGATGCTGGGCAACGAGTGGTACGAGCCACCGGTGGACTTTCCTGCGCTGGCTCAGACCTACCGTGCTACGGCCCACCATGGCTCGGCCATTCAGGTGAAGCGCAATATACTGGTGCGTTCGTTTATTCCTCATCCACTGCTCAGCCGCCAGGCGTTCAGCGCGCTGGCCACCGATTACTTTGTGTTTGGCAACTGCTACCTGGAGCGGATCTTCGGGCGCCTGGGCAGGTTGTTGGCATTGAAGCCAGCGCGGGCCAAGTACGTGCGCCGTGGTGCGGATCTCAGCCGCTATTTCTGGGTACCCAATTGGGAGGAGCGCAGCGAGTTCAACGAGGGCAGCATCATTCACCTGCTGGAACCGGATATTAACCAGGAGGTTTATGGCGTGCCGGATTACCTGGGCGCGCTGCAGTCGATCTACCTGAACGAAAACGCCACGCTGTTCCGGCGCAAGTATTACCTCAACGGCTCCCACGCCGGGTTCGTGATGTACGTCTCCGATGCGGCGCATAACCAGGAAGACATCGACGCCATGCGCTCGGCACTGAAGGAATCGAAGGGCGTGGGCAATTTCCGCAACCTGTTCCTGTACAGCCCCAACGGCAAGAAAGACGGCATCCAGATCATCCCGATCAGCGAGGTGGCCGCCAAGGACGATTTCGCCGCGATCAAGAACATCACCCGCGACGACCAGCTCGCCGGCCACCGCATCCCCCCGCAGCTAATGGGCATTATCCCCAACAACACCGGCGGCTTCGGCGACGTGGAGAAAGCCGCCAAGGTGTTCGTTACAAATGAATTAGAGCCGGTGCAGGCGGTGTTCAGCGAGATTAATGATTTGCTGGGGGAGGAGGTGATTCGGTTTAAGGAGTATTCGTTGGCTTCTGCCAGCGAGCCAACCGCTGGCCCTATTCGTTAACCATACATCCAACCAAAACGCCGCCCAATTGGGCAGCGCTTGCGTTAGGTGGAAGCAATCTGTGGCGGTGACGGGGGCAGGTGGGTGGCGTTCCACACCTCTAATGGTTCGGTGGGTAGACCAATCGCATCATTCACCTGCCGCAGGGCGCAATGCAGGTTGAACCGCTCCCGTGGATCTTCGTTCTTGGCAAGTTCCCGCGCTAGGGTGCGGCTCTGCTCCTGCAAAATGAGCAGGTAGCGGAACTTCGGTGTGTCCTTGATGCGCTTACGCACCTGTTCCAGCGGCTGCACCTCGGTCGCCTGCTGCTTTAACAGCGCCACGGCTTGGCGCTCACGCTGGATAAAGTAGCGCCGCACCTTGCGGCCCATGGCATTGTTTTCAATCATCGCCAGTTCTTTGGCCATTCCAATCGTCAGGTGGTAGTCGATCATCTTCTGGGGGCGTGCTTTTGAGCTCACCAAATCCGGTGAGCTCAAATTTTGTACAGTTATGTAGTCCTCGCCTTCCTCGAATCCGTATTGACGAATGCGGTCTAATATCCAAGAGGAAAAGGCCCTGCCCACTTCCAAAAACTCATGCAGGTCACGGGCGTTGCACAGCAGCGCTTCCTCCGATTGAAACACCGGAATCATCATATCGTTCATGGGTTTCTCCTTTGCTAACAATCGATTAGTGGACTTGCTGCTGTAGGCGCTCAAGGTAGCGGCCTGCAATCGCCGCACCGTCTACCATGTGGCTGTACATCGCTTTGCCTGCCGGGGAGCCTAGCTGGCTAAGCGCCTCGTAAAGATGATACTGGCGGTCAAGCTGCCGCAACGCCTGCATATGGTGGCACAGGGCATACAGGTTGGTGCAGTCGCTGCTGTCTAGCGGGCTGGTGGTGGTGATGGCGGGAAGGGGAGCACAGGCGGCAATAAAGTTGCAGGCGTTGTTTAGCTCATCGGCAGGGATCAGTTCGGCTCTGGGCACGTTGAAGCGAGTGTGTACCAATCCCCATAGCTGGGAACGCGCTTGGCGCTGCTGAGCGCTCGGCAACCGCTTGAGCTTTTTGCCAATCAACTCATGCAGGATATGCAGGCCATCGGTACCGATAGTGGTCGAAGAAATATCGTAGTAGCCATACTTGCGGATAGCGGGCAGCACCTCGGCGGTCACCCACTTCTTGAACCGGCGTGCTTCGGTTTTACGGCTGCGTAGTATCAGTGAGTAGAGGCCAGACTCATTGATAAGTATGGGTTTTCTTCCCGAACCCGAATACTGTTCGTGTTTGCATTTCTCGTCGTCATCCAACCCGATCAGCGCTTTGTTGGTGTCGCGCAGATCCAGCGCAGCGCATACATCCATGGCAAAAAACCACGGCTGTTCGTCAATCAACAGCGTGCGAATTTCTTGGGTATCGAACTGGAAAGGAATGATGTGAGCAGCCATGTAATGGCCTCCGTATAAGTTTTAGTGTGCAGCTGTTCCAGTTAGTAGCTGGAAGCCGGGTCTCAACTAGAGCCTTATACGAAGCTCCGGGCATATTCCCGCAATGCGGTATTTTATTACGCCTCTCGACCCGGCCATAAACCTGTGTATGGCAGGAAGCGCCGTCTTTCAGGCACAAAAAAACCGCAAAGCTATCGGGTGCGGATACCGCGTATAAGTTCTAGTACCAAGGACCTTAGCGGCACCGCCCCCGGCTGTCAATCACGCCACCCGCGCCCCCTGGCGCGCGATCGACTCCCCGCCCCGCCTGCGCGCTAAACCTGTCTGTTTTTATGCACCCATGCACATGTCGCAAAGCTGCGCCGTAACTAGGGTTCACGACCTGATTGCGAGCGCTCGTTCTCATGCGGAATCCTGCGAATTTCTTAACAAAGCGGGATGGTAGTGACTCAGGCAGGCTGAGGTGCTCTCAGGAGTATGGGGGTCGTCGGAAAAAGGTAATCTAGGTGATTTGGCTGTTTTTCTTACGTAAATAAATGATTTTAAAAGATATTTAGATTACCTCTAAAAGGTAATAAAAGGTGATGCAAAAGGTAATATTTACATAAGTTGTTGATAATAAATGGTTTTAATAATTGATCATTTCACCTTATAAAAAGGTAATGTGGTTACCTATTGATCACCTTTTTATTACCTTTTGAACGACTGTTTTAACTTCATTAATTTCAAAAGCTTACGACACATTTTTGAGTTTGGTTACCTTTATTACCTTTTTCCGAGACCCCCAAACATTCTGACGTACCCTTCACGCATGATGCGCACGCACACGCGTCATGTGTGCATCTGTGAGCAAAAGTGAATTCAAACCAAATGATGTGTAGCATTCTGCAATCATTTTTTAAGAGGAAACAGAGTGAAGGATATTGCCGATAGCATCGTTCCTAGTGAGTACGCAAGCCTCGAGCCATTGCTGAATTCTTGGATTTCGACCGTGAAGCATTACTGTGAGCTGCATAAGAAATTTGAGCTAAGCGAAAACTGCTGGTGGCACAATGAGCGAGCTTCCATAAGCATTCTGGCCGGGGCCGCATGGCGAATACCTCATAGTGAAGATCAATGGGTTGCAATAGAGGAATTCGCCACGAATAAGCGGGGATTAATTGAGGAGAACAAAGATGGTGGTGATTCTCGCTATGGTCGTTGCGACATGTACGTTACGAACTCTGATATTTCATACGCTATAGAAGCAAAACAAGTCTGGCAATCTATTGGAGATCGAAGCCCCGGTGAAGTGAATGTGAAAGCTGGGCTAGAGGCGGCTTGGAAAGATGCAGGCTCTTTACACAGTAATGAAGCAGATTGGCGAATGGCCGTAACTTTCATTGTTCCTTACATACCTCTGAACGAAGTCAATGAGGAAGGAGAAGTTGATCGTGCTAAGGTTCGAGAAAAAGTTGAAACATGGCTGGAAAAAACCGGTGGTTTTGAGCGTGTGCGAGGTAAGCCCATGGCTTATGCATACTACTTTCCTTATGACTGCTTAGATTATTACAACGATCAAAATGGAAGGCTTTTCCCAGGCGTTGTTGTAGCGCTAGAGCGTCGAATTAGGGGAAAGTGAATTTTTATCTGCAACATTTTTGCTACATGAACTTATTGAAGCCCATAACCATGGGCTTTAGTTCCAATCCATCATGGGCGCAACCGAAAACCGGCGTGCCGCGTCTGCTGGGTTAACGTTCGTCATATCAATCACTTGCATACTTGGTATGCGGTATAAAGACACGCCCTGAAACAGGTGGAAGCGATGCACCGTAGTGGACGCATAGAATCGGAGATAATGGGTGTAAGATTGTACGCAAAAAAGGCCATTCAGCCCAGAGCATAAATCGCCACTCAGCGCGGCTAACATCGCTTCTGTCGTTGTCCAGCCCTGAAGAGCGTTTATCGGCGTGGAGATAAATCGACTTGGGAAGAATGGTGTTTAGGTCCGGCTATGGGTTAGGCTTTTTGTTGAGTGAAGCAAGCGATCGCTTGATAACGACGGGGAGAAGGGAATGGAATTTGTCGCTATATTGGCTGGTTTAGCCGTTATGGTTATCTGCTGGGTGTTGCTTGTTAAGTCCATGAGGATTAACGGGCGTCCCATGTGGTGGCGTCACTTTGCTTCAGCTTCATTTTCGCCACTGACCTTTGCCGGGGGATCCTTGATAGTTGGTAGCTTTTTGGGGGTGACCGACCCAGATGGCGAGACATGGGGCTTTGCGGGTGTTATTGCTGGCTTATTGGTGCTATTACCGGTGTCCATCACTTTGGGGGTTTCATGGGGTGCTGCTAAGCGGAAGCAATTAAATCGCCCTGCGGGCGATAACCATACGTAACCAAAGCCAAGAACAGGCCGACAACCTAAGCTTTCAACCGGACCAGGGGCTACTAACCCAGAACCATTCTTATCATCTGGTGCATTAGCATCCATAGTGGCGTTTTCTGATCTCACCATGGCACCTGATAATCCTTTCTTCGATCAGTGGCTTATTTCTCTGTGTATGTGGCAGGGGAATGATAAGCTGGCGGCTATGGTGGCCGAGGAGCAGTTATGCATCAGATGAAAACAGGTTTCAGGTTCATGTTGGTTGGTATCATGTTAGTCAGCATGACGCTGCTTGTGGGCTGTGGCGGCGAGGATGAGCAGGCCGCGGACGAGCAGGCCCGCGAGACGGCAGAAGCGATTGCTCAAGAAGAAGCGAGTCGCGAAGCCCAGGCGCAGAACGAACCGGCCGAGGAAGTAGAGCCGTTGGATGTTCGAGTTCTTGTATCGGCGTCGATCGGCTCGGATCGCCAAATGCAGATCGAAGGCGAGACCAATCTGCCCAATGGCGCTCAGGTGCAGGTGATTGTCGAGCGCGAACTGAGCCGCGTGCGCTGGCGTGAACGGGTCGAAATTGAGCAAGGGCAGTTTTCCGCAGGGCCGTTTGGTCCCGGCAGTGGCCTGCCGGACGGTGGCTATAGTGTCACCGTGGAGCTGTCCGAAGCCACCGTTCAACCCAGAGCCGTGCAGCAGCGCATAGGCGAAAAAGGCGAATACCTGACGGGAGAGCTGGTCACTCAATCCCGCCATGGCCTGGGCCAGATTGCCACTTACACCACTCGCTTTATGGTCGGCAGTCAGCCCAGACAGTCGCGGGGGAACGCAGAGTTACTCCAGACACCATGAAATGCCCTTCAGGCGGAGCGCCAGTGCGCCAACAGTACGGCTTGAATAGTAACGTCGCTGGTCGCTTTGCTTAGCTGTTTAAGATGACGTTTATCGTGCTGTTCCACCAGGTACAGGCCGCTCTTGTGGAAGACGTGGGTGGGGCCCAGCAGGAGTAGGTCGCCCGGCTTGGCCGGTGCAAAGTCGCTATCTGGGGCCGGTGTCACCATGATGCAGGGAGCTTTCCAGTTGGCCTTGAGCGGTAAATGATCAGGCACGGTCATCGCCGTTGACT
Organism: Vreelandella subterranea; assembly: GCF_900111305.1. Lineage (GTDB taxonomy): Bacteria > Pseudomonadota > Gammaproteobacteria > Pseudomonadales > Halomonadaceae > Vreelandella > Vreelandella subterranea. Next base: position 27,911 of record NZ_FOGS01000007.1, read on the forward strand.
GCACCTGTTCCCAGGGTAGTGGCCCTTCGTGGCTGAGCGTCAACAAGAGTGGGGCGCTGTCACCCTCAAGCAATGTGGCGAGCGAGCAGTCCAGGGATTCGGCCAATGCCACCAGGCGCTCATGACCGATTTGCTTGATGGCTCCGGACTCCCAATAAGAAATAGTGACATCCGATACGCCAACTTTACGTGCTAGGGCAGCTTTGTTGAGCTTGGCCCGAAGTCGCAGTTGCTTGATACGTGAGCCTAGCGATTCCATTTCGTTTTCCTGTCGATGAGCGGCGTCGCTCGTTTAAAAATGTCCATCAACACGATGGCGTTAAAATAGGGTCTCTGCTGAAAATGAGACCTGGATTCCGCTGATCAGCGCTACGACATACTAAGCGATTGTGCAATAACGCGCATTTTTTTCCAGACAACGTTTATTTAACCCCGTATCTGACGCTTTCTGGCGGCAGTCGTTCCCTACGCGATGGTGTTGGTTAAGCACAGGGTGCGTATAATATCGCCACGCTTTTTGCCAAAAGGACGCTCCTATGACCGTACGTACCCGAATTGCGCCATCGCCGACGGGAGATCCCCATGTCGGTACGGCGTATATTGCGCTGTTTAATCTATGTTTCGCACGTCAGCACGGCGGCCAGTTTATCCTGCGTATCGAAGACACCGATCGGGTGCGCTCCACGCCAGAATCGGAACAGATGATTCTTGATTCGCTGCGCTGGTTGGGCCTTGAGTGGGATGAAGGCCCGGATGTGGGTGGGCCGCACGGTCCGTATCGGCAAAGCGAACGTGGCGATATTTACGCGCAATATGCCCAGCAACTGCTGGACGCCGGGCACGCGTTCAAGTGCTACCGCACCAGCGAGGAGCTGGACGAGCTGCGCGAGGCGCGCAAAGCCGCCGGTATGCATCTGGCGCTGAAACCCGCCGACCTGGCGCTGGATGAAGACGAGGCTGCACGGCGTGCCCAGGAAGGCTGGCCCTACGTGGTGCGCATGAAGGTTCCCGGCGACGGTGTATGCGTGGTGGATGACATGCTGCGTGGCACTATCGAAGTGGACTGGGCGCAGGTAGACGCCCAGATTCTACTGAAATCGGATGGCATGCCCACCTATCACCTGGCCAATGTGGTAGATGACCATTTGATGGGCATTACCCATGTGTTGCGGGGGGAGGAGTGGATCAATTCCGCCCCCAAACACCAGTTGCTTTACGAGTATTTCGGTTGGGAGATGCCGCAGCTTTGCCACATGCCGCTGTTGCGCAATCCAGATAAGTCGAAGCTTTCCAAGCGCAAGAATCCGACGTCGATTAATTACTATCGCCGCATGGGGTTCCTCCCTCAGGCGGTGACTAACTATCTGGGCCGAATGGGCTGGTCGATGCCCGACGAGCGCGAAAAATTCAGCCTTGTGGAAATGATGGCGGCCTTTGATGTTCAGCGCGTCTCGTTGGGCGGGCCGGTGTTCGACCTGGAAAAGCTGACCTGGTTGAACGGGGTCTACATTCGCGAAGACCTTGATGACGACGCGCTGCTGATGGCACTGCGTGAGTGGGCCTTTAATGAGGACTATGTAAAGCAGATTCTGCCGCAGATTCGCCCCCGTATCGAAACCCTTGCCCAGGCAACGCCGTTGGCGGGTCACTTCTTTTCCGGGTTGCCCGAGCTGAAAGAGCAGGACTTCGACAGCGTCAAGTTGGAAAAAGACGAGTTGGTGAAGCTGCTGCAATTCCTGGTCTGGCGTTTTGAAGTGGTGCCAGCGTGGCACAAAGAGGCACTTCTTGAGGAAGTGAAGGCATTGGCCGGGCACTTTGATTTGAAAATGAAGGCTTTCCTGGCACCTGTGTTCATCGCCATTACCGGTAGTGCCACCAGCACCTCGGTGATGGATGCGATGGCGATTCTGGGCTCGGACGTCACGCGAGCACGCCTTCGCCATGCGATCGAGGTGTTAGGCGGTGTTTCCAAGAAGCAGGCCAAGCGTCTTGAGAAAGAGTTTCGCGATCTATAAAAACCGCACCCCATTATAGCCATAATATTTTGGCATTTTCCTGGTTGACGAAGGCGAGCGTAATCAGTAATATACGCCCGTCTTCGCGACACGTGGGGCCTTAGCTCAGCTGGGAGAGCGCAACACTGGCAGTGTTGAGGTCAGCGGTTCGATCCCGCTAGGCTCCACCAATCTTGGCCTCGTCATACGCGAAGCGTGCTTGAAACGTCCCATTCGTCTAGTGGTCCAGGACACCGCCCTTTCACGGCGGTAACAGGGGTTCGAACCCCCTATGGGACGCCACCATGCATTCTGCATTATTCCTTTCTTTTCGGCAGTGTTATGTAGGCCACTACATGTGCTTACCCATGACTATGCCTCGCTGTTTTACAACCCTCATTATGTGCTGAAAATCCGCTGATTCAGAGGATTTTGTACTTGACTTGTCCACTTTTGCGTTTTTCTCAGACAGGTTGTGCACAACCCTGTCATGCCTGTGCGCTAAATCATTGTTTTATTATTATCTGTTTAAAAACAGTAACTTGCGTAAGGTCAAAAAATGACCAATTTAAGGCCTGCCCGCTGATCATGGCGATTGTGGGACGTTTTCTAGTGGTTGTGAACAGGGTTATCCACAGATAGTGTGGAAAACCCTGTTGGGGTTACTAGCGGGGTGAAAAGTCAAGCTTCTATTGTGCTTTGCGCAGACGTTTTAGCAGTGATGAGGTGTCCCAGCGGCCGCCGCCGAGTCGCTGTACATCGGCATAAAATTGGTCCACCAGGGCGGTCACCGGCAAGGTGGCGTCAAAGTGGCGTGCCTGGGCTAGACAAATAGCAAGGTCCTTGCGCATCCAGTCCACCGCAAAGCCATGTTGATACTCATCGGCAATCATCGTTTTGTGGCGATTTTCCATTTGCCATGAACCTGCGGCGCCTTTGGATACCACGTCGATGACCTGTTGCTGGTCAAGCCCGGCCTGCTCGGCAAAATGCAACCCCTCTGCCAGGCCCTGGACCAGCCCCGCAATACAGATCTGGTTGACCATCTTGGTCAGTTGCCCGCTGCTGGCATTGCCTATTAGCGTTACGGCGCGGGCGTAGTGATCAAGAACGGGTTCTACGGTATCGAAGTGTGCTTGTTGGCCGCCACACATGATGGTCAGCGCACCATTTTCTGCGCCTTGCTGGCCGCCTGAAACGGGGGCGTCGAGAAAGGCGATGCCCTGCTGACGACAGGCGGCATCAAGCTCCAGGGCGAGATCCGCCGATGCAGTGGTGTGATCCACCAGAAAGCTGCCGCTCGTCATGCCATGGAGCACGCCATTTTCCCCGGTTGTCACTTGCCTTACATCGTCATCGTTGCCAACGCACACCAGGACAAGGTCAGCGCCTTCAGCGGCTTCGCGGGGCGTGGCGTGGGCACTGCCGCCGTATTCGCTTACCCAGGCGTCAGCTTTGCTGCTGGTGCGGTTGTACACGCGTGTGGTGAGACCTTGTTGGGCAAGATGCCCTGCCATGGGATAGCCCATAACGCCTAGACCGATAAATGCAACTGTCTGGATCGTAGCCATAAATCACCTGATTGTTGGTGTGTTGTGAATGAGGGATGGCGGAAATGCAAAAGGCCACCCTGGGGCGGCCTTTGCATGTGCGTTTCATCATGAGTAGCGCGGTTTATTTTTTGGGGTAGTCGCGCTGGTCGTGGCCAATGTAAAGCTGGCGGGGACGACCGATCTTGTAGCTTTCGCTGAGCATCTCGTGCCAATGCGAAATCCAGCCGATGGTGCGGGATACCGCAAAGATCACCGTGAACATGTTTCTCGGAATGCCCATGGCTTTCAGGATAATGCCTGAATAGAAATCGACGTTCGGATACAGTTTGCGCTCAATGAAGTACTCATCTTCAAGGGCAATCTGCTCCAGACGCTTGGCGATTTTCAACTGCGGGTCGTCGGCCAGGCCGAGCTCGGCCAGCACTTCGTCGCAGGTCTCTTTCATCACCTTGGCGCGCGGGTCGAAGTTGCGATAAACACGGTGACCGAAGCCCATCAGCTTGAACGGGTCGTCTTTATCCTTGGCTTTATCAACAAAGCGCTGGATATTTTCTTCAGACTCGTCGCCGATTTCGTCGAGCATCGCCAGTACAGCTTCGTTGGCGCCGCCGTGCGCCGGTCCCCATAGGGCCGCAATACCGGCACTGATGCAAGCGAAGGGGTTGGCGCCGGTTGAGCCCGCCAGGCGAACAGTCGAGGTGGACGCGTTTTGCTCGTGATCCGCATGCAGCATGAAGATGCGGTCCATGGCTTTGGCGTACACCGGGTTGATTTTGTACTCTTCGCACGGATTGCTGAACATCATGTAGAGGAAGTTCTCTGCATAGCTCAGCTCATTGCGTGGATAGTTGAAAGGCTGGCCGATGTTGTACTTGTACGACATCGCGGCGATCGTCGGCATCTTGGCGATCAAGCGAATAGCGCTTATCTCGCGATCTTCTTCTTTGGTGATGTCCATGTGGTCGTGGTAGAAGGCCGCTAGACCGCCGACAACGCCGCACAGGATCGACATCGGGTGCGCGTCGCGGCGAAACCCTTTGAAGAAGTTGTTGATCTGATCGTGGACCATGGTGTGGTTACGAATGCGCGACTCGAAATCGGCATACTGCTTGTCGTCAGGTAGGTCACCGAACAGCAGGGTGTAGCACATCTCAACGAAATTGGACTCTTTCGCCAGTTGGTCAATGGGGTAGCCGCGGTGCAGCAGGACGCCCTTGCCGCCATCGATATAGGTAATGGCTGACTGGCAGGAAGAGGTGGCCATGAAGCCGGGGTCGTAGGTGAACAGGCCCTCGGCGACCAAGCCCCGGACGTCGATAACGTCTGGGCCAAGTGAGCCGGAGTACATTGGTAGTTCGATCGTTTTGTCTAGACCGTCTACCGTCAATGTTGCTTTCCTGTCAGCCATGCTGGCCTCCTTTCGAGTTCGGGTTGGGACGTAAAGTCGGTGCTGCGCATACCGCGCCGGCGAAAAGGCCTGCCCACTATAGAAGCGTGCGTCATTTTGTCAATTAGCCCTATCGCTAGGTATGCTTGTACAGTGTAGGTCGTGCTGGTTAACATTTGTTCATGGTTGATGTGTCGCTAATAAGCGGAAAATGCTATCACAGGGATAATACGTTAACCTGCTTACGAACGAGCTTGCTTACCGACACTATAGCGATGCTGCGATGCAAAATCGACTCACAATGCGGAGTTTTTTCTTGCACAATGGTCGAGTAAAGCCTTAGTTCGGTTTGTCAGCGGGGGCTAAGCTTCTTATAATCTCTGGCGCACGACCGGTAGGCTGGTGGTCGTGCCAGACTTGGCAACGGCCGAGCCCCTTCCAGTAATCACTGCCCGCTCGGGCTATGCCCGACCTGTCGCAGAGCGGGCCAATAAGAGTGTGTATAAGCCGTGAATAGCAAACGACCCGTAAATTTAGACCTGACGACGATACACTTTCCCCTGCCGGCATTGACGTCGATTGCGCACCGCATCACCGGTGTCATCCTTTTTGTTGGCCTCATTTTCGCTTTCTGGGCACTTGGTGAATCACTGTCTTCACCGGCAGGCTTTGATGCTGTGAGCAGTGCCCTGGCCAATAACTTTTTCGCCAAGTTTGTGGCTTGGGGCCTGCTGTCAGCGCTGGCGTTCCATTTCGTCGCAGGCATTAAACACCTGCTGATGGATGCCAACATTGGTGTCACGCTCGAGGGAGGTGTGAAAAAAGCGCAGATCACTGTAGTGGTAAGCGCGATTCTGATTATTCTGGCAGGAGTCTGGGTATGGTAACCAACATCACAAGTTTCGGCCGTAGCGGCCTGTCCGACTGGCTGATGCAGCGTTTTTCAGCGGTAGTGCTGGCCATTTACACCGTGTTCATGGTGGCTTACCTGCTGCTTAATCCCAACCTGGATTACTACGCCTGGACCGCGCTGTTCGATCAGACCTGGATGCGGATTTTTTCCCTGCTGGCCTTTATCTCGGTAGCAGCGCACGCCTGGATAGGCCTGTGGACCGTGACGACCGACTATCTCAAATCCACCTTCGTCCGCGTAGGTGCCCAGTCTCTCATCATTCTGGCCATCTTTGTGTACCTGGTGTGGGGCATTCAAATTCTGTGGGGAGCTTGATACATGTCTAACCTACGTAGCCTGACCTTTGACGCCATTATCATCGGTGGCGGTGGCTCTGGCCTGCGCGCTGCTCTAGAGCTTGCGAAATCCGGGAAGAAGACAGCCGTATTGTCGAAAGTGTTCCCAACGCGTTCCCACACTGTTTCTGCCCAGGGCGGGATTACCTGTGCCATCGCGTCTTCCGACCCGGATGACGATTGGCGCTGGCACATGTATGACACCGTCAAGGGCGGTGACTATATCGCTGATCAGGATGCCTCGGAGTACATGTGTTCTGAGGGCCCGAAAGCGGTCTTCGAGCTTGAACACATGGGCCTGCCGTTCTCGCGCTTCGATAATGGCCGCATCTATCAACGTCCCTTCGGCGGGCAGTCGAAAAACTTCGGTGAAGGTGGCCAGGCGGCTCGTACCTGTGCCGCGGCCGACCGTACCGGCCACGCGCTGTTGCACACGCTGTACCAGAACAACCTCAAGAACAACACGACGTTCTTGAACGAATGGTATGCAGTGGATCTGGTCAAGAATGCCGAGGGCGATGTGGTGGGCTGTATCGCCATGTGTATCGAGACCGGCGAAGTAGTGCACGTCAAATCGAAAGCCACGGTGCTGGCGACCGGCGGTGCAGGGCGTATCTACGCCTCCACCACCAACGCCCTGATCAACACCGGCGACGGTATCGGGATGGCGCTGCGCGCCGGCTTCCCGATGCAGGACATGGAAATGTGGCAGTTCCACCCCACCGGTATTTACGGCGCGGGTACGCTGGTCACCGAAGGTTGCCGTGGTGAAGGCGGTTACCTGATCAACAAGGACGGCGAGCGCTTCATGGAGCGTTACGCGCCAAATGCCAAAGATTTGGCGGGCCGCGACGTTGTGGCGCGTTCCATGGTCATGGAAATTCTGGAAGGTCGTGGCTGCGGCGAGAACGGCGATCACGTCTTCCTGAAGCTTGATCACCTGGGTGAAGAAGTCCTTGGCAAACGCCTGCCGGGCATCGTCGAACTGTCCAAGACGTTTGCCCACGTCGATCCTGCGAAAGACCCGATTCCGGTCGTGCCGACCTGCCACTACATGATGGGCGGTATTCCGACCAACATTCATGGCCAGGCGATCACTCAGGACGAAAGCGGCAAAGACCATATCGTGAACGGCCTGTACGCCTGCGGTGAAGCGGCGTGCGTATCGGTTCACGGGGCCAACCGTCTGGGTGGTAACTCACTGCTCGACCTGGTGGTCTTCGGTCGTGCCGCGGGCATGTTTATCGAAGGCGCGCTGAACGAAGGTATCGAGTATCTTGACGCGTCCGAGTCGGACGTCGAGTTTGCCATGAAGCGCATCACCCGCTGGAACGAGTCCGAGGGTGGCGAAAGCATCCCGGCGCTGAAGGCAGAGCTTCAAGACATCATGCAGACGTCCTTCGGTGTTTTCCGCGAAGAGAAAAACATGCAGGAAGGCGTCAAGAAGCTGGAAGAACTTCGCAGCCGTATTGCGAACGCCCACCTGCCGGACAAATCCAATGCGTTCAACACTGCACGCGTGGAAGCCCTGGAACTCGATAACCTGATGGAAGTGGCCGAAGCGACGGCGATCGCGGCCCTTGAGCGTAAAGAAAGCCGTGGTGCGCACTCGCGCTACGACTACCCTGACCGTGATGATGTCAACTGGCTGAAGCACTCGCTCTATTTCCCGATGTCCAAAGAACTGAAGAAGCGCGACGTCAACTTCAAGCCGAAAACCGTTGACACGTTCGAGCCCAAGGTTCGTACCTACTAATCTCTGCAACGAGAGGGAGTCACCATGTCCAATCTTCAGGTATCCATATACCGCTATAACCCGGAAACCGACTCCGCACCCTACATGCAGGAGTTTCAGGTCGATACCAAGGGCCGGGATGTAATGGTGCTGGATGTTCTTCATATGATGAAGGAGCAAGACAGCGGTCTGGCCTTTCGCCGTAGCTGCCGCGAAGGCGTCTGCGGCTCGGACGGCATGAACATGAACGGCAAGAATGGCCTGGCCTGTATTACACCGTTGTCGGAAGTCGTGAAAGGCAACAAGCTGACCTTGCGTCCGCTGCCCGGCCTGCCGGTCATTCGCGATATGGTCGTCGATATGGGGCTGTTCTATAAGCAGTACGAGCGTATCCAGCCGTATCTGCAGAACGATACCCCCGTACCGGCGATCGAGCGCCTGCAGTCGCCGGAAGAGCGCGACAAGCTGGACGGCCTGTATGAGTGCATCCTGTGCGCTTGCTGTTCAACCTCGTGCCCGTCTTTCTGGTGGAACCCGGACAAGTTCGTCGGCCCGGCAGGCCTGCTGCAGTCGTATCGCTTCCTCGCGGATTCGCGGGATACGGCGACCAGCGAGCGCTTGACCGATCTGGAAGATCCGTTTTCCGTGTTCCGCTGCCGCGGCATCATGAATTGCGTGGCGGTGTGCCCGAAAGGGCTCAACCCGACGCGGGCGATTGGCAAGATTCGTGAGATGCTCCTGGCAGATGCCACGTAAAAACAAGGGGCTTTTATGCATAAAAAGCGGATACCACTTAAGTTGCGTACAAATGGTACTTAAATCGTGGCGCTTCGCTTGTTATCATAGTGCCTGTCATCTGGTGCGGCGACGCGCCGCACCAGATGGCCAGTCAAGTTTAAAAGCCGGTGCCGTGAGTACCGGCTTTTGAGCATGAACTGACAAGAAATTGAATTGAAAAGGGTTTCCGGCCTCTGGTCGGTGCCGCCGGCAAATGTCCCGCCCCGCCGGCAGGGCAATACCGATGTCGCCGCGGTGACGCGACGATGCCGATACCACCCCATCAGTGCAGGGTGACCAAGAAATGCAACAAGGCATAATGGAGTTGATGTGGCGTTCCTCTCACGTTAGTGGTGGCAACGCTCACTACGTGGAAGCGCTTTACGAGCAGTACCTCGCCGATTCTGAATCTGTCCCTGACGAGTGGCGCAACTATTTTGACCAGTTGCCTCGCCCGGAGGGCAGTGCCTCTCACGATGTTCCGCTAAGTCCTATTCGTGATCAGTTCTATCAGTTGGGCCGTGAAAATCGCCCTGCCCGGGTAGCTGCCGCTGAAAGTGGCGAAAACAAGAAGCAGGTGAAAGTCCTGCAGCTGATCAACGCTTACCGCTTTCGTGGTCATCAAAAGGCCAATATCGACCCGCTGGGCCTGCGTAATCCCACCCCCGTTCCCGATCTCGACCTTTCTTTCCACCAGCTTTCAAAAGCTGACCTGGACACCGAGTTTCAGACTGGTTCTTTCTTTCTAGGTATCGACAAGGCGCCGTTGCGCGATATCGTCGATGCCCTAGATCGTACCTACTGTCGCTCGATTGGTTGCGAGATCATGCACATTGTCGATACCGAGGAAAAGCGCTGGCTACAGCGGCGTTTCGAATCGGTACGCAGTGCACCCAAGTTCAGCGATGACGTGCGCAAGCACGTGCTGGAACGCCTGACGGCGGCCGAAGGCCTGGAAAACTACCTGGCGTCCAAGTACCCGGGTACCAAGCGCTTCGGTCTGGAAGGCGGCGAAGCCTTTGTACCGATGATGGACGAACTTATCCAGCGGGCAGGCGGTTACGGCACAAAAGAGGTCGTCATTGGGATGGCCCACCGCGGGCGACTCAACCTGCTGGTCAACATCCTGGGTAAGAACCCGGCGGATCTGATCGACGAGTTCGACGGCAAAAAAGTCATCGAGCGCGGTTCGGGCGACGTCAAGTATCACCAGGGCTTTAGCTCGAACGTCATGTCGCCAGGCGGCGAAGTCCACCTGGCCATGTCGTTCAACCCGTCGCATCTGGAAATCGTCGCGCCCGTTGTCGAGGGCTCGGTACGTGCCCGTCAGGACCGTCGTAACGACGAAGAGGGCAGCAAGGTCCTGCCCATCAATGTCCACGGCGACGCGGCCTTTGCCGGTCAGGGCGTGGTCATGGAGACATTCCAGATGTCCCAGACCCGCGCCTACAAGACCGGCGGCACGGTTCACATCGTCATCAACAACCAGGTGGGCTTTACCACGTCCCACCCGCAGGATTCGCGCTCCACTGAATACTGTACTGATATTGCCAAGATGGTACAGGCGCCGATTTTCCACGTTAACGGCGATGATGCGGACGCGGTTCTTCACGCGACTCAGGTGGCGCTGGACTATCGGCAGGAGTTCAAGAAAGACGTGGTCATCGATCTCGTCTGCTATCGTCGCCGCGGCCATAACGAAGCCGACGAGCCGTCCGGTACCCAGCCGATGATGTACTCGAAGATCAAGGACCATCCTTCTTCGCGTACCTTATATGCCAAGCGTCTGGTCGAGCAGGGCGTTTTGTCTGAAGAAGACGCCAAGGCGATGATTGAAACCTACCGCGATGACCTGGTGGCCGGTAACCACGTGGCCAATGCGCTGGTTCAGGAGCCCAACAAGTCCTTGTTCGTCGACTGGACGCCTTACCTCGGCCATGAGTGGACCGGCAATGCCGATACCACCTTCGACATGAAGCGGCTGCAGCAGCTGGCGGCGAAAATGTGCGAGATCCCGGACGGGGTCGATGTGCAACGTCAGGTTGCCAAGATTTACGAAGATCGCCGCAAGATGCAGGCCGGTGGCATGGGGATCAACTGGGGGTTTGCCGAAACGCTGGCTTATGCCACCTTGATCGATCAGGGGCACCCGGTGCGTATTACCGGTCAGGATGTCGGCCGCGGCACTTTCTCTCACCGCCATGCGGTCGTGCACAATCAGAAAGATGGCACCACCTTCGTGCCGTTGCAGAATCTTTCGGACGGTCAGCCGCGCTTTACCATCCACGACTCCATTCTCTCGGAAGAAGCCGTGTTGGCCTTTGAATACGGTTACTCGACCACAGCTCCCAATGACCTGGTCATCTGGGAAGCCCAGTTCGGTGACTTCTTCAACGGCGCGCAAGTCGTGGTGGATCAGTTCATTTCCTCGGGTGAGACCAAATGGGGCCGCTTATGCGGTTTAACCATGCTCCTGCCCCATGGTTATGAAGGTCAGGGCCCCGAGCACTCCTCCGCCCGTCTGGAGCGTTTCCTGCAGATGTGTGCCGAGCACAACATGCAGGTGTGTGTGCCGACCACCCCCGCGCAGATTTATCACTTGCTGCGTCGTCAGGTGATTCGCCCGTTGCGCAAGCCGCTGGTGGTGATGTCACCCAAGTCGCTTCTGCGTCACAAGCAGGCGGTTTCCAGCCTTGAAGACCTGGCCCATGGCAAGTTCCATATGGTGCTGGCAGACCAGGCCGAGCTGACCGCTGAGAAAGTGAAGCGCGTGATCCTGTGTGCGGGCAAGGTTTACTATGATCTTGTGAATTGGCGTGCTGAGAACGAGCGCCACGATACGGCGATCCTGCGCCTTGAGCAGCTCTACCCCTTCCCTAAGGAAGAGCTTCTTGAAGCCCTTCAGGCATATACCCAGTTGGAAGACATTGTCTGGTGCCAGGAAGAGCCGTTGAACCAGGGTGCCTGGTACTCAAGTCAGCACCATATGCGTTCCGTGGCCGACATGCTGAAAGATGGCCTGGGACGTGAGTTGAAATTCGCAGGACGCCCGGCCTCTGCTGCTCCGGCAGCGGGCTATATGTCCGTCCATACTGAACAGCAGCGCCAGCTGGTGGAAGACGCGTTTAATCTTTAAGCGCCCACCGGATTTAGAGAACACATAAGGGAAACGACATGGCTACCGAGATCAAAGCGCCAACCTTTCCGGAATCCGTTGCCGAAGGCACCGTCGCCGCCTGGCATAAGAAGCCGGGTGACAGCGTTGAGCGTGACGAGCTGATCGTCGAGATCGAAACCGACAAAGTGGTGCTCGAAGTCGTCGCACCGGAAGCGGGTACGCTCACCGACGTGATGGCCGACGAAGGCGATACCGTCGAGTCCGAGCAGGTGCTGGGCAAAATCGGCGAAGGCGAAGCCTCCGGCGATAGCAGCAAGAAAGAAGCCGCATCTTCTGACGATGACAGCGCTGAAAAGGCATCTGAAGACAAGTCATCAGACGACAAGCAAGACGCTCCCAAAAAAGCCAGCGGTGGCGGCAAGCAGCATGAGGTGAAAGCGCCAAGCTTCCCGGAATCGGTCCAGGAAGGCACGGTCGCGACCTGGCACAAGAAAGTCGGCGAAGCGGTCAAGCGTGATGAAGTGCTGGCGGATATCGAAACCGACAAGGTCGTCCTTGAAGTTGTTGCCCCGGCCGATGGTGCGCTGGCCGAGATCAAGGCCGAAGAAGGCAGCCAGGTTGAATCAGAGGCCGTGCTGGCGACCTTCACCGAAGGTGCCGGTGGCGAAAGCAGCGGCGGCGATGACGCCAAACCGGCCAAGGATGACAGTAGCGACGACGACAGCGCCGATGAAAAAGTCGGTGACAAGATCCTCGCACCGGCTGCTCGCAAGATGGTGGCGGAGCACGATCTGGACGTCGCCAAGATTGAGGGCACCGGCAAGGGCGGCCGCATTCTGAAAGAGGATGTGCAGAAAGCGGTGAAATCAGGTTCTGCCAAGAAAGCTTCCGGCGGCGCTGCAGCAGCGCCTAAAGGTGCTGCTGCAGCTGCGACAACCACCGCGGTAGAGGGTGAGCGGCCAGAAAAACGCGTGCCGATGAGCCGGCTGCGCCAAACCATCGCCAAGCGTCTGGTGGAAGCTCAGCAAACGGCTGCCATGCTGACCACTTACAACGAAGTGGACATGACAGCCGTGATGGAGTTGCGTGCGCAGTACAAGGATACCTTCCTGAAGGCGCACGATACCAAGCTTGGTTTCATGGGCTTTTTCGTCAAGGCGGCTTCCGAGGCGCTCAAGCGCTTCCCGGACGTCAACGCCTCCATCGACGGTACCGACATCGTCTATCATGGCTACCAGGATATCGGCGTTGCCGTGTCCACGCCGCGTGGTCTGGTCGTGCCGGTACTGCGCGACACCGACAGCATGAAAATCGCCGATGTCGAGAAGTCAATCGTCGACTTCGGTAAGCGTGCCCGTGACGGTAAGCTCGGCATCGATGAAATGCAGGGCGGTACCTTTACGATCACCAACGGCGGTATCTTCGGCTCGCTGATGTCGACCCCGATTATCAATCCGCCGCAAACCGCCATCCTGGGTATGCACAAGATTCAGGAACGCCCCATGGCGGTCAATGGAAAGGTCGAGATTCGCCCCATGATGTACCTGGCGGTTTCCTATGATCACCGCATGATCGACGGCAAAGACGCCGTGCAATTCCTGGTGACCATCAAAGAGCTGCTGGAAGATCCCGCACGCCTGTTGCTGGACGTGTAAGGGTCACAACGACCTGTCACATACTCACGTTCAATTGCACTCTGCCTTCTTCCCCATAAGGGAGAAGGCACCCAAGCGAAAGGAGCCAACATGGCTGACAAGTTTGATGTGATCGTTATCGGTGCCGGCCCCGGTGGTTATGTCGCTGCCATCCGTGCGGCGCAACTCGGGCTGAAGACCGCCTGTGTCGAAAAGTGGATCGGCAAGGAAGGCAACGTCGTTCACGGCGGTACCTGCCTGAACGTCGGCTGTATCCCTTCCAAGGCGCTGCTCGAAGCATCGCACAAGTTCGTTGAAGCGAAAGACGATTTCGACGACCTGGGTATCCAGGCCGGTGACGTCACCATGGACGTCAAAAAGATGATGGCGCGCAAGGACAAGATCGTTAAGAACTTGACCGGCGGCATCTCGGGGCTGTTCAAGGCCAACGGCGTCACCGCCATTGACGGCACTGGTAAAGTCATTTCCGGCAAACAAGTGGAAGTGACCGATAAGGACGGCAAGGCCACCACCTATGACGCCGATAATATCGTCGTGGCGGCGGGCTCTGTACCGGTGGAAATTCCGCCGACCCCGCTGGTCGAAGGACTGGTTGTCGACTCTACCGGTGCATTGGAGTTCCAGGAAACACCCAAGCGTCTTGGCGTGATTGGTGCCGGTATCATTGGCCTGGAACTGGGTAGCGTGTGGAACCGCCTGGGCTCCGAGGTCACCGTGCTCGAAGCCATGGATTCCTTCCTGCCCATGGTCGACGGTGCCATCGGTAAAGAAACCCAGAAGCTGCTCAAGAAACAGGGCCTGGACATCAAACTGGGCGCTCGCGTCACCGGCTCGGAAACCAACGGCGAAGAAGTGACCGTCAAGTACACCGACGCTGACGGCGAGCAGGAAATGACCTTCGACAAGCTGATCGTCTGCGTGGGTCGTCGTCCTTACACCAAAGGCGTGATCGCCGATGGGGTCAGCATTGAGCTGGACGAGCGTGGTTTCATCTTCGTTGACGATCAGTGCCGTACCAATGTCCCGGGCGTTTACGCCATTGGCGACTGCGTGCGCGGCCCGATGCTGGCGCACAAGGCCTCGGAAGAAGGCATCATGGTGGCGGATATCATCGCGGGCCATAAGGCCGAGATGAACTACGACGCCATTCCCAACGTTATCTACACCTTCCCGGAAGTCGCGTGGGTGGGGATTACCGAGGAAGAAGCCAAAGCCAAGGGCATTAACGTCAAGACCGGTAGTTTCCCCTTTGCGGCCAGTGGCCGGGCGATGGCCAACAACGCCACAGAGGGCAATGCCAAGATCATCGCCGATGCGGAAACCGACCGCATTCTGGGCATGCACATCGTTGGCCAGCACGCCGGTGAGATGATTGCCCAGGGCGTGATTGCCATGGAATTCGGTTCCAGTGCCGAAGACCTGGCGCTGACTTGTTACGCTCACCCGACCATGTCGGAAGCGGTGCATGAAGCGGCGCTCGCGGTTGAAGGCCACGCGATCCACATGGCCAACCGCAAAAAGCGTAAGTAAATTACGCCGTAACAAAAAAGCGCCACCCCAGGGTGGCGCAACGCTTTCGGCCATGTCTTTTCGACGCGGTTTGAAAAACAGAGATCGAAAGCACGGGGATGACAGTTCTTTCAAGGAAACTGATCATCGTTCGAGTCACATGCAACCAATGGCATGAATCGATGAACCTTCACGAGTATCAAGGTAAACAGCTGTTTGCCGATTATGGTCTACCCGTGTCCAAGAGCTTTGCTGTGGACACTCCCGAAGAAGCTGAAGACGCATGTAAAAAGATCGGCGGCGACATGTGGGTGGTTAAAGCCCAGGTGCACGCAGGTGGTCGTGGTAAAGCGGGTGGCGTAAAGCTGATTAAAGACCCGGCTGATGCCAAGGCGTTTGCCGAGCAGTGGCTGGGCAAAAACCTGGTGACCTTCCAGACCGACGAGCACGGCCAGCCAGTTTCCAAGATTCTTATCGAGACCTGCACTGATATCGCCGATGAGCTGTATCTGGGTGCCGTTGTCGATCGTACGACCCGCCGCGTGGTCTTCATGGCCTCCACCGAAGGCGGCGTAGAGATCGAGAAAGTCGCCGAAGAAACCCCCGAAAAGATTCTCAGAGCCGAGATCGACCCGCTGGTTGGCGCACAGCCTTACCAGGCGCGTGAGCTGGCCTTTGCACTGGGCCTTTCCGGCGACCAGATCAAGCAGTTCACCAAGATTTTCCTGGGGCTGTCCAAGTTGTTCCACGAGAAAGACCTGGCGCTGCTTGAAATCAACCCGCTGGTCATCACCGACCAAGGCAACTTGCACTGCCTGGATGCCAAGCTTGGCCTCGACAGCAACGCGCTGTACCGTCACCCGGACCTGCAGGCAATGCGTGACCCGTCTCAAGAAGACGAGCGCGAAGCTGAAGCGGCTGCATGGGAACTCAACTATGTGGCGCTGGATGGCAACATCGGCTGCATGGTCAACGGCGCTGGCCTGGCCATGGGTACCATGGACATCGTCAACCTGAACGGTGGCAAGCCGGCCAACTTCCTCGACGTGGGTGGCGGTGCCACCAAAGAGCGCGTTGCAGAAGCCTTCAAGCTGATTCTGTCTGACGACTCCGTCAAGGCCGTGCTGGTGAACATCTTCGGTGGCATCGTCCGTTGCGACATGATCGCTGAAGGCATCATCGGTGCCGTTGAGCAGGTCGGTGTCAACGTGCCGGTCGTCGTGCGTCTGGAAGGTAACAACGCCGAGCTAGGCACCGAGAAACTCGCGTCTAGCGGTCTCAACATTATCGCGGCTACCAGTCTGACCGACGCGGCTCAGCAGGTCGTTAAAGCGGCGGAGGGCAAGTAATGAGCATCCTGATCGACAAGAACACCAAGGTCATCTGCCAGGGCTTTACGGGTGGCCAGGGTACGTTCCACTCCGAGCAGGCGATTGCCTACGGTACCCAGATGGTCGGTGGTGTTACCCCCGGTAAAGGCGGCCAGGAGCACCTGGGTCTGCCCGTTTTCAACACCGTGAAAGAAGCGGTTGCGAAAACCGGCGCTGAAGCCAGCGTGATCTACGTACCGGCACCGTTCTGCAAAGATTCAATCCTTGAAGCGGCCAATGCCGGTATCAAGCTGATTGTGTGCATCACGGAAGGCATTGCCACCCTGGATATGCTCGAAGCCAAGGTGAAGTGTGACGAGCTGGGTGTCCGCCTGATCGGTCCGAACTGCCCGGGTGTTATCACACCGGGCGAGTGCAAGATCGGCATCATGCCGGGCCACATCCACCAGCCTGGCCGTGTCGGCATCGTATCGCGTTCGGGTACCTTGACCTACGAAGCGGTCAAGCAGACCACTGATCATGGCTTTGGTCAGTCCAGCTGTGTCGGCATCGGTGGTGACCCGATTCCGGGGTCCAACTTCATCGACATCCTCGAGATGTTCGAGAAAGACCCGAAAACCGAAGCCATCGTCATGATCGGTGAAATCGGTGGCACGGCGGAAGAAGAAGCGGCGGCTTACATCAAGGCCAACGTTTCCAAGCCCGTGGTTGCCTACATTGCCGGTGTGACAGCACCTCCCGGCAAGCGTATGGGCCACGCAGGCGCGATCATCTCCGGCGGTAAAGGCACCGCTGACGAGAAGTTCTCTGCCCTTGAAGATGCCGGCGTTAAAACCGTGCGCTCCTTGGCGGAAATCGGCGACGCGCTGAAAGCCGTCACTGGCTGGTAAGCGGTTACGTCGCCCGGCGTGAGCAAGTCGCGCCTGATATGAAAAAGAGCACCTACGGGTGCTCTTTTTTTGCCTCTGGGACGGGCCCATCGATTGAGGGGCTGCGCCTGAACAAGCGGAATCCATAGCTCAGGAAAAACGGTGCGCCGGCGGCCAAATAGAGATGGTAGCTGATGAGGCGCCATATCAATACCGCAGCGGCGGCCTGCTCGGCGGCCATTAACGGCAGCAAAAGCGAGCCAACCCCCACCTCGGCCGCACCGGCGCCACCGGGCAAAAAGCTCAACTGGCTGGCGGCCATGGCCAGCATCTGGGTCAAGAAGGTCCACACCCAATCGACATCCCCCCCCACGCCGAGCACCGCCAGGTAGAGCAGGCTGTAGCGCATCAGCCAGTGAGCCGTGGTCAGCAGGAGCATCGCGGCTAACGTTGTGGGAGGCAGCGACAGCGTTACCTTCAAGTCCTGGCGAAAGCCCAGACACCCACGGGCAAGGCGTCGGCGGCGGTCGCGACTCAGCCAGGTAAGCCTGAAACGCCTGGCCCGCAATAGCCGGGGTAGCTGATAGACCAGCAGACTGACGAGCGTGGCGCAGGCGACCAGGCCAGCCAGGGCGGATTGCACCAGCGTTTGATGGGGCCAGTTGACGTCGCTGACCAATGACAGAATCACCAGCCCGCCGAGCATACTGAGAAAGAACAGCATGTCGCAGCCCTGGTCGATCAGAAATACCGCGCTGCCTTTGGAGGGAGGAAGACCGCGCTGTGCCAATAGCACGAGTAGCGTGGCGGGGCCGCCACTCCCGCCCGGTGTGGCACACAGGGCAAACTTCGACGCCAGCTCAATACCCAAGGCACCGCGTTGCCCCAACGGGCCTGCCCGCCCGCCCAGCATCAAGCGTAGCCGTGCGGCGTTCAGGTTCCAGCACAGGCAAGCGAGGAACAGCATCAGCAGCAGTATGCCAAGCGGAAACTGTCGGACGCGCTGCCAGGCGTCACTGCCGCCGATCCAGGCGGTCAGCACTAGGGGTAACCCCAATGCCAGCACGATCATGGCGACTTGCAGGGGCCGCCAGCGCCACCAGGCTGAAGGTTTAGCGTGGCTGAAGGAGAGCATGGGGCATAGCGATATCGGTCAAGGTCTCGTAGTGAGCCAGCAGCGAGTGCATCACGCTATCCCAGTTGGCGTAGCGCTCCACATGGCGGCGTGCGTAGCGCCCGCTGGCCGCAATGTCATTGCTGAATAGCGCATCGCAGGCTTCGGCCATGGCGGCGGGGTCCAGCGGGCGGCATAAAATGCCGGCGCCGAGGGGAACATTCTCAGCCAGTGCCCCGGCGCGGGCGGCGACCACTGGGGTGCCGCAGGCCATGGCTTCCTGGGCGATCAAACCAAAGGTTTCCCGGGTACCCGCATGCAAGAGGGCATCGCTGCTGGCAAGCGCCTTGGTCACCTCGTGGGCACCGCAACAGCGGTCGACCACGGTGACGTTGGTGGGGACCTGGTGCGGCATCCCAGGACCCATCAGCAAGAGGTGGTAGTCGTCGCCCAGCCTGCGCATGGTGGCCAGCAGGACATCGATATTCTTTTCCCGGGAGTAGCGGCCGACGAAAATCAGCAGCTTTTTATGCGGTGGAATGCCCATGCTGGCGCGAAAGTCAGCATCGTACTGGCTAGGGTGGAAGTGGTTAACGTCGACCCCCAGAGGCTGCACCCGGACGTGTTCGACGCCCCATTCCCTTAGGCGGTCTGCCATGACCTGGCAGGGGGCCAGCACGCTATCAAACTGGCGATAGAGGTTCGTCAAGTAGCGGATCAAGCGCCGACTCACATGCCGCCCGAAACGGTCGCCCATCAAGCGTGGCAAGTCCGAGTGATAAAACCCGACCACGGGAATGCCCAGCCGTTGTCCGGCTTCAAGAGCTGCCCAGGCGGTCACATAGGGGTCACCGGCCTCGATGAGGTCAGGCCGTAAGCCGATCAGCGCATCGCGCCACGGAGCCGCGCGCAGAGGAAAGCGGTAACCCTGCCCAAGGGGTAAACGAAAGGCCGGTAAGGTGTGCTGGTCGCCGAGGCTGTCTCGCTCGGCACCGGGTACCAGCAGGCTTGTGCGCACGCCGGGGTAGCGGGAAAAGACGCGATGCTTGGCCTGTAAATAGGTACGCACGCCGCCGCTGGCGGGTGCATGGAACATGGTCACATCGGCGATGTGCAAGGTAACCTCCGAGCCACATGAATGTCATGAGTTACCTTAACCAATCAATAAGTCAGTTCGACGACAGGGCGATGACTGACATACGCATAAAAAAACCACGGTCTCGTCAACAGAGACCGTGGCTTAACGTCACCTTGGCAGCCTGCTTATCAAGCGGCGGGTTTTGCTACCAGCGAACGGGTTTCTTCACGGGCTTCGGTGAGCACGACGCGAAGGCTGTCGCCCAGCTTGTAGCGTTCTTCGCCTTCGATCTGG
The DNA here is from genome assembly GCF_900111305.1 of Vreelandella subterranea. Classification (GTDB taxonomy): domain Bacteria; phylum Pseudomonadota; class Gammaproteobacteria; order Pseudomonadales; family Halomonadaceae; genus Vreelandella; species Vreelandella subterranea. Next base: position 47,573 of record NZ_FOGS01000007.1, read on the forward strand.
ATGCGGCCTTCCTTGTCGTCAATCACCACCTTGCTGCGGTCACTGTGCATCAAGGGAGCGGGGACAAAGGCGGTGGCACCGTTTTCGATCAGGCGAACGCGCATGCCGCCTCGGTTGATCGCCATGATCTCGGCGTCAAAGGTGTCCTGGTTCTGCGCGGCGGGCGTCAGGTAGCGCACGTAAAGCCAGTCTTTCACGTCGCGCTCGGCCATACGGTTCAGGCGGCGGCGCTCGGTCAGCTGTTCGGTGAGCTGCTGGCTGGCTTCAGCCGGGGCTTGTTCACCCTTCAGCACGCGCTTGATCAGGCGGTGGTTGACCATATCGCCATACTTGCGGATCGGCGACGTCCAGGTGGCGTAGGCGGCAAGGCCCAGGCCGAAGTGCGGGCCGGGTTGGGCCGACATGCTGGTGAAGCCCTGGAAACGACGCAGGCGGGCATCCAGCCAGGCATCGTCGCGGCTTTCCAGCGCGCGCTTGAGGTCTTTGTAGTGGGCAAGCTCGGTTAACGCCTGCTGGTCCACCTCAATTTCCTGACCGGCCAGGAACGCCTGCGCGGCTTCGGCTTTCTCGGGCTCAAAGGCGCGGTGCACGTTGAAGATACCGTGACCGATGTGCTGGGCGAGGAAATCGGCGCAACAGGCGTTGGCGGCAATCATCGACTCTTCGATCATGCGGTTGGCGATGCGGCGATCTTCGGTGCGAATCCCCAGCACGTTCCCCGCGTCGTCCAGGTCAAAGACGTAATCCGGGCGGTCCTTGAAGACCAGGGCATGCTCGTTACGCCAGGCGGTTCGCGCTTCGGTTAAATCGCGCAGCGCGGTCAACTGCTCGGCGATGTTATCCGCCGGTGCCCAATCGCCCTGACCATCGATCCAGTCAGACACCGGATCGTAGGCCAGTTTGGCATGCGATTTCACAGTGGCGGCGAAGAAGCGGTAATCGCCCAGGCTGCCGTCGGCATTGATATCCAGCGTGCAGGCCAGCGCCGGGCGATCTTGGCCTTCCCATAGCGAGCACAGCTCGTCCGACAATTTCTCGGGCAGCATGGTGACGTTCTGGCCGGGCAAATACACCGTAAAGGCGCGGGTGCGCGCTTCCAGATCGGCGGCGTGGCCTTCTTCCACGTAGGCGGTGGGATCGGCGATGGCGACGCTCAACTGCCAGCCGCCTTCAGCGCGCGGCGTGACGTGCAGGGCGTCATCCATATCGCGGGTCTTTTCACCGTCGATGGTAAAGAAGGGCTGTGCGGTAAGGTCCTCGCGGACAAGGCCTTCATCGCGCAGTGGCCAGTCGTCGCCCGCATTGGGAGACGCCTGCTCCAGCGCATGACGGGCAAGCGTGACACGCCATGGAACGGCGGGGTCGTCGGATTTGGCCACCAACTCGTCAATCTGGCTGAAAAAACCGCGATCGTTTTCTTTCAGCGGGTGACGCACCAGGCGGGCGACGACCCAATCGCCATCAGCAATGGTCGACTCATCCAGGCTGTTCTTGATGCGCGCTTTAAGCACGTTACGGATCGAGGGATGATCCGGCACGACGGCAAGGCGGTCTTCGCGCTTTTGCACGCGCGCAATAAAACGGTCGAGCCCCGCTTCGATCAGCTTCTCGGGCTCAAGGGATTTTTTATCGCCGTTCTCGTGAATCACGCCTTCTACGCGGTCACCGTGGAGCACCTGCTTCATGGCGGGGGGCGGCACGAAATAGGAGTCACCGTCATCGGTTTCAAGAAACCCGAAGCCTTTCTCGGTAGCCTTGATCACCCCTTCGGCACGTGGGGTGGTATCGCGAATCTGTTGCTTGAGCGACGCAAGCACGGAATTGTTTTGCAGCATGAGGTCAATCAGTTGGCGAAGGATAGGGGGACACTATACGGATTACCGCGGGCCGCGCCAATTGTCGTTGCCGCTGGTCGACCTGGAACACGGTAAGTCAACTACTTACATGCGGTTTGCCGAATCGGGTAAGCTATTGATACATCTTTCGGGAGCGCGCTATGACACCACGGCTAATTGTTTCGGATCTGGATGGAACCCTGCTGGGGAGTGATCACCGGCTGCACGATGAGACGGTTGACGTACTTCGCCAGTTGCATGGTCAGGGGCACCATGTCGCGCTGGCGTCGGGTCGTCATTATCACGATATGCGGGTGTTCCGTGATCAACTGGCGATTCCGGCGCACTTGATCAGTACCAACGGCGCTTATGTACACGACCCGAACGACACCTTGCTCGCCGCCCATCATGTGGCGCCGGAACATGCACAGACGCTGATTGATCTTCCGCGCCCGCCTCAGGTACGGCTTAACATTTACCGTGAAAGCGGCTGGCATATCGACGTTGAGGCGCCGCACTTACTGTCACTTCATGCCTCTACCGGCTTTCGCTATGCGGTTGTGCCGCCCACGCAGATGGACACTAACGGTGTAGGCAAAGTGCTTTATCTGGGTGATCCCGCCGCGCTGAAACAACTGGAAGCCCAGGCGCAGGAAGCTCACGGCGACGCACTGCATATTACCTATTCGACGGTCGACTCGCTGGAAATCATGGCCCGCGGCGTCAACAAGGGGGTCGCGCTATCATCACTGCTGGAGCGGTTGGGGTTGACGGCTGCCGACTGTCTGGCCTTCGGCGATAACCTCAACGATACCGAAATGCTGGACCTGGCGGGGGAAGCCCAGGTGATGGCCAACGCCCACCCGGCGTTGTTTGATCGCGTCACCGGCGCTGAACGCATCGGTCATCACGGCGAGGCGGCAGTTGCCCGGTGGCTACGCGAGCGCTTTGCGCTGTAACAGGCTACCACCTTAGTCGAGGCTGCCTTGTCACCTGCGTTTGGCTCGCCCATGATCATCCCTTCTTACAAAAATAGTGTGGGATCAGCCTGCCCCGATGACAACCACCACCATGACATCGTCCACCCCGACCAAGCCTGCCACGCTGTTCGTGGTCGACGATGACCCGGAAATTTGTGAGCTGTTGGCCGATTATCTGGGCCGTCATGGCTATCATGTGCTGACCGCTCAGGATGCCGCTGCGTTGAGAGCCCTTATGCAGCAGACATCGGCAGATCTGCTGATCGTCGATCTGATGCTGCCGAGGGACGATGGCTTTTCGATCTGCCGGGAGGTTCGCAAACAAAGCGACGTGCCGATTATCATGCTCACCGCCAGTGCCGATGAAACCGACCGGATTCTGGGCCTGGAGTTGGGCGCCGATGACTATCTGGGCAAGCCGTTCAACCCCCGCGAATTGCTGGCGCGCATCAAGGCCGTCATGCGTAGGACCCGGCCCGCCCAAGCCGCGCCCAGCGCCGACCAGGCGCGCTGCGTCAGCTTCGGTGGCTGGGAGCTGGATCGTATGACCCGTGAACTGATCGACCGGCAGGGCGAACGCACGGCGTTGTCCGGGGCCGATTTCCAACTGCTTCAGGTCTTCCTTGAACGCCCCGCCACCGTGCTGTCCCGGGATGATCTCTATGCGCTCACCCGCGGCCGCGACGCACCTCCGCTGGACCGCTCGATCGATGTCCATGTTTGCCGGTTACGCCAGCGGCTGGGCGAGGATGCCCAGCACTCGCAGTTGATTCGTACCGTCCGGGGAGCGGGTTACATCTTAACCGCCCGTGTCGATGCGCTAACGTGACCCCTTCGCGCTGGCAAACCCTCAAGCGGCGTGGTGCGCGCTGGTTGCCGACCACGTTACGCGGTCGCTTCGTGATTATCATGCTGGCGGGGGTGTTGGTCGCTCAGGTGGCAAGCTATGCGATCTGGACGTCTCAGGTGCGTTCCAGTCAGTTGCGACAGCTGGATGAGCTGTCCACCAATATGGCGTTCAGTATCGCGTCCACGATGCAGTATTTCCGTTCATTGCCCTATGAGTACCGGCACATCGTGCTCGACCAGTTGCGCAACATGGGCGGCACGCGCTTTTTCGTCAGCATCAACGAGCGGCGCTTGACCATCGAGGATATTGGCTCGGGCCCGGAAAAGCAGGTGGTGGTGGATAACGTTCGCAATATTCTCACCGAGCAGCTCAATATCGACGACGTGGTGGTGGAGTTCTCCCGGCCCGAGACGCTTCGCGTCTTGAATAACGAGGTATTACTCAAGGACTTGCCGCCGCGCTGGGGCCAGCACAGCCTGCTAATGGAGCCACTTTCGCCCCCGATTCTGGTGGTCCAGCTGGAGCTGGCGCCAGACACCTGGCTTTACGTGGCCACGTTGCTGGGGGTGCCGGATATTTTTACGGGCTATCGCTGGCTTTCCGAAGAGCGCGTGCTGGTCGGGCTGCTGGTGCTGCTCAGCGTGATTGCGCTGTCACTGCTGGGGATTCGCAGCGCAACCCGCCCCTTGGCGCGGCTCTCCAGAGCGGCACTGCAGCTTGGCGACGACCTCGATATGCCGCCCCTCAAGGAGAGCGGGCCTAAAGAGGTCGCCGCCACCGCGGTGGCATTCAACCGCATGCAGCAGCGTATTCGCGAGCAGATCGAAGAACGCGAGCGGTTGTTTTCGGCCATCTCCCATGATCTGAAAACGCCGCTGACGCGCCTGCGCCTGCGCGCCGAAATGCTCGATGATGAGGTTCAGCGGCAGCGCTTCTGTGCGGCCCTGGATGAGCTCGATGGCCTGGTCAAGGGCGCGCTGGCGTCGGTAAAAGGCCTGGACCTGCACGAAGTGCCAGAGCCCTTGGACCTTGAAACACTCATCGATGATATCGCCGGGGAACTTCGCCTCCAGGGCGGACGCGTGACCGTGCAGGGCAAGGCCGCACCTCTCACGGTCAAGCCGATGGCCTTCAAGCGCTGTTTGGCGAACCTGCTGGAAAATGCCGTCTTCTATGGGCAGCACGTGGATGTATCCCTGGTGGACCAGGCGGGCGTCGTGACGATCAAGATTCGCGACCACGGCCCTGGTATTCCCGACGACCAGCTGTCCCGTGTGTTCTCGCCGTTCGTTCGCCTGGAGCCGTCGCGCAGCCGCCACACCGGGGGCAGTGGGCTCGGCCTGGGCATTGCCCGCCACATCGCCCGCGCCCACGGCGGCGATATTCAGCTTGCCAACCATCCCCAGGGCGGGCTGTGTGTCACCCTGACGATCCCTCACCATGAAACTATTACCGATCTGTAATAAACCTTAAATACTATGCAGGACTCGGTAACGCCCATGGGGGCGTATTTACAGTACGCTGTTGAATGTCATTGACCCTACACAACAACAACAGCAGGAGTTACCCATGCCCATGTTGAAGAAAACCGCGTTGAAGAAAACCTCCCTGGCCCTTGCCACGACGCTCGCAGGCCTCACCATGATCGGTCAGGCGCAGGCCAATGAGGTGGAAGTACTGCACTGGTGGACCTCCGGTGGCGAAGCCCGGGCGGCCAACGTGCTCAAAGACCTGATGGAAGCTGAAGGTTACGGGTGGGAAGATTTTGCCGTCGCCGGTGGGGGTGGTGAAACGGCCATGACGGTGCTCAAGTCCCGTGCCATGTCGGGCAACCCGCCCTCGGCGGCACAGATCAAGGGCCCCGAAATTCAAGAGTGGGGCGAGCTTGGCTTGCTCGGCAGCCTGGACGATGTCGCTGAGGCGGAAAACTGGGATGCGTTACTGCCCGAGGTCGTTGCCGACATTATGCAGTACGACGGCGAGTACGTGGCAGTGCCGGCCAACGTCCACCGGGTCAACTGGCTGTGGGCCAACCCGGAGGTACTGGATGACGCGGGCGTTGCAATGCCCACTACCCTTGACGAGCTGTTTGCCGCGGGCGAGGCCATTCGCGATGCGGGCTATATTCCGCTAGCCCATGGTGGTCAGGCGTGGCAGGACGCCACCATCTTTGAAAGCGTGGTGATCGGCAGTCAGGGGGGCGAGTTTTATCAGCGCGCGTTGGTCGATCTTGACCCCGAGGCCCTGGGCGGCGAGCAGATGGTCGATGCGCTGGAGGACTTCAAGCGGTTGCGCACACTGATGGATGACGGCATGTCCGGTCGCGACTGGAATATCGCCACGGGGATGGTGATTGACGGTGAAGCCGCCATGCAGATGATGGGTGACTGGGCCAAAGGCGAGTTTACTGCCCGAGGCCTGACGGCGGGGGAAGACTATCTGTGTGCCCCGGCACCGGGCACCGAGGATGTCTTTGCCTTCAATATCGATAGCCTGGCGATGTTCCGGGTTACCGATGAAGCCGAGCTTGAAGCTCAACATGCGCTGGCCCGCCTGGTGCTTGAACCCACCTTTCAGGAAGCCTTCAATCTGGCCAAGGGCTCGATTCCCGCACGGCCCGACCTGGACATGAGCGAGTTTGACAGCTGTGCGCAGCAGTCGCTCAGCGATTTCCAGCGCACCGCTGAAGAGGGCGGACTGGTGCCGAGCATGGCCCACGGTATGGCCGTACGTGCCGATATCCAGGGGGCTATCTTCGATGTGGTGACCAACTACTTCAACGACGACGACATGCAAGCCGAAGAAGCCGCTGAGCGCCTGGTCAACGCGGCTGAAGCAGCTTCGTTCTAACGTTCATTCGCAACCTGTATAGGCGCTGACCGGCACCGTCGTGCTGGCAGCGCCACCGCTTCCTGGCGAGGACGTTTCCCCATGAAAAACACTTCTACGGCGCGTGCCGGGCATCCTGCTCCACGTGCCTCGACCTTGAGTGGGTGGCAGGCGTGGCTACCACGCCTGGTGCTTGCCCCCTCCGTGGCCATTTCGCTGTTCTTTGTTTACGGCTTCATGCTGTGGACCTTTATTCTGTCGCTGACCAGCTCACGCATGCTGCCCAGCTATGACTTTGTGGGCTTTGGACAGTATGCGCGCTTGATGCAAAACGAGCGCTGGTGGGTGGCATCCACCAACCTGATGATTTTCGGCTCGCTGTTCGTGGTGATTTGCCTGGTGATTGGTGTGCTGCTGGCAATGCTGCTCGACCAGAAAATCCGCCAGGAAGGCGCACTGCGCACGATTTACCTCTACCCCATGGCGCTCTCTTTTATCGTCACGGGCGTCGTCTGGAAGTGGCTGCTGAACCCCAGTCTGGGGATTCAGGCCATGGTACGCAGTTGGGGCTTCGAGTCGTTTCGCTTTGACTGGCTGGTCGATTCGGACATGGTGATTTACACCCTGGTGATTGCCGCTGTATGGCAGGCGTCAGGGTTTGTCATGGCGCTGTTTTTAGCCGGGTTGAGGGGCATTGATGACAGCATCATCAAAGCCGCCCAGCTGGATGGCGCCAGCCTGCCACGGGTTTACTGGCGAGTAGTGATGCCTTGCCTGCGCCCCGTGGTATTCAGCGCGGTGATGATCCTGGCGCACATTGCCATCAAGAGCTTCGACCTGGTGGTTGCCCTGACAGGCGGCGGCCCTGGCTACGCGTCAGACCTGCCTGCCACTTTCATGTACGCCCACGCGTTCAATCGGGCGCAGATTGGCCTGGGCTCGGCGAGCGCCATGCTGATGCTGGGGGGCGTACTGGCCATTCTGATTCCTTACTTGTATTCCGAATTGAGGAGCCGTCGGCATGGCTAATGTGATTCGTCGTCAAACGCTGGCCGCGCGCGTCAGTCGGCTAGCGGTATACAGCGTGCTGATCCTTGCGGCCCTGTTCTATCTCTTGCCGCTGGCGGTGATGCTGATGACCTCGGTGAAACCGCTCAGTGAAATCAGCGCCGGTACACTGCTGACGCTGCCGCAAAACCCGACGCTGGCCCCATGGACCAAAGCCTGGGGCGAAGCCTGTACCGGTATGCGCTGTGATGGGGTCGGCGGCTACTTCTGGAATTCCTTTGCGATTGTGATTCCCGCCGTGCTGATCTCCACCACGATTGGCGCCCTGAACGGCTACGCGCTGACCAAATGGCGCTTTAAAGGCTCGGAACTGGTTTTCGCGCTGATGCTGTTCGGCTGTTTCATTCCGTTTCAGGTCGTATTGCTGCCCATGGCGCAAACCCTGGGGTGGCTGGGTATTTCAAGCTCCCGTGCGGGGTTGGTTCTGGTGCACGTGGTGTTTGGGATTGCCTTTACGACGCTGTTTTTCCGCAACTTTTATGTCGGTATTCCCAATGAACTGGTATCAGCGGCAAAGCTGGATGGTGCGGGGTTCTTCCGTATCTTCTGGCGAATTCTGCTGCCTGTCTCGACGCCGATCATCGTGGTCTCGGTGATCTGGCAGTTTACCCAGATATGGAACGACTTTCTGTTCGGCGTGGCATTCTCCGCCCACAACACCCAGCCGGTGACCGTGGCGCTCAATAATCTGGTCAACACCTCCACCGGCGTACGCGAATACAACGTGGACATGGCCGCGGCAATGATAGCCGCACTGCCCACCCTGGTGGTGTACGTGCTGGCCGGTAAATACTTCGTGCGCGGGCTCACGGCAGGCTCGGTGAAAGGCTAACAATAATAGGCAGACCCATTATGGCAGCGTTAGAAATACACAATGTGAGCAAAGATTTCGGCAGTGAACGCGTGCTGAAAGATGTCAGTATCTCAATCGATTCCGGCGAGTTCCTGATACTGGTGGGGCCGTCGGGCTGTGGTAAATCCACGCTGATGAACGCCATTGCCGGGCTTGAACCGGTTACCAGCGGCAATATTTATATCGATGGCGAAGACGTCACCTGGCGCCCCCCGGCTGATCGGGATATTGCCATGGTGTTCCAGTCCTACGCCCTCTACCCGAGCATGACGGTGCGTCAGAACATCAGCTTCGGGCTTGAAATGCGCAAGGTGCCCAAGCCTGAGCGTGAGGCTGCAGTCGAGCGCGTCGCCGACCTGCTGCAAATCACGCCGTTGCTCGAGCGCAAGCCTTCACAACTGTCTGGCGGGCAGCGTCAGCGAGTGGCCATGGGGCGTGCGCTGGCCCGCGAGCCAAAGGTCTATCTGTTTGATGAGCCGCTATCCAACCTGGATGCCAAGCTGCGGGTGGATATGCGCACCGAGATCAAAAAGCTCCACCAGCGTCTGGGCACAACCATTGTTTACGTGACCCACGACCAGGTTGAGGCGATGACGCTGGCTGACTGCATAGCGGTCATGCGCGACGGACATATTCTGCAGCTAGGCAGCCCCGACGAGGTGTACAACAACCCGGTGGACATGTTCGTGGCCGGCTTCATGGGGTCACCATCGATGAACTTTATCAGCGCGATGCTCGAGCGCGATGGTGACGACTATGCGGTACGTATCGCCACGCCGAATGAGGAGGATTTATGCCTGCCCTGGCCGACGGCGCGGGTCACGGACGCCATGACCGAGCAGTTGGGCAAGCCGGTGATTCTGGGCCTGCGCCCCGAGCATTTCAGCGAGGAGGATGAGCGCTTGAGCGCCCAGGCAGAAGGCACCTTGCTGCATGCAAGCGTCACCGTCGTTGAGCCCACCGGCGCTGATATACTGCTGCGTCTGCCACTGGGTGAGCAAGAAGTGACGGCGCGGGTAGGGCCCAAGTGTGCCGTATCCCCCGGTGAACGCCTGGCGCTTCGGGTGGATATGGCGCGGGCGATCCTGTTCAACGCCGAGACCGAGAAGCGACTCGCGTAAGCCTTCAAACCTGCGGACAAAAAAAGCCCTGCCAGATCAGCAGGGCTTTTTCGTCACCGTTTCCCCTTCAACTGCGTAAATGCCGCAATTCGCCATTGAGCGCCTTGATGATCGAGTAGCACATCACCAGGAGCACGAGGGAGAACGGAATTGCGGTGGCGGTGACGCCCGCCTGAAGCGCTGACAGGCCACCGCCGATGAGCAACACGATCGCGATGAGACCTTCCACGATTGCCCAGAACATCCGCTGGGGCCGTGGCGCGTCGATCTTGCCGCCCGCGGTGATGGTATCGATCACCAGAGAACCGGAGTCCGAGGAGGTGACAAAGAAGATCAGCGCCAGGATGATGCCCAGGGTCGACATCAGGCCCGTCAGCGGCAGTTCGTTGAGCATGCCGAACAGCGAAAGCTCGGGCCGGTAGCTGTCGATCACATACTCCTTGACCAGGCTGGCGGCAGGATTGGCGTAGAGCTGATCGAGCGCGGTTGAGCCGAAGACACCCATCCAGATAAAGATGAACAGGCTGGGTACCAGCAGCACGCAAAGCACGAACTCGCGCACCGTGCGGCCCCGCGACACCCGCGCGATGAACATTCCGACGAACGGTGCCCAACTGATCCACCACGCCCAGTAGAAGATGGTCCAGGACTGGCGATAGGCATCGTCGTCACGGCCGAAAGGCGCCGATAATGGCAGGAAGTCAGTCACATAGGTGGCAAGTCCTGACCAGAACCCGCTGAGCGCGACAAGGGTAGGACCGGCGAACAGCACGAAAAAGAAGAACAGGACAGCCAGGATCATGTTGATCTCGGAGAGCTTTTTCAAACCGCCCTCAAGCCCGCGCCAGACCGATACCAGCGCCACAGCGGTGACCAGAATGATGACGATGACCTGGGTGAAGGTACTCACTTCCAGGCCGAAGACGAAGTTCATCCCCGCATTGGCCTGCTGAGCCCCAAGCCCGAGGGAGGTCGCCAGCCCAAAGAGGGTGGAAAACACCGCCAGAATATCGATGACATGCCCCCACCAGCCCCAGACGCGCTCGCCGAGGATGGGAAAGAACGCCGAACGGATGGAGAAGGGTAAGCCCTTGTTATAGGTGAAGATGCCCAGTGCCAGTGCCATCACCACATACACCGCCCAGCCGTGGATACCCCAATGCAGATAGGTACCGGCAAGGCCCAGGGCGCTGGCGTCGGCAATGGCGTCAGGGTTCAATTCCCCATCGGCTCCAAACGGAGAAGCGACCCCTAAGGGCAGGGAGACGTTGGCATGGTAAACCGGCTCCAGCACTCCGAAGAACAGCAGGCCGATGCCGATGCCGGCGGTGAACAGCATCGCGAACCAGGAGAGGTAGCTATGCTCCGGCCGGGCATCAGGGCCGCCCAGCCTGACCGACCCGTGGGGCAGGACGACCAGCGCCAGGGAAAACAGAATAAAGAAGTCCACGATGATCATGAAGTACCAGTCCAGTGTCCCCGTGGAAAAAGCGACAATGGCCTGGAAGGTGTTGCTTGCCCGATCGGGGAACAACAGGGTGAGGAGAATGAAAATAATTGACGCAACTGCTGATACGACAAAGACCCGGTTGTGAATATCGAAACCAAAGGGGCCGAGGTTTCCCGAGATATTATCCTGACCAACGACATAGTCAGTCTGCATGTCGTCTGCCATGGGCGGGGATTCAGAATCGCTTGAATCGTTCATGCAAGATTTCTCCTCATTCAAGAATGGTGAGACAAGCGACCATCATGGCGGCAACCAGCGTTGAAACCTAACGGGCTTTCAACGGAAGCCGCCTTTCAGGGTGTTTACGGCCGGGATGAGCGGTCTTGGGGCGTGGCTTCCTTGTCGAGGCGCTTGATCTGTCGCCACAGGTCCTGGCGCAAGTCGCTGAGCCTGGGTTGCTCTTCGGCGGTAAAGGCCACCGGGCGGCACAGCCGCTGAGCGCGCAGCCCAAGGCGGGCACTGAGCAGCCCGGTGGCGAGGCCCTGGCCAGCCCGTGCGGACAGGCGACTGGCCAGATCCAGCGAGAGCATATCCATGCTGGCCTCGGTGGCCAGCTCGCTTGCCCCGGCAAACGCCATGTTATGCAGCACCTGGCGAAACAGCCGCAGGCGGCTGGCGTAGCCCAACTCCAGGCCATAAAGGCGACATAGCCGATCCACCATCGCCAGGCTGCGCCAGGCCACCAGCGCCATATCGACCAGGGTCAGCGGGCTCACCGCGACCATGATGGCGGTTTCGCCGGACATCCGCGTAATCAGTCGCTGCGCTTCCCGGTCCCGGGGGGCGAGGAGGTGGTAGCGCAATAGTGTCTGGATCTCTTCGCCGCTATGGTGTGGCTGACAGGCGTGTTTGAATGCTTGCCAGTGCGGGTCGTCGTCGGCCAGCTTGAGCTGGCATTTAAGCTGTTCGGCCATCTGCTGGGCTTGCTTGGCTGAGCGCTCAGGCAGCTCGGCCAGGTCGCTGCGCAGCCGGTCGTGACGTTTTAAGCGTCTTAAGCGGCCCAACTCCTTAAGCAACGATAACCCACCCAGCCCGATCAACCCCATGCCGAATACCTGCCAGGCCATTGCCAGCCACTGGGACTGAGCCAGCGCCTCGGGAATACCCGTCGCCAGTTCCAGGGTGCCCAGGGCGGCACCACCGCCCAGTGCCAGCATCAGCCCCCAGCGGCGTTTGCGCGGCGCGCCCAAACGGGCCTCGGGGAGGGCCTTTTCCTCGGCAGAAGGCGGCAGGGGGTGGTGATGGTCGGTAGGTGCGAAGGTTTCACGCTGACGCAGCTCGGCATCAGCTCCATCGTGGGTTGCCTGGGGCTCATCGAGGTTGAAGTGTCGACGTGGCTGTGGGGTGGTCATGTGAGTTTATCTCCAATCAGCCAATCGATAGCGGCGTCCATGCGAATGTGACCAAGGGCTTCGGACCGTATATCCATGGGTCGAAAGCTGGGGAAGTCGAAGCCTTGCTGTTGCCAGAAGTCATGCGTCGGTAAACGGGGTGGTACATCGCCGGGATATACCAAGACGTCTTCCCCCTCAAGCGTGGTACCCCGCAGAGCGGGCGAACGCTGACCGTTGTGCACGACCTCGCGGGCTTCGGTGGCGCGAATCGCGGCCAGCGAAAGCGCCTTGACGGGAATGTTGGCAAAGCGCAAATCCTTGAGAGGTTCCGCCAGCAAGGCTTCAAGCAGTTGAACGACATGGCCGTGCTGGTCGGGGGTGACATGGTCCGCCTTGGTAGCGGCGATGGCCAGCTTATCGATCTTGGGGGCAAATAACCGTGTCAGCAGGCTGCGCTGGCCATAATCGAAGCTGTGCATCAGCTGGCTGAGCGCCTGGGAGAGGTCCTCGAACCGCTCAGGCCCGGCATTGAGCGCACCCAATACATCCACCAGGACAATCTGGCGGTCAAAGCGGCGGAAATGGTCACGGTAAAAGGGGCGCACGACCTGCTGCTGGTAGTAGCGAAAGCGCGCCGCCAGGGTGGCATACAGGCTGTCAGGTGGAAGTGCCTCCAGTTCCTCTTTGGGCATAGTGAGCTGGGGAAGTGGAAAAAACTGTAACACCGGCGCCCCGTCCAGCTCGCCCGGCAATAAAAAACGCCCGGGCTGGAGGTTGGAGAACCCTGCCTGCTTGGCGCGTCGAAGGCCCTGTGCATAAGCTTCAGCAAGGCTTGCCAGCTGCCCTTCGTCGGCTTCGGCGGTGGGGTCGAGGGTTTCCACCTCGGTTAGCCATTCGCTGAACATGGCCCGGCGCTGGTCGCCTGAGTGCAGCGGCTGTGCCTGGCACCAGCTGTAAAAGTCGTGCTGCAGCAGCGGTAAGTCGAGCAGCCACTCGCCGGGGTAATCGAATAAATCCAGCGTAAGGTGGGCGATGTCGGGCGCTAACCAGCCCTGTTGAGCGGGGCGGTAGCGTAACTGCAGGCGCAGTTCGCTGATCCCCCGGGTGGGCTCAGGCCAACGGGGCGGGGTATCGCGCAGCGCGGCCATTCCCGGGTCATAGGGAAATCTCGGCACGCCCAGGTCAGGCTGATTGAGGCGCTGGGCACCGAGCAAGCGCCCCTCGCGGGCTGCCGGTAGCAGGTCTAGCTGGGCTTCAACGCCAGCATGGCGGAGCTGATTGACCAGTGAGGTTAAAAAAGCCGTTTTGCCCGCCTGGGAGAGTCCGGTGACCGCCAGCCGAAGTTGGCGGTCGCGGCCACGTTCTATCAGGTTACTCAGCTCGCGATGAAACGCCTGGCGCATGGCGCGTTGTCCTCTATCAAGGTTTGCAAAGCTCAGGTTCTGCTCAAGGTGGTACCCAGCAGATGTTGGGCACCGGGGACCAGCCATACGGGATCCAGGCGGGTGTTGGCGGCCTCGACACACACAAAGCGTTTGGCGGCCTCGATAGAGGTATCGGCGGGGGGCTCTTGGTCCGGGTGCCACACCACGGTGGAATCGCTGGACTGTTTGCCGATGCGTAGCGTGCGCGGGCCATCATGCAGCATCACGGCTTCATTGGAGTGATAGATACGGTCGACCGCACCGCGAATGGCCAGGATGCCTTGCTGCTCGCTTTCCGCAAAGTCGCGCAGCTTGTCGAGATAGCGTGCGCCGGTCAACCCCTCCAGCCGACACTGGTGAGCATCGTCGACCGCGAGATAGGAATGCAGTGCGCCACTGACCTTTACCGGGCTTTCGCCCACGTTTTCGGTGATCAATTCCACCGCGAGCCGCTGGGCATTGGCCTGGATGACGGTGCGCACCGTCAGTTGGGAGTGCAAAGGCTGCATTGGTGAGAGGTGGAGTTCGATTCCCTCGGCATGTTCATCCGCCGCTTCCAGCCGCCAGTCGGCATGCCGGGCCAGGCCGTGGAAGGTGCCGCTGCGGTCGGGCGTTTCGTCAGCGTAGCGTTCATCCGCGAACCAGGGCCAGCAGAGCGGAATGCCGCCACGGACGGCGCCAGGCATGGGTTGTGGGGTGGGGGTTACCCATAGCCAGCCAAGGTCATTGGGCGGTCGAAAGTGCAGTACCTGGGCGCCTTGCAGCGAGACGATCAGTTCCCCCCAGGGGGCGTTGAACAGTACAAGGTCGCGGCCTTGCCAGTGAGACGTTTGCTGGCCGTCTACACCATCAAGCAACTGCTGGAGGGAGTCGGGAATCATAGGCAATCCTTTTTTCAGCGGGGCCACTGTCAATGAATATTAGCGCGGTACCTTAACGCTGTGTGCTATGTTAAAACACGCAAGGGAAACAGGATAACATTAACCACAGGTACGGAAAGGAGGCGACATGGGTTTCATTGCTTGGTTGATCATTGGTGGTCTGGCTGGCTGGATTGCCGGCAACATCATGCGAGGCGGCGGTTTTGGCCTGCTGGGCAATATTGGCGTCGGCATTGTGGGCGCCGTCTTGGGTGGTTTCCTGTTTAGCCTGTTGGGCCTGCAGGCCGGCGGGTTTATTGGGTCACTGGTAACGGCCATCGTCGGGGCGGTGGTATTGCTGTGGGTTATCAGTAAAGTAAAACAGGCCTAGCGCCCCAGTCGGCAATTAACCGTTGTGCAATTGCCACGAACCCGCGCCGTTGAGCGCGGGTTCGTGTGTTTGGGGCGTTACCAGCCGCCCTGGCCCTCAAGCAGGCTGCGCGTATTGTTGTTCAATGCAAGCCTGAAGTCGGCACTGCCCAGGACCATGGCATCGCTCGAACGTACCACCCGGGCGCTGACGTAGATATAATCCTGCCCTTGGGCATAGGTTCCCATCAGGATGGAGCGTGCATCGTGCTGGGCGCTCAGGCGTTGAACCTGCCGAGACAGGATCAGCTCGCCGACGCTTTCTTCGATAAACATGCTGTCGCGCATCTTGACCTCGCGCACCTGCATGCCCTGGCGGCCCAGCGCCGATGCCATGAGTTCTGAGCTGATACGTCCAAGCGTGGAGGATTGACTCAGGTTGTCGATGCTCACGAAAGTCGCGGCAATCATGGGGCTGTAACGTGTTATGTCAGGGTTGCTGGCCACCATCTGCTCAGCCGCTTTTTGTGTAAGCTCGGGCAGGTCTGGAGCAGGTTCCTGTTGTTGCGTATTACTGCCGCCAAGCACGCTACAGCCCGCAAGGCTCAATACCAAAAGACTGGCCGTTAACCACTTGGCGGTGAAAAGCGGGCGCGTTAAGTGCATAACGACAAATGACATCGCAGACATGGCATTACCACCTATCCGTAATGGAAACCGAGGGTGTTGACGGCGCTGAGGGGACACGGTCGGGCGCATAGTGGCGACGGTCGCCGCTGTTAATGTAATAAATGTTCGACGATGAATAGAGAATTTGCTCACCGTCGAGAATCTGGGTGGTGACGATGATTTCTTCGTTACCGGTGTGTGTCCAGCTGCCGCTGGTGACGTCAGCGGCGACGGCGGCCGGGATAAGCCCCAGGGCGGGTTCCGCCCATTGGTTAATCGGTATCGCGGCCACGGCTATACCGCCTGCCAGGGCGGTGAACGCCCCCGTGGGTGGGCGTACAAAGCCTCGGTCCCGGTGCGCAACGACGTCAACGTCGATATGAACCTCGGCGCTGCTGGGTAGAGGCTGAGTGGTCAGGTTGGCTCCGCGCGAGACCAGTTCACTGGTGAGCAGTGTACGAAAGCCACGGCCAAATTCACCGCCGCTGTAAGCGTGGGTGGCGTCTTGCGGGGCATCCGGGATGTGCAAATCGCGGAAACGGACACGCTCGCGCTTCAGGATCTGCGTCGCCTCATGGCGGGCGAGAACATTCCAGTGATGGGCAGCCTGCATACGCTGCTGCTCGCTATAGGGATACGTCGTGGCGATGGGCGCTTGCGATGTATTGGCATAGAAGCAGCCACTGAGCGTCAGACAGGCCAGTCCGATGACAAGTGGGCGTAGCGCTGACGAGGATATATCAATTTTACGGGTGCGCACCGGGTGGTTCCTTCTCGCTACGAAACGGCTTTTTGATAGACTAGGCAGCGCTAATGACAACGCCACCCATTAATAGTCGGCCTGGGAGCCAAAAACTTGAATGAGTAATCACACGGATGCTTGAAGATCACCGCAGTGGACCTCGCCACGACTCGCTCATGTCCCCCTACCGTGAAGATGATAGCGGTAGTATCTGGATGGTGAGCTATATCGATATCATGACGCTGCTGGTGGCGCTGTTTGTGATCATTATTGCGGCAGCCGGTGCCACAAGCCCGACATGGATGGCAACAGAACCACCTCCCGAGCCGCTCTTTGATTCGCCACCGCCGCTTGGGGTACCGCTGCCAGAACCGCTGGCCAATATTCGTAACGAGCGAGATAGATCAGCAAACTGGCTGGGTGGCGAGTTGCTGACCAGCACGATCACGGCGGCCCAGGGAGTGGCCGGGCGCCCCAGGCGAACCACACGCGGTGTCCCCCCGCTGCTTGCCATGCCCGATCCGGTAGCGGAGCCACTGGCCGCGTTGCCTGAACCCCGTTTGCCGATGCCCTTGGTGCCGGTTGAACAGCCAGCGCTTCAATTTCCGCTGGCTGATTATATGGTCGTCCTCACGGACAATCCCCCAAGTAATGTCGAGACGCTCAGCGACGATGCCATTGACGGTGCGTTGGCCCTGAGAGAGCAGGTAGAGCGCTCTCCGTATCTGCCTGACCTGGAAGGTGTCGAAGTCTCACGGGTAGAGGAAGGTATCAGTCTGCGAGTGCAAGACCGGCTGCTGTTTCCCTCGGCGGAAGCGCGGTTGACCAATGATGGAGGCGAATTGATCAGTTCGCTACTTGACACTATCCAGCGGTATGACGGAGAAGTATGGGTTGAGGGCCATACGGATAGTCGAACGATTGATACACCGGAGTATTCGTCCAACTGGGCGCTATCCAGTGCCCGGGCGATCGCCATTGTGGAAGCCCTGGAAGCGGCTGGCGTTGCATCGGACCGCTTGCGTGCCGTTGGACTGGCGGCGACCCAATCCCTGGCAGATAATGACACGGCAGAAGGGCGGGCGCGTAACCGCCGGGTCGAAGTCGTCATCCACGTAGAATAAAAGCTTTGCATAAAAAAGCCCGCCGGGGAAGGCGGGCATAAAGGGCTTGGCTCACTGCAGCCCACTGGCAGAGGGGGTGGGGTGTACAGGGTTGCCAGTGGGTACAATTTCAGTATAGCTATTTATTGCGCCTTGCCAAGCTTTGTGTTGGATTTTTTGTTATCAAATGTAACGTTCAGCGGCACTACCCTGGCTCGGCTGTGTTTGACCTGCCCTGTCTTATTGCACCAGAAAAGTGCACTGCAACGTCCGTTTCCGCTAAAACCATTACTCCCTTCAGGTATTACCCCCTGCCACCTTATGCATATCAAAGCGTTAAAAGCGTTGGCATGTATTGTGCTAGGCAATAAACACGCTGTCATTGCCATCTCTATCAAGTGGCGAATGAGTGCGTCCACCGCTTAGCAGTAGAGAGGCTGCGCCATGCTTGAACACGCCAGCGCTTCGGCGCTTCCCGACGACCGAGTGGACCCGCCGCGTCTTGTGGTCACCGACCTCGATGGCTCGCTGCTTGACCACCATAGCTATGACGCCTCCCCGGCAAAGGCCTGGCTGGCCCGATTAAAGCAGGCGAAGGTGCCGGTGATCCCCGTGACCAGCAAAACCCGTGCTGAACTGTTCCCCCTGCGTGAAGCGCTGGGTCTGACGATGACCCCGTTTGTGGCTGAAAATGGGGCTGTTATCGGCCTTCCGCCGGGGTGGTGTCATGCGCGGCTGGATCGGCCGGGCAACGGGCGTGACGGGATGGTCATCAAGCATCCAAGCGTCGATATTGGTTTTATTCGTGCCCGCCTTGACGTCTGGCGCAAGCGGCTCGGTGTGCGCTTTACCCCGATGAGCGAGCTTAGCCTTGACGACTTGACCGGGCTGACCGGGCTCGACACTCACCAGGCACAGATGGCCCGCCAGCGTGAGGGTAGCGAGCCGTTGCTCTGGCACGATGATGACACCTCGCTTGAGACGTTTCGCCGAGCGCTGGAAGGTGATGGCCTGCAACTTACCCAGGGAGGCCGCTTTTATCACGTTATGGGGAGCGCATCCGACAAGGGGAGTGGGGTCACCTGGCTGGTCGGGCGATTCCGGGCGCTGCGCGGTCGTGAGCCGCTGTCCATCGGCTTGGGCGATGGACCCAACGATGTGTCGATGTTAAACGCCGTCGATCAGGCGGTGGTGATCCGCGGTCACCATGATCTGAAGGTTGAACCCACTAATCCCCAGCTTTATCGAACGCGAGCCACTGGCCCAGATGGCTGGGTAGAAGGCATGTCCCACTGGTGGGGTAAGGCGTTTGCTCCGACCAACCCGCGTGATGCAAAGGAGGTAAACGCATGAGTGATTTCCATCAGAACGGCGTCATTACCGATTTTCATAACCTGACCCGCCGCCCGGTCGAGGCACTGGAAAAAGAGCTATGCCAGTTTGCCCGGCGGCGGCCCATGGGGCTGATCCTGCCATCGTTGTTTTCAGAGCTGGAAGGCCCGGCACTTTCGGCCATTGTCGATGAGCTGGTCAAGGTGCCCTATCTCGGCGAGATCGTGATTGGCCTGGACCGGGCTGACCGCGAGCAGTTCTTGTATGCGCGGGAGTTTTTCTCGCGCCTGCCGCAGCACACACGTATCTTATGGAACGACGGGCCGCGCCTGCGTGCCCTGGACGCCGAGCTGGAGCAGCACGGGCTGGGCGCATTAGAGCCTGGGAAAGGGCGCAACGTCTGGTATTGCGCGGGCTATGTGTTGGCCTCGGCGCGCTCGTCGGTAATTGGGTTACACGACTGCGATATTCTCACCTATGATCGCGGGCTGCTGGCGCGTCTGATGTACCCGGTCGCTCACCCACGTTTTAACTACAGTTTCTGCAAGGGCTATTACCCCCGCATTGCCGAGGGAAGGCTCAATGGGCGCGTATCGCGCCTGATGGTGACGCCGTTGCTAAGGGCGCTTAAAACCGTATGCGGTCCGTTACCCTACCTTGATTACCTGGACAGCTTCCGCTACCCACTCTCGGGCGAGTTCGCCATGCGCAGCGACGTGCTTGAGGGGATACGCATCCCGGCGGACTGGGGGCTTGAAATTGGCGTTCTCTCCGAGCTTCAGCGCAATTACTCGCCGCGTCAGCTTTGCCAGGTCGACATCGCCGATGCTTATGATCACAAGCACCAGCCGGTCAGTGAAGACAACCCCGATGCCGGGTTGAACCGCATGAGTCTGGATATCGCCAAAGCCCTTTACCGTAAGCTGGCCACTCAGGGGATTACGTTCAGCAGTGAAGATTTCCGCACCCTGAAAGCAACCTACTACCGGCTGGCGTTGGACTTGATCGAGGCTTATGACCACGATGCGACCATGAACGGTTTGAGTCTTGATCGGCATAGCGAAGAGCAGGCCGTTGAACTGTTCGCCAGCAACCTGCTGGAAGCGGGTAACCTGTTTTTGGATAACCCCCGCGAACGCCCCTTTATCCCCAGCTGGAACCGTGTCCAGGCAGCGGTGCCCGACCTGCTCATGCGCATGCACGAAGCGGTAGAGCTGGATAATCAGGGCGATGTTTGAGGCGGCTTTAGCCAATGTGTGAAGACTGGCTGGGCAGGCCATGTAAGGGGCTTGCCCAGCCGGAAAGGCTTTATTTAGCCATGGTGAGAGGAGGGAAGGGACGGTGTTGCCGAGGCTTGGTGGCCGGCAATCTGGAAATGCGCGACCCGCTGGCGTAGCTCAAAGCTGAGATCTGCCAGACGTTGGGTGGCCCCGGTGCTTTCTTGTACCAGCCCGGCATTTTGCTGGGTCATTTGATCCATCTGAGTGACGGCCTCGTTGACCTGCTCGATGCCGTGGCTTTGTTCCTTGGTAGCCGCCGAGATTTCTTTCACCAACGTATCGAGCTGCCGAATATTGTCGACGATACCGCTAATCACGGTGCCGGTGTCGCGCACCTGGCGGGTGCCCTGCGTGATATGAGCGTCAGAATTGTCAATCAGCGTTTTAATCTCTTGGGCTGCCGTTGCCGAGCGGCTGGCCAGCTGGCGGACTTCACTGGCGACCACGGCAAAACCGCGTCCCTGTTCGCCTGCCCGAGCCGCTTCAACAGAGGCGTTAAGCGCCAATATATTGGTTTGAAACGCAATCGAGTCGATCGTTTCGATGATACCGCTCATTTGTTTCGCGCTATCGTTAATCGTCGACATGGTGTCAATCACGGACTCCATCGCTTCGCTACCTTGCTGAGCACTGTCGGTGGTTTTGCTTGCCAGTTGGCTTGCGTGGTCAGCGTGTTCAGCGTTTTGTTTTACCGTTGCGGTCAGCTGTTCCATGCTGGAAGCCGTCTCGGCAAGTGACGCCGCTTGTTGCTCGGTACGCGTGGATAACTCTTCGTTAACGCCGACGATCTGTTCAACAGCGGTGTTCACGTTATCCGCGCTCTGGTGAATGCTCCCGATGGTGTCTGACAGCGTTTCACGCATGCGGTCAATATCAAACAGCAGGCTTTGCTGGTCCCGGGCGGAGAGCTGTGTCGTGCGCGTCAAATCGCCGTCGGCAATATGCCGTACCACGTCGGCGGCGTAGCGAGGGTCACCTCCCAGGCGACGGGATACATCGCGAATCACCCAGCCCATTAGCAGCGTCACCGGTAAGCCGATGATCAGCAGGATGGTCATTGAGCGAATCAAATTGCCAATAAACGCCTCATCAATATCATCGACATAAATACCGGATGCCAGCGACCATTCCCATTCGGGAATATAGGCAACATAGCTTGTCTTCGGCACTTGTTCATCGCCGCTAATCCGGCGAGAGTAATAGTCAACGTGGCCGCCACCTGCATGAGCCGCCTCACGAAAAGCCGCATAAAGATCCATGCCGCTTGCGTCCTGGTAGTTGCTCATGTCTTCTCTCCGAGGACGGTTCGGATGAGAGACAATCCGTAGGTCATCATCGAAAGAGAACAGGTATTCACCATCACCAAAACTGACGTTTGACATGGTATCGATAGCACGTTGTTGAGCTTCCTCAAGGCTAAGCTCGCCGGTGTCGACCCGTGTCTGCAAGGCACTCACCTGACTTTGTACGCTTTCAACCAGGTGCTCGATGCTGGTGCGGCGTTCATCTTCAATCGTCTGGCGATTTTCCCAGGCAAGCCAGCCTACCAGCATCAGCATGGCCGCCAAGATGATAATTAGAGTACTCCAGAGCTTCTGTGTCGTCGTCAAGCGGTTCATAGGGCTTCCTGATGGGTCGATATTACACGCTGATTTTGGAAATCAGCCGTCTATTATCTATCGGCCCGATCAGTAAAACCTTAACGATCTAGGGGTATAAATTAATGAGGTATTGCTAATAAACGCGATATCAACCAGCGCGAGCGTGCGTTAGCGTGTCGAGTGCGCTGCCCTGGATGCAGGCGCTGGTTTGGCAACTCAAACAGCGTAAGACGGCGCTTTGCTCGCCAGTGCCTTCGAGGCGAAAACGGGCCAGAAACGCTGTAGTGGGAGACTCGAAATTGCCGCAACGGCGGCAAATGATGTCAACACCGCGGACTTTGTAGTTGATGATGATAGGTTGCACGCTGACCTCCTACCCGTGGGTGTCGTTGGGTCACTCGTCACACAACCCGATAGTGGCAAGTGGTGGATTATTAACCATAGGCCATGATGGGCAGTTCGGTGAGCAAAAAAGTCATTTTTTTCGGCTTTCATATCCTGGGTTAGATAAACCATTGGTCTTGAAGTGCATTGTGGGCACCTAGCGCAGAGGACGCGCATCAGGGAAGACCAAGCAGGATGCTTGATGGACTCAAGGACGCATGAACAGGACGTTCATGAAGAAGGATCAAGGAGGACCTGCTCAAACCCCAGCCCAAAATGGCTGGGGTTTTTTTTGGTGCATGCCGTGATCAATCGGCTTTTTCAGCGTTTTCTTCGTCGTCGGGTTTGTCGCTACCCTGGTGGCCAAGGGGGCTTGCCTGGTCAAGACGTGGATGGTTATCGAGGAATTCACGCTTCAGGTCAGGCAGTTTATCCAGCGCTTTCAGTGTGTGGGTCAACGCATGGATGGCGGCCAATACGTCTTGGGTATTGCCGGTTTCCGAAATCGTGTGCATGTTGCGAATCGGGAAACCAATCGACGTGGCGGCACTGTCCACCGACGCCAAGACACCCGCCATCCCGTCGGTACCCGTGTCAACGCCGACCATGTCGCGCTGCATGGGGATGTCATTGGCTTTGGCCGCCTGGGCAATCACGCGGTTCAACTGTTCGCTGGCGACCGAGCCCACCGCCATGGTGAAGCCTTTGCCCATCTCCAACGGCTGCATGCGTTTGTCGCCGATGCCGGGAGCGGCCACGTAGTCGTGGTTCACATCGACGCCAATCAGCGCATCAGGTTTCATTTCGCCCGCCATGACGCGGCTGCCGAAACGTCCAATCTCTTCGTAGCTGGCAATCGCGAACAGTACGCGTACATTTTGGGTGCCGCCTGCCTCGGCGATCAGCTTGGCGACTTCAGCGGTCACAAAGCAGCCCAGGCCGTTATCCAGGTAGGCGCCATAGAAGGTGTTGGGGCTAAAACCTTCGCGAATAGGGCGATCAAAAATAATCGAGTCGCCGGGGCGCACGCCAAGATTGAGTACCTGCTGTTTCTTGTTTTCGCCGTGGATCTGCAGGTCCAGATAGATCTGTTCTTTCTTCAGCCCTTTGCTGCCATCGCGCATGGCGGGGTCGGAAAAATGAATCGCGCCCAGGGCTTCCACCGTGCCGCCTTCAATGCAGCGGTAGCTGCCGGGGGCTTCCGGGTCTTCGCTAAACAGCTTCACTTCATGGCCGACCAGTACGGTGGGCAAGAAGGAGTCGGTGTTGATCCAGATCTTGCCGTCTTCGCCAATCGAGCGCACCTGCATGCGGATTTTATCCGCATGGCCGATGATCATGACCTTGAACATGTCATCCTGACCGGGATGGGTATCGAGCACGACGCCCGCATTGCCCTTGAACTGGTGCAGATGCCAGTCGCTCGGGGCAAAGCTTTCAAAATAGGGCTTTAACACGCCGTAGGTCATGGCGGCTTCCAGGCCCACGGGGCTTGGCGCCGCCAGGATATCGCGCATCAGTTTGAACTGCGCGTCGGGCATGGGTTGTGTCCAGGGTGTGGCGCTATCACTCATTAAGCTTTCTCCAGTTGAGGGATGATCAAGATGATCCAGTGTGACAGATTATGCCGCCATACGCGTCCTCGGTAGGCGACGTTTAGACGATGTCATGTTGGTGGGGTTCATCTTATGATGGCTTTAGTAAAACCGCATATAAAAAACCAGCGTTCACGACGAGGATGTCGATATGGCCACCGTTACCCTTCGCTCTCAGCGCTTCAAGGTGCTGTTGGCGGGTGTTTTCAGTCAGTTGCTGTGTATCGGGGTGGCGCGCTTTGCCTACACGCCGTTGCTGCCGGTGATGCAGCAGCAAAGCTGGATGGGCGACGCCGATGGTGGTTGGCTGGCGGCGCTCAATTACGCGGGCTATATGCTGGGCGCTGTGCTGGCGGCGTCGATTCGTCGTATTCATGTCAAAGATACGCTGTACCGTATTTGCTTGGTACTGGCCGTTCTCACCACGGCGGGTATGGCCTTGACCGAGCATTTCTGGCTTTGGGCGGGGCTGCGTTTTTGGGCGGGGTTTTCGAGCAGCGGCGCGATGCTGCTGGCCTCGGGGCTGATTCTTCACTGGTTGATTCAGCACCGCCAGCGTGGCGAGCTGGGCATTCATTTTGCCGGGCTTGGCCTTGGCATTGTCCTTGCGGCCGTCGCCGTTGAGCTGATGTTGGCGTTGTCGCTGGACTGGCAGGCGCAATGGTGGGGATTCAGTCTGCTTGGCGTAGTGTTGCTCGTACCCGCCTGGCGCTGGCTGCCCAGGCCACTGCCTGCCGTGCCCGGTACCTCGGGGGATAAAACCGCCGCTGCCAACCCACCCACCCGTACCTTTATGCGCTGGATGCTGGCCGCATATTTCTGTGCGGGTTATGGCTATGTGATCAGCGCTACTTTCATCGTCACGATTGTGGAGCGTGAACCGCTGTTGGCCGGTGCCGGTAACTGGACCTTTGCGTTGGTGGGCCTGGCGGCGGCCCCTGCGGTCATCCTGTGGGATCTTGTAGCGCGTCGTATCGGCTATTTGGGGGCACTGATACTGGCCATGAGTCTGCAGGTTATCGGCATTGTCCTGCCCGCCATGACGACGAATCTAGCGGCAGTGCTGCTCAGCGCAGTGCTTTATGGCGGCACCTTTCTGGGTTGTGTCAGCCTGGTACTGACCATGGCGGGGCGGCTGTATCCCGCCAGCCCCGCACGCTTGATGGGGCAAATGACCCTGGCCTACGGCGCCGCGCAGATGATCGCGCCGGCGCTGACAGGCATGTTGGCGGAGGCTTCAGGCCACTATAACGTTGGTCTCTGGCTGGCCGGTGGCTTCGTGGCTCTGGGCGCCCTGTTGTTTGCCTGGTTGCGGCGTGTCGACCAAACCGCGCAGCGGCTGGACGCCGAGGCCAAAGCCGCCGTGTATGCCCCGTAGTGACGTCTTGAATGTCGCCATGATGTGTTGAATGGCCGCGCGCGTCAGGATTTTTTGCGCATTCGTTGCCAAATCCTCTAGGATAAGCGCTTTTTTCCAACAGGGTGGTAGATCATGGCGTTTTCTGGGCAACCGCGCATCCAATGGTTAGGCCGCTGGGGCTTTATGCTGGCGGCGACGGGGTCGGCCGTTGGGTTAGGCAATATTTGGAAGTTTCCCTATATCACCGGGGAGTTTGGTGGGGGAGCCTTCGTGCTGGTCTATCTCGCCTGCATCCTGGCGGTGGGCGTGCCGGTCATGATGACCGAGATTGCCTTTGGGCGGCGCGGTCAGGGGAGCCCGGTCGATGCCATTCGCCGGGTGGTCAATGAGTCCGGTCGGTCTTCAGTATGGTCATTGATCGGCTGGATGGCGATGCTCTGTGGCTTCATGATTCTGTCGTTTTATGTCGTTGTGGCGGGCTGGTCGTTTTCCTATCTGTGGAAGATGCTGACCGGCGGCCTTTCGGGTAGCAGCGTTGACGATATGGCCGCAGTGTTTGGTGCCAATAACGCCAATCCCTGGAACCTGGGCTTCTGGAGCACTCTGGTCACGCTGCTGACCATGCTGATCGTCGGTAAAGGCGTGCAGGAGGGCATTGAAAAAAACGTCAGTTGGATGATGCCCGGGCTGGTGCTGATGCTGGCGCTGTTGATTGTGTTTGGCATTTTTTCGGGCGGCTTTGGTCAGGCATTCAGTTTCCTGTTTTCTTTCAAGGCGGGCAGCCTGTCCAGTGACGGCATGCTGGCCGCGCTGGGGCACGCGTTTTTCACCCTGTCACTGGCCTCCGGGGCCATCCTGACTTACGGCAGCTACCTGCCTAAAGGGACTTCCATCGGGCGCACCACGCTAAGCGTGGCGGTTGCCGATACCGTGGTGGCCTTGATGGCCGGACTGGCCATCTTTCCGGTGATTTTTGCCAACGGGATGGATCCCGCCGAAGGCCCAGGGCTTATCTTCATGAGCTTGCCACTGGCGTTTCAAGCGATGCCGCTGGGGACACTGTTTGGCATTCTGTTTTTCCTGATGCTGTCGATGGCCGCACTGACCTCGGCGATTTCGATGGTCGAGGCGACGGTGTCCTGGCTATGTGATAACAAAGGTCTCTCGCGTAAAGCGGCCTCGTGGGGCACCGGCATCGTACTTTGGCTGATCAGTACCCTGGCGATGCTGTCGTTCAACCTGGGCGCCGACTGGACGCTGGCGGGCAAGAACTTCTTTGACTGGCTGGATTACCTGACCTCGCGCTTGATGATGCCGTTGGGCGGTTTGGGCACGGTCGTGCTGGCAGGCTTTGTGTTGAAGAGCGAGACGTTCCGCGATGAGCTGGGGCTTTCACCGCTGCCCTATGCGCTGTGGCTGACCATGGTGCGCTACGTTAGCCCGCTCGGTATCGTGGTTATTTTTATCAACGCGCTGGATATTTATCAGGTCTCGTTTATCGCGCACTGGCCGTGGTTACTGGCGATTCTGGTCGTCATGGCGTGCTTGGGCGAAACGCTCAGCCCGCGGTTGCGTCATGTTCGGAGCCCCCGCTGAGCGCTGTTACGGCTGCGATTGTTGCCGTCTTGCCCTGGCGTCGGCAATCGCGCCGGGGTGAGTGCCGACTTCAAGTAACTCATCCCAGCGCGTGGTATAGCGCTTCGAGCGATGGGCGCAGCGCAGTTGCCAGGGGGCTTCGTCATCGGTCATCCCGAAACGGATCGTGTCTTGCCCCATACGCTGGTTGATGGCGTCCACGGTGGCCATTAGCCGGGGATGGTGGCGGGCGGGGGCATCGAGTAGCGATAGCTGATGCTGTTGGGCGTCGACGAGATCCAGCAGCATCACGCCGGCTTTCATGAACCGATAGCCGGGGCGGTATATTTGCTCAAGACCCTGGCGGACGGCGTCGAGGACCACGCGTGTATCGTCGCTGGGGGTGGGTAACGCGACCAGGGTGTGGGGAAAGTACTGTGGCTGGTCACGGCGGTGGCGGTTGGTTTTCAGGAACAGCATCACCGAGCGCGCCAGGCTGTGCTGTTCGCGAAGTTTTGTGGCACTACGCTGGGCATGGCGGCGCAGTGCTTCGTGCACCTGCGTTTTTACCCCGGTGGGCTGACCAAAAGAGCGCGACGTCATGATGCGCTGGCGCGGCTGATCCACCGCGTTCATTGTCAGGCAGGAAGTGCCACGCAGTTCCAGGGCGGTGCGCGCCAGCACCACGGAAAAGCGTTTGCGCAGCTGTTTTTTATCGCACTCGCGTAAATCCAGGGCGCTATGGATGCCGTTAATGGCAAGCCGTTCGGCAAGCCGCCTGCCCACGCCCCATACCTCGCTGACCGGCGTTTGCTTCAGCAAGGCGGTGGTGCTGGCGTCGTTCCCGGCAAGCAGACAAACGCCCTGGTAGTGTGGCTGCTTCTTGGCCGCATGGTTGGCGAGCTTGGCCAGGGTGTGGGTCGGTGCCAGCCCGATACATACCGGTAACCCGAGGCAACGCTGAATGTCTCGGCGTAGGCGATCGCCCAGGGCCTGGCACTGGTGCTCGCTCATGCCCTCCAGGTAGACAAACATTTCATCGATGGAGTAGGGGGCGATGTCAGGGCAAGCGTCCCGCAGCAGTTGGGCGAGCCGTGCCGACATGTCGCCATACAGCTCATAGTTGGACGACAGCAGATGAATCTCGCCGCGCTGGCGGAGCCCCTCCAGTTTGAAGGCAGGGGTGCCCATGGGAATATCCATCGCTTTCATTTCCGCCGAGCGGGCGATTACGCAGCCGTCGTTGTTGGACATCACACCGACGGCTTTGCCCTCCAGATGGGGCTGGAAAACACGTTCGCAGCTGACGTAAAAGTTGTTGGCGTCGACCAGTCCGATCATGGCGGTGACATCATCGCAGGTATTCGTGAATGACCGCCCGGACAACCCCCCATACCTGACAGTCGCTGTCTTCCAGGGGCAGCGGCGGATAATGGGGGTGCGCTGAGCACAAGTGGGGTGTGCCGCGATAGAGCGCGTAGCGCTTGATCAGTAGTTCGTCGTCGAACATGGCGACCAGAATATGCCCCAGACGAGGGGAAAGGCTACGGTCAACCACCAGCAGGTCGCGATCGAAAATTCCCCAACCTTCCATGCTGTCACCGGTGGCGGTCAGGTAAAACGTGTGGGTGGGGTTCTTGATCAGGCGCACGTTGAGGTCCAGCGTGCGCTGCTCGTAATCCTGGGCGGGGGAGGGGAAGCCGCTAAACCCAGCGCGGCCGTGTAGCGGAGGAAAGGGCAGCGACTGATGCGTTAACGGCACGGCGGGCGTGATAGGCGATAACGGCTGCGTCATGGTCAGCCTCCTCACTGGCAAAATATGTATTTATATACAGTATTTGGCCATGGGGATAAAATTGCAAGAGCTGTTAGGAATATCCGTGAAGGCTTATCTTGCCAGCCAGAGGCCCACCACAATGGCGCTGGTCACAGCGATGAAAAAGACCCAGTTGCGCGTTCGGGTATCACGGTGGGGTTTCATAAAGGCCTCGTTAGCAGGAAAAGATAGACGTTGGTAAGTGTCAGTCATTTTGTACAGACAATGACGTTTGGCATGGTACCGTTTGTGCTTTATGCCGTCATCTTGCTGCCTAGGGCGGTTGGTTTGCTTAGGATAGATTCATAATGTCTCAACCCACTTCAAGGCGTTATCCGCACTCCCTTTCCCTCGCCCACGGTCGTCTGGCGGCGCTGAGCTGGGGGCGCGAGGAGGCGCCCACTTGGCTGGCACTCCACGGCTGGCTCGATAATGCAGCAAGTTTTTCCCGGTTAGCGCCATTGCTGGTGGAAGCGCTGGATATTCGTATTGTGGCCATCGATTTCCGTGGTCATGGCTATTCGGCACACGCCCCAACGGGGCAGGATTACGCGCTGTGGGATTATTGCCATGACGTACTGGATGCCATGGAAGACCTGGCCATTGAGCGAGCGGTGTTGCTCGCCCATTCAATGGGCGCCGCGGTGGCCTGCTTATTGGCGGCTGCCTTGCCGGAGCGTATTGAGCGAATGACGCTGCTGGATGGCTTGGGTGCGCTCAATACCCCCGCCAGTGACACGGCAAGCCAACTGCGCAAGGGGTTAATGGCGCATAGACGGCCCACTTCCCAGGCACCGCGTTACCCTGATCTGGCCACCGCGGTGGCGGCCCGCTTGGCCGGTGGTGTTACCCCGTTAGATACCATCACGGCCACGCCGCTGGTGGAGCGCAATGCCGATGTGGCGGCTGACGGGCACGTACAGATGCGCACCGACAGCCGTTTGTTGAAGCCATCGCTGGTACGCTTTACGCCTTCCCAGGTGTTAGCGCTACTGGCCGATATCCAGGCACCGGTGCTATTGATAGAAGGTGAGGAGGGCATCTTGGGCGAGCGCGACTGGGCGGGAAAAGCCCGCCAGGCGGTACCCCACTTAACACGCCATGTACTGGCAGGCGGTCATCACCTGCACCTTGAACCCCAGGCGGTGTTCCGCGTTGCCGAGGTAATTACGCAATCTATCAATGAAACGTCGGGATCAGTCGTAGGAAACGAGCAATGAACGAACCGAACCTGGCCGATGGCAGTGTATCGAACGGCAATAACGGCAATAACGGTAATAAAGTGGCGCTGGTTCTGGGTAGCGGCGGCGCCCGGGGCTACGCGCACATCGGTGTGATTGAGGCGTTGGAAGCCCGGGGTTACGAGATCATCTCGATTGCCGGGTGCTCCATGGGCGCGCTGATAGGCGGTATTTATGCGTCGGGCAAGCTTCCCGAATACCGTGAATGGGTGTGTAACCTGGACTATTTGGATGTGCTCAAGCTGGTCGATGTGACCTGGAGCCCGATGGGCGCCATGCGGGCCAGCAAGATCATGAGCAAGCTGGAAGGGCTGGTGGGCGATACATTGATGGAAGACCTGCCGATTCCGGTAACCACCGTCGCTACTGACCTGGTACGTCAGCGCGAGGTATGGTTTCAAAACGGCCCGTTGCTGCGCGCGATACGGGCATCGATCGCCGTGCCCGGCGTGATTACCCCTGTGCATCTGGGAGGGCAGGTACTGGTCGACGGTGGCCTGCTGAATCCGCTGCCCATGATGCCCATACTCGCCGCCCACGAGGCAGACTTTGTGGTGGCAGTCAACGTGACCGCCCACAGCCCGCAGCCGGTGTCTTTGGAGACCCTGCTTCCCAAGGACGAGAATAGCGATAGCCGCACCACCCGGGAGCGCGATCGCGATGCCAATATCGGTGGCTGGATGGACGAAGTGCGGGCTACCACGCGGCGACTATGGAGCGAGCTTGGCAGCCGTAATGAAGAAGAGGGTGAGGTGGATGAGACGCTGGACCTTCGCGGCAAGCGGGAATGGGGCAAGCTGGATATGATCCTCGAATCGTTCGATATTACCCAGGCGGCGCTGGCGAAATATAAAATTGCCGGTTACCCGCCAGATATTCTCATCGAAGTTCCCAAAACGGTGTGCAGTACCTACGAGTTTCACCGCGCCAGGGATCTGATCCGCCTGGGCCGTCATCTGGCCGATGACGCCCTGGCACGACGGATGCCCGACACGGCGTCGGATGCGCAAGCGTAGAGGGCCTACTGGCCGCGTTTGCGTAGCAGGATGTAGACCGCGCCGGTGCCGCCGTCGATCTCAATGGCAGAGCAGAACGCCAGGACGCCGGGCCACTCGCGCAGCCAGGCATTGGTGTGGCTTTTCAGTACTGGAAAATCAGCCGTTGTGCCCCAGGCCTTACCGTGGACGACCAGCACGCAGCGAAGCCCTTGAGCAGTTGCATCCCGCAGAAAGCTCTCAAGTTCCAGCCGGGCTTCTTCAAGGGTGTAGCCATGCAAGTCGAGGCCGGCCTGCCAGGCCATCTGGCCACGTTTGAGTTGGCTAAAGGTACGCCAGGGCAAATCGGCGACGCTGAATTCCAGATACTCGGAAGGGCGCACCGCCTCGACCCGGCCATCAGAGGTGCGGCCGGTGGTGGCGAAGGTATTGCTTTCCACCGCCGCCTGCCGCCTGGCCTGCTGGGCATCATCGTTGCGCTTGGGTTTGCCGGGGTCGGCCTGGTTGGTGGCCATGCGACGCACGCCCGCGGCTTTCAGCGCTTGGCGGAAAGCACTGATATCGTCATCATCGGGCAGGTGGCGGCGTCGTGTCATGACAGGCTCAAATGGCAAATGGGCAAAACGGAGAACAGGCGCACAGTATAGCGAGATGCGCGCTGCTGTGAACCGGGCAGCGTCAAAGGTACAATCTTTTCTTTTGCCATGCCGTCTTCCTAAGAGATGGCCGCTTTTGTTGACCAGGAGCCGATGTGACCCAGCCTCTCAACGCCGAGACTTCGCCTTCCTCCCTCACCCTGCCGGATACGGCGCTGGTGAGCGAGCTTATAACCTTACGTGACTACCTGCGCTGGGTATCCAGCGAGTTCTATCTGGCGGGGCTCTATTACGGCCATGGCACCGAGTCGGCATGGGACGAAGCCGTTGCCCTGTGTCTGGGGGCGCTGCATTTGCCCTGGAATGTCGACCCAGGGGTACAGGATGCACGTCTGTTGCCGATGGAGCGCGAGCGCATTGTGACCCTGACCCGTGAGCGAATCACCACGCGTCGCCCGCTGCCTTACCTGCTGGGAGAAGCTTTCTTCGCCGGTTATCCGTTTGACGTTGACGAACGCGTGCTGATTCCGCGCTCGCCGATGGCGGAATTGATAGAGGATGGCTTTGCCGCCTGGTTCCCCGAAGAGCCGCCCGAACGGGTGCTGGATTTGTGCACCGGCTCCGGCTGTATCGGCATTGCCACCGCGCTTTATTTGCCCACCTGCGAGGTGACGCTGGCCGATATCAGCCAGGAGGCGCTCGCCGTGGCGCGCCAGAACATCACCCGCCACGATGTCGGCGAGCGCGTACGCGCGGTGGAAGCCGATGTGTTCAGCGGGCTGGAGGGCCAGCGTTTTGATGTCATCATTTCGAACCCGCCCTATGTCGACAAGCGTGACCTGGCCACCATGCCCGCCGAATTCCGCCATGAGCCTGCTCTTGCGCTCGGCGCGGGCAGCGACGGTCTGGATATCGTGCGGCGCATCCTGCGCGAAGCACGTGCACACCTGACCGATGAAGGGTGGCTGATTGTCGAGGTGGGTAACTCAGACCGCCATGTGGAGGCTGCCTTTCCCGAGGTGGCGTTCATGTGGCTTGAATTCGAGCGTGGCGGCCAGGGCGTCTTTGCCCTGAGCGCCGCTGAACTCGACGCCCATGCGGCGTCTTTTGCGTGAGGAGCTAAGGCTCATGTCCGGCAATACATTTGGCAAACTATTTACCGTCACCACCTTCGGGGAAAGCCACGGCCCGGCGCTAGGCGCGATCGTCGATGGCTGCCCGCCGGGGCTGCCCCTATCCGAGGCGGATTTACAGCACGACCTGGACCGCCGCCGCCCCGGCAGCTCGCGGTATACCACCCAGCGCCAAGAAGCGGATCAGGTGAAAATCCTGTCGGGGGTTTTCGAAGGCAAAACGACCGGAACCTCGATTGGCTTGCTCATCGAGAACACCGATCAACGCTCGAAAGATTATTCAAAAATCAAGGATCAGTTCCGCCCCGCCCACGCGGACTACACCTACCACCACAAATATGGTCACCGTGACTATCGTGGCGGCGGGCGCTCGAGCGCCCGGGAAACCGCGGTACGCGTCGCTGCGGGCGCCATCGCCAAGCAGTACCTGGCGGCTCAGGGCGTGCAGGTGCGTGGCTACATGAGCCAGCTTGGCCCGATCAAGATCGATTTCCACTCCTGGGATGCCGTCGGACAGAACGCGTTTTTCTGCCCCGATCCCGCCAGAGTGCCGGAGCTTGAAGATTACATGGATCAGCTGCGCCGTGATCAGGATTCCGTCGGCGCGGAGATCACCGTGGTGGCCGAGGGCGTGCCGGTCGGGCTGGGTGAGCCGGTATTTGATCGCCTGGATGCTGATCTGGCGCATGGTTTGATGAGTATCAATGCGGTAAAAGGGATTGAGATTGGCGCCGGATTTGGCTGCGTTGATCAACGGGGCAGTGAGCATCGCGACGAGATGACGCCGGAGGGCTTTTTGTCCAACCACGCCGGTGGGGTGCTGGGCGGGATTTCCAGCGGCCAGCCCATTGTGGCCCGCCTGGCGCTGAAGCCGACGTCAAGCATCACCACGCCGGGGCGCTCGATCGACGTCAACGGCAACGCCGTCGAGGTGGTGACCAAAGGCCGTCACGACCCTTGCGTGGGTATTCGCGCAACGCCCATCGCGGAAGCGATGATGGCGATCACGCTGATGGACCACTGGCTACGTCAGCGAGGGCAAAACGGTGAGGTAAGCGTTGATACGCCACGGCTAACCCAACGCTAGCGGCAAGGTGTCCTTCGTATATCGCTGCTACACTTAAATAAAACAAGATTGGTTAATAAAGCAGGAGCCGCCGATGAAGATTAACGTTGAGTTCGATCTCACCCCCGATGAGTTTCGCCAGGCGTTGGGGTTGCCCGATGTTGAAGCGTTCCAGCAACATTTGCTTGATAACATTCAGCGGCAAATGGAGTCCGGGGTTGAAGGGTATGATCCCATGAGCCTGATGCGGCCCTTCCTGCAGCAGCCCATGATGCAGCAGGGCCTTTCTCAGGGGTTGTCCAACTTTGGCACCTATCAGCAGATGATGCTTGATATGTTGAAGCAGGCCGGGAACGCCAGTACCAGTAGTAGCGGCGCTCCCGAAGAGGACAAAACTCAAAAAAGTAGCACGACAAGTACCAAGAGCACCGATGCCAATGCCAAGGCAACGGCATCTTCCCGTTCACGGGCAAAACGGAAAGCGGAGTGAACGGAAAGCAGTGCGATCTATGAGGGTAATGTCGCCAGGGCACGACCAAAGCGTTAGAAGCCGTTTTCGTCTAGGTAGTTGCAACACACCCTGTCAAGGATTACTCTTTTTGCAGTGCAGCAATTTGCGTTTGTGTGAGTCACTCTCGGCTCATGCCAAGGAACGAAAAGAGGAGTAGACACCATGCAAGATAAAATGATGGACGCCTTCAACGCCCAAACCCGCCAGATGTTTGAGCCGATGCGCAAGATTAACTCGCTGATGCTCAACAACATGGAAAAGATGACCCAATATCAGCTGGAGGCGATGAAGCGCTACAGCCAGATGGGCACCGAACGCCTGCGTAACGCCACCGACATTCAGGATGCTGAAAGCCTGCGCGATTTCGGCACGCAGCAAGCAGCTATGATGAACGAGCTGTCGCAGCAAATGCAGGAAGACGCTCGCGTGATGAGCGAGATGAGCCTTGAATTCAAGGCAGAAATGGAAAAACTGTTTGGTGAAGCAGGCAAGCAAATGGCCGACCAGGCCAGCGCCGCGGCCAAAGGTGAGCAGCCCTCCGCCAAGGGTGAGCAGCCCGCGAAAGCGAGCAGCCAGTCATCGCGTAAAAGCTGATTGACCCGATTGATCGCGGCGCCCAAGGGCGCCGCGCCTATTTTGAGCCTT
Source organism: Vreelandella subterranea (assembly GCF_900111305.1). GTDB lineage: Bacteria > Pseudomonadota > Gammaproteobacteria > Pseudomonadales > Halomonadaceae > Vreelandella > Vreelandella subterranea. The sequence continues at coordinate 82,250 of NZ_FOGS01000007.1, forward strand.
TGATTACCTGCCATCATACGGGTTGCGTATGGGTTGCGCGCCGGTAGAGGAGAATGAAGATGTCAGCAGAGTGGGAATTACCGCCCCATGGCCTGTCTCAAGAAGAGCTGGACGCCTGGAACGCTCAGCTAAAAGATATTGGTGAGCAGTATCAAGGTCTCATGCAGGATCTGTTATCGCGCATTGCGCCTAGCGAAGCGGCCGACTCCGTGTATAGCGATATGCGGGAAAGCTTTGAAGCCGGGGCGCAATCATTAATGCAGAACCCGACGTTATTATGGCAGACCCAGGCACGCCTGCTGCAGGACCAGTGGCTGCTATGGCAGCAGGGCATGCGGGCGATGGCCGGTGAAGAGGTATCGCCATTGGTCACGCCGGAGAAAGGTGACCGGCGGTTCAAGGACGAGGCCTGGACCCGGGAACCCCACTTCATGGCCATCATGCAGCAGTATCTGCTGTTTTCCCAGATGGTGGACGAGCTGGTGGATAGCTTGAGCGGCATGGATGAAACCCATAAGCGCAACCTGGCCTTTTACGCCCGCCAGGTGGTCAATGCCATGTCGCCGACCAACTTTGTATCGACGAACCCCGAGGTCATGCGCCGCACGCTGGAAACCAAGGGACAGAATCTGGTGGAAGGTCTTGAGCGGCTGCGCGAAGACCTGGCCAATTCCGCCGAAGGCATCAACGTCCGCATGACCGACCGCAGCGCCTTTGGCGTGGGCGAGAACATTGCCGTTACCCCGGGAGCGGTAGTGTATGAAAATGAATTGATGCAGCTGATCCAGTACACGCCCACCACCGAAAAAACCTATAAAACACCGTTGCTGGTCGTGCCGCCGTGGATCAACAAGTACTACGTGCTTGATCTGCGCCAGGATAATTCAATGATGAAGTGGCTGGTCGACCAGGGGCACACCGTGTTCCTGATCTCCTGGCGCAACCCGGGGCCGGAACAGCGCGACATTACCTGGGCTGACTACATGCAGCTGGGCCCGATCACCGCCATGGAAGCGATCGAAAAAGCCTGTGGCGAGAAGTCGGTCAATCTGTTGAGTTATTGCGTTGGCGGCACGCTTACGGCATCAACCGTGGCCTATCTCACCAGCACGCGGCGTGGTCGCAAGGTCAAATCGGTGACCTACATGGCCACTTTGCAGGATTTCCGCGATCCCGGCGATATCGGCGTATTCCTCAATGAACGCGTCGTAGAGGGCATTGAAGAGAACATGCAGTTGAAAGGTTATCTAGACGGGCGCTCAATGGCCTATACCTTTAACCTGCTGCGTGAAAACGATCTTTTCTGGTCGTTCTACATCAATAATTATCTGAAAGGTGAAACCCCGGCCGCCTTCGACCTGCTCTACTGGAACACGGACGGCACCAACCTGCCTGCCGGTACCCATGCCTGGTACCTGCGGCACATGTACCTGGAGAACAAGCTGGTCGAGCCCGGTGGTATCGAACTGGACGGAGTGAAGATCGATCTCAGGAAGATATCGGCGCCCAGCTATTTCGTGTCGGCCAAGGAAGACCATATCGCCAAATGGAACAGCTCCTACTACGGTGCGCTGTTGCCCAAAGGGCCAGCCACCTTTGTGCTGGGTGGCTCGGGGCATATTGCCGGTATCGTCAACCCGCCGCATAAGCAAAAATATGGTTACTGGACGAACGATCAACTGCCTGAAAGCCATGACGCCTGGTTTGAGGGGGCGACCTTCAATGAAGGGTCTTGGTGGCCTCACTGGCAGGCCTGGATCACCGAAAATGGCTACGCGGACCCGGATCCGAAAAAAATGGTTGCCGCGCGTCAGCCGGGTGAGGGCGAGTTGAGCGTGATCGAGCCCGCCCCCGGGCGCTATGTCAAAACCACGATTCCTGAGGTGTTGGGTGAAACACCTGAATAGGTGATCCCGTACGCTGTGCCCGATATAGCCCTGCTTTCACCGGCGGGGCTTTTTTCGTATGGCCAGACAATCGACGGTGTCGCTGACATAATGTCGCATCAGGGTTGCGGAAACCTGGGATCTGGCTATGGTGACGGTACTTTTGAAATGTCAGCAATGTCAGCACCTAAGCGTTTAGCGTATCTGCTGATGGGATAAAATAGTGTCGAATATTTCAATCCTTTGCCAAGTGGGGAAATAAGATGGTCAGTCACCTATTCAAGACGCCTCGGCTGTTGGCCGGTGGCATGCTGCTGATGTTGATCACCGCTGGGCATGCCAGCGGGCAGGACGTACAGGTCAGCAACGCGCGATTGAGCTTGTTGCCCGGTGAACAGCCGGGAGCTGGGTATTTTCAGCTGCATAACACTGGTGACGAGACAGCTGTTTTAGTCGGCGCGCAAAGCGAGGCCTTTGAAGATGTCGAGATCCATATGAGCAGCGATGAAAACGGCATGGCGCATATGCACGCCATGGAACAGGTGGCAGTCGAGGCGGGGGAGCGTTTCGAGTTTGCTCCTAAAGGCCATCACTTGATGTTTATCGGGCGTAAGCAGGCACTGGCTGAAGGGGAGGATGTCGAGGTGCTTCTGCAATTTGGCGATGAGCAGCGATTGCCGGTCACGTTCGAAGTGGTATCGCCCGCAGCGCTTTAATACGCTTTCACGCAGGATGAGTTAATGGTTATGCGGTTGTTAATTTTACTTGTTTCACTGTTGCTTGTGGGCTGTGGTGATCGCAATTGGCGCACGGCAGAGACCTCGGAAATCATGCCGCTGCTGGATTTTTCGCTGATTGATGAGAACGGTCAGGCCGTTGAGGCTGAAGATTATCAGGGTAAGGTCACACTGGTTTACTTTGGGTATACCTATTGTCCGGATGTGTGCCCGATTACCTTGGCCAGGCTGGCAGGAACCTTAAACCGTTTGGACGATGATGTCCGTGAAGATATCCAGGTACTGTTTATCTCCGTTGACCCGCAGCGTGATACTCCCGAGGTGGTAAAGCGTTACACCAATGCGTTTGGTTCCGAGTTTATTGGCATTACCGGTGAGCTGGCGGAAATAGACGCGTTGACCAATCGCATGCGCGTTACGTATGACTACGAAGAGCCCAATCAGCGCGGCGACTATATCGTGACGCACACGAGCGCGGTGTTCGCATTTGATCGGGAAGGGGGCGCACAATTCCTGATACGTGATTCGCACCCCATTTCTGACGCGGTAGCGGATATCAATCGGCTGGTGAATGACGGTGCCTGAATTACTGGCAGGCAACAGAGAGGCTACAGCGTGACTTGTAGCGGCTCGATTTTATGTCCAGTTCGACGCTGTCGTGTTGCGTATCGTAAAGAAACGAGGCGTAACCCCTCTTTGACGATGAAGTGCGGTATAGGCCGCAAATGGTATAGCCGTACTGTACTTTCTGAAGCTTTGAAAGCTCGATGTCGCCAGGATTGTGGTTAATCTCCTGCGCCAGAGCGTGCTGGATATCTTCATCCATATTGTTGTCGGACAGAGCCTGGCCACCAAAAATGACCCCGCCCAAGAGCAGTGAGAGAAGTAGCGGAATAACGACCAGTAATAAAAAGGGGCGAGACGTCAACTTGGCAGTCTCCTGTATCGATTGGGTGGAAAAAAGCGGTGACTAACGGTTTCCGCGTAAACCACTCGGCGTCGCTTACCAGGCTGACAGTTTACCGGCGGTGCGTTCGTCGCACACCCACAAGTGCCATCAGTGCGGCTAAAAACCACACCGGCCAGCTACCCATGCGGGTAAACGGCGTTAGCCCCTGGGTAGCGTAGAACTCGCCGGTGAGCGATGCGATCTCGAATTGAGCGGCACGTTCGACGATGCGTCCCTGGGCATCAATGATCGCGGTAATGCCGTTGCTGGTAGCGCGCAGCACGTAGCGGCCATTTTCCAGCGCCCTGAGCCGTGCCATCTGCAGGTGCTGGTGCGGGCCGATCGAGGCGCCAAACCAGGTGTCGTTGGACAGCGTCATCAATACATCGCTTTCCCTGGCGCGGCTGGCCACCAACTGTGGGTAAATGATTTCATAGCAGATGGCATTGCCGATGCTGACCCCCGCGGCCTCCATTGGCGCCTGGTCGGGGGCGCCTTTGGTAAAGCTCGACATGGGCAAATTGAAAAAGTTGATGGCACCGCGCAGCAGGCTTTCCAGCGGCAGGTATTCGCCGAAGGGCACCAAATGCTCTTTTTGATAGCTGCCCTCGACATTCCCTACACCCACCACGCTGTTGAAGTAGCGGTCGTTGATGTCGCGCTGGACAATGCCGGTCATCAGTGCCGTGTCAGTGGGCAGATTGCTTTGTACGCGCTCAAGCACCGGGCGTGCCTGGGTTTCCATCATGGGCAGAGCAGTTTCCGGCCACACAATCAGGTCAACGTCATCGGCGACGTCGCGGGTCAAATCGCTGTAGATGTTGGCGGCATTGCGCTGGCCTTCAGGGGTCCATTTTTCCAGCTGGGGAAGGTTGCCCTGCAACAGTGCGACCCGCGTGGGTGTTTCGGCGGGCGTGGTCCACTGCGTGGGCAACGCCAGAGGTATCAGCCAGATAGCCGCCAGTGGTGCGAGCGTCCACCATTGGCGGCGCAGCAGCAACGCCGCGCCGAGTGAGCCACTGAGGGCAACCAGCAGCGATAGTAGATAAACGCCGCCGATGGGCGCCCAGGCAGCCAGTGGCGAGTCCACATACCCTGACCCCAACAATAACCAGGGAAACCCGGTGAATAGATAGGTGCGCAGGACTTCTCCCAGCACCCAGATACCGGCAAAGCTGACGAGCGCCAGTCGGGGGCCGGTAAAGCGGCGGTAGAGCCAAAGCGTGGCGGCGAAAAACAGCGCCAGTACGCAGACGAACAGGGCGGTGAGCAACAGCGCAAGCGGTACGCCGGTATAACCGTAGTCATGAATCGATACGTAGACCCAGGAAGCACCACTGCCAAACAGTGCCACCCCGTAGAGCCACCCCTTGAGGGCCGCCTGGGCAGCGGTGAGCTGATGCGTGCCTGCGTACATCAGGCCTGCGGCCACCGGCCCTAACCACCATAGCTCAAATGGCGACGCCGTCAGCGTAGTAAAGCCGCCAGCCAGCAGTGCGGCGATTAGCTGTCGATACACAGCCGGGATGCTACCCATAGCGAGATATCCTTATGTCCAGGACGGGGGTGAGGCGTGAAGGCTAGGTGTCGCTCTGCTCGTCGTCGCTGCTGTCAGGGCGATGTTCCCGGTAGGCCTCAAGCAGGCGGATGCGGCGGTTGTCGGCGTTGAGGACCTCAAAGCGCCAGCCGCCCAGGTGGGTATATTCGCCGCGTTGCGGCAGGTGGCCAAATTGCTGCATCACCAGCCCGCCGATGGTATCGAATTCATCGTCAGAGAACTGGGTGTCGAAGTGCTCGTTAAAGTCATCAATGGTGGTCAGCGCGCGGATGGCAAAGTGCTTATTGTCCAGCTCGCGAATATCCTCTTCCTCGTCGGCGTCATGCTCATCTTCGATATTACCGACAATCTGCTCAAGAATATCCTCGATGGTAATAATGCCCGCCGTGCCACCGTACTCGTCGACCACAACCGCCATGTGGTTATGGGTATCGCGGAACTCTTTAAGCAGGCTATTGAGCCGTTTGGATTCAGGAATGAACATCGCCGAGCGAACGATATCAGCCAGTTGAAACGCATCGCGTTCGGCCTGGGTCTGGGAAAGCAGCGGCAACAGATCCTTGACCAGCAAAATGCCTTTTACATCGTCAAGGTTTTCGCCAATCACTGGATAGCGCGAGTGGCCGGTCTCCTGGATGAGCGCCAGGTACTCTTCACTGGTCTGATCAAGGGTGATCGCCGAGATCTGCGAGCGGGGGATGAGGATTTCGCGAACCTGTTGATCGCTGATTTCCAGTGCGCCTTCAATGATCATGATGGCGTCCTGGTCAAGCTTTAAACGCCCCGCCGCGTGGCGTAGAAATTCCAGTAACTCATCGCGGGAGCTGGGTTCGTCGTTGTCGCCCGAAAGGGCGCTAAAGAGTTTCTCGAGCCAGGATCGTTGATTGGCGTTGCTCGATCGGTCTTCGCTCATGCAGGTAATCTCTTGTTGACGGACTCAGGTAGCGTGATTCGAAAGGACGTTTTATCACTGACCAGGGGCGCGGTGCCAGTTCAACGTATGGGCCTTAAGTCTCATATGTCGCCAATATAGGGGTCTTTGATACCCAGGGCGGCAAGCAGCTCGCGTTCACATTGCTCCATCACCTCGGCGTCTTCCTCTTCAATGTGATCATAGCCCAACAAGTGCAAGGTGCCATGGATCACCATATGAGCGTAATGGTGCTCAAGGGCTTTATGCTGCTCTTCAGCCTCATTGACAACGATGGCATGGCAAATCACCAGGTCGCCGAGTAATGGCAGCGTTATGCCCGGCGGGTTCTCAAACGGAAACGACAGCACGTTGGTGGGTTTGTCCTTGCCCCGATAATCGTGATTGAGTGACCGGCTTTCGTCGGGATCGACAAAACGCACGGTCAGTTCCTGGCGTGGGTCATCGGGGTGTCGGGCAAGCACATCACCCACCCAGCGGGTGAGCTGTGCCTGCGTCGGTAGGTGCTGATCGTCGATGGCCGCCTGGCGGTCGATCACGATGCCACTCATCGTGAGGTGTCCCCCTGGCCTTCGCGGCCCTGCAGGCGGGCTTCCCGCTCTTGCTGGCGCGCTTCCCAGCGGGCGCGCTCCTCGGCTTCCTGCTGGGACTCGAAGGCGTCGTAGGCTTCAATGATGCGCTGCACCAGCGGGTGGCGCACCACATCCTTGGCGGCAAAGTGGGTAACGCCAATTCCAGGCGTGTCTTTCAGTACGTCGAGCACCTGGATAAGGCCCGAGCGCTGCCCCTTGGGGAGGTCGACCTGGGTGACGTCACCGGTAATCACCGCGGTGGAGCCAAAGCCGATACGCGTCAGGAACATTTTCATTTGTTCGGGCGTGGTGTTCTGGCTCTCGTCCAGGATGATATAGGCATTGTTGAGCGTCCTGCCGCGCATGTAAGCCAGCGGGGCAATTTCGATCACCTGGCGCTCGATCAGTTTGGCAACCTGCTCGAAGCCGATCATTTCGTAGAGCGCATCGTAGAGCGGGCGCAGGTAAGGATCGATTTTCTGGGCGAGATCGCCAGGCAGAAAGCCGAGCTTCTCACCGGCTTCCACCGCCGGACGGACCAGCAAGATACGCCGCACTGCCTGCTGATTGAGTGCTTCCACGGCGGCGGCGACGGCCAGGTAGGTTTTACCGGTACCTGCCGGGCCAATGCCGAAGTTGATGTCGTGCTCGCGAATGCTGGTGACATAGCGCTGCTGATTAAGGCCACGGGGCTTGATCATGGTACGTGGTGTACGCATGATCACTTCACCGCTATCGCCTTCCGTATCGTCCTCTTCCTCCTCCAGCGCTTCCAGGCCGGATTCTTGAAGAAACAGGTGGACCGTGTCGGCCGATACTTCTTCCGCCGCCGTTTCACGGTAGAGATGTTCCAGCACGTTGGCAGCGGCTTTGATGCGATTGGCAGGCCCGGCCAGCTGGAACACATTGCCTCGGTTGCGCAGCGTTACGTCCAGGCGGCTTTCGATCAACTTCAGGTGCTCATCCTGCTGACCGCACAGGCTGGCAAGGCGCTGAGGGTCATTGGGTTCAAGGCTTAAGGTGGTAATGCGATTGGCCTGAGGCGATGGCTGGCTCAAGAGTGAAAAACCTGTCGGTTGATGGGTGTCAATGTCAGCTTACTGCCCCAAGCGGTGTTGGGGCAATTACCTGGGATAAGCGATGTTCAATAACGCTCGGGGGAGGCGAGTTCACCGCGCAGTGAATTGGGCAGGGCCTCGGTGATTTCCACGTCCACGAAGTAGCCGATCAGCTCGGTGGGGTTGGCGGCGCGGAAGTTGACCACCCGGTTATTTTCCGTGCGCCCGGACAGCTGGCCTGGGTCTTTTGGCGAAAAGCCGGTGACCAGGATGCGCTGGGTGGTGCCCACCATGCGACGGCTGATTTGCCCGGCCTGCTGGAGAATACGCGCCTGCAAGATCGCCAGACGCTCTTTCTTGACGCTTTCCGGTGTTTCATCCTCGAGGGCGGCGGCAGGCGTGCCGGGGCGCGCCGAGTAGACAAAGCTGAAGGAGTGATCGAAGCCGATGCGATGGATCAGGTCCATCGTTGCTTCGAAATCTTCTTCCGTCTCGCCGGGGAAGCCGATAATGAAGTCGGAAGAAAAGCTGATGTCCGGGCGGTTGGCACGAATCCGCTCCATCTTTTCGATATAGGCTTCTGCCGTGTGGCCACGCTTCATCGCACTCAAGATGCGGTCCGAGCCCGATTGCACCGGCAGGTGCAGGTGGCTGACCAGCTCGGGGATGTCGGCGTAGGCATCCACCAGGCTGTCAGTGAACTCAACCGGGTGGGAAGTAGTGAAGCGAATGCGGTCGATCCCCTCGACCGCCGCGACACAGGCAATCAGTTCGGCAAGGTCGATCTCATCGCCCAACTGGTTTTCACCCCGGTAGGCGTTGACGTTCTGGCCGAGGAGGTTGACTTCGCGCACGCCCTGGTCGGCCAGGTGAATGACCTCATCCATCACCGCTTCAAACGGCCGCGAGACTTCTTCGCCGCGGGTGTAGGGCACCACGCAGAAGGTACAGTACTTCGAGCAGCCTTCCATGATGGATACAAAGGCGGTGGCACCGTCCGACGTCGGTTTAGGCAGGTGGTCGAATTTCTCGATTTCCGGGAAGGTCACGTCCACCGCGGCAATTTGATTGTCGCGGCGTGCATCCAGCATGGATGGCACCCGGTGCAGTGTCTGCGGGCCAAACACCATGTCCACATGGGGCGCACGCTTGCGCAATGCTTCGCCTTCCTGGCTTGCAACGCAGCCACCGACGCCAATGACCAGATCAGGATTGGCGTCCTTGAGTTTTTTCCAGCGTCCCAGCTGATGGAACACCTTTTCCTGCGCTTTTTCACGAATGGAGCAGGTGTTGAGAAGAATGACATCGGCTTCGCGCTCGTTATCGGTGAGTTCGAGCTGATGAGAAACGCCGAGCATGTCCGCCATACGGGAGGAGTCATACTCGTTCATTTGGCAGCCGTGCGTTTTGATGAAGAGCTTCTTCGCCATCGGTACCTGTCATCTATGGGTCGTCGGAAGGACGAGGGATGAATGAAGTGTCGTTGCGCCTGTGCGCGAATGATTGGGTGCATTATACGGACACAACCAACAGGCGGCTAGCGTTGACGCGGAATCGATGCTTGACCGTTAAGTTTCTATCAGTATACTACGCACCGTGTTTGAGCAGTTCCCCGATAGCTCAGTTGGTAGAGCAAATGACTGTTAATCATTGGGTCGCAGGTTCGAGTCCTGCTCGGGGAGCCAATGAACTGATCTCAAATACGGCAATAACAGATTGTTCCTCGATAGCTCAGTTGGTAGAGCAAATGACTGTTAATCATTGGGTCGCAGGTTCGAGTCCTGCTCGAGGAGCCAAATTGCCCCGCAAGATATTTTTCTACCGTTCACGGTAGTCCTATTGTTCCCCGATAGCTCAGTTGGTAGAGCAAATGACTGTTAATCATTGGGTCGCAGGTTCGAGTCCTGCTCGGGGAGCCATCTAGCGTCTGTTTACCCTCCTTCTATGACGCCAGCCGTTAATCGATTCCGCCTTTTCTTTCGTTAGTTCTTCTTTCGTCAGCTCGCTTTGACGCTGCTATTTATTAGGTGCCTGCTGCCTTGTGGTGCATGGGGTGTTTCTGCGGGGCTGCTTGACGCTTGGTGTCGGCGGCTTTGCCGATAATCACGCCGGTGGCGTAAACTATCCGCATTATTGATCTGGTGGGAATAATCGTCTTGGGAAAATCCACTCCGTTGAATGCGCTGCAGGTCTTCAAATGCCTGAGCGATGAAACGCGTCTGATGCTGGTGCTGCTGATTGCCCATGAGCAGTCGCTGTGCGTGTGTGAAATGACCTATGTGCTTGAAGAGTCCCAGCCCAAGGTGTCGCGTCATCTGGCGCAGCTTCGCCAGTGCGGGCTGCTGGTGGACCAGCGGGACGGGCAGTGGGTGTATTACCAGCTGGCGCCGCAGCTGCCGACATGGGCACGGCATATTATCGAGTCGGCACAGCAGGGCTGTGCCGCCCAATTGGCCCGTTTGACACAGCGCCTGGCTGCCATGGGCGATCGGCCAACACGGCGAGCTGCGCTTTGCTAGTCGACTAAGAAAAACGCCGGTGCCACTGGGGCACCGGCGCTTTTGAAGCCTTGACGCTTATTCGCTTACCGATTGACGAACCGCTGGGTGCTTTCCAGATGGGCGTAATCGAGCAGAACTTCGGCGGCTTCCAGCACGTGGGCACGCTCTACTGAGGTGGCATCCTCCTCGTCGGTATTGCCGTCTTCACTGTCGTTATCGCTCAGCGCGGTGGCGTCGCGAGCATCGGTCCACTCTTCCAGTTCTTCAAGCCCCAGGGCACGACGCCGCTGGTTTTCCAGCGCCAGCTGCTCGGCTTCTTGAGCCTGGGTTTCACGCTCGCGCTGCTCACGATTCAGGCTGACACTGGTATTCTGCTCGCGAAGCTCCCGTGACAGTGCAGATTGCCGCTCCAGGTAGCGGAAGTTGGGGTTGCCCGCCGCGCGTTCCTGGTGAGCCGACAGAAGCGCATCAAGGTAGCGTTCGGGTTCTCCGTACCGGCGGTATTGAACGTCCTGAACCGTGTCCCATTCCAGGGCGTGGTCCAGGCTGCTTTCGCCAATACGCTCAGGGTCGATCAGGCTGGGAAACTCGATGTCGGGTTCGACACCTCGGTTCTGGGTGCTCGCGCCGGAGATGCGGTAGAACTTGGCGCGGGTAAGCTTGATTTCGCCGTGGCTCAAGTCGCTCAGCGTCTGCACCGTGCCTTTACCAAAGGTCTGGCTGCCCATCACGATGCCGCGGCCATAGTCCTGGATGGCGCCAGCGAGAATTTCTGATGCCGAGGCTGACAACCGGTTTACCAGCACGCCCAGTGGGCCGTCGTAAAGCGTGCCTGCCTCACTGTCGCCGTAGAGGTTGATGCGCCCGTCAGCGTCGCGAACCTGAACGGTGGGGCCGCGGTCGATAAACAGGCCGATCAGCGAGTTGGCTTCCTGAAGTGCGCCGCCGCCGTTGTTACGTAGGTCGAGCACAATACCCTCAACATCCTGGCGTTTTAACTTCTCGACTTCCTTGGCGACGTCGCGGGTGGTACTGCGGTAGTCATCCTCTCCCGCCTGCCAGGCGTCGAAGTCGACATAAAAAGTGGGGATTTCGATCACCCCGAGGCGGTGGGTCGCGCCATCGCGTTCGATATCAATCACTTCGCTCTGGGCGGCCTGATCTTCCAGGTCAACCGTATCGCGAGTGATTTCAACGGTTTGTGAGCGGGTCATGTCAACCGCCTGGGCGGGCACGACATCCAGCTTCACTACGGAACCTTTCGGGCCGCGAATCAGGTCGACCACGTTGTCCAGGCGCATGCCAATCACGTTGACCATCTCGCCGTCTTCCTGACCGACGCCAATAATCCGGTCGGCGGGCTCCAGTACGCCGGCGCGCTCGGCGGGGCCGCCCGCGACCAGGCTGGAGACTTTGACATATTCGCCGTCGGATTGAAGCAGTGCCCCGATGCCTTCAAGCGAGAGGCTCATTTGAATGTCAAACGATTCTCCCTGGCGGGGTGAGAGATAGCTGGTGTGCGGATCAATGGTGCTGGTCACTGCGGCCATGATCAAACCAAAGACATCCTCCGATTCGGTCTGATCCAGGCGGGAAAGCTGCCCTTCGTAGCGCTGGCGGAGATTCTCGACAATCTGTTCATCGTCCTGGTCGCTCAGGGCAAGCGTCAGGGCGTCATTTTTCAGCCGTTTTTGCCACAATGCATCCAGTTCGCGCTGACTCTCGGCCCAGGCGGCGTCCTCGCGGTCAAGCTCGAGGCGCTCGTTGCCGTCGAAGTTGAACGTCGTGTCGTCATCCAGGTGTTCAAGCAGCCATTCAACCCGAGCGGTGTGGCGCTCGTTAAGGCGGTTGTAAAGGGCAAACGCCTCATCCAGCTCGCCGTCGAAAAGCGTATCGGCCAGGTCGGTTTCCAGGTGGCGATAGGGCTCAATGTCGCGGCTCAGCAGGTAGGCCCGCTGGCCATCCAGAATGTCCAGGTAGCGGCCAAAGGCTTCTTGTGACCAGGCTTCGTCAAAGCTGACTTCGGCGTAGTGGCCATAGCGAAGCGAATCGGCAATTTCGACAGCCGCCTGGCGCTGTTCTTCGGTCGGCTCCAGTTGCGCTATTGCCATCGGGCTGGTGACGACCAGTATGATGGTTAGGGCGACTGAGCGCGAAAGCGTTGCAAACAAGCTCATCAGTCAAGCTCTCCCGGATTTGTGTACACTCATGCTTTCCTAGACCCGCATCTGACCAATGAGTTGCGAAGGCCGAGGGAGCATTGTAGCAGGTCACCTGCTTTGCTGAGACTCAAACATGTCGGTAATGAGGATTTCATGTCTGAAATATTCAACGTTGAGCGCGTCACGCGGTTATGCGAGTTCTTGCGCCGGTCTCCCACACCATGGCACGCCACGCATGCCATGGCGGAGCGTCTGGAGCAGGCGGGTTTCGAGCGCCTGGAAGAGACCGCCAATTGGCAGCTGTCGCCCGGCCAGCGCTACTACGTGACACGCAATGATTCATCATTGATCGCCTTTCAATTGCCCAAAGAGCCGCTGCACAGCATGCGCATGCTGGGCGCCCACACCGATAGCCCCGGGCTGCGTTTAAAGCCCAATGCCACCCAGTATGCCGCCGGCTGGCTCCAGTTGGGGGTGCAGGTGTATGGCGGTGCCCTGCTGGCGCCGTGGTTCGACCGCGACCTGGGAATCGCGGGACGGGTGCATATCCGCCACGCCGATGGGCAACTGGAAAGTGTGCTGCTTAACGTTGATCGGCCGGTGGCGATGATTCCGAGTCTTGCGATTCACCTTGATCGGGACGTCAATGCCGGGCGTAGCATCAATCCTCAGACTCAGATGGCGCCTGTATTGATGCAAAGCGATACTGAAAGGCTCGAGGATCTGCTGGCGCGCTGGCTGGAAGCTGAGCACGGCCTGCGGGCGGTCGACGTGGTGGATTTTGAACTGGGCTTTTACGACGTTCAGCCGCCTTCGCTGGTGGGCGTCAACCAGGAACTGATCGCGAGCGCGCGCCTGGATAACCTGCTGTCGTGTTTTGTGGGCCTGGAAGCGTTGCTCGACTGCGATGGTCAGCAGGGCGCGCTGCTGGTCGCCAATGACCACGAGGAAGTCGGCAGTGCCAGCGCCTGCGGCGCTCAGGGACCGTTTCTGGGCGATGTGCTGAGGCGTATCAATGCCCAATTGGGCAGAGGGAGTGAAAAGGGTAGCGACGAATCACTGATTCAACTGATCCAGTCATCGCTGATGATCTCCTGCGATAACGCCCACGGCCTGCACCCCAACTTTCGCGATAAGCACGACGAGCAGCACGGGCCGACACTTAACGGTGGGCCGGTCATCAAGGTCAACGCCAGCCAGCGCTACGCCACCAACAGCGTGACCGGTGCGCTGTTCCGGGATATTTGCCGCGCGGCGGATGTGCCTGTCCAGTCGTTTGTGACCCGCTCGGACATGGGCTGCGGCAGCACCATCGGCCCGATCACCGCCACCGAAGTCGGCGTACCCACCATTGATGTGGGGCTGCCCCAGTGGGCAATGCACTCGGTACGCGAAACGGCGGGTACCCAAGACGTCGAGCACCTTACCCGGGCGCTGGTCGGCTTTTTAAACCGCAAGGTGCTTAATTGAACGTTTCTGTCACCCACAAACCCACAAAAAAGCCCGCTGACAGGATCAGCGGGCTTTTGGGTATTCAGTGGTTGGTGGCTACGCCCTGATTTGAACAGGGGACCCCATCATTATGAGTGATGTGCTCTAACCAGCTGAGCTACGTAGCCATTCAACGGGGGCGAATATTACTCAGCGCGGCTGAGTCCGTCAAGTTTTTGTTGCACAGCGCGCGTGGGCGGCGATTATCTTTCATCGGGGCGCGTCAGGGGAAACCAATCGACCGATGCCCGGATAACATCCTGGTAGTTACGGATACGCTGAACATAATGGACCGGCTCATAGCCCCGTGCGTAGCCGTGTTGCGTCTGCGGATAGTAGCGCTTGTCGGCCTTGAGGGGCAGAACCTCTTGCATATCCGCCCAGGAGTCAGGGTCTTTGCCCAGCTCCCGGGCCAGCTCGCGCGCATCCAGTACGTGGCCGCGGCCAATGTTGTAGCTTGCCAGGGCCAGGTAGGTGCGATCCGGCTCGGCCAGGGTGTCGGGAAGGCGCTCATGGCGGTCGGCTAGATAGCGGGCGCCACCATTGATGGACGCGGCCGGGTTCAGGCGATTGTCGACGCCAAGGGATTGGGCCGTGTTCTGGGTCAGCATCATGATGCCGCGTACACCGGTGGGGGAGACCGCTTGTGGGTCCCAGTGCGACTCCTGGTAGGCCAGCGCGGCGAGCAGGTCGGCTGGCATGCCAGTCTCATCCTGGGCTTCCAGGAAAAGGTCAAGGAAGTCAGGCAGGCGTTCGTCGATGCGCCGGTTGAGCGCACGCAGGTCAACGAAGTCGAACTCGCTGATATAGGCGTAGTAGCGCTGCTGCACCTCGTCGATGCTTTCCTGGCCTTCGGGGCTTGCCATCCACTGGTTGGCCATGTCGGCCAGTGCCTGCTGGTCGGCGGGCAGATACCAGCCCAGACGGTCGCCGCTGGTGAGGTTGATGGCCACTTCCAGGTGCGGAAAGTGGCGGCGCACCAGCTGGACGATATTGGAGTCGGCAACGGTGCAGTCAATGCGCTTTTCGGCCACGTCGGTCAGTAATATCTCAGTGGTGCGCGGGTCTTCCTCGAAGTCGATGCCCGTGTGCTGGTTGACCAGGCTCTGCAGCTTTTCGGCGTAGCTGGAATCTGCCGTGACACGGATACCGATCCCGGCCATTTCCTCTACCTGTCGCGGCATGGGCCGCATGTCCCGGTGACAGACCAGTTGCTCGACGATATCGGTGTGAGTGGGGCCCCGGCGGAAGTGTTCATCCCGGGTGGGCAGGTGCGTCAGCCCAGCGGCGGCGAGCTGCTGCTCATCGCCTTGCAAGGACTGGAGCACCCCCGAGGTGGACTCGGCAAGCGTCCATTCAACCTCCCAATCGTTGGCGTCGGCGAACGCTTCCACAAGGTCGTGCTCGGGGCCTGCAGGATTTCCATGGCGATCAAGGTAATAGGTCGTGGCGCTGTTGCGGGTAACGACGTTAATCGATCCGCCCGGTTCGGGCGGATCGAGCTGTGTGATCGTCGGCTCGCTCTGGCCGCAGCCTGAAAGCACCGCCAGCGGTAGCAGCAAGCTGAAAATGACCAGATGGGATCGGGGTGTATGACGGATCGTCCGATCATCTGGGTAGAGTGGATAAGGCATCAATTAACCCTAGCAGGCCTCAGCGCTGCCAGGAAGGCAGCGCTTAAACGCTGGGTTATCGGTGGTGAGGGTGTGCCGCTACCCTTGAGCGGTGACGTGTTGCGGGCTAGACATTGAAACGGAAATGCACCACGTCGCCGTCCTTGACGATGTATTCCTTGCCTTCCAGCCGCCATTTGCCCGCGTCTTTGGCACCCTGCTCGCCGCCCAGTGAGACAAAGTCATCAAAGGCGATCACTTCGGCGCGGATAAAGCCTTTCTGGAAGTCGGTATGGATGGCGCCAGCGGCTTCTGGTGCGGTAGCCCCTTGTTTGACGGTCCAGGCGCGCACTTCCTTGACGCCTGCCGTGAAGTAGGTCTGCAAGCCGAGTAATGCATAGCCAGCGCGAATCACGCGGTCCAGGCCGGGTTCTTCCATCCCCATCTCGCTCAAGAACATCTCGCGTTCTTCGTCATCCAGCTCGGCGATTTCGGCTTCGATCTGGTTGCATACCGGCACCACGACAGCGCCTTCTTCCGCAGCGATTTCGTTGACGATATCGAGGTAGGGGTTGTTGTCGAACCCGTCTTCATTGACATTGGCAATGTACATGGTGGGCTTGAGCGTCAAAAAGCCGAAGCTTTTCACCTGAAGCTGTTCTTCTTCGCTCAGGCCAAAACTGCGCAGCGGCATCCCTTCGGCGAGGTGCGGGTGAATTTTGTCCAGTACGGCCTTGGTGGCAATGGCGTCCTTATCGCCGCCTTTGACAACGCGTACCAGGCGCTGGCTGGCTTTTTCGACGGTATCCAGATCGGCAAGCGCGAGTTCAAGGTTGATGGTTTCGATATCAGCGCGCGGGTCGACCTGATTGGAGACATGGATCACGTTGTCGTTATCGAAACAGCGCACCACGTGGGCGATAGCCTGCGTTTCGCGGATATTGGCCAGAAACTTGTTGCCTAGCCCTTCACCTTTTGAGGCACCTGCCACCAGGCCGGCAATATCGACAAACTCCATGGTGGTCGGCAGCACTTTCTGCGGTTTGACGATCTCGGCCAACGCATTGAGGCGCGGGTCGGGCATGGGGACGATCCCGACGTTGGGCTCGATGGTGCAGAAGGGGAAGTTTTCTGCATCAATACCCGACTTGGTAAGCGCATTGAAGAGTGTTGACTTGCCGACGTTGGGCAGGCCGACGATGCCGCAGTTAAAACCCATAAAGTGTTCCTGAAATAAAATGGTAGGCGAGAAATCAAAGGCCATTCTACGAGATCAGCCCGCTGCCAGCTACGGGGGCAGCGCTACTGCTTGAGGCTGTGCAACTGGTTCATGGCTTTGGCCCAGTCACCGGCCAGTGCCATGGGTAATGTCGCCTGGCATTCTTC
Source organism: Vreelandella subterranea (assembly GCF_900111305.1). Lineage (GTDB taxonomy): Bacteria > Pseudomonadota > Gammaproteobacteria > Pseudomonadales > Halomonadaceae > Vreelandella > Vreelandella subterranea. Next base: position 99,094 of record NZ_FOGS01000007.1, read on the forward strand.
GATCACGCGTTCAATTGCCGCTTGTTCATCCTTGCCAGCGCGACCCAGTACATAGTTGGTCACCTGGCGTGCGTCGCCCGGGTGGCCGACGCCAATTCGCACGCGGTGAAACTGCTTCTGGTTGCCGAGTGCGCTGGTGATATCGCGCAGCCCATTATGGCCGCCGTGGCCGCCACCGGTTTTATAACGCGCCTGACCTGCAGGCAGGTCGAGTTCATCGTGGGCCACCAGCAGATTTTCCGGGGCAAGCTTGAAAAACTGGCTCAATGCCGCGACGGCAGCGCCGCTGCGGTTCATGAAGGTGGCGGGCTTGAGGAGATGCACGTCCTGGTCGCCGATGCGAACCTTGGCATAGTGCCCCAGGAACTTCTTTTCCGGGCGCAATTCGCCATGCGCGCTGCTGGCAATGGCATCGACCAGCCAAAAGCCGGCGTTATGGCGCGTTGCCGCATATTCCGGCCCGGGGTTGCCGAGTCCAATGATGGCCGTTACCTGGCTCATTTTCCACCTCCAAAAAATTTCCGGGAGAAATTTTTGACGCCGCGCCAGCGGCGGCCCGAAGGGCGTCTGCCGCGGGTGGCAGGCCGCAAAAAAAATCAAGCGCCGAGGCGCTTGATTTTAACATTACGAAGGCCGTTAAGGGACGGCCAACGCTGACAGCTTACTCGGCGCTGTTGTCTTCTTCGCCTTCACTGCCACTTTCGCTTTCACCACCTTCATCTTCGTCGTCTTCAGTCGCACGAACCTTCATCTTGGTGATGCTAAGAATCGCGTTGTCGTGATCTTCACCGTGAGACAGGTCAACTGAAGTGACGCCCGCCGGCAGGGTCAGGTCTGACAGGTGCAGCGTGGTGCCAACCTCGGCATTGCTGATGTCAATTTCCAGGTAGTCAGGAAGGTCTTTCGGCAAGCAGCTGATCGCCACTTCGTTGGCGAGAACGTGCAGTTCGCCGTCCTGGTCTTTGATGCCCACACACGCTTCTTCGCCAGTCACGTGCAGCGGCACGTTCATGGTGATTTCGTGGGTAGCGTCAACACGCAGGAAGTCGGCATGGGTCAGCAGCGGCTTGTAGGGGTGACGCTGAAGGTCACGTACCACTACCTGTTCTTCCTTGCCTTCAATCACGAGCGTGATGACCGAGGAGAAGAACGACTCGTCTTCAATCGCCTTGTAAAAAGCGGTTTTTTCGACGGCGATCGACTGTGCATCTTTGTTACCGCCGTAAACAACGGCCGGTACCTGTTCGTTCGCACGACGCAGGCGGCGGCTCGCACCTTTCCCCAGGTCGTTACGAACACTGGCTTTCAAGCTAAAATCAGACATGGAATTGCCTCTTGGTTTTGAGTAAGGAAACGCCGCCGTCCGCGACCAGACGACGACGTTCCCAGGAGCCCGTAAGCGGGCTGTGATGTCAGGCGATTAGTGGAACATCGCGCTGACAGATTCTTCGTTGCTGACGCGGCGGATGGCTTCCGCGATCAGGCCAGCTACGCTCAACTGACGAATTTTACCGCTCCGTCGCGCTGCGTCGGAAAGCGGGATGGTGTCGGTCACCACGACTTCGTCAAGTTCTGAGTTGGTGATATTGTCGACGGCAGGGCCGGATAATATCGGGTGCGTGGCGTAGGCGACGACGCGCTTGGCACCATGATCTTTCAGCGCTTCACCGGCTTTGCACAGGGTACCGGCGGTGTCGATCATGTCGTCGACGACCACACAGGTACGGCCTTCAATTTCACCGATGATGTGCATCACCTGGGCTTGGTTAGCCTGAGGGCGACGCTTGTCGATGATGGCCAGGTCGGCATTGAGCTGTTTGGCGATGGCGCGGGCGCGCACAACGCCGCCCACATCGGGGGACACCACTACCAGGTCGCTGTAGTTCTGGCGCTCGATGTCGTCGAGCAGGATCGGCGACCCGTAGACGTTATCCACCGGCACGTCGAAGAAACCCTGGATCTGGTCGGCGTGCAGGTCCATGGTCATGACGCGGTCAACCCCGGCCTTGACCATGATGTCGGCGACCACTTTGGCCGAGATGGGCACCCGTGCCGAACGCACTCGGCGGTCCTGGCGGGCATAGCCAAAGTAGGGCAGCACCGCCGTGATGCGAGTGGCTGAGGCGCGCCGCAGGGCGTCGACCATCAGGATCAGCTCCATCAGGTTGTCGTTAGTCGGCGCACAGGTGGACTGCAGGATGAAGACATCCTTACCGCGCACGTTCTCATTGATCTCGACCGCGATTTCACCGTCGCTGAATTGACCCACCGTGGCGTTACCCATACGGCTGTCCAAGCTCTCGGCAATTTTTTGAGCGAGTTCGGGATTGGCGTTCCCGGCGAAAACCATCAGTTTTGACACGCGCAGCCACCTTTGCAGTGTTGGGATTCAGGGAGGAAAACGCTGGTCAGCCTTAGGCTGGCTGGGGTACCAGGATTCGAACCTGGGAATGCCGATACCAAAAACCGGTGCCTTACCACTTGGCTATACCCCAGTAATGACCTAATGCGATGACCGGGCGATTCAGCAGCCCAAAGCATCATGTAGAGGAGAGGTGTTGAGTCCGCGAGCCACCCAGGCGGATCCGTGATGGCCCGCTGCTTCGGCAACTGCGTGTGCCGTCTGCGCATCTTCGAATGCTGCAAACACACAGGCGCCCGTGCCGGTTAACCGGCTTGGTGCATGCTGCGATAGCCAGTCTAGCGCTTGTGCAATGGCTGGATAGTGCCGTTTGACCACCGCTTCACAGTCATTGCGCCACTCCGACGCTCCCCCCTGCAGTGCGCGCGCCATAGTAATGGGGCGGCTGTCGCGTGTCAATTGCGGGTCCTGGAATACCGCCTGTGTCGAGACGCTGACACCGGGGTGAATGATCACAAACCAGGGGGTGTCAAGAGTCACCGGCGTGAGCTGCTCACCGACGCCCTCGGCCCAGGCGGTGTGGCCATGAACAAAGACAGGGATGTCAGCGCCCAGTCGAAGCCCAAGGGCGGCGAGTTCGTCAAGCGAGAACCCAAGCCGCCAGAGGGCGTTGAGGCCAACCAGCGTCGTGGCCGCATCGGAACTGCCGCCACCCACTCCGCCGCCCATGGGCAGGGTTTTGTCCAGGGTGAGCGTGGCGCCCAGATGGGTGCCGCTCGCCTGCTGCAGCAGCTTGGCAGCTCTTGCGATCAGGTTGTCGTCGTCGGCAACGCCTGGCACGCGGGTAGCCAGCTGAATCACGCCGTCATCCCGGGAAGTGAGTGTCAACTGGTCGCATAGGTCAATAATCTGAAACAGCGTTTGCAGACGATGGTAGCCGTCTTCACGGCGACCGGTAATATGCAGCAGTCGATTCAGCTTGGCGGGCGCAGGCAGCGTCAGGGTTGTCATCATGCTTGGCTTACTGGCCCTCTTCGCCTGTGGCGCGCCATTCGTTGACGACCAGGGTGATTCGGATGTCGTCGTAGTTCATCACCAGGCGGCGCGGTAGCCACATGCCTGCGAATTGCTCCCAGTCGCGATAGTCGATTTCCCAGCCGTCCTGGGCTAAATGACTGGGGAAGCCGAATTCGTCGCTTTCCATCTGGTAGTTTTTATCGTCACCGGGCAGGCCGCGAACCCAGTCGGGCATGTCGCTGACGGGTAGCGCCCAGCCTAATTGTTCTTCCATCAGGGCTTCGGGGGTTTCGGCCTCGAAGCGGCCTTCGCTGTTGGACAGTGAGAAGCGCCCCTCGCGGCCTTCCAGTACGTTACGTCCACCGCCAAAAGGGCCGCTGATCAGCATGCGGAAATAGTGGGGGTGCTGGTTCCAGTCGAGATTGGCGCTGGTGTTGTCGTCGGGGGTGCGTAATCCGGCCTTGCCCACCAGGGTCCAGGTGTCAAAGTCGTTTACCCGGTCTTCCTGGGCATCCCAGTCACCGACTTGACGGCCGCTTTCATCCTGCGGGGCTTGGGTGGCGCACCCGGCGAGCAATAAGGCCGCCGCGCAGGCCGCAAGCCTTGATGCCCGGCGCAAGGGATGGGGCGTTATATAAGTGGAAGCAATAGTGGGCATGTGTCGGACTCCTTGTCAGTTCATCGGTCAGCGGCTGTCGCGCACGAGTAAGCGCCGGTGACGTCTTAGAGGTGGTTTGCCGGGTCGAGTTCGGGATAGCGCTGTAGTAATTCGTCAATCGTCGGGTGGTCCTGGGTGCGCTGCTGTATGTCACGGATAATTTGGCGTGCTTCGTCGCTGCGCCCAAGGGCATGAAGCACCTCGGCAAGATGGCCGGCAATTTCCTGGTCGGGCATGCGGGCATAGGCCTTTTCGAGCCAGGGGAGGGCTTTCTCGGCATCGCCCAGGCGGTAATACACCCAGCCAAGGCTGTCGAGCACCGCAGGGTTGTCACCGTCAAGCGCATAGGCGCGCTCGATCAGCTCGCGGGCTTCTTCCAGACGGCCGGGAAGGTCGAGGTCCGCCAGGGTATACCCCAGCGCATTGAGCGCCACGGCATTGTCGGGTTCGATGCGCAACACATGGCGCAGGTCTTCCTCCATTTGTTCAACATCGCCCATCTCCCAGGCGCGCATCGCGCGGAAATAAAGCAGGTCAGTATCGTCTGGCGTGCGTGTCAACTCCCGGGTAAGAAGGGCATTGGCATCATCAGTGCGGCCCAGCTCGTCGAGTAGCTGTACTTCCAGCTTGACCAGTTCGCTGAAGTAGTCGTCGTGACGCATGCGCTCGACACGCAAAAAGGCGCGCGCGTCGATGAGCCGGTCGTCATCGATGAGCATCTGCGCCGCCGTGGCGCGAGCGGGCAGAAATTCCTCGCCGCTGTCGACCTGCCGGTAGTAAAGCAGGGCGTTGTCGGTGTCGCCTTTCGACTGGGCAATCACACCCAATAGATAGTAGGCCAGGTTGGGCGTATCGTCCCGGCCCATCAGCGGCTGTAGAAGGCGCTGTGCGGGGTCGGGATGGCCCTCATCCAGATAGAGCTGGGCGAGGGCGACCCGTAACGCATCGCTGCCCGTATGGCGGTCGAGCAGGGCGTCGGTCTGCTGTTGGGCGGCATCGAGATTGTCGAGTCGAATCTCCGCCTGCGCCAGCAGCAATAAAAAGCGCACGTCATCGGGATTATCCAGCAGGCCTTGCCGGGCTGCCTGGCGAGCCTTGCCGGGGTTGCCGGTTTCAAGCGCCAGTTGGCCTTCGACCAGCAGCAGGGAGGGGCGTTCGCTCAGGCCCGAGGCCTGGTCGAGGTAGCCGCGCGCTCGTTCAGTGCGCCCGAGCGCCGCTTCCCAGAGCGCCGCCGCCAGCAGGGCATCGGCTTGTTGAGCCGGGTCGTTGGAAGAGGCCTGGTTCAAATGCTCGACAAGGCGGCTTAGCAGTCGGTTGAGCGGGCCCTGTTCGGCGATGGCGGTTTCGGCAAAACTGGTGAGTTCGCCACCCCGGTCCGCCTCACTCAAGGCCAGGCGGCGTTCCAGGCTTTCCATCCAATTGCCCTGCTGCAGCGAAAGCGCAGCGAGCAGTCGGTTGGGGGTGTCGGCCCGCGGGTTCAGAGTTTTCCAGCTCTGCGCCGCTTCTTCGATCAGGCTTTCGTCGTTGCTGAAACGGGCCGCAAAAGTAGCGCGCTCGGCCAGCGCTTCGGCCCCGTAGCGTCTGGCGGCTTCAAGGTAGCCTTGGCTGGCCCGTTTGAAGTCGCCGCGCTGCCCGGCAAACTCGGCTTGCAGCAGCGTGCTTAAACCAGCAGCGTCCAGCCCCTGCGTAACCGGCGGGGCGTTATCCATGGGGTCGGCAGTTAATGAAAGCCGCTCGTCGTTGGCATTGGGCGACAGCTGGCAGCCACTCACGGATAGCGTGATGGCGGCCAGGGAAAACAGTAGCAGACGTAGTGGCATGCGGATCTCAATCAGTTGGCCGAGTACCCAGCATAGCGGCTTGCCTGCCTGCGGCAAAGTGGTGTGCGCCAGATCATTCTGTGCTGTGATAAGATAGTGCCTTTATCGTGCGGCGTTTAGCCCTCATATCTCTGCCCAGACTTGCATGAGCAAGCCCAAATTGACGTGAAGACCGACACACTAGCGAAGACGCCTAACCCATGACGCTCCTTGCCCTGGGAATTAATCATCGCACCGCCAGCATCGCCGTGCGCGAACAGGTTGCCTTTACACCGGCGCAGCTCAATCATGCGCTGATGGAATTGCGTGCGCTACCGCAAATCAGCGAAGCGGCGGTACTGTCCACCTGTAACCGGACAGAACTGTATTGCGTGACTGACGCGGCAGGCGAGAAAGTCGTCCTTGACTGGCTGAGCCGCTTTCATCGGTTACAGGTCGATGAACTGACCCACTGTGCCTACCACTACCTGGATAACGAGGCGGTTCGCCACCTGATGCGCGTTGCCGTGGGACTCGATTCCATGGTGCTTGGTGAGCCGCAGATTCTTGGTCAGCTCAAGGAAGCCTATCAGCAGGCCCGTGAAGCCCAAGGCTTGGGCAGCGAGCTGGAACGATTATTCCAGCATACGTTTGCCGTGGCCAAACAGGTGCGCACGGAAACCGGTATTGGCAAGAACCCGGTATCAATCGCTTACGCCGCCGTCAGCATGGCCAGCCGGATTTTTGACGATTTTGGCCGCTCAAAGGCGCTGTTGATCGGGGCAGGTGAGACCATCGAGCTGGTCGCCCGGCACCTCCATGAAGCCGGGGTGCGAAAGCTGACGGTGGCCAACCGGACCCGTGAGCGCGCCGAGAAGGTATCAGCGCCCCTCGGCGGCACGGCGATCACCCTGCCGGAGATCCCGGCCGCGCTGGAGGAAGCGGATATCGTTATTTCCTCAACGGCGGCGCCGCTACCGATTCTCGGCAAGGGCATGGTCGAGCGTGCCCTTAAAAAACGTCGTCATCGCCCGGTGTTCATGGTCGATATTGCCGTCCCTCGGGATATCGAGCCCGAAGTGGGGGATCTCGCCGATGTCTTCCTGTATACCGTCGATGACCTTGAAGAAGTCATTCAGGAAAACCGTCGGCATCGTCAGGTGGCCGCTGATCAGGCGGAGTCACTGATTGAGCATGGCGTTAGTGGCTGGCAGCATGAGCGGCGCATTCGCCACGGTGGCGAGCTTATTCGCGGTTATCGCCGCCACGGGGAGTCGCTGAGGGATGCCGCCCGAGACCAGGCCCTGGAGCGTCTGGCGCGTGGCGAGGACCCGACAAAGGTTGTCGAGCGTCTGGCCCACCAACTGGCCAACCGGCTGATGCACCAGCCGACACAGACGCTGCGCGATGCGGCGTCTCAGGAAGATCACGCGCTATTGGAAGCGGCGCCGCGACTGTTGATGCCGCCCAAGCCTGCCTTTGAGAAACCCTCGACATCGACGGCCAATCGCCAGAAGGATGATACGCCCGCATGAAAGAAACACTGCGCCAACGTTTAGATAGCTTTGCCGACCGATTCGAAGAGCTGTCGATGCTGTTGTCCGACCCCGAGGTGATCCAGGATCAGCAGCGTTTTCGCGATTACTCCCGCGAATATGCCGAACTTGACGAACTGGTGGGGGCTTGGCAGCGCTATCGCCGTATCGAAAACGATATTGATGCAGCGCAGCAGCTCAGCCAGGACAGCGACCCCGAGATACGCGAACTCGCTGAGATGGAGATCGACGACGGGCGTGAGCAGCTGGACGCGTTAGATGCTGAGCTCAAGCGACTGCTGGTGCCCAAGGACCCTGATGATGGCCGTGGCGTCTACCTGGAAGTCCGCGCGGGGACGGGCGGCGATGAAGCCTCATTGTTTGCCGGCGACCTGTTTCGCATGTATTCCCGGTATGCCGAAAAACGCGGTTGGCGGGTGGAAGTGGTGAGCGCCAGTCACGGCGAACAGGGCGGGTACAAAGAGATTATTTCCCGGGTCAAGGGCGATGGCGTCTACGCCCGGCTGAAGTTTGAGTCGGGAGCCCACCGCGTCCAGCGCGTCCCCGCCACCGAATCCCAGGGGCGCATTCACACCTCGGCGTGCACCGTGGCGGTGATGCCCGAAGTCGACGATGTCGGCGATATCGATATCAACGCCGGTGACTTGCGTGTCGATACCTTCCGCTCCAGCGGCGCGGGCGGCCAGCACGTCAATACCACCGACTCGGCGATTCGCATTACCCACTTGCCCACAGGGGTGGTCGTTGAGTGCCAGGAAGAGCGCAGCCAGCATAAAAACCGGGCCAAGGCGATGTCGCTGCTGGCGGCTAAGTTGAAGCAAAGCGCCCAGGATGCTCAGCGCCAGGACCAGGCCGATACCCGTCGCTCGCTGGTGGGCTCGGGCGATCGCAGTGAGCGCATCCGCACCTATAACTTTCCCCAGGGGCGGATTACTGATCATCGCATCAACCTGACACTGTACAAGTTGACCGAAGTGGTGAGCGGTGAACAGCTCGACGATGTGATCGACCCGCTGGTGCAAGAGTATCAGGCGGAGCAGTTATCTGCCTTGCAGGGTGCCTGATGGCCCTGGATGCGTTGCTACGAAAGGCAACGGAGCGGCTGGCGAAGGCAGGCTCACCCAGTGCGCGGCTGGATGCCGAGGTATTGCTTGGGCATGCCATCGAGCGTGACCGCACCTGGCTGTATACCTGGGGCGATAAAGGCTGTTCAAAATGGCAACAGGCGCGGTTCGATGCGCTTGTAGCTGCCCGCGCCCAGGGCTACCCCGTGGCCTACCTGACCGGTGAGCGTGAATTCTGGGGCCTGCGCCTCATGACGTCGCCGGATACGCTGATTCCCAGGCCCGATACCGAAACGCTGGTGGCGTTGGCGTTACGCCGCGCGGCGCAACCTCAGGGCCGCTTGCTGGATATCGGCACAGGAACCGGGGCGATTGCTCTGGCGTTTGCCAGCGAACGCCCCGGTTGGCAGGTGATCGGCGTTGACCTGCTCCCCGCCGCCGTCGCGCTGGCGCAAACAAATGCCACACAGCTGGGCCTTGGCAATGCCCGTTTCCAGCAAAGCGACTGGTTCAGTGCCTTAGCTGCCCCGCCTGAGGGGGCGGCTTTCGACGTGATTGTCGCCAACCCGCCGTATATAGCGGCGGATGATCCGCATTTGAAACGGGGAGACGTGCGCTTTGAGCCAGCGTCTGCCCTGGTGGCCGACGCCGATGGCTTGGCAGATCTGCTGTACCTTATCGTCACGGCGGAGACTTACCTGTCCGATTCGGGGTGGCTGATGCTTGAACATGGCCATGGCCAAGCCGCCGAACTGCGCGAGGCCATGCGGGTAGCGGGCTATCAAAACGTTGAAACGGTTCGCGACCTGGGAGGTCATGAACGCGTTACGCTAGGCTCTTTAATTACCGTCTGATTCTTCAGTAATGGATCCTGCCATGAAAGCAAAAAACAAAACGCTGGACCGTATCGATCTAAAAATCCTGCGCTGTCTGCAGGAAAACGCGCGAATTTCGTATGTGGACCTGGCCACCGAGGTGGGGCTTTCGACAACCCCCTGTCTGGAGAGGGTCAAGCGCCTTGAAAAGGCCGGCATCATTCGTGGCTATCAAGCGATTCTCGATCCTCAGGCGCTCAAGGCGAATCTACTGGTGTTTGTCGAGATCAGCCTTGAAACCCAGTCGCCCGCCGTTTTCGATGAATTTCGACGCGCAGTGGAAAAGCTGCCGCAGATTCAGGAATGCCACCTGGTCTCAGGGCAGTTTGATTACATTTTAAAATGCCGTATTCCCGAAATGTCGGCGTATCGCCAACTGCTTGGTGATGTCGTCCTGACCCTGCCGGGCGTCAAGGAGTCGAAAAGTTACGTGGTCATGGAGGAGGTGAAAGAAAGCTTCAGCCTGCATGTACCTGAGTTTGAGGATTTCGAGGAAAAGTAGCCCATGATGGATGATCCCGCGCTGCTGCGCTATAGCCGTCAGATCATGTTGCCAGAGGTGGATATCGACGGTCAGGAGCGGCTGATCGGTAGCCATGCACTGATTGTCGGGGCCGGTGGGTTGGGGTCGCCGGCGGCGCTGTATCTGGCGGCGGCGGGGGTGGGGCATATCACCCTGGTTGATGCGGATAGCGTTGAGCTTTCCAATCTGCAGCGTCAAATTGCCCACCAGCAGGCGAGTATCGGTCATAACAAGGCCGATTCGGCCAAGGCCAGTATGCAGGCACTCAACCCTGAGTGCCGGGTCAGTACGGTCGTGGAGCACGCCCAGGGTGAGCTGCTCGAGCGGTTGGTTGCCACCGCCGATGTGGTGCTTGACTGCACGGATCGCTTTTCCAGCCGTTACGCCATCAATGCCGCCTCGCAAAAAGCCAGGGTGCCGCTGGTATCCGGGGCTGCGATTCGTTTTTCAGGGCAACTGGCGGTATTTGATCCGCGTCAGCCCGATGCGCCCTGTTACGCCTGTTTGTACCCACCCGATGGGCAAGGCGATGATGCGTTGAGCTGTGCAGAAAGCGGCGTGATGGCCCCTCTGGTCGGCGTGATCGGCTGCTTCCAGGCCGTCGAGGCGTTCAAGCTGCTCAGTGGCGCTGGCAAGGCCCACCAGGGGCTATCGCTTTTCGAGGCGCTAAGCGGCCACTGGCGACACTTTAACGTCCCCAGGGATCCTGCCTGTCCGGTCTGCGCGCCTGCCCGTTAAGGGGTGTCGGTTTCTTCTTTTGTGGCGGTGCCGTCATCAGCCGGGAGGCTGGCTTTCTGCGGGTCGGCCTGTGGTGTTGACGACTCGTGCTTCCCCTTGCTGTTGACGCCCTTTGACGGTGGCGCTGAAAAGACGCTGGTGAAAATGTCGTTATCCGGGTTCATGTCGATGCTGCCATGAAAGACGCTGCCGTCCTCGAGTACCAGGCAGGGAGTGGTAAGGGTGCCGGTCACGTACGCCCCGTCATGCACCGTTATCTTATGCAGGGCAACCAGGTTGCCGTCCACGCTACCCGAAACACGCAAGGTATGCGCGTAGGCGTCGCCACTGAGGCTGCCATTTTTGCCCAGTGTCACGGTGTGCTGTTTGCAGGTCACGACGCCAGTGACCTGGCCTTCGATGGTAATGTCTTCGTCGCTATTGATATCGCCATGAACCTGGGTATTACTGCCGATCACCGAGGTGCTTTGCCGTGACGTAGTGGGCAGGCTGAGGGTCTCATCCGGCATTGCCTGTTGCGTGTCCTTCGTGCTGTGTGGCGCAGTGGGTGGTTTGGTTTTACTGAACATGCGATATACCTGTTGGGGTTGAGAGCGGTTGCCATGGCGGCAATAGCAGCATGATGGCTGTGTTTCATGCGATATTGTTAATTTACGCTGAACATGGTTAAGTCAAAGCGCAAAGATACCGCGCAACTCGCCTTGTATTCTTGACGTTAGCTGATCAGCTTGGGTCTATAACATTGACGCTGAATGAAAAGCGGGGGCATCGCATCTCATGGGTATTGAAACATGGCTGATTTTGCTTAGCGTTGCGGTAATGACATTGATTATTGTGGATGGTAGGCGTAAAAAACTGAAAAAACGGGCAGCGAAAATTGATGACGCCTCAAGGGTAAGCGCTCGAACCGACGACGCAGCAGCCGTTGATAATGCGCGGACCCTGCCTGCTTTGTCTGATGCCTTCACGCCGTCTGAGGAGCCGCCCCGTTGCGACGGTGATGTTTCGCATGAGGCCTCGAGCAGAGAGGGAAGTTATCTGGGAGTGGCGACGCAGGTAGCGGGTAACATCATTGCCAATGAAAGCGTGTCGATTAAAGGGTGCGTGGTGGGGTCTGTGATTGCCAGGCATCAACTGATTCAACTGGGCGCCAGCAGTTTGGTCAGCGCTGACCTGGAAGGGGGGCATGTCTGTATCGATGGCCATCTGGACGGCGACGTCCATGCCAGTGAGAGATTGACCCTGATGTCGAGTGCCAAGGTGCATGGTGCGATGTCAACGAACCGTTTTGAATGTCATTCCGGTGCAAACCTCACAGGTACCGTCGCAGACTGTCAGGCCACCGACAGGTGAGCATAAAAAAGCCCGCTAGTCAGCGGGCGCGACGCCATTGTACTCAGCGTTAAAGGAAATTGGTCCAAGCGTAGTTAACAATTACCCGTGGACCGGTAGGGGGATTTGGGGGCAACCTAGAGGCGTATCAGGTAGTCGAAGGCGCCCAGTGATGCCTTGGCACCTTCGCCCATGGCAATAACGATCTGCTTGTAAGGCACGGTGGTGACGTCCCCGGCGGCAAAAATGCCCGGCACCGATGTCATGCCATGTGCATCGACGATGATTTCGCCGCGCGGGCTCATCTCGATGGGCGAACCTTTCAGCCATTCGGTGTTGGGTACCAGGCCAATCTGCACAAAAATACCTTCCAGCGCGACGTGCTTGATTTCGTCGTTGGTACGGTCCTTGTAGGTCAAGCCATTCACGCGGCTACCGTCGCCGATTACTTCGGTGGTCTGGGCGTTGAGGATGATATCCACGTTGGGCAGGCTCTTGAGTTTTTTCTGCAGGACGGCGTCGGCGCGCATTTCTCCCATGAACTCGATCAGCGTCACGTGCCCGACAATGCCTGCCAGGTCAATCGCGGCCTCTACGCCGGAATTACCGCCGCCAATCACGGCGACATGCTTGCCCTTGAACAGCGGGCCGTCGCAGTGCGGACAGTACGCCACGCCTTTGTTACGGTAGGTCTGCTCGCCAGGCACGTTCATTTCACGCCAGCGCGCGCCGGTGGCCAATACCAGCGTCTTGCTTTTAAGCGTGGCGCCGGACGCCAATGTCACCTCGTGCAGGCCGCCTTCAGTATCGGCAGTTTTGAGCGAGGTGGCGCGCTGCAGGTTCATCACGTCCACTTCGTAATCCTTGACGTGTTCCTCGAGCGCGCTGACCAGCTTGGGCCCCTCGGTGTGCGATACCGAGATGAAGTTTTCAATGCCCATGGTGTCGGCCACCTGACCGCCGAAGCGTTCGGCTGCGATGCCGGTATGGATGCCTTTGCGCGCCGAGTAAATGGCGGCCGCGGCGCCGGCCGGCCCACCGCCAAGCACCAGGGTGTCAAAGGCCGCTTTTTCGCTGAGTTTTTTCGCCTCGCGTTCGGCGGCCCCGGTATCCACCTTGGCAAGAATTTGCTCAAGGGTCATGCGACCTTGATCAAAGGGCTTGCCGTTGAGGTAGATGCTGGGCACCGACATGATCTCGCGGTCTTCCACCTCGTCCTGGAACAGTGCGCCGTCGATGGCAACGTGGCGAATATTGGGGTTGAAAATCGCCATCAGGTTGAGTGCCTGGACAACATCGGGGCAGTTCTGGCAAGACAGCGAATAGTAGGTTTCAAAGACCATTTCCTGATCGAGCGCGCGGATCTGGTCGAGGACATCGTCACTGGCCTTGGGCGGGTGTCCGCCAACCTGCAGCAGGGCCAGGACGAGGGAGGTGAACTCGTGGCCCATGGGAATGCCCGCAAACACGACGCCAGTGTCTTCGCCGGGCCGGGTAATGGCGAAAGACGGTGTTCGCGGATTGTTGCCTTCCGTCGACAGGGTGATCTTGTCGCTCAAGCTGCTAATGTCTTGTAGCAGGTTGAGCAATTCCTTCGATTTATCACCGTCATCCAGCGAGGCGACAAGCTCAAGCGGATGCGTTACTTTTTCCAAATACGCTTTTAGCTGATCTTTTAAATTGGCGTCGAGCATGATCGAAACAACCTCTTGGCTTACAAAGGTGTATGACGGCAATGGGGTCGTCGTTTCAGGGGTACCAGACAACAGCACCCGGGTGATCCCCGGGTGCCTGTCGAAAACTAACGCGTTGCGGCGCCGTTAATAGCGTTAGATCTTGCCGACCAGATCCAGCGAGGGTGCGAGGGTCTCTTCGCCTTCTTTCCACTTGGCAGGGCAGACTTCGTTGGGGTTGGCACGCACATGTTGCGCGGCTTTCACCTTGCGCAGCAGCTCTTCGGCGTTGCGGCCAATGTTGCCGGCGTTGATTTCAACGATCTGGATCTTGCCGTCGGGGTCGACAACAAAGGTGCCGCGCTCGGCGAGGCCAGCGTCTTCAATCAAGACGTCAAAGTTGCGCGAGATACGCAGCGTCGGGTCAGCAATCATCGGGAATTGCAGCTTGCCGATGGTCTCCGAGCTGTCGTGCCATGCCTTGTGGGTAAAGTGCGTGTCGGTAGAGACGCTGTAAATTTCGACACCGAGTTTCTTGAATTCTTCATAGTTGTCTGCCAGATCACCAAGCTCGGTTGGGCAGACAAAGGTAAAGTCGGCTGGATAGAAGAAGAAGATGCTCCACTGACCTTGTAGATCGGCGTCAGAAACGTCAACGAATTCTCCGTTCAAGTAAGCGGTTGCGTTGAACGGTTTGACTTCAGAATTGATCAAGGACATCTATAACATCTCCATTGGCAACGAATGACAGTAAATAATCTCGATAGTTAGACTAAAGGCTAGGTTATAACTGATGAAATTGGAAAAAAATATCAAGCAGATAGAAGGAGACTATTGATAGAGCTCGCATATGTTCATGTCGTGTATTGCGCTACGCTGGGGTAGAAGCAGGCTGCCTGTGGGCATAATACTTTTTTGCGCGTTGTCTTGCGGTAGCGGGCTCCGCGCCGCAAAATTCGCACGGCCAGTCGCTCAGTGGCGAACGGGCGAGGTTAAAACCTTACTTGAGTTTATCGTTGGTTTCACTAAGGAGCAGGGTAATGGGGAATATCCACAAACTTTCCAGGGCCGTTGCGGCCATTTCACTTGCCGCAGCGGCAACCACTGTCAATGCCGATGAAGTCCGGGTATACAACTGGTCCGACTATATTGCACCCGATACATTGGAAAAGTTCACGGAACGCACTGGCATCGAGGTTACCTACGACGTATTTGACAGCAACGAAATACTCGATGCGGCATTGCTTTCAGGCCGGTCCGGCTACGATGTGGTGGTGCCGTCCACCTACTATCTCACGCGGCAAATGAAAGCCGATGTGTATCAACCGCTTGACCATGACAAGATTCCCAATTTAGAGCACTTGAATCCGGCGCTGATGGAGAACCTGGAAGCGGTCGACCCAGGCAGTGAGTACTCGGTGCCGTATATGTGGGGAACCAACGGTATTGGTTACAACGTTGATCGCGTTAAAGAAATTCTTGGCGAAGATGCCCCGGTCGATAGTTGGGCCTTGCTGTTTGACCCTGAGATCACCGGACAACTCAGCGAGGCCGGTTGCGGGCTGTCGATGCTGGATTCCGGCGATGAAATGCTGTCGCCCGCGATGGTTTATCTGGGCCTGGACCCGACGAATGAAAGCCGCGAAGACCTTGAAGCAGCAGGTGAGTTACTCGCCAAAGTGCGTGATGACATGACCTACTTCCACTCGTCTCGCTATGTGTCGGACCTGGCCAACGGCGACATCTGTGTGGCGGCCGGTTACTCGGGGGATATTTTCCAGGCGGCCGACCGGGCTGAAGAAGCCGGGCGTGATTTCGAAATTGCTTACAGCATCCCCAAAGAAGGTGCGGCATTGTGGTTTGACATGATGGCGATTCCCGCCGATGCGCCCAATCCCGATAACGCCCATGCCTTCATCAACTTTATTCTTGATCCGCAAATCGCCGCCGAAATCACCGAGTACGTGCGTTATGCCAACCCCAACGCCGCGGCGGATGAATACCTTTCAGAGGAGATTCTCAACGACCCCGCCATCTACCCTGATACTGACGTGATGGATAACCTCTACGTTCAGGTTGAAAAGCCCCAGGACATCCAGCGCGCTCGCACTCGTATCTGGAACCGCGTAAAATCCGGTCGCTAAGATACGTTCATCCGACGGCGAGCTCAGGCATCTAAAGGATTGGCCTGGGCTCGCTGTTTGTTTTTTGATTGCCCGCTGTCTGCGGGCCTTTTGATGGGAGTGGCGAATGGTGACTACGCCGCTATCGAACGACGCGTCATCCAATCTTCCTGCCAATGCCGCTGCAATGCGCGCCCTGGGCAAAGCCCCACGGTTCGCGGACGACATCGTGCTGGAGGTGAAGCGGTTAAGCAAACGCTTTGATGACGCCTTGGCGGTAGATGACGTCAATCTGCAGGTAAAGCGCGGTGAGATTTTTGCCTTGCTGGGTGGCTCTGGCTCTGGCAAGTCAACGCTGCTACGCATGTTGGCGGGGTTTGAAACGCCCACCGAGGGACGTATCTTGTTGGGCGGCGACGATATTACCGCCATGCCGCCGCACAAGCGTCCCATCAACATGATGTTTCAATCCTATGCGCTGTTTCCGCACTTGACCGTGGCCCAGAACATCGCCTTTGGGCTAAAGCAGGACAAACTGCCCAAGGCGGATATCGAGGCGCGGGTCGCGCATATGCTCAAGCTGGTGCACATGGAGCGTTTTGCCAAGCGCAAGCCACACCAGCTTTCCGGCGGCCAGCGCCAGCGCGTGGCACTTGCCCGCTCGCTGGCCAAACGCCCCAAGCTGTTGCTGCTTGATGAGCCGATGGGGGCGCTGGACAAGAAACTGCGTACCGAAATGCAACTGGAAGTGGTCGAGATCATCGAGCAGGTCGGGGTGACCTGCATCATGGTCACCCACGATCAGGAAGAAGCCATGACCATGGCCGACCGCGTGGCGATCATGGCCGACGGCTGGATCGAGCAGGTAGGCTCGCCGATCGATGTCTACGAAAGCCCCGTCAGCCGCATGGTGGCCGAATTCGTCGGCACGGTGAATCTATTTGAAGGTGAAATCGTCGAAGACGCCGCCGACCACTGTAAAATCGTCTCGCCGCTGCTCGAACGGCCGATCTATATCGACCACGGTATAACCACCCAGGCCGTGGACCGGCGGGTGTGGGCCGCGCTTCGGCCG
This sequence comes from Vreelandella subterranea, assembly GCF_900111305.1. Classification (GTDB taxonomy): domain Bacteria; phylum Pseudomonadota; class Gammaproteobacteria; order Pseudomonadales; family Halomonadaceae; genus Vreelandella; species Vreelandella subterranea. The sequence continues at coordinate 115,889 of NZ_FOGS01000007.1, forward strand.
GAGAAGATCTGGCTGACCCGCGAATGCCCATCCACTGCCTGTAACTGGAGCGCAGGCAAGGTGGAAGATATCGCCTATCTGGGTGGCTTTTCGCTTTATTACGTGCGCACCCCCAGTGGTCAACTCATCAAGGTCAGCATGGCCAACACCGAGCGTCGCGGCGACCGACCCACCTGGGAAGACCAGGTGTATGTGTACTGGGAAGATCATAGCGCCATGGTGCTGAACCGTTAGCATGGGCACCTTACTCGTCTATGAAAAGCGCATTGAAAAATGCCTTTTGCGGTGGTTGCTCAGGAGACCGTCTGAATGATGCCTGCTCGATTTGCCGCCACGCTGAAACGCCTTCAACTGGGACGGCGTGCGGTTATTGCGTTGCCACTCGTGTGGCTGACGCTATTCTTCCTGCTGCCCTTTGCGCTGGTGCTGAAAATCAGTTTCTCGGAGGCGGCCATCTCGGTGCCGCCCTACGGGCCCTTGGTCGAGGTTGTCGATCAAACCCTGAACATTGCCCTCAACCTGGGCAATTATCTGTTTCTGGCATCGGATTCGTTGTATGTGGCGGCGTATTGGGGGTCGCTGAAAACCGCCTTCATCTCGACTCTGGCCTGCTTGTTGATCGGTTACCCCATGGCCTACGCCATGGCGCAAGCGAGTGCGCGCTGGCAGATGATCTTGTTGCTGCTGGTGATGCTGCCATCCTGGACATCCTTTCTGATCCGGATCTATGCCTGGATGGGCATCCTCAGCAATAGCGGCTTACTGAACAACCTGCTGATAGGCATGGGGCTGATCGACGCTCCCCTGCGGATGATGAATACCCAGTTCGCGGTGATTATCGGGATTGTCTATGCCTACCTGCCCTTCATGGTGCTACCGCTCTATGCCCACCTGACGCGGCTGGACAATGCATTGCTCGAGGCAGCCTCAGACCTGGGGTCGCGCAAGCTGAACACCTTCATCAAGGTGACACTACCGCTGTCCATGGGGGGCATCATTGCCGGTTCGATGCTGGTATTCATTCCCGCCGTCGGCGAGTTTGTGATCCCTGAGCTGCTGGGCGGGCCGGATACCTTGATGATCGGCAAGGTGCTCTGGGAAGAGTTCTTCAACAACCGTGACTGGCCCGTGGCCTCGGCGCTGGCCATGGTCATGTTGCTGCTGCTGTTGATCCCGATCGTCTGGTTCCACCGTCATCAGTCACGGGAGTTGAACGAATGAGCCTTGCCAAGCCTCGTCTCCGTTTTAGCAGTGTCATGCTGGCCCTTGGACTGCTCTTCCTGTACGGGCCCATGCTGGTACTGGTGGTGTACTCGTTCAACGCCTCCCAACTGGTGACGGTATGGGCGGGATTTTCGACCCAATGGTACGGGGCGCTGTTTCGCGATGAGCAAATCCTTTCAGCTATATGGATGAGCCTGCGCATTGCCTTTTTCTCCGCCAGCATGGCGGTATGCCTGGGAACCGTTGCGGCGTTCGTGATGACCCGCTATGGGCAGTTTCGCGGTAAAACGGCGCTTTCCACTATGATCACCGCTCCCCTGGTAATGCCCGAGGTGATCACCGGGCTGTCGCTATTGCTGCTGTTTGTGCAAATGGCCCAGATCACCGGCTGGCCCGCCGACCGGGGGATGGCAACTATCTGGATTGCGCATACCACCTTCTGCAGTGCCTACGTGGCCGTGGTGGTGGCAGCTCGCCTGCGTGAGATTGATCGGTCCATCGAAGAGGCTGCGATGGACCTGGGGTCGCCACCGATGAAAACCTTTTTCTGCGTGACGCTGCCGGTCATCGCACCAGCGCTGGTGGCCGGTTGGCTGTTGGCCTTTACGCTGTCGCTGGATGATCTGGTGATTGCCAGCTTTGTATCCGGCCCGGGGGCCAATACGCTGCCAATGGTGGTGTTTTCGTCGGTGCGAATGGGCGTATCGCCCAAGATCAATGCGCTGGCAACGCTGATCATTTTAGCGGTATCGCTGGCAACGCTGCTGGCGTGGTACATCATGCGTCGCAACGAGGCCAAGCGACAGCAGGTGTTGAAAGCGTCAGGTTAGAGCACATCGTCATCGCTGCCCAGGCTTACGCTTTCCAGCTCGCCGGTGACCAGCGATACCTCGATAGCCAACTGGATGGGCGCACAGCACTGGTGGCAATCCTCCCAGGTAACGTGACTGCCCTGGGAGGCATCAATCAATAGTGTTAACAAGGTATCGCAGTAGGGGCAGTAGGCGTCATACTCTACCAAGGTATCTTCTTGCATGGCGCGATCCTTTTGACAGTGACACTTTAGTGTAGCAGCCGTGTCATCGAGAGGCATCGGCGTATGCAATCAGTTAGGCGAAACGCCGTTTTATAACGCAGTGGAGAGCAGCGATGAAGTTACGACAGCTGGCCGTAGCGGCCTTGGTGGCCTTGCCGGTAGCCGCATGGGCGGAAACACCCAATATAACGCCGGGTTCATGGGAATTTGTCAGTACCACCACCGTGAGCGGTGACATGCCCATTCCTGACCAGACAAACACCGAACAGCAGTGCATTACCCAGGAAGACCTGGACGATGCCGATCTGGGCTTTATTGAGGAAGAGGAAGGCTGCGAACTACTCAATCAGGATACCAGTGCCGACGGCCTTTCCTACAGCATGGTATGTCGGGCTGACGGCGGCGAAGCCAATATCGATGGTGATATGCAGTTCATGGGTGAGCGCATCGAGGGCTCCGTTGATATCATGACGCAGTCGCCCATGGGTGAGCTGAACATGCAGACCCAGATTGACGGTCAGCGCTTAGGCGATTGTTAAGCTTAGCCTGACGGGTAATGCATAAGAGGGCGCACCAGCAGGTGCGCCCTCTTTGCTGATTGACAACAGAAATGTATAGAGGCCGCCCTTGGTTACCGTTCCGGTGGCGACTGGGCGATTTCATGCTCCAGTCGGCGTTTGACGGCGCCTGGCGAGCCACTGTGACGAGACAATAAATCGTAGGCGACCGGCACCACAAACAGCGTGAACAGGGTGGCCGCCCCCACGCCGGCCATGATGACAATACCAATCACATAGCGCGATTCGGCCCCCGGGCCGCTGGAGACGATCAGCGGAATAGCCCCGGCCATGGTAGTGATTGCGGTCATCAGGATAGGCCGTAAACGGGTGACCGCAGCGTCGACCAAGGCGTTGCGGAAATCGCGCCCTTCATCGCGCAACTGGTTGGCAAACTCGACGATCAGGATGCCGTTCTTGGCCGCCAGGCCGATCAGCAGGACCAGCCCCACCTGGCTGTAGATGTTCAGCGACTGGCCGGTTAACCACAGCGCCAACAAGGCGCCACTCATGGCAAGGGGTACCGTGAGCATGATGACCAGGGGATGAATGAAGCTTTCAAACTGAGCGGCCAATACCAGAAAGACCACCAGTGCGCCCAGCACCAGTAGGAAGGTGGTGGCGCCACTGGCATTCTGGAAATCCCGTGATGGCCCGGCAACATTGGTTTGTGCCTCTTCGGGCAGTAGTGTGTCGGCGCTTTGCTCCAGATAATTCAGGGCTTCGCCCAGCGGATAGTCATCCGCCAGGTTGGCCTCGATGGTGATCGAGCGCACACGGTCGAAACGGTTAAGCGTACTGGCCCCTGCCGCATCACTTAATGTTACAAGGCTCGCCAGGGGAATAAGCTCACCCGAGCGCAGCGAGCGGACCTGAATGTTGTCCAGTGAGCGGGGACTGTTCTGACTGGCGCGGTCGCCTTCAACGATGACATCGTATTCCTCACCGTTATCGACATAGCGGGTGACATTGCGCCCGCCCAGCAGCACTTCCAGTGTGCGACCGATCTCGCTGACCGTGACCCCCAGGGCGGCGGCTCGCTGTTCGTCTATTTCCACGTTGAGCTGGGGCTGCGTCTCGTTGTAATTGCTTTCGATGGCACGAATGCGTGGGTTGTCGTCGCGGATATGGTCAATCAGCCGGTCCCGCCATTCGGCCAATTCTTCGTAGGTTCCTCCTCCGAGCACGAACTGCACGGGCTTTTGTGTGCGCTGGCCGAAGCCCTGACGCATGACCGGGAAGGCCTGGACGCCGGGTAAGGTATTCAGATCAGCGCGAACATCGTCCATGATCGCCCAGGCGCTACGACGGCTGCCCCAGTCGGCCATGTTGACGATGATGAAACCGCTGTTGAAGTTTTCGATATTGCCGTAGCCGCGTGGCGCCCGCACGACAACCCGTTCCAGCTCACCGCTGTCGACCATTGGCCTCAAGCGGGCTTCTATCTCATCCATGTAATCCATCATGTAGTCGAAGGTGGCCCCTTCTGGCCCGTTGACCAGCACGATGAAGTTACCCCGGTCTTCCTGGGGGGTGTACTCGTTGGGCAGTAGCTGGCTCAACCAGGCGGTCAGTGCAACCAGTACCCCAAAGACGGCGACGACCCAGCTGCGTCGCGCGAGCAGCACTTCAAGCAAGGAACGGTAATGATGTTGGGCGCTACGCATGATGCGCTGCACGCGTTTGGAAAGGCGGCTGTCGTGCATGCGCGGCGACAGTATTTTGGAGGCCATCATCGGTGTCAATGTCAGCGCCAACAGGGTGGAGATGGCGACCGCTGCGGCCATGGTGAGGGCAAACTCCGAAAATAACCGCCCGATGTCGCCTTGCAGCATGCTGAGGGGCACAAAGACGGCAATCAACACCAGTGTGGTGGCAATGACCGCAAAGGCGATCTGGCGGGTGCCACGAAACGCGGCCACCAGGGGTGTTTCGCCTTCGTCGTGCATGCGTCGATTGATGTTTTCCAGGACGACAATGGCGTCATCGACAATCAATCCGATCGCCAGCACCAGTGCCAGCAGGGTCAGCAGGTTGATGGAAAAGTTCATGACCGCAAGCGCGGTAAAGGCACCGATGATGGCGATCGGCACGGTAACCGCCGGGACCAGCGTGGTGCGCAGGTTGCCCAAAAACAAAAACATGACCACGATAACCAGCACCATCGAGATCAATAACGTCAACACGACCTGCTTGATGGCTCCCGAAACGAACACCGACGCGTCGTAGTTCAAGCTGAGCGACATGCCATCGGGAAGCGTCGATTGCAGGCGTTCAAGCTCCTGGCGCACCGCGCCTGAGAGTTCAACGACGTTGGCGGTCGACTGCATGATCATGCCGAGGCCCACCAAGGGAACACCGTTGGCGCGGAAGACCGTGCGGTCCTCCACGGAGCCGACCTCGACGCGGGCAACGTCTCCCAGGCGCACCAGATAGCCATCGTCGCCTTCGACAAGCGGAAGCGCCTGAAAATCATCCGCGGTTGCAAAGGTGCGCGGCAGGCGCACGATGAATTGCCGATCTTCGGACTCGATGGCGCCAGCGGGTAGCTCGACGTTTTCGGCGCGTAGTGAATCCTCAATATCACCAACGGTTAAATTCCGTGCTGCCATGGCGTTGCGGTCAATCCATACGCGCATGGCATAGTCCCGGCCGCCGCCCACGCGCACCCTGGCGACACCCGGCTGCACCGAAAGGCCATCCACCAGAAAGCGGTTGGCGTAGTCGGTCAGCTCGGTGATCGAGTAGCCGTCCCCGGAAAGGCTCAGCCACATGACGACTTCTTCGCTGCTGTCGGCTTTGCTTACCTCGGGGTTCTCGGCGTCGTCGGGCAGGTTGCGCAATGCGCCGCCTATCCGGTCACGCACATCATTGGCCGCTGCGTCGATGTCCATGGTCAGAGAAAATTCGATATCGATACGTGAGCGGCCGTCCTCACTTTGGGAGGTGATCAGGTCGATCCCTTCCACGCCAGCAATGCGGTCTTCAAGCACCTGGGTAATGCGGGTTTCCACGACGCTCGCCGACGCGCCGGGGTAGCGGGTATCGATACTCACAACGGGTGGGTCGACGGTGGGGTATTCCTGAAGCGGCAGGCGGTCAAGTGCCAGCAGGCCAAAGGCAATGATCAACGCCGCCATCACCACCGCCAGGACAGGGCGTTGAACCGATATATCCGATAAGCGCATTAGCGATCCGCCTCGAGTAAGTCACGCACATCGGTATCTTCGTCCAGCAGGCCAATCAGCCGCACCGCTTGACCATCCCGAGCTCGCTGCAGACCATGCACCACGACGATGTCATTGGCCGCTAACCCTTGGTTGATTTCCACTTCGCCTGCCCGCCGCTCGCCTAGTTCGACGCTCTGCTGGCGTAACCGAGGGGCGCTGTCGTGATCGTCGATCAGCATCACGTAGTGGCGGTTACCGTTGGGTTGGACGGCTGCTTCGGGCACGACCACGCTTTGCCGGGACTGCTGGCGAACCACGACTTCCATCAGCATGCCAGGGCGCAGCTTTTCATCCGCGTTATCGATTTCCGCGCGAACGCCAATGCTGCGGGTCACCGGGTCGACACGCGTCCCGAGACTGGCAATTTCACCGTTGAAGACCGCGTCCGGATAGGCGGCGGTGGTGGCACTGAGCGACAACCCGGGCGCAAGTCGGCCGAGGTAGGTTTCCGGCACGCTGAAATCCAGCTTCATGACGTCCAGTTTGTCCAGCGTGATCAGCTCCATGCCTGGCGTCACCAATGCCCCAGGGCTGACGTTGCGCGTACCGACACGACCGCTGAACGGAGCGGTTAGCCGGTAGTCCTCAAGACGTGCACGCAATGCCGCAATGTCAGCCTCGGCCTGGTCAACGCGCGACTGGCTATCTTCTACGTCAGCGCGTGCTGCCAGGTTGCGGTTCTGTAACTCAGAGGCGCGCCCCAGGGCGTTACGCCGCTCGTCTCGTAGCGATTGTGCGGCCCTTAAACGTGCCTGCTCTTCAGCATCCCGCAGGCGAATTAGCGTATCGCCCTCGGCCACGCGCTGGCCGTCCTGAAAATTGATCTCGGCAATGATGTCGGTGACGGTAGCCGATAGTGTCACGCTTTCATCGGCGCGCAACGTTCCCAATGCTTCAATGGGGTCAGACCAAGTGGCAAGCATGGCGCGAACACCAATCACGCTGGGTTCGGATTGAGCCAGGCTGGCGATGGGGGCTGTGATGAGCAGTAGCGTGACAGCCAAGCGGCGCAATAAAGGCATAAGTCTCTCTGCAATACGTGGACCGCCTGCGCACTATCCTGACGCCAGGCAGCGGTTTATTTTGTCGATGTCGATAGCGATGTGGTCTTATACAAAAGCTATATTTATTATTTCAATGATACAATAAAAAACGCCTCTGGAGGCTGTTAGAATGCCGCCTTTTGCCAAGCTTGGAGCGCTGAAGAATGACCTACGATGTCGTGATCATTGGGGCTGGTGCGGCAGGCCTGATGTGTGCCGCCCAAGCGGGCTATGCCGGAAAGCGTGTGTTGGTGATTGATCATGCGAAAAAAGCTGGCAAAAAAATCCTCATGTCAGGCGGTGGGCGCTGCAACTTTACCAATCTTGGCACTACGCCACAGCACTTTTACTCGTCAAACCCCTATTTTTGTATTTCGGCGTTAAAACGCTACCGGCCCGAGCATTTTGTCGAGCTGGTAGAGCGTCATGGAATCGACTACGTGGAAAAAACGCCCGGCCAGCTATTCTGTGCGACCTCTGCCAAAGAGATTGTCCGCATGCTGCTCACCGAGTGTGAGTGGGCGGGTGCTGACATACGGCTCAGTACTCAGATCACCCGCGTCGAGGAGCAGGGCGGTGCCATGCGGCTAACGACCTCGATGGGGAGTATCGATGCGGGGGTCGTCGTCGTGGCAAGCGGGGGACTGTCGATTCCGACCATGGGGGCGAGTAGCTTCGGGTACGACCTCGCCCGTCAGTTTGGTCTTGCCGTGCAGCCGACGACACCGGGCCTTGTGCCGTTTACGCTCAGCGATCAGTGGAAAGCCAGGGCCAGCGATCTATCGGGCGTCAGCTTGCCGGTGACGGTGAGCGTTGGCGCGCAGCGTTTTAATGAACCCATGCTGTTTACCCATCGCGGGTTATCCGGCCCTGGCATGCTGCAAGCATCCAGTGTCTGGGCGCCCGGCGAGGCGATTGAAATTGATTTATTGCCGCAGCAGGATGCCAAGGCGTTGCTGCATCATGCCCGCGAACACACACCAAAACGCCAGTTGGCCACGTGGCTGATGGATTATTTGCCCAAGCGGGTGGCGCAATCGCTGTGTGACTGGTATCCAGAAGGCCATGACAGGCAGCCATTGGCGCAATACAGCAATGCCCAGCTTGAGCGTTGGTCGGCACGGCTGAACCGCTGGCAGTTGAAACCTGCCGGTACTGAAGGGTGGCGAACGGCGGAAGTCACAATGGGGGGGGTGGATACCCAGGCAATTTCCTCCAAGACCTTTGAGGTCAGTGGATTGCCCCAGTTGCGGTTCATTGGCGAAGTGCTCGATGTGACCGGTGAGCTGGGAGGCTATAACTTTCAGTGGGCCTGGGCTAGCGGGGTCGCCTGCGGTCAGGCTTGCTGACCCAGACAAACCGCTGCGGGTATCAGGTGGTCGCCTTGGCAAGCAGCTTGAGCTTGCGTAAAAGCATGTACCCCGCCAGGACCTTACGACCACTTGCCAGTACCCCGCGAGGATGACGGGCCAGGCGCAAGGCAACGAAACCGCCGACGACATAAGCAGGTATTTTAAAGCGTTGCCAATGGGAGTCGAGGGGAGACGCCGCGCGCAAAAGCTGATCGCTGTCGACCAGGATATCCACACGCTGCTGCTCCAGTTCGGCTAGCAGGCGCGCCTTGCGCTCCGCCCGGGAAGGTGGCTTGGTGTCGGCGCCTGTTGGCTTAGCGGGGGCGTTGGTCGGACTCATTTTTAGCCTCCAGCAAGGCGCGGTCAGCCGCCAGTTGGTTCAGCGTTTCTTTAAGCAGGGTGTGCTGTTTCGCTTGGCGAAGCGCAATCACGGCCAGCGTGAAGCTGGCCATAATCAATACCAGAGCGCTTCCGCCAATGGCGGCAAGCCGATAGGTATCCCAGAACAGTACCACCACCAGTGCCACTAGGGTGGCGACGCCGAGCAACAGCAAAAGCAGGCTGGCGCCAGCCAACAGCAGGAGTACAAGCAGCCGTGAGCGTTCTTCTTCCAGCTCTACCACCGCTAAACGCAAACGCGTTTCACCGTTGGCGATCAGCGAGCTGAGTAAGCGTTTAGCCGCCGAAAAAACGCGTTGGGTAGGCCCCAAAGCCATTAGCGGCGACCGATGAGCATACCGATGATGACGCCTGCTGCAGCACCGATGCCGATGCTGGTCCAGGGATTTTCGTGGACATAGCGGTCGCAGGCATCAGCCTGGTGTGTCAGGGAGTCGCGGGTGTCTTCATAAATACGCTCGCCACGCGCTTCCAGCCGTTGACGGGTATCCTTGAGACGCTGTTCGGCACGGCTGCGCAGATCACGCATTTCGTTGCTGGCGTCTTTTGAGGTGGCATTGACAAGCTCTTCGACGGTATCGCTCAGATGGCGCAGATCTTCTTTCAATTGATCGGCCTGAGCGGCGCTTTCATTTTGACGTTTAGCCATGATGTCTTCCTTTGACGGTTGATGGACAGCTATCAGCATAGCAGTCGCATAGTGACTGACAAGCGAATTGCCTATCGGTTCAGGCCGCTGGCGCTGAACAACGGGTTTAAACTGAACCCGATGCTCAAGCGATGCACGCGGTGATCGTAGTCGATCAGGCTCTCGCCGTAACCGTAGTAGTACTGGACATGAGCGCGTAAGGAATTGAAGGTCGGCCAGCTATAGTCGATTTGAGTTCCCATGTTGCCAGCGCTGGGGTTGCCCCGTAGCTGGCCACTGACTTCATGGTTGTCGTCGAGCCGTTTTGCGACACGGATGTCGCCGTAACCCATGTAGCGTTCAATATCCGGATTATCGTCATTGCCTCCGGATTCGGGAACCCGCCAGTGGGGCGCAAAAGTAACGGCCCAGTCGCCGCTTTGAAAGATGCTTTCTAGATAGACACGGTTCCAGCTTCGCGACAACGGATCCGAACGACCGTTGGACTGATGGTTGACCGCGACACGGTTACGGGTATTGACCCAGCCAAAAGCTCCCCACGGGGCATCGATGTCGATAAACACTTCGGGCTCGTAGTTGGTTTCGCGAAATGGAGAAGACGAATCAGTGTTGTAAGCCTGCCACCAACTGCGCTGGGTATAACCAAAGTATATGTCACCGTAGCCGTTCCACAGTACATCCTCTGCCAGATTGACCTTGGCGCTGAACTGAAATTTTACTTCGGTATTATCCGGCGGGGAACTTGAGGAGACGCTTCTGAAGTTTTCGCGATTCTGTTTTTCATTATAGCTGACCGGCAATAAATAGTTGGTCCGGTGCGTGGTAATCGAAAAGGGATTGCGGCTGGATTCCTGTTCCAACTGGCGCCGCTCGCTGAGATCCTCAAGCGCGACCACCTCAGGTGACTGAATGACGGTCTCATTGACGTCACCATTTGCGTCAACCGCTTCGGCCTGCTCCAGCTGCTGGTGAAGGCGGGAAAGTTCATTGTTCAGCTCGCTGATACGTGCCTCGATATCCTCGCGGGTATTGGCGTGCGTGAGAGCGCTGAAGACCGTCAGGCTGCATAGTACAAAGAAGCGTGTTAGATGTCGGTGTCGAATGACCATCGATAACTCACATGAATAGGGTGGGGCACATGCCTGTGCTTGAGCTGTTCTATCATGCTGACGACGTAAGTCAACTGTTATGATTGCGCAGCGACTGCCAACCCCCGACAATAGCCAAGCTTAATATTGACGCGTAGCGAGGCATAGCGCTGTGGTGAAATTCGCCTTCCCTTTGGCAATGAAAGGGTTATTGGTCCTGATGCTACTATTTTGTAGCGTTGCCTTGAAGGCGGCGGCGTTGGAAGATGCCCCCGACGAAGCCACGCTCCAGGAACGGCTTGATCAGCTTGAATCGCAGGAAACCTTAAACGCGCAGCAGGAGTTGGATCAACAAGCCTTGATCGCCGCACTGGAGGCCTACGAGCGCCTGGATGCCATTGCACAGCAGCTAGCGGAGCTGGAGGAGCGGGTAAGTCAGGCGCCTGATGAGCTGATTGCCGTCGAGCGTGAGCTCGCAGAGGTTGAAGATGGCGATGACATGCCATCGATCGATGAGCTCAGCAATTTACCCTTGGCGGCACTGGAGTCCGAGCAGGCAGAGGCGCTGAACCAGCTCCAGCAGCTTCAGAGCCAGCTTGCGGAAGTGAATTCGCAGTTTCTGACCGCACAAACGTTGCCCGAACGCGCCCAGCAATCCATGGCCGTGACGCTTGAGCGCATGGAATCGCTGCGCCGTGACGCCGCTGAACGTGAAGCGCTACTGGGGGATCGTCAGCTATCCGCCCTGAATGATGCGCGCATGATTCAATTGCGCCTCGAGCGGGCCGTTGCCGATCGCGAGGTGGCTCTCTACCAGCGCCAGTTGAGCGCCAACGGACGGTTGCGTGATCTTGCCCAGCAGCGTCGGGACCTGTTGATGCTGAAAATCGATCAACAGGAACAGCGGCTGAATCTGCTGCAAAACGTTATAGACCGGGAACGGCGGTTGGCATCGGAACAGGCGATTGCCGATGCTGCCCAGAAGGATCCCTTGATTGCCGCGGGTCACCCTGTGGTGGAGCAGGCCCAGCAGCGTAACCAATCGCTTAGTCTGGCGCTATTGCAGGCGGGCGAGCGGGATAACAGCCTGGTGCGCGACAATATCGATGCCCAACGCCAGCTCGAGCACGTGCGTCAGCTACAGCGCAGCTTGAATGAGCAGATAGAAGCCATTCGTGGCAGCCAGTTGCTGTCACGGATACTGCGCGAGCAGCGCCAGTCGCTGCCCAACGTCCAGCCCCGTCGCGATCTGCAGGACGAAATAGCCGACTTGCGCCTCAAGCAGTTCGATCTGGTTCGCCAGCGCGACCAGTTACGCCAGGCCGAGCAGCTGGCCAGGCAACGGCTCAAGGATGCCAATGTCGAACCGACCCCCGCGCTGATCAATACGCTGTCAAGGCTCTACCAGTCGCGCCGCGAACTGGTTGATGAGCTTGAAGAGGTCTATGGTCGGTTGTTAAGTGCTGCCGTCGAGCTGCAGCTCAATCAACAGCAACTGCTGGCCACTACTCAAGCCTTGCGCAATACCATTGATGAGCAGTTGTTCTGGGTGGCCAATAGCCGTCCGTTGGACGTTAACTGGCTCCGGCAGCTACCTCAACATCTACGCCTCGAGTGGCAGGAAGGCGAATGGCGCGCTGCCTTGCCAAATCGCTGGCCGTCACTGGATTGGGCAATGTTAAGCGGCATTCCCTTTTTTGCCGCCGGGCTTTTGCTGGCCGTTATGCGTCGCCGAATCAAGGCGCGCCTGGCGATACTCCATGGTCAGATCGGACGACTCAAAAGCGACACCCAACTGCATACGCCCAGAGCCGTTTTCCTCAACGCCTTGCTGGCAGCCTCAGGGCCCTTGGCGCTGGCGGGAGTAGGGGTGGCTCTGGGTACCACCGAGAGTCTGCTGGCGGCGAACCTGGCGCCCGCGCTGGTGCAACTGGCGTTGAGCTGGGTTGTGGTCGCCTGGGGGCGGCGGCTTTTGGTGGCTGGTGGCGTGGCTGAGCAACACTTCACCTGGTCGCCTGCTTATAACGCTCAACTGCGGCGTTTGCTGGCCGGACTTGGGGTGGCGCTGGTACCGGTGATTGCCATTTCGACACTGGCCGACAGTCTTCAGACGCCGCTCGCCCAACGGCCGGTTGCCATGGGACTGTTGACACTGGGGCTGCTGGCAATGAGCGTGTGCTTGGCCAGGCTGATCCTGGCCCACGTGCCCATCTTTGGCGTGCGCCTGTTCCGTCTGCTGCTGGGTCTGGCCATGTCGGCAGTGCCTGTCGTCCTGCTGGGGCTGGTGGTGTGGGGATATGAATACACGGCGTTGCGGCTGGTGGGTCGCTTTGTTGCCACGCTCTACCTGCTGGGCCTGTGGGTGGTGGTAGAAGCCACGGTGGTGCGTAGTCTGGCCGTGGCAGCAAGGCGTTTGGCCTACCGGCGCGCACTGGCAAAGCGCCGTGCCCAGGTTCAGGAGGGGGCCGAAGGCGGTCTGGAAGTCGTAGAAGAGCCGCCGTTGGACATGGAGCAGATCAATACCCAGTCGCTGCGCCTCTCCAAGCTGATTTTGCTGGTTGCCTTCAGTGGCCTGCTTTATCTGGTCTGGGCAGACCTGCTCTCAGTGCTGGGGTACTTGGATCAGGTGTCGCTATGGGATAACACCGACGGAGAACTGGTCGACAGCGCGTTGTCGATTTCCGACCTCTTTGCTGCCCTGCTGGTGGTCGCATTGACGTTTATTCTGGCGCGCAATCTGCCGGGGCTGCTGGAAGTCATGGTGCTTTCCCGCCTGACGTTAAAGCAGGGTAGTGCCTATGCCATCAGCTCCTTGTTGTCCTACACCATTGTCGGTACTGGTATTGTATCGGCTCTGGGCACGCTTGGCGTGTCCTGGGACAAATTACAATGGCTGGTAGCGGCCTTGAGTGTGGGCCTGGGGTTTGGGCTCCAGGAGATCTTCGCCAACTTTATCTCCGGGCTGATTATCCTGTTCGAACGCCCCATCCGGATTGGCGACACCATCACCCTGGGTAACCTGCACGGCACGGTGAGTCGTATGCGCATCCGTGCGACGACGGTGACCGATTTTGATCGCAAAGAAATCATCATTCCCAATAAAACCTTCGTAACCGATCAATTGATCAACTGGTCGCTCTCGGACAACGTGACCCGTGTGGTGCTGACCTATGGCGTGGTCCATGGCTCGGATCTGGCGACGGTGCACCGCTTGTTGCGTCAGGCGGCGGACGAAAATGCCCGAGTGCTTGCCGACCCCGAGCCGCAGGTGTTCTGCATGAGCTATGGGCCCCATAGCCTCAACTTTGAACTGCGTATTTTTGTCAACGATCTGCTGGATCGGCTGTTTGCCGCCGATGAGATCAACTGCCGGGTGGATGCACTGTTCCGCGACGCGGGCGTACGCATAGCCTTCGAACAAATGGATGTCTGGTTGCACCGGGCGTCGGGGGAGTCGGTGAAGGTGGAAACGCTAACGTCACCCCCGGGCGCGTCCAGTGACTAATCGTTTTTTTGCGCGTAAAGCAGAAATTCGCGGTTGCCGTCGCCGCCGGTGATCGGGCTGATTTGCCAATGCTGGATGGTGAACCCCAGCGACTGACATGCTTCCCGCAAGCGTTCCTCTACCGCTTGATAATGCGCGGCATCGCGGACCACGCCGCGTTTGTCCAGTGCTTTCGACGTCAACTCGAACTGCGGCTTTACCAGCGATATCAGCCGTCCATGGCGAGGCAGTAGGGCGGCTATCTCAGGCAGGATCAGGGTTTGCGAGATAAACGACACGTCCATGACGGCGAGGTCGACGGGGTGCTCGGCGAGCGCCTGTTGCAGGGTCTCTTCCCCACGCATGGCGCGGGCATTGATGCCTTCCAGGCAGGTGATCCGTGGGTCGTTGCGAAGGCGTGCGTCCAACTGGTCATGGCCCACTTCGACACCAATCACGTGGCGCGCGCCAGCTTGCAAAGCGCAGTCGCTGAACCCCCCTGTTGACTGGCCGACGTCGAGGACCCCAAGTCCGTCGAGGCGGAGTTCAAGTGCGTCAAGCATGGCTTCCAGCTTGAGGCCAGCGCGCGATACGAAGCGCTCCTCAGGGTCCGGGGCAACGTACAGGTGGGTATCTTCGGGCCACTTTTCGCTGGGTTTGGTCAGTGCCTGCTTCGTCTCATCAAGCGAAACACGGCCATTGCGGATAAGGCGCTGTGCACGGGTACGTGAGCTCGTCAGCCCCTGGCTGACGAGCAGTTGGTCAAGTCGCATCATGGATCGTTGGGCGGGGTATGGTGAGGGCCTTCGTTGGCTTGCAGCTCCGTGGCGGGTAGCCGTTCGGCCCCCCAGCTTTGCTGCAGGTAACGTTTAACGGTATCCAGCTCGTCTTCGGTGACTGTCGCCAGTTCACCGCGCTCAAGTGGGTCAAAGTGATAAATGTACAGCCGCGAAACAAATTGCGAAAACGGCAGCGACGCTTCACCGAAGCGTTCGCCGTGTCCCGCGGTGCTGACCTTGACGCCATCGCCCCAATCCTGACCGCTGTCGTTATTGGGGTTGTAAAAATAAATGCGCATCACGTCGTTAGGGTCAAGGGAAGCGCGCAGGATGGTAATGGCGTGCCAGCCAATAAAACGGGCGGCGCTGTCTGTCACGGCGATACCGGCAGGCTGCGGATGAATCAGCGGCTGGTTGCCATTGTAGTAAGGGTGGTAGCAGGCGTAAAAATGAAGAATGAAATCATTCAAGTCGATTAACTTGCCGGTCGCAACATCGACATTGATACGAAAGCCGCGGCCAGACCACCAGCCGTGAAATTCCGGATTTACCCAGCGGTGGGGGTCGCCTTCACGGCCAACGCAGCGCCGCCCCATCTCGGCGTAGATACGGTCCAGGTGAGGCACTACAATCAACGAAACGGGGTCAAGATCTATGGGTAGCTCGGTGGCGACACCTGAGAGGCTCGCCATCGAAGAGATGGCCTGGCCTTCGAAGTGCATGATGATCTCGTCATCCCGTGCGGCCCAGGCGACCATCTGCAATAAGTAATCCGGGTCATTGTAAGCCCACATTGATAACGCGCGAGCCGACTGGCAGGTCGGGTTATTGCCCTGACCAACACCTAACGGCAAGCCCAGCATGCACAGCACCCCTTCCAGCAAACGAGCCCTTGGCGACGCGGACTCGCCATAGGCAATATTCAGCCGTGCCTGGGACCATTCGGAAATAGGCAGGTTGAGCTGGCGCCACATGGCCGGTGCCACCGGTGGCTGGTAAAGAATCCCACGCTCGAGCATCAGGGCCAGCCCGTAGACTGCCTGGGCCGTGGCGGGATAAACGCTGCCGCGAATCAGCGCATGGACCAGCTCGCGGTAACACAGCAGGCAATCACGGCCGGTTGACGAGAGCCCGAAGGCTTCAGACACCAGGTGATCCCCCTCCTCGAGCAAGTGACGCAGCAGAACCGCGTGATAGGGCGATACCAGTCCGGTATCGTGCATGGCACGGGCAAACCCGGTCGCTTCAGCCTGTAGAGCCGATTGGTCCATGCCATCCAGCCGCTCGCGGTAGATATCAATACCTGGGTCTTCGCGACACGCCTGTGTTGGCCCGAACAGCGAGCTGACCAGCCTGTCGGCACCCTGGCCGCTAGACCCCAGGTCGATCTCGGGGTTCGCCTGGCACAGGGAGATCTGGGTAATCATCTGTTTGATAGACTCGACCTGAATAGGGCGCTGCTTGAGGATACGCCAGATCTCGTCAATCAACTGGTCAATGATGTGTTCGTAACCAACCCGTTCAGCCAGATACTGGAAGAGCTGGCGTGGAATGACGGCCAGGCGGCCCTGCTGTTCGCGCTCAGCTTCGCTTGGCGCGGTAAACAGCAGCCAGAGGTTGATGGCGATGACCTGGGTCAGGTAATGATGGGCAAATTCTTCCGATACCAATGGATGGGCATAAACACCCTTCGCGACAGCGAGTAAACGAATCTCGCTTAGCGTCTCGATGACTACCACGTTGGGGTCGGTGCTTTTAAGCGCAAACGTGGTCAGGGTTGGCACCAGGTACTGGGGGGTTTCCCAGTCGGAACCCAAGAAGACGCCCGCCGCCTCAAACGCTTGCGCACGTTCTTCGAGCGCTTGAGTGCCGCCATCCAGCATTAAAAGTTCGTGAGCTGTATCCAAGACGCGCGGTAGTTCCGCTGGTTTCAAGGACGCAGGCGCTTGCGAGAGCAGGCGCACGGCGTCGTCAAAGCTGGTCAGCAGCCCGTTTAACTTATCGTCTGGCGTCGCTGGCTGTTGATCGGTGGTCACGATGACTCCTCGTCCCGGGTGAGCGGGGGATTATACATAGAAGTCGAGATCTTCTTGATGTTTTAGTAGATCGCGAAGCGAATGGGCTTTCTCAACCTTAACGTAGACCAGTCCTCGGTGGGTACCAAATGGGATACTTTCGACGATGACACTGAGGCACCAGCCAGCGTGGTGCAGCGCCTGTTTGGCCTCCTGGGCACGGGTAATATCTGCCGGTTGGGGAGAAAACGTTAAACAGGTACGTCTACCCTACACACAAGCGGTGATGTCGGCCATGTAACGGTTGTCCGGCTGGCAAACGCTGGCAGTGGAATATGTTAAGCTTCACCGCTAAATGAACGTTTCAACGGCAAGAGGAAAAGGCCAAGATGGCGGCCAAGCCGATTTATCGAGTGGTGGTGCACCAGCAGGGTGAAATTTGGGATTTATACGTGCGCGAGATATTTCAAAGCGAACTCTGGGGCTTTATTGAAGTCGAGGAGTTTGTCTTTGAAGATGCGTCGAGGGTGGTAATCGACCCGGCAAGCGAAAAATTGCAGCGTACCTTCGAAGGTGTCAAGCGAAGTTACCTCCCGCTCAACGCAATCGTGCGCATTGATGAAGTGGAGCGAGAGGGACCTTTGAAAGCCGTCAAAAGCGACGCGCAGGTGGCGGAGTTTCCTCGTCCGTTTTCATTACCGCCGCGCGGAGATTAGACACGTTAGTGTTGCCGAAAGGCAGCGACTTAATCAGGACATTACGTCATGCAGATAGCTCAATTTTGTCATCGTTACCGGGCGGTTGCCGCCGGTGTATTAGTCAGTGTTTGGTGTGTCAATGGGGTTGCTCAATCGGGAAATGAGGCCTGGGTAACCGACGAACTTTCCACCTATGTACGCAGTGGCCCTACGGATGGTTACCGCATCGTGGGAACGCTGAATGCCGGCGAGCAGGTTGAGGTGCTTGAGACCAGCGGCAACTACACCCGTGTGCGCGGTGACGGTGGCGATGCCGTATGGATTTTGAGCGATGAGCTGCAGGAAACGCCCAGTGCCACCGAGCAACTGCCAGAACTCGAGTCACGGGTAGCCGCGCTTACCGATGAGTTGGACGGTATCAATGAAGAATGGGAGCAGCGCGTGGCCACCATGCGCGATACCCTGGAAGCCCGTCAGCAGCGCATTGATGAACTGGAAACGCGTAACGACCAGTTGAGCCGACATGTTGACGAGTCGAGCGAGCGGGTGCGCGCCTTGCAAGCACGGCTTGATACCCAGGAAGAAGACCTGCTGCTGCGTTACTTCATGTATGGTGGGGGCGTTGCCGGGGCAGGCCTGATTGTCGGGCTTATCGTGCCTCATCTGCCACGTCGGCGTAAAAAACGCGACCGTTGGTTTTAAACGTGTGGGCGACCAAATATGACTGACCTCTGGCGGGCTCGGTGGCAGGAAGGGCGTATTGGCTTTCATTTGCCCCAACCACACCCTGCACTGATCCATTACTGGCCTTCACTGGGCGTGCCTGACCACGCCAAGGTGCTAGTGCCCTTGTGCGGCAAAACGCTGGATATGCGTTGGCTTGCCGAAGCGAGGCATCCCGTGCTGGGTGTTGAGTTGGCGCCCGAGGCAATCGAACAGTTTCTTGCCCAGTCATCGGCCCCGGTATCGCGTTATCAGCAGGCGGGGTTCAGCATAAGCCGACAAGGCAATATCGAGCTTTGGTGTGGCGATTTCTTTCACTTGCACATTCAGCAGGCGAGCGAAATCGGTGCCTTTTACGACCGCGCCGCGCTGATCGCCCTGCCCGAAGCAACGCGCCAGCGTTATGCGTTTCATCTTGCCCAGCTGACGCCGCCGGGGGCCAAGGGGCTGCTGGTGAGCGTATCCCACCAGGGCGAGGGCGGCGGGCCTCCTTACAGTGTCCCGCATCAGGAAGTCGAGGCGTTGTTCATGCCCAATTTCCGGGTGTCGCGGCTGGAAGAGGTCGAGCCGGATGAGCGCGGGCTATCGGAAACCGTATGGCATTTAGTGCGTCGAGGACCGTTGGAGCCATAAACGGCTGACGCACTAAATCACTATAAATCAACAGCGACCAAGCTTAGCGGGCCAGTAGTTGACCAAGGTCCCGATCACTGAAGGCACGATTCAGCGCATCGCTGAGGAGATCATTGATCATACGCGTATTGGTATCCTTGTCAGGCTTGATCGCGTACTCCTGATTGCGCCGGGATGTGTAGGTGCCTGTATAGGTGGTGCCGTCATTGCGAGCGATGGCGCGTAGCACTCCCTCGATCCGAGCTTCGTCGATCAATGGCTGATCGCTGTTGCCCTGCGCATAGGTAAGGCTTGCCAGCTCCAGCGTCAGGCTGGGGCGGCCATCGGCGGCTTGCCGGGTGGGTGTAAAGCCCATGTCGGCGACTGCCCGCTCGGCTTCCTGCTGCAAGCGCGGGATGATTTCATGGCTGTTGACGGTGATTTGCGCGGTGGACATGCCGCCGCCTGCACGGTTGCCAATCACCTCGCTGTCGCGGCCATCCTGCGCCAGAACAGTCACTTCCTGCCCCTGACCGACCGAAGGAACCTTGGCGGTACGTTCGGGGGAAAGCTGCAGGTAGTGGGGGCTGGCACAGCCCGCCAGCCACACCGTGGCCAGCAAGGTGGCAGATAAAGTGAGCAAATGACGCCGTAGCATGGGGTTCTCCGCTGTGGTTGAAACTGTCATCAAAACACCAGTATAACGCTGCTAGTGCGCAAGCGGTATGATCAGACGATGCGGGTTTGCTACGTTGTGTTTAACCGCTGACTGTGAGCCACTCTTCGCAGTGCAAAGCTGGCTTCGCTCCATGGACACCGACCAGGCATTGCGATGGTGCATAACGACTTGTTCGAAAACGACGAAATGAAGTTGATCAACCTGCTGCCGCAGGACGGGGAAGCCTATTACCACGGACAAATCCTCGACGCCGGTACGGCGGATCGTTATCTGGCGCAATGCATCCGTCAGCTTAGCTGGGCGCATGATCGTGCGTTCATGTTTGGTAAAGAGATGGTGACCCAGAGGAAGGTGGCCTGGTACGCGGATGAGCCCGTCTCTTATACGTACTCCGGGTATACCAAGACGGCGTTGGTGTGGCCTGATTTCTTGCGCGAGATAAAACAGCGGGTGGAGAGAAGCAGCGGTGATAGCTTCAACTCATGTCTGTGTAATTTTTACAGCTCAGGCGATGAAGGCATGGGGTGGCACAGCGATGGCGAAAAAGAGCTGGTTGAAGAGGGGGCGATCGGGTCGTTGACGCTAGGCAGCGCGAGACGATTTTCCTTCAAGCATAAAGTCACCGGCGAGCGGTTGTCGCTGAGCCTTGAGCACGGCAGCTTGTTGATCATGAAAGGCAGTACCCAGAAAAACTGGCTGCATAGCCTGCCTAAAACCAGGAAGTCGACGGACCCACGGGTGAATCTGACGTTTAGGCAGATGCGCTTCTGAGGTAGGGAATCCACCAGAAAACGGCTACCCGTTTGGGGCAACCGTTTTGCTAGGCAAGGTGAGTTTGCACCTCCGCGTTTTCCGTCGCTTCGGGGAAGCGTCGCCAATGCCGCGGATGGGCGTAAAGCCTTTGCCCACGGCGCAATGCCAGGCGGTTGAAGTCGGCATGACGGACTGTGGCCAACCAGGGCTCTGCCAGCCAGTCAGCTTCCAGTTCCACCCGGACTTCAGCGCCCACGGGGGAGATCGCGGTGATCGTCACCGGCAGGTGACTCTCCGGGGTGGGCTGCTCGGCGAGGCGGATTTCATGGGGCCGCAGCAGCAATTCTGCGTCGCCGTCCGGCAGGTCCACTGCCAGGTGCGCGTCGCCGCAGGTGAGCGTGCCGTTGTGTACCTTGCCTTCCAGATAATTGACGTCGCCGAGAAACTCAAACACAAAGCGGTTTTGGGGTGCCCGGTAGAGGGTTTCCGGCGTATCGATCTGCTCAATACGTCCATTGCTCATTACGACGACGCGGTCCGAAAGCTCAAGGGCTTCTTCTTGGTCGTGGGTAACAAACACGCTGGTGAAGTTGAACTCTTCGTGCAGATGACGCAGCCAGCGGCGCAGCTCCTGGCGCACTTTGGCGTCGAGCGCGCCAAACGGCTCGTCAAGCAGCAGCACATCCGGCTCGACGGCCAGCGCACGGGCCAGTGACACGCGCTGTTGCTGGCCGCCGGATAGCTGTGCCGGGTAGCGGTTGGCAAAGGCTTCGAGTTTGACCATTTCGAGCAGACGATACACCCGGGCGCGAATGTCCTGGGCAGATGGCCGCTTGGCACGGGGCATGACGGTCAAGCCAAACGCGACGTTGTCGTAGACGCTCATGTGCCGGAACAGGGCGTAATGCTGAAACACGAAGCCAATCCGCCGGTCACGGACATGCACGTGGGTCACGTCGCGCTCGCCGAATAGGATCCTGCCGGGGGTCGGGGAGTGGTCGGCGGTTTCAAGCCCTGCAATGATGCGCAGCAGAGTGGTCTTGCCCGAGCCGGAGGGCCCCAGCAGGCCAACCAGCTCGCCTTCCTGGATATCCAGGTTGATCGGCTCCAGCGCTTGAGTCGCGCCAAAGTGTTTGGCGATATTGTCTAAGCGAATGCTCATGCAAATGCCTCCCGGCGCGACGCGCGCCATTCCAGTCCCGCCTTGGCGGCGAGCGTCAGTAGGGCAATCAATGCGAGTAGGGCCGCACAGGCAAAAGCCCCCACGGCGTTGTAATCCTGATAAAGCTGCTCAAGGTGCAGAGGCAGGGTGTTGGTCTGGCCGCGAATCGCCCCGGATACCACCGAGACGGCCCCAAACTCACCCACCGCGCGGGCGTTGGTGAGAATGATGCCGTAAAGCAGTGCCCAGCGGATGTTGGGCAGGGTGACGCGACGGAATGTTGTCCACCCTGAAGCGCCGAGCGTCACGGCCGCTTCTTCTTCTCGCGAGCCTTGGGCCTGCATCAAGGGGATCAGTTCCCGGGCGACGAAGGGGCAGGTGACAAAGATGGTCACCATCAATATCCCCGGCCAGGCGAACATCAGCTGAATATCGTGGCTGTTCAGCCAGCTGCCTATCCAGCCGTTGCGCCCGTAGAGCAGCAGGTAGATAAGCCCCGCAACGACAGGCGACACCGCGAAGGGGATATCAATCAACGTTTGTAGCAGGCGGCGGCCAGGAAAACTGAAACGCGTTACCAGCCAGGCCAGCGCCACCCCGAACACTAGACAAACCGGGATCGTCAGCAGGGCAATGCCCAGGGTCAGGCCAATGGCGTGCAGGGTGTAGAAGTCACTGACGTTTGACCAGAACACACTGACACCCTGCGAGAAAGCCTGAGCGAAAATGGCGACCAGCGGCAGCAGTAGAAAAAGCCCCGACAGGCCCACCGCTGCTGCAATCAGCAGGCGGCGGACAAGTGGTGCATCACCAATCCGACGCATTACCCCTTACCTCCATGCAAGCGGCGAATAAACCGCCCCTGCCAGACATTGATCGCGAGCAACAGGGCAAGCGAGACAAACAGCACCACCGAGGCGATTGCCGAGGCCCCCGCGTAGTCGTACTCCTGCAGCTTGACGAAGATCATCAGCGCGGTGATCTCGGTTTCGTAAGGCATATTACCCGCGATAAAGATAATGGCGCCGAACTCGCCGAGTGAGCGTACAAACGCAAGCCCTGTACCAGTCACCAGTGCCGGCCATAAGTGAGGCATGATGACCCGGCGAAACGCGACACCGTCAGTGGCACCCAGGGACATCGCCGCCTCATCGACTTCGGCGGGCATGTCTTCGAGTACGGGCTGTACGGTGCGCACTACAAACGGGATGCTGGTGAACGCCATGGCCAGGGCAATGCCGACCCAGGTGTAGGCAACCTGAAACCCCAGTGACTCCAGCCAGCCGCCCATCCAGCCGCTGCTTGCGTAGAGAGTGGCCAGGGTAATGCCAGCCACTGCGGTGGGTAAGGCGAAGGGCAAATCCATCAGCGCGTCGAGCAGTCGTTTGCCGGTGAAGTCATAGCGGACCAGCACCCAGGCCAGCAGCAGGCCAAAGACGGCATTGACCAACGCCGCGACGGCGGCTGCGCCGATGGTGACCATGTAGCTGGCGACGACGCGGCCTTCGGTGATGATTGCCCAGTACTCGGCGAGGCTAAGTCCGGCGAGTTGGCCGAAAAGTCCGGTAATGGGCAGCAGCAGTACCAGCGAGATAAACAGTACGCTGATACCCATGGAAAGACCGAAACCCGGCAGCACGCGCGCGCTGCCGGAGTGTCGAAGGGCGAAGTAGCTCATGGCTCAGTCCGGCGAATCAAGAATTAACGGCGCTGAAGCTGGTCAAGCATGCCACCGCCTTCAAAGTGCGTTTCCATGGCGTCTGGCCAGCTACCGAAGACATCTTCAACTTTCAGCAGGTCGGTTTCGGGGAACTGATCGGCAAATTCCTCGACTACCGCCTCATGGTGAACGCGGTAGTTAAAGCCAGCCAGCAGCCGCTGGGTGTCCTCACGGTAGAGGTAGTCCAGATAGCTCTGCGCCAGGTCGCTGTTACCGTTTCTCTCAGCGTTTTCGCCCACGACGGCAACGGGGAACTCAGCCAGGATGCTGGTAGGCGGCACGATGACTTCGTAATCGTCGCTACCATATTCCTGGCGAATGTTATTCACCTCGGACTCGAAGCTGATCAGTACATCACCGATCCCACGCTCGATAAAGCTGGTGGTGGCACCACGTCCGCCGGTATCAAAGACTCTGACGTTAGCCAGGAAGGTGCGCATGAAGTCCTGAATCTGTTCTTCGTCGCCCTCAAACTGGTCGTCGGCAAAGCCCCAGGCGGCCAGATAGGTATAGCGACCGTTGCCCGAGGTTTTGGGGTTGGGGAAAACGATGTCAACGTCATCGTTAACCAGGTCGTCCCAGTTCTCGATAGCCTTGGGGTTATCTTTGCGCACCAGAAACGCCGTGGTGGAATAGTAGGGCGAAGCGTTATTGTCAAACGCATCCTGCCAGTCTTCGTCGACCAGTCCCGCTTCAGCGAGAACGTTAACGTCGGTCACCTGGTTAAACGTCACGACGTCAGCACGCAGGCCCTGCATGATCGCCCGTGCCTGGGCCGAGGAACCGCCGTGGGATTGACTGACTTCAATGTCTTCGCCGTGCTCTTCTGCCCACCAGGCTTCAAACTTGGGGTTGATCTCGGCGAACAGCTCCCTGGCAATATCGTAAGAAGAGTTCAGCAGCTCGCGCTCCTGGGCAACGGCCGGGGTTGAAAGCGTGGCGCCGATGGCCAGCGCCAAGACGCTGCGACGGAAAACGGAAAATGACATCATAAGCTCCTTAATAACCAAGCCAGTGTTGGCAACTGGTGTTGATAATATAGCTAGCAAGCTTAAACCTGTGATTGTGGAATTACAATTGTGTTTTATATTCTCTTTTGGAATATAGGTGGAAGGCAATGCCTGATAGACCCCGTTGCACAACGCTTCTGGTAATATGCAGCCTCTCTGAACGCGGTAATGGCCGTTGTTTACTTACTTTGGCAAAGCAGGAATGTTGATATGACGTCTGTGCGTGATTGTTTAATTGCCCCCTCGATTCTTTCCGCCAACTTTGCCCGCCTTGGCGAAGAGGTGGACAACGTGCTTGCGTCGGGGGCGGATATCGTCCACTTCGATGTCATGGATAACCACTATGTGCCCAATCTCACCATCGGTCCGATGGTGTGCAAGGCATTACGCCAACACGGCGTGACAGCCCCCATTGACGTGCATCTGATGGTCAAGCCGGTGGATCGCATGATCAGCGATTTTATCGAGGCGGGGGCCAGTTATATCACCTTTCACCCGGAAGCCTCCGAGCACATCGACCGCTCGCTGCAACTGATACGTGACAGCGGCTGCAAAGCCGGGCTGGTATTCAACCCCGCAACGCCGCTGTCCTATCTCGATTACGTGATGGACAAGGTCGACATGGTGCTGCTGATGAGCGTCAACCCCGGTTTTGGCGGGCAGTCGTTCATTCCCGGGACGCTGGATAAGCTGCGCGATGCGCGCGCGCGGATTGATGCGTCAGGGCGCGCGATTCGTCTGGAAGTCGACGGCGGTGTCAAGGCCGATAACATCGCCGAGATTGCCGCTGCCGGGGCGGATACCTTCGTCGCCGGGTCGGCAATCTTTAATGCTCACCAGCAAAGCGATCCGCACGGCTATGACTCCGTGATCCGGCAGCTACGCGAGGCGATTGCCAGTACCTGATACCCTTACGGGATGCCAGGACTTAATGCAGCTTCATGCGCGGTTTCAGGTAGCGATTGAGCTTATCGACCAGCCAGGCAAGGCCGGTCTTTGGCGCGCCGTGAATCGATAGCTGGTGCATGCGATAGAGTGACGCATAGGCGCGGCGTGCCAGCCAGCCTTCCAGGAATAGCCCGCGTGATGCAGAGCTGCGCATCAGGCTGCCGACGGCATCGTAACGGGCTAGCGACACCAGCGAGCCGTGATCCCGATAGTGAAACTCGTGAAGCGGCTTGCCTTCCAGTTGGTTGACCAGGTTCTTGGCCAGGAGCTTGGCCTGCTGGTGAGCGGCCTGGGCACGCGGTGGGACGGCGCTGTCATCTCCCTGTGGGCAATCGGCACAGTCGCCAAGGGCAAAGATTGCCGGATCATCGACGCTCTGCAGCGTTTTCGCCACCTTGAGCTGATTTTTGTTATTGGTCGAAAGCCCCTGCTCGGCGAGAAATGGCGGTGCCTTGATGCCCGCCGCCCAGACGTTGAGATCGGTTTCGATCACGTCGCCATCGCCCGTCACAAGACAGTTAGCCTGTGCCTCCTTGACCGCCGTGCCCACGTGGATCGTCACGCCCATGCTCTCCAGTTCCTGCTGGACGGTTTGGCTGATACGCTCGGAGAGCCCGGGAAGCAAGAGGGGCGCGGCCTCTAACAGGTGGACGCTGATCTGCTGGTGATCGGTGGCGGTTACCCCGTAGGCGTTGAGCATCCTTGAGGCGTCAAACAGTTCGGCGGCCAGCTCCACCCCGGTGGCACCACCGCCCACTATACCGATGGTCAACTGTGGGTGCTGGCGCAGTGTCGGGTCGGTGTAACGCAGGAAGGTATTGATCATATCGCGCTGAAACGCCTTGGCTTGCTGGGGCGAATCGATAAAATGGCAGTGCTCGGCAACCCCTGGCGTGCCAAAGTCGTTGGACACGCTGCCAAGGGCCATGACCAGGTAGTCGTAGCCCAGCTGTCTAGCGGGAAGAACCTCTTCGCCTTGTTCATCCACCACAGGCGCTAGATGCAGCTGCCTGGCCTGGCGATCAATACCGGATAGTGAGCCACGCTGATAGCGGTAATGATGCGCCGATGAATGGCCGCGGTAATCAACCTCGTCCATGCTGGAGTTCAGTACCCCGGTGGCTAATTCGTGCAGCAGCGGCTTCCAGACGTGGGTCGTATTGCGATCGAGCAAGACCACATTGGCCCGCCCAGGCTTGCCAAGCTTACGCCCCAATTGAGTTGCCAGCGCCAGACCGCCAGCGCCGCCGCCAACGATCACGATGGTGGGAAGGCTCATGTCTTACTCCTTGACTTAAATGATACTCATCATAGAGGTTTCTCGCGGTAGTGACGAACGTAAGCCGCGGTTCATATAGCAAAGCCGGTTCTCAGGGCTGTCCCTGAAGCGAGCTTTCGTTGACTCTTTACGCAGATAAGGATGGTCACTTGCACCCACTTCTTCATGGCAAGCGTCTGATTGCCTTTGACCTCGATGGCACGCTCATCGATTCGGTTCCCGATCTAACGGTCGCGGTTGCCCATGCGCTGGCCGACCAGGGACTGGCAATGCCATCGACAGATAGCGTTCGCGACTGGGTGGGCAACGGCGCGGCCGTGCTGGTTGAGCGCGCATTGACCTGGTCGCTGGGCGCGCCACCCGATGCCCTGCTTCTTGATCGTGCTTACGCGGGCTTTTTGCACCATTACGCGGCAGCCCCGAATCAGTTGACCGCCTTGTACCCCGGCGTGAAACAGGCACTGACAGCACTGCACGAAGCAGGCTATATGCTGGTGCTGATCACCAATAAGCCAGAGCGCTTTATTACGCCTATTTTGGACCACTTCGAGCTTAACGGCTGCTTTGCTCTGTGCCTGGGCGGTGATTCCCTGGCAGAGAAAAAACCTTCCCCGTTGCCGCTGCTGTACGCGGCTAAAGCCTGTGGCGTGATGCCCGGCGACTGCATGATGGTGGGGGATTCGCGTCATGATATCGAGGCAGGTAAGGCCGCCGGGTTTACGACCCTGGCGCTGCCCTATGGCTATAATCACGGCGAACCAATCAGCCACAGCGACCCGGATGCCGTGCTCACATCACTCGACGAAATGATCGCCTGATGAAAGGCTGCTAGTCTTCTTCGCGGGCACCGCCGAGGGTGGCGTGCAACTGTTCCGCGTTGTGGCGCAGCATGTCAGCGTAGCTGGATGCCGGGCCGTCACTGCCGCTCAGGGCATCCACGTAGAGCGGCCCTGCCAGGGGAAGATCGGCATAACGTGCCTGGGCGTCCATGTGAATCTCCGGCGTTGTGCTCTCAAAAAACAGGCCGGGCGGTCGTTTTTCGGCCAGCCTTGCCTGCATGCGAGCCATCGCAGCGGCCGTCCCCATGGTTTCGTGGTTAACCCCCCATAAGGCATCGTAATCGAACGCGTAAGCATCGGCGAAGTAGGCAAGGCCGGCTTCGCTGGTTACCAGGGTCCTGTTGGTCTGGGGAATGCCGCCCAGGCGCTCTTCAAGCTCGGCATCGAGCTCTTTCAGCGTCTGCTTGAGATCAGCGGCGCGTTGATCGAAGGCGTCAGCATGGTCCGGTGCATGTTTTGACAGGGTGTCGGCAATAATATCCACATAGGCGGCGGCACCTTCGGGGGCCATCCACATGTGAGGGTTAGCGTAGCCTTGATAACGGCCAGAGGTAAGCGGCAGCGCCGGGTAGTCTGCCTGCTCGGCCAAGGCCACCATGGGCAGATCATTTTCCACGATGGCTTTGACATCGCGCAGCCAGGGCTCCAATTCCAGGCCGTTGTAAATGACCAGATCGGTTTCTTCCAGTGCCAGCACATTGGGTGGGGTCAACTCCCAGCGGTGGACGTCTTCATCGGGCGGGACGATCACATCCACGCTAACCGCGTCGCCTGCCACGCCTTTGACCAGTTCAGCGATCACTGAAAATGATGCCACCACCCGAAGCGAGGTTTGCGCCGTGGCCGAGGGGCTGGCGATCATCAATGCCAACAGCAGCAGCCCCCATTTCATGACGTTGTTACGCATCCCGCGCTCCTGACTCTCTTGAAAAGCGACTGATAATAAAGATTGTTATGCCGCGATACTAGCGCCTGTTAGCTTAGAGGCGTACCGCAAACGTGGCATTATCACGAGGTTGGTAAGTCATATTTTAACAGCATAGCGTGTTACCGTGGGTGTCACGGCGTCAACGTCCCCCGGTTGCCTTCTTAACCCCTGCACTGACACATCGGGTTGGGGTATCATCGCGGTACAGCAGTTGTTAATCATCGTTTTACCTTGACGGAGCAAGCAGCCAATGGCGCAGGGGAAGGTCGCGAAGCGCGTCCTTATGCTGGATCATTACGACGACACTCCATAGTACTGTATATAACTCCACGCCCATCCTGCTAATCCGCATAACACCCCGCCGATTCTGTATATCACTCCATTGTACTCCACATAAATTAGGGCTCGACCTGGGTAATATCCTGGGTAACACTATGAGCACACCCATTTTCAGAGAGCGTTACCCAGGTGCCGATCTCAGACACAAAAGCGCGGAAAGCGCAGCCCGGGGAAAAGCCCTACCGAATACCGGATAGCGAAGGCCTTTATCTCGACGTTCGCCCTAGTGGGAAAAAGTACTGGCGCGTGCGCTACTTCATGCATGGCAAAGAAAACCTCTTCACGCCTGGCCAGTATCCTCATGTCACGCTGAAGGATGCCAGGAAGAAGCGTGACTGGGTTAAGCACAATGCCGCCCAAGGGGTTGACCCCAAGGTGCTCGAGCAGGAAGAGCGGGACAAGCAGAAGCGAAGCGAGCAAGACTCATTCGATGCGATCGCTACGGAGTGGTTCGAAAAGCATAAGCTGCGCTGGACTGATTACTACGCGCACCAGGTTAAGGTTGGCATTGAGCGCGAAATGCGGCCAGCGTTTGGTCACAAGCACGTGACCAAGGTGACGCCCGCTGACGTGCTCAGGCTAATCCAAAAGATAGAAGAACGCGGCGCGCCAACGGTGGCCGTGTTGACGCGTCAGTGGATCAGCCAGATCTACCGCTATGCGGCGAGCACACTACGGGCTGATCATGACCCGTCGGCACCGTTGCGTGGGGCTGTACAGCGGGCTCAGGTGACTCACAGCAAGTCGCTCGGCAAGGAGGACCTGGCAACGCTCGCCAACCAGATCGATACCCAGGGCGGCTGGCGCATTAACGCCATCGCCATGCACGTGCTGATGCGCACGATGTTGAGAACGGGGGAGCTAAGAGCAGGGCGCTGGGAAGAGATTGACTTCATGCGTGCTGAGTGGCGCATCCCAGCGGAACGAATGAAGATGCGCCGCCCCCATGTTGTGCCGCTTTCAAAGCAGACAGTAACGCTGCTTCAAGAGCTGCACCGCTCTACCGGCCTTGGGGAAATGATGTTTCCGTCATTGCGTCACCCATCAAAGCCCATGAACAAGACAACGATCAATGCTGCCCTGGCGCGAATGGGATGGTCTGGACGGTTTAGCGGCCACGGTTTTCGCTCGACCGCCTCAACACTTTTGAATGAATACGGCTGGCGCGCGGACCTGATAGAAAAGCAGCTGGCGCACATGCCCGGCAACCAGGTGCGCGCCGCCTACAACCATGCCGACTATCTGAAAGAGCGTCGGGAGATGCTGCAATGGTACAGCGACTTCATCGACGCGATCATGCAAGGCGCAGACGCGCCTCCGGTGCCTGAGCGTATGCGCGCTTGATCCAGTCATCGACCTCGCTATCAATCCACCGCACCCCGCCTGTGGCTAGCTTGCGCCCAGGCGGGAAGTCGCCTTCCCGAATCATGGCGTACAGCTTGCTTTCGCTGTAACCCACCCGCTCGGCAACTGCCTTCATCGGTAATAGCTGTGCCATATATCAATCTCCCGTATATCGCTGGCCGCCGGGGCCATGGCCGGGCCCGTCTCGCCATTGCTGCTCTTGCCTGCGCACGCTGTCGTTGAACGCCTGCTGGCGATCCTGGTCGAGCAGGGCCTGCACCGCTGGGTTCTGAGCAATACGCCGCAGGTTCAGTAGCTCGTCTTGCTGGCGCTGGATAATGCGGGTGGCCACGGCGGAGAGCTCCCAGCGATCGGCTGGCGTCTCGCCGTCGTCGCGCACTTTGCCCAGTCCGTAGCAGCCGCCGCAGGGCAGGGCTTTATTGTTCTTGATGTGGTCGGTGCCAGTGCCCATGCAGACGGTGCAATCATCCGGAGCGACCTCACGCCAGTTTTGCACCCAGTCATCTTGGGTCGTTGCCATTTGAAAGCCTTCATCTAGGTCGTGGAAGATGACTATCCAATGCCCATCAAGCGGGCCGGTACCCTGGTGCTGCGCGATTTCGTGAAACTTTCCGCCGCCGTCCCGGTGGGTGTGTGTTGGCTGGGTCATTGGTGGCACTCGTCTTTGCATTTGCAGTAAGTGCCATAAGCACCGCACTCAAGCGTGCAGTTTTCGTAGTTGCGCTGCTTGCCCACCTGCAGGCCTTCGGCTTGCTGGCGTAGTTCTTTCGCCCTCTGACCCAGCAGTTCAAAAGCTGCGTCCCATCCAGCATCAAAGTCGTCTTCCTGGGGCGTATTCTCATCCGGACCTGACTGAAATTTAACAAGCTCCAGCGCCTCCGCCTGCTTTAGCGCATCGCGGAGGGATAGTGATACGAAAGGGGTATCGTGAAGCGCCTCGCCTATTTGTTCATCGTCTGAACCTGACATGAATATTTTTTTCAACCGATCAAGGTGCGCAGCCAGCGCCGCCTCCCGATCTTCTACCTCGGCAATACGCGCCACCAATGGATTCTTGGGGCACTGCTGATCATGCGCCACGATCTTCGCGTGGGCGTCCGCCATGTCGGTTACCTGGCGTGTGTCGTAGATGATGGTTTCGCCGCAGTAGACGCACATCGCGGCGTGGGTGTTATCGCTCATGATTGATCGCCTCTCGGTGATGGTAGTAGTGGTGGCATATCGCCGGTTTCGTAAGCGCTTTTGACTTGGGGGAGCATCCAGCGGCCAACAGTGCCTCCGTTGGGCAGTACGATGTGCGCCAGGAACTCCTCTTCAAACTCGGTAATGCCTGACTCGACCGCCTCGAGCTTGGCCTTGATGACCAGAGCGAGGGCGCGCCACCGTTGGCGACAGGCTTGCTCCCAGGCTTTGGCGGCTTGTGCTGGCGCACGATCGCGCCCCGTTTCCGTGGTCGTGAATTCGTCGCTGTGGCGGTCGGGCATGGTGAGATCAAAGCGGATCCGGCGGCCGTTCATCTGGAATGCCATGACCGCGGTGTCACCGTCCCACCCGTACATGAAGCCGCTGGCGCCGTAGTGCGAGACGGTCTGCTCGATCTCGGCGCGGCTGCGCTCGTTGGATACGCTGGTTTTTTCTGCGTAGCGGGTCACTTCCCACCTCCCAGCCGCGGCAAACCTTCTTCATCCAGTTGCTCACCGGCGGGGAGAAAGTCAGTTGCTGGCGCACGCTTGAGGATTTTCAGTCGCTCGTTTTCAGCTCGGGCGGTATCGATCACCTGTCCGGAGATCTCACCCACGGCCCTGGAACGCTGAATTTCTTCTTTCAAGGCATCTCCGGAAAGGGTTTCGTCGCCCAGGCGTTCGAGCTGGGCAAACAGGTGGTTGCGTAGGTCATCGATCTTGTTTTTCATACCTGCTTGCTCCTGCGGTTGATTTTGCGATTCAGGGCCCCGCGTAGCTGAATGAGCTGCGGCAGCGGGTCCGGTAAGTTGTGGAAGGTGTTTCGGCGCATGAGATCGGCGCGGCTGATAAGATCCAGGTTGTCTGGCGCAAAGTTGCGCTTGTCACCATCGCGGAAAGTGACGGCATGCCCAGGCGGCACTGGCTTGCCGTGGTGCTTTTCCCATTCGATATGGCTAACTGCTACAAAGTCATGGCGAGTGATGCCTGTATCGGTCATCTTGCGCTCCAGGTAACCGTCCTTCGTGACGCGCTCAGAGCCGATCGGCAACCAGGAGGTAGGGCGCTGGCCTTTTTTGAAGCGGCCACGCTCGCTGCCTGGTGGGCTGAAATGAGTGCCTTTGTTCCAGGGCGCTTGTCCAGGCTTAAAACAGCCGGGCTTTTCCCGCTCCATGTACTCCGCTGATTTCGTCCAGCCGTGTTTGATGGCCGCGTTCTGAATGCCGGACTCAGTGCGGCGGAAGATCCGGCCCAGGGTGACGTTGTCCGTATTCGGGTAGGCCTTTGCTAGGGCGGCCAAGTCTTCCGGCGACCAGGGTTTGCCCTTGTTGGCCAGGTAATCAGTCATGGTTGATCTCCTGTCATTTTGCTGGCATCCGCAATATGGGGTAGCGGACGCGCAAGGGCAGTGCCCTTGGCCAGTTCAATGCAGCGGCTTAAATCCTGGCGACGCTGGCGCTCTTGCTCGCACGCACTCAGGCTGCCGCGCTTGGGTTTGGTGATCAGGTCCATGCCGCGCTTGCCGGACATGTAGCGGCTGTACACGGTGCCGGATGCGATGCCGTAAATCCCGGCTAATTGGAAGAGCGTGACTTCATCGCCGGTGTTCGGGTCGGTGACCAGGTGATCAAGTTTGGGCATGGTCCACCTCCTGGGCGATTTCCTGACGATGCAGCTGCTCGACGTCGACGATCTGCATGCCGACGCGGTGGGCAACGTGCAGCTCGAGGTGCGCGCCTTTGGATGCCTGCCAGCCGGGCAGTAGGGCGATCGTGTCGCAGGTCAGCATCTGCTGAAGATCTTCCCTCAGGTATTCTTCCCAACTGAGGTCTTCAGATTCGCTTTGCTTCTCTGCCGGATTGACGACCTCATAGCCCAGCGCCCGCAGCTGGTGAGCCGTGAGGTGGAACGCGCCATAATTCAGCCCTGGCAGCCCGGTCATGGGGCCGCTGATGTAGATACGTTTCATGCGGTCGGCTCCTGATTGGCGTCGTCATCTGACTCTTCTTCAAGCACCGGCTGTTCGTATTCCATGAGCTCGCAAAGCTCATTGACGACGCCCACCATTCCCTCCACTTCACGCATGGCCATCATCCGCCAATCGTGAACGTCATCGCCTTCGCCGCCATCGTCGTCCGGCTCTTGCGGCTCGAAGTCGATTCCCTTGAAGCGGAATTGGTGCGTCAAGCGGAAGGACATAGCGGCGGGCGGGAAGCTCAGCCCTATCTCTTCCACTTCAAAGCCGTCTTTCAGGTGGCTTAAAAGCTCTTCGTTATTCGCAAGCCACGTGCCTTTGTATGTGACCACCTCAGTAGGCTCCCCCGGCTGCAGCAGGCGCTTAACCCGTGCGTGGTCATCGGGAGCAAGCTTGCCGAAAGGTCTCTTTTCGTCGTCGCCTTGATGTTCAATGGCATCACGCAGGCGGGCGGTAACACCGTTTTTGATGCCGCTTATGTGGATCGTGACGGTCTGAACCTTGCCGGTAAGCTTGACCAGGGCGCCCATGAGGCGCTTAACGTCGCCAGGTGAACTGGTGTTGACGAACAGGTACTCGCTCTCAGGATGGTAAAAGGCCTGGACGTACTTGGTTTTTACAAACGCTTTCTTGCAGATTTCCACGGCGACATCGCCATAAAGCTGGTCGCGCTCTTCGTCATCCAGTGGCTCGCCGCGCTCCTCCTCAATCTCGCTGGCGCGTTTGAAGACCGCCTCGCCGATAGTGCCAGTAGGAATGATCTTTTCCTGGCAGCGCAGGCACAGCGCAAAGCCAGAAGGGAAGTCGGCGACAAGTTCGCCCGCAGCCGCCGGTATAAACGCGTCACGACGGAATTCTGTTTCTGCGATCTCGGCCCAGTCAGCGGCTTCTAGTTGCTGGCGCAGCAAGGCAACCTCAGGCAGGAGGGCTTTTAGTACGATGGCGTTTTTGATCATGGTCATGGTGGCAATCCTTATTGGCTGTCGGGCGTCGGCCAGAGATTGGTGGCATCTGGCGCTTGCATAAAATTCCGGCCGGTCAGTGAACGGCGGTATCGGATGGTTTGGGCTGCTGCAAAGAAAGGGCGGCCGCCGCGTTGCGAACCCAGATAGGTGTTGAGCCGAGCGCGAAGGTCTCGCCGCTCCAAGCAAGCAGCAGGGTGGTACCCATCACGCTGGCGATTGCTTCGGCGGCCGGGGGCGGT
Source organism: Vreelandella subterranea (assembly GCF_900111305.1). Classification (GTDB taxonomy): domain Bacteria; phylum Pseudomonadota; class Gammaproteobacteria; order Pseudomonadales; family Halomonadaceae; genus Vreelandella; species Vreelandella subterranea. The sequence continues at coordinate 150,160 of NZ_FOGS01000007.1, forward strand.
ACGGCGTTGCCGATACGCTCCCGCCAGCCGCTGTCGCTCAACCCTTCCAGCTCGAGGTGTTCCCATGGGTCGATGAGGCCTTGAAGCGCGGCGAGCTCTAGCGTGGTGAACGGGCGGTGCCAGGTGCCATCGAGAGAGCGGATGACGGCCACCAGCTTTTCGTTGGGTTCGGGCAGGCGTGGGTCGGCTACTGACCAACTGCCGTTATCGTGCCCGGCGGAGGCCGACACGGCGCCGCAGGTGGCTGACCAGGGCACTACGCCGTAGTGGCTCGCTGTTAAGTAGTGGTCGCCTTTTTGCCGCTGCAGGTTGGGGCGTGGGTCTGCTATGCACTGGCCGCTGCCGTGGGCGCCCGTAATACACCGTGCGGAACTCTCCCAGGGCACAATCCGGTAGCAGTTGCTGTGCTTGGCTGGGCCAAGGTGGCGCGGATCCGCAACGCCAAACGCCCCTTGGCCGGTGGTGCTGCCGGAAATAACGGTACCGGAAGACTTCCCCCACTGAGTGATGCCGTATTTACCGTAAGTGGGGCCCTTGCGTCTTGGGTCTGCCACGGCAAACGCCCCTTGGCCAGGTGATTGCTGGCCGGTGATCGCGCCAGTGGGCCCATTCCAGCGGCGAACGCCGTAGGCTTGTCCATCGCGCCACTTGGCGGATTGCTCAAAGCGAGGATCCGCGATCGAGAAAGCGCCGTTGGTTGGTGTGCTACGTCCCGCCACGGTGCCGGTCGTCTCTCCCCACTTATTAACGCCCAGGTAGCCGCTGCGATACTCAGGAACAATCAGGTAATCACGCAGCTGCCCATCTTCCACGGCCAGCTTATTGAGCGATCGCCAGTCGCTGCCCGCTTCCACGAACGCAAGACGTACCCATGTCTTCCACTGCAGGCGTGGGATGCGGTGCATGGCCCCGGCAAGTTCATCACCGGGCATGGGCATGTCGCCCAAGACGTCGCCCACGGCGCGAAGCGGGCGCTTCACCGGCTCATACAGGAAGGGCGGCACTTTCTCGGCATGCCTGGCTACCAGCAAAAATCGCTTGCGGGATTGCGCCAGGCCGCCCAGCTCGCCGCAGTCGTGCGTGGTTTCGGCAACGTGGTACCCGTAGTGCTGGAGCATGGCCACGATCTTGTCGAGTAGTGGGCGCCCGCGGTTTGCAATACGCGGCACGTTCTCGAAAATGATCAGTTCAGCGGGGTCATCCGCAAATGCTTCCAGTGCCAGCCACATGCCGCGCAACGTCAGCCGGTTGAGCGCCTGATATTTGGGCGTGGTGCTGCGTGTCTGGCTCAGCAGCCCTGAGAATCCCTTGCAAGGCGCGCTCAGGAACAGGATGTTCGGTGCCTCGCCGCCAGCGGCCGCTTGAATGTCAGCCGCGGTAGATTCCTGCCAGCCCGCCGGTGGCTCATGGCCATGAAAAGCGGTGAACTGGTCGCGGTCGAACATATCGAGTACCGTACCGGGCGTGCCCGTCATGCGGCCAAAGTCGGCGATCGCGTGGGCGTCTACATCAACGCCACCCAGGCAGCGGAAGCGGGCTTCCATGTTGCCCACCCGGGCGTGGCCGCGGTTGAAGCCTTTCGCGCCGGCGCCCAGACCACAGAACAGATGGAAGTGCTTTACCTCTCGTTTATCAATCATGCTATTTCCCTTCCTGTTTGGTCTGGCCGTCGCCCTTAGCTGGCGCTGGCTTAAATATCCGGTCGAACTGTTCCTGGTCGATCACTGCTTGTATTCCTTCCAAACGGTTCGCGTGGCAGGCTTTTTGCCGCGAAGTACATGCACCTTCACCGGGTGGCGGATATGCAGCCCGCGTGCCCGCCCGCTGCGTTGCGCTATTTCAATGAACTGGTTGGCAAACTGGGGCGCATCGAATGAACTGCTGAGCGGAACGGCACGGTTGCCCTCCATGATCTTTTTGAAACGCTCCTGCACGCGTGCCTCGAACTCCTCCACGGACTCCAGTGGATGGGGGGGGGTAGAGGCGCGGGCCAGCTGCATGGCTTTACATTCGGTCATGCCGTATACGCGGAAGGTGCTCATGCGGCCTCCTGCTTTGCAGCGTCGTACTGCTGGATCGCCCAGACGATGGCGTAGCAGCAGATGAGGTAGTGATGATCAAAGTCGGTGCAGTCGCATTCCCAGAAATCGGTTAGGTCTAAGGCCTCGTTATCCCAGTCCAGAACCGCCTGCGCCGCTTCCTCTTTGAAATTACCGAACTCTAGAACCTCATGATTTAGCTTTGCGCGAACTCCGGCAACACGGGCTTCGTCGTCCTGAACTTCCGCCCAGTACTCAAACTCCCTCAAAATGTTTCGCTTGAAGGCCTCTTCGCACCACACCTTGGCAAACTGAGATCCACCGCTACCGCCTGCCTTTAGCTTTCCAGCCCAATAGCTGGCGTTGATGTGGAGCCCTGGCTTTTCCGATCGGAAGAACTCGAACATGTCCGGCACGCGGCTGAACATGAAGTCGCCCATGTCGCCAGCGATGGCTAGGTACCCTGGCCAAGTGACGATGTTGAAGTGGTAGATAGATGAGCCCTTATGGCTAAAGCGCAGGTGGCGATACTTGCCGTTATCCTGCAGCACTTCCATGGAGTGGTTTGCTACGTTTTCCATGAACTCTTCTAGCGCTAAATCTGCATTAGTCGTCATCGTCATCACCTCAAAACTGAACAAGTTGGTTGGCGGGCGCCGTGTCCGGCATCGCGTAGCGAGATGACCAACTTGTAAGGAATTCTTGTGAGTTCAGCGCGGGCCCGGCTGGCCGCATACCTGGGCACTGCTCCTCGACGTTGATGCTCTCGTCCCAGTCGCGGTGGCCGGTGCGGTTTTCCAGCGGAACGCCGCGGGCTTCCTCGGCGGCATACACCGCCACGCCCTCGCAATACTGCGTGATGCTTTGCTCTTGCTCGGCGTTGGTGTCGTTGCCCGCCAGGGCGGCCATGGTTCCGATGATCGTGCCCAGGGCCACTGCCCAGAGGCCGTTTTTGGTTTGCTGTTTCATGCCGCTTGCTCCTGGTCGGTGTTGGTTTCATCTGGGTGTGGATCGAGGCTGATGCGGCCCTCGACGTGCGCGCGCCACAGCACGTTGCGCAGGGCAATGCGGGCAGCGATCTCGGTGGGTAGCGCGCCGTTCATGCGGACGATGATTCGCGTGCCTTCCTTGCCAACAAACGCGGGCAAGTAGCCGCCGCCAAGTACCGGCTCGGCAGAGATGACGGTGCTGTGCAGGGTGTAGCCGTCTCGCATGGCGAATAGCCGCCAGTGCTGGATGACAAAGCGGAGGCTGATGACGTGAGTCAGGCTCATGCGTCACCGCCTTGGCTGTCTTGCAGCAGCGACTCGAGGTGCTTGTACATCGCGCCCAGCTGTTCGCGGCAATATTCCCGACCTTCCTCGGCATCGGTCATGCCGCCCCAGCCAGGCACGGTGATCGCGCTCAAATTGCAGTTCATGGCCACCGCCTCGGGGTCGGTGTGTGTCTTGCCCGCTGGCATGGTGACGATGCGCCAGCCGAAGTAGTCACGCTCACCGCTCAGGGTGGTGTAGGTGTGATAGCGGCCGTGGAGGGCGACATCGAGCGCCAGCTCATGGATTGCGTGGATCATGAGGCGCATATCGCCCGGTAGTTGCTGGGAGGCGTTGGGTTGGATGCTCATGCGTAGAGGCTCCCGTTGTCGCGGCGGGCGAGGGTACGGCTGGCGCTTACTTGAGTACGGGTGCGCATCGGCGGGCGGTGGCGCATGGGCTCGACGTCGGGGTTGATGCCGCCGATGATCAGCGCCAGCAGGAACGGAGCTAGAAGGGCAAAGCAAGAGATTCGTTCTATCCAGCGCCGGTTCATGGCCTCTGCAACAGCGGCGGTACCGCGTGTCACGTTGAGCTTCTGATAGGCGCGTTCTAGGCAGTGCTTGACGGTGGTTGGCTGGCGCCCCACTGCCTTGGCGATTTCCTTTTGAGTGCAGCCGTTAGCGAGGTGGAGCAGGTAAGTTGCTTCCATGCGCGTAAAGCCCAGTCCTCCACGCTCCGCGTTGATTGTTGCTTGCCAGTTGCCGTGTGTGATTTGCATGGGTTTATCCCTTTGCCTGTATTCGATGATCTAAAATATAGGCAAACACATAATAAAGGTCAATAGGTATTCCTATATTTGTTGTTTAGGCACAAAAAAACCGCCTCGGCTGGCGGTGATTATTGATTTGGCAAGCAACAAAACCGCCTGAAACGGGAGGCAGTCTTCAGGAGGAATTAGGCGGGTTGGGCTATCCGGTGCTTAAGTTTGCGCTGCAAGTCGGTCACGTTATCCAGGCTTTGCACCATGTCGTTAGCCGCGTTCATTAGGCGAGCACCGTCAGCCCTTGGTAGGGTGTAGAAATCGGAACAGACCACAAACGAATCGAAGTCATGGGAGTTCTGGATGAGGTGCTGCATCACAATGGTGGAGATGCGGGCGCGATCTGCTGTATTGACGCCAAACAGGTATAGCGGTCTTCCTGGTGTTTTAATATGAAAATCAATCGGGTATAAGCTAGCGTTTTCTATATTAGGCACGATGTAGTCTTCTTCAATGTCATCGGCAGACACCACATCGAGCAATATGCTTTTAAGGTCTTCTTTGAACGTCGATTCAACCCTGGACTTCGACCATAGCCCTAAGTCTTCAATCCGAGAGGCGCTTTGGCCAATCTGAAACAAGCCGTTTAGTAGCCGATCGGCCTGAACTTCCGTGTATATCTCCCCATCCTCTTCTCGAACCCCTGACTCTGTGAGGATTTGATCAAACAGCTTGCCACGTGGTCCTGTGAGCAGCGTATTGGTGTCGTTATCGTAGCTCAGTCGCATCAGCGTACTGCCCATATCGGAGAGCCGCCACCCGCCTTCTGCACGCTTTAAGTAGATCGTGTGATGGTCTCCATCGCGGCCGGTTAGAGGCAGAGAGACCCGGATGAAGTCGTTTTTTTCAGACACGCGAACATCCGCGCAAAACGCGGTGCACAAGTGCTGTTTTAAAGACTCCACATTGATGGTCATGTTTGCGGCGAACCTCCAAAAAGGTCGTTGTGTACATCGCTTAGTGGGTTGCTATCTGGGAATATGATTGAGCAGTCGTGGCAAAGTGCCTCGATAGCGCCCTCCAGCGACGTGTAGCGGTCCGTTGTTTCAGCGTAATGCTCAGGTTTCCTGCCCGCTTGAATGTAGCGGTGTGTGGCACGATGAATATGGCAGCGCTCGTGAATAATATCGCTGCTCTCAAGGGGGTTGGAATGCGTGTGATCACTTCCATTATAGCGGCAAAGCGTTAAGTTGTGTTCCTTGCCTTTTGGGTGAATAAACCGCAGCCCGCATGAAAAGGCGTCCTCTATCCGCATGTTCTGGCGAATGTACATCTCAAAGTGCTTACCGCAAGCTGACACGAGCTTGTAATTTCGCTGTCGGGACCCTTTCTGCTCTTTCCAGTGCGCCCTGGGATTTTGCACCCGCTTTTCGACACTCAACAGCGTGGAAATTTCCTCGTCTGTGAATACCGTATCATCCATGGGTCTCTCCTAGCGTTGGCGTTATTTATTTTTTTAGTGCATGGCCCCGCCGCGCCATACGACTTTACCAATGATGGGTACCTGGCAGACGGAAGCCGAATCGATCAGTTCATCCCGATAAAGCGCTTTGTTGGGATTGTCGCTGCTTAAGACCCATTCGCCAGTCACATGCTGAATAAGCCGCTTGATGCTGATGCTGTCGTCTGGCCGCCGGATAGCGAAGACCTTGCCATTGACTGGCGAGGTAGCCCCATGGTCGATCAGCACGACATCCCCGCTGACAATGTAGGGCTCCATGCTGTCGCCATCGGCATAAATAACGCTCAATCGTTCAGGCTTTGCCCCAATCTTGGCGAGCCATTCTCGCTTAAAGGCCAGGTCGCCTTTTACCTCAACGTGATCGTTCAGGTAACCATTGCCGTTTTCACCCCGGGCGCTGAGTTGAGGGATAAGCGCATAGTCATCAGTCGAGGGTGGTGTCTCAGTGGCGTAAGAAGCACCCCCATCCTTAACACCTGGAACCATCTCGCCTTTTCCAGTGGCAAGCCATAACGCGCTTACGCCCAGTTCATGCGCAATCTGAGTCGAAAAGGATGTCGACTTTGATTTGCCGCGCTCCAAATCGGAAATGCTGGTCTGCTGCACGCCAATTCGTGTGGCGAGTTCTGCTTGGTTAAGGCCAGCGTGCTTCCTGGCTGCTTTGAGGCGGTCTTTGAATTCCATAAGCATTTTTATATAGGTGCGCCCATATACTTGCAAACGGGTTTGCCTATACCTAATATATAGGTATTCCTATTTTGGAGCGCCCAAAGATGAGCCAAACCTCTACCTTCCAAAGCTTGGTGGGTTACTTCGGTACGCAGATAAAAACAGCTGAGCTGCTGAAGGTTGATCAAGCAACCGTTTCAGGGTGGGTGCGTGGCAAGCACGGCATGTCTCCTGCGGTTGCGCTGCGTGCCCAAAAGCTGACCGGTGGGGCGTTTACCGCCGCGCAGCTTTGCCCGTCTGTGTTTACCGAGCCACCGCTAGATGAGGTGGCCTCTCAATGATTCAAGTCTATGCAAATCAGCCGTCTAAAACATCGGCCGCGATGGGCCTGTTCGGGCGTACAGTGTTTTGGGGGTGGTTATGAGCAAGCTACTACGCCGCATTGCCATCGTGATTCGACTCACTCGCGCTGGCCGTGGTGCAGAGCTGGATCGTGTAGTCGCCAGAATGGAGCAGGGGGGGCATTTTGAAGGCGCTGTTGGTGAAATGCTTTTTGCATTAATGCCCTGCCGCAAGAATGGCTGGCTCGAGCGTTCCTTGCGGGGAGGCGATAACCGCCTTACCAGCGAAGAGCTTCAAAGCATCGGCCGTGGTTGGGCGCATCGTGTGCAGCGTTATGTCAAAGCGACGCGCCACCGTTCCAGCAGCGGGGGTGAGTAAATGCTATCGCCCGTTGTTAACCGCAGCTATCAAGTCGTCTATATCGCCCCGAAGGCTCGCGCCCAAATCGCCATCCATCAGGCTTTCAAGCTCTGCCATCGCCTCAAATCTCGGGTCAATATCAGGGTCTCGGTTAGTGTTTATGGCCGTCTCGATTCGCTCGATCCTGCCAAGCATTTCTGCCTGCATTACCAGCACGGCTTTAAGCATTTTCTGTGTGTCGTTTTCAGCCACGTCGTTTTCCTTCAGTTGGTGGGTGGTGTTGCAGCTTCCACCTTAGCGGGTGACGGCGTGGCTTTCTATTTGTGGGGTGCGCCATGACCGAAGAACGCGCCTTCCGCGGTGTCTGGATACCCGCTGAAATCTGGCTGAATCGCGATCTCTCACTGCAAGAGAAAGTGATGCTGATCGAGATCGATAGCCTTCAGCACCCCCAGAAGGGCTGTTTCAAGTCCAACAAGAAGCTGGCCGAGTTCTTCGGCCTGTCGCCAAATCGTGTTTCTGAAGTGATCAGCTCGCTCAAAAAGAAGGGCTGGATTCGCGTCGACCAGGTGCGTGAAGGCAAGCAAATTGTCGAACGCCGCATCTTCATGAGCCGCCCGCTGGAAACGGGAGATAAGGGTACTCGGAAAACCGAAGGGGGGTATTCGGAAAATCGTGAGAACCCTACTCGAAATCTCGAAGGGGGGTATTCGGAAAATACGGAGAACCCTACTCGAAATCCCGAAGAGGGGTATTCGGAAAACAGGGAAGAGAGGGGTTCAGGTTTAGGGGGTCAGTTAGAGGGGTCCAGTAAGAGGGTTGCGCCTGGGGCAAGCCCAGCCGCTGCCGAGGGTGATTATCTGGACGCTGACGAACAAGACCCAGCCCCCAGTGCCTCGCAGGAATCATCCGCCGATCTGCTGGCGCGCATTCCTGCCGACATGCCCGGTACCCGAGACCCCAACGCCAAGACGTTCAAGCCTTGGGCCAACTACGCCTGTGCTTACCGAGCGCGTTACGGCACATGGCCGGTCTGGAACCAGAAGGCCGCGGCGAACATGAGTCAGCTGGTCGAGCGGGTGGGTGCCGACCGAGCTCCGGCCGTGGCCGCGTACTACCTGAAGCTCAACAGCCAGTTTTACACCGCCCGCATGCACCCCGTTGGCCTGCTGCTGCAGGACTGCGAATCCATCACCACTCAACTCACCACCGGGCAGCAAGTGACCCAGGCCAAGGCCCGCCAGGTCGACAGCACCCAAACCAACCTGAGCAACGCGGAGGAGGCCAAGCGGATCATGGCCGAGCGCCGCCAACAGCAGGAGTCTTCGACATGCCATTGACCGACCACGAAGCCGACCAGGTGGTGGAACTGGTGTACGCCACCGCCGAAGTGCTGGGGCAGGAGATCCGCCCAGCCGCCGCGGCCCTGATTGCCGACGACCTCAACGCCTACCCGTTCGCCGAGATTGGTCGAGCGCTGGCGCGGTGCCGTGCCGAGCTACACGGCAAGCTGACCCTGGCGGCGATCATTGAGCGCTTACCCAGCGCGAACGCTCATTTGAGCGGTAACGAGGCCTGGGCGCTGGCGCTGCACAGCACCGATGAGCAGGAGACCGTGGTGTGGACGCCGGAGATTGCCCGGGCCTTCGCCGCTGCCAAGCCGGTGCTGGACGGTCGCGACAAGGTAGGTGCCCGGATGGCGTTCCTCGCCGCGTATGAGCGTGAGCTGGCCGCCGCAAAAGCGGAAGCCCGCCAGCCCGAGTGGCAGGTATCGCTTGGCCATGACCCGATGCGCCGCGAGATCGTACTCAACGATGCCGTGAGTGCCGGAAAGCTACCCGCGCCCAAGGTTGCGCATCTGCTGCCGCCGCCTGACAAGCCGGTGACCGAGGAGGGCAAGCGCCAGCGCAAGAAGGTGGTGAGCCACCTACGCGACATCATCAACCAGCCGGTCGACAGCAAGGCCCAGCAGCGCCGCGAAGCGCGGGAACGGGAAGAGGCCCGCCGCCGTGAACTGTTAGCACAAGCAGGCGAGCCCCTGGCCGCCACGGGAGGGCGTTAATCATGATGGAGCGACACTATTTTTATTCGGCGTCTCGCTGGCGTGAGGGCGGCATGGGCGAAAGCTGGCAGCACGGCATTTTTTCCACAAGGACGTGGCTGCCCGCGCCGCAACGTTACCTGATGGATAAAGCACTGGCGCTTGCGAAAGAGGGGCTTGATAAGCGCCAGCCCAATAACAGCCAGCCCATCCGCCTTTTGGCCCTCAACCGAATTTAAGGTGCCGATCATGACCACTACCGCCGTAATGCAGCCCACCGGGCGCGAAGTCTCCGCCGAGGCGTTCCACGACCACCGCCACAGCGGAAAGCAAAGCGCCAGCCGGCAGCGCGTTCTTGAGGCCCTTACCGCTGGCCCGATGACCCGCAACCAACTGGCAGGGCGCACCGCGTTGCCGCTATCCAGCGTGTGCGGCCGCTGCCGTGAATTGCTCGACGCGGATCTGATTACCGTGATGGGTACCACCCAAGACAAGCCCGCCCGCCAGCTGCTGCAGCTGACCGATGCGGGGCGAGTTGTGGCTCACAGCGAGGTGAATGATGAATAAGCCGATTGAGCCGGGGTGCCTGGCTTACGTTACGTATTCCGTCAGAAAACCTTGGCTGGCATGGACAAAGTGCCAAGTTATAGCGCGCTGCCCTGAGGGATCGCCGACAGTCGAAGGTGAGCCGACCGGCCATGGCGAATGGGACTGTGACCATCCATATGTGCCGGATGTTGCTGTGTTCCACGAGAAGCAACTAATGCGGATTGATGAAGGCGACCCCGACACGGCACAGGAGCAAGATCAGGAGGTACCTGAACATGCCAACGCTTAAGCCCATCGACCACCAGAACATTGTCATCCGATTGCTCGGAATGACCTCGTGCAACGCCGCGCACCTCACCACGCTTGCGCATGCCCACAAGCTGCCGGTGTCGCTGCATGAGATCCGTGTTGCCTGTGACGCGCTGGTCGAGCAGCAGTTTGTCGAGCACGCCCCTGGGTACGCCTACCGCCTGACCGCCGCCGGCACGGTTGAGCTGCCTGCCGTGCCGTTGCTGGAGAGCTACTACACCGCTGGCGCCAGCACCGGGGGTGCGGCATGACGCATAAGGCCTACATACAACCCAAGTGCCCTGATTGCCACTACCGTAAGGCTGCCGCTGAGTTTCGCGACCCGGGCACTGGTGAGCCGTTGCCAGCGTGTAAGCAATGCATGAGGACCAAGCAGCGGGGAGGTGCCGCCCATGGGTAATGTGAAGGAATGGACACACGCTGAGCTATGCGCCGTTGCCGTGAAGTGGCTCAAACGCCCCAACAGCAACAACGGCCATGGCTGCCACGTGGCGGTGAGCGAGGTTCGTTCGGGCTGGACCGGTGAGATACCGGATGCGATCGGCTTTCGTCAGTCAGGCCACCCGCCGAGCGATGGCTCGGTGGTAGTTGAGGTCAAGGTATCCCGCGGCGATTTCCTGTCGGACAAGAAGAAGCCGCACCGCATCGAAGGCGGCTTGGGTAACTGGCGCTATTTCATGTGTCCGGAGGGGATGATTCAGCCTGACGAATTGCCCGAGGGCTGGGGGCTGTTGTGGGTAAACGCTCGCGGCCATGTAAAACCAAAGGCGGGTTTCGCCCGTGCTCTGGCGGATACCAGGAATTACGTCAACCACCAGGAGGCGTTAGCTGCCAACCGCCAAGAAAGCGACTGGGACGGCGAGAAGTTCATCCTGGTCAAGCTGTTCTCCCGCATCGGCGACCCCGAGGCCATGAACCTCAAGCTTCGCGAATCGCTCGGCGAGCAAAGCCGCCTGGCCCAGCGATGCAACAGCATGCAGGAAGAGTTGAGAAAGCTAAAGCTCGATCTATGGACGGCCAAACGGCGCGGTTCTGATGACTCCTCAGAGAATAGAGGGGATCGCAAGAGCCCGCTTCGGCCTGCAGCAGGAGGTAACCCATGGACGTAGTAAACATCTACCTACTGGGCGTGATGACCGGCGTGTTTATCGTGATTGCTTGCGCGGCTGGCGCGTTCTGCTGGGGCGCGGGCGACTTCTATACCGGCGATGGAGGCCCTCGGGATGACGGATAAAGCGAAAGGCGGTCTTCAAGCGCGCCGCGCGGCAATGCTCTGCCAGAACTCTCGCTTTGGGCTGTACCTCGACCAGCGGCGCCGCCAGGCAAACGACTTGGATCGTAGCGACCTACCCGACGGCACGCACACGCCCAGCGACTGCACCGACTGGCTTCGCCATGCGTGCGGTATCAACAGCCGTGCCGAGCTGGACCACAACGACGACGCCCGGGCGATGCTCGACAAGATCATGGCGGACTACAACAAGTGGGAGCGCCAGCAGCGCCTCAACGACCGGATAGCAGGAGGTGTGGTGTGAGAGTCGTCGATAAACGGAAAGCGGTTAACGGTCGATCGGAACGCACCGCCGCGATGGTGCTGGTTCTCGCTTTGATCATCTCTACATGGCTGGCGCCAGTTACCAATGGCGGATTGGCCAACCTGGCCACGTTCACAGCGTGGGCGATTGGGCTGGCGGTGCTTGTGCTGGCAGTTCTCGGTATTTGGCTGGGGTCGGTGCATGAAGAGCCCGTGTACATACATCCGGTTCTGCGCTGGGCATTCTCTTTGGGCTGGTGGATTGCTGTTGCCTGGGCGGCCTACCACGGCATGCATTGGCTGGCGGCGCTACATACGCTGAGCGGCGTGCTTCTATGGCTCAACAAGGCGCGGAAGGTGAAGGCATGACGATGCGGTTCCAGAAGCCCCGACGCCCGCGCGCGCTCAAGAATGACGGCACGCCCCGCGCTCGCCCTGTGGATTGGGAAGGCCAAGAACAGGCCGTGCTTATTCGCTGGCTGCTGGGCGAGAAGATGCGCGGCGAGCCGGTGGGGCAGTTATATGACGCGATCTATCACGTCCCGAACGGTGGCCAGCGCAACAAGAAGACTGCGTCTGACCTCAAGCGGCAGGGCGTGAAGGCGGGGGTCAGTGATCTACCCGTTAGGCAGGCGCGTGGCGGGTGGCATGGCCTTTATCTGGAGTTCAAGGCAACGCCGCCACGTGATGCCGCTCTGGCGACTAGCCAGTTCGAGTGGCTTGAAGGCAGCGAATACGAAGGCTACTGCGCCGTGCTGGCGCTGGGTCTTGATGAAGCCAAGGCGGTGCTCAGGGAATACGCCAGCTGGCCGCGCACGCAAATCGTCGGCGAGCGGCTGGCGCTGCAAAACGGTACCGAGTGGAGGAAGGGCTAATGGGCATGGCATTGATGAAAGAGGGGATGACGATGCGGGAAGAGTTAGAGCGGATGCCAATGCGCCGGTTGCGGGAGATCGCGCGTGAGTCTCATGAGGAGCATGATCCGGAGGCTGCCCGGGTGTTCGTCAATCGTATCCTCGATATGGAAGTAGAACGGCGCACCTGGTACGCGCATGAGAATCCTGGCTTTCAGCCTTTCAGCTCTGCCGCAAAACTGGGCGAGCATCCAGGCGGCGGTACCGCTGCCGCTGACCCGCTGGTGATTGCGTATGACCGTGGAATTCGTGTCCACGCGGCGCATGAGGAAGCCCGCCAGTTCCTCGAGCATGCCCGGCTGACACCGCGCAACCTGCTGGCCGCGCTGATCCAGGCGGCGAAAACCGACAGGCGCGTGACTGGCCCGTGGGGCAAGAGCTACGACCAGATAGCGGCGAACGTGGGGCCCTACGCGCAAAGCCTGGGTTTCTCGCCCGGCGTGATGCACGGCAAGACGTTGGTGTGTTACGACACCATTAAGCACGAGAAGGATAGCCGCGTGTGGATGGAGAGGGTGGAGACCAAGCACGTGGTGCCGCTGTTTAGGGACGGTATAGCTATAAAGAACGCTGCAAAGCAAGCTCGGGTAGCGCTTATATTACTCGCAAAGTTATAAATCATATTGACAGCTTCGCAAACGCGAAGCTATAATAGGGGCATAGGGTACGAAATCAGTTCGACCCAACTCTTAGAGAGAGCCCCGCAATGACCTTTCTGCACACTAGCCCTTCTGCAATTACCGAAATCAATGCTTTTGGCCGTTTTGGTGAATTCTTGTTCTTCACTGTTGATGCGCCCTACGTGATGACAGCCGGTGATTATGTGACCTATTCCCTTGAGCTTGATGAGAGTCAAATCGTTGATGCTGAGTCACTTTTTTACCATCAAGATGCTGAAAAGCTTTCAGGCTTGGTTCAGAAAGTAGCTGACCTCGTTGGCTGTGATGAGGATATGGCAGAAGAGCTGATCGCACAGCGTGCCGATGTTCACTCTATCGACTGTGATATTGAGCCTGAGGACTTGGCAGAGGCGTCTTGGGATATTCAGCGCATGGCGGGCGAAGCTGCCTTGTTGCTAGGTTTTGCAGGGGTCGCTATGGATGATGAGCAAGGCCGCGCTTACTTGATCAACATGGCTGACCGTGTGTCACAACTAGAAGAGGTAGCAAAGTGAAGCCAGATAGCCAGCGTTACAGTTATTCAATAACGTGGTCAGAAGATGATCAGCAGTTTGTAGGGCTATGTTCGGAGTTTCCCTCGCTGTCGTGGCTGTCCGATACACAGGAAGGCGCTTTAAAAGGCATAGCTCAAACAGTGCAAGATGTCCTCGTGGATATGGAAAACGATAGGGAGCTTATGCCTAGGCCCAACATTTCAGGCAGGGTCCATGCTGATGAAATGCGAGGATCAGAGCTCCAGGCATTGCGAAAGCTGCTAATGCTTGATGTTCGTGAAGCTGCTGAAGAGATCGGGCAAGTGTCCGCTCGAAGCTGGCAATATTGGGAGTCGGGACGTTATCAGATCCCTTCCGATGTTGCAGAGAAAATGTGGGCAGCTGTCGAAATTTATAAGCACCTTAAGGCGCAGATTGATAGCCTGGCCACAAAGCAAACGGGCTTTGATATGTCTTATTACACTCGCTTTGATGAATACCTAAGAGACCACCCCGGCAAGAGCATTATTGACTGGCGAATAGAGCAGGCTGTCGCTTCTGAAGCCTTTTCTAAAGGCCATGTTGTCATTGTGTAGCTGAGGTGTTGATGAAACCGCGTAACTATCAAATTGAAGCTGTAGATGCGGCTGCTAACGCTTTTAAGAGTGAGCAAAAAGCAACTGTCGTAATGTGCTGCGGGTCAGGCAAAACCCTTGTGTCTAGGCTTATCGTTGAGCGCGTACACCACAACCTGGTAATGGTGGTGGCGCCAACCGTTATGCTGCTTAACCAGTTAAAACGGCTTTGGGATGGGTTAAATGAGTTAACGATCATTGTTGATCATGAGAACCCAGAGAACAGGGAAGATCTTGCGGGCCTTCTAGCTCACCATTCCTCTGTAACGGTTCTGACTACCTATCATTCTGCACCGGAGTGCGTGCAGGCTTTCGATGAGGCAGGTAAGCAAGTAGACATAGCCGTTTATGATGAGGCCCACAAGACAGCAGGCAGCTTTGCTGGGAAATTTTCTACCACCCTTGATGACTCACTGCCTATTCGTAAGCGCTTGTTTGTGACTGCTACTCCTCGTCATGCTGATTATAGCGGTAAGACGGATAAGCACTTCTTTACAATGGACAATCCTGAGCAGTACGGGCCGATTGTTTATAACTACCCGCTCCGGCGCGGTATCGAAGACGGAACCGTTACCGATTATCGCGTGCTGGTTGCGTCCGTTACCGATGAAGAGGCGAGAGAAAGTCTGTCAGAACCTAACGACCAGACAAAAATGCCTGCCATGGCGCTGGCGCTTAGTAAGGCTATGCATGAGTTCGACCTTAATAAGGTCATTACCTATCACGCTACTATTGAGGAGTCGCGAGAGTTTGTTGGGTATCTTGCCCGCTACCTTCCTGACGTAAAGGTGGTGCATGTGTCGAGCGAGCAGACCCGGGATGAACGCCTGCTGGCATTTAATACATACCGAAATGAACATAAGGCGATTATTACCAATGCCCGCGTATTAGGTGAAGGTATTGATGTGCCTGCTACTGATGCCGTCATGTACTGCACCCCTAAAACCTCGGTGCAAGACATTGTTCAGACCTCAGGTCGAGCTATGCGTGTTAGCCCAGGTAAGGATTTTGGGTATGTCATTATCCCGGCTCTCACGAAGGCAGATCTAAATTCCGATGAGTTCGGTGACTTCAATCCGGTCATTGAGGTGTTAGGCGCCCTGGCTGAGAACGACGACTTACTCAAGCAGATTATTAAACTGCGGCTAGAAAATGAGTGGGAGTTCGAGCAGGGGTTAAGCAAGTTCGTCAGCTTCACGTCAGTTGGAACGGGTGATTTTGATTATAAGAAGCTGCTCAGCTCTATTAGCTTGCGAATGATCAAATCAATGAATGCCTCGTTTTTTGAGAGGCTTGAGCAGTTCATTGAATACCGAGACACCTTCGGCACGGCGCTGGTACCCACTATGAACACGGGCTCGCTGGGCATTTGGGTTAAACACATGCGCAAGCAGTTCTCGCTTGGGCTTTTGGCGTCTGAAAAGGTGGACATACTTAACCGTGAAGGCTTTGTCTGGGATGTGAGCGAGAGCCATTTCAATGAGCAGTTGAGCCAGCTGAAGCGCTATCTTGAGCAGGGAAACTCTGTTGAGCAGGCAAGTACAGGCCCTTTTATGGGGTTTATCAAAAATGCACGGGCTAGGCAGCGGGCAGGCACGCTGCCTGAGCGCCGAAAGAAAGCCCTTGAACAGCTTGGTGTATATTTCGATGTAGATGCTTACCGATATGAAAGCATGCTGAGGGATCTTCGAGAAGCCAAATCAAAAGGTATTCCATTGACCGAAGGCGGGTTTACAGACTGGATTAAGTATCAACGTCAGAAATATAAAGATGGCTCTCTTGAGCAAGGAATCATTGATGCATTCAATGAAATGGGCATCCCGCTAGAACGTGATTTTGAACAAGTGTTTAATGATAACGTCACCCGTTTGGCCAGCATACTGCAGTCAGGGAAAAGGCCAGAAGGCAAGCTTCGCAACTTTATGAAAAGGCATCGAACTCTTCATAGGCAAAACAAAATCAATGAGGATAGGCTGAAAGCTATCCGAAAAGCTGAGCAAGCCTATGGTGTAAGAATTTTGGGAGATTGATCTAACTACATGTTGTGTTATTGACACGGTTGATCTACCATTTATTTAGGCTGGCGCATGTTGCCGCTAGCCGCCACACACCCTAAGCCCTGCCGGTCACCCGGCGGGGTTTTTTCGTGTCGGGAGTCGGGTAATGCCGAGCTGGTGTTGGCAAGCCAGTGACCGTTAATAAACCAATGATGCTCGGGTTATGCGTATGCGCACTCACTGAGCGCAGCCCGCCGCCATAGACACGCAGCGGTCGACAGTGCGCCGCCGGAAACGTAACCGGCACTGCTCCCCTGCGTAGCCACCTGTCTACGCCTTGCCCTGCTCGTGCGGGGCTTTTCTATTTCTGAGGTCTCGATATGTCGGCGCATTCGCCTACTCACTGGTATGAGGAGGCGGAGCTCTTGCGCTTCGAGCCTCCCGAGCCTGTTGATACCCGGGCGGGCAATGTGGCCGCGTTCCTGGACATGCTGGCTCACGCTGAAGGTACAACGCGTTTCGGCGATGAGAATGGCTATAACGTCCTGGTGGGTGGTGAGCTGTTCAATTCTTACGACGACCACCCGCGCCAGCTGATCTGGCTGCCTGCATATGAGATCAACTCCAGTGCGGCAGGCCGCTATCAGTTCCTGACCCGAACCTGGGATGACCTGGCCGAGCGCTTTGACCTGCCAGACTTCACGCCCGCCAGCCAGGACCTGGGCGCTGTTCACCTAATCCGCCAATGCAAGGCGCTGTCGCTGATCCATGACGGCCGCATCCGAGAAGCCATTCACGCCTGCCGCAAGATCTGGGCGAGCCTGCCCGGTGCTGGCTATGGGCAGAGAGAAGTGGCAACAGATGAACTGCTGGACGTTTACAAGACGGCTGGTGGTATTTCCATCGACTAACTGACGAGGCCCGCCCGCGAGGTGCGCCATGCACAAACGAATTAAAGAGAACCGGCCCATGCCTAACCGCGACCCAAACAACTGGCAGTGGTTGATCAGCATGATTCCGTACCTGCTGCTGAGCGCAGCGACGTTCACGGTGGGTTTTGTCACTGTGCTGCACAACGGTGGGCCCTGGCGTAAGGCGCTGATGAGCGCGACTGTTGGCACCATTCTTTCTCTGTCTCTGTACCCCGGCTTCCTTTGGCTGACGGACTATTACGGTCTGCCTGATGAGTTTGCCTTCGCTGCCTGCGTGTTCTTATCGATCATGGGGCTTGAGTGGATCCGTGCTAAGGCTGACGGCCTGTATGAAGTGCTGCTCGGCTTCCTTAAGAAGTGGCTCAAATGATTGCTTCACTGAAAGCCAAGGCAGTTGGACTGGTGGTGAGCGGACTGGCCCTGGCGTCCGTGTTCTTCTACTGGCAGCACGTGATCGGCGAGAGAGACGCCTACCAGGCAGAAGCCGAGCACCAACGCGACCGCGCCGAGATACTGCAGGAGCATCAGCAATGGCAGCGCCAGCAGATAAAAACCCTCAACGATGCCATGGCCACACGTGACAAGACGCTGAACGACATCGCCGAGGACATGCGCGCCAGCAACGCCGCGCTTGAGCAACTAGGAGAGCAGAATGCGGAAATACGTGACTGGCTTGATCGGGGCGTGCCTGGCGGTGTTGATGACTGGGTGCGCCAGCTCCAGCAGCCAACCGCCGGTGATGGCGTGCGACTGCCCGACGATCCCGACACACCTGACGAGTGAGCTACCAGCGCCCGAGCCCAAGCTAGATAGCAACCGTGGGCTGCTGCTGTTGCTGGCTGAGTATGAGGCGTTACGCCGCCGGTTCAATGCGGACCGGGCGGCGGTGGTTGAGATACTGGCTAATGATCCAGGGGGTGAATAATGCCGCTTCCAACTAACCGCGGCTTTTGGCTGCTCGCTGCTGCGGTAGCGAAGATCGTTAAATTCTTCCGCTGGCTTAAGAAGGTGTTGACCAACTAATGCCCGGTTCCCCGCCACGCCCATGCCGCGCCCCAATGTGCGCAGGCAAGACTACACACAAGCACGGCTACTGCGATACGCACGCCGATCAGGCGGTTACCTGGAAGAAGCCAGCCCACAAGAAGTCGGGCCGCGGCGGTAGGCCGTGGCGTCGTATTAGGGAAAGGATACTGCAGCGGGATAAAGGCCTGTGCCAGCCATGCCTTCGCAAAGGGATTTATACGCCAGCAGCTGAAGTCGACCACATCGTCAACGAAGCCTCAGGCGGCACTGACGTTGACGATAACCTTGAGGCGATATGCAACCCGTGCCACAAGGCCAAGACCCAGGAAGAAGCCCGCCGGGGCCGTGGCGTGGACGCCTGAGGGGGAGGGGGGATCAAATCCCTACAGCCTCTCGCCAGCGGACACCGACGCCATAATTAAATTTTTATACCCGCGAAATTGAAAAATCAGGTCGGCGAGAGGAAGTAGCAAATGACAAGAGGTCGCAAACCCAAACCGAGCCACCTGAAAGCAGTGCAAGGCAATGCCGGAAAGCGCGCCGTTAACCACGATGAACCCCAGGGCGATGAACTGACCGAAGTGCCGTTGCCACCCGAATGGCTGGACCCGATCGGCATAGAGATGTGGGAGAAAATCGGCCCCTGGTTGGTGAGCTCCAAGATCCTGACTGGATCAGACCTGGCGAATCTTGAAGCCTACTGCGCCGCCTATGCGCGGTGGCGAACGGCAGAGAAAGACATTGCCAAGAACGGCATCACGGTGGCGGGCATGAATTCCGAAGTGAAGAACCCGGCCTGCACCGTGGCGAATGAATCCCTGAAACAGCTAGTGACGTTTGGCAGCGCGCTGGGTCTGGACCCTTCAAGCCGAGCGCGCCTTGCGGTACCAGGTGCCAAAGAAGCCGGAAACCCATTCAAAGACCTGATAGGCAAAAAGCGATGAAGCTCCATGGCCAGTTACCCGAACGTCAACGCCGCGAACAAGTACGCTCGGGACGTAGTGGCCAACAGGATCCCCGCGTGCAAGGAGGTCCGGCAGGCTTGCCAGCGCCATCTGGACGATCTCAAGGCGCAGAAGTCCCGGTCAAATCCGTACCGGTTCGATAAAGACGAAGCCGAGCGGTGCTGTGACTTCATCCAACTGCTGCCACACACAAAGGGCAGATGGGCGCGTGAGAAACGGCTCATCAAGCTTGAGCCCTGGCAGCTGTTTATCGTTGCCAGCATCTTTGGTTGGCTGAAAAAGAAGACGGGGCTTCGCCGCTATTCAGAGGCTTACATTGAGGTAGAGCGTAAGAACGGCAAGTCAGTGTTGGCAGCAGCCATTGCGAATCTGTTGTTTTGCGCCGATGGCGAGTACGGCGCTGAGGTCTACTGTGGTGCGACCACAGAGAAACAAGCGTGGGAGGTGTTTCGCCCGGCACGCTTGATGCTGATGAAGTCGCCAGCGCTGTTAAGCGCGGCAGGCATCGAGATCATGGCCAAGAATATCTCGATCCCTGAAGACGGCAGCCGTCTCGAGCCGCTTATAGGCGACCCGGGCGACGGCTCTTCGCCAAGCGGCTCGATAGTCGACGAGTTCCACGAACACGATAAGCCCAATCTGTACGACACCATGGCCACCGGTATGGGGTCTCGGGATCAAGGGTTGATGTTCATCATCACTACCGCGGGCTTCAACCTGGCGGGGCCCTGTTACGACAAGCGCCGTCAGGCCCAGCAAATGCTGGATAAATCGCTGCCGAATGACGAGCTGTTCGCCATCATTTACACGATCGATCCGGGGGATGACTGGAAAGACCCTGCAGTACTACGCAAGGCAAACCCCAATTTCGGTATATCGGTAGGTGAAGAGTTTCTGCTCAAGGCGCAGCGGGACGCCGTGCGCTACCCCAGCCGCCAGAACAGTTTCCTTACCAAGCACTTGAATGTCTGGGTGAGTGCGCGGACGGCGTGGCTCAACATGGCCAGTTGGCACGCGCTGGGAGATGAGTCGCTAAAGCTTGAAGACTTCATCGGCAAACCCTGCTGGTTAGGTGTCGACCTTGCGAGCAAAACCGACATCGCCAGTATCGCGTTGCTGTTTCGTGATGAGGTGCCCGACAAGAAAGGGCGCATGAAAACGCGCTGGACCGTGTTCGTTCGCAATTATCTACCGGAAGGCGCGGTAGAGCGTGCCAGCAACAACAAGGCCGCTTACGAGACCTGGGTAAATAGCGGTGACCTGATCATCACCGATGGCGAAGAGCTGGACTTCGATGTCATCCGTGACGACATCAAAGACCTTTCAGGCCTGTTCGAGATAACCGAAATCGCCTACGACCCCTGGCGCGCTACCCAGCTGGCGCACCAGCTTATGGCAGACGGCGCCAGTATCGTGGAGTACCGCAACACGGTTCAGAACATGAGCCCCGCCATGCGGGAAATGGAAGCCGCTATCACCGGCGGCCGCTTCCGGCACAGCAAAGACCCAGTGCTGACCTGGATGGCCAGCAACGTCGTGGCCAAGGCCGACGCCAAAGACAACATCTACCCACGTAAAGAAAAGCCCGACAACAAGATCGACGGCATCATCGCCATCTTGATGGCACTCGGTCGCGCCGTGCTCACCGAAAACGACGAGCCGGAAGAATCCATTTACGACACCTCGGACGTTACATGCTGATCAATCTCATTACTTTCACAGTCGGCCTGCTGGGTGTCGGGCTCGTCGCGTTTGGCGCGTGGCTGATTCTGCCCGCGGCGGGCTACATCGTCGCGGGCAGTTTCTGCCTGCTCTGGTCATGGCTGGTATCCCAAGCCGCAGCCCGGGCAACTCAACCGGCAGAACCCAAAAACAATGAAGAGGATCGCTAATGTTCTGGCCCAGCCTCTTCAACTCAGCCGCCACAGGCAGCCCCCAGAAAAGCCAGAACTGGACAGGCAACTGGGTGAGTTCCAATACCAGCCGCCAAAGCGCGGCGGGCACGATGGTGAACTCCGAAACCGCTCTTGGCATTAGCGCGTTACGTGGGTGCGTCACCCTATTGGCTGAATCGCTGGCGCAGTTGCCCTGCGAGCTATACCGCCGTGACGACCGGGGCGGTCGCGATCGGGCGACGGATCACCCGCTATACGATGTCATCCATAGCCAGCCCAACAGGAAAGACACTTCGTTCGAGTATTACGAGCAGGGCATGGGGCACCTGGCGCTGGAAGGCAACGAGTTCTCGCTGATTGAGCGTGACGGCGCGGGATACCCAACAGAGCTTATCCCCATCCACCCCAAAAAGGTGGGCGTGCTGAAAGGCCCTGACGGGCTGCCTTACTACCAGCTACTGGATTACAAGAACCAGATACTACCGATGCGCTCAGTGCATCATGTCAAGGCGTTCTCGCTGGATGGCTTTGTCGGCATCTCTCCCATTGCGACTAACGCCGACACCATCGGCTTGGCCATGGCGACCGAACAACATGCCTCCGCGGTGTTCCAGCGCGGCGCCACGATGGCAGGCGTGATTGAGCGGCCGCGAGAATCTACGGCGATTAAAGACCAGGCCTCTGTCGATCGGTTGCTGAGTAAATTTACAGAGCGCCACGGCGGCGGCTTGCGCAACGCCTTCTCGGTAGCGTTATTGCAAGAGGGCATGCAGTACAAGCAGCTGGCGATGGACAACGAAAAAGCGCAGCTGCTGGAGTCGCGAAACTTTGGCGTGGTTGAAGTCTGCCGCCTTTATCGCGTGGCGCCCAACATGATCCAGCACCTGGACAAAGCCACGTTCAACAACATCGAGCACCTGGGGCTGCAGTTCGTCATCTACACCCTGATGCCGTGGATAAAGCGCAAAGAGGCCGCGATGATGCGCGACCTCCTACTGCCGGAAGAACGCAAGAACCTCTATATCGAATTCAACGTGTCCGGCTTGCTACGCGGTGACCAGAAGTCACGCTTTGAAGCCTACGCCATTGCCCGTCAGTGGGGCTGGCTCAGCGTCAACGACATCCGTCGGCTTGAGAACATGCCGCCCATCCGTGGTGGAGACCGCTACCTGACCCCCATGAACATGGTCGACTCGCAGGTACAGAATTCGCTCAACGCCACGCCCCAACAAATGCAAGAGATCGAGGGAATACTCGCATGCACTCAGCAATGATCAACTACCCGCATATCGCGTCGATGGTGTTCAACACACCCCTCTACGCCACGCCCACGCTTGTGCAGGCCGTGCGCAACGTCCTCGAGCCTCGCCTGTTGGGGCGCACCCATGACCTGCCGCAAAGCCTGGGGCTGGATTCAGGCAGTGGCGAAGAGCGCGAAATGCAGCGCTTAAACGTTGCTGGCCGCCTGGCCATCATTCCTGTGCATGGCGTACTGGTTGCGCGCCGCGGGCACATCAACGCTGCCTGCGAAGAGATCCTCTCCTATGAAAAGCTGCGCGGCCAAATCAACGCCGCGCTCAAGCATGAAATGGTTGAAGAGATCGTGCTCGACTTTCACACCGGCGGTGGCCATGCCATGGGCTGCAAGGAGCTTGCCGACTTCATTCGAGCTAGCACGCAGATCAAACCGATCACGGCGATCGTCAACTTCGCCGCGTACTCCGCAGGCTATTACCTGGCATCAGCCTGCTCGCGCATTGTCGCCAGCCCAACGGCGGGGGTGGGTTCCATTGGCGTGATTGTCGAAACTTACGAAGTCAGCCGCATGGAAGACGAGATGGGCATCACGTTCAACACCTACTATCGCGGCGATCACAAGAACAACAACTCACCACATGAGCCGATCACCGATCAAACCGTGCAGGAAATCAACAAAATATTGGATGAAAGTTATGCCGAGTTCACAGAGTCGGTCGCGAGCTTCCGCGGGCTAGACGTGTCAGCGGTGATAGACACCCAGGCGCGGCTGTACCGACCCAAAGAAGCCCTTGGCGCCAAGCTGATTGATGAGATTGCCCCCGCGCAAGACGCAATCGATACCATCGCCCAACGTTACACCAGCAACACTGGGACCACCCCAAGAAACAACCGGAGCATTCGTGCCCAGGCGCGAGCGCTCGATACCAGTTGTCAGCTCTAGCCACGCGGCGGAGCGACATATCGGCGGCCACGAGCCGCTTTTTTTGTGCCTAAACGAAGAGGAAACATCATGCCTAATATCGAAGAACTCCGCCGCAAGCGTGCCGAGATTAACGCGCAGGTGCAGGCCCTGGCGGCTGTCGAAACCGAAAACGGGGAGCTCAACGAGGAGCAGCTTGCTGAATTTGACAAGTTGGCCGCCGAGTTCGACAAGTTAAGCGCGAGCCTGACTCGAGCTGAAAGCATCGAGCGCATGAACGCTGCGGCATCCGAAGCCGTGCCTGCCTTTGGCGGTGGCCAGGCCCCGGCCGTTCACACCAAGCCTGAGCTTAAGCAGTACCCAGGCGCCAAAGTGGCGCGTATGGCCATGGCCGTTGCCGCAGGCAAAGGCGATATGCAGTTGGCCTCCAAGTTTGCCAGTGGTGAAATTGGTGACGCCGACGTGGCCATGGCGATCGATACCAGCTCTGCATCAGGTGGCTCACTGATCCCGCAGAACATGCACGATGAAGTGATTGAGCTCCTGCGCCCGCGCACGGTTGTTCGTGGCCTGGGCGCTCAGACCATGCCGCTACCCAATGGCAACCTGAGTATCCCGCGCATGGCTTCCGGCGCCACGTCCAGCTATGTGGGCGAAGGGTCTGATGTATTGGCCTCTGAAGGCAGCACTAATGATGTTGCACTGCAGGCCAAGACCATGATCACCCTGGTACCGATGAGCAACCAGCTGATAGGTCGCGCCGGGTTCAACGTCGAGCAGATGTTCCTTAACGACATGATCGCCAGCATGGCCGTTCGTGAAGACAAGGCCTTTCTACGCGATACCGGTACCAGCGACACCCCGACGGGCTTTGCCAAGATCTGCCAGGATGAAGGCCGCGTAGTTCCCTGGTCAGGCACGGTTGATATGGCAGGCATTGATGAATACCTCGATGCACTGATTCTGACCCTGATGGAAAGCGATAGCCTCTTGATCGCACCAGGCTGGGCGCTGGCGCCGCGTACCTACATGAAGCTAGCAGGATTGCGCGATGGCAATGGCAACAAGGTCTACCCCGAAATGGCACAAGGGGAGTTGAAAGGCTGGCCGATCAAGCACACCACCACTATCCCCAATAACCTCGATACCTCGGGTGCCACCAACAATAACGAAACCGAGATCTTCTTTGCTGATTGGAACGATGTCGTTATCGGTGAAAGCGACATGATGACAATCGACTTCAGCCGCGAAGCGACCTACAAGGATGCGGGCGACAACCTGGTCAGCGCGTTCTCGCGTAACCAGTCACTTTTGCGCATGGTGAAAGAGCATGACATTGCTTTCCGTCATCCGGAAGGCCTGGTACTTGGCACTGAAGTGCCCTGGTAATTTCAGCCACCTTTAAGCCTGCCCGCCGTTGGCGGGTAGTGCTTGCTTACCTTGTCATTAAAGGAGTGCCACTATGGCAGCCGTCAAGAAGACCGAACGCCAGACAGTATCTATGACCTTCCGTAAACCTTGGGGCCGTTACTCCAAAGGCGACCGCGCAGGCTTTCCGGAAGAACGCGCTAAGCAGTTGGAAGATCGAAAGATTGCGGTGCGTAGTGCTGATGTCAAAGCTGAAGAAAATGAAGAAAAGCCCGCGGGGAAACAAACCCCAGCCAAGGGTACTGAAGGTGCCGATAAGGTTTGAGCCTTGTCACCGATAACGCTTAAGCAACGCCGCCACTTGGCGGCGTTGTTGTTTCTGGCTAATGGCTTCTACGACGACAGAGAGTCCCTGAATGCTCACGCTAACACGCGCCAAACTGCACCTACGGTTAGCCACGACCGAACAGGAAGCAACGGCCTATATCGATGAAGACGCGATCATCCAAGGGCTTATCAACGCCGCCTATCATTACGCCGAGAACTACACGCAGGCAACGTTAGCAACGGCCACCAAAACGTTGGTGCTTGATGGCTTTCCGGAAGGCAGTGACGCCATAGAACTGCCGTGGACACCGGTCACTGCCATTGAGTCCCTGGACTACATCGATGCTGAGGGTGTCGAGCAATCACTCGATGCCGAAACACTGAGGCTCGACACCCGGCCGATATACCCGTTGCTGGCGCCGCAGTGGGGCACCGAGTGGCCACATACAACTGACGAACCCGAGAGCGTCACGATTACCGCCACCGCTGGCGCTGAAGAAACACCGCCCGATGTCGACGTGGCTGTGTTGCTGCTGGTTGGCCATTGGTATGAAAACCGCGAAAGCGTTGCGATCGGCACCATTGCCACCGAAATACCGATGGGCGTTGAGATGCTGTTAGAGCCGTATCGAATCCATAGCGTGGGGTGATGAATGCAGGCCGGAAAATTACGCCACCAGGTCACTCTCGAATGGTGGGGCAAGAGCGAGCGCACTGACTCTGGCGCAACGCCGAGTGAATGGCAGCCAGGCACTACCGTATGGGCAGAGGTCGAACAGCTTCGCGGGCGTACGCTATTCGCCGCACAAGAAGCCAACGCCGAAACCACTGCCCGCATTCGCTTGCGGTACCGGGCAGACATCGCCGCCGCTACCGGCAAAACCCTGCGACTGCGTCACGGTGATATTACCTACCAACTGGAAGGACGCCCAATTGATATGGGCGGCCGCCGACGTGAACTGGAGCTGATGTGTCATGAGTGGGTTTGATTGGCAGGCTCAGGGGGCGGAGCTTCAGGAAATTCAGCGCGACCTCAGAGATTTGGAAGATAACCTCAAAGAGCGCGCCATTCGTGCGGGGTTGGTTTCTGTTGTTTCTCCGGTAAAGAAAACCGCCAAGTCAGAGGCACCCACCGAAAGTGGTGACATGGCCCAAGCGATTGGCCACCGCAACATCAACAAACGTCAGCGCAGCCGCCTAGGTTTTAAGGCAGGTGAGGTTGGCATATTGGTTGGCACCAACCGACGCATCAATGGCATTTGGCAAGGGCGCAAGGGCATGTGGCAGGAGCACGGCACCGAGAACATGGACGCCAACCCGTTCCTATGGCCCGCCATGCAACAGCATCAAAGCGGCGCCCCCGGGCGTTTCTATGAAGGGCTCGCCAAATACCTCGATCGCCAGCGCAGCAAAGGGGCCATTGCATGATTGATGACATCATCACCGCGCTGAGCGGGGCAGGGATCACCGCCGCGCCGAGTAGCGAAGCCGACCCCAGCCGAGCCGACACCGTGCCCGGCCTGGTTGAGTTGGTGGACCCCGTTGTGGATAGCGCCCTCTGGCCGCTTAACCTACCGGCAGACGCCCCCGCTACCAACGGCGTTTACAACCTGGCGGGTCAAAGCAGCATCGAGGTAGACGGCTACCGCTTGGGGCGCAAGGACACCTACGTCCTGAGCCTAAGGGCACCAACGTTCGACCCGCTTCGCACAATGAGCACACAGCTGATCGAGCGCGTAGCCGACCAAAGCGGCATCGAGGGCTGGGAAATCACAGACGCCGCCACCGATTACGAATTCGACCAGAAACAGTACCGTGCTCATTTCGAACTGCAGGTCACCAGCTTGGCCATGGCATCCCCCGCGCTGCCTGCCGCGTTCGTGCACCCTGTGCAGGCGAACACCACGCCCAACGGCTTAGGCACAATGAAGGTCCGCCAAACCGTCACCGAGCTGATTGCGGTGGTACTGGTGGCCGAGCAATCAGAGATCGACGCCCAGCGCCGTGCCATATCGTCGGCTCTGTTGGGGTTAGAAAGCCCAGCCGATGCCTTCGCCCCGCTTGAATACGCAGGTGGGCAGCGCGTGGCTGTCTCTGGCAGCCACGTCTATTGGCGTGAGCTATATGGCTACGACCGCCTGATTCGTAGCTGATCATCACCCACCCCAACCACCCGCCGCGTGCGGGTTTTTTTATGCCTGGAGGAATCTCCCCATGCCCAACCAAGGCGGCCGCTATGTCATGCGCAACGGTGAGCGCGTGCTCGTTGAGCGTAGCGGTCACAAACGCGCCCCAGTTCAGCCCGCTGCCAAAGCGGCCAAGCAACCCGTAGAGGAGTCACCCAATGAAGACTCGCAAGAAACTGCTGCTAGTAGCACCGGAGAGTGAATACGGCGCGGGTGCAGACCTCGCGGCCGCTATTTTGCTCGTTGTGTCGGAGCTGGAAAGCAGCCCCTACGAAGGGGACCGCGTAGAACGCGCGCGAATTCGCCAAACCTTTGGTGCCGAGGTAGAGGCCAACGCCGCGCCTTACACCACCGTGACGGCGACCATCCCGCTGGCAGGCTCTGGTACAGCGGGCACGCCGCCAAACTTTGGCCTGCTGCTGCGCGCCTGCGGTATGTCGGAAACGATAGTGTCTGACGTCGGCTCGGAGAGCGTTACCTACCAGCCTGCCACCGACGAACACGAAAGCGCCTGCGTGTGGTTTGTGGAAGACGGCCAGCTACAGAAGGTGCCGGGTGCGCGCGGCACTATTGAGTTTTCGTTGACCGCGAAAGAATACCCGACCATGCAATACACCATGACCGGCTTTTATCAACGGCCCGAGGCGCACACCGACCCCGTCACGCAGACTGTCACCGACATCGCGGACGAACTGGTAGTGAACAAGCAAAACACCGCCACGTTCAGCGTTCACGGTCATGAGGGCTGCGGTCAGTCCATGTCATTCAGCTTGGGCAACGAGGTTGTGCACCGCGCGTTGATTGGCTGCGAGGGCGTGTATATCACCGATCGCAGCGTGTCGGGCCAGGTTGAGATTGAAGCGCCTGACATCACGACCAAGAACTATTTCGAGGCAATGGAAAGCCACGAAGGCGTGACGCTCGGTGTCATTGAGCTTGAGCACGGCAAGACAGCGGGCAACATCGTCAACATCCGTGGGCCAAAAGTTCAGCTGGCGACGCTCTCCCGCAATGACGCCGATGGCCTGGTGCATTACCAAATGGACGCCCGATACACCCCCGATGCTGGCGATGATGAAATCGCCATTACGTTTAAATAAAGGAGTAAGTCCGTATGACATTCAAATTAAAGCCGATCCCAGACGTGTCGCTAAGCGTACTTATTAACGTCCCAGGGGACAGGGGTAAATCAACGCAGCACACCATCACAGTACGCTACCGGTTGTTAAGCGTGACCGAGCAGCGAGAAATATTCGACGCTTCGCCAGAAGACCGGCCTAACGATGATGACCTGATGGCCCGTGATGTGATTGACATTGAAGGCATCAAGGACGAAGACGGTAAAGTGCTGCCGTACGACATCGAGCTGCTTTCACAGTTAATGGATATTTCCTATGTCCGTGAGCCCATCATTAACGGCTGGTTGAGAGCGCAAGCGGGAGCAGGAGAGGCGAAGCAAAAAAACTAAGAACCCTCGGTCGGCACTGGGCGGAATCCGGCCGGGGTGGAAGAAACGAGCTCGGCGATGATGCAGCGGTTCTGGGTGTGTCACTGGATGAACGCTATCAGCGCGCGGAGACAGTCGAGGTTTGGCCCGACCACCTCGAAGCGTTGGATATTTTTCAGGCGTGCAGCAGTCAATGGCGCATTGTTTCCGGCATTGCTGGTGCTTTCTACCAAGGCCTTGACTATACCGCCCTTGAGGCAGTGATGCGCATGAGTCATGTGGATAGCTCTGGAGAGTTGCTTTCTCAAGTCAGGATGATCGAGGCGGGAGCGCTGGAAATTCTAAATTCGAAGTGAAGCTAGCCTGGGTGAACTCGTTGCGGTACGTTTGAAAGGTATATATCTCAAGGGAATTCAAATGAAAACAATCGCACTATTGGGGGTTGTCGTCCTGCTGTCAGGGTGCTCAACGTCACCTGTATCGTCAGAGTCAGCAAACCCAGTACCCGATGAAAGACTTCACGCCTTTCAGGATAAAGGCGACGGAAATGCTCGATTCGTGGTGACCCGTGATAACGGATTTTTCGGTTCGGGTTGTAGAACGGATACCGCCATTGATGGGAAACATGCCGCCGAGATTGGGCCTGGAGAGACAGCAGGTTTTTATTTGAAGCCAGGCCGCCATATTGTCGGTATTAACTCCCGTGGAGTCTGTATGGGGGGATTAAAGGAAGCTGAATTCGTGGCACGTGAAGGTGACGAGACACGCTACCGAATATCTATCGACTCTACCGGTAGTATGGATATATCGCCCACCGCTTACTGATAGATGACATTTTTACATATACCCGCTACGGCGGGTTTTTTTATGCCTGAAAATCGAGGTGTCCATGGCTCGCCAGTACAAAACAGGTCTAATCATTACCGGTGATGCCAGCGGCGGCATCCGAGCGATCCGCTCCACCGATGAAGAGCTGGGCAAGCTCAACAAAGCCTTTAACCGTGGAACGCGCCGCAGCAAGCAGTTTAGGCAAAGCGTAAATGGGACTAGCCGTGAGCTCCAGGTGCTGCGTCGTGCTGCCGCGCCCGTGGCGGCCGCTTTGGCTGGGGTTTTTGCCGCGAACTCGCTAAGGGGGCAAATCGATTTTGCCGACCAACTCCAGAAAACCAACCTGCGTATTGGGGCAAGCACTGAAGCGCTAAGTGAATACAACTATGTCGCCAAGCTTGCTGGCGTTGAGTTTGGTCAACTGACAACAGCCTGGCAGCGCCAAAGCCGCCGGATCGCCCAGGCCGCACAGGGCACGGGTGAGGCGCAAGATGCCCTGAAAACGCTGAACCTGACGGCCGCCGAGCTTGCCCAGCTGGCGCCGGAAGACCAGTTTGAGCGCATCGCCGAAGCCATGAGCGGCGTGGCGGAAGAATCGGACCGTGTGGCCCTCGCCCAGAAAATCTGGGACAGCGAAGGCGTGAAGCTCCTGCAGGTGGTTAACCAGGGCACTGATGCCATCCGCGCGCAGCGTGAGGAAGCGGCTCGCCTGGGGCTCACCATCAGCCAGGATACGGCCAATGCGATGGCAAGCTTCAATGATGAAGTGACCCGAATGCAGGCAGTGGGCGAGGGGCTCTCCCGCCAGATCCTGGCTGACTTGGTACCGGCCATGACCAGTGGCATGCAGGCCACCAGTGCCTGGGTTGCAGAGATGGGCGGCGCTGAGGCGATTCTTGACACCTTCACGGATGGCGCGACTGTGCTAGCGGCGCTATTGGCAGGCCGCTATGCTGGCGCATTTATAAAATCATCGAAGAGTGTCGCTAAAAAAACCGTTGCTAATATCAGTGACGCCAGAGCAGAAGCAGCCGCCACAGCTGCCGCGACTCGCAGAACGGCAGCTGAGGTCCAGTCAGCTAATATCTTGAGGGCCCGAGCAGTAGCGGAAGCAAAAGCGACTGTGGGAACTAACGCCCATGCAATTGCTTTGCAAAACCTCGCGACCGCATCGGATCGAGTCACAGCTGC
Organism: Vreelandella subterranea; assembly: GCF_900111305.1. Lineage (GTDB taxonomy): Bacteria > Pseudomonadota > Gammaproteobacteria > Pseudomonadales > Halomonadaceae > Vreelandella > Vreelandella subterranea. The sequence continues at coordinate 180,584 of NZ_FOGS01000007.1, forward strand.
TCAGGCCGCCCACACAGCAGCTGTGAATACAGCGGCCGCCGCAGCCACAAGAGCAAGCGTGGCAATGCGTGGTTTGAGTGGGGCTTTGGCCTTAATAGGCGGACCAATGGGCGCGGCGGTGATCGCAGGCGGCGCTGCGTACTATTTCCGCGATTCTCTTGGCTTTGCTTCTGCGGCCGCTCGCGAAACGAGAGAAGAAGTCGACCAGCTCGTAAAGAGCATGGATAACTATACTGAAGCGCAATATCGCAATAACCGCGTGTCTATCGTCCAAGACTTGGCAGAAGCGCGTGTTGAAGCCGAAAAGTTAGAGCGCCAAATCGCCACCCTGCAAGAGCAAAGCCAGCAAGAAAGTATCATGTACCAGGGTCGCCCTGGCGCTGCGGGTGGCCAGATCTCTGAACTGATGGCCGAGCTTCAGGAACAAAATCGCGTCATTGCTGCAAATGAAGAGGGGCTTCGAGAGTACGATCAAGCATGGCAGGACGTTCTGCAGTCCCAGGTATCTGGTGTCAGCATTTTTCGCACCCTTGATCAGTGGCTCGATGAAATTGGCCGAAGTGCCGATAGTGCTGGCAGATCAGTAAACAATGGCGCCCCCAGTGACAAAACAATCGAGGCATGGGGCAAATACAACGACCAGCTACGCGAAAGCATCGCAGCAACGCGAGACGGTGGATCAGCATTGGGTGCCGCTATCCGTGCCATGGACGGAATGGGGGAAGGCGTCAGTGACGTCATGCGCGGCTACACAGCCTTTCTATCAATTCAAGACGAAGCGCTGAAAGACCAGAAGAAAAGCCAAAAAGAAGCTGCCACCGCGGCACGTCAGTCAGCAAAGGACGCCACCAGCGCCGCTGAGCAACTTGAAAAACAATACACCTCCACCGCTGCGCAGCTTGAAAAACAGATCGCCTTATTCGGCAATACCACCAAAGCTGCTGAGCTTCGCTATCAGACTGAAAAAGGCGCACTTAGCGAATTGGATCAGTCGCGTAAGAACCACATCATTACCTTGGGCCGTGAGCTGGATGCACTCAATGCCCGTGAAGAAATGAAAAAGCGTGTCGACAAGATTGGAAACGCTCCGCAAGTTGGCAATGCCGACGCCAGCGTGGGTGGTGCCTTCGGAGAGTTTGCCCGCATCGAGCAGCAGCGCGCAGAGCAACAGAACTGGTACGCCGAGCAGATCGATATGCTGCGCCAGTTCAAGAACGAAGAAGGCCAGATTCACGAAGAAGCCGCCCAGAAAATCATGGCGCTGCAAAATGAGCAGTCAGCCAATGCGGCTATCAACCAGTTGCAGTCTCAGGCCACGCTAGCGGCAGGCGCCGCGCAAACGCTCAGCCGCATATCGGCGATGACGGAAGAAGGCAGCGCCATTAATCAGGCGCTCTTCGCCGCCTCGCAGGGTTTTTTGATCGCGCAGACTTTAATGCAGGGCAAAGCGGCCGCGACCGACATTATGATTCAAGGCCAGGTTGCGGCCGCGAAAGCGGTTGCCATGAACCCGATCGGCGGGCAGGCGCAGGCGGCAACGTTAATGGCTACAGCGGCGGGTCAGGCGTCTATGGTGCAGGGCATGGCCATTGCAAATGCCGCAATGATCGGTGCTGAAGGGCTGGTTAAGCTTTCTGGCCAGGCTCACGACGGTATCGACTCAATTCCCAATAGCGGTACATGGAACCTTGAGCGCGGCGAGCGTGTAGTGGATAACCGTACCAACCATGACCTAAAGCAATACCTGGAGCGCTCAAACCGAATGGCCGCTAGAGAGGGCGGCGGCAGCGGTGGCGGTATCACGATTAATGCACCCGTAACCGTTGAAGCTAAACAGGGCGTTAGCGAACAGGATGCCCAGCGCCAGGGTAGAGCAATGGGTCGGGCCTTCGAAGCACAAGTGGTGCAGATCCTGCAAAAACACAAGCGCCCCGGTGGCGTGCTGGCCGGGAGCTGACGCATGGATTTTCTTCCCGATATACCGCCCGACTTTGGCCCTCAGGTCTCGGTCGCATTCGATGTGGATAAGGTAAGCTTTGGAGACGGCTATGTTCAACGCGCGCCTGCTGGCCTAAACAGCGTCAGCGAGCAGTGGCCGCTCTCATGGTCAATGCTCACCCGGGCGGAGTATGACGAACTGTACAGCTTCTTAAAGGCCCGAAAAGGCGTGGAGGCTTTCATGTGGCAGCCGCCTTGGGAAGACGCCCCTAAGCAATGGGTGTGTGAAGAACTCAGCGGTGAGCGCCCTACCTCAGCGCGCTATGCCAGCATCACCGCCACCTTCGTCGAGGACTTCTCACTATGAGCGAGATCATCGCCCGCGAGTCGCAGCTGCTCGAGCAGGGCGCGCGCGTGTTCCTGTTCGAAATTGAGGTTGAGGGCATCATCCGCCGGTTTGTGCCTGGCCCGGTGGATGGTGGTCCAGCGTATCTGGCGGGCAATGAATACCTGGTGCTACCCATCAAGGCGGAAGGTTTCGAGTGGAACGGCAAGGGGACGATGCCCCGTCCAACGCTCAACGTAACCGCCAAAGACCTGGCGTTTCTCGCCCTAGTGGAGTCCCCCGGCGACCTGGTGGGCTCGCCTGTTCGTCGGCTGCGCACGTATCGCAAGTATTTGGACGATGGCACCGACCCCGACCCTGAGGCGTTATTTCCCGTTGATCATTACGTGATCGAGCGGAAAGCGAGCCAAAACCGTCGGCGGATTCAGTTCGAGCTTTCGGCAAAAATGGACCAGGAGGGCCGCAAGATCCCGGCCCGCCAGGTGCTTCGCGATACCTGCACGCACCGGTACCGGTGGTGGGATGGCGAGCAGTATCAATACCAGGGCGTGACCTGCCCCTATGCGGGCGCGGGCGAATGGTCGCGGGATGGCTCGCCCGTATCGGCGGGTAATGATGCCTGTGGCAAGCGGCTCAGTGATTGCCGTTTGCGATTTGGCGAGTACGGCGACCTGCCGTTTCGCGGGTTCCCTGGTGTGGCGCGTTACTGATCAAAGCAACAAGAGGTGTTTATGGCACTTAGAAACGTATGCCCGATCTGTGGAGAAGACTTCGATTCATTCGGCGCCGCTGTTGCTCGCACAGCGCAGGGAGTGAATCGGGGCCATGACTGCAGAAAGGAGTGGGAAACCGCCCGGCAAGCGTCCATTGATAGCAAGAAAGAGGATGGGGCGGATGTAGACGGCAAGCGCCTGAGCAGCTGTAAGCTTCGTTACAGCGAGGATGCGCCGCCGTTTCGGGGGCTCCCTGACCCCGGCCACTCTTGAGGATAGCACATGTTCTACGAATACCATGAACAGCTACGCGCTGAAGCCATTGCCGCGTACCCGAATGAGGCTGTATGGCTGATCACGCCGGGTGAGTGCCGCCGTGTCAAAAACGTTTCGACGGAGCCAACGCTTACGTTTCGGGTGGGCAAGCGGGCGATGGCCTCGGCCATGCAGCGCGGCTTGCTGGCAATCGCGCATAGCCATCCAGATTTTCCGGCCTGCCCGAGCGCGGCGGATATGCGCGGCCAGATCAGCAGCGGCGTGCCGTGGGGCATTGTGTCCACTGATGGGGAGACCGCCGCCGAGCCCATCTGGTGGGGCGAGGGTATCGAGCGGCCACCGCTCATCGGCAGGGGCTTTCGCCATGGCATTGCCGACTGCTACTCACTGATCCGCGATTACTACCTGCTAGAACTGGGCATTGACCTGCCTGAGTTCCCGCGTGATTGGGAGTGGTGGCACAAAGGGGAAGACCTCTACCGAGACGGCTTCAAGAAAGCTGGCTTCCGCGTGATCGAAGCGAGTGAAGCGAAAGCGGGCGACGTCTGGCTTGCCCAGCTGCGCAGCAAGGTGCCCAGCCACGGCGGTGTTTTGCTGGATGGCGGCCTGGGGCTGCACCACCCCTCAACCACCAACGCCGTGGATGCCTCGCGCATCTCACGGCGTGAGCCGCTGGCCCGCTGGCAACACCACATTACCCACTGGCTAAGGCACGAAGCTCTATAGCGGTAGAGTGGGTTAATACGTAACTGAAGAGGTGGAGAATGGCGTTAATAACAGTGAATGTTTCAAAGCTTTATCGCGAGATTCCGGTCTCTCAAGGGTTTTTCAGCAAGCTCTTTTTCTCACACCCCGGCAATGATTTAACGGCCACCGAGGTTGAGTATGCATTGATCTCTGTTGCGAGCGATGGCAGCGAGAGAGTAGTGGCGGCGAGCGCTTTATGCGGGAAGATTGGCACTACGCACAAACCGTCTAACTACACGCTGCAGCATCGATGCGAAATACCGGATGGCCACGAACGCTTTTTAATCAATTGGGTAGAAAGCTTTTCTTATACGACGTTCGAGGCTCGCGCTTACCTCAGCTAGCGCAGTATTGATTCTCAGCAACCCAGCCACTGCGCTGGGTTTTTTATTGCCTTGATTCTTGGGTTCAGCGATGAAAACAGTGCATCTTCACGGCCATCTTGGCGCTCGCTTCGGCGAGCGTTTTTCGTTTGACGTGCAAACCCCGGCGGAAGCGGCCCGGGCGCTTTGCCAGCTGCCGGGCTTTCGCGCAGCCATTGAAGCGGGCGACTGGCACGTCATACGCGGCCCCCTTGAAGACGGTGACGACCTGGACGAAGAGGGCCTGACCTTGGGGCTCGGCAAAACGCAGGAGATCCACATCATGCCCGTCGTCCAGGGCGCGGGCGACGTGTTCAATGTGGTGGCGGGTGTCGCGCTCTTTGCGGCCGGTGCGTTTACCGGCAACGCCTACCTGATGGCGGCGGGTGCGGGCATGGCGATTGGCGGTGTTGTGCAAATGACCACATCGCCCCCGGGTGTGGATTACAACAGCCGCCAGCGCCCGGATGAGCGGCCGTCGTTTCTCTTCGATGGCCCAACGAACACCAGCACCCAGGGCGCCCCGGTGCCGATTATCTATGGCCGAATCCGCACCGGCTCGATTGTGATCAGCGCGGGCCTGGCCGCTGAGGAGGTCTGATGCGAGACATAGATGACATCCACGGCGCGGGCGGTGGCGGCGGCAAGGGCGGCGGTGGTGGCGGTAGCCAGCGTACGCCGCGCGAGTCGGCCAACACGTTGCGCTCAGCGGCCACGGCTCGGGTGATCGACATGCTGGGCGAAGGGCCGATTGTCGGGCTGGTCAATGGTCTGCAGAGCGTGTACCTGGATGAAACCCCGCTGCAGGATGCTTCCGGCGCGTTCAACTTCCAGGGCGTGACGGTCCATACTCGCGATGGCGACCCCGAGCAGGCGCGTATTCCGGGCTTCGCCGCCGTGGAATCGGAAACCGAAGTCAACGCCCAGGTGCGTCGCGACCAGCCGCTGGTGCGCACGGTCTCGAACCTCAACGCCGACGCGGTGCGCATCAAGATTCGCTTGCAGGCGCTGACCTATCAGGACCCGAAGACCGGCGATCTGAAAGGGTCATCGGTATCACTGGCGGTGGACGTTCGCCCGCAAGGCGGCAGCTGGTCAGAGCAAAAGCGGATCAACATTCGCGGCAAAACCACCAGCCCTTACGAACGCCAGACCCGCGTTGATTTAAGCGGCGAAGGGCCGTGGGATGTACGTGTGCGTCGTTTGACGGCGGACAGCGACAAGGCCAACCCGCGCAACGATACGGATTGGTCGAGCTACACCACACTGGTGGATGCCCGGCTGACGTACCCAGACTGCGCGCTGGTGGGGCTTGAGGTCGATGCCCGCCAGTTCGGCACCTCGATACCCAAGCGGGCGTATGACGTGAAGGGGCGCATCATCCGCGTGCCCAGCAACTACAACCCCGAGACCCGGGAATACACCGGGCTATGGGACGGCACCTTCCAGCTGGCGTGGACCGATAACCCGGCGTGGATCTACTACGACCTGGCGACCCATGTGCGCTATGGCGCGGCGCTTGAGAACGTCGACAAATGGTCGCTTTACGACATCGGGCAGCACTGCGATGAACTAGTGCCAGACGGGTACGGCGGCATGGAGCCGCGCTTCACCGTTAACACCGTGTTGGCCTCTGAAGAAGAAGCCATGACTGCGCTGAACCAGTTGGCCAGCGCCTTCAGGGGCATGACCTACTGGGGCACTAACGCCACTGTGGCCGTGGCAGACAAGCCTAGCGACCCGGTGAAATTGGTGCACCCCGGCAACGTGGTGGACGGCGAGTTTGAGTATTCCGGTACCGCGCTGCGTGCCCGCCATTCCGTGGCGCTGATCACCTGGAACGACCCGCAAGACAACTATCGCCAACAAGTGGAAGTGGTTGAGGATGCGGACGCCATCCGCGAGTTCGGCTGGCGGCAAACGGATGTGACCGCGTTCGGCTGCACCTCCCGCGGGCAAGCGCACCGCATGGGCAAGTGGATCCTCGACAGCGAGCGGGCCGAAACCGAAACCGTCAGCTATCAAGCCAGCGTCGATCATGCGGACCTTCGCCCGGGTGACATTATCGAGCACACTAACCCAGACCGCGCCGGTGCTCGCATGGGTGGGCGATTAAAGGCGACCAGCCCTACGTCGGTCACGCTGGATAAAGTGCCAGACGTGATCGACGGCAGCGTCTGGTACCTCGATGTCATGCGGCCCAACGGCACGATCGAGCGGCAAGAGGTGGCCTCGTTTAGCGGCAATGACGTCACCCTGGCCGCACCGCTGAGTGCCGAACCGGTGCCCAATGCCGGGTGGATTCTATCCAGCGAGTCCATCAAGCCGCGCCTGTTCCGCGTAATGGGCGTATCAGAAGCCGACGACGGCATCTATGAGATCAGCGCCGTTGAGCACGACCCGACGAAATACGCCCGCGTCGAGCAAAACCTGATTCTGCCGAAGCGGGAAACCTCGCTGATCCCGACTGGGCCGTTACCGCCCCCGGGCGAAATGGATGTTGAGGAGTACCTGTACCGCGCGGGGCCGTCGGTGAAATCGGGCATCACGCTATCGATCTCATCCGCCAGCGACCCGCGCATCACGCTGCACGAAGTCGAAATGTTCCGGCCTGGGGAAAGCGATTTTGAGGCGCTGAGTCTCAGCTCACGCACCACGATTGACGTGCGCGATACCGAGCCTGGGGAATACCAGTTTCGGGCGCGATCAGTCAGCGGCGTGGGGCAGCGCTCGCCGTGGCGCACCCAAACATTCGGCGTGCAGGGGCTACTGGCGCCGCCGTCCAACGTTGAGGATCTGCGCATCTCGGTGAATAACGGGCAGGTGCTGCTCGAATGGCCCGCCGTGCCTGACTTGGACCTGAGCCACTACCGCGTGCGCTACAACGCCAGTGCCACTGGCGCCACCTGGGCTAACTCGCAAGACGTCGCCGACCAAGTGCCTGCAGGCGCGACAAACCTGATGCTCCCTGCTCGCCGGGGCACGTATCTGATCAAAGCGGTGGACACCAGTGGCGGGGCCAGCCTGAACGCCACCCGGGCAACCAGCACCATTGCCGAGCTGGTGGGTACCAACGTGGTGGAAACCGTGGATGAGTCGCCCATGTGGGCGGGCACGCACACCGACACCATCGCGATCAACGGCGCGCTGCAGCTGGCCAGCGGCGGCACGATGAGCGAGTGGGAAACCCTGGCCGATGTGCCCAACCTGACCCACGGCGTCAGCGGTGTGGCCAGCGAGGGCTACTACGAAGCGGCGGAAGTGGTCGACCTGGGCCATGTTTACACCTGCCGCCTCTCCGGCGAACTGCTGGCTGACGGTTTTGACGTGCTGGGCGTAATGGCCAGTTGGCCAACGCTGGCTGAAGTGGTGCGGCTGGACCTGTCGGAGGTATCCCAGTGGGGCATCACGCTCGAAGTCTCGATGAGCCAAACCCCACAACCTGCCGCCCCAACGGACTGGAGTGAGTGGCAGACCTTCAAGGTCGGCGAGTACGAAGCCCGGGCTTTACGCTTCCGCTTGCGCCTTCAAAGCTTTGCCGCGGCGATCACGCCACGTGTTGAACGGATGCGCCTCGCGATCGATATGCCCGACCGCGTGGCCGATGGGCAGGATCTCACGTGCCCACCGGAAGGGGTACGCGTGCTGTTTGAACCGGCGTTCATGGCCCGGCCATCGCTCGCCGTGGATGCCCAGGGCTTGGCACCCGGTGAACGAAAACGCATTACCAACATCAGCGATGAGGGATTCGATATTGAATTTCTCGACGACGCCGACAATGGCGTTGAACGCAGCTTTGATTATCTCGCAAAGGGCTACGGCCGACGCGTCGCGTAAATAAAAGGAAACCAACGATGAGTCAATCTGATTTCGGCACACTGGACCCAAATGTAGTCTCGGGCACCCAGCTCGCTATTGTTCTTAACGACTGGCGTAATGCTCTACACACACAGCACCGAGGTGCCAGCCGCCCGAGCTACGTTAAAGGCGGCATGCTCTGGGTGCGCGAAGTGTCAGCTGAGCATTGGGATCTAATGCTATTTGATGGCAATGCCGACATCACTCTTCGCTCTATCAATCCCGCAACGGGCACGCTGATAGCTGAAGGCGTTAGCGAAACAGAGCCATCAAACCCCTACCCCTTCATGTCGTGGACAAACCCCAGTACGGGCATCATCCGTCAGCGCAATGGCGCAAACGACGCCTGGCGAATTATTGCCGAGATCGTAGATGGTGAGGTAGTGCCCTATGCGGCCGGGCAAAGCGCTGATGCTCGCTATGCGCGCCTCAGCGCAGCGAATGATTTTGATCAGGTGCCCACGGTTAATGGTGCGCCGTTCGTTACCCCCAATGCGTTCTACAAAAGCAACGGGGCCGCTCCGGCTTGGACCGTTGATGGCAGCGCCGCACTGGAAGCGGTAAGCGAAATCTCTCTATCAGTTGGCCAGACGCTGGCAGCGATACCTGCAGGAACCGTCGTCACGCTTCCCACGCTTAGCAACGGCACTGACTACACGATTTACGCCGCAGCAGACGGTTCCTTGCAGGCCGTAGACGCTGACGGTGCCGCCCCTGCTGGTACACGCAAGGTGGGCGGCTTTCATGCTTTTGACGCGGGCGATGGCATCGCCGCGCGGTCCCTCTGGGATCTCAACTGGCGCCCAAAATCCAACCCCCGCGCCATGGTGCTTGACCCGGGTGGCAGCGTGTGGGCCGACATCTATCTGACCGATGTTGAATACACCCTGTACGGCTACAGCCGCAACGGCCAGCAGATAGCTGACGATAATGACAGACCCATATTGCCCGCCACGGTGGGTGGTGACGGTGTGACGCTCTGCCCCTCGGCGTCATGGTGGCAGTTCCTGGATATTTACGCCGCCGCTGGTAAGCGCTATGCCATTTATGAAGAGCTGGTATCGCTGGCCTACGGCGTGGTCGAGCGGCAAGCGGTGGGCACCGACCCCGGCACTACCCAGCACCAGGCTGGCCACCGCTCGGCATGCGGCTGTGAACAGATCACTGGCGTGATGTGGCAATGGTTTAGCGGGGCGTCAGCAACGGGCGGCTCGGGATGGAGCAACATCGCAGAAGGGCGCGGTGACGTCTATGCCTCGAATCTCAAAGCCCCGCGATTCGGCGCGAACTGGAACAACGGCTCGAACGCTGGCTCTCGGGCGTCGGCCTGGAACGGCGCGCCGGACGACTCCGGCAGCAGCGTCGGTTCGCGGGCCGTCAGTGACCACTTGAACCTGCAAGCGGAGCGATAGCGTAGCGTTATGAGTTCAAAGGCAGAGCGCCATTTTGATGCACGTCAGTCGCTAGCCATCATTGATCGTTACGATGAAGCGGCTGGATATATTTACCAACGGGTGCAGCAGTCACCCAAGCGCCATGGTAGGTATCGAGACAAGCTGCTCGATGCTGTCCTGGCGGTGCCAGGCCTTCTATATGCTGCCGCCAAGAGCGGCCAGGTCAGCCGGTTATATGTCGCCGATGCGGCATTAGCCGAGCTGCGCTGGCTGCTGCGTTTCGCGGCGCATAAAGACCGGCGAATTATTAGCCACCACCAACAGACCCATGCGGAGGTGCTGTTGGCTGAGGTGGGCAAAATGCTTGGCGAGTGGATCAAGAAAAAGACCGCTCGCTGACATGGGTGAACACTCGGATAAGCCGCCCCGCTATTCGGCGCGAACTGGAACAACGGCTCGAACGCTGGCTCTCGAGCGTCGAACTGGAACAACGCGCCGGACAACTCCAACAGCAACATCGGTTCGCGGGCCGTCAGTGACGACAAGCAATACCCACCGCTGGGCAGGCTACGGCCACCTAGGGCGACCTATTTGTGGTCAGCCGAGTGCGCACCTCCTTCGGGAAATACACAACCAGGTCCGCGAAACAGGGCGTAGTGAAACATCGAGACCTGCGCGCGGCATCACTCAATCATCGGCAGGACGCCGATTAAGGGACACCATTGGCAAAGCGGTACCGCAATTTAATCGAGCGGATTGCAGACCCGGAAAATCTACGCAACGCCTACCACCGTGCCGCCCGAGGGCGACGCAACTCGGCAGGCTATCTCAATTTTAAAGAATACGAAGCGGCCTGGCTGGCCAAGCTTCGCCGAGACATCCTCGATCAGACCTATAAACCCGGCAAGCCTCGCGAGTTCTGGGTGTTCGAGCCTAAGCCGCGGCCCATCACCGCCGCCCCGTTTCAAGACCGCGTCGTGCAGCACGCCCTGTGCGCCGTCATCGGGCCAATATTTGAGGCAGGCATGCTGCCCCAGGCCTACGCATGCCGGAAGGGCAGAGGCATGCACAGCGGCGCGATACACACCCAGGCCATGATGCGAAAGCTCAAGCGCAAGGGTGAAGCCGTCTACGCGCTCAAGACCGATTTCAGCAAGTATTTCTACAGCGTCGATCTGGCCGTTTTGTGGCGGCGGATTGACGCCAAAATCAGCTGCCGCCACACGGCTTGGCTGATCGAGCAATTCACGCCCCGCACCGGCATAGGGCTGCCCATCGGCAACCTGACAAGTCAGCTATGGGCCAATGTATACGGCACTGAAGTAGATAGGTTCCTGGCGCAGACCATGGGCGAAAGCCGCTTCGTCAGATATATGGACGATATAGTCATCATGGGCCATTCCCGAAGCTACCTGCACGCCTTACGCGGATGGTTAGAAATGTTCTGCCGCCATGCACTCGGCCTGACGTTCAGCAAGTGGTCAGTCGGGCCGGTGAGCGCAGGCGTCAATTTCCTTGGATACCGGATATTCCCAACGCACAAGCTGCTACGCCGCGACAGCGTGCGCCGCGCTAAGCGCAAGATCAAAGCCCATACGCTGGCAGGCGACCACGAAGCGCTGCGCTTCTTCCTCGCTGCCTGGCTCGGTCATGCCAAGTGGGCTGATTCTCACAACCTGGTTAAATCCCTCGCACGACAACATCACGCACTTGCCCAGGAGGCACCATGTTCAGCAAAGACCAAACTGCAGGCCGCGCCGTCTGTTTAGAGGATTACGGGCGAGTCAAGAAAGGCGCGATCGTGCCCGCTTCAAATGAGCTGTATGCCGATGTTGAGGACTGGCTGGCAGAAGGCAACACCCTTGCCGAGTTTGACGGCTACCCCGAGATACCGATGACACCCGAGCAGCTGCAGGACTGGCGGGAGAGCGCCGTTGTATCGCGCCGCCAGGGCAAGCAACAACTGCTCGCCGATGGTCTACTGTCGAGCGTTCAGCCCACCATTGACGCGATCAGCGACGATACTCAGCGCGGAATGGTGCAGATATTTTGGGATGACGCAACCGAGTTTGAGCGCAGTAGCCCTGAGCTTAACCAGCTGGGCGCTGACTTGGGGCTTGCCGCTGAGCAGATAGACGAGCTGTTCAGGAATGCGAGCCAGCGTTAGCCCCTGGCCAGCACCGCAGGAAACCCCGCCGCCGCTGATAGCGGTTTTTTTTGTGCCCAAAATTCAGGAGGCTCTATGTCGACGCTATTTGTTCTATTAGCAGGCGCGGTAATCATCGCCGTTGTCGGCATCGCCGGGTTTATCTACTGGCTGTATCACAACGACAAGGACGCGTTGCGGTAGCGTGGTCACCTGTGGCTTAAGAGGGCAGCTTATTGACTGCCTTGTATAGCTTCCAGGTGATACCCGAGAAGATACAGACACCAATAACAAAACCAACAAACGTCTCTGCGACGTGTGGGTTTCCGACCAAGCTCATCCAATAGCCAAAAAACACCCAGCCAGCAGCGAAACCTGGAAGCCAGTAAACGGGCTTTAGGGTGTTGAGCGTCTTGATTCTAAGAGATTCGATGTCCATCGGTTGACTCCTGTTTAAGAAGTAAACCTAGCTTACGTCCTGTAACAATCAAGGGCTGATAGAGAAAAGCTGTAAGATATTTCTTACAACGCGTGGCGGTGATCTCCTACATCCGCAACGCTATCAACGCGCTACGATGAAAGTGTGGCGCCAGGAACGCCGCTATAAGCATGTCGGATGCGTCACGTCAGGGAAGAAAGCAAGACTTTGAAGGGAGTCAGGACGGCCAGGGACGGCCACCCTTATGTGTTGACCACCGCCAGCTCATCCCAGCGCGTTGTATAGCGCGGGGTGCGGTGCTGGCAACGCAACTCCCATGCATTTCCTTGCCTCGCCATGCCGAGCCTCACGGTGTTTTTACCGTGTTCTCGGTTCAGCTTATCCATTGCAGCCATCAGCTTTTTATTCCTTTCACGCTTTTCATCGCTCTGCGGCTCAGCAAGCAACCCCAACTGCTCGTTATCATGGTCGCACAGGTCCATGAGCATTACGCCACACTTTTGGTACCAGATTCCCGCTTTGAAAATCCGCTCCAAACCTGCGGTCGCAGCTTTGATCAGGTCGCGACTGTCGTTAGTGGGGTGGGGCAGCGGTATAACCAGGCTTTTGCTGTAACTCGGCAGGTCATCACGAAAGCGATTCGTCCGCACGAATACCATCAGAGCCTGAGCGAGCCCCCTTTGTTTCCTCAGCTTCTCACCGGCGCGCGAGGCATGCACGCGCACAGCTTCTTGCAGATCGGTTTTGTTCTGGGTGAGTCGCCCAAATGAGCGACTGACCATGATCTGCTGCTTGGGCTGCGTCATGTCGTCAAGCGGGATGCAGTCGACGCCACGCAACTCCCAGACGATCCGTTCCATCACCACAGAAAAGTGTTTGCGCAGGTGCTTGGGTGAAGCTACCCGCAGCTGCCAGGCCGTCTCGATGCCGAGCGTGTGCAGTCGCGCCGCGCTTCGGCCCGCAACGCCCCAGATTTCTGTCACCGGCAGCCGCTCGAGGAACGCCCGGGTATCGTCGCTATCCGGCTGCATGATGGCTACGCCATTGAAGTGGGCTTCCTTCTTAGCTCGGTGGTTCGCGATCTTCGCCAGCGTCTTGCTTGTACTCAGGCCGACGCTAACCGGGATGCCGGTATCACGCCTCACCTGATGGCGCATTGCCTGGCAACGTTCCTCGAGCGTGACCGGCTCGAACCCTTCAAACGATAGGAAGGATTCATCGATCGAATAGACGTCCACGTGCGGGGTGTGCTGACCGAGCACGTCTGTCACGCGGCGGCTCATGTCGCCATACAGCGCGTAGTTGCTGGACAGCAAAACACACTGGCGGCGAATGTGAGGGTCGATCTGATGCGCCGGTGCGCCCATGGCCACGCCCAACGCTTTGATCTCAGCCGACCGGGCCACTACGCAGCCGTCATTGTTCGACATCACCCCAACCGGTTTGCCTTCCAGACGCGGATCAAACACCCGCTCGCAGCTGACGTAGAAGTTGTTGCAGTCGACCAGGGCGATCATACGGCGAACCCAGGGGCCAGCGAGTGGATGTTGTGGGTGACGACACCCCACACCTGGCACTCTCGGCCCTCAAGTGGCATTGGCCGGAACTCAGGGTTTGCGGCAATCAGGTAGGGCCGGTTACCGATCGTGCCGAGTTTCTTGCACGTGAGCTCACCGTCGACACTCATGATCACAATATGCCCGTTCTTCGGCTCGATTGAACGATCGACAATCAGCAGGTCACCATCGTAGATCCCGACGCCTTCCATTGATGTGCCTTTGCCGCGCAGGAAATACGTCGCGCTTGGGTGCTGCACCAGATGCTCGACAAGATCTAGTTCCGCTTCCAGGTAGTCATCGGCAGGGGAAGGAAAGCCGGTGCGAACCTCACCCGCGGCAAGCGGCAGCTTCAACGGCGGGGCGGTGAGGTCAACACGCCCCATCACAGAGAGTTCAAAGCTCATGACATGGACTCCTCAGGATTCCAGCGAAGGCGCACATGCTCGCCTGAATCGTCGAGTGGAATCATGGTCACGTTCTCAACGGTACCCAGCTCATCCAGCATTCGTGCCCAATCCTCGGCGCTTTCGTCCTCCTGGCGTTGGATCTCGGCACAGTGCTCAGACTGCGCCTTGGGGCTACCGATGACACGCTGCACGCGCTGGCCAAGCTGCTGATAGGTTTTCTCAGACATGAGTGCCTCCTTAAATAACTGTTGATATGTACAGTATTTGAGGCGAACGATAAGCGATGAATAACGTTGACTGCAAGCGAGGATCGCTAAGTGGCTGTTCCACCGTCCCGGTTATCAGCTATCTTTCAGATCATGTGTGGACGATTCGCTTTTTTCAGCCCGATACCCAAGCTGGCCAATAAGGTCGGCGCGACTGTGCCTGAACACGCATCAGGGCCGCGCTATAACGTGGCTCCTGGTACATGGATAACGGCGGTACGTCAGGAGGAAGACGACTCAGCGCCGCTATTCGATACGATGTGGTGGGGCTATCGCCCGAGGTGGGCCAAGGGCTCGGGCAACCAGCCCATCAACGCCCGGGTCGAAACAGTGGCCACCAATGGCTATTTCAAAGGTGCATTTGCTCGGCACCGCTGCCTGATCCCCGCGGACGGCTGGTATGAGTGGGTCAAGAACACGTCACCGAAGCAACCGCATTTCATCTGTCGAGCCGATCGAGAGCCGCTTTTCTTCGCCGGCATCTTCGCCGAGCGTGACGACGGAAGCCTGGGCTGCGCGGTTCTCACAGAACCGGCCAGGGGCAGTGCCGCTGACGTGCACGACCGGATGCCGCTGATACTTGATGATGACAGCCTGACGCATTGGTTGGCACCTGACATCACCGATCGGGAAACCATACGCCGCCTGGTGGGGCATATCGATGCGGATCTGATCAAGCACTGGGCGGTGAGTACCGCAGTGAATAATCCGAGCGAAGGGCAGGGGGAGGAGCTGATTAATCCGGTCTAATATGCATGATCTGGTTCTAAAGTGATACCAAGGTTCAAACCTGCTATTCCATAGACTGGATAACAGCACTATAGGTTTTTCAGTAGGTCATCTGCCGCCTGGCGATACCTGCTCATCTGCTCGACTGTGAAGTCGGGCTCTCCATATTCGCTGGTTCTCAAGCAAAAAGTTTGAGCATCGATATATTCAGAAAATAAGGGGGATAGTTTGAGCGCCTTTTTTTTGCTCAGCCTTGCTATGGCTCGGTGTATGTCTTCTTCGGTGGGTGCCTGCCAGCCTACGTAGTCTCTTTTATTATCAAGGGCTGCATATAGCTTCTCTTTGATGGGAACTAATGCATGGTAATTGCGGTTATCCTTTTCCTGCTTTCTACCCAGAATATGGCCAACAAAAAGGCCTGCTCCAGTCATTGCTAGGCTTGTCCAACTCAATATATCAGCCATAAATGCTCATCTGATAAGGCAACCGAGTCAGCATACCATTAGTTACGAAATTGAAGTAAGTGAAGGTGTGTCCAGATTGTGCCACATGGCTGCGCTGGAATGTGTATAACTGCCTGCAGTTGAGAATATTGGTCATTTGGTACACACAGCACCCAGCGTGATTATCATTTAAACTCAGCGATCTATGCGAACCGCTTGGTTAATGTATAGGTCTTGAAAACCGGAGCATTTGACCCCCTCTCCAGCGCATTTGATAAACGGTGCTCCCGCCTAGTGTCAGCCTCTAACCACCAGATACCGTTGATCCTCATTGCCATAGC
The DNA here is from genome assembly GCF_900111305.1 of Vreelandella subterranea. Lineage (GTDB taxonomy): Bacteria > Pseudomonadota > Gammaproteobacteria > Pseudomonadales > Halomonadaceae > Vreelandella > Vreelandella subterranea. The sequence continues at coordinate 196,548 of NZ_FOGS01000007.1, forward strand.
TTCAGAATCATCTCGGCGTTACAATCAAGTTATGCAATGCAGTGTGTGGCAAGTGACAGTCGACCTGGGTAAGGAGCTGGGTAACAAATGAGTCATTGCGATTATAGTTACTGAGGTTTCAATAAGTTATGGCTCAAAAAGTACTTATGCTGGACAATTATGACAGCTTCACGTTTAACATCGTCCAGTACCTGGTCGAGCTGGGCGCTGATGTCGTGACCTACCGTAATGACGAGATCACCATCGAGCAGATGGCGGCACTCGCTCCAACGCATCTGGTCATCTCACCAGGCCCCTGTACGCCCAACGAGGCGGGGATTTCCCTGTCGGCCATTGAACATTTTGCTGGCACACTGCCGGTATTGGGGGTGTGTCTGGGGCATCAGGCCATTGGCCAGGTCTATGGCGGCCATGTGGTGCGCGCCCCTGAGGTCATGCATGGCAAGACCTCAGCGGTGGAGCATGATAACCAAGGGGTGTTTGCCGGTCTGGAAAATCCGCTGGAAGTGACCCGTTATCATTCGCTGGTGGTGGACAAACAACATCTGCCCGACTGCCTGGAGATAACCGCCTTGACCGCGGATGACGACGTGACGCCAGGCGTTATCATGGGCCTGCGCCACCGGGAGCTCGATGTTGAAGGCGTCCAGTTTCATCCAGAATCCATCCTTACCCGTCAAGGTCATGCGCTACTGGCCAACTTTTTACAACGCGGCTGATCGCCGGTAATACAGCTTTAGGGGCTTTCCTGTTCATGCAAATGCGAGACGCAATTAACGCGGTGATGCGCCGCGAAGACCTCTCTTTCGATGCCATGCACGCGCTGATGCGCCAGATCATGACCGGTGAAGCGTCCGATGCCCAGATTGGCGGTCTGCTGGTGGGGCTCGCCATGAAAGGCGAGAGCGCTGTCGAAATCAGTGCTGCCGCCCAGGTGATGCGGGACCTGATGAAGCGGGTTGAACTGGATGTCGACAACATCGTGGATATCGTCGGCACCGGCGGTGATGGCGCCAACCTGTTCAACGTGTCTACCGCCGCCAGCTTTGTCGCTGCTGCCGCTGGCGCTCATGTGGCCAAGCACGGCAACCGCAGCGTGTCATCGTCGTCTGGCAGTGCCGATCTCTTCGACGTGGCGGACATTTACCTCGACCTAAAGCCTGAGCAGGTTGCCCGCTGTATCGAGCAAGTGGGGGTCGGGTTCATGTTTGCCCCCAATCACCACCCGGCGATGCGCCATGCCATCGGCCCGCGCCGTGAAATGGGCGTACGTACGCTGTTTAATATCCTCGGACCGTTGACCAACCCGGCCAGCGCGCCCAATCAAGTGCTGGGTGTCTATGCGCCGTCGTTGGTGCCGCTGATGGCAGAAGTGCTTAAGAAACTCGGCAGCCGCCACGTGCTGGTGGTGCATTCCGAAGACGGCCTGGATGAAATTTCGCTGGCCGCCCCGACCCAGGTGGCGGAGCTAAAAGACGGCGAGATTACCCAGTACACCATTAATCCCGAGGACTTCGGCATCGAGCGTCAGAGCCTGGCCACCCTCAAGGCCACCAGCGCGGAAGATAGCTTGCGGCTGGTAAAAGCGGCACTGAGTGGTGAGGATGCGGCGGCGGACATGGTCGCGTTGAATGCTGGCGCGGCGCTGTATTGCGCGGGCGTGGCGGATAGCTTGAAAGAAGGCGTGATGTTGGCCCAGGATGCCCAGGCCTCCAAGTTACCGCTTGAAAAGCTTAAAGAATTGTCCCACTTCACCAGCGTTTTTAAGCAGTAGGCCCTTAAACAAGGTAAGTTTTAAACAAGAAGAGACCCTCATGACTCAACAGGCAACGCCGACTATTTTAACGCGCATTCTGGACCGCAAGGACCAGGAAGTGACCGAGCGCCGCCAGGCCGTCTCGGAAGCCGACCTGCTGGCGCTGGCTGAAAAGCAGAGCGCCCCCCGGGGCTTTATCGATGCGCTTGACCGACGCATTGCCGCTGGCGACCCGGCCATCATCGCTGAAATCAAAAAAGCCTCGCCTTCCAGAGGGGTGATTCGTGAGGCGTTTCATCCGTCGGATATCGCCAAAAGCTACGCCCAGAGCGGTGCAGCGTGCCTATCGGTTCTCACCGATGCCGATTTTTTCCAGGGCCACGAAGATTATTTGATTGCCGCGCGGGATGCCTGTTCGCTGCCGGTGATTCGCAAGGATTTCATTACCCACGGCTACCAGGTTTCCGAGGCGCGCGCCATCGGCGCGGACTGTATTCTATTGATTGTGGCCGCCCTCGACGACGCCCAGCTACGCGATCTGAACCAGCAAGCCGTCGCTCTGGGGATGGACGTGTTGGTAGAAGTCCACGATGCCGAGGAACTGACGCGTTCCATGGCGTTGGATCTCAAGCTGATTGGTATTAACAACCGCAACCTGCATACCTTCGAGACCAGTTTGAACACCACGCTGGAACTGCTGCCGGGTATTCCACAGGGGGTTACGGTGATCACCGAATCGGGCATCCATACCCGGGACGACGTGGAGTTGATGCGTGATCACGAAATTAACGGCTTTCTGGTAGGTGAGGTCTTCATGCGTGAAGCCGACCCAGGTGACGCCCTCAGTCGGCTGTTTTTCTAGCCCTGCCGAGGCTTCGTCCGCCAGCTCAGCACCGCCACGGTCAGCGCGGGCAGGAAGGTCACGGTGACGATGGCCGTGCCGAGCAGCCCGAACAGCACAATGGCACCGACACCGCGGTAAAGCTCGGTGCCTTCGCCGGGTAAAAAGACCAGTGGCGAGAGCCCGCACAGGGTGGTGAGCGTGGTCATGGCAATGGGTCGCAAACGGCTTTCCACCGCATTGAAGACGGCATCGCGCACGCCCATGGACGTCTCGCGCAGGTTGGTGCGTGCCTGATGGACGACCAGTATCGGATTGTTGACCACGGTGCCCATCAGTATCAGGAAGCCCAGCATGGTGATCATGTCAAACGGCTGGCTGATGGCATTCAGACCAACGCGGGGCAGCACCGCGCCCACGGTATTCATCAGCCATAGTCCGACGATGCCACCGGCCGCGCCGAGGGGGATGGTCGCCAGAATCAGCAGCGGGTAGCCCCAGTGGCTGAAAATCGCCACCAGCAACAGATAGACAATCGCCAGCGCGATCAGGCCATTACCGGTTAGCGCCTGGCGGGTGGCGTCCAGTTGATCTCCGGCACCTGTTACCGTCACGTCAATATCGTTCGGCAGCTCCCCTGCGTCGCGCATTGGCGCGATCACCTCGCGCTGCATCCGTTCAATGCCCGCTTCGAGCGCCACGCTGCGCGGTGGGATCACGTCCAGGGTCACGTTACGTCGGCCATCGACCCGACGGATGGTGGCGGTGCCCACGGTTTCTTCAATAGTGGCTACGTCACTGAGCGGCACGTTGAAGCCGGTCGGGGTATGAAGCGGCAGGCTGGCCAGTTGGTCGAGTTCAATGTCACCGGCGTCGGGACCATAGCCGTAAAGGTCGATTTTCTCATCGTCTAGATAGAAATCATCCAGATAGGCGCCGTTGGTCAGCACGGCAATCGCGGTACCCAGCGCGCCTGTGTCAAAGCCTAGCTCTGCGGCGCGTGCCCAGTCAGGGTGGATTTCGATCAGCGGCTGGCCGAGGTCGAGCGCCGAGGGGCGCGACTGAATGCGCGGGTTGTCGAAGGTCGCCTCCGCGCGTTCATAGAGGCGGTTGGCCGTAGCGTAAAGCGTTTCCAGGTCACTGCCCGCAATATCCAGGGTGATGCTGCGCGTGCCCCCATCGTTGCTGGAAATGATCGAACCGCGAGCGGCAAAGGCGCGCATATCCGGGTAGGCCTCGTAGCGCTCGGTCAGCGCGTCCATCAGCGCTTCAATATGATGAGGGGCGATGGTCTCGGCAATAATACGCAGGCTCTGCGCTTCGGCCTGAATGCCCATGGTGCGGATCGGTGGAACGTCGGTGTCGCCGCGCTCAAAGGCGGCCGGGTCGGCACCCACATGGGGTTCGAGTTCACGCTGCAGGGTTTGCGCGATTTCGTCCATGGTAGCGAGGTTGTAACTGGCGGGGGCATTCATGCTGGCAAAGGTCTTGGCTTCTTCGCCCTCGGGCAGATATTCCGCCGGGGGTGTCAGCCAGACAAAAATCGCCACGCCGCCGACGACACCCAGCACGATGGCAGCCAGCCGCCGCCCGGCGCTCTGGATCATGTTATCCACCACCCAGAGGCAGGCGCTCATCCATCGCGGGCGCGTTGTGTCGCTATTTTCGCGTCCGCGAAAATCGATATGCGCCCCCAGGGTGGGAATAACGGTAATCGCGACGATCATCGAGACCAGGATCGAGGTGGAGATGGCCACGGCGATATCGGAGTAGAGTTGCCCGGCCTCCTGCTCGATGAAGAAGATCGGCACAAATACCAGAATGGTCGTCAGCGTTGAGGCGAGCACCGCCGACCAGACCTGTTTGACCCCCTCAAGCGCCGCCTGAAAACGTGCCAGCCCGCGGCGGCGCTGGGTTTCGATGCTTTCGAGCACCACAATGGTGTTATCGATGGTCATGCCGATGGCAAAGGCGACCCCGGCCAGGGAAATCACGTTCAGGGTGCGTCCTGCCAGTAGCAGGCCCAGAAACGCCGCAATGGTACAGATGGGGATGCCGATAACACCGGCAAAGGTGGCCCGCGCTGAACGTAGAAAGGCATACATTACCAGGGTGGCGAACAGCGCCCCCAGGCCGAGATTGACCCAGACATTGGCAATCGATGACTCCACGTAGCGTACGTCGTCGCTGGAGAGGGTGATCTGCATGCCCTGTTCGGCCAGCAGGCCCTCGTTCAGCGCCGCGACTTCTTCGAGCATGTCACGCTTGATATCGATCACGTTGGCGCCTGGCTCTCGGCGGACCTGGACGCTGAGCACCGGCTCCCCAGCGGCGTTATACGATCGTGACGTGAGTTCAGCGTAGGATTGCTGTACGTCAGCGACATCACCGAGGCGAATGATTTCATCGCCCTGGCGCCTGAGGATCAGCGCTTCAAGGCTTTGCACGTCTTCAAAGCGCCCCACGGTGCGCAGCAAATAACGACGCTTGCCACTTTCCAGGTTACCGCCGGATACATCCTGGTTGCGTTCTTCCAGCGCGCTTTGAATATCGCTGATACTCAGATTGCGGGCGGCGAGGGCGTCCGGGTCGAGCAGCAGTTGCATCTGGCGTTCGGCACCGCCGGACACGTTGACTTCCGACACCCCGTTGACGCCTTCCATGCGCGGGCGCAGGTTATCTTCCAGATAATCACGCATGGCGGGCATATCGAGCTGGCGAGGGTTGCCTTCGCGTGGGCCGACATTGAAATACATGAAGGCGTTGGCCGAAAACGAGTTGGCGACGATGCGCGGCTGGTCGACGTTGTTGGGGTAGGCGGGCACCTGGCTGAGGGCATTATTGACCCGGATCAGGGTTTCAGTGAGGTCGACGCCAAAGGGAAATTCCAGCTCGACTTCGGCGCTGCCACTGCTGGCGGTGGACTCCATGCGCTGCAGGTTGGGCACGTTACGCAGGTATTCTTCCTGCTCGATGAGGATATCTTTTTCGATGTCCTGCGGGTTGGCGCCCGCCCACTGGGTCTCGACGCCAATCACCCGGGTTTCCAGGTCGGGAATCATCTGCACGGGGATCCGCCAGATGGCAGCGATGCCCACAATCAACAGAATCAGCGTGACCACGCTGACCAGAATACCGTGGCGGATAATGGCGGCAAACATGCGTGGGCGTTACTCCTCGTCGTCGCTCAGGGTCAGTACCTGATCCTGTTCGAGGCGTTCATTACCCACCACGATCACCCGGTCGCCGACCTCGACACCTTCATGAACGGCAACATCGCCCTCAAAGCCGCTGCCGATGTCGACGCGCTGCTCAACGGCACGCCACTCGTCGTCCTGCTGACGGGCCAGCCAGACACTGACGCTGCCATCCGGGCGGCGGATCAATGCATCGCGGGGAACGCTGGGGCCGGGCTCTCCCTCGATTCGCAGGCGACCCTCAACGGCCATGCCGGGCAGCAGTGCGAGTGCGTCGCCGGGGTCAGCGCGCAGCAGGAATTGGCGGCCGCTGGTGTCCTGAGGTACCTGTGCCTGGGGCTGGACAGCATACCACTGGTCGTCGCCTTCCAAACGCATCTCGAGGGTGGCGTTGTCCATTTGCGCGTAGGCAGAGAAGGGCACCGGGAAATCAACCGTCAAGGCGTCGACATCAACCAGTGTCATCAAGGTGTCGCCGGGGGAGACCCACTCGCCGAGTTGAATGTCCCGCTGGGTGATCAGCGCATCAAACGGCGCCGTTATCGCGTGGCGGGTGATGCGTAGCGCCCAAAGCGCGAGCTCGGCCTGCTGAGCGGTCAGGGTCGCCTCGGCGGCGGCCAGAGCGGTTTGCCGCTGACGCTGTTCGCTGGCCGCTATATTCCGCTGTGCTGCCAGCTGATTGGCTTCGTTCAAGCGTCGCTGGGCGTCATCGCGCTGGGCACGGGCCTGGTCAACATTGGCCTGGGTACGTTGGCGTTCAAGTTCAGCCTCTCGGCTATCCAGGGTCAACAAGCGCTCACCCTGGCGGACCCGCGCTCCCAGGTCCACGTGTAACGTGCTTACCAGGCCTGACTCGGCGCTTGAGAGCTGCGACGTGCGTGGAGCGCTGACGCTACCGTTCAAACGGAGCATCTCGATACGCGGGGTGGTCTCGGCGCGCTGGGTTTCCACCCGTGCTTGCTGAGCCGTGGCCGCGCCTCCTGTGGTCATCAGCAAGGTCAGTGCCGCTGCACATGCCTTGACTGTTTGGCCGATAGGCCGAAATCGTCGCAAGGTAGCCCACCATTGAACTCGACTAATGCGCCAGCATGCCATAATAGAACGGTCTGCTGGCGTTGGTCAGATCAACGTTATCCGCGTTTGAGGGCGCTCAGCAGCGCTTGAAGGGGGTGCTCGAGCGTTTTGGCGGAATAGCGCTTTACCTGGCTGCGGCAGGAGTATCCGGTGGCCAGGAGCTTGCCTGCGTTTTCATCGGCGTCTACCTGGGGTTGCCAGGACTGAGCGTAAATGGTTCTGGAGGTGGCAGTATTACGGGTTTCATGGCCGTAGGTGCCGGACATGCCGCAGCACCCGGTGCTGATCAGCTCTAGCTCCAACCCAAAAGCGGCAAACACCTGTTGCCATGCCTTGGGGCTACCCGGCGCATTGGTGCTTTCGGTGCAATGTGAAAGCAGCTTGAAGCCCGGATCACTCACCTCCAGCGGGCGGGTCGCCAGGGTGTTGAGCCGGGTGGCCAGCCATTCCTGCAGCATCAGCACTTCCGGCACGGCTTCATTGCCCAGCGCTTTGACATACTCCTGGCGATAGGTGAGGGTCATCGCCGGGTCGATACCCACCAGGGGAATATCAAAGTGCACCAGTGTGCGCAGCCGCTCGGCCTGTTTCTGCGCCGTGCGCTCAAACGCCCCCAGAAAACCCTGCACATGCAGCGGTTTGCCGTTGGCCGAATAAGGCATCACGAAGACCTGCAGGTTGAGGCGTGACAACAGCTCGACAATATCCATCACCAGCTTGGCTTCAAAGTGGCTGGTAAACGCATCCTGGACGATGATCACGCTGTTGGCGCGCTGCTGTTCCGTGAGCAGGGCCAGTGAGGTCGGCGTGGCTTCCGCCACGCCCCAGGCACGCAGCTTTTTCTTCAGGCTGGCGCGAGAAAGCGCGGGTGAGTCGCTGATGCCGATGCCTTCGCGCATCAGCTGCTCGACCCAGCGCTGGCCAATCACGGCGTTATACAGCGGCGCCGCCTTGGCAAAGGCAGGCAGCATCCATTCGGTACCGCCGATGACGTAGTCACGCAGCGGGCGCAGGTAGCGGCCGTGGTAGACCTCCAGAAACTGCGAGCGGAACTGCGGCACGTTGACCTTGACGGGGCACTGCCCCGCGCAGGATTTGCAGGCCAGGCAACCGGCCATGGCGTCATAAACCTGGTGAGAATAGTCGTGATGCTGCTTGCGGCTCAGCGTGTTGACCACCCGCCGCGGGAAGTGCTTGATAAAGCCCCAGCCGCCCTCGGCTTTGTTCTGGCGCGACTCCTCCACCACGTCGATTCCTGCCTGGGACTGCAGGCGCAGCCATTCGCGTATCAGGCTGGCACGGCCTTTGGGCGAGTGGCGGCGATCGCGGGTGGCCTTCCAGGACGGGCACATGGGGTCATCGACATCGTAGTTGTAGCAGGCGCCATTGCCGTTGCAGTAGACCGCGGCGTCGTAGGCCTGCCAGGCCCGCTCGTCGATGGTGCGGTCAAGCTGGCCGCGCATTGGCACGCCGTCAATGGCGAGCAGCTCCGGGTCGTGCTCCCGGGCAATCAGCTCGCCCTTGTCCGAGGGCGAGGCAATCTTGCCGGGGTTGAGTTGGTTATAGGGATCAAAGGCGGCCTTGACCCGCTGCAGGCTGGGATAGAGCTTGCCGAAAAACTTGGGGCCGTACTCGGAGCGTATGCCCTTGCCATGCTCACCCCATAGAAGCCCCCCGTATTTCTGGGTAAGGGCGACCACCTCGTCGGAAATCTCCCGAATCAGCGCCTCCTGAGCCGGGTCTTTCATATCCAGCGAGGGGCGAACGTGGAGCACCCCGGCATCCACGTGGCCAAACATGCCGTAGGCGAGCCCCCGGGCATCCAGTGCGCCGCGAAACTCGGCAATATAATCAGCCAGGTGCTCCGGCGGCACGGCGGTGTCTTCCACAAACGGCAGCGGGCGCTTCTCGCCCTGCACGTTGCCCAATAGCCCCACCGAGCGCTTGCGCATGCCGTAGACGGTCTGGATCTGCCCGCGGCCTTCGGCCAGGGTATAGCCCAGCCGCTCGACGCTGGCATCGTGGCGCAAATGCTCGGTGAATGCGCGAACCCGCCGGGCCAGCGCATCGGGGTCGTCGTCGTTGAACTCGACCAGGTTAATGCCGCGAATGGCGGTGTCCCCGGCCGGGAAAAACTCGGCCACGCTGCTCCAGACGAAGTCGTCCATGGCGAGTTGCAGCACGGTGTCGTCGATGGTTTCGATGGACGTGGGGCGAGCACTTGATCCCATCAGCGCCTTGGCATCCCGCAGAGCCTCCATAAAACCGGCGTAGCGAACGTTCACTAACGTCGAGTGCTTGGGAATCGGCAGGACATTCAATACGGCTTCGTTCAGAAACCCAAGCGAGCCTTCCGACCCGCACAGCAGGCTGTTGAGGTTGAGCTGGCCGTCCTGCTCCCGCAGGTGAGCCAGGTCGTAGCCGGTCAGGCAGCGATTGAGCGGGGGAAAGGTGGTCTCGATCAGTTCGCGCTGCTGGTCGATAATCTCGGCGGCGGTGGAATGGACCCGGCCGAGGATGCCATCTTGCTGGCATTCCGCGGTTTCTTCTTCAACGCTCAGCGGGCGGCTGTGCAAGTGCTTCCCCCCCAGCAACACCGTGTCGAGCTCGAGCACATGGTCGCGGGTCTTGCCGTACTCGCAGCTGCCCTGGCCGCTGGCATCGGTGGATATCATGCCGCCGATCGTCGCGCGGTTGGAGGTCGACAGCTCTGGCGCGAAAAACAGTCCGTGAGGCTTGAGTGCCGCGTTGAGCTGGTCTTTGACCACGCCTGCCTGGACGCGCACCCGGCGATTCTCCACGTCGATCTCGATAATCCGGTTCATGTGGCGGGAAACATCCACCACGATGCCATCGGTCAGCGACTGGCCGTTGGTGCCGGTGCCGCCGCCCCGGGGCGTGAGCACGATATCGCGATGGGGGACTTCGCCCGCCAGCTTGGCCAGCCGCTCCAGGTCTTCGGCGTGCCTGGGAAAGACCGCGGCCTGGGGCAGGCGCTGGTAAATCGAGTTATCTGTGGCCAGTACCGTGCGGTTGGCGTAATCCGGCGCGATCTCGCCTTCAAAACCGCGCGTTTTCAGCGCCTCGAGAAAGCGCACATAGTGAGTGCCCAGGCGTTCGAGGGGTGCGGTACGCGAATCCAGAGATGCAATCATAATTGAGCAAGCCGTCACTGCTGAAAGCGGATGAAGAGAAGGCGACTACTTTACCGCAGTGGCCGACGGCCTGCACCTGGGCGGCGGCGTTATGCCTCGCCCAGTGCTTCCTTGACGAGCGCGGTGGATGATTCGGACATGGGCAGCGCCAACGCCAGCTCGTGGGCCCGCGGGGACATTTTACGCCAGGTCATCTGCACAATGCGCACCATATGGTCGTGCTCGACCTTGCGCGAGAAATCGGCGAAGTAGTTTTCCAGGAACACCAGGCAGGCGCAGTCTTCCAGCGCCTGCACCTCAGGATCACGCCCCAGACCTTTCTTGCCGATCATTGCCGCGACGCGTTTGGCGTCCTCGGCGCTGTACCCGGCTTCCTCCATCAGCTGGGCCGTGGTCTCGCCTGCACGCTTGCCCTGGTCGCGCCGCCAGGTCAAATAGCCCACCCGGCCTTTGTCGTAGTCTTCCCGGGGCACCTGCCAGCGCTGCAAATGCTGGGCCCGCACTGCCAACTGCAACAACTCGCCGGGCGAATCGTATACGTGCTCAAGCCACTTGCTCATGCGCTGGGCATAAGCCAGCTCCTGGGGCATGGTGGTGCCATCGTCAAGCGTCGTGGAGCGCGGGTCCTGGGCATGCAGCGCATCAATGGCATCTAGTGTTTGTTCAAAAGCGGTAGGCATGGTGTTGGAACTCGGCAAGAAATGGGCGATGAAATTTCAATCATCATCAGGTTGCCGAGAAACGTTGAGAATCTCAACTTCTAAAGGTAGGTGAACTGAGGGGAGCCGGGTAGTGAGTGAACCGTTTCCAGGTGTACAGTTACGAAAAAATCAGTCGCTTGGAAACTTCTGCTTTTGGTGAAGTACCCGCATGATATGAATCGAGGAATGATCGACCCAGTAGGAAATAATCATCGAAATCTCCGGGATGATAAGCAATCTGCCTGGAATGCCATCCCGCTGGACACCCATCAATGGCTGATCAAGTAGGCTCTCAGCTTTCGCTTCAATGATATCGTCGGTTTTCTCAGCGACGGCAGGATTGACGTCGTAAAGAAATTCGAAGATCTTCCCGCGGTCATTCAGAGCCTCTTCTTCCCACAAGATCATTTGTTTGCCCGACCCCGAATGTTGGCCTTGCGTTCAGCCATTTGTGCCTTTGCACTTTCGTGATCAATAAAGGAAGCCTTGCCATCATCGAGCTTCTCGAAGGCTAGATTTATTTGCTGGGTTAACCATGCATCGTGAGATAACGCCTTGCGTTGCTGCTCGGCCAATTGCTCGGTGAATTCGCGGCAGGCATCACTTAATGTACGGCCCTGGCTCTCAGCCATTTGCTGGCTCAAGCGTTTTGTCTCTTCATCAACCCGAAACTGTATTCTGGTTTCCATGGTGACTGCCCATCCTGTTTGTGTGTGTACAAATGTTAGCACAAAAGACTTAACATGACGCGGGCTATTCCCTTTTCAAGTTCCTCTCCTAGGCACCCATAGCCCCCGCACGCGCTTTTGCCTACAATAGTTGCCTTTGTTGTCGGCGTTTTGCGCCGTGGTTTACTGAATTCAGGCCAAGGGATACCTCATGCTCGATCCGAAACTGCTGCGCGGTGATCTTGATGCGCTGGCGCAACAACTGGCCCGCCGGGGCTTTGTGTTGGATAAACAGGGACTGCAGGCGCTGGAATCGCGCCGTCGCGAGCTGCAAACCCAGACGGAGCAACTGCAGAACGAGCGCAACACCCGTTCCAAGGCGATTGGCAAGGCCAAGGCCAACGGCGAGGATATTCAACCGCTGCTGGACGAGGTCAGTGACCTGGGCGAGCGCCTGGACGCCGCGAAGCAGCAACTGGCGGCGGTTCAGGCCGAGTGGGACGATGCGGTCAGCGGGATTCCCAATATCCCCCATGACAGCGTGCCGGAAGGCAAAAGCGAAGACGATAACGTCGAGCTGCACCGTTGGGGCACGCCTCGCGCCTTTGATTTCGAGGTGCTGGATCACGTCGATCTGGGCAAGCAGTCAGGCTATCTCGATTTTGATTTGGCTTCCAAGATCACCGGCGCACGCTTTGCAGTGATGCGCGGGCCGGTAGCGCGCCTGCATCGCGCACTGGCGCAGTTCATGCTGGACACCCAAACCGAACAGCACGGCTACGAAGAGTGTTATGTGCCCTACATGGTCAACCGGGAGTCGCTGGTTGGTACCGGTCAGTTGCCCAAGTTTGGCGAGGACCTGTTCCGCCTGGACGATGAGCGTGACTATCACCTGATTCCCACCTCGGAAGTGCCGCTGACCAACTTTGTGCGCGATGAGATCGTCGACCAGGCGGCGCTGCCCATGAAGCTCACCGCGCATACGCCTTGCTTCCGGTCTGAGGCAGGTTCACATGGGCGCGATACCCGTGGCATGATTCGCCAGCACCAGTTCGACAAGGTCGAGATGGTGCAGATTGTCGAGCCGGAACACAGCTACCAGGCGCTGGAGGACATGCGCGGCCATGCGGAGGCGATCCTGCAGGCGCTCGAGCTGCCGTATCGCGTGGTGACGCTATGCACCGGTGACATGGGCTTTGGCGCGGCCAAGACCTACGACCTGGAAGTATGGCTGCCCAGCCAGGAGACCTACCGCGAGATTTCCTCGGTGTCCAACTGCGAGGATTTCCAGGCGCGGCGCATGCAGGCGCGCTTCCGTCATCCGGATGCGAAAAAGCCTCAATTGTTGCATACCTTGAACGGCTCGGGGCTGGCGGTCGGGCGCTGCCTGCTGGCGGTGCTTGAAAACCACCAGCAGGCGGATGGCTCGGTGGTTATTCCTGAGCCGCTACGTCGCTATCTGGGCGGGCGGGAGCGTCTGGTCCTTTAAGGGCCCATTCCACGTTAACGCCTGCTTCTATGCGGATGGTCCCGGGGCGATATTCGCTGCTGGGGCTATGGCCGGTATCGGCACTGGTGCTGCTCTCTGCCCGCATTGACATCATGCGGGGTTGGAAGATGGGCGACTGGGTTTCTTCGATGTGCTGAACATGACCGAGGTCGGTATCCAGCGTATCGGCCATTAGCTCGGCCTTGTGCCGGGCTTTCTCCAGGGCCTTGACCAGCGCTTCGTCGGTGGCGGCGTCACGGTCCTGCAGGTCGAATTGCACGCCGTCCAGGGCGTTCACGCCTGCATCCATCAAGGCGTCCAGCACGTCACCAAGCTGTCCGATATCCGTCAGTTCGACGGTGACCGGGCGTTCGAGCCGCGTGCGCTGCAGCGTTTCACCCTCACCATTACTGCCACGCGGACCTGATACCTGCTCAGGGTAAATATTCAAGGAGCCAGCGCTGATCGCATCGCGCTCGAGGCCGCTATCTTCCATCGTGTTTATCAGCTCGCTGGCGCGGCGCTCAAGCCGCTCCCTCGCTGCGGTCAATTCGTCGCTGTCGGTGTCTTCGAGGCTTGATAGCGCGGGTGTCTTTTCCCATAAGCGGGCACTGAGGGTGGCTTTGTCAGGCGCGACCTCAACAAAGGACTGAGCTTGGACATGCAAGCTCGGCGGTGTGGGGGCTGCCTGGGCCATCGGAATGCTGATCAGGGTAAGCAGTGCACTGACGGCGAGGCTTTGGCGCAATGGTGTTTTAGAGGGCAAGCGAAATTTCATGGGCAACATCCCTATAAATGCGTGTGCGCTCAGGCGCATGGCGGAGGAGTAAGAGTAAGACTAGACTCTGCTTTGAATGCGGTAGGCTAAAGAAAGTTCAGCCGTGGCAGTGTGGTTGATAGTGGTTGCTAGAAGTTTGCACGCTTGGTGCTGAATTCCGTTGTCTTCTGGTTTTAGAAGGCGATGTTGTATAGGGATGGAGGTGTATGTCGAAGTTGTCGGATGAGGATTACCGCAGTATTCCATTGAATGCCACGCTGGCCATGGCCGCTTTGGTGGTCATTATGGCGGGAATGAAAATGGGCGCGGACCTGCTGGTACCCCTGCTGCTCGCCATTTTTATCGCTGTGGTATGCACGTCTCCCGTGCATTGGTTGAATCGTTGCGGGTTGAGTTTACGGCTTTCAGTGTTCCTCACCTTGATGTTCATGCTGGTGTTTTTGTCGATGATTGGCCTGCTGGTGGTGAACAGCTTCAGCACCTTCATCCAAGCCCTGCCTGATATTGAAACGCGCCTCTACGAGCACTACTGGGATATATTGAATGCATTGGCCTCGCGCGGCCTGGCGATCGACCCGGACCGGCTAAGCTCGATGCTGGAAATGGAAGGCCAGGGATCTTGGATGCAAACCTTGCTGGGAGAGCTTGGCAACCTGTTCATGCAAAGCACCATTGTCGCGTTGCTGGTTATTTTCCTGATGTTCGAAACGCTGAATTTCCGCGATAAGGTATCGCGGGCCCTGGAAAACCCGGCACCGAGTTTGAAGCGTTTCAGCGAATTCAGCTTGACGTTGAAACGTTACCTGGCCGTAAAGACGTTGATCAGCCTGGCGACGGGTATTTTGGTGTGGCTGTCTTGCCTGATGGTGGGAGTCGAGTTCCCGCTGCTTTGGGGAGTGCTGGCTTTTGCGCTCAACTTCATTCCCAACATCGGTTCTGCGATTGCTGCGATCCCGCCTGTTTTATTGCTGCTGGTCTCTCAGGATGGGAGCGTCTGGCAGGCATTGCTGCTGGCATCCGCTTACCTGGGGATCAATTTCGTGCTGGGTAACCTGGTCGAGCCGCGGATCATGGGTCAGGCGCTGGGGCTTTCCACCTTCGTGGCGTTTTTATCGCTGGTGGTATGGGGGTGGATATTTGGGGTTGCCGGGATGTTGCTGTCGGTCGTTTTGACCATGACGCTCAAGATAGCCCTGGACAGCCATCCGCAAACGCGATGGATGGCGCACTTGCTGGGGCCGGGGAATCGGAAAGGAGAAACTACCAGTAAACAGGATGCTCGCCGCCCACCCTGGTTGAGACGGCACTGAGCTGAATAAGCAAAACCGCCGACTCTGTCGGCGGTTTTGTTACGTCAAGCGTTCTGGTCGATAAACTGGGTTAGCTGCGATTTTGATTGAGCGCCCACCAGCGATGCCACTTTGGTGCCGGCTTTGAACAGCATGACGGTGGGGACGCCACGAACGCCTTGCTCTGCCGCAATCTCGGGGGCGTCATCGACGTTGACGCTGACCACCTTGAGGTTTTCGCCTTGCTCGTCGGCGACTTCATCGACCACCGGTGCCATGACTTTGCAAGGGCCGCACCAGGGGGCCCAGAACTTCAGTAGGACTGGCTGTTCGGCGTTGAGGACTTCTTGCTCAAAATTGGCGTTAGTAACATCAACATTAGTAGCCATTTGCTTCTCCGGTTTGCGTTGCTCTTGCTGTTTCGTTGCCTCAAATGGAGCAACGGTCATCACGCGATTGCATAGCGCATTTCATCGCGCCAAGTCGGCAAATGTTAGCGGGCGAAACGGGGTGTGGCAAATGCGATCGGCACGAAATCGATAAAATAGTAAAAAGTAATAGGTGCTGCCAAGGCTGTTTTTTTATACTATAAAGGCATTATAGCGTTTTTTTTTATTCTAATAATGGTTGTGTGAGCCAAGTGCCAACGTCAGCGCTTGCCGTTTCAACGCAATCATCCGTGCATTGACCGGTTAGGTGACACTATGAAACTGCAGCAGCTTCGCTACATTTGGGAAGTGAATCGGCACAATTTAAATGTTTCGGCCACCGCGCAAAGTCTTTACACCTCGCAGCCTGGAATTTCCAAACAAATTCGCCTGTTGGAAGACGAACTGGGCGTTGAGATTTTTGCGCGTAGTGGTAAGCACCTGACCCGTGTGACGCCTGCTGGTCAGTCGATCATTGATCTTGCCGGGCAAGTGCTGCGGTTGACCGAGAACATCAAGCATGTGGCCCAGGAGCACAGCGACGAACGGCGCGGTAGTCTGGCGATTGCCACCACCCATACCCAGGCGCGCTATGCGCTGCCGCCCATTATCAGCGCTTTTACCCAGAAGTATCCCGATGTGGCGCTGCATATGCAGCAGGGCACGCCCAAGCAAATTGCCCAGATGGTTAGTGAGGGGCAGGCCGACTTCGCCATTGCCACCGAGTCGCTGGAGCTGTTTACCGATCTTATTCTGCTGCCTTGCTATCGCTGGAACCGCTGTGTTCTGGTGCCCAAAGACCATCCGCTGGTCCATCTGCAG
Organism: Vreelandella subterranea; assembly: GCF_900111305.1. Taxonomy (GTDB): domain Bacteria; phylum Pseudomonadota; class Gammaproteobacteria; order Pseudomonadales; family Halomonadaceae; genus Vreelandella; species Vreelandella subterranea. The sequence continues at coordinate 212,746 of NZ_FOGS01000007.1, forward strand.
GCGCCGTTGACACTGGAAGCGCTGGCGGAGCATCCGCTGGTCACCTATGTGTTTGGCTTCACGGGGCGTTCCCAACTGGATGATGCGTTCAAGGCCAAAGGACTGATACCGAACGTGGTGCTCACGGCGGCAGATGCCGATGTGATCAAAACCTACGTACGGCTCGGCATGGGGGTCGGTATTGTGGCGCACATGGCCGTTGACCCGGGGTTGGACGATGATCTGGTTGCGCTGGACGCACGTCATCTTTTTGCAAGTTCCACAACCAAGATTGGTATTCGCCGTGGCACCTTCATGCGCGGTTACATGTACGATTTTCTGACCCGCTTTGCGCCTCATCTGACCCGTGACCGGGTGGAGGAGGCGCTGACTGCAGGCCCGCGTCATGAGCAGTCGTTATTCGACGATCTGGACCTGCCGGAGTATTAAGCTGACCTGCAGTGTGGGATCAGTGCTGTAAATGCAGCCCGCATTCCCGCTTTTCCTCGACCTTGGTGGGGTCAAAGTAGTCGAAGTTGTTGGGCAGGTTGTGGGCTTGCAGGTATTGGTACATATCCTTGGCCGTCCACTGAAGCAGCGGTGCGACTTTCAGCAGGCCGTCAGCATTGCGGCTGACCGGTTGCATCCTGGCACGTTCCGGGGTGTCTTCCGCCCGCAGGGCGGTGAACCATACATCCGGTTGCATTTCCCTCAGAGCACGTTCGAAAGGCTCGATTTTGACTTCCTGGGTAAAGGCATCGTGGCGCGGGTCATCAATACCCGGCATGGGGCCTTCCAGCGCTTCGCGATGCGCGCGGGTCCGCGTGGGCAGGAAGCTGACGATATTCAGATCAAGCTGCCTGATGAGCTCATCGGCGAACTGGTAGGTCGCCTCGGTGTTGTAGCCACTGTCCATCCATACGATGGGGATATCGGGGCGCACCTGCGTCACCAAGTGCAGAATCACCGCTTCGAACGGGCGGAAATTGGTGGTGCAGATAGGTTGTGTGCCCTGCGCCATCGCCCACTCGATTAATCCTTGAGGGTTGTTGGCAAAGTCGTTGTTGATCACGTCAAGTTCTGAGGACATGCTGCCTCCTTATCGTCGGAAAGATCCTGTCGCTAGACTACCAAAGAGCAGGCAGGTGGCCCCAATACCGTTTGGTTTGGCTTTTATATTCCTTCTTGATATATGAATTATCCTTTCTTATTCCAGAGCTTTAATCAAATGGCGAATCTTGTCCAGCGTCTCGGTGTATTCCTCATCGACGTTGGAGTCGGCTACCAGTCCGCCACCGCCCCATACGTGAAGCCGACCGGCATCGGCCACCACTGTGCGAATGGCAATCGAGGTGTCCATGCTTCCCCGCACGTCGACATACCCGAGGCTGCCGCAGTAAATGCTTCGTTGGCAGGGTTCCAGCTCATCGATGATCTGCATGGCACGAATTTTGGGTGCGCCGGTAATCGACCCGCCGGGAAACGCAGCGGCGAGAAGCGCCAGGGCGGCACGCGGGTCGGGGAGCTGTCCCTGGATGACACTGACCAGGTGATGAACGTTGGGATAGCTCTCCAGGTGACAGAGCTGAGGAACCCTGATCGTGCCGGGCAGGCAGATACGGCCCAGGTCATTACGCAAAAGGTCAACGATCATGACATTTTCGGCCCGGTCTTTACGGCTATTGAGCAATTGCTCGGCGAGTGCTTTGTCCTCTTCAGGGGTAATGCCGCGGGGGCGCGTTCCCTTGATCGGGCGAGTTTCCACCTGGCCCTGATGGCTACGAATGAACCGTTCCGGCGAGAGCGAAAGCACTGCTTTATCCTGCCACGCCATAAATCCTGAAAAAGGCGTGGGGGTGGCGCGGCGCAGGCGTAAATAGGCTTGCCACACATCGCCCTGGTAAGACGCCGAAAAGCGTTGGGCCAGGTTGATCTGGTAGCAGTCGCCCGCGCGAATATAGTCTTGTACAGCATGAAAGCGCTGATGGTAATCAGCGCGGCTGAGTTCCGCCTGAAAAGACGCGGTCAGGCAAAACGGCGCCGTCGCTGGCTCGGGACGGTCAAGCCAGCGCATGACCTTTTTGCGGCGCTCGGCGGTGGCGACCAGCCAGGCCTGCTGGGTGTGGTGGTCAAGCGTGATGCACCAGTCATAGAGCCCGATTCGGGCCTGGGGCAGATCGGTGGCACGCGGCTGCTGGCTGGCAATCGACTGCTGCTCACGGCCCAGGTCATACCCCCAGTAACCGATCAACCCGCCCGCAAAGGGGAGCTCGCCCATGTCTTGTGATGGCACAGGCAACTGGTCCAGCAGCCACTGCTGGGGGGCAGATGCATCAGGCCAGTCGAGGGGCGCAGTGAGTCGATCCGACGCGATCCTCGACTGGCCGTTGGCGTCGATTTCAAGTGTCGCCAGGGGATCACTGCTCATGATGTCAAACCGCCCGTTGGCCAGCGGGCGCCCGCTATCGAGCAATACCGCGCCCGAGCGATGGCGAAGTGTCGCGAACGTCGCCAACGGGTCAGGTAGGTAGGGCAGTGCCGTCAGTGTTAACGCCGATGTCATGAAGCAAACGCCTGGCCGAATGGGGCAGTGTATTTTAGAGGGCGTTAAACAATCACACCAGTCGACCTTCTCTACGGCTTTCTCACGTTAATCGCATGATGCAGGACATCGTTGTTAGCGGTGCCCCGCTTTTCGTCAGATTGTTGACATCGCAAAGCCTTGTTGCCCTAAGTCGTACGACAAAAGGCCTATATGTTCCAACGATAAGCAAGGTTGACGGTAGTTTTTAGGAGGGCTAAAGTTGCTCCACTATCTAATTGTCGACAATTCATCATGACGCTATCAGCCGTGACTACACATAAAGATTCATCGGATCATGATGCGGCTTCTCCGGAAGTGCGCACCCTGGCCGAGAGGGTTTTCCAGCAGCTCCAGGAAGCCATCGTTCGCGGTGAGCTCGCCCCCGGGAGCAAGATTACCGAACCGGGGTTATCGAAAACCTACGGTATATCGCGAGGGCCGCTGCGTGAAGCGATGCGCCGCCTGGAGGCACACCGTCTAATCGAGCGGGTTCCCCATGTCGGGGCCCGGGTCGTCAAGCTCTCAATGAAAGAGCTGATTGAGCTTTTTGACGTGCGCGAGGCGCTGGAAAGCATGGCGGCGCGGCTTGCCGCCGAGCACATGTCGCCGGAAGAGGTGCAGGGCTTGCGGGATGTTCTGGCGCTTCATGAAGGTCAGGCGGACTTAAAGCGTGGCGAAGCCTACTATCAGCGCGAAGGCGATCTCGATTTTCACTACTGTATTGTGCAGGGCAGTCATAACAAGATGCTGATGAACCTGCTGTGTGACGATCTCTACTACCTCGTGCGTCTTTATCGCACCCAGTTCAGCGCCAGCGGCGCGCGCCCCCAGCGGGCTTTTGTGGAACACCACCGCATTGTCGATGCCATCGAAGCCGGCGACGCCGAACTGGCCGAATTATTAATGCGCCGCCACGTCAGCGCCTCCCGCGCCAATGTCGCCGACCGTTATGCCGCCATTCTTGAACAACAATCATCGACGCACTCGGGGTAAAACGCCGTATACCCGTGTCGGATTACAAAGGAGTCTACGCCCATGTCCCATTCAAGCTTGTCAGGTTCAACACCCGGTGCCCGCTTTCGGGCGGCGCTTGAGGCGAATCGGCCCCTGCCGATTCTTGGCGCCATCAACGCTTACACGGCGATGATGGCCGAGCGGATAGGGCATCAGGCGATTTATTTGTCCGGTGGCGGCGTGGCGAATGCCTCTTTTGGTCTGCCGGACCTGGGCATGACCACCATGAACGACGTGGTGGAAGATGCTCACCGTATTTGCGGCGCTACCGATCTGCCCTTGCTGGTGGATATCGATACCGGTTGGGGCGGGGCGTTCAACATTGCGCGTACCGTCAAGGAAATGCAGCGTGCGGGGGTGGCAGCGGTGCATCTGGAGGACCAGGTGGCCCAGAAGCGCTGCGGGCATCGCCCCAACAAGGCGATTGTCTCCCAGCAGGAAATGGTCGATCGCATCAAAGCTGCCTCCGATGCCAAGCTCGACCCGGATTTTTACCTGATTGCGCGCACCGATGCGTTCCAGAAGGAGGGGCTGGACGCGGCCATCGAGCGTGCCAATGCCTGTATCGAGGCAGGTGCTGACGCCATCTTCGCCGAAGCGGTGCACACCCTGGATGACTACCGGGCGTTTTGCGAGCGGGTCAACGCGCCGATTCTTGCCAATATTACCGAGTTCGGCGCCACGCCGCTGTTCACCCAGCAGGAGTTGGGCGACGTCGGCTGCCGCATGGTGCTGTATCCGTTATCCGCCTTCCGCGCGATGAACGCCGCCGCGCTGCATGTCTACCAGAGCATTCTGGACAACGGCCACCAGAAAGACGTGGTGGACACCATGCAGACCCGCGATGAGCTCTATGACTTCTTGAACTACCACGACTTCGAGCAAAAGCTCGACGCGCTATTTGCCGAGCAGAAAGACGCTTAATAATTTACAACCGATAAAAGACACGCTAGCAGGAGACAAGACATGGCGGATAAACCACAAAACAGTGCGGGACTTCGTGGCCAGAGCGCAGGCTCCACCGCGCTGTGTACCGTGGGTAAAACCGGATCAGGGCTAACCTACCGCGGCTTTGATATCAAGGAACTGGCCGAAAAAGCCAAGTTCGAAGAAGTCGCCTACCTGCTGTTGAAGGGCAAGCTGCCCAACCAGGCCGAGCTGGATGACTACATCGCCAAGCTGAAAAGCCTGCGCGGTTTGCCAAGCGCCTTGAAAAATGTGCTGGAGGAGATTCCCAAAGACGCTCACCCCATGGATGTGATGCGTACGGGGACATCCATGCTGGGTAACCTGGAAACCGAAGAAAGCTTTGAAGAGCAGGACGACGTGGCCGACCGTCTACTGGCCGTGCTGCCGTCGATCATCTGCTACTGGTACCGCTACAGCCACGATGGCGTGCGCATCAATACCGAGACCGACGATGCCTCGGTGGGCGGTCACTTTCTGCATATGCTGCGCGGCGAACCGGCTTCCGAATTGCACGCCCGGGTGATGAACGTCTCGCTGATTTTGTACGCCGAGCACGAGTTCAATGCGTCCACCTTCACGGCTCGGGTATGTGCCTCGACGCTTTCGGACATGCATTCCTGCGTGACCGGGGCGATTGGCTCGCTGCGTGGGCCGCTGCACGGTGGCGCCAACGAAGCGGCGATGGCGATGATCGAGAACTGGTCATCCCCGGAAGAAGCCGAGCGCGAGATGCTCGGCATGCTGGCGCGCAAAGAAAAAATCATGGGCTTCGGCCATGCCATTTATCGCGAGTCCGACCCGCGCAACGCGATCATCAAGCACTGGTCGAAAAAGCTCGCCGACGACGTGGGTGACACGGTGTTGTATCCCGTCTCGGTGCGCTGCGAGGAGGTCATGTGGCGGGAGAAGAAGCTGTTCTGCAACGCCGACTTCTTCCATGCCAGCGCCTACCACTTCATGGGCATCCCCACCAAGTTGTTTACGCCGATTTTTGTGATGTCCCGGCTTACCGGCTGGGCCGCCCACGTGTTCGAACAGCGTGAAAATAACCGCATTATTCGCCCCAGCGCCGACTATACAGGCCCTGAAAAGAGCGAATGGGTGCCCATCGAAGCGCGCGACTAAGTGAGGCGACCATGAATACTGACTATCGCAAGCCGCTGCCGGGCGTGACGCTGGACGGGGTGGCAATGGATTTTTTCGACGCGCACCAAGCCGTGGAGGATATCCAGCCTGGCGCTTACGCAACGCTACCCTTTACCTCGCGGGTATTGGCGGAACAACTGGTGCGCCGTTGCGACCCGGCGTTGCTTACCGACGCTCTCAAGCAGCTGATTGAGCGCAAGCGCGACCTGGACTTTCCCTGGTACCCGGCGCGGGTCGTTTGCCACGATATTCTCGGCCAGACCGCGCTGGTCGACCTGGCGGGCCTGCGCGATGCCATTGCCGATAAAGGCGGTGACCCGGCGAAGGTCAACCCGGTGGTGCCGACGCAGTTGATCGTCGACCACTCGTTGGCCGTTGAGCACGCTGGCTTTGAAAAAGATGCTTTCGAGAAAAACCGCCAGGTGGAAGACCGGCGCAACGACGACCGTTTTCACTTCATCAACTGGACGAAAATGGCCTTCGAGAACGTCGATGTCATCCCGCCGGGCAACGGCATCATGCACCAGATCAATCTGGAAAAGATGTCGCCCGTGGTGCAAGTCCAGCAGGGCGTGGCCTTTCCCGATACCTGTGTGGGCACCGACAGCCATACGCCGATGACCGATGCGCTGGGCGTGATTTCCGTCGGGGTGGGCGGGCTTGAGGCGGAGAGCGTCATGCTCGGCCGCGCCTCAATGATGCGTCTGCCAGATATCGTCGGCGTGGAACTTACCGGCAAGCTTCAGCCCGGCGTGACCGGCACCGATATGGTGCTGGCGATTACCGAGTTTCTGCGCAGCGAGCGCGTGGTCGGCGCCTACCTGGAGTTTTACGGTGAAGGTGCCGATGCGTTGACCGTGGGTGACCGTGCCACCATTTCCAACATGACCCCCGAGTACGGCGCCACGGCCGCCATGTTTTACATCGACAGCCAGACCATCGACTACCTCAAGCTCACCGGGCGTGAGGACGAGCAGGTGGCCCTGGTCGAGGCCTACGCCAGGCATACCGGTCTCTGGGCTGACAGCTTGAAAAGCGCCGAATATGAGCGGGTGCTGCGCTTTGACTTATCCAGCGTGACGCGCACCTTGGCGGGGCCTTCCAACCCCCATGCCCACCTGCCGACCTCCGAGCTTGCCAGGAGCGGCATCGCGGGGAATATGGATAAAGCCCGCGCTGAAGAAGAGGCGGGCCGAATGCCGGACGGCGCGGTGATCATCGCGGCAATCACCAGCTGCACCAATACCTCCAACCCGCGCAACATGGTGGCGGCGGGCCTGATTGCCCGCAATGCCAACAAGCTCGGTCTGACCCGCAAGCCCTGGGTCAAGTCGTCGCTGGCACCGGGCTCGAAAACCGTCAAGATGTACCTGGAAGAAGCCGGTTTGATGAGCGAGCTGGAAGACCTGGGCTTTGGCGTGGTGGCCTATGCGTGCACCACCTGCAACGGCATGTCCGGTGCACTGGACCCGAAGATTCAGGAAGAGATTATTGACCGGGATCTTTACGCCACGGCCGTCCTGTCCGGTAACCGCAACTTTGACGGGCGTATTCACCCCCACGCCAAGCAGGCCTTTCTGGCCTCGCCACCGCTGGTGGTGGCTTACGCCATCGCGGGGACGATCCGCTTTGATATCGAAAAGGATATTCTGGGACACGATGCCCAGGGCAACCCGGTCACCCTCAAGGATATCTGGCCCGACGACAGCGAGATCGACGCCATTGTGAAATCGTCGGTAAAACCCGAGCAGTTTCGCGATACGTATATCCCGATGTTCGACCTGCAGAAGAGCGCGCGCACCCAGGTCAGCCCGCTTTATGAATGGCGTCCCCAGAGTACCTATATTCGTCGTCCCCCCTATTGGGAGGGCAACATGGCCAAAGAGCGGGGCTTGAAGGGGATGCGGCCGCTCGCCATTCTGCCGGACAACATCACCACCGACCATCTGTCGCCCTCCAACGCAATTCAGCTGAACAGCGCGGCGGGTGAATATCTGGACAAGATGGGGTTGCCGGAGGAGGACTTCAATTCCTACGCGACCCACCGGGGCGATCATTTGACCGCTCAGCGTGCCACATTGGCGAATCCCAAGCTGTTCAATGAAATGGTCCAAGATGAGCAGGGTAATGGGGTGCAAGGATCGCTTGCCCGGATTGAGCCAGAAGGCAAGGTGACCCGGATGTGGGAAGCCATTGAAACCTACATGGCCCGCAAGCAGCCGCTGATCATTATTGCGGGCGCCGACTACGGCCAGGGGTCTTCCCGCGACTGGGCTGCCAAGGGCGTTGCGCTGGCCGGGGTCGAAACCATTGTTGCCGAGGGGTTCGAGCGTATCCACCGCACCAACCTTATCGGTATGGGCGTAATGCCGCTGCAGTTTGAAGAGGGCACTACGCGGCATACGCTGGCGCTGGACGGCACCGAAATTTACGACGTGGAGGGCACCCCGCAGCCGGGCGCCACGCTCACGCTGGTGATCCATCGTCAGAGTGGCAGTACCGAACGCGTGCCGGTGATTTGCCGTCTGGATACCGCCGAGGAGGTGTCGATTTATACCGCTGGCGGTGTCCTGCAGCGCTTTGCGCAGGACTTTCTCGAATCCACTGCCGCCTAGCCGGGGAGCAACGTCATGGCTCATGCGCCGCAACTCAAGATCCCCGCCACCTATATGCGTGGCGGGACCAGCAAGGGTGTGTTTTTTAAACTCGATGACTTGCCCGGTGCCGCCCGGCAGCCCGGCAAGGCGCGGGACAGGCTGTTGCTAAGAATGATCGGCAGCCCCGACCCCTACGAGAAACAAATCGACGGTATGGGCGGGGCAACGTCCAGCACCAGTAAAACGGTGATTCTGTCGAAAAGTGAATCGCCCGAGCACGATGTGGATTACCTCTTCGGCCAGGTCGCTATCGACAAGCCGTTTGTCGACTGGAGCGGTAACTGCGGCAATCTTTCGGCGGCGGTGGGCCCCTTTGCGATTACCCATGGCCTTGTCGATCCTGAGCGGATCCCTGAAAACGGCGTGGTCGAGGTGCGTATCTGGCAGGTCAATATCCAGAAGACGATTATCTCGCGGGTGCCGGTGACCAACGGCGAAGTACAGGAAACCGGCGACTTTGAGCTCGATGGGGTCACCTTTCCCGCTGCCGAGATTCCAGTGGCCTTCATGGATCCGGCCGATGGCGAAGGGGCCATTTTCCCAACCGGCAACCTTGTCGATGACCTGGAGGTGCCGGGGGTAGGCACGCTCAAAGCCACCCTGATCAACGCCGGTATTCCCACGGTGTTTATCAACGCCGCCGACATTGGGTATGCCGGTACCGAGCTTCAAGAGGCGATCAATGGCGATAGCAAGGCGCTTTCGATGTTTGAGACCATCCGCGCTCATGGCGCCGTCCGCATGGGGCTGATTAAACACCCGGATGAAGCGGCCAGCCGCCAGCACACGCCTAAAGTGGCGTTCGTCGCGCCACCGGCGGGGTATACGGCGTCGAGCGGTAAAACGATTGACGCCTGTGATATCGACCTGCTGGTGCGGGCGCTCTCCATGGGGAAACTCCACCATGCCATGATGGGCACCGCCGCTGTCGCGATCGCCGCGGCGGCGGCAATTAAAGGCACCCTGGTCAACGAGGCGGCGGGAGGCGGCGAACGCGATGCGGTCACCTTTGGCCATCCCTCGGGCAGTCTGCGGGTGGGGGCTCAGGCAAGTCTGGTGGACGGGCGCTGGCAAATAGACAAAGCTGTCATGAGTCGCAGCGCGCGCGTATTGATGGAAGGCAGCGTGCGCGTTCCGGGGGATACGCTGAACCAGTAGGGGGATAAGACATGCATACCGCCGACGTTAATGACCGTCCTGACTATGACCCTGAACTGCAAACACTGGCCGACTACGTTCTCAACTTTCGTGCCCCTTCCGAGGAGGCGCTGACCACGGCGCGCTACTGTTTGATGGATACGCTGGGTTGCGGGTTGCTGGCATTGCGTTTCCCGGCGTGTGCCAAACACCTTGGCCCCTTGGTCGAGGGGACGACAGTGCCGCATGGCGCTCGCGTGCCGGGCACCTCGCTACGGCTGGATCCCGTCAAGGCAGCCTGGGACATTGGTGCCATGGTGCGCTGGCTCGATTACAACGATACCTGGCTTGCCGCTGAGTGGGGACACCCCTCTGACAACCTGGGCGCGATTCTTGCCGTTGCCGACCATCTTTCCCAGAAACGAGTGGCTGAAGGTGCTGCGCCGCTGATAATGGAGGATGTGCTGCACGCCATGGTCATGGCCCATGAAATTCAGGGCGTGCTGGCGCTGGAAAACAGTTTCAACCGTGTGGGCCTTGACCATGTGGTGCTGGTAAAAGTGGCCTCCACCGCCGTGGTCGCCAAGCTGATGGGCGCTGACCGTGAACAGTTGCTGTCGGCGCTTTCCCATGCCTGGGTAGACGGTCAGAGCCTGCGCACCTATCGTCACGCCCCCAATGCCGGTTCCCGTAAAAGCTGGGCGGCAGGCGATGCCACTTCGCGGGCCGTGCGTCTGGCGGATATCGCCATGCGCGGCGAAATGGGCATTCCCAGTGCATTGACGGCGCCGCAATGGGGGTTTTACGACATCGCCTTCAGCCATAGCAATAGCAATAAAGACCTCAGTCTTAAGCCCGAAGGCGAGCGTCGACTGCGCTTCCAGCGTGAGCTGGGCTGCTACGTGATGGAAAATATTCTCTTCAAGGTGGCGTTCCCTGCTGAGTTTCATGCCCAGACCGCCTGCGAGGCGGCGGTGACGCTGCACCCGCAGATCAAAGATCGCCTGGCGTCCATCGAGCGCATTGTGATCACGACGCACGAAGCGGCCATTCGAATCATTTCCAAAACCGGCCAACTCGCCAACCCTGCCGACCGCGACCACTGCCTGCAGTACATGGTGGCCGTCCCGCTGATGCAGGGGGCATTAACCGCTGATCACTATGAAGATGACTTTCATGCCGCGCACCCGCTGATTGATCAGCTGCGCGAAAAGATGGTGGTGGAAGAGAACCCTGATTATTCAAACGCCTACCTGGATCCTGAAAAGCGCTCGATTGCCAATGCCGTACAGGTGTTTTTTGATGATGGGACGGCGACGGAAAAGGTCGCTGTGGAATACCCGCTGGGGCATCGGCGGCGTCGCGGCGAAGGCATGCCGCTGTTGCTCGAGAAGTTTCAGCGCCACCTTGCCACGCGGTTTCCCGGGCATCGCTGCGAGCAGATACTCCAGGCCTGCGAAGACCATGCATTGCTTGCGTCCATGCCGGTTAACCGCTTCATGACGCTATGGGAAATGACGCCGTAAACGACGAATCGCCCGATTCCCTGGCGTAATCGGGCGATGTTTAGCGGTGTCATCTTAGTCTTCAACGGCTACCTGATCGCGAATTCGGTCAACCGTTGCCGGTCCAATACCGCTGACGCGGGTCAGGTCATCGATATTTTCGAAGTCGCCGTTTGCCTCACGCTCTTCGATGATGGCTGCGGCTCGGCTGGGGCCGATACCCGGCAGCTCATCGAGTAATTCGGGGTCGGCGCTGTTGACGTTGATCGGCGCAATGTCCTGAGCCAAGCCGCTGCTGGCAACCCCAATGCCGACGCTGAAGAGTAATGCGGCGAATAATCCTTTCAGTGATAGCTTCATCGTAAGCCCCTTTATGGCGTTTTCAGTTCTAATGGTGGTTATAAGTCCCATCGTGAGCGGGGAAGCCCCGCTCTTTCACCATAACGGGATGACAGAAGGATGCTGTCAGAAATTAGCCATAGGTTATGTAAGCCTTTTGCTATACAGGCATGGCAAAAGGCTTACATAGCAAACCGAAGGGACTGATATAATGCGCCGAAACACTTGGGGAGCTTGGAATGGCTGTCACTGAATCACCGCTGATTATCGCACTCGATTACCCTTCGCTGGACGCGGCGCTATGCATGGCCGATCAGTTGGATCCGTCCCGGTGTCGGCTCAAGGTCGGTAAAGAGCTATTTACCCGCAGCGGCCCGGCCGTGCTGGAAGCATTGCACGGGCGTGGCTTTGAGGTATTTCTGGACCTTAAATTTCATGACATTCCCAATACGGTGGCCAGCGCAGTAGAAGCGGCAGCAGAGCAGGGCGTCTGGATGGTCAACCTGCATGCCAGCGGCGGTCGGGCAATGATGGAAGCTGCCGCAGCGCGTCTGGCGCAACAGCGCCTCACCACCCACCTGATTGCCGTAACGGTCCTGACCAGCATGCAGGTCAGTGATCTGGAGGATGTCGGGGTGTTTTCAGCAGTTAGCGACCAGGTGACGCGACTGGCTCAGCTCGCCAAGCAAAGTGGCTTGCATGGCGTCGTGTGTTCGGCTCAGGAAGCGACGCAACTGGCGTCGCTATGTGGTGACGAGTTCTTGAAAGTGACGCCAGGCATTCGACCTGCTTTCGCTGCGGCCAATGACCAGCAGCGGATCATGACGCCCCGGGACGCGATGCAGGCGGGTAGCACGCACTTGGTCGTCGGGCGGCCGGTTACCCAGGCAGAACATCCCATGGACGCGCTGAAAGCTATCGAGCAAGAGTTGGTATAGAGAGCCGTTATTCGCCCTCGACTCCGATAATCGGTTTGATTGTGCCCCAGTAACGGCAAGTGGGGCACTGCCATTGCAGGGCATCGCTGGTAAAGCCGCAGCGTTGGCAGCGGTGGCGGGGACGATCTTTCAGCAGGGCTTCGGTGTGATGCTTGAGCAGCACCAGCCGCGTGTCAGGTTCGTCTCTACCCTGCAGGCGCTGGCTCTCGATATATAGATCAACCAGATAGTTGAGTCCCCGCAAGCTGGGGGCCTGGCTGAGTAGTTCGCCGGTAACGCCAATCGCGGCATCGACCCCATCCCGATGATGGATCAGTTCTCCCAGTTCGATGATCAAGCTGGTGTAGGGCACGATGGTAATCAGCTGGCGGAGGTGGGTTTCCAGTCCGGCCTCATCGTTATTGCGCAGGTAGGCGCGCTTCAACGCCGGCAGCATGGTGGGAAGGTGGGCGCTGTCCTGATCAAGAATGCGCGTCAAGTAGCCGATTGCCTGCGGATAGTGGGCATTTTCCATTTCAAGCCCGGCAAGCAACAGGTTGGCGCGGACGCACTGGGCGTCAAGCTGCAGGGCTTTTTTCAAATGGCGCTTGGCAAGCGCGCGGCTGGCATTGGCGGTCTCGATCTCGGCCAGTTCGCACTGCCAGTGGGCCGCTGCACGGCGGATATTGGGATGCTGTTTAACCAACGGTGCGGCAGTGTCCAAGGCGCCTTGCCAGTCCTTTTCGCGCTCTAACAGATCGATCAGTAGCCGCTTGGCAGGGTAGCGCAACTCACTGTCGTGGTCCTGATCGAGCAGCGTCCTGAGCAGCCGCTGTGCCCGGTCATGGACACCCAGCGCCACAAAGTCACGTGCGAGCTCCAGTTGAACTTTCGCGTTTGTGGCATCGGAAAGTGCCGGGCGCGCCAGAAGATTCTGGTGAATGCTGACCGCTTTGTCGGCTTCGCCCCGCGAGCGAAATAACCGACCCAGCGTAATGTGGGTCTCAACCGTATCGCTATTGACATCCAGGGCATTGATGAAGGTATTGATGGCCTCATCAGGCTGCTCGTTGAGCAGATAGTTGAGCCCGACAAAGTAATCCCGGGAGAGACCACTGTGGGAAGAACCCGAACGCTCGCGTGACCGCCGGGATGCTTGGCGAAACCCGAGCCCGTAGCCAATCGCAATAGCGACGAATAAAACGCCCAGCAGCGATATGTCCAGCATTTAAGCCAGTTCCTTAAACTCCTGCGTGCGTAGCTGGTCGAGTTCCTTGCCTTGTTGTTTGTTCTGCCGTTCGCTGCGTGCCAACCTGGCTTTGAGGCGAATATACACACCAAGCATGGCCAGCATGCCCATCAGTACGCCAAACGTTAACGTTGCCAATAGCCAGACGGATAACGAGACGGCGGGTAGCTCCAGCCAAATCAGGTTCAGCGCAATGGCTTGCTGGTTATTGACTGCAAACAAGATGCCCACCAGCAGGACGACCAGCAAAATGATGGCCAGAATCAGCCCTTTTATCCAACGCATGAGAAGTTCCTAGTCAGTAGCTTTCACGGTAGTGCCATTGTGTACGAGTCGCTGCCCGACGTCATCCTAAAGACGGCATGAATCCGCTTTTAATGCCTGGCAAACGGCAATGATGCCTTGCTACGTCAATACCCCAATGCACGGCTCGCATCGACCTGTTCGCGTAATTCCTTGCCCGGCTTGAAATGAGGAACGTGTTTCCCGTCAAGCTCGACGGGCTCGCCGGTTTTCGGGTTGCGACCGGTGCGTGGCTCGCGGTAATGAAGTGAAAAACTCCCAAAACCACGAATTTCCACCCGCCCACCATTCGCCAGTGCGTCGGTCATGTCGTCAAGAATAATCCGAACGGCGGTCTCAACTTCTTTGGTCGACAGCTCGGGCTGGTGCATGGCAATTTGTTCGATTAATTCAGATTTGGTCATTGGTTGGCTCCCTGCAGACGTTTAAGGTCGAACAATACGGCCTTTCTGTCACCTCATTCAGCATACTGCGCAATCGGAGATAAAACAATTTAGATAAAACAAGGTACTACAATCAATATCAGCATAGGCCAAGCGAGGCCCTGGCGCGACCCTGTGGCTTAGGTATACTGACCCCACATTCCTTTTTTCCCAAGAGAGGCCAACGTTGAGCGACGACACATCCCCAGCCGCTATCGCCCGCAAGCGGCTTTACTGGCACTCACGTCGAGGTATGTGGGAGCTGGATTTACTGTTAATCCCCTTTTTGGAACAGCGTTACGACCAACTGGAGGAGGGTGATCAGCGTGCCTTTCAGCAACTGATTGATGAAGAAGACCAGGATCTGTTTGTCTGGCTGATGCGTCGGGAATGGCCGGGCGACCCCGTCCTGCGCCATATCGTGAAGATGATCGTCGAGCATGCCGAAAGCACCGATAATTCTGCCTATCGCACGCTCTAGGCTATGGGTCGGGCTACACGGCACCCTGCTGCTTGGGCTTGCATTAATGTGCCAGGCGATTGTGGGGTGGCCGATGGCCACTGCGGTGGTATTAGTGGGGGGTGGGTGCTTATGGCGCAGCACTCATTGCCTGCCCCATGGCACGCTTTATCTCTTGCCCCGCGCGCAAGAGCCTCTGGGCCGCTGGTTGCTGCCGCAAGGCGAGCTTGGCGCATCATTGGCTGTCAGCTGTGACTACCTGACGCCCTGGCTGGTGGGCCTGAAGGTGGGGCAGCAGCGCGTCTGGCTATGGCCCGATAGCGTTCCGCGGGAGGCGCACCGGGCAGTGCGCCGCCTGTTCCACTCTCCCGGTCGTTAAACGCGACGGCTAACCCTTGGGTAGATGCTCGAGGGTGAGGCGGGACGGTTGGCTATGTTCAGCGTGCCCGGGCCAGTCCGTTGTGAAGTGCAAGCCTCTCGATTCATGCCGTTGCTGTGCCGCGGTGACCGTTAGCCGTGCAAGCTTGACCAACTGCTGCAAACGCTGTGCCTCGACCGTCATCTGGCCAGTGCTCAGCTCGTCGAGTGCAGTGGCTATCTCGTTGAGATCCTTGCTGGCGGTGGCAAGGCCAGCATTACTTCTCACAATGGCGACGTGCTGGCTCATGGTGGCACCTAGCTGTTTACGCAATGCGGCGATCTGGGTATCGATAAACGTATCGGCGCCGAGAAGCGACGGCAGCCTTACGTCGTACTGCCTGGCGGCAGAAGCGGTGTTTTGAAGGGCGTGGGCACAACTCCGGGCAAACACCAGGCACTCCAGCAGTGAGTTGCTGGCCATGCGGTTGGCGCCGTGCAGCCCGGTGCAGGCTGTTTCGCCGATGGCGAACAGCCCCGGCACGCCGGTAGCCCCGGTGAGGTCGGTGGCCACGCCGCCGCAGCTGTAATGCGCGGCGGGAACCACGGGGATGGGTTGTTGGGTGATGTCGATCCCCCGCGATGCGCAGTGCGTCTTGATCGTCGGGAAGTGGTGCTGGATAGCGTCTACCCCCAAATGGCGTATATCCAGCCATACATGGGGGAGTGCCTGAGCCTGTATCTCGGCGTCGATGGCGCGCGCCACAACATCGCGAGGGGCAAGCTCGGCTCTGGCGTCCACGGTCGGCATAAAGCGCTTGCCGGCCGAATTGAGCAGATGGCCGCCTTCGCCACGCACGGCTTCGCTAATCAGAAAGGCCGGGCCGTCTGGGTCGTACAGGCAGGTGGGATGAAACTGCTGAAACTCCAGGTTCATCAGAGTGGCTCCCAGCTCAGCGGCCATGATCATGCCTTCACCGCTGCTGGGGGCAGGGGTGGTAGTGTGCTGGTAAAGGCCGCTGGCGCCCCCGGTGGCAAGTACCGTGTTCGGTGCGGTCAGGGCGTGCCACCCTTGGTGCTCGTCAAGCGCATAAGCGCCGATACATGCCCCTTGGGTGTCTTGTAGTAGTCCCACCACGCTCAGGTGATGGTACTGCTGGATATTGGCATGTGCCTTGACACGTTGCAGCAGGGTATCGACCACGGCGCGCCCGGTCGCATCGTCAGCGTGAATGATGCGGCGTGCGTTGTGCCCGCCTTCGCGGGTCAAGTGAAAGGGGTAGCGCGCGCCAGAGGAATGATCGGGCGTAAAAGGGACGCCGATGTCGATGAGCCACTCGATGGCTTCCGGGCCGTGCTCAACCGTGAAGCGAACGGCCTGCTCGTCACAAAGACCGTCTCCGGCAATCAGGGTGTCATTGACGTGGGCATCCACATGATCGTCGGGTGACAGCACCGCGGCAATACCGCCTTGTGCCCAGCGGCTGGCACCCTTGTCGTCCTGAGCCGGGCGTATCAACGCAACACGGTGCGTTTCAGCAAGGGTCAAGGCAAGGGTTAAACCGGCAACGCCGCCACCGATGATCAATATCTCTGATGTGGGCGTCGTCATGGGGTACTCCTTAGCGGGCTTGACCTGGGCTCTGCGTCAACGTGATCAGCAATGGCTGATAGCGTTCGGGGTGGCGGCAGGTATCATAGCGCGGTGTCAGGCAGATGGCGATAACGCAGGTACTGGATTTTCCAGCGCGGTCAATTACAGCCAAATCAGGACGTTGACAAGAGGAAGCACTGGAGGGATTTCAGGGTGGTGCCCGGAGCCGGACTTGAACCGGCACGGGGTTGCCCCCGAGAGATTTTAAGTCTCTTGCGTCTACCAATTTCGCCATCCGGGCAGCGCAGCGATGGGAATCGGTGCACCAGAAAGATGGAGGCTGGAGTCGGAATCGAACCGGCGTACACGGAGTTGCAGTCCGCTGCATAACCACTCTGCCATCCAGCCTCGGTGAGTCGTTGGAGCGGGAAAGGAGATTCGACCGGGCTGGCGTTCCAGCTCACGACCCTCACTTGCTTTTCCACACAATCCAAGTTGGAGCGGGAAAGGAGATTCGAACTCCCGACCCTCGCCTTGGCAAGGCGATGCTCTACCACTGAGCTATTCCCGCTCGACTCGAGGGCGAATTATACGCAACGCGTTTAGCTTGTCAATCAAACATTTCCGCTATCGGTTCGCGTTGAGACCTACATTGAGCGACTGAGATGAGGCCAGGCGGATTTCAGATACTGGATCATCGACCAGAGTGTCAACATGGCGGCGGCGTAAAGAATAAGCACGCCGACCTGCGCCAGTGGATGCACAGGGGGGAAGGCAAGCAGTGCCAGTATGGCGACCATCTGGAGGGTGGTTTTCAGCTTGCCTACCCAGGATACGGCGACCATGCCACGCTTGCCCATTTCCGCCATCCATTCGCGTAGCGCTGAAATGACAATTTCGCGCCCGATGATGACCAGTGCGGGGAGTGTTAGTAGCGCCGTATCGAAACGCTCGATCAGCAGTGCCAGGGCAACGGCAACCATCAGCTTATCGGCGACAGGGTCAAGAAATGCCCCGAACGGCGTGGACTGGTTCCAGCGACGCGCCAGGTAGCCGTCAAGCCAGTCGGTGACGGACGCCAGGGCGAACATCCCGGCGGCGATGGGCATGCTCCAACTGAAAGGCAGGTAAAACAGCACCACCAGCAGGGGAATAAACGCGATTCTTGCGAGCGTGAGTATGTTGGGTATATTCATCGCGGAGAGCGATCCTTGCCGTGGAGTCATGAAAACAAAGGTGTCTGTCGCTATTCTATCTGCCTTGGCCTGAGGCATCCATGTCCACGATGCGTTTTATCCGTGGAGTGCGCGATAAATACTCTCGGCCAGTGCTTCACTGATGCCGGGAACGCGGGCGAGTTCGGCGCGGCTGGCTTTTTGTACGCCTTGCAGCCCACCGAAGAAGCGCAACAGTTCCCGTCGCCGCTTGGGGCCGACCTTGGGGATGTCCTGCAGTGTCGACGTGCGACGTGTTTTATCACGTTGAGCGCGGTGGCCCGCAATGGCAAAGCGGTGTGATTCGTCGCGAATGTGTTGAATAAGGTGCAATGCCGGGGAGGCGGGGTCTAACGGTAATGGGTGGTCAGGCGTATCCAGAAAAACGCTTTCAAGGCCCGCTTTTCGCGTGGTGCCTTTCGCCACGCCCACCAGAGTGATCGAGCTGATGTCGAGCGTACCCAATACCTCGCGCGCCATGTTCAACTGCCCTTTGCCGCCGTCGACGATTAAAATATCCGGCGCAATGCCTTCGCCATTTTTGATCCGCTTGAGCCGCCGAGTTAACGCCTGTTGCATGGCCGCATAATCGTCGCCCGCCGCCACGCCTTCAATACGGAAATGGCGGTAATCGCTCTTGCGAGGCCCTTGCTGGTCAAACACCACGCACGAGGCCACGGTGGCTTCACCGTGGCTGTGGCTGATGTCGAAGCATTCCAGTCGTTGAGGTGTTTCCTCAAGCCCGAGTGCCTGTTGCAGGGCGCTAAAACGCTCACTCAGTTGGCTCTGGTTGGCGAGCTGGGAAGCGAGTTGCTGCTCGGCGTTGGTGATGGCCAGATGTTGCCATTGGGCGCGGTGGCCACGCACCTGGCTGGTGACCCGGATGCGTTTCCCAGCGTGCTGGGAGAGTGCATCCGACAATAACTGAGCATCTTCAAGCGGATGGCTGGTGATCACCTCGCTGGGAATATTATGCGGCTGGCCCAGGTAGTACTGGCTCACCACCTCGGTCAACAGCATCTCCGGGGACAGGTCGAGATCGTTTTTGGGCATGTGATGGCGGGCGCCAAGCAAACGGCCATCGCGCACGCTCAGCACCGAGATACCCAGGGCGCCCGGTCGCTGAGCCAGGGCAAAAATATCGGCATTGCCGCTTTCGGTGTCGACGAACTGACGCTGCTGGAGCTGACGCAATTGCTGTATCTGGTCGCGAAAGCGTGCGGCTTCTTCAAAATCCAGTGCCTGGCTTGCCGCTTCCATCGAGGCGGTCAGCTCCTGAGTGACATGTTCGCTTTTACCTTCCAAGCACATCACGGCGTGTTCAACGTCCCGCTGGTAATCTTCGGCCGAGATGTAGTCCACGCAGGGGGCGCTGCAGCGCTGGATCTGATACTGCAAGCACGGGCGCGACCGGTGCGCGAAGACGCTATCTTCGCAGTTACGGATACGGAAAATCTTTTGCATCAGGGCAAGGCTTTCCCTGACGGCGCCACTGCTGGGATAAGGCCCAAGGTAGCGTCCATCGCCACGCCGTTGGCGCGCACGCTTGTATTCAAGCGCAGGGTAGGGGTGGCGGTCACTGACAAAGATGAATGGGTACGATTTATCGTCGCGCAGCAGTATGTTGTACGGAGGCCGCAGTTCCTTGATCAGCGTCTGTTCGAGCAACAGGGCTTCGGTTTCGCTGCGTGTGACGGTGACCTGGACATCCGCAATACGCCCTACCATGGCCTGGGTTTTGGCGTTGAGCTGGCCGCGGAAGTAGCTGGCCAAGCGGGCATTCAGACGTTTCGCCTTGCCGACATAAAGGGTGTTGCCCTCTGTGTCGAGCATGCGGTAAACCCCGGGAGATGTGCTTACCGTGCTTAAAAACTTTTTCGCATCAAAGGTCATAGTGTCTTTTGACAGTTTATCGCGAACCGCGTTGCTGCCTTTATTGCCGCACAATGATCGGGGTGATTAACCTTCTGTCTGATCAAACCCTTCGACCAAATTATGGCGTAGCGCAAGGTGGGTTAGCTCCACATCGGTTGCCACCTCAAGCTTTTCAAACAGCCGGTAGCGGTAGGTGTTGACTGTTTTGGGGCTTAGGTGGAGACGGTCGGAAATATCCTGAACCCGCTGGCAGTTGACAATCATCAGCGCTATTTGCAGCTCGCGGTGCGACAGGTGGGCGAATGGGCTGTCTTCGGTATGGAAGTGTAACATGGCGAGACGCTGAGCAATCTCTTGGCTGAGGTAGCGTCGACCATGAAAGACGTCACGAATGGCGCTAACCATTTCAGTGGCATTGGTGCCCTTGCTCAAGAAGCCGGAGGCGCCCGCTTCCAGCATGCGCCGGGCGACGTTATCCTCTAAATGTCCGGTAAGAATCAAGACCTTGATGTCTTTCATCCCGCGATGAATGCGGCGAGTGGCTTCCAGGCCGCCAATCCCCGGCATGCGGATATCCATCAGCACAATGTCAGGTCTCAACTGACGGCACTTGGAAACGGCGCTTTCGCCGTCATCTGCCTCACCGACGATATGAATATCGGTTTCATCGTTCAATAGGTGGGCAATACTTGTTCTCACCAAGTGGTGATCATCGGCGATTAAAACGTTGATCAAAGGACAAGCTCCTGCATTGAGAGGGCACATCTTGCATGCGGTGGATTCCAGAAGCTGGGTCGTTGTCGCTTGCACCCATCAGTCGCAAAATAAGCAGGTTAACTCGACGATGTGACCCTGTACGCCCTATAGAGTGCCACAGCTGTCAGCAAAGGAGAATTAGTAAACGGTGAAATGCGTAAAACCTTGACCAACGACAGCTGGCATCGTAATATGCGCCTCGCTGTTGCAACGACAGCCTGTGGGGCCTTAGCTCAGCTGGGAGAGCGCAACACTGGCAGTGTTGAGGTCAGCGGTTCGATCCCGCTAGGCTCCACCATCAATATTCTAAAAACGCCCCATCGGTTTAGCGATGGGGCGTTTTTTTTGCGGCCTGTCCCAGGATGACAATAACCGAGCTGCTAGGTTCTGTCTGAAAAGTCGGCTCTCATGCATTGCTGGATACAAGCCAGGGTCACCATGGCCCTGAAGCTACTGGCCAGCTTGTCATAGCGGGTATTTAGCCGACGCTTTTCTTTCAACCAACCGAATAGGCGTTCTACCACATTGCGCTGACGGTATTTCGGCCGGTCGAACTGATGCGGCAGGCCAGGACGCGGGCGCCTATGCATGCGACGTCTGGGGATGATGGGCCGCATGCCGTAACGCGTGCAGTAGCGTCGAAGCTCATCACTATCGTAGCCCTTGTCAGCCACGACATAACGACTGCATTTGCGAGGCCTACCGGAACGCCCTGGTAGTCGAACCTTCTCCAGCAACTCGATGAAATGGGTTGAATCGGCACGCTGGCCTGCTGAGAGGGAAAAGGTAAGTGGAAAACCCTGGCTATCGCACAGTAAGTGTATCTTGGTGGTCAGGCCACCACGACTGCGGCCGAGAGCATGATCGGGCGGTTCTATCGATCCCCCTTTTTACCGGCACCGCTGGCTGATCGTGTTGCTCTGATGGAGGTCGAA
>NZ_FOGS01000003.1:0-195964 GCF_900111305.1 Vreelandella subterranea
TCGCCGTCTGCGCCCTCCGCGTGCAGATCACCGACGACAAAACGCGCCTGATGCCCGCTGGCACCTTTCACGCACCGCGTGGGGCTGCTGAGGGCACTGGCCCGTGGCACCTGTCTGCCGAAGCCGCCACCGCGATTATCCGCCTGGCAGCTGCGCGCAGTACTGACATCGCCATCGACTACGAACACCAAACCCTTTACAGCGAACAGAACGGCAAGCCTGCGCCTGCCGCTGGCTGGGTTGACCCGCGCTCGCTTGAATGGCGGGACGATGGCCTTTACGGCGCTATCGCCTGGACGGCTAAAGCCCGCGCGGCGATCACGCCGGGGCCAAACGGCGAGCCGCCTGAATACCTCTATCTCTCCCCTGTTTTCCCGTACGACGCCAACGGTGTGCCGCTCGACCTGTTGCACCTGGCGTTAACCAACACCCCCGCCATCGACGAAGGTGCCGCGCAGCTTGCCGCTGCGCGCATGTCGGTAACGCACGAACCCTCCGAGGAGACTGACACCGTGGACCGTGAACAACTGATTGCCGCACTCGGCCTGGCGAAGGACGCCACCGACGAACAGATCGACAGCGCCATTGCCGCGTTGAAAACCGCCGCCGACGATGCCGCCGCATTCCGCAAGGCTCTGGGTGCCAAAGACGACGCAAAACCGGATGAAGCGGTAGCCGCCCTGAAGTCAAAAAGCGCTACTGCCCCGCCGGACATGACCCAGTACGTGCCCATTGCGGTGTTCAAAGAGACCACCGACCAGCTAGCCGCACTGAAAGCTAATAGCAACTCCGCCGAGCTGGACGCGCTGATCAAGGAAGGCCTCGACGACGGGCGAATTCCCGGCAAAGCCACCGCCGATTGGCTGCGCGAGCAAGGCATTGCCGCGTGCAAAGCCCACCTTGAAGGCGCGCCCAGCATCGCCGCGCTCAAAACCGGCCAGACCCAAACCCAGGGCAAGCAACCCGACGGTGGCAAGGGCGGTGATGACGACAAGCTCAACGAATCAGAGCTGGCCGTCTGCAAAGCCATGGGCCTGACGCCTGAACAGTACCGCGCCGCCAATCCCGCGCCCGCTGAATAAGCAGGCTCAGCACTAACCCAATAGGCAAGAGGATCACCCCGTGACCGCTGCAACCAAGAACCGAAACACACCGCATCGCCTGGGCTTGTCACGCGGCCTGTTAGTCGCCGCTGCTGCCGAGTGCTTTGCGGGCACCATCGCCGTCATCAATGCCACTGGTTTTACAGAGCCAGGTAAGACGGCCACCGGCCTCGTTGCTGCTGGTGTTTTTGAACACTACCAGGACAACACCGACGGTGCGGATGGTGACGAAGTCGTGGAAGTGAAACGCGGCAACTTCCACCTGGCCAACTCCGCCGGTGCCGATGAAATCACCGCCGCTGATATCGGCAAGGTCTGCTACATCGTCGATGACCAGACGGTGGCCAAAACCTCCGACACCGATACCCGCTCCCCCGCTGGCATTGTCGACGACGTCGACGATGCGGGCGTGTGGGTCAACATCGACCCGACTAACGGCGTTGCCGCTAGCGTGTAATTGAGGACACTCGCATGGATCTGACAAGCGCAAATTTACAAGCCCTGTTCAAGGGTTACCGCACGAACTTCCAACAAGGCCAGAGCTCGCTGGGGCCAGAAGCGTCGCTGTACGAAACCTTCTGTACCGTGGTGCCTTCCACCACTGCTGTTGAAGTCTACCCGTGGCTCAAGAGCCTACCCCGTATGCGCGAATGGTTGGGCGACCGCGTTATTCACGGGCTAGAGGGTAGCGACTTCTCGATTCGTAACCGCAAGTTCGAGCTAACTGCTGGCGTACCCCGAGACAATATCGAAGACGACACCTACGGCCTGTGGGCTCCCGTCTTCGAGGAGTTCGGGCGCAGTTCGCGCGAGCACCCCAATGAGTTGGCAGTCGAGATGATCGAAGCCAATCCTGAGTGTTTTGACGGACAGCCGTTGTTTGATACCGACCACCCCATGCTGGATAAGGATGGCAAGGAAGTGTCTGTAAGCAACGACATGGGTGGCAGCGGTGATGCTTGGTACGTGATGGACTGCTCAAGGGCAATCCAGCCGGTAGTGTTTCAACGCCGCCGAGATTACAACTTTCGCGCCCTCACCGACCTCATGGACTCCAAGATATTCATGACCGATGAGTTCATGTTCGGTACCGATGCGCGAGTCAATGCAGGTCCTGGCCTTTGGATGCTCGCGGTTCGCTCCAACCAGGAATTCAATGCCGCCAACTACAAGGCAGCCCGTGAGCAGTTGCAGAAGTTCAAGGGCGATTACGGCAAACCTTTAGGGCTACGCCATACGCACACCATGGTGCCCACCAGCATGGAAGGCGCGGCCCGCAAGGTGCTGCAAAACACCTTGGCCAGCGGCGGTGAGACCAACGAATGGGCCAATACCTCGACGCTTGTTCTCAACCCCTGGTTAGCCAGCGCCTAACGGCCCGTTAACCGGTGATGACTCGCAGTGCCTGCCCCGGCGGGCACTGCGCAACGGAGATCCCCATGGCAGCACCTAAAACCACCACAGCAAAAGCCAAGCAGGCGGCAACGCCAGCACAAGCCAGCGCACCGAAGGCGGAGCAGGATGCAAACGCCAAGAGCGCCCAGAGCACCCCGAGTGCCACGAGCGCCAAACAAGCCCCGGCAACGGAACTGCCTGGCGTTTTCATCCGCACCAAGCGACGCGTCAAAAGCCGCCGCCGGGCGGGCTTTCGCTTCAACCGCGAGGGGGTCGGCATTTCGCTGGAGCTGCTGAGCGAACAGCAGTTGAAGCAACTGCGCGAAGACCCGGCCCTGGAAGTGACCGACTGCACCTTCCCGGTTGATGACGCCAACACCACCCCGGAGGCCTAACCCATGCCCTACTGCACTCAAGCCGACCTGGTCGAGCGCTTTGGCGAGAACGAGCTGCTCGATCTGGCTTCCGACGATACCGGCCTGGCCATTGATGCCCCTGTCGTGGATGGCGCTATTGCCGACGCCAGCGGCGAGATCGACGGCTATGTGAGTGCAGCGGGCTACACGGTGCCGCTTTCCAATGTGCCGCGCATCATCACCGCCTACGCCTGTGATATTGCCCGTTATCGGCTATCCGATGACCGCGCCACCGAGCAGGTCACCAAACGCTACAACGACGCGGTGAAGTTCCTACGCAGCGTCGCAAAGGGCGAAGTGCGGCTTGGTATCGCCTCATCGGAAAGCGCAGCGGGAAGCGCCGGTAACGTGATGATGGAAACCGGCCGCCGCGTGTTTGGCGGGGGTGGCTTCTAATGCTGGCCAAGATTGAAGACGCCATTATCGAGCGCTGCAAACGTGTGCTCGACGATCACGTCAAGACGGTGGAAGACCTGCCGGGCAAGTGGAATAAGAACACCCTCAAGGCCGCGCTGCGCAAAGTGCCTGGCGTGTTTGTCGCCTGGGGCGGTGCGCGGGGCGACGGCGACCTCGTCCAGCCCACCACACAGAACCGCTACGTGGTGTACGTGGTGACTAGCCACGCCAGCGGGGAGCGTGAACGCCGCCGTGGCAACGCCCGCCAGGTGGGTGCCTATGAACTGCTCGAACGCGTGGTGCCCGCCGTGCATGCGCTCACTGTGCCTGATGTGGGCAGCCTGACACTTGAGAGCATCGACAACCTCTACTCCGATCACTTCGACAAGGAAGGCGTGGTGGTTTACGCCGCCGCATTCCGGCTGAAGGTGCTATGGCCAGCAGCGTTTGACGTTAACGACCTCAACCCTTTCGAGCTTTACACCGGCACTCACCACATCGGCGGCGAAGACGATCCCGACACCGAAAGCCGCGTCGTGTTACCCCAACCCGAGGAGGACTAACCGTGCCATCCATTTACGTTAAACCGCGCCTGCGCGATGCCAAGAAGCCCGACCAGGGCGTGCTGCTGGTGCGCCGCGAAAGCAACGGCAAGCCGATCACTGAGAAAGGCGCGCACGTTGAGCTGACCCCCTACATCCGTCGCCGGTTGCGCGATGGCGACCTGGTGAAAGCCAATGCCCCGGCCAAACCCAGTCGTGCCAAAGCCGCCGCAAAATCCACCGCTAGCGCCGCCGATGCTGGCGAGCAGGAGGCCTAACCCATGGCTGATATTACCGCCGGTGTCTTCAACGACATCCCCAGCGCCCTGCGTATTCCGAGCGTGTTTATCGAGTTCGACGCGCGCCTGGCCAACTCGGGCGTGTGGCAAACCCGCCTGCTGGTCATGGGCCAGCGCTTCGACTCAGGCGAGAAAGATGCCCTGAGCCTCGACCGCGTGACCAGTGGCGATCAGGCCGACCGCTACTACGGGCGCGGCTCCATGATTGCCGAGATGCTGCGCGCCGCGTTAGAGATCGACCCCTATATGGAGACCTACGGCCTTGCGCTTGACGACGCGGCAGCAGGTACCAACGCCAATGGCTCCATCAGCGTGGCCGGTACCGCGCTACGCGGCGGCACCGCTGCGCTCTACATTGGCGGCTACCGCGTGCGCGCCGGTGTTGAAGCCAGCGACGACAGCGAGACGATCGCCCAAGCCCTGGTCGACGCAATAAACGACAACGGCCGCGTCCCCGTCACCGCGACGATTGAAGGTACTGACACCTCATTGATCAACCTGGACTGCAAGTGGGCAGGCAACACCGGCAACGATATACACCTGGTGTTTAACGCCAAGGGCGAGCGCGGGCTCGATGGCGTCACGTTTGAGATCACGCAGCTCACCGGCGGCGACGGGAACCCGGACATTGGCGATGCCATCGCCGCCATGGGCGATGAGTGGTACCACTACATCGCCTGCCCGTATACCGACACCGCCAACCTGGATGAGCTGACCACCGAGCTCGACCGCCGTTACGGCCCGATGGTGCAGATGGGCAGCCGTGCGTTTGCCGCCTACCGGGGCACTCACTCAGAAACAGGTACCTTCGGCAGCGAACTCAACAGCCCGCACCTCACCGTGATGGGCACCGGCCAGGCCGTTAGCCCAACGTACTTGTGGGCAGCGACCTACGCCATGGTCGCGGCCGGTTCGCTGACCAACGACCCGGCCCGCCCGTTGCAATACCTGGCGCTGCCCGGCCTGATCGGCCCACGCAAAGAAGATCGCTGGGACAAACCCGAGCGCAACCTGCTGCTGTTTGATGGCATTGCGACGTTTACGGTCGCCGACGACGGCACGGTGCAGATCAACCGCGAGATCACCACCTACCAAGTCACCGAAGCGGGCGTGGAAAGTGACGCCTACCTGGACATCCAGACGCCCGAGACGCTAGAGCGCATCCGCTACGAGCAGATCAGCCGCATTCTCTCGAAATACCCGCGCCACAAACTGGCAACCGACGCCGACGCGGCCATCTACGGTGCTGGCCAACCGATCATGACGCCCAACGTCGGCAAGGCCGAGCTGCTTGATCTGTACCTCGACTTTATTGAGAAGGGTTGGGTGCAGGATTACGAGGGCTATGCCGCAAGCCTCACCGCCAACATCGACCCCGACAACAAGGCGCGGCTTAACGTGATTGACTCGCCGAAGCTCGTTGGCCAGTACCGCATCCACGCGATGCAGACCCAATTCCGCCGCTAATGGCGCGTTATTAACCGCCGTTTAAGGAGTGCGTAAATCATGACGCAACTGACAGGCAAAGCCACCGTGAAGGTCGACGGCTCGGAGCTACTCACCGACGTCGACTCAACACTGAACCTCGGCGGGTTTAGCCGGGAGTTCATCAACGGACCCCGAGGGCCGCAAGGCTATCGTGAAACCCCCGAGGCACCCTCGCTCACGTCCACCGTGCGCCACACCGACAATACCAACCTGATTAGCCTGAGTCGTATCACCGGCGCCACGGTGATCTTTACCACCGATACCGGCGATGCCTATGTGCTTCGCCGCGCAGCGGTGACCGACACAGTCGAATTGAGCGGCGGCAATATCCGTCTCAACTTCGGCGGCATGGGCGTGGAGAGACTCTAATGGCAGGCACAAAACTACCCGTATCCCTGATTCACGGCCTCAAGATCGGCGAGGCCGTATGTAAAGACGTGGTATTGCGCGAAGCAACCGCTGGCGACGTGCTTGAAGCACAGGAAGCCGCCGAGAAGTTGATGATGGTGCCCAACGCTGAAGGTGGCTTTGAACCAATGCTGGTGGTCAGCCCATCCCGCGTCGGCGTTGAGGTGCTGCGCCGCCAGATCGTCACCATCGGCGACGTCTCCGGCCCGCTGGATCTCAAGCTGATGCACCGGCTCGACCCTGAAGACCTCAACCTGCTGTTGGCCAAGAGCGAGCAGCTCGACGGTGCCGCCGTTGCTCAGACCCAGGAGGGAACGACACAGCGGGGGCGAGGCGATAGCGATCGCCCAGCATCTGACAAAGCTGATGTGGGTGATCGCGACAAGAACGGGGTGGAGTGAAGCCGATCAGCGCGGCATGACGCTGCGCCGGTTACTCGGCTATATGAACCAGGCCAGGAGTTGAAATGAGCGAATTACGCGCTTCAGTGGTGATGGATCTGCGCGGCAACCTTGAGCGGCAGTCACGCCGCTACGAGGGGGCCATGCGTACCATGGCCAATAACGGCCAACGCCACATGACCCGCTTGCAGCGCGTAACCGGCGGTGTCGGACGCCAGCTCGACCGCGTTGGCAACCGCTGGGTGGCGCTGGCCACCGGTGCGGCTGGTGTGGGCGTCGTGCGTAACTTAACTGGTATTGAAGAGCGCTGGGAGCGCCTGGGTATTAGCATCGGCAAAAACCGTGAGGAGATGGAAGCCTGGCGACACGAGTTAAGAGATATTGCGCGTGCGGAAGGTGTAAGGATTGATTCAAACGAACTCACTAGCGCAGTGGAACTGGTAGCTCAGAGCATTCAGGACGTTGAATGGGCTCGTGAAAGCATGGAGGGCATGGCTGTTGCCATTGCTGCTACCGGAGAGAGCGGTGATGTCATCGGTCAATTAGCGCTGGAGATGCATCGTTTCGGTGCTGAATCTCAAGATGTGGTCCGTATATTTGACACGTTAGAACGCCAGCAAGACGGGCAGCGAATAAGCATTCAAGGCATGGCGCAGGTGCTACCAGAGATGCTTGGAGAGTACTCGCGATACGGTCGAGAGGGCACTCAGGCTATTACTGAGCTAGGCGCAGCACTGACGACTGTCGTCGAAGGTGGTATGGATCCTTCACGCGCACGGCGCTCAATGCGTGGCGTAATGGAAGTGATTGCAGATCCAGAATGGCAACAAAAAGCGCGTTCACATGGTATCGCGATGGAAGATGAGGCAGGTCAGGCAAGAGCGCTAACTGATGTAATGCGCGAAGTTGCTGAGTTTCGTCGTGACCATAACCTACGGCTGGGTGACATGGGCTTTTCTGAGCAGGCGGCGCGTGCTTTCGGTGCTCTGACCAGTGATGAAGGTATACGCAACTTGAATAGGCTGATGGAGATACAAGGTGATGGAGAGCAGATCACTGCAAAATCAGCGCGTTCATCAGAGACAGCTGCTGCCTCTATTCGCAGCTTGGGTAGTGCATGGGAAGACTTCGCAGACTCGAATCTAAGTGGATCGATACAAGAAGCAGCCGATGCACTGAACAGCCTGGATCAAGAGACCGTCGACCGCTGGCTGAAGATTGCCGGTATCACCGCAGGTGGCGTGGCGGGCCTTTATGCACTGCGCTCGCTGGGCCGCCTGGGCGCTGATTTAGGGCGTGGAGCCGGTGTGCTCAGAAACCGCTCAACGTCCGGCGGCGTCGCCGGTGGGCTAGGTGCTGCCAGCAGCATGGCCCCGGTGCCGGTATTTGTCACCAACATGGGTGCGCTGGGCGGCGGTGGATCGCCTGGCCGCACAGGTGGTACTCGCAAGGGTGGCGGCTACACCCCACCCAGCACCCGCACCGGTGGCAGTACCTCAACGCCTACTACATCCCAAAAGCCCAGGCTCTCCAGCCAGGCGCTAAGCGCTGCCTTAAAAGTTGGAACCAGCACGGGCGCAGTCGTTGGCCGATCCCTTCCTGCCATCAGCACCGTGCTGGCGGCTCAAGGGATCGGCGGGCTGATCGAGGACGCCGTAGAGCGCACCGAAACCGGCGGCAAAGTCGGCAACTACGTGGAGCTGGCCAGGGAGTCGGCCAAGCAAGCCGTCATGGAGTACGGGCGCAATTCAGTGGACACCTTCCGCGATGCGGGCGAAAGCGTGCTACGCATCTTCGTTGACCAGGACGGCCGAGTTAAAGACGCCCGCGCTGAGCGAGGTCAGGGCGGGCCGGAGATCGATGTGGATCTGGGTAACTGGAGGGCGTGGCAGTGATTTTATCTATCACGAAGATTTGCCAAGTTTTCCCTAGAAGCTCGCTTAATTCCCGAGCTATGCCACATCACAGCGAAGAAAAGCCACGTGACTATATAGCCCCACCAAACCATGTCTGGAACAAAGTAGAGCATCAAGGCCGTGATTATCGTGGCAAAGATGGCTGCGTTTCGCGCGATTTTCTGGGTTGTGTTCATTCATTTTCCTCCCTGCGTCAACGGAGTGTAGCCCAATGAGCTGGCGTGATCGAATCGGCGACGGCACTGCGGTGTTTCGCGGCGTCACCCTGTACCTTGAACGCGGCTCGATTAGCCCCGGCCGCCGGGTGCAGGTGCATGAATACCCGCTGCGCGATGAGCCTTACGTGGAAGACCTCGGCCGCAAGGCGCGTGAGTGGCAGGTAACCGGCTACTTGCTTGGCGAAGAATACGACATCCAGCGCAACCAGCTAGCCGAGGCTCTGGAACTGCCCGGCGCGTTCGAGATGCGCCACAGCTACTACGGCACCCATCGGGTGGTGCTCACCGGCGACCCACGCATCACGGAAAGCACCCGTGAAGGCGGCATGGCGCGTGTGAGTCTCACGGTGCTACGCGCCGACGATGCTCCGCGCTACCCCACCGCCGTGGCGGATACCCAGCAAGTCGTAGCGTCTGCCGCCGAATCGTCACGCCTGGCGATTCTGGATGAGTTTATCGATGCCTTCGAGATCGTTGAGCTGGCCGTCGACCGCGTCGCGGCCGTGGAAGCCACCATACTGGGCGCGATCAGCGAGATCGAAGGCGTCATTGGTGGCGTCACCGGCACCATCAGCCGCCTGATCCGCACCCCCGCCGAACTGGGCGCGGCGATTCTTTCCAGCATTGGCCAGATCAAGCACATGTTCGGCGAGCCGGGGCGAGCCCTGGGCGTTTATAGCGCGATGTTTGGCACTGATAACGGCGAGGTGGCCACCGTGCCGCCGAGCGCACCGCTACCCCAAGCCACCCAGATACGCGCCCAGAATGCCGCCGTCGCCCTGGTGCGCCGCGCAGCAGCGGTCGAGCTGGCCGAGGCCAGTGCCGAGTGGAGCTACCCAACCCGGGATGCCGCAAGCGAAACGCTCGACGCGGTGCATCGGGGTATTACCGAGCAGATAAGCGGCAGCGTGCCGCCGCTGCCACAAACCACCCAACGCCTGGTTTCGCTTCGCGCCGCCGCCGTGCAGGATCTCCGCCGTCGCGGAACCGCGCTGCCATCGCTACGGCACTACACACCTGGTGCGCGCCTGCCCGCGCTGGTGCTGGCTCATCGCCTCTACGGCGACGCCACTCGCGATGCCGACATCATCAGCCGCAACCGCGTGCGCCACCCTGGTGATGTACCGGCTGAACGCCTGGAGGTGCTGAGTGAGTGAACTCGCGCTGATCGTCGACAACACCCGCCACCTAGGCTGGAAGGAAATCCAGATACGCCGCTCATTGGATGAGATGGCCGATTCGTTCGAGCTGGTGCTCTCTGAGAAGTGGGCAAAGAGCGACGGCTCAACGGTCGCGCCGCGTCGCCTGCGCACCGGTGCGCCCGTCGTCGTAGAGATCGACGGCGAGCCGGTGATCACCGGCCATATTGACGACGTGCTGCCGAGCTACGACGCCCGCTCGCACAGCCTGGTCGTTTCCGGCCGCTCGAAAACCGCCGACCTGGTCGATTCATCCAGCACCGCACAGCCTTGGGAAACCGGCCAGACCGTTCTCCAGGTGGCTCAGCGCGTGGCCGAGCCGTTTGATATTGAAGTGATCGCCGAGGTCGACGTCGGCGCACCGCTGCGGGCGCTGGAAGTCGAGCCGGGTCAAACCTTCGGCGAGGCACTGGGCCAGATCGCCAGCTACCGCGCCCTACTATTAGTGGCTGACGAACAAGGCCGCCTGGTGCTGACCCGCCCGCCGCGCGCCACGCTTAAGACTGAACTGGCCCTGGGCGAGAACATTCGCGTAGCCCGTGGCCGTTTTTCCGACCGTGACCGCTTTGGCGAGGTGATCGTCCAGGGCCAAGGCGCGACCGATGACAGCTGGAACGGTGCCCAGGCCAGCGGTGCATCAGGCCGCGCTAAAGACGACGGCATCAAGCGCCACCGCCCGACCCTGGTGCTCTGCGATACCAGCACAGACTCTGCCAGTTGCCGCCAGCGTGCCGAGTGGGAAGTGCGCCGCCGCTGGGGCCAATCGCGCGGCATTACCTACACCGTCGCGGGCTGGCGTCATCAAGACGGCCTATGGCGACCCGGTGACCTGGTGCCGATCCGCGACCCCTGGATGTTCGACGAACCCGTCGAATGGCTGATCACCGAGGTGCAGCTGCTGCTCGATGAGCGCGGCGAACGTGCCGAGATCCGCGTCGCACCGCTAAGTAGCTACGACATTGAAGCCGCACAAGAGCCGGAACGGGAGAGCGACGTATGGTAGGCCGCGAGACAACCAAGCTGCTCAGCCCGGTGTGGCGGCGGTTGCGCCTGCTGATAAGCCGCGCCGTGGTGACGCGCACCGACAGTGCCAAAGGGCTGCAAATTCTCCAGCTCGTCCTGCTGCGCGATGAAACCCGCGAAGTGGAACACATGGAGCCCTACGGCTTCACCGCTCGCCCGCTGCAAGGTGCCGAAGCCGTTGCCGCTGCCGTAGGCGGTGCCCGTGGACACCTGGTTGCACTGGTGGCCACCGACCGCCGCTATCGCAAGAAAGGGCTAGCTAAAGGTGAAGTCGCGCTCTACACGGACGAAGGCGATGAACTGGTGTTTAACCGGGGCCGCATCGTGCGTTTAAACGCCGGTTCAGCAGTCGAGGTCACCGCTCCCCAGGTGACGATCACCGCCAGCACCTCGATCACCCTGGATACGCCCGACGTGTTTGCCACCGGCAACATCAAAGCCCAGGGCGATATCAGCGACGGCACCGGCAGCATGCAGCGCATGCGCGATACCTATAACGATCACGATCACGATGAAAACGACAGCGCTGGCCCGACCGACGCGCCTAACCAGGAGATGAGCTAATGGATATCACCCTGGATTGGCTTGATAAGGCGTTGGACGTCGCGCTGATCGACGGCGACCTGGCCACCGACGACGGCCTGCGCACATCAGTAGCGCTCTCGCTGCTCTGCGACCGCCGAGCAGAGGCAGACGACATCATCCCCGATGGCACCGACAACCGCCGTGGCTGGTGGGCCGATGCCATCGCCGATGAAGACGGCGACCGTTGGGGCAGCCGCCTTTGGCTGCTAGGCCGCGAAAAAGAACTGCCGGAAGTGCGCCGCCGCGCCGAGGCCTACGCCCGAGAGGCGCTCGACTGGCTGCTGGAGGATGGCGTGGCAACCGAGATCGACGTCACCGCAGAGACGCTCGACCGAGACGTGCTCTGGCTAAAAGTGATCATCAAGCGCGGCGATGGCAGCCGCCTAGCCGACCGTTACCAGTACGTGTGGAGTTAATATGCCCTGGCAATCCCCAACGCTAACCGAGCTTGCCGAACAGATCCGTGCCGACATGCGCGGGCGGCTCTCCGACGCCAACCCGGCGCTACGCCGCGCCATGCTTCGCGTGATTGCCGATGTTGACGCCGGTGCCGTTCACGGCCTTTACGGCTACCTGTCGTGGCTAGCCAAGCAGCTGATTATCGATACCGCCGAGGCCGAATGGCTTGAACGGTGGGCCAGCATTTGGCGCATCTACCGCCAGGGCGAAGTCGCGGCCACTGGCCCGGTATTGCTTACCGGTAACCCAGAGGCGCAGCTGCTGGCAGGTGAGGAATTCGAGCAAGACGGCATTCGTTACACGCTTGATGACACCGTCACTTTGGACGAAAGCGGCGAGGCCACCGGAAACGTAACGGCCGTTGAAGCGGGCGATGAAGCCAATCTGACCGCCGGTGAAACCCTACGCCTGGTGCGTGCCGTCAGCGGCATCGACGGAGAAGCCACCGTGGGTGCTGACGGCCTTACCGGCGGTGCCGAGCAAGAGAGCGACGAACGCCTGCGTGAGCGCCTGCTGGAGCGCATCCAGCGCCAGCCCCACGGCGGCAACGCTGACGACTACATCATGTGGGTACGCGAAGCCCACCCCGACATCACACGCGTCTGGGTATCTCGCCACAAGCCCGACATCGGCGAAGTCACAGTGCGCTTTGTATGCGACGACCTGGCCGACATCATCCCCACCCCTGCCGTGGTAGAGGCGGTGGATGAGTACGTCGACGACGTTCGCCCCGTGACCGCTCGCGGGTTCTATGCCGTGGCCCCCGAGGCCGAGCCCTTGAACCTAGCCATTCGCCTCACGCCAGACACCGCTGAGGCGCGCAGCCGTGTGCAGGCCGCCCTGGATGACTTCCTGGGCCAGACCGCTGAACCCGGCGACACCCTCTACCGCGAGCAGCTATCCGGCGTTATCTACGTCGCCGCTGGCGACAGCCGCCACGAGCTGGACTCGCCCAGTGGCAACGTCACCCACAGCGTTAACAAGATCCCGGTGCTTGGAGAGACCACATGGCTCTAAACCGTGACGACTACGCCGGACAGCTCAACGCCCTAGCGCCACCAGGGCGAGCACTGCCCCGCGAGTCGGATAGCCAATGGCAGCGGCTCACCCAAGCGCGGGCGGGTGCGTTTTCACGCGTTGATGGCCGTGCGGCAACGCTGCATGAGGAAGCCGACCCACGCACAACCTCGGAGCTATTGCCCGATTGGGAGCGCGTCACGGCGATGCCCGATCCCTGCGTCACCGGCGAGCAAACCGTCAGTGAACGGCAAGACGCCGTGGTGCGCGTACTCACCGGCACCGGCGGCGCATCACGACCCTACTTTATTGGCCTCGCAGACGATCTCGGCTACGACATCGAGGTCGAGGACTATACAGCCCACACCGTCGGCAGTGACGTAAGCGAGCCGATACGCGGCATCGACTGGCGTTGGGCCTGGACCGTCCGCGCCGCCGAAGAAACCGTGCGCCAGCTGACCGTTAACAGCGGCGTCAACGAAGCCCTGGCCACCTGGGGCAATGAGCGCCTCGAATGCGTATTCGAGCGCCTCGCCCCCGCCCATTCCATCC
This sequence comes from Vreelandella subterranea, assembly GCF_900111305.1. Classification (GTDB taxonomy): domain Bacteria; phylum Pseudomonadota; class Gammaproteobacteria; order Pseudomonadales; family Halomonadaceae; genus Vreelandella; species Vreelandella subterranea. Next base: position 13,418 of record NZ_FOGS01000003.1, read on the forward strand.
TGATCTTCGCCTATGGAGAAACCTCATGGTAGATCGTGTCTACGAACGCAACGCCTCAGACTTGGCACCTCAGCCACCGACCAACCCGAGCAGCGGCTACCCCACCGCCGGTAACCCCGCCCAGGGCATCCCCGCAACCCTACCGGGGCCGTACTGGTACCACATGATTACCGAAAGCCTACGGCGAGTCGTCGTGGAAGCGGGCCTAACGCCGGATCATGAGGATCTCGATCAAGTTGTCGAGGCACTGCAAGCCATGGGCATGGGCACCGCCCAATTTCAAAACTATTCGAGCCTACGCACCTACTCCACCGGCGAAACCTGCCGAGGCTCCGACGGCCACTTCTACGAATTCTACGACCGCGATGGTGACGGCACGGTTCAAGACGTCGATCCCACCGACAGTGCCAATAGGCCTCACATCTGGATGCGCTGGGACGGCGTGCGCCCGGCCACCGTCATCGAATGGCGCAGCGAAACAATCCCCGAGGGCTACGTCAAAATCATCGGCGACGACATCAGCCGAAACGACTACCGACGCATCTTTGATGCGTGGGGCACAACTTACGGCGAGGGTGACGGCGAAACGACGTTTGGAACGTTTGACGATAGGGGCGAGTTCAAGAGGGGCTGGGATGATGGGCGAGGCGTCGATTCAGGGCGTGTGCTCGCTGACCATCAACTGGATCAGATGCAGCAGATTACGGGATCGGTCGGAGATCTTGTTACGAGGGGTGCTGGATTAACGACCGAGCAGGGCGCGTTTTCTGGGCAGTATATAGAAGACTCCGGAGCGGCACAGGGCAACGATCGATCGTATGAGAAAATTTATTTCGACTCCGCAAACTCTCCCGACGCGAGAACCGGCGACAGCACATACCCACGCAACAACGCAGTAATCTGGCTCACCAAAATTTAAACGAGGCCACTATGCTTATTTGGGACATCAACACGTCAGACGGCACCGCAATCAATCCCGCTGGCCGCAACGCGCCTATCGAACCGATGCGCGAGACGCCGCGCCTACCGGCGGGCGCTACAAACGTCCAACGCCCTGAAACCGGCGAGCATGAAGAAGCGGTGTTTCATTTCGACGCTAATGAGTGGGAGGTCGTTGCTGACTACCGTGGCCACATCTACTGGACGGCCGACTGTAAGAAGCACGAAATCAAAGAACTCGGCACAGAGCCACCTGATGACGCCCTCGACGAAGCCCCGCCGGAGCCGCTGGCCGACGTCGCTGCTCGCAAGCGCCGCGAGATCGAGAGCGCCCGCAAGTCTGCTGAGGCCCAAGGTGTCGAAGTCAGCGGTATCCGCTACGCAGGCGACCCTGGCAACCGCCAGGCTATACGCGAAGCGCTAGAAGCCGCCGAGGATAAAGGGCAAGAGGTATTTGCACGCTGGAAAGATAGCGATAACGCCTGGCATATCGACCACTCTGTTGCCGACGTCTGGGATGCACTACGCGCCATCGCCGCCCGCCGGAGCGAGTTGATCAACCAAGAGGGAGAGCTAAACGCCCAGATCGATGCGGCCCTGGAGGCCGATGACCGCGCGGCACTGGAAAGCGTCGCGTGGACAGACGGTTAAGACAGAGAATATCCCTGTAGAGGGCCGCACGATGTGGTTCTCTGCCACGGGATACTGCAAATCAACACCCGTTTATCCCCCTGAAAAGGGGCCAACATCAGAAGGGAGTGACCACCGGCGGTGCGGACACACCAACAGTGGCCACCAACAAGCAGAACACACCTGCAAGCTGGCCAAGACTCCCCCGCCTCGCGAGGCGTTAGAGAGTCTAAGCCAAACGTTAGAACGTTAGAAGGCTTGACAGAGTGTTAACTGAAATCCGTTGTAAACAGTGCAGCCGCAAGCTGGCCACCGCCAGCGACTATCGATTCATTGAAATAAAGTGCCCGCGTTGTAAGCACGTAAACCAGCAGAGAGCCACGAGCTCCAAACCACCAAAGGAGATGCCTCGTGGCTAACCCAATCATTCCCTGGATGGGCGGCAAGCGCCGCCTTGCAGACAAAATCTTTGCGCTAATGCCGCCGCACCAATGCTATGTAGAGCCCTTCGCAGGCGGCGCAGCGCTCTATTTCTTACGGCCAGCACCTGCCGAAGTCGAGGTGCTCAACGACGTCAACGGCGATCTGGTCAACCTATACCGTGTCGTGCAGAACCACCTTGAGGAGTTCGTCAGGCAGTTCAAGTGGGCGCTTTCCAGCCGCCAGGTGTTCGAGTGGCTCAAGATGACACGGCCGGAAACGCTCACTGACATCCAGCGGGCAGCCCGCTTCTACTACCTACAGCAAAACGCCTTCGGTGCCCGCATTGAAGGCCAGAGCTTTGGCACCGCTACCACCACGACGCCAGGCTTAAATCTGTTGCGGCTGGAAGAGTCGCTATCTGCCGCTCACCTACGTTTGTCCAGTACCTATATAGAGCACCTAAGCTGGCAAGACTGCATTGAACGCTACGACCGCCCACACACCCTCTTTTATATGGACCCGCCCTACTGGCAGACAGAAGGATATGGGGTACCCTTTGGCATAGAACAGTACGAGGAAATGGCACGCATGCTGGCCAAGCTCAAGGGCAAGGCCATCATCAGCCTCAACGACCACCCAGACATCCGCCGGATCTTCGCGGACTACCACATCGAAACCACCGACATCCGCTACACCGTCGGCGGCGGCAAAGGCTCAGACGCCAAAGAGGTGCTGATCTTCAGCTGGAATGTGGAAGCGGAGCCAGCGGGGCTGTTTTGAGGACAAATTAAAATCAATGAGATGGGGATTTTATAATGACAGGTATTGGTGAAGCAGTAGCAGCAGTAAGAGGAGCTTATGCCCTTGCTCGGTCGGCAAAGGACATAACGGATAAGGTCAAGCTGGACACTGCCGTGAGCGAGGTACTGGATGCGTTGGGGAATGCCCAATCTGCATTGCTGGAGCTACAGCAGCAGCACTTCGAGCTGATCGACGAGAACAGAGAGCTGAAGGCCAAGATGAGCAGGGAGGAGCGCTTTGACCAGTACCGTCTAAAGGAGACGCCCCAGGGTGGTTTTATCTTAGAGCTTAAGGATGAGTACGTAACCGCAGATAACCCGCCACACAATATTTGCCCAGTCTGTAAAGAAGAAGGCAAGCTATCAGTTATGCCAAAAGGGAGGAATCATTACTCATGCTCGGCATGTGATTATAGTGCCGAGCACACACAACCCGTATGGCCAGTTTAGCTCTATGCCAATTATCCCGCTAAATGCTGCAAGCTAGGCACAATTCTTCTATGCCAATTATCCCGCAACCTAGTGCCAAATGCGGCGCGCGGTTACACCAACAAGATGGGACGGTGTGGTTGCCAGATTGCCGCGCATCGGCAACCAAATGGCAACCAAGCACTAGCGAAAACCAGCTCTAATCTCTGTAACCACTTGATTTCATTGGTGGGCCCAGTAGGACTTGAACCTACGACCAAGGGATTATGAGTCCCCTGCTCTAACCAACTGAGCTATGGGCCCGAAAGGCGTGCATATCATAGCGAATGTGGTGGGGCGAGGCCAGCCCCCGTTGGGGCTATCTTGTCATTTAGGCGGCACTTTTTGCCGGTTAGCGGGTCTTGAGAGGAGCCCTTTCTAGAAAGGCCCTTGATAAGGAGATACGCTTTGAAAGCATTGATGGCGCTTTTTTCGCTGCTGTTGGCGGTGCCAGCACAGGCGGACTGGCAGTTGGACCCTGGCCGCTCGAACGTGCAGGCCTCCATTACCCAGCTGAATGGCGAGGCACCGCAAACCCATCACCATCAGGTTCGCGACCTGCAGGGCGATATCTCCGCCGATGGCACGCTGCGCCTGCCGCTCAAGCTCAGCCAGACGGATATGCTGACGCGCTTTGGCGAGCTGCCCACCTGGGCCGAGATGCTGGCCAACACCACCCTGGTCACGCTGGTGGCGCAAATGCCGCCCGAGCGGTTGGACGCGCTGGATATTGGCGAGTCGCTGGTGGAAACGCTGACCTTTCGCGTACAGAGCGACCTGGTCAACCAGGAAGAAGCCGTGCCGCTGCGCTTCACCCGCGAGGGCCTGAATGAAGTACGCGTCACCCATGCCGAACCCATGGCCTTGGATGGCCGCGCGCTGATGGCCAACGCGACGCTGCGCAGCGTGCTCTCGCTGCTGGGCTACCAGGAGATCGACGAGCACGTGCCGGTCACGCTGGATGCGCGGCTGGTTAACCGTTAAGCGCTTATTGTTTCGGCGTCTCCCATCTCTGCCTCGCCGGTTTGCACCCGCCATTGGGCGGCATAGTGGCCGTCTTCCGCCAGCAGGCTTTGATGGGTGCCGCGCTCGACCACTCGGCCCTTTTCAATCACCACAATTTCATCGGCGTGCACGATGGTGGAAAGCCGGTGGGCGATCATGATCACCGTGCGCCCGTGGGCGATACGTTTTAGCGAACGCTGAATAGCGGCTTCGGTTTCGTTATCGACCGCACTGGTGGCTTCATCCAGCACCAGGATCGGCGGGTCTTTAAGCAGCGCACGGGCCAACGAAAGCCGTTGACGCTGGCCGCCGGAAAGCCGCACGCCCCGCTCGCCTACCGGCGTGTCCAAACCTTGGGGCAAGGTTTCGATAAAGCTCCACGCCTCGGCGGTTTTGGCCGCATCGATAATCGCCTCGTCATCAGCGTCTGGCTTACCGTAGGCGATATTGTCGCGAATGCTGCCTTCGAACAGGTAGACGTCCTGGCTGACCAGGCCAATTGATTGGCGCAGCGAGTGCATACTCACGTCCATGACCGGCTGGCCGTCGATCAGCACCCGCCCGCTTTCGGGGTCGTAAAAGCGGAGTAACAGCTTCACCAGCGTCGACTTGCCGGAACCGGTGGCGCCGACCAGCGCCAGGGTATGCCCGGCAGGCGCGTGGAGATCAATCCCGTCAACACCGACGTCGCTTGACTTGTAATGAAAGCTCACCGACTCGAAACGCACCTCGCCCTGGACGGGCTGGGCCAGCGGTGTAGTGCTGTCGTCTTTCACCGTGATGGGCTCTTCCAGCAGGTCGAGGATGCGCTTGGTGCTTGCCATGGCGCGCTCGAACAGGTCAATCACCTGGGCCAGGCCAGTCAGCGGCCACAGCAGGCGCTGGGTCAAGAACACCAGCACGCCGTATGCGCCCACGTTCAAATTGCCGTTGAGCGCCATCATGCCGCCGACGGTAAAGGTGGCCAAAAAGCCCGCCAGAATCGCCATACGGATGACCGGAATAAACGCCGAGCTGACCTGAATCGCCCGACGGTTGGCATCCACGTAGGCTTCGCTGGCAGCGCGCAGGCGCTCGGCCTCGCGGTCTTCGCTGGTGAAGCTCTTGATGGTGGCAATACCGCTCAGGTTATTGGAAAGGCGGCTGGCCAGATCGCCGACCTTTTCACGTACGTCGCTGTAAAGCGGCCCGGCCTTGCGCTGGAAGTAGAACGCCCCCCAGATAATCAGCGGGATAGGCGTAAACGCCAGCAGTGCAATCAGCGGCGAGAGCACGAAGAAGACCGCCCCGACGGCGACCACCGTGACGCCCACCTGAATCAGCGCGTTGGCGCCGCCATCGAGAAAGCGTTCGAGCTGGTTGACGTCATCGTTCATGGTGGCGACGAGCTGGCCGGAACTTTTCGACTCAAAAAACGCCATATCCAGCCGTTGGGCGTGCTCGTAGGTGTCCTGGCGCATATCCGCCTGCAGCCGTTGGGCGAGATTGCGCCACAACACCTGGAACAGGTACTCGAACAGCGACTCCCCCGCCCAGATAAAGAAGGTCAGCACGGCGAGAATGGTGATCTGCTCCTGGGGCGTTTCAAAGCCTAGCCGCGCCACAAAGCTTTGTTCCTGGTTGACCACCACGTCGATCGCCACGCCGATGAGAATCTCTGGGGCGATATCGAACAGCTTGTTGACGATGGAGCAAACGGTGGCGGCGATAATCCGCCGCCGGTAGCCTTTGGCGTAGCGCAAAAGGCGCATTAGCGCCTGAAAGCTCTGATTCGGGGAACCATTAGCTTGAGATCGGGGCGTGGAAGAGGCCACAAGCATTCCTTACTGAGCGGTTAGAGGTCGAGGTTTGCGGCCTATCGTAACACTTTCCAAGCATTGTCTGAGGTGCAAGAGACAGGGCTTGAGCCCCGGGTTTAGGAACAGGCGCGGCGCACATTGGCAAGCAAGGGGCTGCCGGTATCGGGGTCGGTGATCAACGTGCAGTCAACCTGGTAAAGCGCACGCACCAGTGCCGGCGTGACGATCGCTGCCGGCGCACCTTGGGCGACAATCTGTCCGTCATTCAGGGCGATGAGATAATCCGCGTAGCGACAGGCGCTTGCCAGGTCGTGAAGCACCATGACCACCGTGCGGCCCTGGCTGGCGAGATGGCGTACCAGTTCAAACACCTCGATCTGATGACCCAGGTCCAACGCGGACGTTGGCTCATCAAGAAGTAACAGCGGCGTTTGCTGGGCGATGGTCATGGCGATCCACGCCCGCTGGCGCTGCCCGCCGGAAAGCGCCTCCAAAGGCCGTTCGGCCAACGCCTCAAGCCCTGCGGCGTGCAACGCATGTTCCACCACTTGCTGGTCTTCCGCCGACCACTGGCGCAGCCATCCCTGGTGCGGTTGGCGGCCAAAGCGAATCAGCTCGCTGACAGTGAGCCCTTCCGGTGCGACGGCCTCCTGCGGCAGCAAGGCGAGCTTTCTGGCCAGTTCGCGACCGGGCAGGCGCTGAATATCCTCGCCGCTCAACAGCACCGCGCCCTTGTCGGGTTTATGCAAGCGGGCAAGGCCCGAGAGCAGCGTGGACTTGCCGCACCCGTTGGGGCCCACAATCGCGGTGACCTGGCCGCTTGGCAGGCTGACGCCTAACGACGCGATAACCCGTCGCGTGCCATAGCTCAGGTCGAGCGCGTCGGTGGCGAGCGTGGGGGATGGTTCAACCTGCATCATGCGTGGCTCCGTTGCGGGCGCATCAATATCCATAACAGCCAGGGGCCGCCGATCACCGCGGTGACAATGCCGACGGGAATTTCAATCGGGGCAAGCAGGGTACGCCCGGCGAGATCTGCAAGGACCATCACCAACGCACCCGCAAGCGTTGATGCCACCAGCGGCACCTGGCGTGAGCTGGAAAGCGAGCGGGCGATTTCAGGGCCAATCAACCCGACCATGCCGACAGGGCCTGCCACCGCAACCGCCAGCGCGGTCAATACGACCGAGAGCATCAGCACCTGGAAGCGGCGGGCTTTGACGTTGATGCCCAGCCCATAGGCGGTGGCGTCCTTAAAGCGCATCAGCGATAACGGGCGTGCGACCATCCAAGCGGCGATCATACCCATTACCAATCCCGCAGCGAGTAGCGCTACCGCACCGCCAGGGCGCGCATTGAGTGAGCCGACGGTCCAGGGATAGGCCGCATTGGCGGTATCGATCGCTACCCGCGCCAGCATCAACTGGGTGACCGCACCAAACACCGCCCCTACCCCAATGCCCGCGACGATAAACCGATAGCCCTGGGTGCCACCGCCCGCCACCAGGCCAAAGGTTAGCGCAGCGGCGGTGGCGGCTCCCGCCAGTGCCATGGCCGGCGGGGCCAGCGAGACACCCAACCCCACCACCGAGGCCACAGCAAACGCGGTCGCACCGTTATCGATACCGATGATACCCGGCGTGGCGAGGCGGTTGCGCGCCAGGGTTTGCATCAGTACACCGGCGAGCGCGAAAGCCGCCCCGGTCAAACAGGCGGCCACCAACCGGGGCAGGCGCAGTTCCTGGACGGTGAACACGCTGATCATCTCGCCCCGGCCGAATAGCGCGGGCAATACGGCGCTAACGGGTAGCGCCATGCTCCCAAGGCTCAAATAAAGCACGCAGGCGCAGAGCAGCGCGACGCACAGCCCAGTGCTGACAACCAGCGCACGTCGCTCAACCAGCACGCTGCAGGCGTTGCCCCATGGGGAACGCCATGCAATATGCCAGTAGCCCGACGGCGCGGTCACCGCCTGTGGACGGTGCTCAGGCATAAAGGCCGATGTGGAAAAATCACTTGGGTTTGAATTCATGACAAGCCAACGCCAGAGGTTATAAAGACGGCAGCCGCCTGGCGCGCACCACGGCGACCAGCACCGGCGCACCGCACAGCGCGGTGAGAACACCAATCGGCAACTCCGACGGCGCCACCGCCACGCGGGCAATCATATCCGCTGCCAGCACCATCAAGGGACCAATCGACAGGCAGAACCACAGCGTGCGGCGAATATCCGGCCCGGCCATCGCCCGGGCGACAAACGGCACCACCAGGCCGACAAAGGCAATGGGTCCGGCCATTGCCGTGGCGCCCCCTACCAGCAAGGCCACACAGGCCACGACACACCAACGAATCAGCCCGGGGTGATGGCCCAACCCTGAGGCTGCCCGCTCGCCCAGTGCCAATGCCGCCAGCGGGCGCGCCATCAACACCACCGCGACGGCGGCGACCAGCATGCTGGGCAGCATTGCGGCGAGGTCATCCAGGCGTCGCCCGGCAAGGCTGCCGATGACCCAAAAGCGGATTTCGTCCGCCGCGCGCTGGTCATACAGCAACATCAGCGAGGTCAGCGAGCCCAACAGCCCCGAAAACGCCGCCCCCGCCAGCACCAGCCGCACCGGGTCACTACCGACGCCGCGCACCCGCGTTACGCTGAGCACACACAGACAGCCCACCAAGGCCCCCAACTGGGCAACCGAAATACGCAGCGTCGCGGCACTGGCGCCCATCACCAGGGTCAGCGCGACGGCAAACGCTGCCCCGGCGCTGACGCCCAGCAGGCCGGGTTCGGCCAGCGGATTACGCGACACCGCCTGCAACAGCGCCCCCGCGACTCCCAGCGCCATGCCCACAGCAATGCCAATCAAGGTGCGCGGCGCCCGCAGTTGCCACACCACAAAGCTGGCGTCGCTATCCTGGGTACCGGCCAGCGCCGCCAGTGAACGCAGCGGCCCAACTTCACCCGCACCGACCAGCAGGCTCACGAGGCTCACCGCCACAAGGGCGGTGAGGAGTAACGTCATCTGCGTTCGTTGATGGGCGACGCGGATCGGCATCACGGCAACAGGGCAGCTTCGATATCGTCAAGAATCGCCTGGGCAGCCAACGGGCCATTGGCACTGGACCATAGCTGGCCATTCACCGGCACGACCTGATCGCGCTTGACCACATCAAGCCGAGTAAAGGCGCTGCTTTGCTTGGCAGCTTCCAGCGCTTCCCGTCCATCTTTATTCAGCGTGGCCAAAAACAGCCAGTCGCCATCCACCTGGGAGAGGTTTTCAAGGCTCAGCACATCGCTGTGCACGCCCCGCTCGCCCACCAGCCCGGCGTCTTCCACCGTCAGGCCCACTTGATCAAGCAGCCCGGCGGCAAACAGGTTTTTCGACATCACCATGGGCCCGCCCGGCATCCAGCGCACCACGAAGGCATTACCACCCACACCCGCCTCTTCCAGCGCACTGGCAAGCCCGGCGGCACGCTCGTCAACCGCGTTGATGGCGACTTCGATGGCCTCCTGGCGATTCAGTGCTTCACCGTAAAGCCGTGCTTCGTCCTTCCAGTTATCCGGAGCAATCGGCTGACTATGCGGAACGATAGTTGGGGCAATTTGCGACAGCAGCCGGTACTGAGCCTCGGTCAGCCGGGCGGGCGCCAATATCAACTCCGGTCGCTGCTCCAGCACCGCTTCGGTATTGATTTCGCGCACCACGCCCATGATGGCAGGACGCTCATCGCCTAAATGGGCCTCAACGTATTCAGCAACGTTGTCGCCGCCGCGGGTGGTCACCGCGCCCAGTGGGGTTACCCCCGCTGCCAGCGAGGCATCCAACGCGCCTTCGTACAACGTCACCACACGCTCGGGGGTGCCGGTGACGTCCACCTCGCCGAAAGCGGTATCCAGGGTGCGTGCCTGGGCAGCGCCTCCCCAAAGCCCACTCAACAGCAGTCCCACAATGCCGACGCGCAGTACGTTCGCTCGCATACGTTATCCTCACTGGATTTGAGATGCAGGGATAATAACGATTATCAAAAGCACTTTCATCAACATTCATTCGAATGGCGTGTTCCTTTCTACGCAACACCCCAGCGGTCAACGGCGTTCCATTCCATGCAACGGGTCGTTCCCTTCTTTCATCTCGCATTTGGGAACTTTTGTTTTTAGAATCCTCATCGCATTTGATAACGAATATCAATACAAGGTTAATTGATCTACCAAGGGGTTCTCCATGCCACGCTTCACCCGTACCGTTCTGGCCAGCGCTGTTGCGCTGACCGTTTCCTCCCCGGCTGTTTACGCCCAGCAAAGCGACCAGCTCGATAATATCGTCGTCTCGGCCAGTGGTTTTGAGCAGGCCATGGTCGACGCACCGGCCAGCATTTCTGTCGTGTCCCGCGAGGAACTGGAGCGTAAGCGCGTTACCAGCATTGCCGATGCCCTGCGCGATGTGGAGGGCGTGGACGTGGGTGGCCAAGTGGGTAAAACCGGGGGGCGCAACATCAGCCTGCGCGGCATGCCCAGCGACTACACGCTGATCTTGATTGATGGCCGCCGCCAGAACACCGCCGGTAGCGTGACACCCAACGGCTTTGGCGAGACCTCCACCAGCTTCTTTCCGCCGGTTTCAAGCATCGAGCGCATCGAGGTGATCCGCGGGCCGATGTCGACGCTTTACGGTTCCGACGCCATGGGCGGGGTGATCAACATCATTACCCGCAAGGTCGGCCGCGATTGGACCGGCTCGGTTGGCGTCGAGAACACCTATAACGAAGACCGGGACTTTGGCGACCGCCGCGAGATCAATCTCTACACCAGTGGCCCCCTGGTGGAAGACACCCTGGGCTTGCAATTACGCGGACGCTTCTATGAGCGCGATGCGTCCAGTCTGGAATACAGTGACCAAAATGGCGACCCTATCGAGGTCAGCCAGCGCGGCCCCAGTCCGGTGGAAGACGACACCTATAACCTGGGCGGCAAGCTGACCTGGACGCCGACCAATGACCACGACCTGTGGCTCGACGGTGAAGTCAATCGCCAGCGCTACAACAACGACGACTGCCAGCTCGGCACTCTGGATGGCCGCACGCGCAGCTGTGAGCCCGATCCGGGCGAAGCATTTGGCTACTCTGACGAGCTGCGCTTTGAGCGTGAGCAGATTGCCATCGGCCACACCGGGCGTTTTGCCTCGGGCACGCTGGAATCCAGTCTGATGCGCAACACCACCGAGACCAAAGGGCGTACGATTCCGGGTGCGATTGGCGAGGCTTATGACGGCTTCCCGGGCATTGTCGGCGGTGACCCGCGCGAGCTGGAAACCACCAACACGGTTCTCGACAGCAAATTCGTCATGCCGCTGGGCGACCATATGACCACCGTGGGCATGCAGTGGTGGGACGCCGAGCTGGATGACGGATTGGCGGGTGAAACCTTTGAGCAGACCACCTGGTCGTTGTTTGCTGAAGACGAATGGATGCTACGCGATGATCTGGCGCTCACGCTCGGCGGGCGTTACGACCACCACGACGCCTTTGGCAGCCAGTTCAGCCCGCGCGGCTACCTGGTCTGGAACACTACCCCTAACTGGACGCTTAAGGGCGGCGTCAGCCGCGGCTACAAGACGCCGTCGCTCAACGACCTCCATGACGGTATCAATGGCGTCACTGGCCAAGGCACCATACTGACCATCGGCAACCCGGACCTGGAGCCGGAAACCAGCACCAGCAGCGAGATCGGCGCCCACTACGATAACCAGCAGGGCTTTACCGCCAGCGCGACGCTGTTCCACAACCAGTTTGACGATAAAATCGCCAGTGGTAACGACAGGCAGGTGACCAACGACCCCTTGATTCCTGACGGTGTTTACAGCCAACAGGTCAATGTCGACGAGGCAATTACCCAGGGCGTTGAGCTTTCTACCGGCTACCAGTTCACCCCCGACTGGCGCCTGAACGCCAACTACACCTACACCGATAGCGAACAGAAAAGCGGCGAAAACGAGGGTGACCCGCTCACCGATACCCCCGAACACGCCGTTAACGCCACGCTGCGCTGGCAGGCCACCGCCAAACTGGACGCCTGGCTTTCCGCAGAGTACCGCAGCGAGCGTTACCGTAACCGTGAAAGCGTACGCGGCGCGCCTTCCTTTGATGATCTGGGCGACTTTAAAGCCTATTCGCTGTTCCATCTGGGCGGTAATTACGCGGTCACCGACCAGCTTAATCTGAGCGCGACGATCTATAACCTGTTCGACAAGGACTTTGTCGACTACCAAAGCTACGCATCCACCGACCGTGCGGGTAACCCGCAAACCAGCTATGGCAACGTGTACGCCAACAGTGAAGAAGGTCGCCGCCTGTGGTTCTCGGCGCGCTACGAGTTCTGACGGTTTAAACTCGCGACTGTTTTGGTGTTCTCCTTCAGCCCCGGCGATTGCCGGGGCTTTTTTGGTTCTGTACGGCCCTGCCTTTCAGATAACCGCCGTGGCGATCATAGGCCAATATCTGCTAGATTATTCGGCTTTGGTTACGGGTGCATGCAGGTACTGGCTAGGAGTTGGCTCGCTGGAACATTTACTTAATGGCTTATCCCCCTTCTCATGGAGCCTCTTGATAGGCACATCTTTTCTGACTTCCCTGCTTACCGCCTGCCTGGGTGCGGGAGGCGGTATCTTGTTGCTGGGCATCATGGCCCAGATCGTGCCGCCCCAGGCCATTATTCCGCTGCATGGCATGGTGCAGTTGGGTTCCAACGCCAACCGGGCGGCGATGCTTTGGCGGGATATTGACCGTCAGATGGTTGTTGCTTTCTTGCCGGGTGCGGCGGTGGGTGCGTTGCTTGGTAGCCTGGTGTTGATTTCCCTGCCGTCTGATTTTCTCTATTTGAGCATTGCCAGCTTTATTGTGTATTTATGCTGGGGCCCGGCACTACCCAAAATCGTCATGGGCCGCAGAGGCACACTCCTGATGGGCGCCGTCACAACGTTTTTGACGCTGTTTGTCGGGGCAACCGGGCCGCTGATCGGCGCCTATCTCAAGCAGCTCTATCAACAACGCTTCACCATCGTCGCAACGCTGGCCGCGGTCATGAGCGTGCAGCACGTCATTAAAATCCTCGTCTTTCAGCAGGCGGGCTTTAGCCTTGTGCCTTGGCTGTCGCTTGCGGGCGCCATGATCGCAAGCGGTGCCATCGGCACCTGGGTTGGGCTGCGTATTTTGAAGCACATGCCGGAACGCCGCTTCGCCCATATTTTCAATTGGGTCCTAACACTGCTGGCCGCTCGCTTGGTTTGGCAGGCGCTGAGCGGTTAAGCCTCAGTTTCTCTCGCATCAAAACTGCAGACCCCGTGCGCACAGGCGTCAAGTCGCAATATAAATCACAATAATTTTTATTCGCTCAAAATGCTGGCACAATATGTCCGTTTCTCCGTTCCTGCGGTGTACCCCATGCACGATTTCGACGAACTCAAAGCCTTTGCTGAGGTAATGGCCTCCGGCAGCCTGACGCGCAGCGCGCGCAAGTTGGGGCTGGCTAAATCCACCCTGAGCCGACGCATCAGCCATCTGGAAGCACGCCTGGAGCAACCGTTGCTGCGTCGCCAGGCCAATCGGCTGCTGCCCACCGAGGCGGGGCTTGTCTTCCATCGCTACTGCCAGGACATGCTGACACTGGCGGAAAGCAGCCATGAAGCGCTGGCCGAGCTGCGTGAAGATATCAGCGGGACGGTGACTCTGGAGGTTCACAGCGCGCTGGCAAGAGGCTGGATGGGGCAGGTCCTGGATACCTTCATGGCACGCTATCCCCAAGTCGAGCTCACCTTGCGTACCCGGGATGAGCCGCCCAGTTCGCTTAACAGTCACAGTGTCCATGTGTGCCTTGGGCCAGTGCCGGAAAACGGCCTCCACCAGGAGCCACTAGGCAGTCTGACGCGTGGTCTCTATGCCAGCCCGTCGTACCTCAGCCAGCAACCGTTGCTTGAACACCCGCGCGATCTTGCCAACCACCCCTGGATCGACCTGTTGAGCACGACTCAGGATGGCTTGCAGCTGCACCATGAAAGCCACGGCAATTACCACTTCTATCCGCCCCGCTCACGCTTGCGGGTGGACATGACAGCACTGCACCTGGATGCCATCGCCCACGGCAAGGGTATTGGCCTGCTGCCTCACTGGCTGGCCGACAAACGCGAGGCCCATCACCCCGGCGAACTGACTCCCTGCCTGCCCAATTGGCAGCCAGCGCCGCTTCCTATCACGCTGCTCTACGCCTACGGCTACCAGCCTCGGCGCGTGAAGGCGCTGCTGGCATTTTTGCGCCAGACCATGCCTCGCCAATGGCAGCACAATGAGGCCGCGGCTTAGAACGTCAACAGACCCTAGATTTTACCTTCTCGACTTGCCAGTTAGTCCGCTACCTATTCACAATAGTCGGTCACTCATTGCCAAGGACGCGCCATGCTGGCGGAACTTTTTGCGGTAATGGCGCCCGTGCTGGCGGGCGCTGGCCTGGGGTTTACCTGGGTAAGACTGGGCCAGCCCTACCCGGTCGATTTTGTCACCCGGCTGGTCTTCAATATCGGAACGCCCTCGCTGGTGCTGGCGTCGCTCGCCGGGGCGGAGATAGACGCCAGCACCTTTGGCCGCACCATGCTCTCAACCGCGCTGGTGATCATCTGCATGGCCGGGGCGACGTTTTTTGTGGCCAAGCTTTTGCGCCGTGACTGGCGCGTCTTGCTGTCCCCCATGATGTACCCCAATACCGGCAACATGGGACTGCCGGTGGTGCTTTACGCCTTTGGCAGTGCCGGGTTTGTGTACGGTATTACCGTGATGGTGACGGTTTCACTGTTTCAATTTACGGTGGGCACCATGCTGGCCAGTCGGGGAAACCCGCTCAAGTCTCTGGCCAAGACGCCTACGGTCTACGCCATCGCCATTGCCATGGCGTTGTTGCTGACCGACACCGAGCTGCCGCTTTGGCTGGCCAACAGTGTGGATTTGATGTCGGGCTTTACCGTGCCGCTGATGCTGATCACCCTGGGCGTGTCACTGGCCAGTATTCAGGTCAAAAGCCTTCGCTCAGGCCTTGGCTTTAGCCTGGTGCGTATTCCGCTCGCGGCGACGGCAGCCTGGCTGATTGCCGGACTAATGGGGCTACCGCCTTTGGCCCAGGGAATTTTGGTGTTGCAAATGAGCATGCCGGTCGCGGTATTCAACTATCTGTTTGCCCAACGCGCCCAGCGCGAACCCGCCTATGTGGCAAGCCTGGTGTTTTGCTCCACCCTGCTGTCATTGATTTATCTTCCGGTGTTACTTGCCTGGCTGATGCCGTGACCCGACGTCAAAAGGGAACCTATCGCCCCCAAAAGCGTCTCTGCTGGACGCCCCTAACATCTGCCACTTTTTTTGGGAGAGTTCCAATGCGCCGCTTATCTGATTCTGTATTACGTCACCGCTGGTTGACCGCTGCACTCTTTGGATTATTCGGCAGCGCCTCCGTCAGCGCCGCGGAAATGTTCGAGGCACCAATTGAGAGCGATCAACTCACCGTTTCGATCGAAAAGGTCGCGGGTGGTCTCCAAAATCCCTGGTCGGTCGCCATACTCCCGGACGGTCGTTTTCTGGTCAGCGAGCGGCCTGGACAACTGAACTTGATTGACGCCGAGGGTGGCGAACCGCGCCCCCTCGACGGATTGCCCGACGTCAGTCAGCGCGGCCAGGGCGGACTCCTGGATATTGCCCTGCACCCGCAATTTGGCGATGGTGATCATGACTGGGTCTATTTCACCTGGAGCGAACCCGCGGACGGGGGCAGTCGCAGCGCGCTGTCCCGTGTGAAGTGGCAGGGGGATCAGTTGAGTGATGTCGAACACCTGTTTGCCCAGGATCGCGCTTCCTCACCGGGACGCCATTACGGTTCACGCCTTGCCTGGCTGCCCGACGGCACCCTGCTGATGAGCATTGGCGATCGCGGCCAAGAGCCGTCCCGTGCCCAGGCTGATGACGATCACGCAGGCTCTACACTGCGCCTGACCGACACCGGCAACGCACCCGACGACAACCCCTTTGTGGGCGACTCGTCCACCCTTGATGAAATCTACACCCTGGGCAACCGCAACATTCAGGGCATGGTGGTACGGCAAGATGGCGAACCCTGGGCTACGGAACACGGACCCAGAACCGGCGATGAGCTGAATCACCTGATGGCGGGTGAAAACTACGGCTGGCCCGAGGTCAGCCGGGGCAATGACTATGCGACCAACGAACCGATTGGCGAAGCCTCCAAACCCGGTATGGTTGACCCTGTGTACGTATTTGAAGGCCGGTTTGCGCCATCCGGTCTGGCAGAAGTCACCAGTAGCGCCTTTGGCGATTGGCAAGGCCAGCTGTTAGCAGGCGGCCTGAGCAGTGAACAGCTGGTCAGGCTGCAGATCGAAGATAATCAGGTGGCTAGCCATGAAGTTATCCTTGATGGAGAGATCGGCCGCATCCGCGACGTGCGTCAGGGGCCTGACGAGGCTATTTATCTACTGACGGATGCCGCCGACGGCGGCCTTTATCGTCTACGTCCCGTCGATTAACGGCTATTCGCTTATTGACGATTCATCACCCCGGTTAACGCATGCGTTTACGAAATTTGATTATTCTGACCGTCATTGTCCCGCTATTCGTTGTATTAGTGGTGTTCAGCCTGGTGGCGATCAAGTCCATGGAAGATAACGTTCGCTCGAAGCTGCAGAATGAAGTCGACATGATCACCCATGCGCTAAGTACGACGCTGGGCTATGCCGTTGCCCGGGAAAGTGACGCCTCGCTCGAGGAAGCGCTGGAGGCCGCTTTCTCTTTTCACCGCATCTACGGGGCCTATGTGTTCGATACCAACGGGCGGGAAGTTTACGGCCTGGGGCTCGGCCGTGAGCTCTTCAGCCGCGAGGATATCCAGCAGGTAATCAAGGACGACGAACTCCGCGGCGCCTACCGACAGTTTGAAGGCTGGACCTACTACTCGGCCCTCAAGCCCCTGCGCACACCGGATGGCGAAATAAGTGGCGTACTGCAGGTCAATCGTTTGAATACCGGTATCGAAAACTACACCGGGTTTCTCAGCATCGTGGCCGGGCTGGTCTTTGTATTTGGCGCTGCGGGCATTGTGCTGAGTATCTGGTGGGGGTTTCGTCAGTATATCGAAAGGCCCTTGAATCGTTTGCTGATGGTCATGCAGCGTGTCGAGGAGGGGGATCGCGGTCAGCGCGCCAACATTGAAGGGCCAGCGGAATACCGCCGACTGGCATCAGGGCTTAACGGCATGCTGGATGCCATGGCCGAGAAAGATCACGACATCGAAGACCGCCAACAGCGCGAAATCGAGCTTGAAAAGCGGCTGCGTAAATCCAAGAAGCTTGCCGAGCTTGGCGTCCTTGCGGCGGGGGTTGCCCACGAAATAGGCGCCCCGCTGACCGTGATCAACGGCCAGGCCCAGCGGCTGGCCCGGCGTGATGTCATCGGCGATGACGAACGTGCCCGGTTGAGCCGTATTCGCGGCGAGGTGGAACGGATCGTCGAGATTGTCCGTCAACTGATGGAGCTGGGCCGCCAGCATAACGTTGAAAAAGACCAGCAACCCCTCGACGAGTTGATGCACAACGCCAGCGCCCTGGTGGAAGATGAACTGGAACCCCGTGGGGTATATCTGGAAACCCATTTGCCTCGCCCAACGCCAACATTGCTGGCCAACGGGCAGCAAATTATTCAGGTACTGACCAACCTGTTGCGCAATGCGGCCCAGGCTGAGGGCGTTGGTCACATCCGTGTCCGTGCCGAACAGCAGGAACACGAGCTTCATTTATGGGTTGAGGATGACGGCCCTGGTATCCCCACCTCGCACCATCAACAGGTATTTGACCCTTTCTTTACCACCAAACCTGTTGGCCAGGGCAGCGGGCTGGGGCTTTCGATGGTACACCGAATCATCAACGATCATGGCGGCACAATCGGCGTTTTCAACAGCCCCCTGGGCGGCGCCGGTTTTGAAATCACGCTGCCTCTTTACGACACCACACCTGCATGAGGGCCATGTCTGTGAAGCACCCGGAACATTTTTTACCTTTGTTGGTAGTGGAAGATGACAGCGCCATACGCGAGCTGCTGGAAGAAGAGTTACAGGACGCTGGTTACACTACCCATGGTGTTTCCAGCGCGGAGGATGCCATTGCCCTGTTGAGCCACACGGCGGTATCCCTGATCATTACCGATGTACGCCTGCCGGGTATCAGCGGCATTCAACTGCTCCAGCAGCTTCGTCATGAAGGCAGTGAGCAGGGCATTATTGTGATTACGGCCTTTGGTACCATTGATCAGGCCGTTGAAGCGCTCAAGCTCGGGGCCGACGATTTCCTGACCAAACCACTGGATCTCGACGCCGTGCGAGAATCGGTATTTCGCGTGCTGGAACGCCAGCGTCTGGCGGTGTCCCACGTGGCTGACACTAGCCACTTTCACGGTATTGTGGGTCAAAGCGACGCCATGCAGGCGCTGTTCAAGGACGCTTCGCGCCTGGCAAAAAGTGATGCCCCCATTCTGCTGCTGGGTGAAAGCGGCACCGGCAAGGAACTTCTGGCCCAGGCGATTCACCAGGAAAGCTGGCGTCACGATGCGCCTTTTGTGGCGGTCAATTGCGCCAGCATTCCCGCTGAGCTGATGGAAAGCGAGTTTTTTGGCCACGTCAAAGGGGCCTTTACCGGCGCTAACGAAGCACGACAGGGCCTCTTTCACAGCGCCCAGGGCGGGAGTCTCTTCCTGGATGAAATCGGCGAAATGCCGATCAACCTCCAGGCAAAACTGCTCCGCGCGCTGCAGGAAAAAACCGTCCGCCCTGTTGGCGGCGAGCGCGAAGAACCGGTTGATGTGAGGATCATCGCCGCCACGCACCGGCATTTGGAAAAGGAAATCGAGCAGGCCAACTTTCGAAGCGATTTATTCTACCGGTTGGAAACCTTCTCGTTACGCATTCCCCCCTTGCGTGAGCGTGGTCCCGACATTGAGCACCTGGTATTCACCCTGATCGACAAGCATGCCGACGCTCAGCACAAACGGATTGAGCAAATCGAGCCCGATGCGCTGCACTGCCTGCTCCACTACCCCTACCCGGGTAACGTACGCGAGCTTGAAAATGCCATTATGCGCGCCGTTACGCTCAGTGAAGATGGCACGCTACGCCATCAGCACCTGCCTGAACGACTGCGCGAACAACTCTCTCAGGATGCCGCCCAGACCACCGCGACGGTTACCGGTGAAGTGCTCCCCACACCCAGGATGCCAACGGCCACAGCAGCGCCCTGGCCCAGCCTGGAAGAAGTGGAGAAGCGCTACATCCGCAAGGTACTGGAAGCGACAGGCGGCAACAAACGGCGCACCGCAGAAGTGTTGGGCATCGCCCGCCGCACGCTTTACCGTCGCCTGGAAGATAGCGAAGAGTCGTGAGGATAGCTAAAAAAAGCCCCCGCGGGCGCGGGGGCTGAAGGGATGATAAACCGGGAAAACAACCGCAGGGAACAAACAGTTGGACGGTTTACCATCGTAGGGACTTGGTAACTAAACTGACTTACTGGCTGCTATCTTCTTCCTCGCTATCCGCGTTTTCTGACTGATCGCCACCGCTGCTATCAACGCTATCTGAGTCATTTGCTGACAGATCGCTTGCATCCTCGCCGTCACCGGGCATTGGGTCCGTGCCATCACCAAAGCCAGGCTCTTCAGTGGCATCACCCGTTAATGACTGATCTCCCTGAGCTGGCTCACCACTGGCGGGTTCACCTTCCATTCCCGGTTCACCTTGCAGGCCTGCTTCGCTTTCCATCGCCGGATCATTTTCCTGCTCAGAAACGAATTGATCATCCTGGGTGGAAGCTCCGTCGGCTGCTTCGTTATTCTGCTGGTCCTGGGTTGTTGCCTCGGGCACGGCTGTGCCTTCTACGTCTTCTTCCTGACCGCAGCCTGCCAGTAGCGCACCGCTCAAAAGCAAGGCTGCCAGGACACTCGATTGACCATTAAAACGATATAGTTTCACGCGCTTACTCCATTCCAGCTAAAACGTTACTGCCCTGTGACGTCAGCATTGAGCAACAAGTTCACAGTCAGCAGTTTCAATCTACGTCTGTGTGGATTGCTCACTAAATATGCGTTTACATTGCGTTTAATCAGGCGATTACCGTTCATTAAAGACTCGAGCAAAGTCAGCATAGCGCATATTGCCCAAACCCCTTACAAACATCACACCAAACCATGATGTAAAATCATAAAATATATAATATTCATAAACTTAAGATAAAATTATTCGATACTTTATGGGCCTGTTCAGTGCTTGCCAGTGGGTGAAAAATGACACATGAGACACTATGCAGCCACCCAAGGCGGGGCGTTGTGACACACCCAAAACACTTATGTATAGTAATTGGTAATCTTCTTAGTACTTCATCTCATCTTTTTACTTATGGGTGACGGTAGCCGCTGGCCTTGTGGGTCATTTTTGGTGGTCAAACAGGTGCCAGCACCTAACCCAGTTAACAAAAGGCATCGCCGATGGACGAGACACGAAATGTCAAAATTCAGGTACGAGGCGTAAGCAAGGTTTTTGGGAAAAATCCCAAAAGCGCGCTCAAGCTTCGTGACCAGGGGTTAAAGCGCCCTGAAATTCTTGAAAAAACGGGCCAAACACTGGGACTTTCCGACATCTCTTTTGATGTTTATGAAGGCGAGCTACTGGTCATCATGGGGCTATCAGGGTCGGGTAAATCCACCCTGATCCGCTGCCTCAACCGACTTATCGACACCAGCGAAGGGGATATACTCATCGACGATGAGCATATCCCTTCGCTGAGCGAGAAGGCCCTGCTCGAGTGCCGTCGTCGGCACTTTTCAATGGTGTTTCAGAATTTTGCCCTCTTCCCCCATAAAACGGTGCTGCAGAACGCCCAGTTTGGCTTGGAAATCCGCGGCATCGCGCCCGCCGAACGTGATAAAAAGGCGCGCGAGTCACTCACCCAGGTAGGCCTGGATGGTTGGGAGGATGCGTATCCCAACCAGCTATCCGGCGGTATGCAGCAACGGGTTGGCCTTGCCCGGGCATTGGCAAACGATGCCAGCGTCCTGCTGATGGACGAAGCTTTCTCGGCGCTGGACCCCTTGATTCGCAAGGACATGCAGCAGGAACTCCTGCAACTGCAGTCCAGGATGCAGAAAACCACCGTCTTCATTACTCACGACCTGGACGAAGCACTGAACATTGGCGACCGCATCGTGCTGTTGAAGGACGGTGAAGTTGTGCAGATTGGTACCCCAGAAGACATTCTGACCAAACCGGCCGACGACTACGTGCGCCGCTTTATCGAAGGGGTCGACCGTTCGCGCATTCTGACGGCCGAGAGTGCCATGCGCCCGGTGCGTTCAACTGCTCGTGAAAGCGACGGGCCACGCACGGCGCTTCGCCGCATGCGTGACCACAGCATCGACTCCATTTACGTTACCGATCGAGACCGCAAGCTGCTCGGGCTTCTTGAAGCCGACGCGGCCAGCCACGCCATCGAGGCCGGTGCGGATACGATCAACGAATACATGACCCAGGACTTTCGAAAAGTCACCACTGACGAACCCCTCCAAAATCTGTTCGCCATGTTCAGCGACAAGAGCTTCCCAATCGCCGTGATAGACGAACAGCAACGGCTGCTCGGCGTCGTGGTGAAAGGGGCAGTACTCGATGAACTCGCTCGGGCAGGAGAATAATCATGGATATTCCAAGCATTCCGTTAGGTTACTGGATTGAAAGCGGCCTGACGTGGCTGACCAGCGAATATTCGCTGATCACACGGGCCATTTCTCGCGTTACACAAACCGGGATCGGCGGTCTCAATGATGGCCTGATGTGGCTTCCGCCATGGGCATTATTGGCCATTATCGCGCTGCTGTGCTGGAAAGCCGCCTCGCCGCGCCTTGCCATCGGCGCGGCCGCCGGGATGGCCTTGATATGGAACCTGGGACTCTGGGACCCCATGATCGAAACCTTGACGCTGGTGGTCATCGCCACGCTGGTGGCCGTGGTCATGGCGATTCCGGTTGGCATCGCCGCCGCGCTATCTCAGCGCCTGTACCGCGTTATCATGCCGATTCTCGACTTCATGCAGACCATGCCGGCGTTTGTGTACTTGATACCGGCCATCCCGTTTTTCGGCATCGGATCGGTCTCGGCCATCTTTGCGACCGTCATTTTCTCGATGCCGCCAGCGATTCGCTTCACCACCCTCGGCATTCGACAGGTACCCGTCGAGCTGATTGAAGCCGCCGATGCCTACGGGGCGACCCGTGGCCAGAAGCTCTTCAAGGTGCAGCTGCCCTTGTCACTTCCGACAGTCATGGCCGGTATTAACCAAACGATCATGCTGGCACTCTCCATGGTGGTCATTGCCGCCATGATCGGTGCGGATGGTCTGGGCAGCGAAGTATGGCGTGCCATCCAGCGCCTACGCCCGGGTGACGGCTTTGAAGCCGGTATCGCGGTTGTTATTCTCGCCATGGTGCTTGATCGCTTGACCCAATCGTTCAGTAAGTCGCGCCGTTAAAAGTCCCTACTGGCCTTTTACGGCACCGGCGTTCAAGCTGGTGGGACTTGCACAGCATGGGATACATGCCCATGCTGTCAATGATACGAAGTAAACACGACTTTGTTTGAGGTGGCTAATGCTACCTCTCCATCCAAGGGAGCAAGTGAATGAAAACTCGTATGTTGAATCGCCGTATCCGTCTCGCCTCGTTGGCACTCGTTTCAGGCGCTGGCCTTGCCGCTGGTGGCATGGTTCAGGCTCAGGACAAAGGCACTGTCAACCTGGCTTACGTGGAGTGGTCATCTGAAGTCGCGTCAACCAACGTGGTACGCGCGGTACTTGAGCAAGAAGGCTACGATGTCGACATGACATCACTCTCGGCGGCGGCCATGTTCCAGGCGCTGTCCACCGGGGATGCCGACGCGATTGTGGCTGCCTGGCTGCCCTCGACCCATGAAAACTATATGGAACGCGTCGGTGACAATGTTGAAGACCTCGGACCCAACCTGGATGGCACCAAACTAGGCCTGGTGGTTCCCGAGTACACCGATGTCGATTCCATCGCCGACCTGAACGACAACGCCGACGACTTTAACGGCGAGATTATCGGTATTGATCCTGGTGCGGGCCTGATGTCCCTCACCGAAGAGGTTGTGGATACCTATGATCTTGATCTCCAGTTGCGCAGCGGCAGCGGTGCCACCATGACCGCCGCGCTCGCAAGCGCTATTGAAAACGAGGAAGACATTGTCGTCACGGGTTGGACACCGCACTGGATGTTCGCTCGCTTTGACGTGAAATACCTGGAAGATCCGGAAAACGTCTACGGTGGCGCCGAGCAGATTCACACTGTCGTGCGCGATGGCCTGGCAGAAGACATGCCGGAAGCCTATGCCATTCTTGATGCCTTCGCGTGGACGCCTGAACAGATGGGCGAGGTCATGCTCATGAATCAGGAAGATGACAGCGACCCCTACGAAAACGCCAAGCAGTGGGTTGCAGATAACCAGGACGTCGTCGAGGAATGGCTTAACAACTGATTTCTCGCCTGGACGATAGAAGGAATGAACTGGTGCGTACCTGCGCACCAGTTCAGTTTTTTAATCTCGTCTAAACCATAGCGATGACCGGCATATATGTTACCGATGTTGATCATTACGGAAGTATAGCGAGGAGATTGCCGTGTTTAACAACATTATGGTGCCCGTAGACCTTGCCCACCTGGAAACGCTGGAGCCTGCTCTAAGCGTCGTCGCGGACATGGCCAGACAATATGACGCGACGATTACTTACGTCAGCGTCACGGCCAATACGCCCACCAGCGTCGCCCGCACGCCCCAGGAGTATGAGCAGAAGCTGGACGCTTTCGCTCAGGAACGTCATAAGGTGCATGGGCAACCTGTCAGCATCAAGGTCTACAGCTCGACCGACCCCATTGCCAATGTCGACGACTTGTTGGTAAAAGCTATCGATGAAACGGGCGCCGACCTGGTCATGATGGCGACCCATTTGCCAAGCCATCTGGATATCGTCATGCCCTCTCATGGCGGCAAGGTGGCCACACACACCGACGCCTCCGTCTTCCTACTTCGCCAGAGCAAATAAGAATGCGTACCGTTCTAAGGCGTACTGTTGTAAATAGCTAAGGGAGCAACTTTGTGGATAACAAATCGCAAGACCAATCGCCAGATGAGAACGCTCCTTCGGAAGGGATTCCTGCTCCGGAGGGGCCAGCCAACCTGATCGATACCGATTACGTTATCGGCCAGGACAACATCACGACCAAAACGATGGGGGTTAACCTTGACCTGCACGGCAAGGTCTTCACCATTTCTTCCATCGTCGTACTGCTGTTCGTCATACTTACGTTGGCCCTGCAAGACACCATCGCGCCAATCTATGACACTCTATTTAGTTTCTTGACCGGTAATCTCGCCTGGTTCTTTATCCTGGCGGCCAACATATTCGTCATTCTGTGTATCGGCCTGGTTTTCTCTCCACTCGGCAAGATTCGCCTGGGTGGCGCGGACGCCAAGCCTGATTTTACCTATATGGGCTGGTTCTCGATGCTGTTCGCGGCGGGCATGGGTATCGGCCTGATGTTCTACGGCGTCAACGAACCGCTGACCCACTTTGGCACGTCCTTTGATGGCGGCAGCTGGGCACCACTGGCCGGTGCTGAAGGCGACCAGGCGGGTGCAGCAGCGCTTGGCATGGCGGCGACCATCTTCCACTGGGGTTTGCACCCTTGGGCTATCTACTCGGTTGTAGCGTTGTCCTTGGCGCTGTTTGCCTTTAACAAAGGGCTTCCCCTCTCCATGCGTTCGGTATTCTACCCTATCCTGGGTGAGCGCGTTTGGGGCTGGCCTGGCCATGTAATCGATATTCTGGCTGTTTTTGCCACACTGTTTGGCCTGACCACCTCGCTTGGCCTGGGCGCGACGCAGGCCGCCGCTGGTTTGAGCTATCTGTTTGGTGCCCCAGAATCTGATGTCACCATGATTCTGCTGATTATCGGCATCACGATTATTGCGATCGGCTCTATTCTGGCCGGGGTAGACAAGGGCGTTCAGCTGCTCTCCAAGATCAATATCGCCATGGCGGCGGCGCTACTATTCTTCGTGATTGCGGTTGGCCCGACGCTGTTGATCGCCACCGGCTTTTTCGAAAACCTGATCAACTACGCCATCCACCTGCCGGCGCTTTCCAACCCGTTTGGTCGTGAAGATGCCAACTTCAGCCAGGGCTGGACAGCCTTCTACTGGGCTTGGTGGATTTCCTGGTCGCCGTACGTCGGCATGTTCATCGCCCGTGTTTCGCGCGGCCGTACCGTACGTGAGTTCATCATCTCGGTAATGCTGGTGCCGTCCACGGTCTCAGTGCTCTGGATGACCACCTTCGGTGGCACAGCCATTGATCAGTACGTCAGCCAGGGCATCGAAGCCGTTCGTGAAGCAGGGATTGATCTGCAGCTGTTCATCATGCTGGAACAGTTGCCGCTGTCGCAGATCACTTCCTTCGTGGCCATCGTATTGGTTATCGTGTTCTTTGTGACCTCGTCGGATTCAGGTTCGCTGGTCATCGACTCGATTACCGCCGGCGGCAAGGTCGATGCACCGAAACCCCAGCGTGTGTTCTGGGCAATCATCGAAGGCGCACTCGCGATCGCCCTGCTGCTCGGTGGTGGCTTGACGGCTCTGCAAACCATGGCCGTTTCGACCGGTTTCCCGTTCACCATCATCCTGCTGGTGGCCTCCTATGCCATTATCAAAGGGTTGATGACCGAACCTAAAGCGGTCTAGAAGACTGTCATACCAAGCTTAAACGGGCAGCCCATTGGGCTGCCCGTTTTTTTATGCCTTGGAGCAAACGTTGGTCACACTCGCGACATCACGTCCACAGGGCGCCTAAGGGCGTACTGGGCTCATAGTGCGTTGCAATCTGTGCCTGTAACAGCTCTGCCGTCGCCATGGCATCAATCAGCGCATGATGCCCTTGGTAACTCGGCAACCCATAGCGACGACGGCTGGCATCAAGGCGAATGGAGACCGGCGGGCGCCCCAACCAGCGACGAAAACGCGCCCATAGTTTCTGGCGATGAAGCCGCGCTTCAAGCGACATCGTGTCGATCATCGGAAACATGACGCCCTCACCGCGCCGCGCCTTGATCGCTGCATCCAAAAACGGACGTTCGATATGGCGAAAATGCACCACCACGATCCGCCCAGCCAAGGCTTCCAGCAAAGGATCGATAATGGCCTCCAGATCCGGGGCATTGGCAATCTCGGAGTGGGTGATGTGGTGGAAGGTTACTGAAGCCTCATTGAGAGGGCGCGGCGGTTTCACCACCCAGTAGCGCCGCTCGGCAAGCTTGATGCGCCCTAATGTAAACGGCACCAGCCCGATGCTCACAATGGCGTGGCGACGCTCATCCAGCCCCGTCGTTTCCATATCCAGCGCGACCATCGGCACCTCGGCAATGGGCGTTTCAAGGCTCGGAGGCGGTGTCTCGAAAAAACGCCGAATCGCCGGATCCTGCGCCAGCGGCGCACGTTTTTGCATGTACATCGCCCAGTCTGCCTGGGTGATTTTCCTGCGCGGGCGGATAAATGTCATATTAACGGCCCGCCCGGTTAGATGGCACGGGATAGCGGAACTTCAGAAACTTTTGCGCATTGCTGAGCACCTGAAAGGCATCTTTCAAGTTGTGTCGTTCACTATCGGCCACGTTTTCCGGCTCGATATTATTGTCGGGTACGCGCTCTTCCTGCAGATCGATCACCTGGTGGCGAATGCGCGACATGCACATGAACTCAAACGCATAGCTCAACTTGTCGCTCATGCCGGTGGCCAGGAGTTGAGTATTGGCAATGTCGTCCAGCCGCTGGAAAGTGTTCTGGGCTTTTGAGCCGCAGGCCAACGCATGCACGCGGATCAGGTCGACCATGGGCGCTGTGCCACGGCGCTTCAAGTTGATGGAGTTATTATGCTTACCGTCTTTTTCCATTACAAAAGTGCGGAAAAAGCCCAGCGGCGGTGTTCGATTCAGGGCATTACGCGCCATGGCGGCCAAGAAGAGCGGTGATTGGGGGGCCTTTTCCGCAATCAGGTCCTGGAGCGCTTCCACGAAAAGGTCTTCGCCGTAGAGGCTGTCAAGATCGAAAAAGATCGAGCTGTGCAGCAGCCTTTCCGGGGTCGGATTGTTGATCCAGTCGGTAAAGTAGCTTTTCCAGACGCGCAACGGCTGACGCCACTGTGAGTTGGTTGCCATCACGTCGCCCTTGCAGTAAGTATAGCCACAGGCATCCAGGCCATCACTTACAAAGCCTGCCAGTGCCTTGAAGTACTCATCGTGCTCTTCGGGAATAAAGTCGTCTGACAGAATCAGCGCATTATCCTGGTCGGTGACGATGCTCTGCTCATTGCGCGCCATCGACCCGTTGACCATGAAGCAGTAGGCCACCGGCGGGGGGCCCAGCTTCTCCTCGGCAAGCTCCAGCAGGCGGCGCGAAAAACTGCGCCCGATGGTCGAGAGGGCACTGCCCACCATGTGGGAATTGGCCCCTTCCTGAACCATCCTGACAAAGGAGGCGCTCACGTCGGGTGCCAAACGCGCCAATCCCTCGATGCTCGACTGGTGGAAAATATTGCTCACCAGATAAAGCCCGCTATGGGTTTCATAGCGAATGATATCGGAGAGGTGCACCACCCCCATTGGCCGCTGACGATAAAGCACCGGCAGGTGGTGAACGTTGTTACGCAGCATGGTGAGCATTGCTTCGTAGATCGAAACGTCCGACTGAACCGTGATAAGCCGTGAGGAGACCACCTCTCCCACCGGCGTTTGGGGCGAGAGTCCTTCGGCCACAACCCGGGTTCGAAAATCACTGTCGGTCAAGATCCCGCATACCTGCCAGGTTTGCCCTTCGCTATCTTTGAAGCTGTAACGTGGATTGCTGCTGCCTTCCTTAAGCACCAGAACGGCTGAGGCTTGAGCCTGACTCACCTGCTGGGCCGCTTGCTGCACCGTGGTCGATGCTTCCACCATGACCGGGTAACGCACCACCAGCTTGCGGATCCGCGTCACCATCATGTCGTTGGATTTCTTTTGCTGCTCTGCGGCGGTTTCCAGTCGCGGACGTTCTACTTCGACGAAATCAGCGAAGTCCTCGTCCTCCTCGCACAGCTGCTGAAATACAGCCTTGGGGATAAAGTAAAGCAGCGTGTCTTCGATAGCCTTGGCCGGAAAGCGCACCTTCTGGTTACGCAACAAGCTGAAGTGGCCAAAGATATCGCCTTCCCCCAGCCGGTTATAGAGGTCTCCCTGCCGCCGATACACCTCGACGGCACCGCTACGGATATAGCACAGGTCGGACACCGTATCGTTTAGCGTCAGAATGTCGCTGCCGGTCTTGAAGTAACTGACCTCGACACGGCTGGCGATTTCATCCAGCAAGCTGTCCGAAAGCCTATCGAAAGGGGGGTGTTGCCCCATATGCTGGCGTATTTCTAGTAGTTCGACGTCCAATGCTCTCTCCCCAGACCGTATAACCGGACTTCAACACCTGGCCTCGTATCCACGCTCATACGGGCATTTACACAAGTGTGGCGCGAAGCACAAGACCCGTAAACCCCAACCATGAAAAAGCCCGGCGCTTTTTGCGCCGGGCTTCAAGACCGCTACGTAGCGATGTCATAGAATGACGTTACAACTGGGTGCAACGCTCAATGACTGCTTACGATTCCGCCATTTCCTGAACACGCTGCATCATTTCAGGATCCTGCTGGATTGTTTGACCAATGGCGTTGAACGTATCAACATCTAGGCCGCTGTCTTCAACGACTTCGATCATGCGGTCATTGGCTTCGGTACGGACTTCCTGCTGAGCGGCTTCATCGTCGGCTTCTTGCAGACGCTGAGTGTATTCCTGAGAGATGACCGCAATTTCTTGTGATGCATCGGCAAACTGCTGAAGCTGTTCATCAGAAAAATCTTGCGTCGGTGCCGCTTCTTGAGTGGCCATCGAGCCCTGTGTGGACTCTTGATCCTGCTGGGCTTGCGCCGTTGCCGTCATCAAGCCAGTCGCGAGCAGTGCGGCAGAAAACAGGGCAGTCATACGTTGCATAAAAAGAACCTCAGTTAACACGTTGTGAATGTGCCTAGTGTGACGCGGGCACAGCGCCGAGGTTCAAATTTTTGAGTAAAGTTATGTAACAAGAACGATAAGTAAAAAAACCCTCAACCCAATATGAAGACTGAGAACCTTATGATGAGAACCCTATGAAAGGTGTTATATCACTCGTACGCCAGCGGGATGCCGCATCACTCGGATTACTCGCCATGCCTGTGCTGTTTGTACTGCTTTGGAGCACCGGCTTTATTGGCGCCAAGTTCGGCCTTCCCTACGCAGAGCCCTTCACGTTCTTATTCATTCGCTTTGTGCTGACGGTGATGCTGCTGACGCCACTGGTATGGATACTGAAAATATCCTGGCCTTCATCACCCAGGTTATGGATCCACATCGCCATTTCAGGTCTCCTTGTTCACGGTACCTATTTAGGTGGCGTTTTCTATGGGATTTCGCTTGGCATGCCTGCCGGTTTGGCGTCGCTGTTGGTCGGCCTGCAACCCCTGCTGACGGCCGCCTGTGCCGGCCCGCTGCTGGGGGAGCGCCTGGCCAGGCAGCAGTGGCTGGGGCTGGGTTTGGGTTTGCTCGGCATCAGTGCGGTACTTGGCAGTCAACTGGAGCTGGGGCAATCGCTGTTCAGTGGTTTTGGGCTGGGCGCCCTGTTGAGTGTGATGGCCGCTTTGATGGGCATTTCGCTGGGCACGCTTTACCAGAAACGCTTTTGCACGCGTATGCCGCTGCTCTCGGGGGCCGTCATTCAATACCTTGCGGCGGGTGGGGTATTGGGCGTTGGGGCACTGTTATTCGAAACACGCGACGTCACCTGGTCAATCACTTTTATCTTGACGCTTGGCTGGTTAGTAATGATTCTATCGATAGCCGCTATTCTTCTATTGATGGCGCTGATCAAGCGCGGCGAAGCATCACGGGTGGCGAGCCTGTTTTATCTGGTGCCCCCCGTCACCGCACTGCAAGCGTGGTGGCTATTCGATGAACGGCTTTCCTGGGTAGGGCTCGGAGGGATGTTCATTGCCATCACCGGCGTTGTACTGACGGTGCGCAAACCCGCTGCCAAGGCATCACCAACATAACGATATAGAGTTTCTCAGGGCTAGTATGAAGACGTATGAACATCACCATTGCGCGCGTGTGGATGGGCGCTGTAACCGGTGTGATACCCCGGTTCCCTTCGCCTTTACCATGGCCTTTCAACCCATTGTCGATGTCGCCGCGCGGCAGGTGGTTTATTACGAAGCGCTGGTACGGGGACCCGATGGCGAGTCGGCAGGGTCGATTCTTGAAAAGGTCACCGACGACTTACTCTATCGGTTCGATCAAGCCTGCCGCATAAAAGCGATTGAATTAGCCAGCACGCTGGGTATGCAGGCACGATTATCGATCAACTTCCTGCCCAATGCCGTTTACGAGCCTGAGGCGTGTATCCAGGCGACCCTGGAAACCTCCCAGCGGGTGGGATGGCCTACCGAGCGGCTGAACTTCGAGATCACCGAGACCGAGCGCGTTCAGGACCGGCAGCACATGCGTAACATTATCGAGAGTTACCGGGCGATGGGCTTTACCACCTCCCTTGACGACTTCGGCAACGGCTACGCCAACCTGGATCTGCTTACCGACCTGCGCCCGGATACCCTGAAGGTTGACCGTGAGATTGTCATGGACTGCAACAACAACAAGCGCCGCCAGGCGATTCTGCGCAGCCTGGTGGCTCTGGCGGATACGCTGGGTACCCATTTGGTAGCGGAAGGCGTGGAAACCCGGGAGGAATCGCGCTGCCTGATGGCGCTGGGCATTCCGGTACAGCAGGGTTTCTACTTTGCCCGCCCGCAACTGGAAGCGCTTGCGGTCATCGACGACGCCCTTTACGACTAATCAGCCAGGCAACCCAGACCGGTGGCGCCGGGCGGCCGCCGGTGCTGACGCCACAGCGTCATCAATCGGCGATGTGTTGCAGATAGCTGGCACCGCCCAGATTACGCATCTGTTGACGCACCCACTGGCTGCGTTGCTCCACCTGGGGGCTTGGACGCGAGGCACTGCGCGTTAGCGGGCTCGGTAATATGGCAGCCAGAAGACTGGCCTGGCGATCGGTCAGCGCGCTGGCCGGGACACCAAAGTAGTGCTGCGCGGCCGCTTCCAACCCGAACACACCGGCATCCCACTCGGCAACATTAAGGTAGACTTCGAGGATTCGCTGTTTGCCCCATATCAGCTCGATGAGCACGGTAAACCAGGCTTCAAGCCCTTTACGCGCCCAGCTTCTGCCCGTCCATAGGAAGACATTCTTGGCGGTTTGCTGACTGATGGTACTGGCTCCCCTCAAGCGCCCACCGTCCTTGCTGACCTGCAGGGCACGGCGGAGCTCGGTGATATCGAAACCATGGTGGTGGGGAAATCGCTGATCTTCCGCCGCCATGACCGCGACTTTTGCCGAATCGGCGAGTTGCGACCAGCTTCGCCATTGGCGCTGCAGCTGTATCGGCTCGCTGTGCACCCAGCTCTGGATTTTACGCTCGACCATGACCATCGACCCCGGTGGGGGCACCACGCGAAAAAGTAGCACCAGGCTTGTCGACAGCACCACAAACAGAAATACGCCACGCCAGACCCACCACCATAGCCAGCTTGCCGAGCGACGCAGCGTACGTTTCAACATAAAAGCTTCCTCACCGCTTCAACAAGTGGTCGGCATGGTAGCGAAGATGGTCGTCGATAAAGGTCGCAATGAAGAAGTAGCTATGATCATAGCCAGGTTGCCGACGCAGAGTAAGCGGATGATCATGGGCTTCGCACACGGCCTCAAGGCGTTCAGGCTTTAGCTGCTCGTCAAGGAATTGGTCGGCTTCGCCCTGGTCGATAAACAGGCGTTGCCGCGAAGCGCCATTGGCCACCAGCTCGCAGGCATCATACTGACGCCATTGGGCCGGGTCGTCTCCCAGGTAGTTGGAAAACGCCTTTTCACCCCACGGACAGTTCATCGGGTTAACAATCGGGGCAAATGCCGATACCGAACGAAAGCGCCCCGGGTGGCGCAACGCCATGATGAGGGCGCCGTGACCGCCCATCGAGTGCCCGCTGATGGATTCGCGGCCATTCACCGGAAAGTGCTGACGAACCACCGATGGCAGTTCCTCGATCACATAATCGTACATGCGGTATTGCGGCTTCCACGGCGCCTGGGTGGCATTGACGTAAAAGCCCGCACCAGAACCAAGGTCATAGCTATCGTGTTCGCCCGGCAAGTCGGTCCCTCGCGGGCTGGTATCAGGGCAGACGATCGCGATGCCCAACTCCGCTGCCAGACGATGCGCACCGGCTTTTTGCATGAAGTTTTCGTCGGTACAGGTTAGCCCCGAGAGCCACCATAACAGCGGCACCCGCTCTTCCTCGGCCTGAGGCGGCAAATAAACCGCAAACACCATGTCGCAATCCAGCGCACGGGAGTAATGCCGATAACGTTTATGCCAGCCACCGTGGCTGCGGTTGGCCGACACCAGTTCCAGGGTTTCACTCATGCTCATGAGCAGGCTCCTTTAAAGCAGCAAGCGCGGCGGGTAGCCCCGCCGCGCCCTGTGTTGTTCGTACTATCATACTCAGTAATGCAGGACGGTACGAATGCTCTTGCCCGCGTGCAATAAGTCGAAGGCCTCGTTGATCTTCTCAAACGGCATATCGTGGGTAATGAAGTCGTCGATATTGATCTCACCGTTCATGTAGCGCTCGACATAGCCGGGCAGTTCGGTACGCCCTTTTACCCCGCCAAAAGCGGAGCCTTTCCAGACCCGACCGGTCACCAGTTGGAAGGGCCGTGTGGAAATTTCCTCACCGGCACCGGCCACCCCGATGATGATCGACTCCCCCCAGCCTTTGTGACAGCACTCAAGCGCGGAACGCATGACGTTGACGTTACCGATACACTCAAAGGAGTAATCAACCCCGCCATCGGTCATATCCACCACGACCTGCTGAATCGGGTCGCTGTAGTCTTTGGGGTTGACGAAGTCCGTGGCGCCAAACTGCTTGGCCAGTTCGAATTTATCCGGATTGACATCGATCGCGATGATTTTCGACGCCTTGGCCATGGCCGCGCCCTGAATCACCGCCAGGCCGATCGCCCCCAGACCGAAGACCGCAATCGTCGCGCCCGGCTCAACCTTGGCAGTGTTCAGCACGGCGCCAATGCCGGTGGTTACGCCACAACCCAGCAGACAGATTTTATCCATCGGTGCCTCTTTGGACACCGCTGCCAGGGAGACTTCGGGCAACACGGTGTATTCGCTGAACGTGGACGTTCCCATGTAATGGTGAAGCATCTTGCCGTCCAGCGAAAAGCGCGAGGTGCCATCGGGCATCACCCCCTTGCCCTGAGTGGCGCGTACGCTGCCGCACAGGTTGGTCTTGCCCGACAGGCAGAACTTGCACTGCCCGCATTCGGCCGTATAGAGCGGAATGACATGGTCTCCGGGTTTAAGGCTGGTCACGCCTTCGCCAACCTCCTGCACAATGCCGGCCCCTTCGTGGCCCAGCACAGAAGGAAAATTGCCTTCAGGGTCTGCGCCGGAAAGCGTATAGGCATCGGTGTGGCAAACGCTGGTTGCCGCCATCTTGACCAGCACTTCGCCTGCCTTGGGCCCCTCTACGTCAATCTCGACCAGTTCCAGGGGTTTGCCCGCTTCCAGTGCTACCGCCGCACGTGACTTCATTCTATTGCTCCTTTACAGCCTGTCAGCGCCGCGCCATTCAGCGCGGGCGCAGTGTTTACTCTTCGTCGGACGTAATCGGTTGATACTCAATGGGCAGCCACTGATAACCATCGCCGTCCTCGATAACATGCCCGATCCCCGGGAACGGCATATGTGCGCCAGCGACCCAATGCTTGCCGTTGACGGCCTCTTCAAGCACGGCCTGACGGGTTTCAATAGCCTGCTCGGGGTCGGAATCAAACTCGATGGCGACCGTGGGGTCGTCAAACTGCACGCCGTAGCTATGCACCACATCCCCCCACACCAGCATGGCATCATCGTCTCCACTCAACATGAAGCTGGTGTGGCCCGGGGTATGACCG
The DNA here is from genome assembly GCF_900111305.1 of Vreelandella subterranea. Taxonomy (GTDB): domain Bacteria; phylum Pseudomonadota; class Gammaproteobacteria; order Pseudomonadales; family Halomonadaceae; genus Vreelandella; species Vreelandella subterranea. The sequence continues at coordinate 47,777 of NZ_FOGS01000003.1, forward strand.
TGGGTATCCTGCGCCACGATGCCCATCAGCATCTCGTCGCCCGGCTCAAAGGGTGTAAAACGGCCATCCTCCACGTAGGGTGCCACGGCGTCCTGAGCCATCTCGAAAAAGGCGCGCTGCCCCTCACCCGCAGCTTCCGCACGCGACTCACTCAGCCAGAAATCGGCATCCTGCTGGCTAGCCCGCAGCTCGGCGTTGGGGTACACCGCCTCACCGTCGCGGGTCAACCCGCAAACATGGTCCGGGTGAAGGTGGGTCATCAGGATGGTATCCACGTCCTCTGGCTGGTAACCGGACGCACGCATGTTGTCTTCAACATGGCCAAGCGTCGGACCAAAACACGCCGACGACCCGGCATCCACCAGGACAAGGTTTTCACCGGTATTGATCAGAAACGCATTGACGGCGGTCTGAACGCCATCTTCGGCGTCGATGAACAACGCATTGAGATGCTCACGTATCTCCGCTTGCTCCATGCCCTTGAGCAATTGCGTCTCAATCGCTGTATAGCCGTCGTATAGCGCGGTGACTTCGTGGTCATCCACCATCATCCTGAACCAGCCCGATACCTGCTCTGGCCGTTGGTCAGGTGCTGCTGCCGCATTTAGTGACACGCCTAACGTCAGCGTCATCGCTGCTTTACCTACTGCCGGAACCCACTGATAGCGAGACATCCATCACCTCCTGGTTTAAAAAGCTGTTACGCCAAAGGTTGCGATAACCCAACACTCACGGCGGCCTTACTTTCACAAAGCCAGTACACTAAGACGTAACTAATGACAGTGTAGGTCAGCTAGCCGACAAGAATAAAGCGGGATACACTCATAAGATTATTGCTACTGTGCAACAATCTTAACTCAAGCAGGTGAGTCGTATGCAGCGCTGGGACCGAATTGAAGCCTTCATTGAGGTGGTCCGTCTGGAAAGCTTCTCGGCGGCAGCGCGCCACCTGAAGGTATCGACCTCTCACATCAGCCGCCTGGTCAGCCAACTCGAGAACCAGCTGGGCGTTCAGCTACTGTACCGGACGACCCGACAAATCCGCCTGACCGATGCTGGTTCTATCTACGTAGAACACTGTCGACATCTATTCGACGGCTTGCGTGATGCCGAACAGGCACTGAGTGAACAACAGGGCAAACCTCACGGCGTATTGAAACTCACCTCGGCAACGACCTTTGGCGAACGCTACATCGCGCCGCTGGTCAACGATTTTCAGTGTCTGCACCCTCAGTTGGACGTGCAGATGCACTTCACCAACCGCCCGGTCGAGTTGATTGATGAAGGTTTTGATATTGCGATTCGCATGGGTATCCTTAAAGACTCCAGCTTGATTGCCCGCCGCCTATGCAAACGCCGTGAGTATATTGTTGGCTCTCAAGCTTACTTTCGCCAGGCGCCCCGGCCCCATACGCTCGGCGAGCTGAGCCAGCACCGCTGCCTGGTGGGTTCACGACCCAACTGGCTGTTTGAGGTCAATGGCCAGCGGCGTGAAGTCAAGGTCAACGGTTGCTGGCAGGCCAACTCAGGGCCAGCGCTGCTCGATGCCACCCGCAAGGGGCTTGGCCTTGCGCAACTCCCCGACTATTACGTCGAACCTTACCTCGCCAGCGGGGAACTGGTGGCCGTGCTCGAGCCTTTCCAGCATCACGACACCGCCGTCTGGGCGGTCTACCCTCGCCACCGTCACCTTTCCCCCAAGATACGCCAGCTGGTGGATTACCTTGTCGACCATATCGACAGCTTATTGCCTGATAGCCAATGCCGTTAACGGCTCGCCTCACAGCCAACACCATATGAACTCCACGTGCCAACACGGGAATGTGACGATATAATGAACATTCACTCATGGATGTTTATTAACGCCTGGCCTTACCCCATTAGAAGGATGTTGGCATGCCCGATTCTCCCCCCGCCTGGCCTCTTGGCTTCCGATCAACATTAGTCAAAGCCGTCATTTATCTACTCGTGATCGGCGCTATTGCCCAGGGCGCTTACCTGGAAGCACTGTATTTACCCGAGGTACGCTTTACTGAGCTGGGTTTCACCGAATTAACGCAATCGCTAGTGCTTGGGTTGAGCTGTCTGTTGCTGATTTATGTACGCCACGTATTGAAAGTATGGCCGACCATCACCTTGCTGCTTTTTGCATTTATCGCTGCGTCACTTGTCCGCGAACAGGATTTCTTGCTTGATCGCCAAGTCGCAGACGGTGCATGGCAAGTAATCGTTGCCTTGATTGTCATTCCTTCGATTAGCTGGGTCATCTACCAGCGGCGGCGTTTTCTTGAAGAGTTTAGCCACTTCAGCAACTCGTTTTCATTTGGCTTGTTTACCGCCGGGGTGCTGACAACCTATATCTTCTCCAGGCTGTATGGCCGCCAGGATTTCTGGCGCGCTGTCATGCAGGATAACTACGTACGGGACTTCAAAGATATCGCGGAAGAGTTGATCGAACTGCTCGGCTACAGCTTGATTTTATTTGCCATGATTGAGCTGTTATTACTTGCTCGCCGCGTCCATCAAGCGCGCAAGCAGGCATCCGCGTAGCCCTATATACTCGCCATACAGAAAAACCCCGTCGTTTGATGAACGGCGGGGTTTTTTAATACCACTTCAAGCCTTCCGGGTTACTCGTCGAGGAACGAACGCAGCGGCTCGGAGCGGCTCGGATGACGCAGCTTACGTAACGCCTTGGCTTCAATCTGGCGGATTCGCTCACGGGTCACATCGAACTGCTTGCCGACCTCTTCAAGCGTGTGGTCGGTGTTCATATCGATACCAAACCGCATGCGCAGCACCTTGGCCTCACGCGCCGTCAAACCGCCCAACACATTGCGCGTGGCTTCGACCAGGCCTTCGCCGGTGGCCAGATCGATCGGCAGCAGCATGGTGCCGTCTTCGATAAAGTCACCCAGGTGCGAGTCGTCGTCGTCACCAATGGGCGTCTCCATGGAGATCGGCTCCTTGGCAATCTTGAGCACCTTGCGGACCTTGTCTTCCGGCATTTCCAGGCGCTCACCCAGTTCTTCCGGTGTCGGCTCACGGCCCATTTCCTGCAGCATCTGACGCGATACGCGGTTGAGCTTGTTGATCGTTTCGATCATGTGCACCGGAATACGGATCGTGCGGGCCTGATCGGCAATCGACCGGGTAATCGCCTGACGAATCCACCAGGTCGCATAGGTCGAGAACTTGTAGCCACGGCGATATTCGAACTTGTCGACCGCTTTCATCAGACCAATATTGCCTTCCTGAATCAGATCCAGGAACTGCAAACCGCGATTGGTATACTTCTTGGCAATCGAGATCACCAAACGCAGGTTGGCTTCCACCATCTCCTTCTTGGCACGGCGGGCTTTCGCTTCGCCGATCGACAGCTTGCGGTTGACCTCTTTCAGGTCAGACACTTTAAGCTGCACCATGTCCTCTTCAAAGGCAATCTTGCGCTGACAGCGGGCAATATCGGCACGCAGCGATTCCAGACGGTCGGCGTACTTGGGCTGTTCGGACTGAAACGCATCCAGCCATTTCGGGTCTGACTCGCTACCCGGAAACGACTTGATAAAGGTCTTGCGCGGCACCTTGGCTTTCTTCACGCACATCTGCATGACGGCTTTTTCCTGGGCACGCACCTGCTCGATGCTAATGCGCACCTGCCCCACCAACCGCTCGAAATGCTTGGGCACCAGCTTGATCGGGGAGAACAGCACCGCCAGACGCGCCTGCTCTGCTTTCAGCTCGGCACTTCCACGACCGTACTTGGCAAAGGCCGCTTCCACCGCTGCGTTCTGCTCACGAATCTGTTCGAAACGCGCACGCGCCTCTTCGGGATCCGGGCCGCCTTCGCTTGCGGTGGAGTCATCGTCTTCGTCGTCGCCTTCAACGTCGTCATCAATCTCTGACACGGGCTCCGGTTCTGGCACTTCTGCTTCCGCCACGCCGGGGATCCCTTCATCCGGATCGATAAACCCCGAGAAGAGGTCGGACAGCCGACCGGGAGCCTCTTCATCCTGTGTCGCGTCGTAGGCGTCCAGAATAGAGGCCACGGCACCAGGCAAATAGGCCAGCGCCGACATGACTTCGCGTGTCCCCTCTTCAATCCGCTTGGCGATTTCAATCTCGCCTTCGCGGGTCAAGAGCTCAACCGTACCCATTTCACGCATGTACATGCGCACCGGGTCGGTAGTGCGACCGACGTCGCTTTCCACGGCGGCAAGGGCCGCAACGGCCTCTTCCGCAGCGGACTCGTCCGTGGAGTGATCCGACATCATCAAAGTGTCTTCATCTGGCGCTTCTTCAACGACACTGATACCCATGTCGTTGATCATGCCAATGATGTCTTCCACTTGATCCGGGTCGGCGATATCCTCGGGTAGATGGTCGTTGACCTCGGCATAGGTCAGGTAACCCTGTTCCTTGCCGCGCGCGATCAACTCCTTCAGACGCGACTGCTGCTGTGCATTTCCAGCCATAGAAACCCTATCTCGACGAAGAAGAATGAAGCACCTGAAGCGCTGATGTAAAAACCTGCAAGCCTGACATTATAGCGTGAATGGCTTGAGTTTTTCCAGTTTGTGTATTTGCGCTGTCATTCAGGTGTGTTAGGTTGATTGGTTAGCCACTTTTTAACCCGTGGCAACTGATTTGGAGGCGACACGGTAATAATTCAACCCGCCTCGCTTCATGTCATGCTGCACAAGCAGCGTTAATGCGGTCGCCGGGACAGTTCCATTACCAAGCTAGCCAGACGCTGACGCTGTGCTTTATCGAGCTTTTGCCCGTCGCGCTCTTGCGCCAGCAATGCGTCATATTCCTCTCGCGGCGATTGCTGGCGCTGTACATGGCTCAGATGCGCCACCAACCCCGTCAGCTCTGTTTCCCGCGTAGCCCTGGGAATCAGCAGTTCCCGCTTTGCAAAATCAGCCAGCCGGGCGCCCTCCGCACTGCCTTGAAAATGCGCCAGAATCACCTGAGGACTGCGGTAACGCCCGGCCCTCAAGAGTGCCAGCAATTCCTGGCAGAGACGCACATCACCACCCTCCGGCCCGTCACTATCCGGCAACCAGGCGTCACTCTCAGGCAGGCTCGCCACCAGGCCGGGTTCGTGAAGCAGTAGCTGTATAATACGCCCAACCGGCGACAGCGCCTGCTCACGAACCGACCGACGCCCAGACGCGCTCTTCTGCCTGGAATCCGCCGTACCGGCGGCTTCAACCGACTCCCCACGCGTCTGCTGCTGGCGCGCCACCGCCTTGACACGCTTTTCAAGCAGTTCTTTCAACTGCTCCTGAGCCAAGCCGCTACGCTTGGCAAGCGCCTCAAGCATCAATGACTTGAGCATGCCGTCCGGCACCTTGTTCAATGCCTCAAGCACCTGACTGGCAAACCGTTCACGACCTTCCACGGTATTCAGGTCACGCCCCTGAGCTGCCTGCTCGAAGAGAAATTCGGACAGCGGCATTGCACAGGTGACACGGTCCTGAAACGCCTCTGTTCCTTCCCGGCGTACCAGCGTATCCGGGTCATCGCCTTCCGGCAGAAACAGGAAGCGCGCCTCTCGGCCGTCAATCATCATCGGCAACGCGGTTTCAAGTGCCCGACTGGCCGCCTCGCGGCCAGCCCGGTCGCCGTCGAAACAGAACACCACGCGCCCCACAAGACGGAACAGGCGACTCAAGTGGTCTTCCGTGGTGGCCGTTCCCAGGGTGGCCACGGCATTATGGATGCCATACTGGGCCAGCGCCACGACGTCCATGTAGCCCTCGACCATCACCAGCTGCTCAAGCCTGCTGGAAGCCTGGCGGGCTTCATAAAGGCCGTAAAGCTCACGTCCTTTATGAAACACGGGGGTTTCCGGGGAATTGAGGTACTTGGGCTGACCATCCCCCATGACCCGACCACCGAAAGCGATTGTTCGACCGCGCAGATCACGAATCGGGAACATGACCCGGTCACGAAAGCGGTCGTAGGTGCGCCCCGTGTCTTCACGGTGAATCAACAGACCATATTCAATCTGCACCGACTCGCTGACACCCCGTTCGCTCAGATGTTGCTTGAGCGCTTCCCAGCCCCCTGGTGCATAGCCAATGCCATAGTCGCTGATGACATCACTGGAAAGACCACGCTCATGCAGGTACCGCTTGGCTTCGCCACCCTCCTGCATCTTAAGCCGTTCGCGGTAAAAGCTGGCGGCAAGCTCAAGCAGGTTAACGCCCTCTTTACGCTTTTTTTCGCGTTGCTGAGCGCGCGGGTCATCAGCCCCTTCCCGGGGCACTTCAATCCCCAAGCGCCCGGCCAACTGCTCAACTGCTTCGGGAAACGGCAGCTTGTCGTACTCCATCAAAAACCGCAGCGCATTGCCGTGTGCCCCACAGCCGAAACAGTGATAGAACTGCTTGTCGGCGCTCACCGTAAACGAAGGGGTTTTCTCTTGATGGAAAGGACATAGCCCCGAGTAGTTGCGGCCTGCCTTTTTCAGCTGTACACGCTCACCGACCACTTCCACCACATCAACGCGGCCCAGAAGATCGTCGATAAAACGCTGTGGAATTTGGCCAGCCATGGATGCAGGCATCCTCGCGCGGGGCGCTGATTCGCGAACCTAACGTCATCAGACACTATCGCCATAAACGGCCATGCCCGATCACCTTAAACACGCTTTGATAAACGCAAAACAAGCGGCCACCTAGATGGCGGCCGCTCGGCATCCCTCTAGAAACACACTATGCATAACACAGCGTGTTTCGGTACGGATCAATAGAGCCGTTCGAAACGCTTTTGTTCACGCTGAATCTTCTTGGCGTGACGCTTTACGGCCGCAGCCGCTTTGCGCTTGCGCTCAGCAGTCGGCTTCTCGTAGTGCTCGCGACGACGTACTTCAGAGAGAACGCCAGCTTTTTCGCAAGAACGCTTGAAGCGACGCAGGGCGACGTCAAACGGCTCGTTATCACGTACTTTTACAGAAGGCATTAAGCACTCACCTACCTTAAGGAGTCTTGAGTTCGGATAGTACGTACACCGTGACGCATGTTATGCGAGCGCAGTGCACGACTCAGTTTTACAGCGCACAATATTCTAATCCTGCTGGACACGCTTTGCAAATGCTACCACCCGCCTGGCGCTGAGAATGTTAGACTATGGCAACTATTTTTTCACAGAGCTATTGTCCTATGCGCGTACTGGGCATTGAAACGTCCTGCGACGAAACCGGCGTCGCCATTTACGACACCTCGCTGACCGGCGGCCAAGGCCTGCTCGCCGATGCGCTTTACAGCCAAATTGCCATGCACACCGATTACGGTGGCGTCGTGCCCGAACTGGCCTCCCGCGACCACACCCGCAAGCTGCTGCCGCTCATCGAGCAAGTTCTGGACGACGCCGGGCTCCAGCGCCACGACCTTGACGGCATCGCCTACACTGCTGGCCCCGGGCTGGTCGGTGCCTTGATGGTGGGCGCCAGCACCGCCCATGGCATGGCCCGCGGGCTGGGCATTCCCGTGCTTGGCGTGCACCACATGGAAGGCCATTTACTGGCCCCCATGCTCGAAGACGATGCCCCCGACTTCCCATTTGTGGCGCTGTTGGTGTCCGGCGGCCATACCCAACTGGTGAACGTGCAGGGGCTTGGCCACTACCAGCTGCTCGGCGAGTCTGTCGACGATGCCGCTGGCGAAGCCTTCGACAAAGCCGCCAAAATGCTTGGACTGGCCTACCCGGGCGGCCCTCACGTGGCAGCGCTGGCCGAACAGGGAGACCCTGAGCGTTTTCGCTTTCCCCGCCCGATGACCGACCGCCCGGGGCTGGATTTCAGCTTTTCCGGGTTGAAAACCCACACCCTCACGGCGATTCGCCAGTTGGAAGCGGCGGGCGAGCTAAATGAGCAGGCCCGTGCTGACGTTGCCCGCGCCTTTGAAGAAGCCGTGGTCGACACCCTGGTCATCAAGTGCCGCCGGGCGCTGGATCAAACCGGCCTTAAGCGCCTGGTCGTGGCGGGCGGCGTCAGCGCCAATCATCGTCTCCGCGAACGACTCGCCCAGGCCTGTGAAAAACGCCGGGCAAAGGCCTACTACCCACGCGGGCGTTTTTGCACCGACAACGGCGCGATGATTGCCTATGTGGGGGCCCAACGCCTCGCCGCCGGCGAGCAGGACGCCAGCGGCATCATGCAGGCCACACCGCGCTGGCCGCTCGCCGACCTGGCGGCACCGGCCGCGCCCTAGCCGCCTCTCAGGAGCCGCCAAATGGCGGCTCCTCACCGCGCTTTAGCCGACGAATATTCAGCGCATGACGGGTTAGCACCAGCAGGCTGAACCCGCCAACCACCAGCACATAAGACGGTGCCAGCCAACTGCATACCAGGGGCGCCAACATAGCGCTCCAAAGCGACGCCAGCGCTGCTGTTTTCAGCCGCCAGGCGAGCAGGGCCCAGACCAGGGCACTGATTAACGCCACGGCGGGCACCAATACCAGCAGCACGCCGAATGCACTGGCCACTGCCTTGCCGCCACGAAACCCATGCCATAACGGGTAGCTATGGCCCAGCAAGACGGCTAGCCCCACCATCCCCTGAAGCCAGACGGGAAAATCCAGCAGCTTGGCGGCGAGCACCGCGGGCATGCCTTTCAGCGCATCCAGCAGCAGCGTGGCTGCCGCCAGACGGGCGCCGTACAAGCGCAGCACATTGGAAAAGCCGGGGTTGTGCGAGCCGTGCTGGCGGGGGTCGGGCACCCCTGCCCAGCGGCAGACGCTAAGCGCCGCCAGCCAACTACCGCTCGCGTATCCCACTAGTATCCATATCATGCCATTGTGCTCACGTTGGCTACTGTTGCTGAGCGCTTTGCTCACGTACAATCGCTCGCTCGTTGTGTTGGGGAAGGCTCATGGACCGCATTTTCATCGAAGCGCTTGAGGTAGATACCATTATTGGCGTCTACGAATGGGAGCGCACTATTCATCAGTCACTGCGCCTGGATTTAACCCTGGCGACCGATATCCGCTCGGCAGCGGCCACCGATGACCTTCGGCTGACGCTGGATTACGCTACCATTTGCCAGCGTATTCAACAGTTTGCTGATACGCATCAGTTTGCCCTGGTGGAGACCTTCGCCGAGCGCCTGGCCGCCTGCCTACGCAATGATTTTCCGATCAGTTGGCTGCGACTTACCGTCCACAAACCCGGCGCCGTCCCCAATGCGCGCAGCGTCGGCCTGGAAATCACCCGCGGCACGCTCACCGAAGAAACCGGAGCACCCGCCCCATGAGCTTAGTGACCGTGAGCCTGGGCAGCAATATCGAGCCCGCCAGACACATTCGCCTGTGCCTTGATGCGCTGGCCGACACCTTCGGTTCGCTCGCGGTTTCCCGAGTGTTCGAGAGCGAGCCCGTTGGCTTCAGCGATCGGCGCAATTTTTTCAACCTGGTGGTGGCATTCCAGAGCGACTGGCGACCCGGCGAGCTTCAAGCCTGGGCCAAACAGTTGGAAGCCGACCATGGCCGAACGCCGGAGACGACAAAATACAGCCCTCGCGCACTGGATATCGACCTACTGACGGTGGGTGACGCCTGCGGCATCGTCGACGGGATCACGCTACCCCGCGCCGAAATCAACTACAACGCCTTTGTCTTGCAGCCCCTGGCCGAACTTCTGCCCACGCACTGCCACCCCCACTGTCGAACCCCCTATGCATCGCTCTGGGCAGCATTTGACCTGGGCGCCCAGCGCTTGTGGGCCATCGATTTCGAATGGCAAGGCAGGTGGGTTTCCCGGGCCGATCCACCACTGCGCCAGGCACTGGCCCACTAAACCGGCAACGTCAATGGAGCGTCTTCTCGATAGCCAGGTAACGACGCTCTTTTAGCGCAGCCCCAAGCTCGGCCCCCTGAAAACCTTCGGCCATCAGCGACTGTGGACTTACCTGTTGCGCGGCCTGCCAAGCGGCATTCAAGGCATCCACTTGCTCCGGGGCCAACGCCGCCACCAGCGTCAACTGGGTAGATACCTGAGCAGGCTTCCGCCAGGCATCGAGGCGCTCGAGCCAGTGAGATACCGCCGCGGCATCGAGCGCACCCTCGACCAGGTGGCGACTCAGGGCCGCATGCCGCGCTAGCTGTGCCACCGCATTCGGCAACCGTAGCCGCCGGGCCAGCGACTCGCGCGCGGCATCATCCAGTGGCGAAACCAGCAGCGCATAGCGCCATTCGGCACTGGCCAGCGCCTCATCATCCAGCCCCGGCGACATAGCGTTGAGACAACCCCTCAAGCGACCACCCGTTAATTCAGGCCACCAGGTAGTCAGCGCTTCACACTGGTCAAGCGTGGTGAAGTAGCTTGCTGGCTGCTCTTCGCCCAGCGCCTTTTCGGTTTCCCGCCATACCCGTTCAGCGGCCAGATAGGCCAACTCACCGCTGCGGCTGACCTCACCCATCAACGCCATCGTATCCGGCGCAATCACAAAGCCAAGTGTTGTGTAGCGCGCCAGAAAGCGCGCCGTGCGCAACACTCGCAGCGGATCTTCGCGAAACGCGGGGGAGACATGCCGTAGCTGTCGCCGCTCGATGTCCTGCCGGCCATCAAAAGGATCGATCAGCGTGCCATCCGGTGCTTCCGCGATCGCATTGACGGTCAGATCGCGACGCAGCAAGTCATCCTCCAGAGTGACGTCGGGGCTGGCGATCACTTCGAAACCTGCGTAGCCATGCCCGGCTTTCCGCTCGGTGCGTGCCAGGGCATATTCTTCAGCGCTCTCAGGATGAAGAAACACCGGAAAGTCGCGCCCCACTGGCTTGAACCCCCGCTTCAGCATCTCATCAGGCGTGGCGCCGACCACCACCCAGTCGTTGTCATAGACCGGCCAGCCCAATAGGTTGTCGCGCACCGCCCCGCCTACTCGGTAAACATCCAGTCCGGCGATACGCGGATCGCGGGCGTCCGTCATGGTGGTGAGCCTTGTGATTGATGGCTTGGTACACTGGTACGCTCCCCCGTCGCCAGATCAAGGGCGGTCAGCTTCCCGCCCCAGGCGCAGCCAGTATCCAGGGCGTCAACTCGCACACGGGCACCGGGCGTTTCTCCACCAAGTGCCGCCCAGTGGCCAAACACTAATTGAGGATCATCGTCGCGGGGGAATTGGAACCACGGCGCAAACCCCGGAGGAGCGCTTTCAAGCCCCTGATTGGCATCGAAATCCAGGCGCCCTGCGGCATCGATAAAGCGCATGCGGGTGAGCACATTGACAATGCAGCGCAGGCGATCCATACCGTCAAGCGCGCTGTCCCATTGCGCCGGGTGGTTACCGTAAAGCTGGTTTAAAAAGCGCCCTGAGGTCTCGCTCATCAATGCCGCCTGCACTTCGCCGGAAAGTGATGCCACCTGGGCAAGATCCCATTGGGGCAGCAGGCCTGCGTGGGTCATCAGCCGGTTCCCTTCATGCAAGGCCAGTGGCTGACTCTGAAGCCAGTCGAGCAAACGCTCACGGTCAGGCGCCGCCAATACGGCCTCGAGGCTGGCATGCTTCTTGACCTTGCCACCGCCCCGTGCGGCTACCAGCAAGTGAAAGTCATGATTGCCCAGCACACAGCGAACGCGACTGCCCAACCTTTCAGCTTCGCGCAGGCAGGCCAGCGAGTCGGGCCCCCGATTGACCAGGTCGCCGACCAGCCAGAGGGTGTCCTGCGCCGGATTGAAATTCAGCTTATCCAGCAAGGCCATCCATTCGTCATAACAGCCGTGCAGGTCGCCAATCGCATAGGTACTCATTGTCAAAGGCCTTTCCGGTCATGGGTCTTCAGTGCAGTTGATAAGGTACCGCAAGTCGAAAGGTAGGAATTGCCACTTCAAAAACCCGTTGGGTCGAGGTATCCAGCAAGGTGTAGACGCCTTCCATGACCCCCACGGGCGTCTGCAACATGGCGCGGCTCGTATAACGAAACTGCTGGCCCGGACCAATCAGCGGTTGTTGACCCACGACCCCCTTGCCGCGCACTTCCTGGTGTTCGCCGCTGCCATGGGTGATTTTCCAGTAGCGCGCCATCAGTTGAACACTGTGCGGGCTGCCGTTGTGGACACTGACGGTATAACTGAATACGAAGCGTGATTCTGCCTCACTGGATTCTTCAGCACGGTATTCGGGAGTCACCGTGACATCGATCGCCAGGTCGCTCATTGCGTAACACCCCCTTCGCTCGCTGCCACGCGGTTGGCAATCGCCACGAACTCGGCCACCGTCAGCGTTTGCGGGCGGCGCACCGGGTCAATACCGAGCGTTTCCAATAGCTCGGCGCTCACTCGCCCTTTCAGGTTATTGCGCAGCGTTTTGCGCCGCTGACCGAAAGCAAGCTTGACCAGTTCAAATAACAGCGCTGGGTCATCGGCCGGATGGGGCAGCGTTGCATGGGGCGTAAGGCGAACAATGGCTGAGTCGACACTTGGACGCGGCACAAAGGCCTCAGGCGGGACAATAAAGAGTTGCTCGACCTGGCAGTAATACTGGGCCATGACCGATAAGCGCCCCCAGTCAGGGCCGCCTGGCTCGGCCGCCAAGCGTTCCACCACCTCTTTTTGCAGCATGAAATGCATGTCGGCAATGGCATCGCCCATGGTCAGCAGGTGCACAATCAAGGGTGTCGAGATGTTGTAGGGCAGGTTGCCCACCACACGTAGCCCGGGGCCATCGCCTTTGAGGGCGGTGAAATCGAATTTCAGCGCGTCACCTTCATGGATGACAAAATCCGGGTAATTGAAAAACTGCACGCGCAAGCCTGGAATCAGGTCGCGGTCGAGCTCGACAACCTCCAGCGCACCGGCGGCCTCCAGCAGCGGCTCGGTAAGCGCGCCCTGACCCGGGCCAATTTCAATCAGCCGGTCGCCTTCGCGCGGGCCAATGGCCCGCACAATGCGTGAAATGATCCCCAGGTCACGGAGAAAGTTCTGACCAAAACGTTTGCGGGCGCGGTGCTGCTGGGGCGCGTGAGACATCTAACACGGTTCCTTGGGGGGTCGGTCGTTGGCCATAAGGCCTGAATAACTACATTGTCGAGAATAACGAGGTTTATTGAATCGCGCAGTGCTAGCCCAACGAAGCGGCGCGCTGGTCGGCGAGCCGTCGCGCCACTGATAGCGCCACCTTTAAGCTTCCGGGGTCGGCAACGCCCTTGCCTGCCAGCGATAGCGCCGTGCCATGGTCAACCGAGGTACGCACTATCGGCAAGCCCAGGGTGATGTTGGCGGCCTGCCCAAAGCCTGCATATTTAAGCACTGCCAGTCCCTGGTCATGATACATGGCCAGGACAGCATCGACACCGGCCAGATGGCGCGGGGTAAACAGCGTATCGGCGGGGAAAGGGCCGCTGATCGCCATGCCTGTCTGACGCAGCTTGTCGAGGGCGGGAATAATGACATCCAGCTCTTCGCGCCCGAGATGGCCGTCTTCCCCGGCATGAGGGTTCAGGCCGCACACCGCAATGCGCGGGGTCGAAAGGCCGAACTGGTGGCGTAAATCGGCCTCCAGCAGGCGGCTGATACGTATCACACCCTCAACGGTAATCGCATCCGCCACCTCACGCAGCGGTAGGTGCGTGGTCGCGAGCGCCACGCGCAGATCACCACTGCCCTCCCAACCAGGTGCTTGCGCATGCAGAGCGCGATCGGTGGCTAGCATCATGACCACCTCGTCAACGCCGCAGGCGTCGCGCAGCCATTCGGTGTGCCCGGTAAAGCCCGCAAAACCGGCGTCGATAATCACGCCTTTGTGCAACGGCGCGGTAACCATCGCCGCCGCCTGCCCAGCCTGGCAAGCCGTCACGGCAAGCGCCAATGTCTCAAGCACGTAGCGACTGTTAGCGGTGTTGAGCTCACCTGGAACCGCGGGTTCGGCGAGCTCAACCGGCCAGACCGCAAGCGTTGCCGCCCGTTGTGCAGGCAGTGCTTGCGACGGCGATACCTCAATGATGTCGACCTCAAGGGACAAGGCCGCGGCGCGTTGCCGCAGCAACTGCGGGTCGCCAATCGCGACGGTACCGGCGGGCAAGGCCCCCTGAGCTGCCAGTATCAGCGTCAATTCAGGCCCGATACCGGCGGGTTCACCCGTGGTTATCGCCAAAGGCGTTGCGCAACGAGTTTCCATCAAAGGCGAATATCAACGAAGGCTTGCGAGCGGATTTGCTGCTGCCAGGTTTCCAGTTCCTGATTGGCGCGGCGCTGGAAAATCGCCTGGCGGACTTCTTCACGCTGGGCTTCCCGGGTCACATCTTGCTGACGGCGCTCAAGCACCTCGATAATGTGGTAACCGAACTGCGAACGGACAGGCTCGGAGATCTGGTTGACCGCTAGCCCCCGCATAGCTTCTTCAAACGCCGGGACCGTCTGCCCGGGGCGCAACCAGCCAAGCCCCCCCCCGTTAAGCGCACTGCCATCGTCGTCGCTCATTTCACGGGCCACCGTGGCGAAATCTTCGCCCTGTGCCAGGCGCGCGCGCACTTCCTCGGCTTGCGCCCGCGCCAGGTCCTCACCGCGGGTGGGGGTTAGCTCAATGAGCACGTGACGGGCACGGGTCTCCTGGATAACGGCTTCTGCGCCTACCTGCCCCATCTGCTGGCCCAGATAACGGTCAACCTCGCTGTCGCTGACATTGACCCGGTTGCTTATCTGGCGCTGCTGAACCTGGCGTATCAACATCTCGCGCCGGACATCTTCACGTACGCTGGCCAGCGTCATGCCATCGGCTTCCACCGCATCGGCAAACTCGTCAAGGCTCATGTTGTTGGATTCGGCGATCGCGCGAACTTGCCGGTTCAGCTCGGTATCGTCGATGGAGACATTGGCATCGCGGGCCATTTGCAGCTGAATTTCTTCAAGCACCATGCGTTCCAGCACCTGTGATTCCAGCTGCTGGCGAGAAGGAAGCGATTCACCCCGCGACTGCGCCTGGCTTTCGATCTGCGCCAGCCGATTATTCAGCTCGCTGCGCATGATAACGCCGTCGTTGACCACCGCAACCACACGGTCCAGCGCCTGGCGCTCAGTGGGCCCGGTGGTCTGGGCCTGAACACTCATTGGCACGGCGGCCGCCATGCAAAGGGCCAGTGCGCCTCCCAGCGAAAGCAGGGTGGCGCGGGCGAACAAGGTCTTTCTCAATTTCATAACATCAGTCTCAATCAGTCGCCATTCGAAAGGCTAATTTATAAAGGCGTCGGGCGGTAACCCGGAATGGCTTGTTCAAAGAACCCACCGGCATTCTGGCCAACGCCGCCCAAACCGCGGAACACAAAGCGCAGGAAGATACCGCGGTCGTTAAAATCGTCATTGATGCGCGCGGTACCATTGTCATCGACCCATTCACGCCACACCAGCTGCAGGCCATAGCAACAGTCGTTCCACTGCACGCCCGCCAGTTGCTCGAGCGAGCGATCATTGGTTTGATCGTGAAGGTAACGGCCGATCAGATCAATCTGTGGACTGGCCTTCCAGGCAAAGGACAGGTCCCATTCTTCACGATCATAGTTGCGGAAACTGTCATCGCTGGGTTCCACGCCCGGGTTAAAGTCTTCGATTTCCCAACGGTAGCCAAGGTTCACTACGTGGCCCTGAGGGTGGCGATAGCGTAGATCAACGGTAGAACTTTCAGTACGCTCGCGCTTGTCGTCGTAGAGCCACTCGTAGCCGGTGCTCCAGCGATCATTAATCTGCCAGTCAACCTGCGTTACCAGCGGCGAGCGATCACGGGTAGCTTTATAACGGCTTTCAGTGCCTCTATCTGGCAGCTCATCGGCGTTGCCTTCAATATCTATTCTTCGCTCGTCGAAGTAGACACTTTGTCCTACACCCACGGATAGGCGCTCGCGACCGGTTTCGTCTGCAAGCAGCCGTGACTCGACCCCCAACGACAATCGGTTCAAATCACCCACCCGGTCGGCGCCGGAAAAGCGTTGGGCCGACCAAAGCTGATTCCAGGAGAAGGGCCGCTCGCGGCTGTCGAAGCTTGGCAGATCACTCTGGTCGGTACGCGGCACAAAGGCGTAGTTCAAGCGCGGCTCCAGGGTTTGCCGGTAGTCACGCCCACCCAGCGCCAGTTCACGCTCAAACACCAGGCCACTGTCCACGGACGTTACCGCAATGCTTCGGCTCGGCGATTCGCTGTTTTCAGTTGCCCGGTTACCGTAGTCCAACTGATAGTCGGTGTGCCAGAGCTCTGTGCGGGGCTCGATATACCCCCAAGGGCGCTCGAACCGCCAACCCACGGCGGGGGTAAGGTGCAGGCGACTCCCTGTCGCCGCTTCGCGCTCAATGACGCGCTGTTCGTTCACATCCCGCCAGAAGTAGGTCGCGTTGGAGCGCCACTGGCTGTAAAAGCCGTTACCCAGTTGCCAACGGGCGTTGGCGGTTAGGCTTGGCAGGCGGTAAAAAGGCTTGTTGCGTTCGTTAAGCGGGTCATCCAGGCGCTGGAACCCCTGAGCCCGGGCATCCAGTTGCCAGCGTTCGCCACGGTAATCAACCTGCGCCAGGCGCTCCATACTGACACGGTCACTGCTGCCGAACTCACCGCCGAAGTCGTCAAAGTAACGCCCGTCGCTGGCGGCGCCGTAATCTAAACGGTAGCCGCTACGCGGGTTGATGCGCCCGGTATTCTGGGTTTCGAAATACCAGCGGTCCTGTCTCGCAAAACGGCCTTCCGCACCGCCCGAGCCGCCGTCATCGCTGTTCAGATAGCCCGCTTCTACGGTGCCGGCAATATCGTCTTGCAGATAGCGGAACTCGCCGTTCAGCAGCAGCCCGTGGTCGGTCATCCAGCGGGGGGTGATGGTCGCGTCGCGATTGGGCGCAATGTTCCAGTAAAACGGCTGGGTATAGTCTACCCCGTCACCGGACACAGAAATCGCCGGGGTCAACAGGCCGGTGTGGCGACGGTCATCGATCGGGAAGCGCACCCAGGGGACGTACATCACGGGCACGTCCTTGATTTCCAGACGCGCATGACGCGCGGTGCCGAAACCCGACGCCTGGTCCAGGCGAATATCGCTACTCACCAGTTGCCAGGTATTTTCGCCGGGGTCGCAGGTGGTGAAGCTGGCATCCTGGAGACGGTACTGGTCCTTTTCCAGTTGTTCCAGCTGGACGGCCTGACCGCGCAGATGCTGGTCGTAAAGCACGAATTGGCTATCGTCCAGTTGGGTGCGGTCCTCGTTGAGCATGATCTCAGCGGTGTGGCCGCGCACCAGAGAGGTGCCATCACGCAGCGCAATATTGCCCTCGGCGTTCACCCGATCACGGTCAGGAGGCATGCTGACACGCTCAGCCTCCACTTCCTGGTCGGCACGCCGCAACACCACGTCACCACGCAGAATCGTCTGCCCATCGATGTCATAATCCGCTTCGGTGGCTTCGGCCGCCAGCGTTTCCGGGTTGTCCTGTGCCGCCAGGCGGTAGCCGGGCATCACGTAACGCCCACGGCATAGCTGGGTTGCCGCTTCTTCTCGTCCCCAAGGCTGCCAGTCCAGCGCCTCCGCCGCGAATGGCTCGCTCTGTGCCACGACGGAAAAAGAGGCGCTTGCCAGCAAACTGCCCATCAATGTTTGCGCCACTGGCACCGCGCGCGAAAATCGCTTGCCCATGTTCGTTATCCTTGGCATCGAGAATCGGTATTATACAGTCCGCATCATGCCCGACCAGCCAGGAGCTTGCATGTCTTCATCGCGGATTAACGCCCTCATTTCATGGGCCGCGCAACAACACGGTCTTTCCATAGACGCTATTTCCCTTGCCCCGGCCGGCGGTGACGCCAGTTTTCGGCGCTATTTCCGGCTCACGCTACCCGACGGTACGACCCGGGTGATCATGGATGCCCCACCCCTGCAGGAAGATAGTCAACCGTTCGTGACCATCGCGCGACGCTTTCGCAGCGCAGGATTACCCGTCCCTCAGGTACATGCGGCCGACCTGGCGCAGGGTTTTTTACTGCTGGACGATCTGGGTAACACCCCCTTGCAGCAGTTGTTCACAGATGATGCGCGTATTAGAGGCTATCATAATCAGGCGCTATCGCTGATTGCCGATTTGCAAAATCGTGTATCGCCCGAGGCGCTGCCCGTTTATGACGCCTCGCTACTGGGCCGGGAGCTCGACCTGTTTCCCGAGTGGTGCCTCAGCGAATGGCTGGGTATCGAGGCGCCCGGGAGCTGGGCGGCATTGCGGGCCGAGCTCATTGAACAGTCCCTGGCCCAGCCCGTGGTCTGCGTGCACCGCGACTTTGACGCCATGAATTTGATGGTGTTGGATCAGCGCCTTTACATGATCGACTTTCAGGACGCCGTCGCCGGGCCACTCAGCTACGATGCCATCTCGCTGCTGCGGGGACGCTACCTTCGTTTCAGCGAACAGCAGTTTGCGGCGTTCATTCGTGCCTTTCACGCGCAGGCTCAACAGGATGGCCGCCTGTCGCAGCACCTTGATGCCGACACGTTTCTCACCCAGAGCCAGGCCATGGCCGCCCAGCGGACCCTTAAAGTGCTGGGTATTTTCTGCCGCCTTACCCTGCGCGACCAAAAAACCGGTTACCTGGCGCGCCTGCCGCACTTTCTGGACCACCTGGACGACAGCCTGGCCGGCCTGCCCGTCCATGCCGAGTTCGCCCACTGGGCGTCCAGCACCCTGCGCCCCGCCATCACGGCACGTTTAAGTGAGGTAGGCGAATGAAGGCAATGATTCTGGCGGCCGGTCTCGGCAAACGCATGCGCCCCCTCACCGACCACTGCCCCAAGCCCTTGCTGCCCGTTGCCGGTAAGCCGCTCATCGTCCACCATCTTGAACGGCTCAAACGCGCGGGCATCGACCAGGTGGTGATCAACGTCAGCTACCGCGGCGAGCAGATTATCAAGGCATTGGGCGACGGCCACGCCCATGGCGTCAACATCCAGTGGAGCCGTGAAGCCACCCCGCTCGAGACCGGCGGCGGTATTCTTCACGCCTTGCCTTTACTGGGCGAGAACCCGTTTTTACTCATCAATGGCGATGTCTGGTGCGATCACCTGCCAGATGTGGGCGCCCTGGGGAAGGATGATCTGGCGCATCTGGTGCTGGTGGATAACCCCGGGCACCACCCTGACGGGGATTTCGCCTTGCGCGGCAATCGCGTCTACCAAGGCCCTGCCCCGCGCCTGACCTTCGCGGGCATCAGCCTGATACGCCCGGCGCTGGTGGCGAATCACCCGGCAGGCGCCTTTGCCCTGGCGCCGCTGTTGAAACACGCCATCGACAGCCAGCGCGTCAGCGGTGAACACACCGCACAGCACTGGGTCGATGTGGGCACCCCGGAACGCCTTGCCGAGCTGGACACTCACCTGCAAGACCGGAGGCATC
This sequence comes from Vreelandella subterranea, assembly GCF_900111305.1. Taxonomy (GTDB): domain Bacteria; phylum Pseudomonadota; class Gammaproteobacteria; order Pseudomonadales; family Halomonadaceae; genus Vreelandella; species Vreelandella subterranea. The sequence continues at coordinate 67,128 of NZ_FOGS01000003.1, forward strand.
CCCAATGACCGCCAGACACCTGGAAGCCGCCGTCGCCACGACCCCCCTGGTGGCGGTATACGGCACGCTTAAGCAAGGCCTGAATAACGCTCACTGGCTGTCGACAGCAACCCGGCTGGGCGGCGATACCTGCACGGCACTGACCCTCTACGACATCGGCCCCTACCCCGGGGCAAAATGGCAGGCATCGCGCGGGATTAGCCTTGAGGTGTATCGCGTGACGGCCAGCCAGCTTGCCCACCTGGACGCTCTGGAAGATCACCGCCACGAGGCGCCTGAACAGGGCGAGTACCAGCGCCAACTGCTCACGACCCGTTTCGGCAAGGCTTGGGTGTATATTTATAACCCCAGCGTCGACGGCCGCGTGATGATTGCCGAGGGTGGCTGGCCCCCAAAATGAGGCCACCATGAGACAGTGCGGTGCGAACCGGGTAAGAGATGTTATGCTGCGCGACTTACTTTTTATCAGCCAGCCGCCTGAATGAGGAGAGCAACGTGAAAGCACGCGTAAAATGGACAGATGGTCGCCAGTTCGTCGCTGAGTCGGGCAGCGGCCACAGCGTGGTGATTGACGGCCCGCCCGATCACGGCGGCCGCAACACCGGCCCAAGGCCCATGGAAATGCTGCTGATGGGCATGGGCAGCTGCACGGCATTTGATATCCTGAACATTCTCGACAAGGCACGCGCCGACGTCACCGACTGCGTGGCAGAGCTTGACGCTGAGCGGGCCGACAGCGTGCCTTCGGTGTTCACGCGTATTCATGTGCACTTTGTGGTCACCGGTCGCGCGCTGAAAGAAAAACAGGTCCAGCGCGCCGTCGAGCTGTCCGCAGAAAAATACTGCAGTGCATCGATCATGCTCACCAACGGCGGCGTCGAGATCACCCATTCTTACGAGATCGTCGACGCCTGAGCGCTGTTGCATTGAAAATGCGCTCAAGCTTAGGCAGGCAGCCAAAAAACTTGCCCTGCTGGATGCATCCGGCGTCCGGGGCGGGCATAATACGCCCGCTTATTGAACGCCTGGGATGATCAGGTGCTGATTTGAGTGCTCATCACCATGCGTCGCTAACGCATGATCGGTTCCGGCGTTGGCTCGTCGGGGTGTTTTCATCTGCCATAGGGAGGCTCGGACGTGTCAGATAATCTCCGACTCCACGGGTTTAACAACCTGACCAGCTCGCTAAGCTTCAACATTTACGATATCTGTTACGCCAAGACAGAAGAGCAGCGTGCGGCTTATATCGATTACATCGATGAGCTCTACAATGCCGAACGGCTAACGCAGATTCTTAAAGACGTGACCAACATCATTGGCGCCCATGTGCTGAACATTTCGCGCCAGGATTACGAGCCCCACGGCGCCAGCGTGACGGTACTGATTGCCGAACATGAGCTGGACGAGACGGCCCCCGAGCAGACAGAACCTGGGCCGGGGCCGCTGCCGGAAACCGTGGTCGCGCACCTGGACAAAAGCCATGTCACGGTGCACAGCTACCCTGAATCACACCCGGATAACGGCATCAGCACCTTCCGCCTGGATATCGATGTCTCGACCTGTGGTCATATCAGTCCCCTCAAGGCGCTGAACTACCTGATCCACAGCTTCGACTCCGATATCGTGACGATGGATTATCGTGTTCGCGGCTTTACCCGCGACGTGGACGGCAAAAAGCTGTTTATCGACCACGACATCACCTCGATCCAGGATTACCTGGCCGAAGACACCAAGCACGCCTATCAAATGATCGACGTGAACGTGTACCAGGAAAACATGTTTCACACCAAGATGCTGCTCAAGGACTTCGAACTGGACAACTATCTGTTCGGCACTTCTCGGCGGGATATCACCTTCGAGGAAGCGCGCGATATCGAAGACCGCTTGCGCAAGGAAATGCTCGAGATCTTCTACTCGCGCAACCTCGACTGAAGACGCGCGGCTAGTAAACCCCCGGCTCACCCTCGGGCCGGGTCTTGAAACGCCGATGCAGCCAGAGATACTGCTCGGGGTGCTGGCGAATCGCCTGCTCGATAAAGGCATTGACCCGGGTGGCATCGGCCACTTCATCGTGGCTGGGATAATCTTCCAGCGCGGGCAGCCACTCGTAGGTGTAGGTACGGTTATCGGGGTTGCGGTAGAAAATCAACGGCACGACCTGCGCCCCGGTCATCCGCGCAATTTTGGCAGTTAACCGCACGGTCGCGGCCTGTTGACCAAAAAACGGGGCAAACACGCTGGCATCACGGCCAAAGTCCTGGTCGGGTGAATACCATACCGAGTGTCCGGCTTTCAGCCGCCGTATAACGCTGCGCAGGTCATGACGGTGAATCATCTCATCGAACACCCGCCGACGGGCGCGGGTCATGAAGCGGTCGAACAGCGGGTTATTGTGCGGACGGTAGACCGCGTCCGAGCGGAAAAACAGCGAATGCAGCGCGCCCCCCAGATCCAGCGGCGAAAAATGCACGCCAATGATCAGCACCCCCTTCCCCTGCGCCTGGGCCCTGGCCAGATTCTCTTCGCCGATGCACGCGACGCGATGGCGAAAGTCCTCGGGGCTGCGGCACCACGCAACAGCGGTTTCCATCAGCCCGATGCCATTGGCAATAAAGGTCTGCTTGACCAACCGGCGCTGTTCGTCAGGGCTTTTTTCAGGAAAACAGAGCCTTATATTGACGTCGGTAATGTGTCGGCGGCGTTTGGCAAAGCGCCAGGCCAAACGCCCGATTGCCGACCCGATCGCCATGTTCAATCGCCAGGGAAGCCATGCCACGACATGCATGGACGCAATGGCCGCCCAGGTGGGCCAAAAGCGCGGGTGCGCGAAAGAACGGGGATACGATGAACCTGACATGTGTCTCGTCGCCATTTAATCAAAAGCGCCATGATAACGGCGCGGCACGCGGGGCAACACCCCTGTCAGCAAGGTGTAGCTGATGGTATCGCAGTGGCGAGCAACGTCATCCACCGATAGCACCGTGCCATTGCTTGCACGCCCCCAGAGCACAACCTCGCTGCCAATGACGGCATCGGGCACGCCGCTTACATCCACCGTGAACATGTCCATGGAGACCTTGCCTGCCAGCGAACAGCGCTGACCGTTCACCAGCACTGGCGTGCCATCCTGGGCGTGGCGGTCATAGCCATCGCCATAGCCCCCGGCCACCACCGCGATGCGCGAGGGACGCGGTGCCCGCCAGCGGCCGCCGTAGCCGACCGGTTCGCCCGCCTCAACGTCACGCAGGGCAATGATTTCAGAACGCAGCGTCATTACCGGACACAACCGGTCCGTGGCAGGGGTAGCGGTTTCCAGCGGATTACTGCCATACAGCATAATACCGGGCCGGTTCCAGGCGCCGTGGGCCTCCGGCCAGGCGAGGGTCGCGGGGGAATTCGCCAGACACAGCGGCGCATCAAGCTGAGTGGCAAGCGCTTGCAGCAGCGTCATCTGCTGTTGGAAGTAGCGGCTATCCGAGGCGTCGGCGGTGGCAAAGTGGCTCATCAGGTGCAGCCCTGTGGCCTCGGGCGCCTCGCTGAGCCGTTGCCAGACGGCGCAGGCGTCTTCAGGGGCAAACCCCAGGCGATGCATGCCCGAATCCACCTTGACCCAGACGGGAATCGGCGCGCGCGGCGAAAAAGCCAGCAGCGCCTCAACCTGCCAGGCACTGTGCACCGCCATCCATAGCCGGTAGTCATCCACCAGCGCCAACTCGTCAGCACTGAAGATACCTTCCAGCAGGATAATCGGTGCGGTGATGCCGCCTTCGCGCAGCGTCACTGCCTCTTCCAGGCACGCCACCGCGAATGCCGAGGCATCGTGCGCCAAGGCACGCGCGCATTCAAGCGCGCCGTGACCATAGGCGTCTGCCTTGATGACCGCTACGGAGCGGCTATGTGGCGCGCACTGACACGCCAGCTGATAGTTATGACGCAGTGCGTCCAAATCAATATGGGCCACCAGCGGGCGCATGAGTTTTCTCGCTTGTTGCTTGCCAATCGGGGTCGAACATTATCGCTAAATAAAGCCACCGGGCGCATGGCCCGGTGTTGGGGGAACTCACAAGGGTTAGAGAAAGACGGTTAGCTTTCAAAAATCGACGACAGCGACAACCCCTGCTTCTCCAGCGACCGGCGTAGTTTCTTGAGCGCCTCAACCTGAATCTGACGCACCCGCTCTCGGGTCAAGCCGATCTCGGCGCCCACTTCTTCAAGGGTCGCCGCTTCATGGCCACGCAACCCAAAACGACGTACCACCACCTCGCGCTGTTTTTCATTGAGCTCGTCGAGCCAGTGGTCAACGTGCTCCTTGACATCGCCATCCACCAGGGAGGCTTCGGGGCCGTGGTCCTCCTCATCAGACAGCGTGTCGATGAGGGGCTTGTCGCTTTCGCCGCCCATGGGGTAATCAACCGACGAGACCCGTTCGTTAAGCCCCAGCATCTTTTTCACCGTGCCTACCGGCTTGTCGAGGTGCTCGGCAATTTCTTCCGCCGTGGCTTCGTGGTCGAGCTTTTGCGTCAACTCACGGGCAGCCCGCAGGTAAATATTGAGTTCCTTGACCACATGGATCGGCAGACGAATGGTGCGTGTCTGATTCATCAACGCCCGTTCGATGGTTTGCCGTATCCACCAGGTGGCGTAGGTGGAAAAACGGAAGCCGCGTTCGGGGTCAAATTTCTCGACGGCCCGGATCAGCCCCAGATTACCTTCCTCAATCAGGTCCAGCAGGGTCAAGCCACGGTTGAGATAGCGACGGGCAATCTTCACCACCAGGCGCAGGTTGGACTCGATCATCCGCGAGCGCCCAAGCGGATCCCCCTTGCGGGCCAGGCGCCCGTAATAGACTTCCTCTTCCGGCGTCAGCAGTGGTGAAAAGCCAATCTCGTTGAGGTAAATCTGTGTGGCATCAAGACTTTGATGCTGACGGTCCTCGCGCCCTAACGCTTTTTCGAAGGCATCTTCAGCGGCGGTAACGTCCTCGCCGTCGTCAAGTGCTTCCTCCACAGCGTTCAGGTCTACTTCCTGTAGATCTTTTTCCAGCATACTCATGCGTCTTACCCCCGTTATATCGCCTATCCGCCCTTAAAAAAGCCAAATGGGTCGCTTGGGCTTCCCATCGTTATTGTTATACAAAGCGTTCACGCCGTTACCTGTCGAGTGGGTCTTGGCAACGTACGCTGTACATGGCTGATACCGGTTAGCGTGACGGTAGAAACTCCAGGGGATCTTGTGGTTGCCCTTCGCGGCGTACCTCGAAATGCAGTCTCACGTCTTCCGCGTCACTATCGCCCATAGTGGCAATTACCTCACCGGCTTCCACAACGTCGTTCTCGCTGACATTCAGGCTGTCGTTATGCGCATAAGCGCTGAGAAATTCATCGTTGTGCTTGAGCAGGATGAGGTTACCGTAACCGCGCACACCGCTGCCTGCATATACCACAATGCCAGGACCAGCAGCTCTTACAGGTTGCCCCTTTTCACCTGCGATATCAATACCGGCGGTGATGCTATCGCCCTGACCGAACTCGCCTACCACATCGCCGTCGCTGGGCCACCGCCAGTCGATGGTTTCGGCAGGCGTATAGGTGCGCCCATCGCGATCAGACGCCGAGTCCTCACGAGCGGCCGGCGCCTGTTCCGGAACCGTTTCGGCTTCCGGTTCAGGCGCTGTTTGCGTTTCAGCCTGTTCAGGCCGAGCTTGCTCAGCCTGAGGTTGAGGGGGGGGCGAATCGGAAGCCGACTGCGTCTCAGGAGCAGTGTCAGGCGTGGTGACATTTTCCTCGTCTCTGGCATCACGCTCAGCCGTCAGCCGCTGGTTACGCTCGATGGCTGACTCATCAGGCAACAACCAGTCCATTTGCTGATCATCGCTCGAGGCGGAGGTGGAAGCCCCGGGCGAAAGGCCTCTTGCCACCGCACCGCCTGAGCGTTCATCCGCTGAGGCGCCCCCCGACGTTGAAGCCGCACCCTCGCGCAGGGCAACCGTCTGCCCGGGATAGATGCGATAAGGAGGATCAATGTCATTGATTGCCGCCAGGTCACGGTAATCGAGATTATGCTGCCAGGCGATGCCGTACAGGGTGTCACCTTCCTTGACCTGGTATTCTGGGGAGCGCTCGACCGCTTCACGGGCGTCGCTCAAATCGCGCACCTGCGGGCCGCCGCCCTGCTGATTGGCACAGCCAGCAACGGCCAGCGCCAGTGCGGACATCATTACTATCTTACGCATGCAAAGCCTACTCCTTTTCAGCAGCGGAGGCGGTTTGGGGAGACGTTGGCAGCGTGCGCCTCAACCCACGCCGGTGTAACATGACAACCAGCAAGGCGCCAAACACCATCAACGCGATGACAGCGACCAGCTGGGCGGGCTCGCCCGTCAACTGCGCATAGTCACCGGGTAATAAATAGCGATAGTCCAACGGGATCATTTCACCATCACGACCCAGTTGATATCGCACCAGTTCTCGCCACGGCCAAATAACGGGCAGTGACCCCACGATAAAACCTAACAATAATTGAAGCGTTGAACCACGATGGCGGCGAAGCAGCCAGGAAAGCATCCGTGAGAACAGCGCCAGGCCAATGAGACAGCCGCTCCCGAATAGCAGGATGGTCGTCATATCAAAACCGCGCACAGCTTCCATCACCGTACTGTAAAGCCCCATGGTGAGCAGTAAAAAACTGCCTGATACGCCGGGCAGCAACATGGCACTGATGGCAATACTTCCCGCCACTACCAATATCAGGGATTCATTACCCAATGTTGACACCAGGGGCATCAAACCGGGTAGCCATTGAGCGAGCAGCAGTCCAGCCCCCAGCGGAAACAGGTAGTGCCACTTGAAGCGCGTTCGCGAATCACTCACAACGACGGCCGAAGCGGCCACCAAACCAAAGAAAAAACCGTCCAGCAGCAGCGGGTGCTCTTCCATCAACCACAGCGCCAGGTGCGCCACGCTGAAGACGCTGATCACAATACCGGCAAGCAGCGGTACCAGAAATGCCAGGTTAAGGTGCTGGCTCAGCCCACGCAGCCCGCCTTGACGCCATGCGCCAAAGGCACTCGGGCCAAACTGTTTGATGGTCAATATCAGTTCTTCATAAATGCCGCTGATAAACGCAATGGTCCCACCTGACACCCCCGGCACCGCGTCAGCGGCACCCATCCCGGCACCGGTTAATAACAATCGTACGGGTTGACGCTTCAATCGACCACTCCTTGCAATAAGGGAACAAAACGAACCGGTTCCAGGCGGCGTTTTTCAAACGCGTTGCCGACGCGTTTGATCTGGGTAAGCCATTGGCTGCCGTCGGATGCCTCTAAAGGGGCAATCAATACGCCATCGGGGCTTAACTGCTCGAGTAGCGGCTCTGGCAGCGTTTGGGCACAGGCGGTCAACAGAATGACGTCAAATGGCGCGGCGCCGGGCCAGCCTTCGCCACCGTCAGCAACGGCCAGCGACGCCCTGGCCCCCAGGCGGCTAAGCCGGAAGGCGGCGCGCCGGTGCAGGGCCTCGATGCGCTCAAGGGAAAACAGCCTATCGACCAGTCGGGCCAGAATGAGTGTTTGATAGCCAGAACCAGTGCCCAGTTCCAAAACCCGTTTGGGCTCGGCACGCAGCACCAGCTCGGTCATGCGTGCCACGATGAGCGGTTGCGACAACGTCTGGCCAAACCCGATGGGCAGGGAGGTATCTTCGTAGGCGCGGTGGGCCAGCGCCTCATCCACAAACAGATGGCGCGGTTCCTTGGCCATGACCTCAAGCACCCGTGCATCGCCAATTCCCTGGCGCATCAGGCGCTGGACCATGCGGTCACGGGTGCGCTGCGAGGTCATTCCAGTGCCGCGCAGCTCTTCCGGTGACAGTTCAGGCGAATGCATCCAGCCAGTCTCGAACGTCGTTGAGCGCCTGATGGCGCGTTAAATCCGTTTGCAAAGGGGTAATCGACACAAAGCCCGCTTCGACGGCCGCAAAGTCCGTGTCGTCACCATCGTCGGCATTGGCCGCCACCGGGGCGATCCAGTAACGGGTGCGCCCGCGCGGGTCTTTAATGGCCTGCGGTCGCTCGGCAGGGCCGCGATAGCCAAGCCGCGTGACTTTAACCCCCTTGATTTCTTCCCAGGGCACATCGGGTACGTTGACGTTGAGCAACGTGCGAGGCGGCAGCGACAGCTGGTCCACCGCCCCCACCAGGCTCGCCGCCAGGTGGCCGGCCGTGGCAAAGTGACGGTGGCCGCAGAGCGACATGGCAATCGCCGACATGCCCAGGTTGCGCCCTTCCATGGCAGCGGCAACAGTACCCGAATACAGCACGTCATCGCCCAGGTTACCGCCATGGTTAATGCCGGAAATCACCAGGTCGGGTTTTTCATCCCACACGCCGTTGACCCCCAGGTAGACACAGTCCGCCGGGGTGCCGTCGACACTGTAGAACCCGCTGTCCAGCGCGGTCATCGCCAGCGGTCGCGAGAGCGTCAGCGAGTTGCTCGCCCCACTGCGGTCACGGTCCGGGGCAACGACACGCAAATTGGCGTGCTTGGTCAGCGCATCGTAGAGCGCCTTGAGCCCCGGCGCATGAACACCATCGTCATTGGATAGCAGCAAACGCCGCATGGAAAACTCCTTAGTTGGTTACACCCACCCCGGCGCGCGCCCATCAGTCCGGCGACGCGATCAATTCACGGACCACCGCAGTGGCGAAACTGCCCCGCGGCAGAGCGAATGAGAGTACCACGCTCTGGGCTTCCCGGTTTAGCTGTGGCTCGCTCAAACGCATGCGTAACGCCCGCTGCCCTCGCTTGACCCCGCTGCGCAGCAAGCCCTCGCACAGCGATGGATGACGGTCCAGCAGCACTGCCTCGTAGTCGCCCGCCGCCTGCTGGGCGGTAGTACCTAATCCCCACAAGGGGCCTGTCGGATGCACATCCAGTACATCGGCACGCGCGCAAAGCGTGGCGTCTACCTGGTCGACATCGAACACGCTCCGGGTGCCGTCCAGCATCAGCGTATCGCCGTTAACTGGCTGTTGCCACTGGCCTTTCTCAATTCGCTCGCTAAGCAACTCGTTGAACAGAAAGCTGCGCGCGGTGGACAGCAGGATGCCGTGACGATCGTCACGCTTGCGCCACCCACGCGCCAGCAATGCTTCTGCGCGCTGTAAATTGCGCCCCGCTGGCCCGAAGCGTTGCGTCCCAAAGTAGTTGGGCACGCCCTGCTGACATAGCAACTGCCAACGCTGACTGACATCGTCCGTCTCTACCGCCTCACCGCTAAGCCGCAGTTGAAATCGATTGTAACGATGCACGCCCCGCTTCAACTTGCGGGGGTGGCGGGCGTGCTGCAAAACATCGACGCCGCCATCGGCGAGAGCCTGCATCAGCCCCTCAGGCGCCTCCTTGCCGGGCAAATGCACGCTCAACCATTGGCGAGTCACCGCGACACGGTCTTTCATCCCCGAATAGCCCACGTCACGGGGCGCAACACCACAGCGCTGGCTGAGCATTTTAACGACCTCCAGAGTCGTCAGGTTGCGCTTTTCAATATTCAGCCAAAGGTGTTCCCCGTGGCCTTCCGGGACAAAATCCAGCACCTCGTCGACCACAAAGTCGTCAGGTGCCAGACGAAACCGGCCGGGTTTTGGCGGGCCGAGTGTCGCATCTAGGCTGCGTTGCCAACGGGGCAATTCAAGCATGGGGCCTCTCAAGCGAGCCGAGCAGCACCACCGCTTCGGCAGCGATGCCTTCACCGCGCCCGGTAAAGCCCAGCCGCTCGGTAGTCGTGGCTTTAACATTCACCTGGCCCGTGGCCACACCCAGGTCGGCCGCGATCACCTCGCGCATGGCGCCCACAAAGGGGGCCAGCTTTGGCGCCTGGGCCATCACCGTGGCATCGATATTGATAACGTTATACCCTTCGGCGCGCACCAGGGCGATAACCTGGCGCAGGAGATCGCGGCTGTCCGCCCCTTTCCACGCCGGGTCGGTGTCCGGGAAGTGATGACCTATATCGCCCAGTGCACAGGCGCCCAGCAGGGCATCGCTCACTGCGTGCAACAGCACATCGCCGTCGGAGTGGGCAATGAACCCTTGCTCAAACGCCACCTTGACCCCGCCAAGCATCAGATGATCGCCGGGGCCAAACCGGTGGACGTCAAACCCATGACCAATGCGCATTAAAGGCTCCTCTCGGTGGTAGCACGCTGTGAGGTAAGAATAGCGGCCGCCAGTGCCAGATCATCGGGGTGGGTCACTTTAAGGTTATCCCGTCGCCCGGACACCAGTTGGGGAGCATCACCCAATGCCTCCACGGCGGAGGCTTCATCGGTCACCAGCGTATGCCGGTTGCGCGCCTCGACCAGCGCCCGGTGAAGCTGGCGGTAGCGAAAGCCCTGCGGCGTCAAGGCATGCCACAGCGCGTCGCGGGGCTCACTACACAGGCTGGCGCCGCTTGGGCTGGCGCGTTTCATGGTGTCGGCCACTGGCATTGCCAGCAGCGCGCCCGCTGCATGGCGCTGCACGGCCTGGTGGAGCGCCAGCAGATCCTCACGGGTTACACAGGGGCGGGCAACATCATGGACAAGCACCAGGTCATCATCCCCCGCATCGATGGCCGCGAGCGCGTTGAGCACGCTGTCCATACGCTCTTCGCCGCCGGTGACACGCTGCCAGTCGGCAAACGGCACCCACTCTTCAGCGAACCAGTGGTCGTCGTCATCCAGGCACAGCATTAGCCTTGCGTCCGGAAAGGCGCTGTACAAGCGTTCCAGGGTATGCACAAGCAGCGGGCGTCCCAGCAACGTCAGGTACTGCTTGGGCCTGTCTGCCTCCATGCGGCGCCCTTGACCGGCAGCGGGCACCACTAACCATAAAGGATCACTCATCTGGCGACTCCGGTCTGACCACCGAACGGGCGTTGATGCCGATCAATTCTTCCTCGATGGCAACACCTGGCACCCAGAAAAACTGTTCGTCGGTGCGTACCATGCCCATATCGCTGCGTGCGCGCTCTTCAATCGCATCCAGGCCGCCCTTGAGGTCGGTCACTTCAGCCGCCATTCGGGCATTGCGCTCGCGCAGGGGCACATTCTCTGCCTCTTGAGCGGCAACGCGCTGCTCGAGTCGCTGCAAGTCAAGCCAGCCGCCATCGCCAAGCCAAAGCTGGTACTGCAGCATGCCCAGCACCAGCAGCAGCGCAATCAATAGCCATCTGCGCATGACCGCTCTCCTTAAAGCCGACCACCCAAGGTCATCGAACCGGTTATATGGATAAATTGGCGCGCATTATGCCATTAAGCGGCTCGGCCAGCGAGTTGCTTTCACTTGTAGGGCAGCGCCTCAAAGGCGGCATCGCGGTAGGCGGCCACTTGTTGCCCCTCTTCACGGCAAAAGGTCGCGACCGCGTTTGCCAGTCCGGGGTGGGCCAGGTAATGCAAGGAGCGCACGCGATGGGGCGCAAAGCCGCGCAGCAGCTTGTGCTCACCTTGTGTGCCCGGATCAAACAGGGTAAGCCCCTGCTCCAGGCAAAACTCGATGCCCTGGTAATAGCAGGCTTCGAAATGCAGGCAGTCGGCCATTACTTCGCTGCCCCAGTAACGTCCATAAAGCGTCTGAGCACCTCGAAAGTAAAGCGCGGCCGCAACGGGTCGCCCGTCAAGACGCGCCTGTACCAAGACCAGCGACTCGGGCATGGCATGATAAATCCGGGTAAAGAAATCCTGGGTCAGATAAGGCGGCCGACCGCGTTCCTGGTAGGTAATGGCGTAACAGCTGTAAAAATGCGCCAGGTCAGCAGGCGTGATCTGCTCGCCGACCAAGCGCACCACCTCCAGGCCCTGCTCGGCCACCAGACGGCGTTCACGCTTGATCATTTTACGCCGCTTGGACGTCAGCGCAGCGAGAAACCCGTCGAAGTCGCCGAAGTCTCGATCACGCCACTGAAACTGCACACCCTCGCGGCTGATGAGCTCGGGGCACTGGGCCTGCCACGCTTCCACTTCTGACGTGTCAGCAAACAGCAAATGCCAGCTCGAAAGGTCCTGGCGCTGGCACTGCGCCTGCCAGCCCTGGGCCAGGGCCGTGTAGACGGCTTGCGTATCAACTCCTTGGGCCACCAAGGCGCGCGCGCCGGGCACCGGGGTAAACGGCACGGCACTCAGCGCTTTAGGGTAATAATGCCCGCCGGCCCGCTCGAAAGCGTCGGCCCAGCCCCAGTCAAACACATATTCACCGTAGGAATGATGCTTCTCGTAGAGCGGCATGGCGCCCACCAGCTGATCACCCTGCCACACGGTTAAGTGGCGGGGCTGCCAGCCGGTCACCGGGCCTACCGAGCCGCTCGCTTCCAATGCATGCAGGAAGGCGTGACGTAAAAACGGCTGATCGGCATCCACCAGGGCATCCCACTGGCTGGCCGACACAGCCTCCATGGCGGATAACACCGCAACCGATAGCGACGCTGGCATAGTCTCTCCCGAACCTGGAATTGGCTTAACTTAAGCTACTCTACACTATGCAGGCCCTATTCCCTGCTACGATACAAGCGCGCGATTTAACGCCATAAACAGCCCCGCACCTACCGTCAGTCAACGTTACCCACCTTACCGTTGCTGGCCAGTAAAATTGTTCCGTCCCATTTAAGCCGGGGAGCGAGCGGCCGATAATGTTAATATAAGGTTTCATTGACACCTTCATCACGGAGCAAGGATGCCAGCACCATCATCCCCTGATAACGAGCCTCAGCGTCTGGCAGCGGTGCATGCGCTTCGTGTTCTTGACACCCCCGCCGAAGCGGCGTTTGACCGGCTTACGCAGCTTGCCCGCGAGCTGTTTGACGTACCGATTGCCATCATCTCGCTGGTTGACGAGCACCGCCAATGGTTCAAGTCGCACCCGGGGTTCGATATCACCCAGACCGAGCGTGATACCTCGTTTTGTGTGCATACCATAATCGCCGATGCGCCCTTGATCGTGTCGGATGCCCACCTTGACCCGCGCTTTGTTGACAACCCCCTCGTCCACGGTGAGCCGTACCTGCGCTTTTACGCAGGCTACCCGCTGCGCTCGGATGACCGCTTTGTCCTGGGCACGCTATGCCTGCTGGACAGCCGCTCCCGCGACTTTGGCGAGCAGGAATTAAGGCTGTTAAAGGGTTTGGCGGGCCAGGTGGAGGAGCTGTTTCGGTTGCACGCCATACGCCATGACCTGGCCGAGACGACCCGTCGCTATGATGCCCTGTTTCACGGTAGCGCCACCGGCATCCTGAGAATCGACCGCAACGGTCTGATCCTGAGCATTAACGCCTTTGCCCTGACGCTGCTGGGCTATTCGCAAGACGAAGTCATGGGGCAAAACGTCGCCATGCTGGCCCCTTCAGAGTCGCACCACCTCCTTAACAACTTTATTACGCGATTTTTAGGCGGCGGAGACCCCCAGGAAATGGGGCGCGGCTGCGAGGTCGAGGTTCAACACAAGGCAGGCCACCGCGTCACGGTTCACCTGGCGGTCAATGCCATCAAGGACGAGTCGGACCAAGTCACCGAGTTCATTGGCCTTATCACCGATTTAAGCCAGGTCCAGGCTGCCAATCGGCGCACTCGAAAAGAACAGAGCCTGCTGAAGGTACTGCATCAGGGGATTACCGACTATCAGGCGCTCATGTCCGGCGAACGGCTGTGGACCTTTTTGACGGAAGCCCTGAGCGAACTCACCGACAGCGAATACGCCTTGATTGGTGAGGTGCTGCCCGGCGACACCAGCAATGCGCTGAAGCTCAATGCCATCAAAGGGCCGTTGTGGAGTCCCGAATCGCGTCATCACATCGAGCAACTGCTCAGTGGCGACCGGGTGCTCAAGAATCCAGACTCACTGTTGGGACGCGTCTTTGCCCGAGGCGAGGTGGTCATCGACAACGATGTCAATGAGTATACCCAGCGCAGCGAGTTCCCGCTGGGACAGGTGCAGTTCGATAACTACCTGGGCGTACCTATTTTCAGTCGCGGTCAACTTATCGGCATGTTTGCCATCGCCAACAGCCGCCAGCAGTTGGACCAGCACTTGCTGGACTGGCTACAGCCCTTCACCGACACCTGCGTGCTACTGATCAACCTGTACCGCCAGATGGCGGAGCGTGAGCAGGTCATGCAGGACTTGGCCAATACCCGCGATCAAGCCGAACGCGCCAACCAAGCCAAGAGCGAATTTTTATCATCGATGAGCCATGAGCTGCGCACGCCGCTCAACGCGATTCTCGGCTTTGCCCAGGTACTCGGCCACAACCCCCGCGCCCCTCTGAACGACAAACAAAAGCGCCAGGTCAACCAGATCGAAAAGAGCGGCCACCATCTGCTTAGTTTGATCAACGACGTGCTGGATTTGGCCAAAATCGAGGCGAGCCAGCTGTCGCTTTCCATTGAAGCCATTGCGTTGAACAGCCTCTTTGAAGATGCCTGCAGCACCCTCGAAGCGAACGCCGGGGCCGCCGGTATCACCCTGACCTGCACATTACCCGATAGCGACTTGAAGGTCAGTGCCGACTACACACGTACCAAGCAAATACTTCTCAACCTGCTGTCCAACGCGATCAAGTACAACGTTGCCAACGGGCGGGTCGATATTCTTGCGCAGCGTCAGAAAGATGTCGTCAGGATCAGCGTCAGCGATACAGGCCCCGGCGTCGAGACCAGCCGGTTCAGCGAGCTGTTCGAACCGTTTAACCGCCTTGATGCTGAAGGCAGCCACGTGGAAGGAACGGGCATCGGATTGTCCATTACCCGGAAATTAGTGGAACGCATGCACGGAGAGATCGGCGTCGACAGTCAGCCAGGCCATGGGTCGACGTTCTGGTTTACGTTGCCGGTGTCGACCTCCCCCGATGCCGAGCGCCCTGCAGGCTCCGAGCAACGACGCCTGCCCGAGACCGCAAACCAGCAAACACTGCTGTACATCGAAGACAATCCCGCCAACCAGCACCTGATGGAAGATATTGTCGACGCCATGGAGGGCGTGACGCTACGCACCGCATCAAGTGCCGAGATCGGCCTGGAAATGATGCGTTACGCCATCCCCGCCGTGGTGGTAATGGACCTGCACCTACCCGGCATGAGCGGCTATGAAGCGCTGGCCAAGCTGCGTGACACGCCCATCTATCGCGATGTGCGCGTCATTGCCCTGTCGGCCAATGCGCTGCCCAGCGACATAAAAAAGGGCCTCAGAGCAGGGTTTGATGCCTATTTAACCAAACCGATCGACATTAAACAGTTTACCGACACGCTTAACCCGTTGCTGGGGGCGCCCACCAGGCAGGAGCCATGACATTTTATTCCAAACACGTATTGGTCGTTGACGATAACCCCGTCAACATCGAGCTCATGATCGACTTGCTCGAGAATCAGGGTTTTCACAACACCCACGGCATCAGCGACCCCCGGGAGGTGCTCGCCTTTTGCCAGGCGTCACTGCCCGACCTGATATTGCTGGACATCCGCATGCCGCATCTGGATGGCTACGGGGTTATCGAACAGCTTAACGCACACTTCGATCAGCAGACGCCGCCGATCATCATCCTTACCGCCCAGATTGACGACGACACCCGACAGCGCGCGCTGGCGCTTGGCGTGCGCGACTTTGTTACCAAGCCTTTCAAGCACGCCGAGGTGCTGCAACGTATCCTCAACGTGCTCAACGTCGAGCACCGCTACCACGTCCGCGACCAACAGGCCGACACCCTGGAACGCATGGTCAATGAACGCACTCAGGCGCTTTATTTTCAATCATGCACCGACCCCATTACACAATTACCCAACCGGCGCGGCCTTACCCAAGCCCTCAGCGAAGCGACAAGACACAACGATGCCACCGGGCTATTGTTCATCGCATTAGACCGCTTTGATGATGTCATTCGGTTGCATGGGTACCGGATTGCCGAAAGACTGATGAGCCATATCGTCCAGCGCCTGGCTGAGCGCCTGGGCGATTCGCACACACTCGGCTTATGGGGTGGCAGCGAGCTGTTGGTGATTAGCGCCACCGATGACAAGCCCGAGCTTCTGTCGCTGGCCCATCACCTGATGGAAACGTTCGAAACCGACCAGCAGATTGACGATTTGCTGCTGCCGCTGGAGGCAAGAGTCGGTATTAGCCGCGCCCGCGGGGCATTTGATATCGAGCGGTTGGTCCATATGGCGACCTTGGCGCTGCCCCAGAAGAATGGCAGGTCGGTCCAGTGCTATAGCGAAACGCTCGAGGCCCAGCAGCGCCATCGGCTACACGTCCTGCAAGCCTTGCGCGGCGCCACCGAGCGCGGTGAAATGTCGCTCGTCTTCCAACCCAAGCTGCGCCTGAGTGATCAGCGGATTACCGGTGCCGAAGCGTTACTGCGTTGGCACCATCCCGACCTGGGGCACATATCGCCAGGCATGTTCATTCCCCTGGCCGAAGCCAGCGGAGATATCTTTTCGATTGGCGAGTGGGTACTGGAAGAGGCCATCAGGACGATCGTCGACTGGCGGCAGAAAAACGTGCTAGGTGATGACTTTCACATCGCCGTGAACGTAGCCGCCCGGCAGCTTGCGCGCAAGGATTTCGCCGAAAGCGTATTGCGCCAGCTGGAAGACCACCAAATCCCCGCGCGCTTCTTCGCCATTGAAGTCACTGAATCCGGTTTAATGAGCGATATGCAGAACGCCCGCCAGCAGCTTGCGCAGTTTACCCAGGCAAATATCGCTGTGGCCATCGATGATTTTGGCACCGGCCACTCTTCGTTGGCGTATATCAAGACACTGCCTTTTTCAACGCTGAAGATTGACCGCGCCTTTGTCATGGACCTGGAGGAAAGCGACGTAGAGCGCCAGCTGGCGCGCACCATTGCCCAACTGGCCCATAGCGTGGGTAGTGACGTTGTCGCGGAAGGCATTGAAACCGCGTATCAGGCCATGTACTTACGGGGTATTGGCTGTGAAACTGCGCAAGGCTACTATTTCTCTCGGCCATTACCGGCCAGCGAGTTCCTCGCCTGGTGCGATAATTGGCAGCCACACTTGCCACCAAAAGCCACGGAGACCGTTTAATGGCTCACGACTTGCTCGACCGGATACGCCAACGCCTTGAAGATCTCAATCGCTCGGAGCGTAAGGTCGCCAACGTGATTATCGATGATCCTGCGGCCGCTACCAGCCTGAGCATTGCCAGCCTGGCACAGGCGGCGAGCGTCAGCGAGCCGACGGTGAACCGTTTTTGCCGTAATTTTGGCGCCAAGGGCTACCCCGATTTCAAGATCAAACTTGCCCAGAGCCTGGCGGGCGGCACCCCCTACGTGACCCGGGCGGTGGAACCTGGCGACTCCGCCACCCAGTACACCCAGAAAATCTTTGGTGCCACCATTGCCGCCCTGGATGAAGCCCAACGTGAGGTCGACATGGGCGCCGTGGAGCGCATGGTGGATTACCTGACCCAGGCCAAGCAGATCCACTTCTTCGGCCTCGGCGCGTCCGGTGCGGTGGCACAGGATGCCCAGCACAAGTTCTTCCGCTTCAACCTGCCGGTCATGGTGCACATCGATGTGCTGATGCAACGCATGATTGCCGCTGCCTGCCACACTGGGGATGTGGTGGTGATCATTTCCTACACCGGGCGAACCCGTGAGCTGGTCGATATCGCGCGCGTCGCCCGGGAAGCGGGCGCTGTCGTACTGGGCATTACCGCACCGGATTCACCGCTGGCGCTGGAGTGCACCGCCACTCTTGAAGTCGCGACGCCGGAAGACACCGACCATTACATGCCCATGACGTCACGCGTGATTCAGCTGACGCTGATCGATGCGCTGGCCACGGGGGTAACGCTCCGGCGCGGCGAGGATTTCCTGCCGCACCTTAAAAAGATAAAGGACAGCCTGAGGGAGACACGCTTCCCTGTGCCCAAAAGCTCCTAACCGGTCACCGCGGCGGAAACGGTAATCTCTACCTTGAGTTCGTCGGCCGGCATCGGCGCGCAGACACAGGTGCGGGCCGGGGCATAACCTTCCGGTACCCAGGCATCCCAAACGGCATTCATCGCCGCGAAATCGCTACCGTCCTTGAGGTAGATCGTGGCGGTCAGCAGCTGTTCGCGCGACGAGCCAATCTCGCTCAAAAGAGCATCCACCCGCGTCAGCATGCTTTCGGTTTGTGCCGTAATATCATCGTAACGCGCCTCTGGCCCGGCGACCTGGCCACACAGGTGGGCCACACCCTGATGGATGACCGCACGGCTCATGCGGGCTTTGGTGTCGTGGCGTTCAATCGTCATTGGTTTCCTCATTGTCGTTGAATCCGTTGTCATCCAGCTACTCAGCACAGTCGATGCACTTGAGCACCAGCGGATCGCTTTCCAGTCGTTTAATGTTAATCCATTCACCGCATTCGATACATTCACCGAAGACACCTTGCTCGAGACGTTGCAAGGCGCCCGCGATACGCGCCACGTTTTGCTGGCGACACTGCTCTTCGGCCTTGGCCTGGCCCGCATTTACTTGCTTGGCCAACCAAGCGGCCAGCCCCTAGCGCAGGATCAGTACCGGCAGCTGGGCCTTCCTCAACATCGCGGTGGTGGTGCTGCCAACCAGCAAATGGCGAATCCGCGAGTGGCCGTAGGCGCCCATGACCAGCATATCGATGCCATGTTCCTCTTTGTAGGCGCGTAAGGTTTCTTCGACGTCACCCGCTCGAATGGCGCCTTCGGCAGTATGGCCCGCGCTCGTCAGGGTCGACAGCGCCCAATCCAGCTGTGAACGGTGCTCGGCGGTTTCTGCGCCGACGATGACAATGTGGCAGGTCGTGCCGTTAAACAACGGGCTTTTGGCGAGCATTTCAACGCCCTTGCGCGCTGTTTTGCTGCCATCGAAGGCCATCATGACGTTTTCGGGATGGGTGAATGTCCTGGGCACCATCAGGATAGGCCGGTGCACTTCGCGCACCACCCGCTCCAGGTTTGAGCCTATATGGCCGCTGGCCTGGTGCGCGGTTTCGCCACGCTTACCCACCACCAGCAGGCGTACACTCTTTTCCTGCTCGACCAGGGTTTCCACCAAGGTACCGTTGCGCTGCAGGGTATCCGGCGCTTCGACACCCGCTTTCAGGGCTCGCTGCTTGGCATCGTCCAGCACAAGCCTTCCACGCTCACGCGCCAGTTTGGCATGCTGTTCTTCGACGTCGGATAGCTTTTCCAGTAGGTGCTCGCGGGTGCCCAGTCCCAGGTTGCCGGTCAGGTCAGGCTCGGAGACTTGCGGGCGGTTATCCAGCACATGAATAAACGCGAGCGGCGCATCGAGCGCCTTGGCCGCCCAGGCAGCGTAGTCGCATACCCCTTCGGAAAACTGGGAACTGTCGATAGCCGCCAATACTCGATCAGACATTGATTAACCTCACTTGAGCGGGTGCAATACACATTATTGTTGTCGCCCACCTTTTTACACGAACTTATTGACCGGCAACAGCGACGGCCCCGACACCTCAACATGATAAGCTTGATGACCACTAGGGCGAATTGGCAAGGGGACGTATCTTGGGTATTAGCTGGGGTAGCATGATGCTGGTGGCGTTGGGCGGGGCTTTCGGCGGCATGGCCCGCGTCGCCCTCTCTAATCTATTTGCCAAATGGCTGGGTATCGCCTTTCCCTGGGGCACCCTGGCCGTTAACCTGCTGGGCGCTTTTGCCCTTGGCGGGTTGGCGAGCACACTCCATCAGGGCAGCCCACCCTCAGGGGGTGCCTGGCTGATTATCGCCGTCGGGCTGCTGGGCGGCTTCACGACGGTCTCGTCCTTCAGCCTGCAAACCCTGGGCCTGTGGGAAAGCGGCATGGGAGGCAAGGCGCTTGCCAATATCATCAGCACGCTGACATTCGGCGTGGCGGCGCTGTGCTTAGGTGCATGGTTAGCGGGAGGGGGCCTATGAAGGCGCTTGCCACCTATGCCGCGGTTGGCCTGGGCAGTGGTCTGGGCAGTGCGCTGCGTTTCGTCATCTCGTTATCGATGGCAGGCAGTTTCGGGAGCGCCTTTCCCTGGGGGACGCTTCTGGTCAATGTCGTCGGCTCAGGGCTGATCGGCTGGCTTGCCGGACGCATTGCCCGGGCACCCGATGCGCAACGCAAACGCTGGCAGCCCTTCTGGGTGGCTGGTTTTTGCGGCGGGTTCACCACCTTTTCGCTGTTCAGCCTAGAGGTCGTTTCACTTGCCCAGACCCAACCCCTCCTGGCGTTTGCTTATATCGCTGTCAGTCTGCCTTTATGGCTGGTGGCCGTATGGGCAGGGCAACGCTGCGCCCATAGCGGTTAAGTTATCCAGCTTGATCCGCGCTTAACCGGCTCTCGACTCGGCCGGTGATTGTTTTACTTTACCAGCCGCGGTACCCAGGCGAGGTAGACCACCATGCCCAGCAGTTCGACCAGTGACTGCAGGACAATGACCACCACCGCCGCGGCCCAGATATCGGGCAACGCAATCGCCAGCGGGAGTACCACAAAGGAATTGCGGGTGCCGAGGCTGAACACCAGCGTCCGGCCGGCCGCCGCGGGAAGACGAAAGAGTGTGTAAAGCGACTTGCTGACCAAGACTGCCGCCAACAGATAGAGCACGAAGATCACGGCGATTCGCCAAAGCACTTCTTGTGATTCAATAATCACATGTACTTGCGAGGCCGCAATCAAGAACACCACCGTGGCCAGCAGAGGCACGGGTAGCCACCCCATCACCTCAACGCCTCGCTTGAGTGCAGCGGATTGCGCGGCCCCTTTTTCGGTCAGCCAGGCAAGTAGCAACGGCGTCACGATCAGCCCTAAAAAGGCAGGCAACAAGTCGCTCAGCAGATGGGCACCGACAAACTGCTCGCCCATCATTAACGCGACATAAAGCGGCAAAAGTACTATCTGCAGCAGAAGCAATACGGGCGTCGCGGCAATTGCCCTGGCACTGTCTCCCTGCCCAAGATACGTAAAGCTGATAAACCAGTCGGTGCAGGGCACCAGCAAAACAAGCAGGACACCGAGCAGCACAGCGCCCTCCAACCCAAAAAGCGTGGTCAATCCCCACACGACCAACGGCATGACGATGAAGTTGCCCAACGCCAGTGCACCCATAAAGCGCCGGTCTTTGAAGGCTTGGGAAATATTCAAAAGGGGCACTTGGGTAAAGGTGGCGTATAGCAGCACGCCAAGTAGCGGCCAGAGGGCGATGTCCCATGCCTGAACCGTTTCCCAACGCGACCCCAAACCAATACCGGCAACAATGGCCAACAGATAAAGCCAGACTTGATACTTTTCCAGGGTGTCGCGCATCAAGGTAGCGTCTGCTCCTGAGTCAAATGGCCGTTGCAGGGGGCGGGTCATGCCCGAGAGATGGTTAGCTCACGCGCTCATATCCGCCCACCACACCTTGCTTGCTGAGCACAAACTGCCACAGCTGGGTTTCACGAGCACGAAAAGCGCCAGCGCAGCTTAGCAGGTAATAACGCCACATGCGGTAGAAGGTGTGGTCAAACTGCTCCTTGAATTGCGCCCAGTTGGCTTCAAAGTTTTTATGCCAGGCCATCAGCGTCTTGTCGTAATCGGCACCAAAATTATGGACGTCTTCGACCACAAATAACCCCTCCGCCGCGTCGGTCACTCGACCGAGGGTGGGGAGTTCGCCATTGGGGAAAATATACTTATCAATCCACGGGTCGGTTGACGTTGTGCTTAAATTCTTACCGATGGTGTGAAGCAGAAAGAGACCATCTTCTTTCAGGCAGCGGTTGGCGACTTCCATGTATTCGCGATAGTTCTTGCGCCCCACGTGCTCGAACATACCCACGCTGACGATACGATCAAACTGCTCGGTTTCATCGCGATAGTCCTGCAGCCGGAACTCAACCGGCAGCCCGGCTTTCATCAAGCGTTTGCCAAACTCGGCCTGCTGTTTGGAAATCGTCAGGCCCACGCATTCAACGCCGTAATGTTCGGCCGCGTAGGCCATGAAACTCCCCCAGCCGCAGCCGATATCCAGCACCCGCATACCGGGCTTGAGGTCCAGCTTGCGACAAATCAGATCGAGCTTGGCCTCCTGGGCATCATCAAGCGTTGCAGCGTCCTTCCAGTAGCCACAGGTGTAGGTCATACGCTTGTCGAGCATGGCCGCGTAGAATTCGTTGCCCAGATCGTAGTGTTTTTCGCCCACTTCCCAGGCCCGCTTGGCGTTCTGGCGATTGAGCAGCCGGGAGCGCAGTGAGTGATAGACAAGCTGCGTGGGCCGGATCCGCTGGTGGAGCTGGGCGCGCATCAGGCGATAAAAGAACTGGTCCAGAGATTTGGCATCCCAGTCGCCATTCATATAACTTTCGCCAAGCCCCAGATTGCCTCGCGAAAGGGCGCTATCGATAACGCCTGGCGCTTTCAGTTGAATATCCCAAGGGCGGTGGCCATTAATCGCAATATCCGCCTGTTTCAATAAATCCGCGACGAAGCGATGGGATGATGAGCGTTCGTCAAAAACCGTTTTTTGCGTATCCAAGGTTGGTAAATTCAAGGTTACACCCCACCTTTGCCTATGAGTGAATTGGTAACACCTCTTCACTAAGCATAGAACCAAGATCGACATTTGGTGAAGTTGGCGGCACTTTCTTCAGCCACAAAAAACCGGCCACGCTTCCATCGGAAGGGGCCGGTTGGGGCAGCGCTTAGCGCAATATCAGCACGGGAATGGTGCTCTTGCGCAGCATGTCGGTGGTGGTACTGCCCACCAGCAAGTGGCGAATGCGCGAATGGCCGTAGGCGCCCATCACCATCATGTCGATGCCATTGTCTTTGGCGTAGGCGTGAAGCGTGGCCTCCACCTCACCGGCGCGAATCGCCCCTTCGGCTTCGTGGCCGGCCTCGCGCAGGGTGGCCAGCGCCCACTCGAGCTGCGAGCTGTTCTCGCCGGTGTCAGCACCGACGATCACCACATGGCAGGCAATGCCGCTGAACAGCGGGCTCTTGGCGAGCATTTCAATGCCCTTCCGCGCCGTCTTGCTGCCGTCGAACGCCATCATGACCTTTGCCGGGGCTTTAAAGCCGCCGCGCGGCACCATCAGGATCGGCCGGTGCATTTCGCGCACCACGCGCTCGAGGTTTGACCCCAGATGACCGCTGGCCTGGTCGGCGGTTTCACCGCGCTTGCCCATGACCAGCAGACGCACATCGCTTTCAAGCTCTACCAGGGTTTCCACCAGGGTACCGTTGCGCTGACGGGTGGCGGGGTCGGCGATGCCGTCTTCAATGGCACGCGCCTTGGCCGCCTCGAGCATCAGCTTGCCCTGCTCGCGGTTGATCCTGGCCCGCTGCTCGTCAAGGTCGGAAAGCTCTTCCATGAGTTTTTCCCGCGCCCCGAGGCGCAGGCTGCCCGACAAATTGGGGTCTTCGGGCGCTTGCGAATGGTTGTCCACGACGTGAACAAACACCAGCGGCGCATTCAGCGCCTGGCTGGCCCAGGCGGCGTAATCGCAGACGCTTTCTGAAAACGATGAGCCGTCGATGGCGGCCAGTACCTGACCGGACATTGAGAATTGATCAGACATTGTGCACTCCTTGCTGGTTAGTGGCCGCCCATGAGTTTTTCCACCGCCACGGGGTCGTCGTGCACGGCGTAACGATCCACCACGGTGGCGCTCGCCTCGTTGAGGCCGATCAGCTCAACCTCGGTGCCTTCGCGGCGGAACTTGATCACCACCCGATCCAGCGCCTGCACGGCGGTGATATCCCAGAAGTGGGCCCGGGAGAGATTGATGGTGACCTTGTCGATGCTTTCCTTGAAATCAAAGGCTTCGATAAAGCGCTCGGAAGACGCAAAGAACACCTGACCCACGACCTGATATTCACGCTCAGTGCCGGGTTCCACTTCTTTAGACCCGATGTACATGATGTTGCCGACCTTGTTGGCGAAGAACATCGCCGCCAGCAGCACGCCCACGAAGACCCCAATCGCCAGGTTGTGGGTGCCCACGGTCACCGCCACGGTCGCCACCATCACGATATTGGTGCTCATGGGGTGTTTCTTGAGATCGCGGATGGACTCCCAGCTGAAGGTGCCCACCGACACCATGATCATCACCGCAACCAGCGCCGCCATGGGAATCTGCGAGACCCAGTCGGCGAGGAACACCACCATCAACAACAGGGCAACACCGGCAATCAGGGTCGAGGTACGCCGACGCCCACCGGATTTAACGTTGATCACCGACTGGCCGATCATCGCACAGCCCGCCATGCCGCCGATCAGGCCCGAGCCGATATTGGCAATACCCTGGCCTTTACACTCGCGATTTTTATCGCTTTTGGTATCAGTCAGATCGTCGATGATCGTCGCGGTCATCATGGATTCCAGCAGCCCCACCACGGTCAGCATCAGTGAGTACGGCAGGATGATCATCAGGGTTTCAAGGTTCAGCGGCACGTCCGGCCACAGAAAGATGGGCAAGCTATCGGGCAGTTCGCCCATATCGCCCACGCTGCGAATCTCCATGCCGGTAATCATGTACACCGCGGTCAGTACCACGATGCACACCAAAGGCGAAGGAATCATCCGGCCGATAACGGGCACATAGGGAAAGCCGTAGATGATCGCCAGGCCCGCCGCCGTCATGGCGTATACGTGCCAGGTCACATCGGTCAGTTCAGGCAGCTGGGCCATGAAAATCAGAATCGCCAGGGCATTCACGAACCCCGTGACCACCGAGCGCGAGACAAAGCGCATCAGGTCGGCAAGCCTCAGGTAGCCGGCGATGATCTGGAACACCCCGGTCAACAGCGTGGCGGCCAGCAGATACTCGAGCCCGTGCTCCTTGACCAGGGTGATCATCAGCAGCGCCATGGCCCCGGTGGCAGCCGAGATCATGCCCGAGCGCCCGCCGGTGAAAGCGATAATGACGCAGATGGCGAAGGAGGCGTAGAGGCCGACTTTCGGGTCGACCCCTGCAATGATCGAGAAGGCGATGGCCTCGGGAATCAGGGCAAGTGCCACCACGATACCCGCCAGGGTGTCGCCCTTGGGGTTCGAGAGCCAAGACTGTTTAAATTTTTCGTACATGCGGGGGTCCATGGTTGAAGGTTAACGACAGGCCGCAAACGCGGGGCGTAGAACACCCGACAGCGGCACGTGAAGCGCTTGATACAATGATGGTGCTTGAGAGAGCGACGTACGCTGACGTCAGGGCATAGCAAAAACGGTATGCAAGGATACCGCCAGGCGATGACAGCCGGGTGAAGGCGTCATGCACAGCAAACAGGAAGGAAAGCCTAGGGCGGAGTC
The DNA here is from genome assembly GCF_900111305.1 of Vreelandella subterranea. Taxonomy (GTDB): domain Bacteria; phylum Pseudomonadota; class Gammaproteobacteria; order Pseudomonadales; family Halomonadaceae; genus Vreelandella; species Vreelandella subterranea. Next base: position 92,418 of record NZ_FOGS01000003.1, read on the forward strand.
ATCAGCCCTGAGGTGGCAAGTGCCGGTAACGTCATAAACAAGGTCACTGTGTCATCTACACGGATTCGTTGGCCTGGCCTGAACCAGAAAGGCGCCAGCGAAAGGCGGAGGATTTTAACAGTAATTTTACCACCCTGCACCCGGCCATGGCCGTTGGCGTTCCTTGACAACAGTCAGGCAGGCACCATGTTCGACGACTGCAGGGTGCCCAAGCCCACCACTTTGGCGTACCATTGCAATGCAATATACCGACTGATCGAGTCCCAACTTTCCACGTTGAAGCGGCCCCCGCCGAGAGAAGAGGAGCAGTAGATGAGCCATTCCATAGCAGTGATCAAAGGCGACGGTATCGGCCCCGAAATCATGGACGCCACGCTACGCGTGCTGGATGCCCTGGATTGCGGTTTGGAGTACGAATTTATCGACGCCGGTCTGGGCGCGCTGGACAAACACGGCACGCTGATTCCCCAGGCATCGCTGGACGCCATCGAAAAACACGGTATCGCGCTCAAGGGCCCGCTTACCACGCCGATCGGCAAGGGCTTCTCCTCCATCAACGTGCAGCTTCGCCGTCACTTCGACCTTTACGCCAATGTGCGCCCTGCGATCAGCTTTCCCGGCACTCAGTCACGCTACGACGACATCGACATGATCACCGTGCGGGAAAACACCGAAGGGGCTTACCTCGCCGATGGCCAGGAATACACCGACGATGGCAATACTGCCCTGTCGGTCATCAAGGTGACCCGCAAAGGCTCCGAGCGCATCGTGCGCTATGCCTTCGAACTGGCGAAAAGCAACGGCCGCAAGAAAGTCACCGCCGTACATAAAGCCAACATCATCAAGACCAGCTCCGGGCTTTTCCTGGACGTTGCCCGGGAAATCGCCGAAGAATACCCCGACATCGAATTCCAGGAAATGATCGTCGACAACGCCTGCATGCAGCTGGTCATGAACCCGCATCAGTTCGACGTCGTGGTGACCACTAACCTGTTTGGCGACATCATGTCGGACCTGTGCGCGGGTCTGGTCGGCGGGCTTGGCCTGGCACCGGGCGCCAACATCGGCGAAAAAGCGGCGATCTTCGAGGCTGTGCACGGCTCCGCGCCGGATATCGAAGGCAAGAAGATCGCCAACCCCTGCGCGCTGCTGCTGGCCGCGGCGCAGATGCTCGACCACCTGAACATGGACGACAAAGCCACCGCCATCCGCAAGGGGATTCGCGACGTGCTGGAAAACCGCCGCGATATGGTCACCCCGGACATGGGCGGCACCGGCACCACCGACACCTTTGCCGAAGCACTGGTGGACTACGTCGGCCGCTGATCCTGCTTCCGCTCACCGGCCTTGCGTAATGGCCGGTGAGCGAAACCGGTAGCCCAACAGGCGCATCGCATTAAGCGTCACCAGCACGGTAGCGCCGGTGTCAGCCATTACCGCCACCCACATGCCGGTGATGCCCAGCACGGTCGACACCAGAAACAACGCCTTGAAACCCAGCGCCAGCGCCACGTTGGTCTTGACGTTGTTCAGCGTCGCCCGGGACAGCGCGATGAGTTCGGCAACCCCCATCACACGGTTCTTCAGCAGGGCCGCATCGGCGGTTTCCAGCGCCACATCGGTTCCACCGCCCATGGCGATCCCCACGTCTGCCGCCGCCAGCGCCGGGGCATCATTGATACCGTCGCCGACTTTACCTACCGGCCCAAGCCCCTGTGCCTGCCAATCACGTACCCGCTGTGCCTTGGCTTCAGGCATCAATTCGCCCTCGGCCTCAATGCCCAGTTGTTCCCCCATGGCCGCTACCGTGCGCGCGTTATCGCCGCTGAGCATCACCACGCTGACGCCCAGGCGTTTGAGCGCTTCAATCGCGGCTGGCGTATCCTCACGGGGTTCGTCGCGCAGCGCCAAGACGCCAAGCGCGATTCCTTCAGCCAGCAGCAGGACCACCGTTTTACCCTCTGCTTCCAGCGCGGCAATTCGCGCTGACTGGGTCTCGGTCCCCTGCCAATGGCGCGGGCTTGTCAGGGTCAACGCCCGCCCCTCGAACCGACCGCTGACCCCCTGCCCGGCCTGAGCCTGCCCCTCGGATGCCCTGCCAAGCGACAGCCCCAACTGCTCTGCATGCTGCACAATGGCCTGCGCCACCGGGTGGTTCGAGTCCTGCTCCAGTGCAGCGGCCAGGCGGACGACCTCTTGTTCATTGGGCTCGTCCCAGCCCTCCACATCGGTCACGCTGGGCGCGCCTGCGGTCAGGGTGCCGGTTTTATCCACTGCCACGCGCTGAAGCTTGCCCAGCTGTTCAAGTACGGCGCCACCCTTGATCAACAGCCCACGCCGCGCCGCGGTTGAAAGCCCGGCGGCAATGGCGGCGGGTGTCGAGATGACCAGTGCGCACGGGCAGGCGATCAGCAGCAGCGCCAAGGCCCGGTAGACCGACTCGGACCAGGCAAGCCCGGTCAACCAGAGGGGCACCACCGCCACCAGCACGGCCACTCCGACAACCAATGGCATGTACCAGCGGGCAAAGCGATCGATAAAGCGCGCCACCGGGGCTTTGGCGGCCTGCGCCTCTTCGACCAGATGGATAATCCGGGCAATGGTATTGTCGGCAGCCCCCCGGGTGACCTCTACCTCTAACGCCGCGTCGAGATTGACCGTGCCCGCCCAGATTTCCTCGCCGGTGGCCCGCTGCCGGGGCACCGACTCACCGTTGATGGGTGACTCGTCGAGCTGGGAGGTACCCGCGATGATACGTCCATCGCAAGGCACGCGATCGCCGGGGCGCACCAGCACCCGCTGGCCTGGCGTCAACGCATCCGCCGCTATCTCGCGGGTGGCCTCCCCCTCAAGCAGACGCGCCGTCGCTGGCGTCAGATTGCCCAGCGCGGCAATACGGCGTCGCGCCTGCCCGGCCGCCACGCCTTCGAGCAGCTCACCCACCGCGAACAAGAACACCACCATGGCTGCTTCAGCGGCGGCCCCGATGGTTAAAGCCCCCATGGCCGCGATACTCATCAGCATTTCAATGGTCAGCGGATTGCCCATGCGCAGCGAGCGCCAGGCCACCTGCCCGATCGGCAGCCAACCGATCAGCGTGGCCAATACGAATGGCCAGGCACCCACTTCAGGCAGACGCCAGGCCAACAGCCACGCCATGACCAGCAGCGCGCCACTGACCACCACCAGGCGTCCTTTGGTCGTGTGCCACCAGCGCGGCGTCGATGCCGTCGATGGCGAGGCTTCAATCACCGGATAGCCGAGCCTGGAAAGCGTGTGTTTCAAGCTGTCATGGTCCAGCGCCTGGTCGGCATGGGCGGTCACACTCACGGTACCGCTCATGCTGGAGGCGCTGACCCGTTCAACCTGCGACAAGCCTTCAAGCGCTGCCTCTACCTTGCGCTCGCAGCCGCCACAGTCCATGCCCTGGACATTCAGGCGCGCGGTGTCGCGGGTGTCTTGCTGGCGAGTGGTCATGGCATCGTCCTTCCCAGTCGGCTATCTTGGGGTCAGCGTAATACCTGTAGTCACTAGAGGTTCAAGCCATGACCCACACGCCAAGCCAGGCCGCTATCGGCATCGGCGAACTCGCCAGCCGCACCCACTGCAAGCCGGAAACCGTGCGCTATTACGAGAAGATCGGCCTGCTGCCCGCCGCCCCGCGCAATGAGGGCAACCAGCGGCGTTACAGCGAGGCAACTGTGCAGCGGCTGATGTTCATTCGTCATGCGCGGGATTTCGGCTTCTCGGTGGAGGCCGTGCGGGAGCTACTCGATATGGCCGACCACCCGAGCCAGCCGTGCGACCAGGTCGATCAGCTGGCACGTCGGCACCTGGCGGAGGTGGAGTCGCGCATTCAGCGGCTGATGGTTCTGCGCGACGAGCTGAAGCGCACGGTTGCCCAGTGCGACGGCGACAGCGTGGCCCAGTGCCGGATTATCGAGGTGTTGAGCGACCACCGGCTGTGCAGCCACGATGCTGCCCATGGCGGGGCGGAGGCGCTACGTTGATGCGGCGGCGCGTTACGCCCCCAGCCACACGTCGAGGAACAGCATGATCACAAGGCCGATGGCCAGACCAGAGGTTGCCTTCTTCTGGTGCCCGCAGCGGTGCGTCTCGGGAATGATTTCATGGCTGATCACATAGAGCATCGCCCCGGCGGCAAAGGCCATGCCCCAAGGCAGCAATATCTGCGATACGCTGATGATACTGGCGCCGAACAGGCCGCCGATGGGCTCGATCAACCCGGTGAGCGCAGCGATCGTCCACGAGCGAACCCGTGAATACCCCTCACCCATGAGCGCAATCGCCACGGCCAGCCCTTCCGGCATGTTTTGCAGGCCAATGCCGATCGCCAGCGGCATGCCGCCTTCGAGACCGTTGGCACCGAACCCCACGCCCACGGCCATGCCCTCGGGCAGGTTGTGAATGGCAATGGCAAAGACGAACAGCCATACCCGCCGCAGCGAGGCGGCTTCGGGGCCTTCGCGACCCTGCTGGAAATGCTCGTGGGGCAGGCGTTCATTGAGCAAGGCAATCGCCCCCATGCCCAGCAGGATCGCCGCGCAGACAATGGCAGGGGGTACCGGCCCACCGGCGTAATAGATTTCGGCGGCATCCAGCGCCGGAATGATCAGCGAAAAGAACGACGCGGCCAGCATGACACCGGCGGCAAAACCCAGCGCCAGGTCTCGAAACCCGCGGTCAGGGGTTTTGCCCAGCAATACCGGTAATGCACCGACAGCCGTCAACGAGCCAGCGGCAAGGCTACCCAAGAATCCGAGTAAGACGGTATTTTCCATGCGCCAAAAGGGCCTTGTATCAAGAGAGGCATCGAGATGGGGTTTATCGCTAACCCAGCCCGCGCAGAATAAAGTCGACGGTTTGCTGCGCCTGATGCTTCGAGGCTCCGCTCTTCATCAATAACCGCAGCCCTGACATCGACAGTGTCAGAAACTGGGCAGCACTCTGCGGATCGCGGGTCTCAGCGATACTGCCCTCGCGCTGGGCGCGCTTGATGACGCCATGAAAGAAAGTCGTCACGCTCGCCACGCTATCACGCGCGGTCTGCGCTGGCAGCGAGTCTTCTCCGCCCAGCTCGGTGGCGGAGTTGAACAGCAAACAACCAAGCGATGCCTGTTGGCTGTCGGTATCGGCGGCTGAATACAACAGCTGCTCGATAAACGACCAGGCGCTATCGGCGGCGTCCAACTGCTCTGACAGCGACGCCAACAGCTCTTGGCGGTAATTCTGCAGGGCTAGCAGGAACAGCGCCTCTTTGTTACCGAACGCCTGGTACAGGCTGCTGCGCGACAGCGCCATGGCGTCCAGCAGGTCGCGCATGGACGTATGATAGTAGCCAGAGCGCCAGAAGGTGTTAACCGCCGCCTTTAGCGCTTCTTCCGGCTGATGCTGTAAGGGTCTGCCGATGGTCATTGTCACCACTCTTGGAAACTGTCGCCCACGCTTCAACGGGACAAATCACTCTCTAGGACATTAATTTAACATGTTGCAGGGGGATTAGGGGAGTCAGACGCATCTCCGCTCACCTTCTATCGATTCAATTACAGTTGCCGTGACTGTAAATTATGTACCGAATGTTCCATAATCAAAGGGCACAATACAGCAATCCTGCATCAACTGTTTTTATCGATCCAAGGAGAGCGAAATGGCCGATTTTCCATTGCATACCACCGATAGCGCACCCGAAGCAGCGCAAGCGAACCTGAAAGCCGCCGAAAAGAAAATGGGCTTCCTGCCCAATATCTTTGCCAAGATGGCCGAGGCGCCGACGCTTCTCGAAGCCTATCTGACCCTTGACGGCATCTATGCCAAGACCAGCCTGAGCCCGGTGGAACAGCAAGCGGCCCTGCTCGCCATCAGTGCCGATAACCACTGTGCGTTCTGCGTCGCCGCCCATACCGGTGGCATTAAACAAGCCGGTGCCGACGACGAGACCGTCAAGGATCTGCGCGATCGCAAGACACCCAACGATGCCAAGCTGGCGGCCGTGACGCGTTTTGCACGCCACTTGAACGCTCAGCGCGGCTGGGCCGAGCAAGCTGAGCTTGATGCCTTCCTTGGAGCAGGTTTCACCCATCAGCAGGTGCTGGAGCTGGTCATTGCCTGCGCGCTGAAAACGCTCTCGAACTACACCAACCACCTTGCCGGCACGCCGCTCAACGAAGAGCTCAAGCCGCTTGCTTGGGAAGCACCCGCATCATAATGCCTGTCTACCTGTGGCCGCCTTGCGGCCACAGACGGATGCTGCTTGGAAATGGGAACGCTACTGCAACCGATCTCCATGAGGACTCTCTACCGTGATAACCGCCACGCATTCACCCGATGAACATATTGCGGCGCTACGACCCAAGCTTGTCGCCTTTGCTCGCTTACAGCTGCGCGATAACGCCGCTGCCGAGGATACCGTGCAGGACACGCTGATCACCGCACTGGAAAAGCACGATACCTTTGGCGGGCGCTCAGCGTTTGAAACCTGGGTCTTCGGCATCCTCAAAAACAAGATACTCGAAAGGCTCCGCCAGCAAGGCCGCTTTGTCGCGTGGCAGAGTGACGAGCAAAGTGACGACGACGCACTGGAAAACCTGTTTCAGGACAACGGCCGCTGGCAGGCGACGAAACGTCCAGTGCCATGGGGCGACCCCGACCAGGTGCTCGAAAACACGGCTTTCTGGAAAGTGTTGGATGCCTGCCTGGTGGCATTGCCGGAAAACACGGCCCGCGTGTTCACGATGCGTGAACTCATGGAGCTTTCCACACCGGAAATATGCAATGTGCTCGATATCTCCGAGTCCAACTGCTGGGTCATCCTGCACCGCGCGCGGTTGAAGTTGCGCGACTGCATCGAGAAAGGCTGGTTAACGTAACCCATATACCAATTAGCGGATTACTCATGGCACTTGCATGCCCTCCCCAAAAAATCCAACGTCAACTGTAAAGTTTCACCTCTTCCAACAACGAAACCTCACCCCTTGTCCAATTTTATCGTGCTAGATTTGCAAGCTCGCCGAGGAGTTAACCATGCTGATGTGCCGTGAAGCCACACGCTTGATGTCGCTTAAACAGGATCGGGTGCTTACCCTACGGGAAAAAACGGCGCTACGTTTTCACCTTTCCATGTGTGGTGCCTGCCGTGCCTGCGCGCGTCAGTTCGACCTTCTGCATGCCATCGGTGAACACCATCCTGCTGCCTTGAAACCGTCATCGACACAGGATGACTAGGAGTTGCCCTATGCGCCCACTTCACGGCGTTGCGGTTATCGCCGGTTTGCTGATGATCAGCAGCACGGCCACGGCCGATATCTTGTTGACACCCAACCAGATCATGACCTGGCCCACCCGCAGCTTTGACGGTGAGACCCATTACGAGATCGTCGAAAAGGATGGTGCCAGGGTGCTGATGGCCCAATCACAGGGCCAGGCATCGGCACGCTACCTGGAACGCGAAATCGACCTCGATGAAACGCCCTACCTGCACTGGTGCTGGCAGGTGGACTCCACCTACCCGGGACTCGATGAGACCACCAAGGCGGGTGACGACTACCCTGCTCGCGTCTATGTGGCGCGTAAAACGGGGCTGCTGCCCTGGCAGGTTCAATCCATCAATTATGTCTGGTCGTCGACGCAGGACGCGGGCAACACCTGGACGAATGCATTTACCGACCGCGCCGAGCTGATGGCCCTGCAAGGCGGCGCCTCGAAGGTGGGCGAATGGGTCGCCGAAGTACGCGACGTGCGCGCCGACTTTGCCACCTTGTTTGGTGACACAGTAACCACCATTGACGGTGTCGCCTTGATGAGCGATGGCGACAACTCAGGCAGTGACGCCACCGCCTGGTTTAGCCAACTCGGGTTCTCCGCGACTAGACAGCTGCCAAACTGCCCTTAAAAACGGTTTCTCGAATTCCCCCAACGCCTGATAGCAGACGCCTCCATACCGCCCATTGATATTACCGTTGAGGTATATAAAACAGTTTTTGACCTGCCGCTCGGCCTTCAAGGTGATAGAGGATGTCAGCCTTGCCGCTTTCGTATAGGATGTGTGTAACTATTAAAAAAAGTCGCAATACACTAATTACTCAGGCGGTTTAGAAGACACTGGGACTTACGACATGATTCTTGACAACACGAATAACGCCCATCGACGTGCCTTGATGCAACACACCGCCTGCATCGAATTTACCCCTGACGGTATTATTCTGGCCGCCAGCCAACACTTCCTGGATGCGGTTGGCTATTCGCTGGACGCCATCAAGGGCCAGCATCACAGACTGTTCTGCACTGAAAACAAGGCGAGCTCTTCCGCGTATCGATCATTCTGGCGTTCGCTTTCTGAAGGAGAAAGCCACCAGGGTACGTTCAAGCGGATAGATGCCAGAGGCCAGGACATATGGCTCGAGGCAACCTATGTGCCTGTTTGCAACCGACGCGGGCGTGTCGTGAGCGTCTTCAAGGTCGCCAATGACGTGACGGCCAAGCACCAGGAGGCGGCGCGCAAGGACGCTGTTCTGCAGGCGCTTGATAGCTCCATGGCAGTGATTGAATTCACCCCGACAGGCGAAATAATCAACGCCAATACCAACTTCGAGAAAGCGGTAGGCTATACCAACGAGCAGCTGGCAGGTTCGCATCATCGCCAGTTATGCCCACCCTCGTTTTACCAGCAACACCCGCATTTCTGGGAAGAACTGGGCAGAGGCGAGTTCAAGCAAGGCAAGTTTGAGCGATTGAACTCGCAAGGCCACAGCCTCTGGTTGGAGGCGACTTATAACCCGATTACGGATGCCAACGGCGAGGTATTCAAAGTGGTCAAGTTTGCCACCGATATCACCTCGGCCATGCAGGAAGCCCATGCCGCCAATCAAGCGGTGTTGACGGCGCAATCGACATCATCGGAAACCGAGCAGATTGCCCAGAGCGGCCTGTCTCACTTGCAGCGTGTACTGGAGGACGCCCAGCAATCAGCCCAGGCGCTGGTTGAGGCGCAACGCCTGGTTGAATCGCTCAACGAGCAGGCAAAAAATATCAACATGATTACTGAGGCCATCGCCAATATTGCCAACCAGACCAATTTACTTTCGCTTAATGCGGCGGTGGAAGCCGCTCGCGCCGGAGAGCAGGGGCGCGGCTTTGCCGTTGTTGCCAATGAGGTTCGCCAGCTGGCCAAAGGGTCGAGTGAAGCGGTCGACAGCATTACCCTGGTGCTCAGGGAAAACAGTGACCTTGTGACACGCACCACTCAGACCATGAAGCAAGTCATAGACCGCAGCGAGTCGAGCCAGGCAAGCATCAGCGAAATAGAAACGATCGTAAATGAAATACTGACAGGGTCGCGTAATGTATCGTCATCCATCGACCAACTAACGCTCAAGGAAGCCAGCTAGCTTTGCTGGCCAAATAATAAAGTGCCAGCCCTTAAAGGCTGGCACTTTTTTCTTGGCAGGTTTTCATTACCCCGCCTTCAAGATGCAACCTACTTCAGCGTGGTTTTACGCAGATACGGCAGCACCGTCTCGTAATCGCCGAATTTTTGCTTGGCGTCTTCGTCTGACACGCTGGGCGGAATAATCACATCCTGCCCGACTGTCCAGTCTGCCGGTGTCGCTACACCATGCTTGGCCGTGGCTTGCAAGGCATCCAAGGCGCGCAGGATTTCAGCGAAGTTGCGGCCTACGGTCATCGGGTAGGTCATGGACAGCTTGAGCTGCTTGTCCGGCCCGATGATGAATACCGAACGCACTGTGGCGCTGTCAGCGGGCGTGCGGCCATCCGGCAGATAGGCGTCTTCGGGCAGCATGTCGTAGAGCTTGGAGACGGTCAGGCCGTCATCGGCAATGATCGGGAAATCCACGTCGCTGCCGCTCACGGTTTTAATGTCGTCGCCCCAGCGTTTGTGATCTTCCACACCGTCTACCGAGACGCCGATCACCTTGGTACCGCGTTTTTTCCACTCCTCGCTCAAGGTGGCAACGGCACCGAATTCGGTGGTGCACACGGGCGTAAAGTCTTTGGGGTGAGAGAACAGGATCGCCCAGCTGTCGCCAATCCAATCATGAAAGCGAATGGGCCCATGGCTGGTTTCGGCTTCAAAATCGGGAACCACGGCATTGATACGTAGTGACATGTTTTCCTCCTGTGGGTCAAAAACCCTAATGCTTTAAGCGTCTTTCAGGTCCATCACTATAGAACATAAAGTGCTAAGCAAGCCAATCAAAACCGTCTCACCGTGATAAAAACGGCCCAGGCAAAGGCATGGCGTCACTGGACGATAGATCAAACTAGGCGCTATGCGAACCGGCCGACTTTTCAGCGGCGTTGGTTTCTCGCTTGACCCGCTTGAGCCACACCTGCTTCGCGTAGCTGCGCAGGTTATCAACATCGTCCGTCTCGTCGACGATATCCTGCCCAAGAATCGTTTCAATGATGTCTTCAAGGGTAATCAGGCCAACGAAGGTGCCATGCTCGTCGTAAATCACGCGCATATGCAGCCGGTCACTGAGCATTGACGCAAACACCTGCTCCACATTACTCGAAACATCCACACTGGCGATCGGATGCATCATGTCTTTCATGATGCTGTGCTCATCCGCATGATACATATCCGCTTTATGCACATACCCAAAAGCCTGCTCACCATTATCCATGACCGGGAAGCGAGTGAACGGTGTACGGCTGTAGGCTTCTTCAAATTCTCCCACCGTAAGATGGGGCAGCACCGTCTTGCAGACGGTACGTGGCGTCATTGCCTTGCCTACCGGAATCTCGTGCAGGTTGAGCATGTTGACGATGGTGCGCGCCTCATCGGCATCCAGCACTTTTTCTTCCAGTCCTACCCGGGCAAGCACCTTGATCTCATCGCGCAGGTCGACATCGTGTTCGGACTTGCCCAGGCGACGGGTAATTTGCTCCGACACCCAGATGAACGGCAGGAGAATGATGATCATCGGCTTGAGAAAGCGCGGCAACATCGGCGATAGGCCCCGCCAGTAAGTCGCCCCAATCGTCTTCGGGATAATTTCTGAAAGCACCAGAATCAGCATGGTCATCACCGCCGACACAATGGCGATAGAAGCTTCGCCAAATACGACCGCAGCCTGGGCACCCACGGCGGTGGCCCCTACCGTATGGGCAATGGTATTAAGACTCAGAATGGCCGCCAGTGGGCGATCAATGTTGTCCTTCAACTGCGCCAGCGACGCATGAAGCCTGGGGTTATCTTCTTTCTGCTTGGCGATGTAGCTTGGCGTGATGGAAAGTAATGCCGCTTCCAGAATAGAACACAGGAAAGACAACCCGATAGCAAGCGCGGCAATCGTAATCAGAAGGACCATGTAGGACTCATGTTAGGGGCGATGGATGTGTTATAGAGGCATGCACCGCCAGAATCAATAGGCGGTTGAATAAAGAACCTTTGCCTCTGTCGCACCGAAAACCGCTGCGCCAGGCATTCGCCGAACGGTGACGTCATGAAACCAGAACGCCTCCCGGCAGGAGGCGTTTGGATAGTCGTCTTGAGGTCCTGCTCATTACCTCTCAGGCAAACACTTCCTTCCATTCGCTGCGCTTTTCCAGCAGGGCTTTGGCAAGCTCCTGGGCACCTTCAAGGCTATGGCTGGCTGCCCAGCCACACTGCATTTCGTTGCAGGCAGGTACTTCGGTGGCTTCCAGTACATCGTTCAGCGTTTTCTCGACGATGGAAACCACTTCATCGTAGTCATCGTGGTTGATCATCGCGATGTAGAAGCCGGTTTGGCAGCCCATCGGGCTGATATCCACCACTTTATCGGTGTGGTTGCGCGACTTTTCGGCCAGCAAGTGCTCCAGGGAATGCAACGCCGGCATGTCCATATGGCCTTTGTTGGGCTGGCAAATGCGCAGGTCGTATTTGTGAATACGATCTCCGTTTTCGCCTTCTTTGATATCAGCTAAACGGATGTAGGGCGCTTTCACCTTGGTGTGATCCAGGTTAAAGCTTTCAACGTTCATTTTTTGCTCGGCCATGTTGGCTCCTCTCCGTTTGCGTATTGGATAAGACTTATTCTACACCTTCAAGCTACACTTTTGGCGCGTCGAAGTTCCAGGGTTCGTCGGTGTAAACACAGACGTTGGCGTCTTCAATATCACCGTCGGGGGCTTCAACGTGCTGGGCAAAGAACTCCTGGATTTCCTTGCGCTGGCAGTGCGCCTCGAACTCTTCGCGGCTGGCCCAGATCTCATGGAACACAATCGGGTAACTGGAGCCCTGCGCGAAGGGGTTATCGATCTGACGCGTCACGGTGTAGTGGATGCAGGCATCTTCACGATGCGCATTGGGTTCTAACGCCTGAAGCGCTTTAAACACCGCTTCCTCTTTACCGGGCTTGGGCTTGAAACCCGCCACACAATAGATTTTTTCTGACATGCTTGGATCCTGAATCATTGAACGGCTGACTATTATGCGCTTGGTCACGCCACCTGGACAATGTGGCAATGTGGCTCGGCCAAGGTTCGGCCGTTTTACTGGGCGGCGCGCTCTGCCAGGTCATACATACCGTCACCCGTTAAACACAACGCATTGGGTCTCCTAACCCATTATTTGAGAAGACGGGCAGCCAGGGTCTCCAGATCGGTGACCGTCATATCGGGCTCGATGCCCCAGGGGTCGAAGGGGGCATCAGAGCTGCGGCGTACCCAGGCACTGCGCAACCCCGCATGGGTTGCCCCGATCACATCAAAGGGATTGCTGGAAATCAGCCAGGTATTTTCAGGGCGGGTTTCCAACCGGGTTCTTAAAAACGCATACACCGCCGGGTCGGGTTTGAAGCGTTTGATGTCGTCAACGCTGACAACGTCATCCATATGCTGGTCCACGCCTGCGCGTTTCAACAACGCCGAGACGGCGTCAGACGTGCCATTGGAAAAGGCCACGCAACGCATACCGGCATCGCGGAGCTGGTCAAGGGCTGGCACGACATCCGGAAAGGCGGGCAATTCGGCATAAACCGCCATCAGGTGATCATAGTCGTTATCGGAGAGGCCGGTCTGCAAGGCCCGGTCGGTGAACACCAAGGCTTCCCGGGTGCATTCCACAAAGGGTACATAGGCGCCCATCAAGCCATGGCGAAAGCTGTACTCCAGCTGCTTGTCGCGCCAGCGGCGGGCGAATTCGGCCGCTTTTTCCCGGTCGGGCAAACGTCTTTCGAGCTCGACCTTGACCCCCTGGGTATCAATCAGCGTGCCGTATACATCAAAGGCTAGTACGGGCTGCATGGAAACTCCTTAGATTGACGGACGTGACGTGTATCTAGCATAGTCGAGGCGTTGAAAAACAAAAATGCCGCTGCACCGTTCACAGGCAGCGGCATTATCTTGTGGGCCCTCTCAATCACACCGTGAACGCGGCTTCCTTTTCACCGGTTTTCAGGTCGCCTGCACGCACCAGCTCATCGGTAACACGGTCGATGGCGCGCTTAGCGCGGCCGATCATGTCGTCCACTTCATGACGGTTGATGGTCAACGGCGGTGCAAAGCCGAGGATATCGCCCTGGGGCATGGCGCGGGCAATCAGGTTCTCTTCCATGGCAGCCGCCGCTACGCGGGGCCCCACTTTCAGCGCCGGATCGAAATGCAGGCGCTGCTTGGCATCCGGCGAGAATTCGAGCGCGGCCATCAGGCCGACGCCGCGCACGTCGCCCAGCAGCGGGTGGCCTTCAAAGGTGGCCTTGAGCTGCTGCTGGAAGTAGGCGCCGGTTTCGGCCGCGTTGCCCACCAGGTTTTCACGCTCGATGATCGCCAGGTTGGCAAGTCCGGCCGCACAGCCCAGCGCATGGCCGGAGTAGGTCCAGCCGTGGCCGATGGGGCCGTACTCGCCGGTGCCCTGCTCGAGCACCTGCCAGACTTTCTCGCCAACGATGACGCCGGAGAGCGGTTGATAAGCGCTGGTCAGGCCCTTGGCGATGGTCACCAGATCCGGTTTCATGTTGTAGTGGTGGCTGCCGAAATCAGAGCCGGTGCGGCCGAAGCCACATACCACTTCGTCGGCAATCAGCAGCACATCGTACTTGGCCAGTACGGTCTGAATCGCATCCCAGTAGCCTTCCGGCGGCGGTACGATCCCGCCGGTGCCGAGTACCGGCTCGCCGATAAAGGCAGCGACGGTATCCGGCCCTTCTTCCAGAATCATCGCTTCCAGCTTGTCGGCGCAGAAAGCGGAGAACTCAAGTTCGGACATACCGTGCTGTTCGGCGGCACGCAGGTAGTAGTGCGGCGCCTCGGTGTGGCGAATCGTTTCAATCGGCAGATCGAAATGGTCGTGGAAGGCTTTCAGACCGGTCAGCGAGCCCGAGGCAATGCCGGAACCGTGGTAACCACGCATCCGCGAAATGACCTTCTTCTTCTGCGGGCGGCCCAGCACGTTGTTGTAGTAGCGCACAATCTTGAGCTGGGTTTCGTTGGCGTCCGAGCCGGACATGCCGTAGTAAACCTTGGACATGTTCATGCCGGCGATTTTCAGAATCTGCTCGGAAAGCTCTATCTGCGGCTCGTTCGAATGGCCCACATAGGTATGGTAGTAAGAGAGTTCCAGAGCCTGCTTGTAGATCGCCTCGGCCACTTCAGTGCGGCCATAGCCGATGTTGACACAGTAAAGCCCGGCGAAGCCGTCGATGAATTCACGCCCATCCTTGTCCACGATATTGATGCCTTTACCGCCGGTAATCACCCGGCCCGGCGCATCGCCGTGGGCAAAATCACGCAGATGAGTGGAGGCATGAAAGGTGACGTTGCGGTCACGTTCGATCAGATCCTGGTGCAAGCTCATGGTGTTCCCTCTATACGGTAAACCTCCCCGGTCAGCGGGGAGGGTGTTGAAAGTGTGCCAAGCCTTTGGGGCTAGCTCCCGGACACGGAGCCCAGGGCGCCAAGGCAGTAATACTTGGTTTCGAGGTACTCATCGATACCCGTGGCACCGCCTTCACGGCCAAGACCGGACTGCTTCACACCGCCGAACGGTACCGGCGGGCCGGTCATCTTCACCGAGTTGACGCTGACCATGCCATACTCCAGCGCGCGCATCAGCTTCCAGATGCGGCGGATATCGTGGGTGTAGATATAGGCCGCCAGGCCGTACTCGGTGTCGTTGGCCATCTCGATCGCTTCGTCATCATCGCGGTAGGCGGTAATACCGGCCACCGGGGCGAAGTTTTCTTCCCGCCATACTTTCATCTGTGGCGTGACGCCGGTCAGCATTACGGGCATGAAGAAGTTTTCGCCAGGCGCCTGGCTCTGATCACCCGCTACCATGGTGGCGCCGCGAGAGACGGCGTCATCGACGATCGAGGCGGCTTTTTCTACCGCCTGGCGATGGATCAAGGGGCCCAGGTCGATTTCGCTTTGCAGACCATTGCCCACGGTAAGCGCTGCCATGCGCTCGGCGAACTGCTCGACGAACGCATCATGAATCGACTCATGTACCAGAATGCGGTTCGCGGCGAGGCAGTCCTGCCCGGCGGTCTGGAACTTGGCGGCAACGGCTGCGTAGGCGGCTTCCTTGGGGTCCATATCCGGACCGACAATGAAGGGTGCGTTACCCCCCAGCTCCAACGATAGCCGCTTGACGGTGTTGGCACTTTGCTCGATCAGGATGCGTCCGACGCGGGTGGACCCGGTAAACGACAGCGCCCGAATACGCGGCTCGGCACATAGAATCTTGGACACTTCCGCAGGGTCGCCCAGCACCACATTGAAGATGCCTTCCGGAATACCCGCGCGCTCGGCCAGTTCCGCCAGCGCCAGGGCTGAAAACGGGGTTTCGTTGGCGGGCTTGATAACCACCGGGCAGCCCGCTGCCAGTGCCGCTGCGGCTTTGCGGGTAATCATCGCCAGCGGAAAGTTCCACGGCGTAATCATTGCCGAGATGCCCACCGGCTCCTTGATGGTGCCCAGCGAGGCATTGGGAATGGGGCTTGGGATGGTATCGCCGTAGGTGCGCTTGCCTTCTTCAGCAAACCAGCGCACAAAGCTCGCACCGTACTCGACCTCACCGCGCGCGTCCGGCAGCGGCTTGCCCTGCTCCAAGGTCATGATGGTTGCCAGGTCTTCGCGGTTGGCTTGAATCAGGTCGTACCACGCCAGCAGTTTCTCGCAGCGCTCATCGGCACGCAGCGCCCGCCACTGCACAAAGGCGTCCTCGGCAGCATCAACCGCCGCGGTGATCTGGCCAGCTTCCATCAGCGGAATATGGCCGATGGCTTCACCGGTTGCCGGATCAATCACCGCTTCTTCGCGACCGCCTTCACCATGGGTCCACTTACCGTTCACGTAGGCATACTGCCGGAACAGGCGTGGGTCTTCCAGGCGCTTGGCGAGCGTTGTCGATAGTGTGGTCATGGAAACCTCCCCTGGTTGACGCCTAGCGTGGCGACAGCCGTTGCACATTAAAAATGACGGCCTGAGCCGTCGTGTTTCGATGTGTCTAGCCTAAGGGAGATTGCGCACGAAGTGTTTTTGAAAGGGCCGGATAATTCTGGCCCTTTTTTGGCGAACAGTGACTTAACAGTGTGTTTTTTTGGCAGCGCCGTTGATCAGTCGTCTGAAGGGTTCAGCAATGCCTCCTCGGTGAAGACCACCAGCCCTAACTCCGGCCGGTAGCCATGGATCTCGGTCACATCCAACGCCTGGAGAAAGTCGAGAATTTCTTCGCTGATGACCTGTCCGGGCACTAATACCGGGAAGCCTGGCGGATAGGGGATCACGAAGCTTGCCGACACCACATCTCGCCCTTCACGCATCTGCGCCTGCAATTTGCCGTTATCGAAACGTAGATACTCCGTGTTTTCCTCGTCGTAGGCGAGGAAGTAGGCGGTGCGAATATCGCCCTGGGGGGTATCCGCACTGGGACGGAATGCATCATGAAAGCGGCTGAAGTCCGGCAAGGGTGGCAGGTCATGATTCAAGGAATACACCTGCTGTTCGATAATCTTGCGCTCAGGGCGACTGCTGTCTTCCAGGCGATACTCGAACTCTTTAGCCAGTTTGATTAACACATCCAACAGGTAAGCAATCGATCCGCGGGTCGTGCCGATATTGGTCATGAAGAGCACGGTATTGCGCGATGTCTTGTTGATTTGAATACCGTACTTGTTCATCAGGTATTCGTTCTTGAAGGTATCGCCATCGACCCCCGTATTGCCGATCGCGATGGTCACGCGGGAAGGATCCACCACGAACTCATCGCGCGCCCAGGCTTCCTCCATCTTGTTCCAGCCGGTTACCGGGTCGTAATAAGACTCGACACCCGACTCACGGTAAGCCGCAGGCACCATGTCGCTATTTTTCAGTACGCGGAAATACTTTTGCAGTAACGGGTGCGTATACAGCTGTTCACGGAGCGACAGCGCCGTTTCGACCTGGGCGTGCACCAGCTCGAAACCCTCCATTTCCGCCTGCATCCGTCCTACGTCCAGCGACGCCACAATCTGGTAATTGGGTGAAGTCGAGGTATGCGTCATGTAGGCCTCATGGAAAGAGGCTTCCACTTTCTGGCGAAAATCCTGATCCCAGACGTGAATCATCGAGCCTTGTCGCAAGGAAGTCAGCGTTTTGTGGGTCGAGTGGGTCGCATAGGCACGAATGCGTACCTGATCCGGGTCGGGCATCAGTCGCTGGTCGAGCCAGGTCGCCTCATCTTGCGGGTCGAGCTTGTCGAACTCCTCTTTCCAGGCCGCGTATTCTTCACGATAGCTTTCACTGCGATAACGATACCGCAGGGTGCTTGCCGTGTTCATCGCGGTACGCGGCCGATAAGTGGGATTGAAGCCCGCGAAGGCGAACCAGGCTTCATCCCAGAGGAACACCAGGTCAGGCTTGATCGCCAGACATTCTTCCATGACGCGGCGAACGTTATACACAATGCCGTCGAAGGTGCAGTTGGTCAGCAGTAGCATCTTCACCTTGTGCAACTGGCCAGCGCGCTTGTAGTCAAGCAGTGTCTTCTTGATGTCGCGCAGCGGCACAGCACCGTACATGGAGTAGTCGTCGAGCGGATAGGAGTCCAGATAACTGACATGCGCACCGGCCAGCACCATCCCGTAGTGGTGCGATTTGTGGCAGTCGCGGTCGATGAGCACGATGTCCTTCGGCTTGATGAGGGCTTGCACCACGATCTTGTTGGCGGTTGAGGTGCCGTTGGTGACAAAGAAGCTACGACGCGCGCCGAAGGCCCGGGCGGCGTACTCTTGTGCCTTTTTAATCGGCCCGAAGGGTTGTAGCAGAGAATCGAGCCCACCCGACGTCGCCGATGTTTCAGCCAGAAATATATTGATGCCGTAGAAGTCGATCATGTGGCCCGCCCAATGGGAGCGGGTCACCGACTTGCCCCTGGAAATGGGCATGGCGTGAAACACCCCGGTGGGTTTTTTGCTGTATTCACGCAGGGCATCAAAGAAGGGGGTGCGGTAACGGCTATCGATCGCGCGCAGAATGGTGTGGTGCTGCTCGATATAATCCGTTTCACGGTAGAAGATACGGTTGAAATATTGAATGTCCCGGCTCGCCGTAGCCTCCACATCACCGCTGGTGACCAGGAACTGATCGATTTCCGGGCGCAGCTCATGAATCATCGAGCTGAGCAGGATACTGCGCTCGGCCTCCGTTTGATGCTCCAGTTCCTTTTCCGACAGGCCTTCCAGGTAATTACGCAGGGCACTGAGGTTGTATTTTGACTTGTAGGGAAACTCGTAGCGGATCAGGCAGGCCTGGATATTGGGGTTGACCAAGATGGCAATCAACGCATCCTCGAAGCTCTTGACCGTCACCACGTCATAGACAAAACGATCCTCGGGGCGACGCATGTTGTGAAACGCTTCGCGCACCACCTCCTCTTCCTGGTTGGAAAGATTGTCGACGATCAACAGCTCGAAATAAGGCTGTGCCGAACTGTTGGAAGCCGGGTGTCCGCGGCGGAGTTGATTGAGCGCATCGAGTGCTTCCATGTCCTCTGCCCCGGCATCCGTCTCGGAGAGGTCGACATGGCGACGACGGTAGGATTCGCTGATCAACGCTCTTACCAGACGTTTTACGACTTTATCCAGCAGCGCGTATTCACCCCGGTTGAAGAGTGTCCACAGATGGCGGAAATCTTCCTTGGAGGGAAAGGCGTGATAATCCTCGATGATTTCCAGGCGAGTCAGCTTGACGTCGATGGACTTGATCAGGTTCTTGGCGCGATTCTCGTCGTCGAGCCGGGTCAGAATTCCCAGGTCACGTTTAAGGGCATTCCAGGTGTCGGCCCGCAGTTGGGAGATTTTGTGATAAAAACCCAGGGCGGTGTAGGACGTTTCGGTGGGATTATTCTCTGACATGACGACACCATCCTTTGTTGGTATTTATCTAGCAACGCATTGGCATGGGCAACGCGTCAATCAGCTGTATAGCCCTCGCGAGCCGTAGCGCACGATCATTTGTTCTTCGCAAAATTTATCGAAACTCAGGTCCAGCACCCTGCCCGGCCAACGAAACTCAACACGCCCTTCCTTGGGGTAATACACCGAGGTGTAGACGGTTCCAAGGCCGCGCTGGTAGTCGTGGCGAAACAGGGGAGGCGCGGAAAACGCCGCTATCAGGCGCTCGTTCGTGGTCTCGTCATCGTCCACCAGAATCGAAAGCTGACGCTCGCGGATCAGCGTTTCCGAGGCCAGCGCGTGGGCGTACCATTCGATTTTCTTTTGATGATTGGTGGCAACCGCAACTCGCCGGATATTGGCGCGGCGGTCCGGCGCAATCATCGCCGTGACATAGCGCCCACAGGCATCCGTCACGGTAATGTTGTAAGCCATGTGCGTGGGCACGCGTTCAAGTACGGCCGCCGCTTCGGGCACCGTATCGCAGAATTCAAGGATGTAGCGCAGAATGATCGGCGCGCCAAAGCCATCCCCGACCACCTTGCGCCCACCGAATGCCAGGGAGACGGCAAGCCCCGAATCGTTCATTCCATCCAGCACGCCCCACAGACAGTCCGACATGGCAATCACCCGGCGCTGATTCCAACGGGTGTAGAGAATCGTGCCCTCGCACAGCTCCGGTGGATAATCATAGTTGCGTGCCAGCACGGTAGACGTCGGCCTTGCCAACACCGCCTGGGAACAGCCGGTGATATAGGGCGGCGGCCGGTAAAGACTGAGCAGCCGCGATGCCAGATCGCCACCACCTGTCAGTGTGCACAGGGTGCGATAGGTATCCAGCAGCTCCGGCATGTGATGACGAAAAGCGTTGTAGCACTCCAGATAGGAGGGCCGTTCACGTTCACCTTCGGAAAGGTACCAGGGCTCATAGGCAGGCCAGTGGTACTCAAACAACGATTGCCACTTGGGCCCCGCCTGCTCTTCATGAACGGTGCGAAACGTCAACGCCTTGTCCAGCTCGATCCCTGGCGTACGGCCCGCTGATAAATTTCCGTCCATACTCACAGAATCTTGAAGTTGCCACCGCCGATCGCATGGCTGACGGCAACTCCCTCCACCACAGGATCTTGCAGCGCCTGACCCGCATATTCACCGCGAATGCCTTTGATCCAGGCCTTGGCCCGCTCATTGAGATTGAAATCGTCGTCCATCAGGCGACCGCGGGTGATGAGAATGCCAAGATCCGCGCCTTCGTAGCGGAAGTCACCGGCACCGCTAATGCGCATGAAGAAGGCTTCCTGCTCGTTTTCAGCGGCGTGGGGATGGTAGCTGTAGTGGTCATAGTTGATGCTGCCGTCGTCGCTGATACGCCATACCCCTGTCTTTGGGGCCTGGGTAAGCAGGTCCACGCTCTCGTCGGTGTGCTTGATGACCAGCTGGCTCCAGCTGTCGACGCTTTCGGGATGCGCCCAGCGCTCATTGATATCATCGATATCAAGGTCGAAATCGAGGTCTGAAAACTCCAGCAAGTGGAAAAGAAACAGCGGGATATCGGAGTGGGCAAACGCCGCCACGTTAGTCAGCGAACTGGCGCCGGTAACGCGCGGATTGAGCTCGCCCAGGTAGACATCGTCGGTATCCATGTCGATCAGGAAGTCGAGCTCGAAATAGCCGCGGTACCCTTCTTCGCGAAGCGCCTCACCGAATTGGAAGGTATAGTCACGCGCCTTGTCGCGCACCTCCTGGGTAAAGGCACCAGAAAACATCTCGTTGCCGCACCAGCCACCCTTGTAGGGCGTCAATGTCTTGAACCCGACAAGTTCTGTCATCAAGGGGCCAACGACGGTACCGCAGCGGGTGGCGCATGCCTCGATTGCCGAGCCGCGGCAATTGATCCGCTTCATGATCTTGACTTCGGGCTCGGCTTCAATCTCTTCGGCGTGCTTGTAATAGTCTTCTTCATTGGCAATGAAGAAAGTGGTATGCCCGGAGTCGCCAAAGGCGGTCTGCACCACCAGGTCGCTGCCGAGCTCCTGGCTGACCTCACACAGCTCCTGATAGCTGCCGACCTTCGCCAATACGTTGGGCACGCTGGGCACGCCCGCTTTATTGCCGATGCGCACCGTCTCGATCTTGTTATCCATGCGTTGGCGTAGCGTCGCCGGGGGAAAGGCAATCTTTAGCCCCAGTTGCTTGCAGATGTCTTCGGTATGCTCATCGAACATCAGGAAGGACGCAATACCGGCGTTATCACCGGTGGATCGCGACTGAATGAAATCAATCACCTCCTTATGTTCCAGCAGGTAGTTGTTGATATCTTCAATGCCTTCAAAATCACGCGGAAATTTTTCTTTAGGCACGAAAACGTTTCGCTGCTGCCCCTCAAAACAGTCGATGTAGTTGATATGGCGAAAATTGCTCACCCAGTCGCCAATCCCCAGCAGGTTGAAGTTGGTCGCTGATATGAAGTAAATCGGTTCCTGGTTATTGCGAAAGTGACGACGAACATCGGCAATGGAAGTGATCTTGCTCATGGTTGATGCTCCCTGGGTGGCGGATGGAGTGCGCGTGTTATCAAGCGTCGTCTGTGAGGACGACGGAGCGCTTGAGGGCTCAACAGCATTGCTGGCGGCCTTATTGTTCTGCGCGGGGCGCAATAGCCGACGCATCAGATCCAACAGAAATTTCATCGATGGTCTCCCTTTGCCGGCCATTGCCGGGATTAATGTTCCGGAGGCGTCTCTAGATCAGCGCGTCCGGGCTTTACCAACGGCCCCAAGGTATCCAGGAAGGCGGAAGAGCCGCCTTCGTTTGCATAGAGGGAGAAGTTCACCTTCCGGTCGCGGAAGCTCTTGAGCGGCTGGCCAAGGCCATGCAGGCCCCTCTCGCGTTCGCGTCTCACCCGGTTCAGGTCGATCTCGATGGGTATCACTTGCTCACCACTGCCTGCCTGGTGGATGACGTCGCCAGAAGGCCCGACCACAATCGAGCGGCCATTGCCCAAGGCCCCAGCCCCGTTGATATCGAAGAAATAACACTGATTGAGCGCCGCGTTGGTGCGGGCAATGGAAAGCTCCAGGTCCCGATCAATGGTATCGGTCATGGTGGGGTGCAGAATGACCTCGGCGCCCATGGCGGCCAATGTGCGGGTCGTTTCCGGGAACCACATGTCGTAGCAAATGGAGATCCCAAAGCGCCCGACGTTTGGAACGTCAAAGACAACAAATTCGCTGCCGCTTTCCACACCGGCTTCAAAGGGACGGAACGGGAACATCTTGCGGTAACGCGCCACCACCTGACCCATGGGGTTGATGACCACGGAGGTGTTGTAGATGTGTTCGCCGACCTGCTCAAACATGGAACCCGGTATCAACCAGATGCGATGCTGCAAAGCCAGTTGGCAGAACATCGCCTCGGTATCACTGGGCAAGGGTTGGGCATGATGGGGGGAAGCCCCCATGGGCATGAGTTCACTGAACAGCACCATCTGAACCTGAGGAAAACGGGCCATCAGTGCGTCAACTCGATGACGCATGGCTTCGGTATTATCGCCGTGGTGCAGGGCATGCATTTGGACACCAGCAATGGTGAAGTAAGACATCGGGTTCTCTCTGCGTTAGGCGAACGAATTGTTTAAGCTTAGCTTGACGATACAGCTCGATGATTCAGGTGCGTATATGCCATTAGGCGAATGAGGAAATATCATTTATCTCATAGTAAGCCAACGAAACGCTGAATTGGCGTTGACCAAGCACCTAGCAATATCAATATTTCAACTTTTTGACGCACTGCCACAATAAGCTTGCCGGGCCGAAGCTCGGGCGAGGACTAGAAGAATGGCTAACGAAATGAGGGAAGGCAAATTCGCCGCACCAGTATGCGTTTTAAACGGCTGATGCGGCGGCTCGCTAAACATCAATATCGATGCCGATAGACTCCCGCTTGACGGTCTTGGTCACAATATAAGTAAAGTAGCGCTCGATACCCGCGTCCGAGACCAGCCACTTGTCCATCAGGCGCTGGTAGCTATCAATGGTGCGCGCTTCGAACTTGACCAGGTAGTCCACACCGCCCCCGACCGCCACGCACTCGGTGACTTCCGGGGTTTGCATCACCAGAGCTTCGAAGCGCGCAAAGCTGTCGGCGTTATGCTGCTTGAGCTCGATCTGAACCCAGACGGGGTTGCGCGGCACCAGTACGTCGGTGTCGATGCGGGCGCTGTAACCTTGAATGATACCGGCATTTTCCAGGCGCTTTACCCGCTCCCAGCACGGGCTGACCGAGAGGTTGATCGCGTCGGCCAGCTTCGACTTGGTGATCCGCCCATCGCGGGAGAGGATGTCGAGAATTTTCAGATCGTAACGGTCAAGTTTCATCACGGTGAATGTTACGCCTCCAGACGCTCAACAACATCGGCAATCACCGCCAGGGTGTCCCCCATATTGATCAGCGAGGGCGCGCGGCGGGCCATTAGAATACCGTCGCGCTCCGCCTTGTAAGCGACCGGCTCGGTACCGCTGCGAGTCATGTCGTACACGTAGGCAAGGGTCTGGCCTTTTGTCACCGTGTCACCCAGCGCCACCAACAGCTCCAGCACGCCTGAGTGCTGGCTCTGCACATAGCAGCTGGCATCGGGCATATCGAGATACGTCTGCCCACCTGCGGGCATCTCTACCTCGCCTTCTGTCAGGCCGTAGTGGATCAGGAAATTACGCACGCCGCGCTCGGTAATCGCGATGCTCTCGGGCGTCGAGGTGCCGCCGCCGCCAAGCTCGGTAGCCACAAACACCTTGCCTTGGCGTTCGCAGGCGGTATCGAAGAGTTTCTCGGCATCCAGCTCGAACATCACCATGGCGTGGGGCGCGCCGAAGGCTTTGGCGCCTTCAAGGGCTGCCTGCTGCTGGCTTTTGTCGTCCAGCACGTGGGAAGCGCCGAAAGGCAGGATATCCAGGGTGCGGCCGCCGGAATGCAGGTCGAGCACCACATCGCTCATCGGCACCAGCACGCGGGTGAAGTAGTCGGCGATTTGTGAGGTGACACCGCCATTGGGGTCCCCCGGAAAGCTGCGGTTAAGGTTGCCTTTATCCATCGGCGAGGTGCGCTTGCCCGCCATGACGGCCGGGGTATTCATGCACGGCACGATAATCACCCGTCCGGTGACGTCTTCCGCCTTCAGCGTTGAAGACAGCTTCAACAGCGAGGTAATGCCTTCGTACTCGTCGCCGTGGTTGCCACCGGTCAAAAGCGCCGTGGGGCCGTCACCGTTTTTGACCACGGTGACCGGGATCATGACCGCGCCCCAGGCGGATTCATCGGTGGAGATGGGCAGCTTTAAAAAGCCGTGCTGCACGCCGTCGGCGTCAAAATCCACGGTGGCCGAAATCGGGCTGGGCCGCTGTTGGCTGGAGGTTATCGTCATGGTGTCTTCCTTAATTACTTAACAAACAGCTGGCGCGGAAAATTGGCCAGGGTTTCGCAGCCGTCTTCGGTGATCAAGATGCTTTCGGTAATTTCCAGGCCCCAGTCTTCCACCCACAGGCCGGGCATGAAGTGAAACGTCATGCCCGGCTGCAGGATGGTCTCGTCTGACGGGCGCAGACTCATGGTACGCTCGCCCCAGTCGGGCGGATAGGAGAGTCCGATCGAGTAGCCACAGCGAGCGCCGCCGCGGTCAAAGCCATATTTATCCATGGCCGCCCCCAGCGCCATGGCAATATCCGCCGTCCGATTACCCGGCTTGGCCACTGCCAGGCCGTTCTCGATGCCCTCCAGCAGCGCCGACTCCGCGCGGATAAAATCCATCGGCGGCTTGCCCAGAAAGACCGTGCGCGACATCGGGGCGTGGTAGCGCTTGAACACGCCGGCGATCTCGAAAAACGTGCCTTCACCTTCACGAAACGGCGTGTCATCCCAGGTCAGGTGCGGCGCCGCGGCGTCCTTCCCCGTCGGCAGCATCGGAACAATGGCAGGATAATCGCCGCCGAACACCTTGCCGTTTTCGTCTTTCCAGCCTTCGATGCCGACGCGGTAAATTTCCGATACCAGCTTGCTTTTGGGTACCCCGGGTTCCATTACTTCCAGAATGCGCGAGTGCATGCCTTCCACGATCCTGGCGGCAATCCGCATGTAGGCGATTTCCTGGGGCGACTTGATCTGCCGACACCAGTTGACCAGGGCGTTGGCGTCCATGAAGCGGGCGTGGGGCAACGAACGCAAAAGGCTCAGGTAGGCTTGAGCGGAGAAATAGTAGTTGTCCATTTCCATGCCCACCACACCCAGGTGCCAGCCCCGATCGGGCATGATCGACTGGGCCAGGTATTCCATGGGGTGCATATCCGGATTCTGGACATAGTAATCCGGGTAATAGGTGATGTTCTCAGGATCAATCCAGCAGGTGAGCAACGCGCCGTTGGCATCCATGCGGCGGCCAAACCATACCGGCTCGCCCTCGAGGCCCACCAGCACGCACTGATGCACGTAAAACGACCAACCGTCGTAACCGGTCAGCCACGCCATGTTGGAGGGGTCACTGACGATCAAGACGTCAATGCCTCTGCCAGCCATTTCAGCACGCACCTTCCACAGGCGGTTAGCATACTCTTCACGAGTGAAGGGCAGGGAAACCTGAGTCATCGGGCAACTCGCCATTAAAGATCACTAAGAACCAGCGCCGCTGGGCCACAGGATCGACCTGGCCACCGCCACAGTAGGCCCGCCAATGTCGTCTTGAGCCGATACTAGCACTCACCCTTGGTTGCCGGTCAAAGCCTTTATTACAAAATGTGCATACGGCATGCGAATCGGTGCTGAAAGACGCTCCCGCGAGCTTTTATACACAGTCCACGTCATAAACACACTTTCCCGCCACGAACGTCTGCTGCGGCTGAAGCTCGCTGTCGAGTAGCGCCACATCGGCATCGAAGCCGATGGCGATCCGTCCCTTGCTGTCATGCAACCCAAGTACCCGGGCCACACTGGTGGAAATGACCCCCAATGCCGACTCAAGCGGCAGCACGCCTTCACGCACCAGGCGCTGCCAATCCGCAATGAGTGCCGTGTTCCGGGCCACCTTCATGCCCAGGTAGACCCCCTGGGCATCGAATTCGGGCAAACTGCCGTTGCAGTCGGAGCTCATGGTAATGCGCTCAGGGGGGACGCCGCGCTCGAGTAGCCGCGACACCGCGTCAAAGCCCGAGAGACCGTCGCCGGGTTCTTCAAAGGCGGTGACATCGACACAGGCGTTGAAAGCTAATGCGTACGCGGCCGCTTCCTCGAGCAAGGCGGGATGGCGATTGACGTGGGTGGGAATCACTTGATCGGCGGGAATCTCGGTGTCAGTGAGCAGTCTGCGCAGGGGTTCCAGCCCTCGCTTGCCGTCACCGAGATGGAAATGGCAGATACCCCGCTTGCCCGCCAGCATGGCCCCCACCCGGGTATCGCTGACCAGGCGTTCGATTTCATCCTGACGCGGCTGGCTGGAGCGGTGGTCCGAAATGGCGATTTCCCCCAGGCCGATCACTTCAGGTATCCAGGCCAGATCGCGCTGGATATCGCCGGTCAGGGTGGGCGGTGGAACGCGATAAGCGCCGGTGTACATATAGGCCGATATCCCCTCGGCCCTGAGCCCCCGCACCTTGGCCAGCAGATCCGCCGGGGAGCGGCTGATACTGTCGGTGCCCAGCACCCCCACCACCGTGCCGATGCCCATCGAGGCGATCTCATGGGCGGTAATTTCCGGACAGCGGGTACCGCAGCCGCCTTCGCCACCGCCGCCGGTGACGTGAACGTGCTGGTCGATAAAGGCGGGCACGGCGGTGAGATGGCGCGCCTCCACGACTCGGATGGGCCAGCCCGCCGGGATCTCAAGGTCACGCCCAAGGGCGGCGATCCGGCCGTCGGCAATCAGAATATCGGTGCCTTCCAGCCGTTCCGGGGCGTAAATACTGCCTACTCGCAACAGGGTCAGCAGTCGGTCGTTCTGGGCGCCGACAGGCATCATGACGGCGCTCCATCGGGTACCGCGCCAGCGGCTGACTGGAAGCGACGCCCCCGGATACGCTCAATGGCGCTATCAACGTCGTCGATCAGCAAGACCAGCAGGTCGCCTTCACTGGCCTCTTCGAAAGCGCGCTCCACGGCCTGCTGTTCTTCCATGATGACCTCGACCCGGCAGTCACCGGGGATGGATTCGGCGCCTTCACGCAGCAGGCGGGCCGCCTCGCCGGGGGTGCGACCGCGGGGGTCGGTCTCGTAGATGAAGACGACGTCGTGCATCTTGGCGAGCAGCGTGCCCAGCGTGAACAGGTCTTCGTCGCGGCGGTTGCCCGGGGCGCTGGCCACGCTGATCCGCCGACGGGCCGGGATGCAGCCAACCAGCTCGCTCAGGGCCTCCAGCGCCGGTACGTTATGGCCGTAGTCGATCAGCACCTTCATGCCGTCGGCATCGATCAGGTTGGTACGCCCGGGGTTCTGCCCCGGCGTGGGGTGGAAGGTCTGCAGGCCCATCTGGATGTCGGCGATGGACAGGCCCAGCGCATAGGCGGCGGCGCTGGCTGCCAGGGCGTTGGCCACATTGAAGCGCGCATGACCTTCAAAGGTAATGGGCACGTCCACTACCGGAATCACCTCGGCCTCGACGTGGCCCTGACGCATCACGATGCGTTCGTTGTGGAGGGTAAAGGCGACGCCCTGGTCGCGGACATGCTGGCGGACGGGGCGGGAATTGGGGTCCAGGGTGAAGAAGATAATATCCCCCCGAGCCCACTGCTGGCCTTCCAGCACCCGGGGGTCGTCGGCATTGAGTACCGCCGTGCCGCCCTGGCGCACGGCATCGATCACGACGGTTTTACACCGCGCCAGCTCATCCAGGGTATGAATATCGTGCTCGCCCAGGTGATCGCTGGCGATATTGAGCAGCACGCCCACGTCGCACTCGTCAAAGCCCAGGCCGCGGCGCATGATACCGCCGCGGGCGACTTCCAGCACGGCACACTCGACCGTGGGCTCGCGCAGCACGATCGCCGCCGCCTGCGGGCCGCTGTAGTCGCCGCGCATAATCACATGATTGTCGATCTCGATGGCGCCGGTGCAGGCCATGCCCACGTTGCGGCCCGCCTGGCGCATCAGGTGTGAAAGCAGCCGCACGGTGGTGGTCTTGCCGTTGGTGCCGGTCACCGCCGCGATGGGAATCCGCCCGGTAGTTTCGCTGTCGGGGAACAGCATGTCGATCACCGGGCGGCCTACATCGCGTCCCTCGCCGTGGGTGGGCGAGAGGTGCATGCGAAAGCCGGGCCCGGCGTTGACCTCGACCACCGCGGCGGACTGCTCTTCCAGCGGTCGGGTCAAGGTCTCGGCGAGCAGGTCGATGCCGATGATATCCAGCCCCACCAGCCGCGCGATGCGCTCCGCCGCGTAGCGCACTTCCGGATGAACATCGTCGGTGACGTCCGTGGCCGTGCCCCCGGTGCTGAGGTTGGCCGTAGGCTTGAGAAAGACGATCTCGCCAGCAGGTATCACGCTTTGCAGGGTCAGGTTCTGTTGACCGATCAGCCGAAGCGACTGGTCGTCCAACTGGATCTGGGTGAGCAGGTTCTCGTGGCCGATGCCACGACGCGGATCGCGATTTTCCTCATCGACCAGCGTCTGGAGCGTGGCAACGCCGTTGCCGACCACATGCGCCGGACGACGCCTGGCGGCGGCCACGAGCTTGCCATCGATGACCAGCAGACGATGATCCTCGCCGCGGATGTACTGCTCGACGATCACCGTGGGATTGCGATGAGCGGCAACATCGAAGGCATCCCGCAACGCCTGATCGTCCTCGATATTGGTACTGACCCCGCGGCCATGGTTGCCGACCACCGGCTTCACTGCAACGGGGTAGCCGATGCTACGGACGGCCTCCAGCGCCTCGTCGAAAGAACCACACACCCGCCCCTGGGGCACCGGAATCCCGGCATCGCCGAGGACCTGCTTGGTCCACTCTTTATCGTCGGCGATGCCGTAGCTGATAAGGTCCGTGTGACCGGTCACCGTTGCCTGGATACGCTGTTGCCGGTGGCCGTGACCGAACTGGATATAGCTGTTTTCCTCGCTCAAGCGGGCATGAGGAATGCCACGCTGGGTCGCCGCCTCGACAATGGCCGCCGTCGAGGGGCCAAGCATGTGGGCGTCGCGCACCTCTCTGAGACGCATCAGGATAGCGTCTAAGTCAATCTCCTCACCGCCGAACAGGCGCTCGACGAGGTCAACCGACTCTACGCCCACAGCCAGGCCGCAGGCTTCATCCCGGTAGCGATAGACGACGTTGTAGATACCGGTGTCGTAGCTGTCGATGGTCTTGCCGTAACCCACCGAAAAGCCAATCAGGTTCTGCAGCTCGATGGCCACATGTTCGACGACGTGGCCGGCCCAGGTCCCCCGCCCCAGGCGTTCCAGAAAGCCACCGGGGCGCCCGACGGAGCAGCGGTGCTCCTGAAAGGTCGGCAGCAGCGTTGTCAGCCGCTCGACGATGCCAGGGACCAAGTCGCTTGGCCGCTCCTCGAGTTCACCGATGTCCAGGCGCATGAAAATGGCCGGATAGCGGCTATAGTAATTCGGGCCGCGCAGGGCCCGGTGCTCGAGAATGTTCATGGGTTCTCCGCGAGAATCGCGCTGAGTTCATGGGGGACAAGATAGCGTCGGGCCTCGACGTCAAAGCCATGGCCGCTGACCATCGCATGGAGGATCATGTGTTCAATGGCCACGGGTTCGCCCATGGCCAGGTCGGCAATGTTCGAACTGGCCAGGTCCCGGCTATCGATAAGGATGACATGCCCCGGACCAATGGCTTCGAGAATGCCGTGGGGGTGAATGATCACGGCGGCATCCTCACCCAGGCCCACTCCCAGGTGCTCCGGGTTGCTGGCACCAACCTCCATCAGCCGCGTAAAGCGCCCGCGCTCGAGAAAGTGGCTATCGATGACCAGGCCGTCGACAAAGCTCAGGCCAAAGGTCAGGTTAACTGCCCCCTTGCGCAAGGCATCGGCGGCGGCGCCGTTATAGATCATGGTACCCGGCATGGCCGCCGCGCCCGCGCTGGTCCCGGCCACCACGGCGCCGTCCAGCAGGCGTTGGCGGATGGCCGTCAGAACCGGCGAGCCACCGAGCACATTGGTCAGCCGCAGCTGGTCACCACCGGTAAAAAAGATCAGGCCGCTCTGTTCGATCAGCCGCACCGTCTCCGCATCGGCGGCTTCCCGGCGGTCGCGTATTTTCAGCTCATGGACCTGGCTTGCGCCCAAACGCGAGAAAGCCGCCTGGTATTCCGGCAGGACCTGGTCGGGGATACCGCTGGCCGTGGCAATGACCGAGACCACCTGGTTACCGTCGGGGATGAGCGAAAAGACTTTCCTGAGGATTTCAAGATCGGAGGTTCTGTCCTCGGCACCACCAATGGCCACGAGGTGACCGGATGCCGAGAAAATGGGAGAGGCCATAGTCCTTTCGCCGCCCAGCGACGCTTTTGAGGAACGCTGAATCATTGCCGATAGCGGCAATGTCGTGTCGCGTGAGTATTAACCCATGCCTTCACTTATAACAGCTGGAAACGCCCCTCGCCAGATTAATCATGGGCCCTCGCCCTGACCCGACCGTGTGAATAGCGCAGAAAGGATCCAGCGTTCTTGCGTATTTGACCAGGCCCCCTAACGATAACCCGCTATACTCCTGGTAAGCGGCCTTCCTCGCGCCCTGGCCTGTCAATCAGGTCAGCACAAGCTCTGCCCTGTCTAATCCCCCTTTCATCCAGGGTTATGGAGTGCTGAGAAGGCTGAGTTTTCGCCAGGAGGCGATCATGAGCCATCGAAATATTTTTGTTGTCGGGCTGGATGAACTGAACCGTCAGCGGCTTGGGCATTTACGTGGGGCTGAACATTACCGCTTCCATGGTGTGATCGAGCCAGAGGAAGTCAATGATACGGAAATCTTTCCTATCGAAGACATGCTGGCCCGAGCCGAAACCCAGCTGAAAGCATTTGGCGAGCCTATCGATGCCATCGTGGGCTATATGGACTTTCCCGTCTCGACCATGCTGCCGCTGCTCTGCGAGCGGCTGGGTACGCCGTCGACCAGCCTTGAAAGCTTGCTCAAATGCGAGCACAAGTACTGGAGTCGACTCGTTCAGAAAGAGGTGATCGGCGACTACATCCCCCGCTTCACCGCCTTTGACCCTTTCGACCCCGATGCCCTTCAGCGCATCGGCGAAGCCGGGCTGTATATGCCCTTCTTCGTCAAGCCGATCAAGTCGTCAGGCTCACGGCTGGGCTTTCGTATCGAAAGCCCCGAAGACTTCGCCTATGCCGTCGAGCGGCTGTGCGAAGGGATCGGGACGATTTCTGAGCCGTTTAATTACGTGCTGGAACATGCCCGGCTGCCGGAAAACGTCCGCTCGGTCGATGGCGGCCACTGCATGGCGGAAGAAATCATCGGCGGCTGGCAATGCACGGTCGAGGGCTACGTCTTCCAGGGGGATGTCGTCCCGTATGGCATTGTGGATTCGATCCGCTACCCGCAGGTGCTGAGCTTTTTCTACTACCGCTATCCGTCGCGACTACCCGATGCCATTCAAACCAAGATGCAGGAGCTTACGCGTCAGATCATGGCCCATATCGGCTATGACAATGCGGCCTTCAACATCGAGTATTTCTGGGACGAAGTGCAGGACCGCATCTGGCTGCTGGAGATCAATACCCGCGTGGCCCAGTCGCATTGCGACCTGTTCGAAAAGGTCGACGGGGTCAGTCACCAGCAGATAACGGTGGACCTGGCACTGGGGCAGTTGCCCGACATGCCCCACCGCCAAGGGGATTTTAAAGTCGCCGGCAAGTTCTTTTATCGGGTATTCTTCAGCGACGCCACTGTCAGCCAGGTCCCCAGTGCCGAGGAGATCGAAACGCTGCAGCAGGCGTTCCCCGGCACCGTGATCACCCTCCAGGTCGAAGCCGGTATGCGTTTATCCTCTCTGCCAGAGCAGGACAGCTACAGTTATGCCCTGGCATACGTGTGGATGGGCGCCGACGACGACCTCGCCCTGGAAGACAACTACGCGCGGCTTGCCGAGCAGCTCCATTTCGCCTTCGAAGACATCGTCGGCTGAGGGTTTGCGCCACTTTTCACAACAAGGAACAGGCCCATGCACATCGTCAGCGATTTTCCGCGCAACGTGCAGGAAGAAGAAGACTGGATCACGCTGTCCGATGGGTGCCGACTGGCCATCCGTATCTGGCGCCCGGTGGATGCCGAAAGCGACCCGGTACCCGCCATTCTCGAATACCTGCCTTATCGCAAACGCGACCTGACGGCGATGCGCGATGCCCAGACACACGCCTACTGGGCTGGCCACGGCTACGCCGGGGTGCGGGTCGATATGCGCGGTAGCGGCGAGTCGGACGGCGTGCTGACCGACGAATACCTGCAGCAGGAACTCGACGATGGCGTCGAGATTCTGCAGTGGCTCGGCAAACAGCCCTGGTGTACCGGTGACGTCGGCATGATCGGCATCTCCTGGGGCGGGTTCAACGGCCTGCAGATCGCGGCGCTCCAGCCGCCCGAGTTGAAGGCCGTCATCACGCTGTGCTCCACCGACGACCGCTACGCCGATGACGTTCACCACATGGGCGGCTGCCTGCTGGGCGACAACCTGTCCTGGGCCTCGACCATGTTCGATGGCAATACCTGCCCCCCCGACCCGCAGTTGGTCGGCGAGCGCTGGCGTGAGATGTGGATGGATCGCCTGGAAAACAGCGGGCTCTGGCTGTCGACCTGGCTCCAGCATCAGCGCCGGGATGACTACTGGAAGCATGGCTCGGTGTGCGAAGACTTCTCGCGCATTCGCTGCCCCGTTTATGCCGTCAGCGGCTGGGCCGATGGCTACTGCAACGCCGTCTTCCGCCTGCTCGAGGGGCTCGACGTGCCGCGCAAAGGCCTGGTGGGCCCCTGGTCGCACAAGTACCCGCACCTTGGCGTTCCCGGCCCGGCGATCGGTTTTTTGCAGGAGACGCTGCGCTGGTGGGACCATTGGTTGAAAGGCAAGGAAACAGGGATCATGGACGAGCCCATGCTGCGCGTCTGGATGCAGGATTCAGTGCCCCCGTCGGCCCGCTACGAGGAACGCCCGGGGCGCTGGGTCGCCGAACCGAGCTGGCCCTCGCCGCGGATTGAGCCCAAACACTTCCGGCTGACCAGCGGTCACGATCTTCTGCCTTTAGTGCAGAGCCCCGCCGGGCTGGGCGCGGACGACGAGGTGCCGCTCAGCATACGTTCACCGCTGTCGGTGGGCCTGTTTGCCGGGAAGTGGTGTTCTTATAATGCGCCCCCGGATTTACCCCACGATCAACGCGACGAGGACGGCGGCGCGTTAGTCTTCCAGACCGCCCGGCTCGATCACGACATCGAGATATGCGGGCAGCCGTTTGTGGAACTCGACATCGAAGCCGATCAGCCGGTGGCGATGGTGGCGGTCCGGCTCAGCGATATTGCCGAGGATGACAAGGCCACCCGGATTTCCTACGGTCTGCTCAACCTGACCCACCGCGACAGCGACGAATTCCCCCAGCCCCTGGAGCCCGGCAAGCGTTACCGCGTGCGGGTATCGCTCAAGCACATCGCCCAGAAGTTTCCCGTCGGCCACGCCATACGGCTGTCGCTCTCGACCAGTTACTGGCCGCTGGCCTGGCCGTCGCCGGTTCCCGTCAAGCTGACCGTGCACCCTGCCGGCTGCCAGTTGATCCTGCCCAGCCGTGAGCCCCAGCCCCGGGAAGAGGCGGCGCTGCCCGCCTTTGGCGAGCCGGAAGGCGCACCGCCACTCGCCGTGAGCCTGTTACAGCCCAGTCAGGAAAGCTGGCGGGTGATACGCGACCTGGCCCAGGACCAGACCACGCTTGAGGTCATCAATGACGAAGGCACCTTCCGCCTGGATGATATCGATCTCGAACTTTCGTCACGGGTGATCGAGCGCTACACCTATGCTTACGGCAACTACGACAGCCTCAGCGGCTGGACCGAGTGGGAGCGTCGTTTCCGTCGCGGTGACTGGGAGGTCCGCAGCCTGACCCGCACCTTGATGACCTCCAATGCCACCAGCTTTCGCTTGCGGGCCACCCTGGATGCCTTCGAGGGCGACAGCCGGGTCTTTTCCAAGAGTTGGGACGAGGAGATCCCGCGGGATCTGGTATAAGACGATCCGGGCGCACTGAATGGCAGGGGCAACTGACGCATAAACGCTCACCCCTGCTTGCAGCGCTCTACGAAGCTCCCCATCATGGATGCAACGAACAAGCATCTGAGGGAGACTAGGCAATGAAGATCGTCGTACACATAGACGAGGCCGCAGAGTGGCAACAAGCGCTGGCCGATGCGTTTCCTGATGCCCAGGTCGTCACCAGCGATGCGCCGGCAGATCAGCGTCAAAACGCCGATTATCTGGCCGTCTGGAAAGCGCCTGCGCATCTGCTCGAGGAGCAGACCCAGCTTAAAGGCATTATCAACCTCGGCGCAGGCGTCGACTACCTGCTCAAAACCCCGGGCCTGCCAACGGATGTGCCCATCGTCAAGCTGCGCGATGCGGGCATGGGCGAACTGATGGCCGACTATGTGCTGTATGGCGTGCTGCACTGCTACCGCAGCATGGACCGCTATGCCGCTCAACAGCAGCACGCCAACTGGCAACCGCAGCACGTCGTGGCGAAGTCTCAATGGCCGGTGGGCGTACTCGGCCTGGGGGCGATTGGCCGCTATGTGGCCGATGTGCTACACCAGGCGAGCTTCCCGGTGCTTGGCTGGAGCCGTTCACCCAAACAGATCACCGGTTTACGCTGCTACCATGGCGATGACGGGCTTGACGAGCTCTTGGGCCAGGTGCAGACGGTGGTCACCATACTGCCCGATACCGCCGCCACCCGGCATATTCTTGACGCCGAGCGGCTTGCCAAGCTGCCCGATGGCGCCAGCGTGATCAACCCCGGTCGCGGCAGCCTGATTGACGAGCAGGCACTGCTTGAAGCGCTGGGCAACGACAGCCAACCTGGCCATATCCGCGGTGCCCTGCTGGACGTCTTCGAGGAAGAGCCGCTACCCGACGAGCATCCGCTGTGGCAGCATCCCAGGGTCCTCATCACGCCGCACATGGCCGCCCCCACGCCCCTCAGTGACGCCATCGACCAGGTGATTGATTACGTAAAGGCCTTTGAAGCAGGGGAAACCGTCACCACTATTGACCCTGAGGCCGGTTACTGAAGGCCGAAACAGACGGCGTGCTATCCCGGCCCTGCGGGACAGGCAGTAAACCCTTGTAAACGAAGGAGAAACGTACCATGACGTCGCCCCTCCATGATTATCAACGCCACGACGCCCTGCTGGTCGTCGATATGCAAAACGACTTCTGTGAAGGCGGTGCGCTGGCGATTAACGGCGGCAGCGCTCTGGTGCCGGGCATTAATACCGAGATTGCCGCCGCCCTGAACGCCGGTGCCACCGTGGTGGCTTCCCGCGACTGGCACCCGGTGGACCATGTCAGCTTTAGCCACCGGGGCGGCCCCTGGCCGATACACTGCGTTCAGGATACGCCGGGAGCGGCTTTCCACCCCGACCTCACCCTGCCCGATGAGGTCATTCGCGTCAGCAAGGCCACGGCGTTCAACGCCGACGCCTACTCGGCATTCGATGGCACCGGGCTTGGCGAGTACTTGCGCGAAAACGGTATCCAGCGCGTCGTGGTCTGCGGCCTGGCGCTTGATGTCTGTGTTCATGCCACGGTGCTTGCCGCCTGCCGCGAGGGCTTTACGACCCTGTTGCTGGAAACGCTATCCGCCGCGGCTGACCCTGACGCCGTCGAGCGCTGCCGCCATGAAATGCAGGCTGCCGGGGCCGAGGTACGCGCATGAATGAACCCTTAACGCTGAGCGTTGCAGACGAGGAGTTGGCGCTATTAACCGACCTCTACCAACTGACCATGATCCAGGCGTACTGGAAGGAAGGCATACATGACACGCCCGCCACTTTCAGCCTGTTCTTCCGCCAGTTGCCCCCGTCACGCCGCTTTATCCTCGCCTGCGGCCAGCAGCACGCTGCGGCCAAACTCAGCCAGCTGCATTTTAACGATGCGGCCATTGAAAAACTCGCGTCCACCGGGCGCTTCGACGACGACTTTCTGAATTGGCTCGCGAACTGGCGGTTTTCCGGGGACATCTGGACCGTGCCCGAAGGGACGCCGCTTTTTCCCCATCAGCCGCTGCTTGAAGTGGACGCGCCGATCGCCGAGGCACAACTGCTGGAAAGCCTCATCATGAACCTCGTGCAACTGGAAACCGTGCTCGCCACCAAGGCCGCCCGCATCGTGTGGGCGGCAGGCAACCGTCCGGTGGTCGACTTTGGCATGCGCCGTGTACACGGCATCGATGCTGCCGTGCGTGGGGTCAGGGCCTACAAGACCGCCGGGCTGAACGGTACCAGCAATGTGCTCGGCGGGCTGCGTCATGACCTGCCGCTGAGTGGCACCATGGCGCACAGCTATGTTCTTGCCCATGACGATGAGCCGTCGGCATTTCGTGCATTCGCCCGTCACTACCCCAACACCACCTTACTGGTCGACACCTACGATACCCTGGAAGGTGTCAGGCATGTGATTGACATGCTCCGCGACCTACCCGATTTATCGGTGGGTGCCGTTCGCCTCGACTCCGGCGATCTAGGCCAGCTTGCAGGCAAGGCCCGCGCCTTGCTGGACGATGCCGGTTTCACCGACATCAAGATCATTGCCAGCAGCGGCCTGGACGAGCATGGCATTGCCGAGCTTGTCGCCCAGGAAGCCCCCATCGATGCCTTTGGCGTAGGTACTCAAATGGGCGTTTCGGCAGATGCCCCGGTCATCGATCTCTCGTACAAGCTGGTTGAATACGCCGGGCAGCCAAGGGCCAAACACGCCCCCGGCAAAATCAGCCTGCCGACACGCAAACAGATATACCGCCGCCAGGATGCTGCCGGGCGGTATATTGGCGACACGATTGCCCAACGCGATGACACCCACATTCCCGGAGAAGCCCTTCTGAGCCCGGTGGTACAAAACGGTGTTATCATCCCCGACACGATGGCACAAGCACATCAAGCCAGGGCTCGCGTGGCGGATGCCCTACCGCGTTTTCCTGCCTCGGTGACGGCATTGGAGCAAGGTGAAAGCGATTACCCGGTGGAACTGAGTGACACCCTGAAGCATCTATCGTCCACGGTGTGATAGCACTAGGCTACCCCCGTTGGCTGGACTACTACTTGTCAGGGAAACTCAAAATGCGATGCGCTCTACTACCTCCTCTTACGTACCCGCGCTGCCTTGCGGTAGCGGTGACACTCTGTTTTACCGGCTTGACGACGGCCGTCGCCGACGTGTCGCCCGGCACGGCTTTCTCGACGCCGCAGCCTTTTGAGGCACACTACCGGCTCAAGGTCGACGGCTGGCCAAGTGCCAGCATTACTCACCATTTGAGCCAGGAAGAAAGCCACTGGCGCAGCGACATGCGCTTCTCGATTGCCGTGGTCAGTGGTGAAGAGCGCAGCCGCTTCAGCGTCGCTGACGACGCCACGCGCGCATTGCTTTATAACAGCCGCTACTCGCTGTTTGGCATCGGCAACGACTACCAGCTCAAGGAAGAACAGCTCACGACGCTTGATCGGCAAACGGCCCTGTTCGACCTATCCCGCCGCGCCGGGAAGGAAAACTGCAGCGAAACGGCCCCCTGCGATCTGCGCTTTCTCGATCACGAGGGAGAAGAAGAGCACTACCAGTACTATATGGAAAGCCAAGCCCCCATCAACGTCCCCGCCGGTGAGTTCGACGCGTTGAATGTCATCATGCTCAATGCAGAAAAAGATGACCGTGAGCTTCACCTGAGCTTTCATCCGGACTGGCCCGGACTGTTGCTTTCAGCGGAATATTTCAAGGACGGCGAGCGCGAAACGCAGATTGCCCTGACTGACTTCAACCCAAGCGGGGGCGACACGCCGTAA
The DNA here is from genome assembly GCF_900111305.1 of Vreelandella subterranea. Lineage (GTDB taxonomy): Bacteria > Pseudomonadota > Gammaproteobacteria > Pseudomonadales > Halomonadaceae > Vreelandella > Vreelandella subterranea. Next base: position 130,850 of record NZ_FOGS01000003.1, read on the forward strand.
ATGCTTTCCGGATTACTGATTGTCCTTCTCCCGCTGCTGCTGGGTTACCTGGTACCCGTCCCCGCGTTGCGTTGGCAACAGCGCATCAACCATGCCGTCAACAGTGCCGTTTACATCATCCTGCTGCTGATGGGCATTAGCCTGGCCGGGCTTGAAAACCTGTCCAACCAGCTTGCCAAGCTGGGCGGCAACGCCCTTCTCCTGTTTAGTATTACCACGCTGCTTAATCTGGTCGCGCTATGGTGGCTGTCGCGCAGGGTGGCGCTGAAGGCAGGCCAGTCACCGGTGGTCAAGGATGCGCCTACCAGCAAGCTCGCCGCGATGCAGGGCTCGTTATTGTTGGTTGCCGTAGTGGCGGCTGGGGTGATGACCGGCCTGTTGGCCGGCCCGCGGTTTGGGGAAGGGCTGTTTTCCAAGGCCGATTTATTGGCCGAATGGGTTCTCTATGGCCTTCTGGCGCTGATCGGTTGCCAGCTGCGCAACTCGGGCATGCCGCTCAAGCAGATCCTGCTCAATCGCCTGGGGCTGGCCATTGCCGTCACCCTGGCGCTTAGCTCGCTACTGGCAGGTCTGTTGGCCGCCCCGCTTCTGTCACTCAGTTGGAACGAAGGCCTCGCCATGGCTGCAGGCTTTGGCTGGTACTCGCTGTCGGCGATCCTGATTGGCGATCAGTTGGGGCCACTGATGGGGGGCGTGGCGTTTTTCAACGACCTGACCCGCGAGCTGCTGGCATTTATCCTGATTCCGCTGGTGATCCACCGCCACACGGCGCTGGCCATCGGCTACGGCGGCGCCACCTCCATGGACTTCACCCTGCCCGTCATTCAACAACACGGCGGCGTGGCCTGCGTTCCCATCGCCGTGGTCAGCGGGTTTATTCTCTCGCTGCTGTCACCGCCGCTTATTCTGTTCTTTCTGTCGCTTTCGGGTTAGCGATACCCGACGTTCATTGATCAGTATGACGGCATTCACCCCTTACCGCGCTTTTCAGACAGTCTCGCAATGCAAGGCCCGATAGTCCGCGGCCGAATAAAACGGTGAGCTTTGCCAGGGCGGCTTCCAGTGTGATGTCGCTTCCAGCGATCACGCCCGCCTGATTGAGCACGGCTCCGGTGGCGTAGGCGCCCTGTACCACCTCGCCCTGGGCACACTGCGTCACGTTGAGCAGCGCGACGCCGCGCTCGTTGGCCGCTTTCAGGGCGTCAAGCAGCTCGCCTTCAAAGCTAAGCGGGTTGCCTACGCCGTAGCTATACAGCACCAGCCCTTTCAGCGTTTTATCCTCCAGCAGCGCCTTTGCCCGGCGCAGCGACATCCCCGGATGCAGCGGCAGTACCGCGACCGCCTCGTCGTCCACCTCAATAGGGGCAAAGTTAGGCAGACCGCTCAGCAGCGCCGAGGGCTGGGGAAAACTTACGCCAATACCCAGTTCAGCGAGCCAGGGGAAGTTGGGGGAGTCGAAGGCATCCAGGCCTTGCGTGCGCACCTTGCGCGCCCGGTTACCGCGCAATAGCCGGTCATGAAACGCCAGGCTGACTTCACAAGGTGTCGCGGGGTGAGCCGCAAGCTGTAACGCGCTGACCACATTATTCAACGCATCGCTTCTTGGCTCACCCAAGGGAATTTGGGAGCCGGTGAAGATCACCGGCTTGTTAAGCGCGCCGAGCATAAACGAAAGCGCAGCGGCGCTGTACGCCATGGTATCGGTGCCGTGGAGTACCACAAAGGCGTCGTAGTGGGGCCACTGGCTTTCCAGCAGCGCCACCAGACGGTTCCAGGCAACTGGCATTAGCTCGGCGCTATCCATCAGCGGCTGCATCTCAATCACATCAAACGCTGGCAGCCGGTAAGGGTCACCCAGCGCCAAGTGCGCCGCCAGGCGTTCGGCCAGCCCCGCGCAGGGTATATAACCTTGTGGCGATGGCTGCATACCAATGGTCCCACCGGTATAGAGCATCAGTACGCGGGGCATGGGTTCTCCTCTTTTTCTTAGCAATACGTTCCAGTTAACGGCTTACTTCGCAGGCACCCCTTCCAGGCGCTGCTTTAATGCATCGGCCTCTTCGGGGTCCAATTCCCAGGCTTTGGGATCCAGATCGAGATCCGGGTGCTGGTTAGCATCAAAAATCGGCTGTTTGATGCCCTGACGACGCTGCCCGTCGAAGTCTTTCAAAATGCGCAGGCCGCGCTGGAACAGCATGATCAGCGCCAGCAGGTTGACCACGGCCAAAAGCCCCATGGTGACATCGGCAAAGCCGAACACGGTGCCCAAATCGGTGGTCGCTCCCCAGCACACCAGCAGCACGATGGCCACGCGGAAGGCATTGAACAGGTTCTGGTTGTCACGGCTGAAAAAGTTGAGGCTGTTCTCACCCAGATAGTAGTTGTAAAGAATGGTACTGAAGGCAAACAGCAGCAGCGCCAGGCTGACAAAGGTGCGTCCCCATTCGCCCACATGGTCGGCCAATGCGGCCTGAGTTAGCGCGATCCCCTCAACGCCAGCGCCCACAGCGGGGTCGTAAGCGCCGCTAAGCAGAATCAAGAACGCCGTGGCGGAACAGATGATCACGGTATCGATGAAGACCGAAAATGCCTGCACGATACCCTGGTTAGCCGGATGCGGTACGTAGGCAACGGCCGCCACGTTGGGCGCACTACCCAGGCCCGCCTCGTTGGAAAACAGGCCGCGTTTCAGGCCCATCATGATGGCCGCGCCGATCCCGCCACCCATCAGGGGTTCAAGACCGAAAGCACTTTTCACAATCAGCGCGATAATGCCCGGGATTTCACCGATGTTCATGGCAATGACCAACAGCGCAATGGCGATATAGCTCACCGCCATAAAGGGCACCAAAAACTCGGAAATTCGTGCAATCCGCTTGATACCGCCGAAGATAATCAGCCCGACGAGCATTGCAAGGCCGATGCCGCTATACAATACCGGCACGCCGAAGGCGTCACCAAAAGAGGTCGCCACCGAATAAGATTGCAGTGCGGTGAAGGCAAAGCCGAAGGTCAACAGCAGCAGTACCGAGTAGAACGCTGCCAGCCAGCGCCAATGCTTACCCAGCCCTTTAACGATGTAGTATGCCGGGCCGCCACGGTAAGTGCCGTCGCCTTCGGCTTCTTTATACGTCTGCGCCAGGGTGCACTCCAGGAAGCTGGTGGCCATGCCCATCAAGCCAACCAGCCACATCCAGAAAATTGCCCCTGGGCCACCCAGCGTAATCGCCACCGCCACACCGGCGATATTGCCACCACCGACACGCCCGGCTACAGACAGCACCAGCGCCTGGAACGAGCTTAAATGGCCGTGTTGGTTGCGCTTGAAGGCCTGGCCGGAGCCCAGGATACGAAACATCTCACTGAAATAGCGAAACTGCACAAAGCGGGACGCAACGGTAAAACCGATGCCAACCCCCACCAGCAGCACCAGCAGCACCTTCCCCCACAGAAGGTCATTGAGCATATCGAGCATGTGATTCTCTCCGCGTTGTTGTATTAGCGTTATGTTGGAATACGTGGCTATTTAAAATCGCGCGTTTGGAATGCGCGCCGCGGAGAACGTTTTACCAAGCGTGGGGCAGGATGAAATTTGGCGCAGCGTTGCAGTTGTATGCAGTGACTGCATCAGCGGGTGCACCAGAGTGCATCACAAAAAAAGTGCGCGCCTTTTGGGGCCGCGCACTTTTTGTTTAGCGTGATATAAGGAGTGGCGTTATTTCTTTACACTTCCGCCCTCGCCGCGCGTGCCGCGTGAAGCTTCTTATAGCTTTCGATCAAGCGCTGGTGGCGTTCCAGGCCTTCTAGCCGCATGTTGGTGGGCGTTAGGCCATGGAAGCGCACGGAGCCTTCCACCGAGCCAACAACGGCTGCCATGGTCTCTTCGCCAAACATGCGTTGGAAGTTGGGCAGGTAATCATCCAGCTCCAGCTCGTCATCCAGGGCGATTTCCAGCACCGCGTTCACCGCTTGATAGAACAGGCCACGCTCGACGGTGTTGTCGTTGTACTGGAGGAACATCTGCACGCAGTCCAGCGCCTCTTCATGACGCTGCAGCGCCAGATAGACCAGCAGCTTCAGCTCCAGAATGGTCAACTGCCCCCACACGGTGTTTTCATCAAATTCGATACCGATCAAGGTGATGATATCGGTGTGGTCGTCCATCTGGCTGTCTTCCAGGCGCTCGACCAGGTCGGTGAGTTGGTCGTCATCCAGGCGGTGCAGGTTGAGAATATCCTCGCGGTAATCCAGCGCCTTGTTGGTGTTGTCCCAGATCAGATCCTCGATGGGATAAACCTCCGAGTAGCCCGGCACCAGAATACGGCAAACCGGCGCCCCCAGGTCTTCGTGGATCGCCATATAGACTTCGGCCCCCAGCTCTTCAAAGATACCAAACAGCGTCTCGGCTTCTTCCTCGTTGCTGCCGGAGAAGTCCCACTCGCTGAACTCAAAGTCGGGCTTGGCGCTAAAGAAGCGCCAGGAGACAACGCCCACCGAGTCGATAAAGTGTTCAACGAAGTTGTTCGGCTCGGCCACGGTTTGCGAGTTGAAGGTGGGCAGCGGCAGGTCGTTCAGCCCCTCGAAGCTGCGGCCCTGGAGCAGCTCGGTCAGGCTGCGCTCCAGCGCCACTTCAAAGCTTGGGTGGGCGCCAAAGGAGGCAAACACGCCGCCGGTGCGCGGGTTCATCAAGGTCACGCACATGACCGGGAACTGACCGCCCATGGAGGCATCCTTGACCAGCACGGGAAAGCCCTGGGCTTCCAGAGCGTTGATACCCTCGACGATGCTGGGGTATTTCGCCAGCACCTCCTGGGGCACATCCGGCAGAGCCAACTCCTGCTCGAGGATTTCACGCTTGACCGCCCGCTCGAAAATTTCCGAGAGGCACTGCACCTGGGCTTCCACCAGGGTATTGCCCGCGCTCATGCCGTTACTGAGGAACAGGTTTTCGATCAGGTTGGAGGGGAAGTAGACTATTTCGCCGTCGGATTGACGCACATAGGGCAGCGAGACAATACCTCGGTCTTCGCGACCCGAGTTGGTATCAATGAGGTGGGAGCCGCATAGCTCGCCTTCCGGGTTATAGATCGCCAGGCAGTGCTCGTCGAGAATCTCCGCGGGCAGCTCGTCATTCGGCCCCGGCTTGAACCACTTCTCATTGGGGTAATGAACAAATTCGCTGTTCGCAATCTCTTCGCCAAAGAACTGGTCGTTATAGAAGAAGTTACAGCTCAGGCGCTCGATGAACTCGCCCAGCGCCGAACACAGCGCGCTCTCCTTGGTGGCGCCTTTGCCGTTGGTAAAACACATCGGCGAGGCCGCATCACGAATATGCAGCGACCACACGTGAGGCACGATATTGCGCCAGGAGGCGATCTCGATCTTCATGCCCAGATCAGCGAAAATCGCGCTCATGTTGGCAATGGTCTGTTCCAGCGGCAGGTCCTTGCCTTCGATGTAGGTGCTGCTGCCTTCCGGCGCCCCCATCAGCAATGCCTGGGCGTCTTCGTCGATGTTCTCGACCACCTCGATCTGAAACTCGGGGCCGGTCTGGACGACTTTTTTCACCGTACAGCGGTCGATGGAACGCAGCATGCCTTCGCGATCCTTGTCGGAGATATCCTCCGGCAGTTCGACCTGGATCTTGAAAATCTGCTTATAGCGGTTTTCCGGGTCGACAATGTTATTTTGCGACAGGCGGATGTTTTCGGTGGGAATGTTTCGCGCGTTGCAGTACACCTTGACGAAGTAGGCAGCGCACATGGCCGATGAGGCCAGGAAGTAGTCAAAAGGGCCTGGGGCCGAGCCGTCGCCCTTGTAGCGAATCGGCTGGTCGGAGGTGACCGTAAAATCGTCGAACTTGGCCTCCAGGCGGAGGTTGTCGAGGTAGTTGACTTTGATTTCCATGAGCGGGTGTCCGGGGTAATGAGTGTGCCTGGGCGGTTAAATACATGAGCCGGTCGGCGAATGGCCGCCATTATCCAGTTTTTCACCCGCTTCGTCTTGGGGAGTCTCGCGAATCGCCTATTCCGTAGCGTTAACAAGTAGAATGCGCGCTCGCCGGGGATGATCGCAAACGGCGGGTGGCGCTCAGCCATGACCGCGGGCCGAGCGCGCAATCTCTAGTCCCCTTTTTAGCAACCCGATATCCAGGCATGATGGCGCTACTTAAACTCACGGGAACCCACCATTATGAAAGCGATCGCCTTTACCCAAAGCCTGCCCATTGATCACCCCGATGCGCTGCAGACTATCGACTTACCCACCCCAGCCCCGGAAGCCCACGATATTCGCGTTGCAGTGAGCGCCATTTCCGTTAACCCCGTTGATGCCAAAGTGCGCAGTAGCGCCCTGCCGGAAGTCGGCGAGCCGCGCGTGCTGGGCTATGATGCGGTGGGCATCGTCGATGCCGTAGGGAGTGCGGTTAGCCGTTTTCAGCCGGGCGACCGGGTGTGGTACGCGGGCAACGTTGCCCGCCAGGGCTCTAACGCCGAGTTTCAACTGGTCGATGAGCGAATCGCCAGCCTGGCGCCGAAAAGCCTCTCGGACACTCAAGCCGCCGCGTTGCCGCTGACTGCGATTACCGCCTGGGAACTGCTGTTTGATCGTCTGGAACTGGGTATGCGCAACACCCAAGGCAAAAGCCTGTTGGTGATTGGCGCAGCAGGCGGCGTGGGCTCAATTCTGGTGCAACTTGCCAAACAGCTCACCGACATTACCGTCATCGGGACAGCGTCTCGGCCCGAAAGCCAGGCCTGGGTGAAGTCACTAGGCGCCGACGCGGTGATTAATCACCACCAGCCACTTGATCAAGAGCTTAAAGCGGCGGGCTTTGACGGGGTGGATATGGTGGTCAGCCTTAACCAAACCGATCACCACTTCGATGCCATAATTGAAGCCCTTAACCCCCAGGGAAAACTGGCACTGATTGATGACCCTGAACTGATCGATGTGCGGAAGCTTAAAATGAAGAGTCTTTCACTGCATTGGGAACTGATGTTTACCCGCCCGTTATTCACCACTGACGACATTGCCAAGCAGCACGATCTGCTCACAGAAGTGGCGGCCATGGTCGATGATGGAAAGCTAGTCACCACCTTGGGAGAGGTGTTAGGCCCCATTAACGCAGAGAACTTAAAACGCGCACACGCACTTATTGAAAGCAACCGCACGATCGGCAAACTGGTCTTGGAAGGCTTTTAATCAAGCTACCGCTTAATTGACGCGGCGGCCCTGGCCCAGGGCCGTCGCACTCTGAGGCGTGAACCTGACATTAGACATGTCACGACACTGAGAGAATCGAGTCACCCCATGCATGACGATTTTGTGGCCAATCTGCGCCTACTCTGCAGCTACTACCCGTCCATTGCTGAAGTTTGTCGGCGTTTGGCGATCAATCGTGCTCAGTTTAACCGCTACCTGAGTGGACGCTATCGGCCCAGCCACGCGGCGCTTCAGCGCATTTGCCACTTTTTTGGTGTCACCACCGGTGATATTGCCCTTCCCCACTCTGATTTTCGTGCCCTGGTCCAAACCGGACAGCTCAACAGGGAAGACCCAACCACATTGCCATGGCCTAACGCACTGATTCAGCGCGGCCGCGAAGGCATGGAACGCTATATCGGCCGCTACTTTGAGCTTTATCGCTCGATGTCGCGGCCGGGGCTGTTAATGCGGACCCTGGTTTGCCTGGAAGCACGGGAGGGCGGCGTGGTCTATCAGCGTACCGAGCGGATGCAGACCCTGCCTGGCGCCCGCTCGTGCCACAACCGCTATGTAGGCACCGCGGTCAAGCTTGCTGATCGGCTCTTTTTGGTCGACCACGAAACGCTCAACGGTCATGAAATCACCCAGACGATTCTGTTTCCGAGCTTTCAGAGCCAGGTGACGCGTTTGACGGGCTTGAAAATGGGCGTGGCGGATAATAGCGAACGCATGCCCTGCTGTGTGCGGGTGGTGTATCAGCGCCTGGATGAACAGGTCAGCCTGCGCGAAGCGCTGGCACAGTGCGGCTTGATAAACCCGGAAGACCCTTCCCTGGATGACGCCCTGATCGCTGCCACCCAAAACGATGTGGCAGCTGGTGAGCATCACTTCAGAGCCAGGCATTAATTGTCAGAAACCAGCACCTGTTGAAACAGGATCGTCTCAAACTGCTCCATCGGCTCGACAGACTTGAGCGTTTTGGCACGCAGAATCGCGCCTTCCCAGCCGGAGAGAATAAAGCTGGCCAGGTGGTCGGCAGGCAACGCCGCGCTGAGTTCGCCGGCCTTTTGAGCGTCCTGCAGGCAGGCGACAAAGTACTGTTCCCAGCGCTGGAAAACGCGATCCAGAGCGTCGCGAAAGGTATCGCTTTGCCCGGAAAGCTCCTGTCCGAGGTTGCCAATCAGGCAGCCGGTCTCATGATTGCAATCGCACATATGCTCACGACCCGCCGCAAAATAGCGCCTGAGCCGCTCAAGCGCAGGTATTGTGGTGTCTCCCAGAAGCTCGGCAAGCTGGGCATCATAGGCCGTCGCAAACTGATCGATCACCGCCAGGCCAAACGCCTCTTTGCTCGAGAAATAGTGGTAAAACGACCCCTTCGGCACGCCGCAGGTTTTTAAAACGGCATTGATGCCCGTGGCATTATAGCCATGCTGGCCAATCAGTTCGGCACCGGTCTCAATGAGCTTGTCGCGCGTAGCGGTATTTTTCATATCGTCAAAAGTAGACCAGTCAGTCTATTGTTAGCAAATAAAGTGTCAGCCAAGTAGCCTTGAGCCACGTTGCGACAAGATGGGCGCTGCGCGGGGCGAGTTGCACGCAATTTACACATTGCTTACCTAATCGCTGCGTGACACAGGGTGATGCTAGCATGATACGCCCCAATAGCTCTAAGTTTCGATTTCGGCCAATGGATAACCCGCGACCATGACAGATCATCAACCTCCCTCACCATCACAACATGGTCGCATTCGGCCAAGCGCGGTGGTCGCGCTGTTTGTTTTGATAGGGGGTGCGGCACTGGCATGGTGGATCGTCACTCAGCCCCCGCGTATCGAACGCCAGCCCCCGCCCGAACCGACGCCTCCCCTGGTCGATGTGGTCAGCGTATCATCCGCCGCCCGTTCGCCTGATCTACAGGGCTTTGGCCGCGTTGAGGCCGAGCAGGAAGCCATGCTCGCCAGCCGGGTCGCCGGTCAGCTCGAACGGTTTGCCAAAGGCGTGGTGCCTGGACAGGTGGTCGAACAGGATACCCCCGTCGCGTACATCGACCAGGCTGACCTAAAGTTGGCACTGGAAGATGCCGAGGCTCAGCTAGCCGATGCCCAGGCGCAGTTGGCACTTGAACAGGCAGAGCAGCAACGCGCCCGCAGTGAGTATGAGTCTTTCGGACGCCAGCTTTCCGCCGAACGCCGCGCCTTGGTGCTCCGCGAACCCCAGTTGCGCCAGGCCCAGGCGCTGGTTGCCCAGGCCCGCGTTGCCCGCGACCAGGCCGCCTTGAACCTGGACAGGGCCACCCTGCGTTCGCCCTGGCAGGCGATGGTACAGGAGCGCCTGGTCGGCGCGGGCAGCCTGCTGAGCCAGGGCACCGAGGTGTTGCATCTGGTGGGCGTCGAGCAGTTCTGGGTGCGTGCCTCGCTGCCGGGAGAGTGGCTTGACTGGCTGCAGGAAGGCAGCCGTGTCAGCTTGTCCAGCAGCGGCTGGCCTGCAGACGCGCAGCGCCAAGGAACGCTGGTCTCCATTCTCCCCGCACTGGAAGAAAACGGCCTGCAGGCGCAGCTACTGATTGCCGTTGATGACCCGCTGGCGCTTAACACCGAAGGCCCGGCTCTGCGCTTGGGTGATGTGCTGCGCGTCTCGTTTGCCACCAGCCCCCGGCCTGACCTCATCGCCCTACCCTCCGCCGCGCTGCGGCCGGGCGAACAGGTGTGGTGGGTCGACGATGATGACCGCCTGCAGCGTAGTCACGTCACCCTGGCCTATCGCGGCCAGGAGCAGGCATTGGTCAGCAGCGGCCTGGCCGACGGCCGACGCGTCGTGACAGCAGGGTTGGCCCAGCCCAGGGAAGGTCAGCGCGTTCGTATCCGACAGCGCAGCGACACCCCCTCGAACGGCACCGGGAGTGACAGCTGATGCTGCGTAAAGGCCCCCTGGCGTGGATGGTCGACCATGGCGTTGCCCCAAACCTGCTGATGATCCTGTTTATTGTCGGCGGGCTCATGGCGTCGCTGGCGATCAAGAAGGAGATCTTCCCGGCATTTGAAACCGAGGTGGTCCAGGTCACCATCAGCTACCCGGGCGCCACGCCGGAAGATATCGAACAGAGCCTGCTGCTGCCCGTTGAGGCAGCCGTTTCCGACGTCGAAGGCATCGATGAACTGACATCCAGCGCCAGCGAGGGTAGCGCCAATATCAGCGCCACCCTGGTGGATGGCATCGACGTGATGCGCGCCTATCAGGATATTCAGCAGTCGGTTAACGCGATTACGACGCTGCCCAACGCCGCTGACCCACCCCGCTTCACCCTGGCCGGCCGTGCGCGAAGCGTATTGAGCCTGCAGGTTTACGGTCAGGCCGACCTGGGCACGCTCCACGATGCCGCGGAAAACGTCCGCGCCGAACTACAGGCCACCGACGGCCTTTCCCGTGCCGAGCTATCGGGGAATCGCGCCCGGGAAATCCAGGTACTGCTGGATGATGAAGCCATTGAGCGCTACGGCCTGGATCACCAGGCGCTTGCCAATGTGATTGGTGAGGAAGCGCTGGACCTGGCCAGCGGACAACTGACCACCGACGAAGGTGAATGGCTGGTGCGCTACCAGGGGCGACGCAACAGCGCCGCTGCCTTCGCCGAGCTGCCGGTTCTCACCAGCACCCAGGGTATGCCAATTCGACTGGGCGATATCGCCGATGTCCGCGAGGGCTTTGCCGAGACCGACCGTGAGGAATTTTATAACGGCCAACCCGGCCTTTCGGTGGATGTCTACCAGATTGGCGACCAAACGCCAACCAGCATTTCAGAAGCCGTCAACGGCGAGCTTGAGCGCCTGCGTGCCGGGCTACCCGAAGGTGTCAGCCTGGAGATTTCCCGGGACAGCTCGGCTGTCTACGAAGACCGATTGAGCCTGCTGCTGAAAAACGCCTGGATGGGCCTGGCGTTGGTCCTGGTCTTGATGGCGCTGTTTTTGGAAGCGCGCTTGGCCTTCTGGGTCACGCTGGGCATCCCCACGGCATTTCTGGGCGCGATGCTATTCCTCCCCTGGATCGGCGTGTCGCTGAACATGATATCGATGTTCGCGTTTATCATCGCGCTGGGTATTGTGGTCGACGACGCCATCATGGTGGGTGAAAATATCTACAGCTACCGTGAGGAGGGCTATTCGCTGCGCGATGCGGCGGTCAAGGGGGCCCGGGAAATCGCCACGCCACTAACCTTTGCGATTCTTTCCAACATCGTCGCCTTCCTACCGCTGCTGTTCTTGCCGGGTTTTCTGGGGCTGATTTTTGCCACCGTTCCGGTAGTGGTCATCACCGTCTTTCTGATTTCCTGGGCCGAAGCGCTGTTCATTCTGCCCGCGCACCTGGCCCATAGCCGTAAACCCCGCCAGACACCCACCTGGCAACGCCCGCTGGAAGCCTTGCGCCAACGCATGCAAGGCGGGCTTCATCACTTTACCTATCATAAGTTCGAGCCCTTCTTGCAGCGGGCACTCAATGTCCGCTGGCTGACCGTCGCGCTGGGAATCGTCATCTTGCTGGTGACGCTTGCCTGGAGCATGAGCGGACGCCTTGGCTTCTCGCTGATGCCTCGGGTCGAGTCCAATGAGGTAGAAGCCAGCATCACACTGCCCATTGGAAGCCATATCAGCGTTAGCCGTGGGCTTAGCCAACAGCTGTTGAAGGCTGGCGATCAACTAAGTCAACGCGAGGCATCTCTGCACTTCAGCAGTACCCATACCCGCTTGGACGGTGAGAGTCTGCAGGTAGAATTGGAGATTGCGCCAGAAAGCCTGGAGGACTGGCCGCCTTCCCGAGTTGCCCGGGAGTGGCGCGCGCTAACCGGCGATTTACTTGGCGCTCAGTCGGTGCGCTTTGCTTCAGATGCAGGCGGGCCCGGTAGCGGTGCGGCGCTCAGCCTACGCCTGTCACACCCTGACACCCAGGTGCTCGAAGAAGCGGCCAACCAGTTGGCCGACTCACTAAGCAACTACGGCTTGATCGATATCGACAGCGGCCTGGGCGATGGCAAACCGCAACTTGAAATGCGCCTTTCCTCCGAAGGCCGCTCGCTGGGCCTTACCGGCAGCGACCTGGCCCAGGCCCTGCGTGGCACTCTCCAGGGTGCCACGGCCCTGGAACAGTTTGTCGGGCGCAGCGAAGTCAGCGTCGAGGTACGCCTGCCCGAAGAAAACCGCAATAGCCTGAACGAACTCTACCGCCTGCCGGTGCGCACGCCCGACGGCCTCAGCGTGCCCCTTTCCCGGGTCGCGGATATCGCCCTGGGCCAGGCCTCCAGCGGCCTTGAGCGGATTAACGGCCGACGGGTTATCACCGTCACGGCGGATGCCGAGGATGATCTCCCCATCAACCAGGTGCTCGCCACCCTACAGACGGATGTTTTCCCCGACCTGGAAGCCAACTGGCCGGGGCTTGAGGTCACCCTGGGCGGTCGCCAGCAGGATACCGCCGATAACCTCGCCGCCCTGCGAACCGCCATGTGGTTGATGATTGCCGCGCTTTATGCCCTGCTCGCGATACCCTTCAAAAGCTATCTGCAACCGCTACTGGTGATGGCCGCAATACCCTTTGGTATCGTCGGGGCGATTGGCGGGCATATGCTGATGGGGTTTGGCTTGTCGATCATCAGCCTGCTCGGCATGCTGGCACTCTCCGGCGTGGTGATTAACGACGCCCTGGTGCTGATCGATTACGCCAACCGCAAGCGGCGCGAGGGCATGGCGGCGCGTGAAGCCATCGTCGCCGCTGCCACCCGTCGCCTGCGCCCGATCATGATGACCACTCTGACCACGTTTTTGGGGCTGGCGCCGATGATTCTTGAGACATCCCGGCAGGCGCGCTTCATGATTCCCATGGCGATTTCGCTGGGCTTTGGCATGCTTTTCGCCACGCTGATTCTGCTGATTCTGGTGCCCTGCCTCTACCTGAGCCTCGAGAATCTGCGCGAGCGGTCACGCACCCCGCCACAGCCGCATTCGGCAGGAGCCAGCTAATGTCGTTGATCTCGTTGCGCACACCCCTGGGGCGCTTTCGCTGGCGCTTCTCGCGGCTGGGTTTGAAGCTGTTCCTGATCATCCTGAGCGTCAACGTGGCGATTTCAACCGGTGCCTTTCTGGCCGTCTCGTACAGCATCGACCGAGGCTTTCTTGAGTATCTAAATCAGGCTCAGGAGCGCCGGGCCACCTTGCTGGCCGACAGCCTGGTCACGCGCTGGCAGCCCCGACAAAGCTGGGCATGGCTCGAGCGCTCACCGGAACGCTGGCCAATGGTCGTGCGCCACGCCCTGGGTCAGGAGCACCGCGAACGCCCTAGCCCCCTTGGCGAGGCACAGGACTTTGTGCTGCGCGATGCCGATGAACGTTTTGTGATACCGCCCCATAATGCCAGTGAGAGCAACTGGCATTGGCTCACGCTACGCAGCGACGACGAAGAGATCGGCGAACTGGGGTTTCGCCCGCCCCAGCAGGTCATGGAGCGCATGGAAAACCGCTTCCTGGAACGCCAGCAGCGCAATCTGATGATTATCGTACTCTCGCTGGGCGTCGCCTCATTCTTGCTGGCCGGCGGACTTTCCTGGTGGCTGGGGCGGCGCACACGGGCCCTGGCCACTGCCACCCAGCGCTTGACCGAAGGTGATTACCACAGCCGCCTGCCTGAGCGCGGTCGCGACGAACTTTCGCTTCTGGCCCGCGATTTCAACGTATTGGCAGCCTCCCTGGAAGCAAGCCGCAACGCCCGGGCCCGCTGGGTCTCCGACACCGCCCATGAGCTCCGCACTCCGCTGGCGGTGTTGCGCGGTGAAATTGAAGCCATGCAGGATGGCATTCGTCCGCTGAACCAAGAGAGCCTTGGGTCCCTCGGCCAGGAAGTGGATCAGCTTGAACGGCTGGTCGCCGATCTGCGTCTGCTTTCGCAAAGCGATGCTGGCGCGCTGGATATCCAGTTGGCGCCAATGAACCTAAGCGATGCCCTGGCGGGACGTCTGGAAGATGCCGAACGCTGGCTGAACGACAGCGACATGAGCCTGACCCGGCAGATCGCCCCCGATATGATGATTCGCGGCGATGCCCAGCGCCTGCGCCAACTATGGGATAACCTGATGGATAACAGCTGCGCCTATACCAGCGCCCCGGGCTCACTCGACGTCACCCTGACCCAGGACGGGAACGAGGCCGTGGTCAGCTGGCAAGACAGTGCGCCCGGGGTGCCCGATAGCGAACTTGCGCGGCTCACTGAACGGCTGTATCGGGTCGAGGGCTCGCGTAACCGTTCAAGCGGTGGTAGCGGCCTGGGCCTGTCGATCGCCAGTGCCCTGGTGCATGCCCATGGTGGCAGCCTTTCGGCCTCTCATTCGACGCTGGGTGGATTATGCTGGACACTTCGCTTCCCGTTGCTGAACACCGATAATTGATCCGGTCATTTTTCTTAAAGCGAGCTTGCCCATGATGGATAATGCCTCTTTGCTGGTCGTGGAAGACGAACCCAAAATTGCCCGACTGATGGCAGACTACCTGACCACCCACGGCTTCGAGGTGACCACCCTCGAACATGGCGACCATGTGATGCCGTGGCTTGACCAGCAGACCCCCAGCCTTATCCTGCTCGACCTGATGCTGCCCGGCAAAGACGGCCTGACGCTGTGCCGCGAAATTCGCCACCAGTGGCCGCATATCGCCATTATCATGGTGACCGCCAAGGTCGAGGAGGTGGATCGTCTGCTGGGGCTTGAACTGGGCGCCGACGACTACATGTGCAAGCCGTTCAGCCCGCGCGAGGTGGTTGCCCGTGTCAAGGCGGTACTGCGGCGAAGCCAGGCGGCCGCCGACAATACCCCGCAAGCGGCGAGCAAGGCGCTGGTAACGCTTGATGAAGACGGCTGGCAAGCGCTGGCACAGGGCCACGACCTGGGGCTGACCGCCGTGGAGTTTCAGCTGTTGCGGGTGATGATGCAGGCACCAGGGCGTATCTTCAGCCGCGAGCAGCTGATGGACCACATGTACCGAGACAACCGGATCGTTTCGGAGCGCACCGTGGACAGCCACATCAAGAAGCTGCGCAAGAAAATCCACGAAGCGCTCCCCGAGCAGGAAATTATCCGCTCGGTGTACGGGGTCGGCTACAAGTACCAGCCGGAAGGTTAGCAGCCAGTGCTCCTCAGGGGGAAACCTGGTCGTTGAGGAACGCAATCCCCGCCTCTATCGCGCCACCGCGCAGCAAAAAGCTGGCGAAATGGCCGCGGCCGTGCAGCAAATACAGCTCGCTCTCGACGCCGTTGTCGATCAGCGTCTGGTAGAAATCCCGCGCATGATCAACGGGCACCAGCTGGTCCCAGGTGCCGTGGAAGATAAAAAACGGTGGCGCGTCAGGCGTTACCTGGCGCTCGGGCGAGGCCAGGCGATACGCCTGGTTCTTTTCAGCGCGGGTACCACCGATAAAGTCGACCACCAAGCGACCGTCATCAAATTTGAGTAAATCGCTGGGCAGGCCACCGGCCAGCACAGCGGCTAAGCGGCTCTGCTCCCCTCCGTAGGGCTCCGCCAGCGGCCCTTCCGATCCTGCCAGTGCCAGCAGGCTCACCAAGTGCGCGCCGGATGAAAAGCCTACGCCCACGATGCGCTGCGTATCGACTTGCCACTCATCCGCGTTGGTGTGTATCCAGGCCATCGCCTGCTGCAGGTCATGCAACTGTGCGGGAAACTTGTAGCCCGGCGCAAAGCGGTGCTCGATATTCACCGCCACATAACCCTGCGCAGCCAGCTGCTCGGCAATCCCTCGCATATCGTCTGGGCCACGATTGCGCCACCCCCCACCGTGGACAATCAGCGCCGCGGGGCGACGGCTCCGGTTAGGTGACGCCGGTAAAAAGACCTCGGCGTTGAGCGCTTCAGGCCATGCATCAGGCGTATAGGGGATGGGCGGAAGGCGCTTATAGGACAGCGGCTGACGGGCATCTTCGTCAGCGCTACTGGCAGGCTCGCCTTGGCTGGCAAGATGCGTGACGCCGCAGCCGCTCAACAGCAACGCCAAGGCACTCACGGCACTGCAACGTCGTAAGCAGGACCACCGCAATATATTCGACACAGCATTTCTCCTTGAAAGATCCCCTGCCCCCGCAGCGAGCCTACCAAGATCACGATTATTGCACACTCCCTGCAAAGGGTTTGCACCCGGCCGGACAATACTCATAGCGTCAACCCACCAGGAGATACGTCATGACCCTTTCACTTCGTCAATTCGTTGCCCCGGCGCTGTTCGCCGCCGTCTTATTGCCATTGGCCGCGACCGCCCAGGCGGACCATCACAACGGCGAGAAACCTCATCATGACCGCGTGCGCATGGAAGAGCGAATGAAAGAACACCGTCAGGACGTTTATGAGCGTGCGGCGCTCAGCGAGGATAAGCAGCAAGCACTGAACGAGGCCCACGAGACATTTCGTGATGAAATGAAAGACGTTCGCGACGCCCATCAAACGCGTATGACCGAGATTCTGACCGAGGACGAGCAGGAAGCACTGCGCAACGCCATGCACGAGGCCCGTGAAGAATACCGCCAAGGCCACGGCAAACGTCATCATGGTGACGAAGACGCTAGCCAATAAGCGCATCTATGTCATCGCCAATACGCTTAATGCCCGGTTCTGCCGGGCATTTCTATTTCTAGCCTGACCATTTAGCGCGCTTGATCACCCAAGGCCCGCCCTGGGTGCCAGTCAACGCAGCAATACGGAGAACTGAAACACGGACTTGAAGGCAAAGGGTAAAGCGCGTATTTTATTTGAACGTTCATTTAAAATAAAACAATCAAAGATGGCTTCTCTATTCTTTGTCTAACAACAGGAGTCCGCCTCCATGGCGAAAGACAACCCCGTTCTACCCTCCCGAGACCGCCTCAACCCCGTGGTATTCCACGGTAGTGTGGCAGGCATTGTGGTCTTCCTGGTACTGACCATGCTCTTCACCGAGCAGGCCGGCGCCTTTTTTGATGCTGGCCTTGCCTGGGTGAGCAAAACCTTTGGCTGGTATTACATGCTGGCGATTGTCGCGTACCTGGTATTCGTCGCGCTGATTGGCATGTCGCGCTACGGCAGCATTCGGCTGGGGCCTGACCATTCACGACCGGAGTTTTCCCTCTTGTCGTGGTCGGCCATGCTGTTTGCCGCGGGTATCGGTATCGATCTGCTGTTCTTCAGCGTTGCCGAGCCGGTTGCCCACTATCTGGCGCCACCGGATCTGACCCCGGAAAGCCAGGCCGCCATGCGTCATGCCGTCGTTCAAACCTATCTGCACTGGGGACTCTCCGGCTGGGGACTCTACGTGTTGATGGGTATGGCGCTGGCTTACTTCAGCTACCGCCACCGCCTGCCGTTGGCAATTCGCAGCGCTCTCTATCCCATACTGGGCAAGCGCATCCATGGGCCTATCGGTAACGCTGTTGATATTACCGCGGTGATTTCCACCGTGTTCGGTATCGCGACCAGCCTGGGCATTGGCGTCATGCAGCTCAACTACGGCCTGAACTACATGTTCAACGTGCCGGAAACCCTCACCGTGCAGGTCATCCTGATTGTGCTGGTCGTGGTGTTAGCGACGATTTCCGTGGTCACTGGCGTTGAGAAAGGTATCCGCCGACTCTCCGAGTTCAACATGCTGTTGGCACTGGCGCTGATGCTGTTTGTGCTGTTTTCCGGCGATACGCTGATGCTGCTGGATAAAGTGGTCAACAACGCGGGTGATTACCTTTCCGGGTTTGTGGCCGCCAGTTTCAACACCTATGCGTTTGACGGTGAAGGCGCTCAAGAATGGAAAATGTGGTGGACGATCTTCTTCTGGGGCTGGTGGATTGCCTGGACGCCGTTTGTCGGCCTGTTTCTGGCGCGTATTTCACGTGGCCGCACCATTCGTGAGTTCGTTGCCGGTGCGCTATTTATCCCGCTGGCGTTCATGATGGTATGGATGTCGATCTTCGGCAACAGCGGTATCGAACTCGTCGCCAACCAGGGCATCACGGAGCTTGGCGAACAGGCACTCAATACGCCGCAAACCACCCTCTACACCCTGCTTGAATACTATCCGTACGTCGGCATTACGGCGGCTGTGGTCACTATCCTCGGGATTGTATTCTTTATTACCTCGGCAGACTCCGGCGCGCTGGTATTGGCCAACTTCACCTCCATTCTCAGCGACGTGAACCACGACGCGCCGATCAAACTGCGCATTTTCTGGTCCGCCATCATTGGCCTGATCACCATTGCGCTGCTAATGGCAGGCGGCCTGAACGCGCTGCAAAGTGCCGTGGTGATTACCGCCCTGCCGTTCTCACTGGTGATTTTTGCCATCATGGTGGGCATGGTCAAAGCCCTGAAGCTTGAAGGCAGCAAGGCCGACGCACGCCGCATGATTGCCGGCGGCGCCTCTGGCGGTGACTGGCGCGAGCGCCTTGACCGGGCGCTGGACACCTCCAACCGTGCAGGTGCGGCGGCCACCATCGAGCACTCGATTCGTCCGGCCATGACGCAGTTTGCCCAGGAACTGGAAAGCCGTGGACAGACCGCTAACGTCAGCGAAGAGCAGCTGGAGGGCGAATCACTGCCCAAGTTGATGCTGCAGGTCGACTTTGGCGACGCCACCAGTTTTGTCTACCAGGTCTGCCCGCACCGCATGCGGACGCCAAGCTTCATCCCGGCGGACGACGACTTCTACGTGCGGCTGGATGTCTTCCTTGCCGAAGGCGGTCAGGATAAAGACCTCAACGGCTATACCCGTGGTCAGGTGATTGGTGATCTGGTGGCCGAGTACGAGCGTCACCTGCACTTCTTGACGCTGGCAGGCCATCAACAGGCTATGCCGGGCACTATCGGTGAACCACCGGAAGAGTCCACTCAACCTTAAACCAAGCGTCCCACGCCCTCCCGGCCCGATGGCTGAGAGGGCGTTTTTTCTGTCAGCTGATGGGTAAAGTGGGCCAGCTGGGTCGGCTGACCCAGTGCGTCATGCCACTCACCAATACCGGTGAAGCGCACTCGATAACCATGGCGCTTGGCAACGCCCCTTGCCCACTGCTGAAAACGCCCCCGTGACCATTCAAACTTGTGGTCCGGATCTCGGTACTCGCCCTCTTCTAACCCGAATAGCGGGTTATAGTCGGCATTGGGCGTGGTAATCACCAGGTAGGCAGGCCGAAAGTTGGCAAACACCGCTTTTTCCAAAGCCGACAGTTGCGCAGGCGGGATATGCTCAATGGTTTCCACCATCGCCGCGGCTGAAAAGTGCTTGAGCGGTTGTTTGTCATCTGTATACGAGCCACAGATTAGCTCTAGACACTGATTTGCTCGGGGTAAATCCGCCAGACGAAATTTGGCTTGCGCTAATAGTTCACCGTCCAGTTCCACGCCAACGACACGCTCAAACTGCTCCACCTGCAATAAGTATTGCAACAACCCTCCAGAGCCGCAGCCTAAATCCAATACGTTCTGGGCCTGGGTTGCACGGAGCTGCTCGGCGACGTAAAGCAGGCGCTGCTGGTGAAGATCCGGCGTTTCTATATCGATCACACAGACTCCAATGTAAAGTCAAAGGCCCTTTGTGAATCGGTCGTATCGAACAACTTGGCGAAACTGTCAGCCTGTGCAACGCCATGCAACTGCATCGCAAGCGGCAATAGCTGGACGTCCACCGGAAAGTTGCCTGCGGCAAACCATCGCACAATGCCCATCATGCATAACGCCCCGTTGTGCAAATTCAATGAGCAGAGTAACGTAACAGGTTGATTTGCTTGCCCACCCAGGAGGCCTATCGCATGTCCCGCTCGAGTTACATTTTTCCGGTGCCTGGTAGCGCACTCATCCGCACCTGGCGTGAAGGATACACCCTTGGCAAATTGAAGCGCGATATACTGGCGGGGCTCACGATTGGCGTAGTGGCGGTACCGCTTTCCATGGCGCTGGCAATTGCCACCGGCGTCCCTCCTCAACATGGGCTCTACACTGCCATCGTGGCAGGCGCAGTGATCGCCTTGACTGGCGGTTCGCGGTTCAATATCTCCGGCCCTACCGCCGCCTTTGTGGTCATCCTGTTTCCCATCGTGGCCAGCCACGGCCTGGGTGGGCTGCTGATTGCCACACTGATGGCGGGTGCCATCTTGGTCGCACTGGGGGTGTCGCGGCTGGGCAGCCTGATTCAGTACGTGCCTTATCCGGTGATTCTCGGCTTTACAGCGGGTATCGGCGTGGTGATTGCGCTATTGCAACTGCCGGACTTTCTGGGCCTGTCTGGCGTCGAGCTTGGCGATAGCACCCTGCATAACCTGATGCTGATCGGCCAGGCGCTACCCAGTCTTTCACCCGCAGAGGTCAGTGTCGGGCTTATCACCTTGGCGACGCTGATCATCTGGCCCCGCCTGAATACCCCCGTCCCGGCCCCGCTGGTCGGTTTGGCGATGGGGACGCTGATGGCCGCGCTGCTGATGATGAGTGGCGTTGAAGTCGATACCATCGCCTCACGTTTCAGTTGGGAGTTCGAAGGCCAAACCGGCGGTGGCATTCCCCCCTTCGCGCCTAGTTTTTCAGCACCATGGCATTTTCCTGGGGCGGATGGCACACCCCTTGAGATCAACTTTGCGCTGATTCAGTCGTTACTCGGTCCGGCACTGGCGATTGCGCTCTTGGCGGCCATTGAGTCACTGCTGTGTGCCGCGGTGGCGGATGGCCTGACACGCACCCGCCATGATCCTAACGCCGAGCTAATTGGTCAGGGCCTGGGCAATATGGTGGTGCCTTTCTTTGGCGGCATTACCGCTACCGCGGCCCTGGCCCGCACCGCGACCAATATCAAAAGCGGTGCCTGCTCCCCTGTCGCCGCGGTGGTGCATTCGCTGGTGGTACTGCTCGCCGTGGTCGCTTTGGCGGGTGTACTGGGTTACGTTCCCATGGCCGCCCTGGCCGCCCTGCTGTTTATCATTGCCTGGAACATGAGCGAGGCGCGCCACTTTGTGCATACGCTGAAAAGCGCCCCCGCCAGCGATGTCGCCGTGCTGGTAATCTGCTTTGCATTGACGGTGATTTTCGACATGGTTATCGCGGTGGCGGTCGGCATTGGCTTGGCAGCGGCGTTATTTATTCGCCGTATGGCCCAGTTGACCCATACCCGGCGCTTGACCGCACCCGACACCGCTGAATACTTCCCGGCGGAAGTGGCGCTTTATAAGGTCAGTGGCCCG
This sequence comes from Vreelandella subterranea, assembly GCF_900111305.1. Lineage (GTDB taxonomy): Bacteria > Pseudomonadota > Gammaproteobacteria > Pseudomonadales > Halomonadaceae > Vreelandella > Vreelandella subterranea. The sequence goes on from NZ_FOGS01000003.1 coordinate 152,289, forward strand.
CTGTTTTTTGGCGCGGCCGAAAAGGCCATTGCCACGCTAAGAGTCATTGATCACGGCGTTCGGGTGGTCGTGCTGGATATGCGCGATGTGCCGAGCCTGGATACCACTGGCATGGTGGCACTGGATACCTTGCGCCGAGAGCTGGGCGAACAGGGAGTAAGCGTCATATTGGTTGGGCTGCCGCCGCGGATGGCACTGAAACTCAAACGCGCAGGCATTAAGCGCGAAGCGGGTAAGTTTGCGGTCGTCAGCAACCTTGCCCACGCCGAGCGCATGGCGCGCCGTTGGTTGGGTAGCGCTGCCTAACGGGCAGATGCGGACAGCAAAAAGCATCCCGACGGTCATTGCAATGAACACATGGCCGGGATGCCTATGATGACGTGTTACAAATCGCTAAGTCTTAGAAGAAGCCCAGCGGATTGATGTCATAGCTGACCAGCAGGTTTTTGGTCTGCTGATAGTGTTCCAGTGCCATCTTGTGGGTTTCGCGACCAACGCCGGATTTCTTGTAGCCACCGAAGGCCGCGTGGGCGGGGTACTGGTGGTAGCAGTTGGTCCAGACACGCCCGGCCTGAATCCCCCGGCCCATGCGGAAAGCGACGTTCATGTCGCGGCTCCACACGCCGGCGCCCAAACCAAACTCGGTGTCGTTGGCAATCGCCAGCGCCTCTTCTTCGTCCTTGAAGGTGGTGACCGCTACCACCGGGCCAAAGATCTCTTCCTGGAAGACACGCATCTGGTTATTACCCTTCAGCAGCGTTGGCTGAATGTAGTAACCGCTGTTGATGCTGTCGTCCAGGGTCTCCTTGTTGCCGCCCGTGAGGAACTCGGCGCCTTCATCGCGGGCAATATCCATGTACGACATGATCTTGTCGAACTGTTCCTGAGACGCCTGCGCGCCTACCTGGACGTCGGTATCCAGCGGGTTACCACGCTTGATGGTCTGCGTACGCTCGATGACCTTGGCCATGAACTCGTCGTACATGCTTTCCTGGATCAGCGCCCGAGAGGGGCAGGTACACACCTCGCCCTGGTTAAAGAACGCCAGCACCAGGCCTTCGACCGCTTTATCAATGAACGTCGGCTCGGCGTTCATGATATCGGCGAAGTAGATATTGGGGGATTTGCCGCCCAGCTCCACGGTGGAGGGAATGATGTTCTCCGCTGCGCACTTCAGAATATGCGAGCCGACCGGGGTGGAGCCGGTAAAGGCGATTTTGGCGATACGTTTGCTGCTGGCCAGTGCCTGGCCTGCTTCAGCACCAAAGCCGTTGACGATATTGAGCACGCCCGGAGGTAGCAGGTCGCCAATCAATTCGACGACTTTCAAAATCGATGCTGGCGTCTGCTCGGCAGGTTTGAGCACCACGCAGTTACCCGCCGCCAGCGCAGGCGCCAGCTTCCAGGTAGCCATCAGAATCGGGAAATTCCAGGGAATAATCTGCCCCACCACGCCCAGCGGTTCATGGAAGTGGTAGGCCACCGTGTTGCCGTCTATATCCGCCGCCGTGCCTTCCTGGGAGCGTATGCAGCCGGCAAAGTAGCGGAAGTGGTCAACGGCAAGCGGGAGGTCAGCGTTCAGGGTTTCGCGCACCGCCTTGCCGTTATCCCAGGTTTCGGCAACGGCCAGCATTTCCAGGTTCTGTTCGATGCGGTCGGCGATCTTGAGCAGGATATTGCTGCGCTCTTGTGCCGACGTTTTGCCCCAGGCAGGTGCCGCGCTGTGGGCTGCGTCCAGGGCCTTGTCGATATCCTCAGCACTTGAGCGGGGAATTTCGCAAAACACTCGGCCGTTAACCGGACTGACGTTATCGAAGTATTGGCCCTTCACCGGGGGGACAAACTCGCCGCCGATGTAATTGCCGTAGCGTTTTTCGAATGATACCAGTGAACCAGCATCACCAGGATTGGCGTATATCATTATTGAGCTCCTGCGTATTATGATTATTAAAGGTTGCTCATGCAGTGTTGGTCAGACGGGCGCAACGCGATATACCCCGTTGGCAGGATGCGCCCTCATCCCTTGGTAGGAGACGCCATGTATTCGTTATTGGTGGCAGACGATCATCCGCTGTTTCGCGACGCGCTGCAGGTGGTGGTCAGCAGCGGCTTGCCGCATAGCCAACTTTTGGAAGCCGATAGCCTCGCCGCTGCCATCCCCCTGATTAGCGAGCACGACGGCCTGGACTTGCTGCTGCTCGACCTGAGCTTGCCCGATGCGGAAGGCCTCGACGGTCTGACCCACCTGCGCGCGGCGTTTCCCTGGCTGCCGGTGGCGATTATTTCGGCGCATCAGGAGCGTCAGCTAGTACTGGATGCGATCAGCCTGGGCGCTGTGGGTTACATCCCCAAATCAACCCCTAGAGAGGCCATGATCAGTGCGCTCACCCAGATTCTCGAAGGGCAACTCTATCTGCCTTCCGATGTCATGCGCCGCCCTCCCTCCGCAAGGCCCCCGGCCGAATCCAGGCCATCGGCAGCCACCGAACCCCCGGCCGGTGACAAGCTCGCCCGGTTGACCGACAAGCAGCTTGCGGTGTTGAGCTGCATGACCCAGGGCATGTCGAACAAGCTGATCGCCCGCGAACTAAGCATTGCCGAGACGACCGTCAAAACCCACGTCTCGGCGATCTTGCGCAAACTGGAAGCCACCAGCCGCGTCCATGCCATCGTGATGGCGGGCGAGGCGAACCTGCCGCTTTACTTGGCCAGCCGCACGACGCGCTAACCCTGGCTGCCCTGTGGGGTTAACAGGCTGACCAGCAGCATCCTCAGGCGCATCGGCTTTAACGGTTTCAACAAGCAGTGCATGCCCGCCTCGCGGGCGGAACGGCTGAGTTGCGCATCATGGTTGGCGGTAATCACCACCGCTGCCAAGCCTGGATAGCGACGGCGCAGGCGCGCCGCCAGCGCCAAGCCTGTTTCCCGGTGATCGCCAAGATGATAATCAACCAGCAAGACGTCAGGGGTCTCGCCATCACTGGTGGCTTCAAGCGCACTGGCCGTGGCCGCCGCCCTGACCCGGCAGCCCCAGCTCCCCAGCAGCGCCTGCATGCCGTCGATAATCGCCTCATCGTCATCGATGACCCACACCACGCACTCAGCAAGCGGCGACCCGGGGTCATCGTCTGCCACGGCCCCTCTCGGCTCAGCACTACGTCGAGACGAAGCGGCATGGGAAGACGCATACGGCACGGTGATTGAAAACAGCGAGCCATGCCCGGACCGAGAGGCCAGCGTTACCGGCTGCTCCAGCATGGTGCTGATGCGGTCGACGATAGCCAAGCCGAGGCCCAGCCCTCGGCTGTGATGGCGCTGGGCCTCCGGGGAGCGCTGAAACTCGAGGAAGATCGCTTCGCGCTGCTGTTCGGCAATCCCTGGGCCGGTATCACCGACCATGATCTCCACGCCTTCTGGGCGGCGGCGGCAGCCCAACAGCACGTGGCCTTGCTCGGTATAGCGCACGGCGTTGCTCAAGAAGTTACGGATCACCCTTGCCAGCAGCGCCAGGTCTGACTCCACCATGACATGCGACGGCACGTAATGCAGGCTCAAGCCTCGCACGGCCGCCACCTGACGGTATTCCTCCGCCAAGGCGTCCAGCAGAGTGCTGACCGCAAAGGGTGCCTTGTCGGCGTGCAGCACCCCCGCATCCAGACGCGAAATATCCACCAGCGTGCCCAGCAACCCTTCGACATCTTTCAACGAGCGCCCCACATGGCCGACCAGGGTAGTCGATGCCTCGGGCAAGGAATGAGCTTCCAGGGCACTGACAAACAGCCGGGCGGCGTTAAGCGGCTGCAGCAGGTCGTGACTGACGGCCGCGAGAAACTTGGTTTTCGACAGGTTGGCGGCGTCGGCATCGGCTTTTGCCGCCTGTAGACGGGCGTTGGCCTGCCCCAGCTCATCCAGGGCACGGTGCAGCGCATCGGTGCGTTCCTTGACCTGTTCGGCCAGCAGAACGGAGCGCTCGAAAGCCGCGTAAGGCGCGCCATCGGCACCGCTGCCCGATTCCACGCGGCTCATCAGCGCCTGGCACACTTTGCGCAGACGGCGATTTTCTTCGCGTAAAGCCTCGGGGCTGAGTGTCGTGTCGTCACTCGTCGAGAGTTGGAAGAGTGCCAAGTGCCACTCCTGTAAAGGTTTGATTGACATGCATGCCGTGGTGCTGCTCACCGTAGGTGTTAAACCCTATCACCCGCGAGCGGCGCAGCAGTGCCGAGGCCTGCTCAAGATGGTCGACCGCTTCCAGCTCCATGCGGCGCAAGAAGCAGTCGCAGCCAATCATCAGCGATGGTGGCCCCAACCGTGCCGTCACCCCGTCAAGCATGCGATTGAGATCATCCAGTAACGGAGCAGGCTGCATTGCCGTCAGGACAATGCCGTTTTCCACCGCACAGTAAAAGTTTAGGCTACCGTCGTCGTTCACGCGCTGAATCGAGCGCACGAAATGCTGTCCCCCAAGTTGTACCGCGAGGGGGTGCCGCGCAAATACCTCGGGCACGAGGGCATCTAGCGGGACGCCGACCAAGTCAGCGTAGACACTGGCCGCAGGAAGGCCGTTCAGCTCCACCACGCGCCGGCGATCGCGGTCCGCTTCGGTCACGACCAGCTTATGCGCCAACGGCAACAGATGATGGGTCGAGAACACTTCAAACGGTAGGCACGTATTGATCATGACGACCACGGCGGCACGGCTGTGAAAGCGCCCGTTGGCATACACATGGGTGTGGGCAAGATGGTTATCGTCACCGGCGGAGCCGCCGAAGCTGGGTATACGCCCCAGGGCTGCGTCCAGGGTCGCCAGCACCTGCTCCTCACGGCTTGAAAGCCCGTCCAGCAAGGTCAGCGCAAAACTGTGCTCGTTCACCGGTGCCAGCGCCCGACGACGGCAGCGCTCGGTCAAGTCATCGACCAGCGGCTGGGCGTCACTCAGCGCGAAACGGTCCAGATCGTCGACCAGCGACGCTTCCATGGCGAATACCCGATGATCAAAGCCAATCGCCACAATGCTGCCGCGATCATACCCCTCGGGGGTAATCTCGCCTGCTGTGGTGCAGCCACTGACCGGTACCGTCGGAAAAGCGCGGTCCAGCGCGGCCGATAACCGATCCAGATCATACTCGGCACTGCAGAAAAAAATGACGCCGCCAAGATCGGCATGGCTGAGGCCCTCGGCCAATGCTTGCACTGCCTGCTCGGCATTTGCCGATCGGCTGGCGACCACCACAGTGCCGTGGTTAGCGAGAGAAGTCGTCACGCTGCCATTTCTCCAACGCCAAATGCGTACGCGCGGCGGTCTGACGCAGCTTATCCAAGGCGTGATTCAGCTCGCCGGTAGCCGTCGTCTTGGCGACCAATATCTCGAGCCGCTTGGCGTACTTCGCCACCTGCTGCGCCCCGATACTCAGCGCTTCACCGCGCAGTTGATGGGCCAGACGTGCAACCTGTTGGGTGTGCTCGTCGGACAAGGTGTCAAACTCGAGGTAGGCCGTAAACTGTGCCAGATAATCCTCGACTTGCCGGTGGTACAGGGCAATAAGCTCGCGCAGATGATCCTCTTCAAGGTTGCTGGAAAGGCTGGCCAAGGTGTCCTCATTGAGCAGGGTGTCATCGCTTGAAGGCGCTGTGGATTGAGGCGAAGCGTCCGTAGCCTCACCCAACTGAAAAGCGAGAACGTTGCTCAACGCATCGGTTGATAGCGGCTTGGTGATGTAGTCGTTCATGCCTGCCTTCAGGCAACGCTGCCGGTCGTCCTCAACACCGCCGGCGGTCATGGCCACGATGGGCACCTCGACCAGCCACCCCCCCTGCGCACGCAGCTTGCGGGTGATATCCAGGCCATCCGTATCGGGGAGTTGAATATCCATAAAAATCAGATGGAAACGCTGCGCCGCCACCATGGCCAGCGCATCATGACCACTTTCAGCACAGACCACATCGCAGCCCAAGTGCGCCAGCAACTCAACGGCGACTTTACGGTTGATAGCGTTGTCCTCCACCAATAGTAGCGACGTACCGGCAAAATGTGGCTGGGTCGAAGACGACGGCAGCTCCGTGCGCTGCTGGGGCGTCGCTTCCTCCAGGGGTAGTTGGCAGCGGAAGGTGCTGCCCTCACCCGGCTGGCTATCAACACTCATCTGCCCCCCCATGGCGTCGCTTAATCGCTTGGAAATGGCCAGCCCAAGGCCGGTGCCGCCAAAACGCCGGGCGACCGATGCATCGGCCTGCTGGAAAGGCTCGAAAAGACGCTGTTGTTGTGCGTCGCTCAGGCCGCAGCCCGTATCACTGACGTCGAAGAATAAATGGTCAACCGTGGCGGAGACCCGTACAGAGACCGCCCCGTCATCGGTGAACTTGATGGCGTTAGCCAGCAGGTTGAGCAGAATTTGCCGTAGCCGACCGGCATCAACCATTACCCAGGCAGGTACCCGTTCATCCACATCGGTCGTGAGCATCAGTCCTTTGGCTTCAGCCCTTGGCTCGAACAACGCCACGACGCTTTCCACCAGCGGCTTGACCGCAGTGGGTGCCGTTTCGAGACGAAGATGACCGGCTTCGATTTTGGAAAAGTCCAGAATTTCATTGATCATCGCCAGTAACTGATTGGCACTGTCATAAATCGTGTTGGCGTAATCTTCAACCTGTACCCGATTGGCGGGCTCGCGCAACAATTCGCTCATTCCGATGACGCCATTGAGCGGCGTGCGAATTTCATGACTCACCATGGCGAGAAAGTCGGATTTCGCTTGATTGGCTGCCTGGGCCTGCTTGGCGGTGACTTCCAACTGGCGGCTCAGCGCTTCCTGGTCTCGCCGGGCAGCGGCGCTCTCGCGCATTTCCCGCACCAGAAACACCACCACCAGCAAGGCCGCCAGGCTCATCGCCATAATCAGGCTCATCAACAGCTTGTACAGCAGGCTAAGCTGGGCGCGCTCTTCCGTGGCAGACTCTGCCAGATAACCGTTGATGGTGATCACCAGCCGTTCGGTGAGCCGCGTCAGCGCTCGCAGTTCGGTTTCCAGCGCGGTGATCGGCATCTGCTGGAGAGTTTCGTGGGGCTCGAACATCGGGTCGAGAGTGTCTAGCTGCTGCTGGATGTCATCGAGCAGTTCGCGCGCAGGGTCAATACGGTTGAGCAGCTCGCTGACCTCCCCTTCATTGAGCAAGGTAAGGCGGCTATAGAGCAGCTCAAACCCCAGTTCCAACTCATCCTGAGCACTCGGCGCTATCGGCCCCCGGGTTGCGTTGAGTAGCTGATTGAGCAACTGGACCGCATCACGGTCCAGCTTGTAAACCACCCAGGAAGTGTCCTCACGCAGGGTTTGGGTCAGGTTATCCTGCCGCCAGGCGGCGATTGTCGCCACGACCAGGGCTGCCGCAAACAGCACCACGGCGGCCATGGCAACCAGTTTGAAGCGCCATGGATAACGCAGCAAGCGAGGATAATGCGTCAAGGGAACGCTAGAGGACATTGATCAGCATCACCTGCCAGACGGCTCGAAAGCGCATTTTCTCACTCAGCAGGGCGTCATCCTGGTCAAAGGGATACAGGACCCAAAGCGGGCCGTATTCTCGGACTGGAATCGCCTCGCCATCGCGTTTGTGGGCCAGAATGACATCGTAGTCATAAAAATCACTGACCGGAATCTCCGCCTCGTAACCATTAAGCGCCAGTACATTGATGCTGCCATCCTCCACACCCAGATGCGCCAGCAGGTCGCGCATCAGCGGGCCTTCATAATGATTGCGGCTGTCGGTCCAGGGTGTGGTCGTGGCAAAATCATGCTGCGGCAGTTGCTCCAGCATCCTGCGATCAAAATGCGCTTCATCATCGACATTTGTGGGGGCAATATCGCCCACAACTTTCAGAATCACCGGCCCCGTCGGCGCATGGCTTTCAACTGACATGGACGCGCCCCCCGCCAGCGGAATGCTGAACGCCAGCAGGGCGGCTTTCAATAAAAACGCCTTCACTGCGATATCCCCTTCGGGCAACTAGCGGACAATCATGACCGACATCTTGGCATGGTGCACCACATGCTCGGCGTTAGGCCCAAGTACGTAATCAACAAACTTGCGCTTGGTATGTGAGGCCATGACGATCAGATCGATATCCAGCTGTTTACCGACCTTGATGATCGCCTCCCACGGTGAACCGTCGACAATCACGCTTTGCGTATTGATTGTTTCAGGCACGTGCTCTTCTATAAAAGCATGTTGGGCGTCCTTGACGGCCTCATGCGCCTTCTTGGAGAAGTCTTTAGGAAAATACGCCCCCACCATGGGCATCTTGAAGTCCGGCAGCACCGTCACCACGTGAAGCGACGCGTCAAACGTATGGCACAGCTTGATGGCCGTGGGTAACGCCTTGCCCCACGAACTCTCTTCATTGAGATCAACGGGCAGTAAAATTTTGTGGTACATGACAGCCCCTCCTCACGCGGCATTGGCCTTGGTAGTGCGGCCATCGGCATCCCGGCGACGGCGCTGTAGCATGACGATCAGGGCGAAAACGCCAAGAGCGGGTATCCAGATCCACTCTTTTGTCCAGCGGTCCACCGGCGCCAGGACTTCAACGATTTCCTGATCGAAATCAAAGCCCAGATCTGCCGCATCACTGCCATAGGTCACCATATCGACCATGACTTCATCGTTTTCTGTCAGCAGCATCAGTCCCAGATTATCCAGGCGTTCCTGACCACTATCACCTTCCGGCACGGGCACCAGCATATAGGTGGTCATGGGGTCGCCGTAATCATCCAGACCACTAATCTGGACTCTCAGCGACGATCCCGCATCGACGTTACCCAGGGTTTCGACGAACTCGGTTGGCGGCGTCGACCGATAAGGATCGTGAATCATGTCCATGAAAAAGCCAGGACGGAAAAGCGCAAAGGCCACCACGAGCAGCAAGGCCGACTCATACCAGCGGTTACGCGTAATCATGAAGCCTTGAGTCGCGGCAGCAAAAATCAGCATGGCCACCGTCGCCACCACAAAGATCAACACCCCTTGCAGCAGGGTCACGTCAATCAATAGCAGGTCGGTATTGAAAATGAACAGGAAAGGGAGCGCTGCCGTGCGCAAGCTGTAGTAAAACGCCTGGAAACCGGTGCGAATCGGGTCGCCCCCGGACACCGCAGCGGCCGCAAACGAGGCAAGCCCCACCGGTGGCGTGACATCCGCCATGATACCGAAGTAAAACACAAACAGGTGCACGGCAATCAGCGGGACCAGCAGGCCATTTTGAGCCCCCAGTTGAATAATCACTGGCGCCAGCAGGGCCGACACCACAATGTAGTTGGCAGTGGTCGGCAGTCCCATACCGAGAATGAGGCTGAGTACCGCGGTAAACAGCAAAATCAGCATCAGGTTGCCCATCGCCAGGGTTTCGACCACATCGGCCAACACCAGTCCGACCCCGGTCTGGGAAACCGCCCCGACAATGATCCCCGCCGTCGCCGTCGCAATGCCGATACCGATCATGTTACGGGCACCGGTCACCAGCCCATTCCACAGATCCATAGCGCCTTCACGCAGATCGGGCGCAATATCGCTACGGCCACGAAAATACGCGGTAATCGGACGCTGGGTCAGCATGATAAAGATCATGAATACCGTGGCCCAAAAGGCCGATAGCCCTGGCGACAGGCGCTCGACCATCAAACACCACACCAACACGATCACGGGCAGAATATACTGTAAACCGACCAGCACCGTGGGGCGGGTTTGCGGCAGTTTGAGCACCGGCTCATTGGGGTCATCGACTTCCAGCTCAGGATAGCCCGAGGCCAGTTTGAGCAATGCCACATAAACCGCCGCCAGCGCCAGTCCAATCACCCAAGGCGCAGCCGGTCCCAGCACTGGCTGCAACCAGCCCAGGCCGTAATACACCGCAAGTGCCGTGATCATCATCAACAACAGGCCAGCCAAAAAGCCCGTCACCTTGCGGACGAGCGGCTTGGGCGGGTTGCTGCTTTCCAGCCCCTGCATATTGGCTTTCAGGGCTTCCAGATGAACGATATAAATCAGCGCAATATAGGATATCAGCGCGGGCAGAAAGGCGTGCTTGATGACTTCGACATACGAAATACCCACGTATTCGACCATCAGAAACGCGGCGGCCCCCATCACGGGCGGCATGATTTGCCCATTGACCGAGGAGGCGACTTCGACAGCACCTGCCTTCTCCGAGGAGAAGCCCACGCGTTTCATCATGGGAATGGTAAAGGTGCCGGTGGTCACCGTATTGGCAATCGAGGACCCCGAAATCAAACCGGTCATGCCCGACGCCACCACCGCCGCTTTGGCCGGGCCACCCTTGTAGTGCCCAAGCAATGAAAACGCGACTTTAATAAAGTAGTTACCGGCGCCCGCTTTATCCAGCAGCGCGCCAAACAATACGAACAGGAAGACAAAACTGGTGGACACTCCCAGCGCAATACCGAACACCCCCTGGGTGGTTAACCATTGATGATTTACCAGCCCAAAAAGACTCACCCCGCCATGGGCCAGCATGCCCGGCATCCAGGGACCGGCCAGCGAATAGAATAAAAACACGGAGGCAACAATCATCAGCGGCGGCCCAAGGGCCCGCCGTGTCGCTTCCAGCAACAACAAGATCCCCGCCACCCCGACGACAACATCAACCAACAGCGGCGCACCAGGGCGGTTCGACAACCCCTCGTAAAAAATGAACATGTAGGCGCCGCAAAATGCGGCCACTGCGGCCAGCACCCAGTCCTGCAGCGGAATACGATCGCGGGGCGAACGCTTGAGCGCAGGGTATGCCATGTACGCCAGGAACAGCGCAAAAGCCAAATGAATCGAACGGGATTGCGTCGCGTTAAATACCCCGAAGCCGACGATATACGGCAGTGGCGACGCAATCCACAGCTGAAAGAGGGACCATACCGCGGCAATCCCTACCAGCAGCTTGCCGGGCATTCCCGCCGGTTTACGAGACCCAGAGTCCGTAGAAGCAACCAGATCTTCAAGATCAACATTTGACCCACCGGTCTTGGTGTTGTCCGTTGTCATATGCATGCCCTGCAAAATATGGATGGCACTGTGAGGTGCCCGCTTGATGCCTGGCGGCATCCCAAACACAGCGCGCGGCCCCGTTAGAGACCGCGCGCAACTTTCACTGGGTGATCATCACCCGGACTCGATAGCCTTACTCTTCGATCCAGCCCTGCTCGACGTAATACCGCTTGGCACCGTCATGCAGAGGCGCGGACAGGCCTTGCGTCACCATGTCCTGGGCATCCAGATTTTCGAAGGCCGGGTGCAGGCGCTTGAAACGGTCAAAGTCGTCGAATACCGCTTTAACGGTTTCGTAGACCACATCGTCGCTGGCATCCGCGGAGGTCACGAACGTTGCCGCCACACCGAACGTCTCGACATCATCGGGGTTGTTTTTATACAGACCGCCGGGGATCACAGACGTGGAGTAGTAGGGGTATTCGTCAACAATGCCCTGAATATCATCGTCGTTCAACGGGATCAGGCGTGAGTCCACCGTGGTAGTCGCTTCCTGGATGGAACCGTTCGGGTGGCCGACCACGTATACCATGGCGTCGATGTTGTTGTCAGACAGGGCAGCAGCCTGCTCGGCGGCGTCCAGCTCCGAGACCAGGGAGAAGGTGTCTCGCTCCCACCCCTTAGCATCCATCACCACTTCCATGGTGTTGCGTTGACCGGAGCCCGGGTTGCCGATATTAACGCGTTTGCCTTCGAGGTCATCCAGCGTTTCGATACCTGAGTCCTGACGGGCCAGCAGTGTCAACGGCTCGCCATGAATACGAAAGACGGCGCGCAGTTCCTCAAACGCATCTCCCTCGAAGTTCCCGGTACCATTGTAGGCTTGGAACTGAACATCGGACTGGGCAACCCCCATATCCAGCTCGCCGGATTTGATGCCGTTAATATTGGCAACCGAGCCACCGGTCGATGGCGCGTTACAACGGATGTTGTGCTCGTCGCTGCCGCGGTTGACCAGGCGACAGACGGACTGGCCGACCACATAATAAACCCCGGTCTGGCCACCGGTGCCGATGGTAATGAACTGTTCGTCTTCCTGTGCCATTGCGGGAGATGCAAAGGCAGCGGCGGCGAGTAGCGCACCTGAGAAGGCAGCGGTAGAAAATGCATGGCGTTTCATGAACACACCTCTTTATCTTGATGTTATGAGCATTGTGCGTTGGCCCCCCGCCTGCGCTCGGTACATGCAGGGTGACGGGGCCAAAACGTTTTCAAGACAATCTGTTATCAGCATCGACAGTTTCTGTCGGCTTTCACTACTTTAGCGAAAAAAAACCTCGTTGGCGAAATCAGATACATCTGACAGCGAACTTCGTTTACCCATCCATAAGCTCAGTGTAGCGATCTTCACCGTTTAGGGAGCGTTAACCGCTATTCCGCTTTGGCATGGGCCGTGCGGTATCAGTCAACGTTATAGCCCAGCACACGCGGCAGCCACAGCGCAATGCTCGGGAATATGGCCACCAATGCCAACGCGCAGCCCATTGCCACCACGAACAACAAGGCCCAGCCCAGTGTCTGCTCAAGGCGGATTTTGGCCACCTCCGTGGTGACCATCAAATTCACGGCCACTGGTGGCGTAAACTGCCCGATGGCAATATTCATGGCGAGCAATATGCCGAACCACACCGGGTTCCATTCAAAGTGCTGCATGACCGGAATCAGGATCGGCATCATGATCAGATAAATCGAGATCGCATCCAGCAGCATTCCGGCCACCAGGACGGCCAGCATCACCAGAATCAGCAGCAGCACGCCGTTATCGGTCAAGCCAATAATCCACTCCGCCAAATGGCGAAACGTGCCCAGCATGGTGCCCGCCCAGGCAAAGATACCCGCCAGAGCGATAATCAGCATCACCACGCCTGAAATAATGGCCGCTTCGCCAAACAACTCCCACAAGTCCCGCCATGACAGCTCGCGAGTGAGAAAAAGCCCGACTACGGCGCCGTAGGCGACCGCCACCACCGCGGCTTCCGTCGGGGTAAAGAGCCCGGAGCGCAGCCCACCCAGGATCAGCACCGGTGCGAATAATGCAGGCAATGCCTGCCTGAAGGTGTCTCTTACCGTCAGCCGCTCAGCGCCCTCCACTGGTGTCCCGCCTTCCCAGCCGTGGCGTCTGGCTACCAGCAGTGCCGGTAGTAACAGCGCCAGGCCCGCGAGCAAACCCGGAAACAACCCGGCGGCAAACAAGGCACGCAGATCGACACCCGGCACGACAATGGAATAGAGAATCAACGCAACGGAGGGCGGTATGAGAATCGCGGTGGAAGCCGAGGCCGCAATCAGGGTGGCGGAAAACGGCTTTGGGTAGCCCGCCTTGGTCATGCTCGGCAGCATCACCATCGCCACCGCCGCCGCGTCCGCGGGACCAGAACCGCTCATGCCCCCCATAATCATGCATACCAGCACCGCGACCAGCGCCAAACCGCCATGGCGCGGGCCAATCAACGCCTGGGCAAAACGTACCAGGCGCAACGCGACACCGGCACGCTCGAAAATCAGCCCGGTTAAGATAAATAGCGGAATCGCAATCAGCGGGTATTTGGCAATACTGTTGTAGGTGTTGGTGCCCAGGGTTGCCAGCATATCCGGCGACAGCCCTATAACGATTCCCACCGCCCCCGAAAGCGCAAGCGAAAACGCTACCGGCACGCCTGCGATCAGCAATCCGGCGAACGCCAGAATCATCCACACGTCAGGCGTCATCGCCAAACCTCCCGGTCAGACGCTCGCGGGTTTGCTCCAGCAAACGCCACAGCATGGCGGCAGACAACACCGGCAGCCAGACGATATACCACCACTGCGGCAGGCCAAGCCCGGGCGACAGCGACTCCCACTGGTATTCCTGCCAGGCAAGCTTGCCGCCGTACCAAGTGATCAAGCCCAGTACGATGGCACCACAGAGCGCCTGAAAAAGAATCAGGGCACGGCGGTACTTAAACGGCAATGCGCGTTCCAGAAAGCTGATCCGGATATGGCGGTTACGCCGCAGCGCCACCGACGCCCCGGCGAAGGTCAGCACGACCAGCAGGAACACCGAAAACTCCTCGGTGAAGGAAAACGACCCGCCGGTTAAATAGCGCGTGATCACGTTGCCCAGGCTAATCAATGCAATAATAATCAGTGCCAGTGCGCCCAGCCAGCGCTCAGGTCGCGCATCAGGAAAGCCTTTCATGGCAGCCTCACAGCGAAAAACTCCCAGCCTTGACGACTGGGAGACACAACATCAAGGGTGATTAACGTGCGTCGATAGCGGCTTGTGCGGCCTCGACCAGGTCTTCGCCAATGCGGGGTGCCCACTTTTCGTAGACGGACTGCGTTGCGTCGACAAACGCCTGGTACTGCGCATCGGTAAGCTCCGTCACCGTCACGCCGCGTTCTTTAATGGCCTCAAGCCGCTCGCTTTCCTGTTCACGGGTCATGGCGATTTCCCACTCGCCGGCTTCGACCGCGGTTTCGCGCAGCAGCGTTTGCTGTTCTTCACTCAATGATTGCCACACCTGCTGGTTGACGGCAAAAATCAGCGGGTCATTCATGTAGTTCCAGAGCGTCAGATGCTCCTGGCCGACCTGGTCAATGCGCGCCACATCAAATACCGAGAGCGGGTTTTCCTGGCCATCAACCGCACCGGTCGTCAACGCTGGCTGAGCATCGGTCCAGCTCATTTGTGTCGGGTCGGCATCCAGCGCGGAGAACGTATCCTGGAACAGCGGCGAGCCCACTACGCGGATTTTCAAGCCGTCCAAATCACTCGGCTCACTGATGGGGCCTTGTGAATTGGATACCTGGCGAAAGCCATTTTCCCCCCAGGCCAGCGGAATAACTCCCCGTGACTCGATCGCTTCAAAAACCATTTCTCCGGCCTCACCACCGGTGACCGCATCCACCGCGGCTTCGTCAGGAATGAAAAACGGCAACGAGAAAAGGTTGAGCTCGGGCACCTGCGGCGACCAGTTGATGGTCGAGCCCACAGCAGCGTCAATAAGCCCCGACCGCATGGCCGAGAATTCGCGGGTCTGATCACCGGATACCAACTGAGAGTTGGGGTATACCCGCATTGTCAGTTCGCCATCGCTGCGTTCCTCGACCAGTTCTGCCCACTTCTCCGCCGCCTGCCCCCAAGGGAAAGCGTCAGACAAAACGGTTGAAACCGAGAGTTCGCGCGCCTGGGCAGATAGCGAGAAAGACAGCAACATTGCACCGGCCAAGCCGGTAGACAGGCAAGCCATTGAGCGTGTCAGCGTCATGATAGATCCTTTTTTATCGGTTTTTATGGTGGCGTGTTCAGCGGCGCAACGCCGCTGACAGTGCCCCGCTTCATTGTAAGCACTTCACTCACAAAAGGAAGACACCGAAGGTCGGCATCGTTCACCTAGAAGGAGACGGAAATGCGGTGACTTACGGCACTATCATTTTGGCAGTCTCCCAAGCTGATACAATGGCGAGCATCTCCATCTGTCAACGGACATCAACGTGCCCCTACGCGACCTGCTGCTCGGCCTCTTTGTCATCACTGTCTGGGCGTTGAACATCATCGTCATCAAGGTCGGCGTCACAGAACTCCCGCCGCTGCTGCTGACCACGCTGCGCTTTACGCTGGTCGCTGTACTGCTGGTGCCCTTCTATCCTGTGTCGCGAGCCCAACTGCCATTTTTGCTATTACTTTCCTTCACCTTCGGCAGCCTGCATTTTGGCCTGCTGTTTATTGGCTTACAGCAGGCCGAGGCAGGTACGGGTGCGCTTTTAGTGCAGATGGGCACGCCCTTTGCCACGCTGCTGGCGGTGATCTTTCTGAAAGAAAAGCTCGGCCCCAAACGCGTTATTGGGCTGCTGCTCTCGTTTGCGGGCATTATCGTATTGGCGGGTGGCCCCACTTTACCGACGCCTCTCCCCCTGGCGATTCTTTTGTGCAGTGCCATGGGCTGGGCGGTATCGCAGCTGTTAATCAAACGCGGCCCACCCATTGCGCCGCTGGCGTTGGCGGGCTGGGTCGCGCTGTTCGCGGTACCTCAGGTAGGGCTGGGGTCTTGGCTGTTTGAGAGCGGCCAATGGCAGGCAATCCAGCAGGCGAGCTGGTTGGGCTGGGGGGCGATGATTTACACCGCCGTGATGTCATCGATTGTTGCCTACGGCATCTGGTACGCCCTGTTACGCCGCCACCCGGTCAATCGCGTGGTCCCCATGACGCTGCTCGTACCGGTTTTGGCGGTCGGCCTCGGGGCGCTATTGATGGGTGACAGTCTGGGCGTGCATAAACTGGCGGGCGGCGGCCTGGTGGTCGCAGGCATTGCCCTGATTGTGCTTAATATCGGCCCTCGCACCCGGCCAACTTAATTTTCCGGCTGGCAAAAGCCGGTCAGGGCGGGTACCGATACACAGTCACCCACGCCAATTCCCCGTTCAGCAAAGTAACCCGCATTGACCTCAAGCGCCGCATGATAGGCAGCCCCCGGCGCATAAGAGGGGCAGTCAGCTGGCGACGACGATTCGCAGGGCTGCATGGTATCAATGGCGACGATACGCCCTGCGGCGTCGATGAAGGCGATGTCCAGCGGAATCAGCGTTTGATACATCCAGAACCCATTGTTGGCCGACCGTTCGTTGTCGAAAACAAACAGCATGCCGCGCTTTGCGGGGAGGTGCTCGCGTTGCATCAACCCCCGCTGACGTTCAGCCAATGTATCGGCCAGTTCGACATCCAGGCGATGCGGGCCTTGCTGGGTATGGATCGCCAACGACAGCGTTTCGGCGTCGTCCGGCGTCGCTTGCGCCCACCGTGGCGCCCCGGGTAGCCATAGCGACAGCGGTAGTATGATGGATGCTTTCAGCAGCGACCGGCGATTCATGGTCATGATGTTTTCCTTGTCTTATCGGGCGCTATTAACGCCGTGTCCGGGCATCAGGTGAATGCCCCCTGCCAATAGCGATACATGCACCGCCGCGCCGGGGGTCAATTGATTACGTCGTGCCGCATGGGTGGCAATATCGAAACGTAGCAGATCGCCGTGTTGAACGCGCAATGCCACCGAGGTCATGCCGCCTAGCACGACCAGCTCATCGACCGTCGCGGCAATCGGGTTTTCCCGATCGCCAAGCGAAGGACGACCGCGACGATGGAGCACGATATCCGAGGGGGGCAGGTACCATGCCACATGCTCATTGATATTAAGCCCGTCGAGCCCCGAGGCAACGTCCAGTTGATCGTTGCCCCAGCGCAAACGGCGCGCTCCACCGACCTCGACCACCTGGCCTTCAAAGACGTTATGCCGATCCAGCAGCCGGGCGACGTTAGGCGAGGCAGGGGTTCTGAACAGGGTGTCAGGCGACGCTTGTTGCAAACTGCGACCGTTATGCAGCACACAAACCTGATCCGCCAGCGCGGCGGCTTCTTCCAGGTCGTGGGTGACTAACACGATGGGGATCGAGATTTGCTGGCGAAGCCTGGCCAGCTCGCGCTGCAGCCGTCGCCGGGTTACCTGGTCCACCGCCGAAAACGGCTCGTCGAGCAGCAGCACCTGAGGCTCGCGAGCCAGCGCACGGGCCAGGGCCACACGCTGACGCTGGCCGCCGGAGAGCTCGCTGGGATAGCGATGTTCCAGGCCTTTCAGGCGCACCGTTTCAAGCCATTGTTCCGCCTGAGGTCGGCGCCTGGCGGACGGCAAATGCCGCAGCGCAAGCGCAATGTTTTCCAAAGCGGTCAAGTGAGGAAACAGCGCATAGTCCTGAAACACCATGCCGACCCGGCGCTGCTGGGGCGATAGCGAGCGCTTACCCCGGGAATCAAACCACGTCTGCCCTGCACACTCGACGCGCCCCTGCTGCGGGCGGTAAAGCCCGGCAACGGCGCGCAGCAAGGTGGTTTTACCGCTCCCCGACGGCCCCACCAGTGCCAACAGCTCGCCGGGCAAGCAGCTGAACTCGGCGTTGAGTGGAATCGGCCCGCTTTGCTGGGTACTCACTATCAACCTAGCCACGCCCCCACCTCCGGCGACCCGCCAGGCCATAGACCACGCCCAGAGTGGTGAACGACACCAACAGCAACAACGCCGCCATCAGGGCCGCCCCCTGCTCGTCAAAGGCCTGCACCCGGTCGTAAATGGCAATCGCCAGCGTGCGGGTTTCGCCGTCTATTGCCCCACCGACCATCAGAATGACGCCAAACTCGCCCAGGGTGTGGGCGAAGGTCAGCGCGGTAGCGGACAGGATACCCGGCCACACCAGCGGTAACTCGATGCGCAGCAGCGTTTGCCACGGACTTAGCCCGCTGCACCACGCCGCCTCGCGCAGGTTATGGGGGATATTCTCAAAGGCGCGCTGAATCGGCTGCACGGCAAAGGGCAGGTTGGCGACCAGTGAGGCCAGCAGGATACCGCTGAAGGTGAAGTTGAGCCCCCCGCCAGTGAGCGACATCCATAGCTGGCCGACCGGCGCTTCGCGGCCAAAACTCTGCAGCAGATAAAACCCCAATACGGTTGGCGGCAGCACCAGCGGCAGTGCCACCAGCGCCTCGCAAAGGCCTTTGCCGCGAAAGCGGGCACTCGCTAACCAGCGGCCCAGAAAGATCCCCAAGGGCAGCAAAAAAGCACACGTCAGCGCCGCCAGGCGGAATGACACAAAAAGCGCCGACCAATCCATCAGTCTGTACTAAACCCATAGTGTTGAAAGATCGCCCGCCCCTCTGCCTGCTGGAGCCAGGCATAGAAGGCCTGCGCTGCCTCGCCCGCTTGGCGGGTGAGCACCATGCGCTGGCGCAGTGGCTCATGCCAGCCCTCAGGAATGAGCATGTACTCACTTCGCTCCGCTAACGGCGGCGCCAGCGCCAGTGAATAGGCCACCAGTCCGCCTTGGGCGTCGTCGGAAAGCGCGAACTGCGCCGCCTGGGAAACGTTTTCGCCCAGCACCCGCAGCGGTTCGGTTTGAGACCACAGCCCCGCATGGGTAAGCGCTTGCTTCGCGGCAACGCCATAGGGTGCGTGCTCGGGATTGGCAAGCGCAATGCGCGGCCGTTCACCGTTCGCATAGCGCGCCAGCGCCTTTTCAACCCCGGCCAATGGCATGTCTTCGCCAGGCGCCTCGCCTTGCCCCGCCCGCTGCAGCCATACCAAACGCCCGACGGCATAAATCACCCCCTCATCAAGGGTATAACCCTCGTCGTGCAGCGCTTCTACGTAGCGCTCATCGGCGGAGAGAAAAAGCTCGAAGGGCGCGCCCTGGGCAATCTGGCGGCGAAAATTGCCCGACGAGCCAAAGTTCAGCCGTAGCGTGTGGCCGGTTTCATGCTCGAAGCGTTCGGCGGCCTCCGTCAGCGCAAACTGCAAATCCGACGCCGCCGCCACCGTTGCAGTCCCCGCCGAGGCGGGCATCGCCACCGCCAGCAGCCACGCCATCCACAGGCCACACCCACACACGCCACGCACGCTTAGCCCGCCTGTGGGGGAAGGTGTTGTTCGGTAATCTCCATCACTTTCATGGTGTTGGTACCGCCATGAGCATTCATATGATCACCGCGGGTCAGAATCACGTAATCGCCAGGCTTGGCGACCCCCTGTTTTACCAACAGCTCAAGGGCGCGGTCATTAAGCTCCGTGGCACTCATTTCAGAGGTATCAAACGGCAGTGATACCACACCGCGGTAGAGCGCCATGCGCCGCTGGGCGATGGGGTTATGCGCCAGACCGACAATCGGCAGCCCCGAGCGGATTCGCGAGGCAATCAGCGGGGTATAGCCCGACGAGGTCATACAGGCGATGGCTGTGACACCTTGCATGTGGTTGGCCGCGTACATGGCGGAGAGCGCAATGGTCTCGTCCGGGCGGGTGAAACCTTCGTGGATGCGGTGGCCCGACTCCTGGGCGGTTTTTTCGCGCTCGGCCCCCAGGCATACCCGTGCCATGGCGTCGACGGTCTCGACGGGATAATCCCCCGCAGCGGTTTCCGCCGAAAGCATCACCGCGTCGCTGCCGTCCAGCACGGCGTTGGCCACGTCGAACACCTCGGCACGCGTTGGCAACGGTGACGCAATCATGCTTTCCATCATTTGCGTGGCCGTGATAACCGCGCGGTTGAGCGTACGCGCACGCTTGATCATGCGCTTTTGCACGCCCACCAGCTGGGCATCGCCAATCTCGACGCCCAGGTCGCCACGCGCAACCATCACCGCCTCGGAGGCTTCGATAATGCCATCCAGCGTGGCGTCATCGGCCACCGCCTCGGCGCGCTCCACCTTGGCAACCAGGCCGATATCTTTCCCTGCCTCCCCCAGCAGGCGACGTGCCTCGAGCATGTCGTCGGCTGAGCGCGGGAAGGAGATGGCCAGGTAATCCACACCGATCTCGACCGCCGTTTTCAGGTCTTCCTTGTCTTTCTCGGTGAGGGCCGGGGCCGAGAGCCCACCGCCCTGCTTGTTAATGCCCTTGTTGTTGGAGAGCTTGCCGCCCACCACGACCTGGGTGTGAATCTGCGTGCCCTCGACGCCGGTGACATCCAGCACCACACGGCCATCGTCGAGCAACAAGCGGTCGCCCGCCACCACGTCATCGGCAAGCGTCTTGTAGTCGCAACCGACCCGGGCGCTGTCGCCCGCCTCGCCGTCCATTGCCATATCGAGAATAAACGGCTGACCTTCCTTAAGGGTGACCGCGCCCTCTTTGAAGCGCGCGACGCGGATCTTCGGCCCCTGGAGGTCACCCAGTGCGGCCACACTTCTGCCCAGCTTGGCGGCAGCTTTACGCACTTCTTGAAGTCGGCGCCGATGATCCTCGGCGCTGCCGTGGGAAAAGTTCAGCCGCACCACATCGACGCCCGCGGCGAGCATGGCATCCAGCACGCCCTCGCGGTCGCTTGCGGGCCCCAAGGTGGCGACGATTTTGGTGCGGCGGATGGAGGAATGGTGCAGTGCGTTCATAAAGCTCCCAGGCGCTTGACGTTGATGATCACTAGCCTAACAGTATAACGCTCGAAACATGACCGCTATGCAACACCGCAAGTTAATCGGCGAGGTGAATCCGCAACGACAACGAATATTCGTCACAGTTATTGCCATCGCCGCCCCGGTCCACCACCAAAAACTCGCCTTCGCGGTCCAGCACCGATTGAATGGCGTGCCAGGTGCCCGCGTGGTAGTTCACCCCCTGTCGGCCATCGGTCACAAAGGCGCGCACATCGCCAGGCTTAATAAGCTCTCCCGGCGGGGCGACCACGACAATAAACCGTTCTTCATGCAGCGGCATAAACGCCTGGCTGCCCTGCGGGTGCCGCTCCAGGAAGGTGAGTTCCAACGGCAGAGTGACCGGCTGGCTGACGAAGATGTTAATCAGGGTACGGGCGTTTTCGCCCAGGGTTTCCACCTTGGCCAAGTCATGGTGGCGCTGGGTGCGCCCGGCATTAATGGGAAACGACGCGGAAGTACGCGCATCGATCACATCGCCAAAAGGGGCAAAGGCCTCCGGCGTCAACGGCTCGGCTTTGAGTTCCAGCATTGCGGCTCCTTAGCGAGATGACAGTTTAAGAGAGGCATGCCGATTGACATCTTTATACAACAAGTACCTGAACGGCCCTGGGCCAGCGGCGTAGCAGGCCTGGGGGCAGAAGGCACGTAGCCACATGAAATCCCCGGCTTCGACTTCCACCCAGTTTTGATTGAGGTGATAGACCGCCTTGCCCTCCAGCACGTAAAGGCCGTGTTCCATGACATGGGTTTCATCGAAAGGAATCACGCCGCCGGGCTGGAAGGTGACGATATTGACGTGCATATCGTGGCGAACATCCGCCGGGTCGACAAAGCGCGTGGTCGCCCAGCGGCCTTCGGTGCCGGGCATTTCGATGGGGTCTATATCCTGCTCGTTGGTGACAAACGCCTTGGGCACCTCCAGCCCTTCCACATACTCGTAGGCCTTGCGCAGCCAGTGAAAGCGCACCGGCTCACGGCTTTCGTTGCGCACCTGCCAATGGCTACCCGGCGGGATAAACGCATAGCCACCGGGTCGCATGGTATGGCGCTCGCCTGCCAGCGTGAGGGTTAACTCCCCGTCGACCACGAACAGCACGCCTTCGGCCTGAGGGTCCAACTCCGGCTTGTCGCTGCCACCCTCCGGCTGCACTTCCATGATGTATTGGGAGAAGGTCTCGGCAAACCCGGACAGCGGCCGCGCCAGCACCCACAGCCGGGTACCTTCCCAGAACGGCAGATTACTGGTGACGATATCGCGCATCACGCCCTTGGGGATCAGCGCGTAGGCTTCAGTAAACACAGCACGGTCTGCGGTTATCTGGGTTTGCGGCGGATGCCCGCCGGTGGGCGCGTAGTAGGTAGGAGAAGGCGTTTCGGGCATTTTATCCTCGTCAGCTAGCGATATGTCATGGGCTGCGCCAGCCAGCGCAGCATTGTTATGTATGCGTCCTTGTATACGATATTACGCTAGAGGACCGCCGAGATGAACTGCTTCAATTCGGCCGTTTGAGGCGCGGCAAACAGCTCGCCAGGTGCCCCCTCTTCGTGGATGCGTCCCTCGTGCATGAACACCACGCGATCGGCCACGTCACGGGCAAAGCTCATTTCGTGGGTGACCAGAATCAGCGTCATGCCTTCGGCCGCCAGCGTTTCCAGTACGCGCAGCACCTCGCCGACCAGTTCCGGGTCAAGCGCCGAGGTCACCTCGTCGCATAGCATCACCTTGGGGCGCATGGCGAGCGCCCGGGCAATGGCAACGCGCTGCTGCTGACCACCGGAAAGCTGCGCCGGGTAAGCATCGTATTTATCCGAGAGGCCGACTTTCTCAAGCACTTCATGAGCGATTTTTTCAACGTCAGCCTTTCCCTCGCCGCGCACCACGATGGGCGCCAGGCAGACGTTTTCACCCACGGTCTTATGGGGAAACAGGTTGAAGCTCTGGAACACCATGCCGACATTTTCACTCAGTTCCTTGGGCGACATGGAAGCCGCATCAAGCTTTTTATCGGCAATGGTGATCTGGCCGCTGTCGTGTTTTTCGAGCTGATTCAGGCAGCGCAGCAGGGTGCTTTTACCCGAGCCGCTGCGGCCAATAATGGCGACGACTTCGCCTTGCGCAACCGAAAGGTTAATGCCTTTCAGCACTTCCAGGTCGCCAAAGGCTTTATGAACGTTATCAACGCAGACCAGCGTCATAGAGCTTTTTCTCCAGATAGCGCGCATAGCAGGAAAGCGGGTAGCACAGCGCGAAGTAAAGAAGGGCCACGAGGGCAAAGATGGTGAAGGGTTCAAAGGTGGCGTTGTTGAGCATGGTGCCGGCCTTGGTCAGCTCGACAAAACCGATGATGGACGCCAGTGCCGTGCCTTTGATGACCTGCACAGAGAACCCCACCGTGGGCGGAATGGACAGGCGCAGCGCCTGGGGCAGAATCACATGCCGCATGGTCTGGAAATAGTTCATCCCCAGCACCTGCGATGCATGCCACTGCCCTTTGGCCACCGCCTCCAGGCACCCCCGCCAGATGTCGCAAAGAAAGGCGCTGGTGAATAGCGTGAGCGCAATGGAGGCCGCAAGCCAGGCTGAAATCTGATGGCCCATGGCGGCGGCGCCAAAGAAGATCAGAAACAGCTGCATCAGCAGCGGCGTGCCCTGGAAAAGGTCGACATAAAGTGAGGTCAAACGTTGCAGCCAGCGGTTGCTGGAAAGGCGCATGAAGGTCAAAAGCAACCCCACCGTGGCGCCACCGACAAACGCGATCAGCGATAGCAAGATGGTCCAGCGAGTCGCCAGCAGCAGGTTGCGCAAAATATCCCAGAAGGTGAACTCGATCATCGTTGCTCTCCTTGCTGATAGGCGAATACGCGCTTGCCCACCAGCATGAAGCTACGCCGCATGCCAAAGGCGAGCAGCAGATAGATCAACGTGATCAGCAGGTAGACTTCAAAACTGCGGAAGTTGCGCGACTGGATAAAGTTCGCCGCGTAGGTCAGATCAAACACCGAAATCTGCGACACCACCGCCGAACCCAGCATGACGATAATCGACTGGCTGATGAGCGCGGGGTAAACACGCGCAAAGGCGGGCACCAGCACCACGTGGCGATAGCTTTGCAGCGTGGTCATGCCCAGCGCCCGCCCGGCCTCCAGCTGCCCTTTGGCCGTGGCACTGATACCGGCACGTAGTATCTCGGCGCTGTAGGCAGCCAGGTTGAGCGTCATGGCGATAAACGCCGCGGTAATGGCATCGATTTTGATGCCGAGCCCCGGTAGCCCGAAGAAGATAAAAAACAGTTGCACGATAAAGGGTGTGTTACGGGTCAATTCGACGTAACCGCCGAGCCCCCAACGCACCCAGGGCTGCGCGTTCGCACGCATGTAGGCCACGACCACCGCCAGTGCCAGCCCCGTCAAGGTGGTCACCACGGTCAAGATGACCGTGGTGGTAAGACCTTTGAGCAGCTCACTGACGTAGGGCAACAGGGTAAGAAAATCGAGTGTTGGCCCCATGATGCCCCTCAGCTACCGAAGTTTTCAGGCAGGTCGGCACTGAACCAGCGCTGGGACATCTCGTTTAAGGTGCCATCTTCAAGCGCCTGGGCGATCAGGCGGTTCACCTCTTCCATCAACGCCGGTTCGTTCTTGTTCATACCCACGTAGCAGGGTGAATCTTTCAACTGATACACCAGCGAGGGCGCTCGGTCGCTGTTGCGCTCGGCGATCTCGGCCGCTACCACGTTCCCGGTGGCGACATAGTCGACCTGCCCGGAAAGAAACGCAGAAATGGTGGTGGCGTTATCTTCAAAGCGCTGCACCGTGGTGGAATCCGGGGCGATCTCGGAAAGTTCCATGTCTTCCACAGCACCACGGGTTACACCAATGGTTTTATCGGCCAGGCCTTCCGGGCTCTCCACGTTTTCATCTTCATCGGCGCTGAACACACCCAAGAAGAACGGCGCGTAGGCATCTGAAAAATCAATCGCCGCTTCGCGTTCCGGGTTCTTACCCAGGCTGGAAATCACCAAGTCCGCCTGACCGGTCTGTAAATAGGGAATGCGGTTGGCGCTGGTCACGGTAATCAATTCAAGCTCCACGCCCATCTCGTCGGCGAGGTAGTTGGCCATATCGATATCGTAGCCACGCGGCTCCAGGTCGGTACCCACCGAGCCGAATGGCGGAAAATCCTGCGGCACGGCAATGCGAACAGTCCCCCGGGACTCGATATCCTCAAGGGCATCCGCCTGAACGTCCGGGCTTGTGGCGACAGCCCCTAACGCAACAGCGGCACTCAAGCCCGTTGCTATAATGCCGGACTGCAGTCGCTTTAAGCGGCCATTAAAAGCGTGGTTGAGACGCTGCGATAACAATTTCATAGGACTCTCCTGGCAGGGATGCGTTTTTTTAGTGATGCGTTGTCTGTCATAAGCCGAAGCGGCAATTCACGTAAGGCTAATGAAAGCTTTGTTTCATAAAGTAGACACAAGAAACTTTCGTTTCACCTGCTCACATAAAAGCAATTGCGATGCCAGAAGTCGCTAACCACATTTATAACAGCACTTTATTGAAACCACGGGCGATGACGCTGCGGTCGCTGCGCCAGGAAGGAAGGAGGCCCGCATGGTGTTGGTGCAGTTTCAACCCAACATAAGAACGGTATGCACTACGACAGGAGGGACATCTACTGGGCGTTCCAATCAACACTCATGATGGGTGACTCCAGTTCACTAAGGTCGGCGTAACTATCGCTGATCGCACTGATCCGCTCTCGTCCCTCACCAAGACGACGATGCAAAACGCCGTTGGCGAGCAGGCAGATCAGGCTATTGGCCGTGGCGTAACTGTCAAATGCCGAGAGGCTTTCCAGCGGTGCTTCCATCAGCCAGTCAACCTGGGAGGCAAAATTTACCGCAGTGGGGTCGGCGATCAGCGCCACCTTGGCAGGCGATCGCTCGAGGGCATTCACCAGCGAGGCAAATGCTGCCGGACGGCGGCGAAAGCCAAACAGCACCACCACATCCTGATCGTTGAGATCGACAATCTCTTCAGCCAACGATTGGTTGGGTTGAGGGGCCACCCGCACCTGGGCGCGCGCCTGAATCAACTGCTGGCGAAAATGCAGCGCCAAGGGATAGCTGTTACGGAACCCGATCATGACCACATGCCGCGCGTTAGCCAGGCGTTCTACCAGCGCGGCAAACTGATCCGCCGCGATGCCATTCAGGCAGCGCTGCAGGTTATCCTGCTCACGCTGCAAATGGCGTTGAAATGGCGCGCCCGCTTCATCCTGCATGGCATTGGCATCGATCACCAACGGCACCCCCAGGTTGCGCAGTTGGCGGGCGTGGTCTTTAACGCTGCGGTAGCTTTCGAACCCCAACCGCTTGAAAAGGCGACTGACCGTCGACTTGGAGACCCCGGTCAAGCGCGCCAAATCGGCGGCGCTGTATACCGCCAGATCATCGAAGTGATCGAGGATAAAGCTTGCCACGCGCTGCTCCTGGGCACTTAGCGCGTCAAACTGGGCGGTAATTCGCTGTCCGATATGCGGCGTCATGGCATCCTGTTTGAACTATTTGGTTAGCGTGCGGGCGCCGGGTGGTGTGCCGCCCAATGGCGGGCGATATCGACCCGCCGGGCCACCCAAACGCGGTCGTGGGTTTCAATGTGATCCAAAAAGCGCTGCAGGGCACGGAAACGTCCTGGGCGGCCCAATAAACGGCAGTGCATACCAATGGATAGCATCTTGGGCGCCTCTTCCCCTTCCGCGTAGAGCACATCGAAGGCATCCCGCAGGTAGGTGAAAAAGTGATCCGCGGTATTAAACCCCTGAGGGGCAGCAAAGCGCATGTCATTGCTGTCCAGTGTGTAAGGCACGATCAGGTGATCATGATCACTGCCCTGACTATCGGTTACCTGGGTCCAGAAAGGCAAGTCGTCGCCGTAATAATCGCTATCGTAAAGGAAACCGCCTTCATCCAGCATCAGGCGCCGGGTGTTGGGGCTATCGCGGCCGGTGTACCAGCCCAGCGGTTTCTCTCCATACAGACGCTGAAAAATCTCCATGGCCTGCTGTAGATGCTCACGCTCAACGTGCTCGGGCACTTCCTGGTAGTGAATCCAGCGGTAGCCGTGGCAGGCGACCTCATGGCCCAGTTCCTTGAACGCCTGGGCGACATCCGGGTTGCGCTCAAGCGCCATGGCCACGCCAAACACCGTCAGCGGCAGATCGCGCTTCTCGAACTCGCGCAGAATGCGCCACACCCCGGCGCGGGAGCCGTATTCATAAATCGACTCCATGCTCAGATGGCGATCAGGGTAGGACGGTGCGCCGATGATTTCTGACAGAAACTGCTCGGAACCTGAGTCACCATGCAGCACGCAGTTCTCGCCGCCCTCCTCGTAGTTGAGTACGAACTGCACCGCTATTTTGGCGTTGCCGGGCCAGTTGGCGTGGGGCGGGTTGCGCCCGTAACCGATCAAGTCACGAGGGTAATGGGGCTGTGTCATAGACGACTCCTTGGATGAATCCTGACATGCGTCGACGTAAGGTGATCATTAGCAACGCTTTATTAACTTGTATACAAAATAGCCCGATCAAACCTTAACCGCAACGCACAGCACAGCTATTGGCTTGAGACAGAAGCATTTTTGTACGTAGAAACGCCGCCAAAAGCCCAGAAGTTGATCAATCGGTCAACTAACAACTTGATATTCGACGCAATTCCGCACTTGCGATTGGCAAAAAACCGCCCTATTTTGTATACAATAATCGATAAATTGTTTACCTGAACTTCAAATATCACGACCAAGAGGATAATCGGGTGGCCCATATTCGCCTTATCAATCCCAATACGACGGCCTCGATGACTGCCTCGATCTACCGTGCCGCCAACGACTACGCTGCCACGGGCACACAGGTCAGCGCCTGCCAGCCAGAAGCAGGCCCGGTGTCGATTGAAAGTCACTTCGATGAGGCGATCAGCGCCGTCGGCGTCGCTCAGGAAGTCATCAAGGGCGAGCAGGAAGGTAACATCGATGCCTACGTCGTGGCCTGTTTTGGCGACCCTGGGCTGCTTGCCGCCCGCGAGCTGACCCGAGCCCCGGTGGTGGGCATTGCCGAAGCCGCCTTTCATATGGCGACGCTTATCAGCACGCGGTTTTCGATTGTCACCACGCTTGGCCGCACCGGCATCATTGCCGAGCACCTGCTGGAACAGTACGGCTTTCGGCAGCACTGCCGACGCATTCGCGCCGCCGAAATCCCCGTTCTTGACCTTGAACACCACCCCGAAGCCGCCTATCGACGCATCGTGCAGGAATGCTGCCGAGCCCGCGATGAAGACGGCATTGGCGCCATTGTGCTGGGCTGCGGCGGCATGGCCAACCTCACCCAGGAAATCAGCCGCGAGGTGGGACTGCCCATTGTCGAAGGGGTCAGCGCAGGGCTCAAACTTGCCGAATCCCTTATCGGCCTGGGGCTCTTTACCAGCAAACACGGCGACCTGGCTTACCCGCGGCCCAAACCGTTTACCGGTCAGTTTGCCGATTTTTCAAACCTGACGCTGCCGCCCGGAGGTTAACCCACAAACACCATCACGATGCCAGCCAATAACAATGATCGCATCGAAAACACACGCCAGCCGCAAGCATCCCCAGCACCGCTGAGGGTCAATAACAGCCATCTTGCGAGGTTCACACCATGAGTGCATCACCATCGGGTCTGACGTCGGACGACCCAGCGACCGTCGCACCCAGCGACGGCCGGAAAAGCATAGGCGACGAATCGCTCGCGCCCCAAAGTACGCGAATAATGGGGCGCGCCTCTTACTTTCTTGCCTGGTTTGGCGGTTGCGTGTCCATCGGCACCTTCGCCATGGGGTCAAGCGTGGTCGGCACGCTCAACCTGATTCAGGCGACGCTGGCGATTGCCATTGGCTGCTTTGTAATCGGCATTGCCCTGGCGCTCAACGGTGCCGCTGGCTATAAATACGGCATTCCCTTCATGGTCCAGGCGCGCAGCGCCTTTGGCTTTGCGGGCACCCGACTGCCGGGGCTGGTTCGGGCGGTACCGGCGATCGTGTGGTACGGGTTTCAAAGCTGGATCGGCGCCGGGGCGCTGAACATGGTGTCAGCGACACTGTTTGGCTTTGATAATCTGGTGTTCTACTTCATTACCTTCCAACTGCTGCAAATCGCTCTGTCGGTGACCGGCTTTCAGGGCATCAAGTGGCTGGAAAACCTGGGCAGCGGGTTCATTCTCCTGTCACTGGTCTACATGTTTGTGGCTACCATTCAGCGCTACGGCGATGAGCTCTCGGCAAACCTGCTGACCATGGAAGGCTCCTGGGGCATGCCGTTCTGGGGCGCCACCATGCTGTTTCTGGGCATCTACAGCACCATGATGCTCAACGTCAGCGACTACTCCCGCGAGCATAAAACCGGCTCGGGGCCGGGCTTGTTGACCACGCTTTACGCCATGTCGATTCTGCCCTGCACGTTGTTCATGGGGCTGATCGGTTTCATGGTCTCGGAAGCCACCGGCACCGCCGATCCCATCCAGGTCTTCGCCAATGCCGTGGATAACACTCCGCTGCTGATGACCACGCTACTGTTCATCGCCTTTGCCCAGGTAACGACCAACGTGCTGAACAATGTCGTTCCGCCCACCTACGTGCTGATGGATATCTTCAAGCTCAAGTTCCCCGTGGCCACCGTGATCGTCGGCCTGCTGGCATTCGCCACCTTTCCCTGGAAGCTGGTGCAGCCGGGGTCTGCGGAAGGGTTGCAGCTCTTCGTGCAAACCTACTCTGCCTTCCTTGGCCCGATCTTCGCGATTCTGGTGGTGGATTATTACGTGATTCGTCGCCGCACGCTGGATATTGACAAGCTTTACGATGCCAGCGGCCCATACCGAGGCGTTAATGCGGCGGCCTTGATCGCCACCGCCGTGGGCATTGTGGCGGCGCTTTTGTTCTCAGCCGTTTCCTGGTACGCCAGCCTGATTCCCGCCGGGCTGACCTACTTCCTGCTGATGAAGCACTGGCCAGCCTGCCAGCGCTTTAACCAATGAATCCTTTGCCACTACAAGAGCTAATGCCATGAACAAGCGTAACGACGTCGGCGATCTGGATATCAAGCATATCGATCCCACGCTGTATAACGGGGATCTTGCGCCACTGAAACCCCAGGACCGCAACTGGGGAGCGTTCGAGATATTCAACGTCTGGTCCAACGACATCCAGAGCCTGTTTGGCTACACCCTGGCCGCTTCACTGTTTTTAACCTACGGCCTCAACGGCTGGGCGGTCATGGCCGCCATCATCCTGGCGGGGGTGATCGTCATGTTTCTGGTCAACCTCACCGGCAAGCCAAGCGTCAAGTACGGCATTCCCTTTCCGGTAATGGTGCGCGCCAGCATGGGCATTCGCGGCGCCAACCTGCCCGCGATGCTGCGGGCGATCGTGGGGATCTTCTGGTACGGGGTACAAACCTATTTTGCCTCGACCGCCATGACGCTGCTGCTGGCTGCGCTATTCGGCGGCGGTGACGGCGCCACCTTCCTCGGATTATCCGGCATTGCCTGGGTATCCTTTGTCATCGTCTGGCTATTCCAGATCATGATCTTCTGGGCGGGTATCGAGCGCATCAAGTACTTCCTCAACTGGGCCGGGCCGCTGGTGTACCTGGTGATGATCGCGCTCATGATCATTGTCTGGGTCAAGGCAGGCAGCGAATTATTACCTGCGATCGACACGATTTTCAGCGGTGGTGAAGCCGATACCACCACGCACCCGGTTAGCGCCTTCATGGCCATTGTGGGCACCATGGTGGCCTACTTCGCAGCGGTGGTAATCAATTTCGGTGACTTTACCCGCTTTGTGAAAACCGAGCGCCAGATGAAGCTGGGCAACCTGCTGGGCTTGCCGCTGAACGTGGCGTTCTTCTCGTTTATCGCGTTGATCATCACTGCAGGCACGCTGGTCTTGTTCGGCGATGCATTGACCAACCCGTCTGATATTGTCGAGCGCGTGGATACCCTGGCACTGACCATCGTCGCCGCCCTGACCTTCTTCGCCGCCACCGTGGGGATCAACCTGGTGGCTAACTTTATTCCACCCGCCTACGACCTGGCCAACCTGTTTCCCAGCAAGGTAAGTTTCAAAATGGGTGGCCTGATCACGGCGATCATCGCGTTTTTTGTCGGCGTGTTGTGGGTCTCGGTCATCAGCCAGATTGGCGTACCCGGCTTTGTGAATGCGGTCGGAGCCATCGTCGCGCCCTTCTACGGCATCATCGTGGTCGACTACTACCTGATCAAGCGCCAGCACTTGAATATGCAGGAGCTGTTTTCCTCCGCCCCAGGCGGTGCCTACTACTACACCAACGGCTGGAATACCCGGGCGTTGATCGCTTTTGGCGTAGCGGCACTGTTCTCGATTTCCACCGTGCTGGTACCCGCGCTTGCAAGCCTGAATGGCTACGGCTGGCTGATGGGCGCGGGCCTTGGCGGGCTTTTCTACTACGGCTTGATGCGGCAGTTTAAGGTAGCCCCCACCCTTGCTGGGCCGAAGGCAGGTTGAGGCTTTTGATCTGTCACTGAAGGCTTAGCGGCTCGAACAAGCGCCATCGGCAAACGTCCGATGGCGCTTTTTGTTGTTTCACGAAGACTAAATAACACCTTGGGGCGCAACGTGATTTCGCTGTTCGAACTCAAGCTCAAGGGCGTGTAAGGCGTCAAACACCTGTAATCGCCATGTCCAGAGCGCCAATAATCTGATCTCTGAAATGTGAGTGCGAACCAACAGGGCTTTTGAGATGCTTCACTGGCATAGCGGAGATTTGTGGGGTTAGGAGCAGAAACTCCTGGTCGGCCATGCGCATTCAAGTGTTTAACCAAGACATGACGCCCTGATCCATCCTTGATATTTA
Source organism: Vreelandella subterranea (assembly GCF_900111305.1). Classification (GTDB taxonomy): domain Bacteria; phylum Pseudomonadota; class Gammaproteobacteria; order Pseudomonadales; family Halomonadaceae; genus Vreelandella; species Vreelandella subterranea. Next base: position 184,213 of record NZ_FOGS01000003.1, read on the forward strand.
TACGGCATAGCCGTATATTTTAAGAATGCTATTCATCGAAACCTCCACGTTCACCAAGCTATTGCCGGACTACCTCACGGATGAGGAATACCGTGGGCTTCAAACGTACCTTCTACAGAAGCCGGATGCGGGCGACCTTATAAAAGGTTCAGGTGGTGTGCGCAAGGTTCGATGGGCATCAGCAGGGTCAGGCAAGAGTGGCGGTATTAGAGCCATTTGCTATTGGAAGGTATCTGACCACGAGATATGGATGCTCACGCTGTACAGTAAATCAGAGCGCGCCAGTATTCCTGGTCATGTGCTCAAACAGATAGCGGAGGCCATCAAAAATGAGTAATAGAAACCTTGGCGCGGAGATTCTTGACGGCATCAATGAAATCAAGCAGTTCAAGAAAGGTAAGCTGGCGCTTCGTACGCATGAACTTTCAGAGCCCTCCCCGCCTAAATTGATCAGACTCAAGTTGAACATGTCACAATCGGCGTTTGCAGGCCTAATGGGCGTGAGCGTACGAACCCTCCAGGACTGGGAGCAGGGGCGGCGCGAGCCCCAGGGCCCTGCGATTGCCCTGCTGCGCATTGCTGAGCAGCACCCGGAAGTTTTTGATCAGCTTCACTAACCAATGTTGAAGGTAAAGCTCTAAGCTGGCGGCCAAACCATTGCGCTTCGCGGCGGTAATATCAGGTGGATGCCAGGACGTTTCACCCCCCAAATATTTGATGCAAATCGGGCGCGCTTTCTTCCTCCTCGACCATCGAAAGTGAGGCTTCAATGGCTTTCAGGTGACGACTCATAAACGCGCTTGCGCGCTCGCCGTTGCCGGCTTCCAGATAGCCGATGAGGTCGTCGTGGTCGTGGGATTCGCAGCCTAAATGGCCTGGATGGCCATAGACGGCCAGGATCAGCGATGAGCGGGAACACAGGCTTTCCACGAAGGCCGCGAGGGTCGCATTGCCCGAAAGCTGCGCTATGCGAACATGAAAATCCGCCGAAAGGCGTATCGCCACACTTTGCTCGCCGTTGCGCAACGCCTGGCGCTCGCGCTTGGCCATGTCGCGCAGCTCTGCTGCTTCTTTTTCCCCCATGCGCCGCGCCACGTCGGGCATTAACCCGCACTCGATCAACTGGCGCGCGTCGAAAACGTCCTTGGCTTCGTCGGCGGTGGGCCGGGTGACGCTGGCCCCGCGGCGCGGCGTCAGGGTGACCAGTTGCTCCAGCGCCAGGCGCTGCAAGATCTTGCGAATCCCGGTGCGGCTGATGCCGAACACATCGGCCAGGGCATCTTCGCGCAGCCGCGCGCCGGGCTTGAGCCGCTGTTCCACAATCGCGTCGCTGACCGCGCGATAAATCGCCTCGTGGCGCTCATCGCCTTCCGCTTTTGATGCCGATCGCTTGACCGCCTGCGCATTACTCATCGACTCTCCTCATTGATCATTCATCCCAGGCGGCTATGGTAGCGCGTTCTTCGTCGGTCATCTTGGTCATGTTGCCTAGCGGCATGTAGCGGCTTTCAACCACCTGCTGGATAGCCGCCTTGTGGGTCAGAATGTCGTCCCAGTCATCGAAGGCGTAATCGGCCGGTGGCGCCGAGAAACCGGCATGCTCGGGGTTGCTGGCGTGGCACTGTACGCAGTGCTCTTCGATCAGCCTCGCTATCTGATTGTCGCCGGTATCGCTGACCTGGGTGTCACGATCTGGCTGCTCAGCGGTTCGCAAATCCGGTGCGGCCACCCCAAACGCCAGGACGATCAGCACCACGCCAGCCGCCGGGTAGCCCCACTGCCGCTTGCCAGCGTGCAGCAGCACAAAAAACTGGCGGATAACGGCGCCTGCCAGGATAAGCAGCGACATCGCCACCCAGGCAAGCTCATGGGAATACAGGAACGAGTAGTGGTTGCTGACCATCAGCAGTACCACGGGCAAGGTGAAATAGGTGTTGTGCACCGAACGCTGCTTGCCACGCTTGCCATCCAGCGGGTTGGGCGATTCCCCGGCTTTCATGGCTTTCACCATGCGTCGCTGGCCGGGGATGATCCAGAAGAACACGTTCGCCGACATGGCGGTGGCCATCACCGCCCCGGTGAGCAGGAAGGCGGCCCGCCCGCCAAACAGTTGGGTGCTTAAATAGGCAACCACCACCATCATCAGCGCCACGGCGATGCTCAACAGGCCGTCGCGCTGCATGGTGGGGCTGATGCGTTTGCACAGTTCGTTATAAACCACCCAGCCGCCGAGCAGGAACAGCAGCGCCAGCAGATTGGCCTGCCAGCCTGACATGGTGGCCGCCCACTGCCAGGGGCTATCCGGGTTTATCAGGTAGAAGCCAGGGTTGGCCATGTAGAGGATGACGAACAGGGCAAACCCGGATAGCCAGGTGGTGTAGGCTTTCCAGAACGACCAGTGCAGGTCGTTGGGAAGTTTGTCGGGGGCCGTGGTGTACTTCTGGTTATGGTAGAAGCCGCCGCCATGGACGGCCCACATCTCGCCAAAAATCCCCTTCTCGCGGTCCGCGGCTGCCTTTGGCGCGCGCAGGCTGTTGTCCAGCATCACGAAATAGATGGATTCACCGATCCAGGCGATGGCCGCAATCACGTGCAACCAGCGCAGCAGGACATTCACCGACTCTATCAAATATGCTTGCATCAAGGGCCTCCGCCATCAGCTGCCACGGTAGGTGGAATAGCCATAGGGCGAGAGCAATAGCGGTACGTGGTAGTGCTGCTCGGCATCCGCCACGCCGAAGCGGATGGGAATGACATCCAGAAAGCGCGGTTCAGCGGCGTCGACGCCCTTGGCGCGGAGGTAGTCGCCGGCGTGGAAGCACAGCTCGTACTCGCCGGGTGTAAAGCCATCGCCTTCAAGAAGCGGTGCATCACAACGGCCATCCTGATTGGTGATCACGGTGCGCAGATGGTGCCGCTCGCTGCCGATTAGCCGCAGTATGTCGATGGCAATACCCTGACCAGGGCAGCCGAGTGCGGTATCCAGCACGTGCGTGGTCAGATATCCCATGGTGGCTCCTTGTTGCTTTTGTATCGTGGTTTAAGCGTCGTGTGTCGATGGTTTTAGAGTACCGCCAGCTTGTTTTATTGTATACATTGAGCCATCCACTCTCAGCCTAGCCCGGAGCGCCCCATGTCGTCACCTGCCGCCGAATTATGCCTTCAGCCCCGCCCGAGCGGACTATCCCGTGACGCCTTCATCAAACACTACGGCGATATCTATGAGCATTCCCCCTGGGTCGCACAGGCTGCCTGGGAAACCGGCCTGACCTCGGCACACGACCACCCGGATGCCCTGGCCGATGCGATGGGCCTTCAACTGCAGCAGGCAGGTAGCGACCAGCAGATCCGCGTTATACAGGCACACCCCGACCTTGCGGGCAAAGCCGCCATGGCAGGTAAATTGACCCAGGATTCCACCAGTGAACAGGCAGGGGCGGGGCTTGATCAATGCACGCCTGCAGAGTTTGCCCGCTTCGAGCAGCTTAATGCCGACTACAAGGAAAGATTCGGCTTTCCTTTTGTGATCGCCGTGAAAGGGCTGGACCGACACGCCATTTTGGAGGCATTCGCAAAGCGCCTTGAGAACGACGTGGCCACGGAGCGCAAAACCGCCATCGAGCAAATTATCCGCATTGCACGGCTGCGCCTGCGTGCGCGGGCCGCGGAACAGCAGCAATAGGCATGGCGGCCTATCACCCGGTTGTATACAGCACCCGCCATAAAAAACTGCGCTCTAAAAAGAGCGCAGTCATTAAACCAAGCGGTTAAACGATAGTGACCAGGCTTACTGCTTGGCCGTCTCTACCGCTTTCTTGGTAGTGTCTTCGGCCATTTTCTGGCTGTCTTTCATGAAGCTTTGGCTGATGGAAGTGACTTTTTCGCCATCCCCCTTCATGCGCTCCATTAGATCGCTGGTGGCTTTCTGCTGGCTTTCTATTGCCTTCTTGAAGCTGTCGGCATCTTTCACGTCCAGCCAGGTGCGAGCCTGGGCAATGCTCAGATCCGAGTAGGCACGAACAGCATCAAGCTGCGCACTAACGATCTGATCGTAATAGTCCAGCGCTGTCAGCGTGTAAGAACGCATCGGCGATACAAAGATGGACTCGACTTGCTGGCTGGCTTTTTCGGCGGCTTTATTCATCGCGCTATCTCCTTGAAGTGAGAAACGACATAGGCGCGCCTTGAAAAGGGAACATCAGTAAGGTCGGCGCCTCTGCTACACCACACGTTAGCAGGCGATTTTGTGCAGTGCAACATAAATTTTCGACTAGGCGATGTCCCGTACCGTGGTGGCCTTCCCCGCAATACCATCGTGTACTGCGAGCATACGCTTAAACCATTGATCCACCTCGTCTTCGTCCTCAACCAGCGGCTCTTGGGACACGCTATACGCCCACATCATGCTGCCAAACAACAGGTAATCAGCGCCCGCTGGCGAATCGCCATCGATAAAGTCGGCATCTTTCAATTGAGCGTAAACCGGGGCTAGCGCCTGCTTGAGCAGCCCACGCCCCTGCTCTGGCTGGTGAAGCGCTTCCAACGTGCAGCCAAAACGCGCCTCGCGGGTTTCACGGAAATAGTCGCGGTCATCGGGATGGATCGCCGCCAGCAAGTCGAGCGCGACTATCCTGAACAATGCTGGCGTCACGCTACGTTCAACATAATGCTTGAAGAACCGCGCCCGCTGATAGCTGGCCCCTTCGCCAAAAAGCGGTGCCTGGGGGTAGGCATCGTCAAGGTAGCGCATGATATCAAAGCTATCGGTCACTACCTGCTCACCATCCACCAGCACCGGCACCTTGTCGTGATTGGCAAAGGCGATAGCGTCCTTTTCAAGAAACCGCCAGGGCTGCGTGGTAAATTCAAGGCCTTTGTGGGCCAGCGCCATGCGCACTCGCCAACAGAAGGGGGAAAAACGTAGTCGCTCGTCGCGGCCGCACAGATCATAGAGTTTTATTGCCACCGTCATCGTCTCCTCGTTGCTGTTGGTCATCATGGTAGGACAGCTTAACCTGTTAACCATGGCCGCAAGTCTTCCACGGCGCAAGCATCCACGATCAGCGGTATGGCACTTGCGCTTGATAGGCTAACCGTACTGTCTATTAGTCTAATGAGAAGCACTGTACAGCTGCTTAATATGGTTCAATAAAAGCAAATAAAAACAAATAATTAAACAACATTCCTCAGGTTATCAGCGAATATATGGACTGATCATTATTGGTCTTACCAATTTTCCACCAGTAGTCATTATATCGGTGGCGCCGTATCTTTCGTCCTGACATCTGATGCCTTGAATACGGCGAGTCATCATTGTGGAGTAAACGATCAACAACAAGGAGTAGAGTTCTTCCCATGAATGAATCATTTCTTGCACTTCTGGCATTCACACCGCTGTTATTGGCGGGAATATTGCTCATTGGCTTTAAAATACCCGCCAAGATCGCCATGCCTATCGTCTTCCTTGCGGCGGCCATTATCGGCCTGACCGCTTGGGATATGTCTTTCTCGCGGATAGTGGCTTCGACTATCCAGGGGCTGATCCAGACGGCGGGGCTGTTGTGGATTATTTTCGGTGCCATCCTGCTTCTCAATACGCTCAAGCACTCGGGTGGTATCACTGCTATTCGTAACGGTTTTTCGGGCATCAGCCCTGACCGTCGCGTCCAGGCGTTGATCGTTGCCTGGCTGTTTGGCTGCTTTATCGAAGGGGCGTCCGGCTTTGGTACCCCCGCGGCTGTGGCGGCACCGCTGATGGTTGCTTTAGGCTTCCCGGCGCTGGCGGCGGTTGTGGTCGGCATGATGATCCAGTCCACGCCGGTATCGTTCGGTGCCGTGGGCACGCCTATCGTGGTGGGCGTGGGTAGCGGCCTTAACCGCTCGAGCATTACCTCAGAGCTCGAAGCCGCCGGTTCCACCTGGGATATATTTTTCCAGCAGGTAACCAGTGGTGTGGCCATCACCCACGGCATTGTCGGCATCCTGATGCCGCTGATTCTGGTCACGATCATGGTGCGCTTCTTCGGTGCCAACAAGTCGTGGAAAGAGGGTCTGTCGATTGTGCCCTTCGCTATTTTCACGGGTATTTCATTCGTGGTTCCGTATATGCTGGTGGGCGTGTTCCTGGGGCCAGAGTTCCCGTCCATGATCGGTGCCATGGTGGGTCTCGCAATCGTCGTACCGGCGGCACGCAAAGGCTTTCTGCTGCCCAAGGACACCTGGGACTTCCCCGAGTCGACCTCATGGCCCGACGAGTGGATCGGCAACCTGCAGATCAAGCTTGAAGACGTTGTCGGGCAGGCACCGATGTCGACCTTCAAGGGCTGGGTGCCTTATGTGCTGCTGGCCGTTTTCCTGGTCGCTTCACGCACCATCGAACCGCTGAAAGCGGCGCTGACGTCGATCAGCATGAGCTGGTCGAACATTCTCGGCGAAGAAGGCATCAGCGGCAGCATCGAGCCGCTTTACCTGCCCGGCGGTATCATCATCGCCGTGGTCGCCGTTACCTTCTTCCTGCACCGGATGAGCACACGCAACATGAGCGCGGCGCTCTCGGAGTCGACCAAGACCATCTTCGGTGCAGGCTTCGTACTGATCTTTACCGTGCCAATGGTGCGGATTCTGATCAACTCAGGGGTTAACGGCGCCGATATCGCCTCCATGCCGGTTATGATGGCGCAGGCCGTTGCCAGCGGTGTGGGTGATATCTATCCGTTCTTTGCACCTGCCGTCGGTGCCATGGGCGCCTTTATTGCCGGCTCGAACACCGTGTCCAACCTGATGCTGGCCGAATTCCAGTTCAGCGTCGCGGAAACCCTTGGCCTGTCCACCGCCATGATGGTGGCGCTGCAAGCCGTTGGGGCAGCCGCCGGTAACATGATCGCGATTCATAACGTGGTCGCTGCGTCGGCAACCGTTGGGCTATTAGGCCGCGAAGGGGCTACCATTCGTAAGACGATCCTGCCGACGATCTACTACCTGGTTGCCACAGGCTTGATCGGCTTGATCGCCTTTTATGTACTCGGCGTCACCGACGCGCTTGTCGGATCGTAATCCTCGACCCCATAACGTCGCCGGGAGAACCCCGGCGACATTATGCAAAAGCTTTCCACCACCAGAATGGATTTGTGGAAATCTTTTCCATAATATAGAGCCACTGACTTCCCATGCTCTCCTCATCTTCAGGAGCTATCATGAATATCCTCTTTGATGAGCGCCTCGACGGCGAACTGGTTCGCCGCGACAAAACCGAGGTGTTGACCGACCTGCAGCAAGCAGTGCCTTCGCTGACTCTGCTCCACCGCGAGGAGGACCTTCGACCGTTTGAGTGCGATGGCCTGGCGGCTTACCGTATTTTGCCGATGCTGGTCGCCCTTCCAGAGACCCTCGAACAGGTCGAAAGCTTGCTGAAACGCTGCCACGCGCTGAGCGTTCCCGTGGTCACCCGCGGCGCTGGCACCGGGCTATCCGGCGGTGCCCTGCCTCTTGAGCGGGGCGTCCTGCTGGTCATGTCCCGCTTCAATCAGATTGTCAATGTCGACCCTGAGGCTCGCCTGGCCAGGGTGCAACCCGGCGTACGCAACCTGGCGATTTCCGAAGCCGCCGCCCCCTATGGGCTTTACTACGCGCCGGACCCGTCATCGCAAATCGCCTGTTCGATTGGTGGCAATGTGGCGGAAAACGCCGGTGGCGTTCACTGCCTGAAATACGGCCTGACCGTTCACAACGTGATGCGCGTCGACATACTGACCATCGAAGGCGAACACATGACGCTGGGCTCCGAGGCGCTGGATGCCCCCGGCTTTGACCTGCTCGCGCTGATGAACGGCTCCGAAGGCATGCTCGGGGTCGTCACCGAGATCACCGTCAAGCTGCTGCCCAAGCCGGAAACCGCCAAGGTCCTGATGGCCAGCTTCGACGACGTCGAGAAAGCAGGTCGCGCAGTGGGCGATATCATTGCCGCGGGCATTATTCCCGGCGGCCTGGAAATGATGGACAAGTTGGCTATCAAGGCTGCCGAGGATTTCGTCAAGGCGGGCTATCCGCTGGACGCCGAGGCCATCCTGCTATGCGAGCTCGACGGCGTGGAAGCCGATGTGGACGACGACTGCGATACCGTTCGCCGGGTGCTCACCGATGCCGGGGCCACCGACATTCAGCAGGCCCGCGATGAGGCCGAACGTGCCAAGTTCTGGGCAGGCCGCAAGAATGCCTTCCCGGCGGTTGGCCGGATGTCGCCGGATTACTACTGCATGGACGGCACTATTCCCCGCCGTGAACTGCCCAGGGTGCTCAAGGGCATTGCCGCGCTGTCCGAAGAAAGCGGCTTGCTGGTGGCCAACGTGTTCCACGCTGGCGACGGTAATATGCATCCGCTGATCCTGTTCGATGCCAACAAGGAGGGCGAACTGGCGCTGGCGGAAGACGTCGGCGGCAAGATCCTGGAATTGTGCGTGGCCGCTGGCGGGTCGATCACCGGCGAGCACGGCGTAGGCCGGGAAAAGATCAACCAGATGTGCAGCCAGTTTCAACCCGACGAGCTGAGCGTTTTCCATGCCCTGAAAGCGGCGTTTGATCCACTGCGGCTGCTCAATCCGGGTAAAAACATTCCTACTCTGGCGCGCTGCGCCGAGTTCGGCGCGATGCATGTCCATAACAACGAATTACCGCATCCTGAACTGCCACGTTTCTAATGCGCCAGGCAAAGACCCTGGCTAGGAAAGACCATGACTAACACCGTGACTCAGACTGCGGATGGCGACATCGCCGAGGCGCTGTGCGACCAGGTCCGCGAGGCCCATGCTTCCCGCACCCCGCTGCGCATTGTCGGCGGCGACACACGGGCCTTTTATGGCCGCCCGGTGGAAGGCCAGGCGCTCAACCTTGCCGGTCATAGCGGCATTGTCGACTATGACCCGGTCGAGCTGGTGGTCACCGTTCGCGCCGGTACCCGGTTAAGTGCGCTAGACGCCGAATTGGCCAAGAACCACCAAATGCTCGCCTTCGAGCCCCCCGCCTTTGGCGAGGCCAGCACCATCGGCGGCGCTGTGGCTACCGGGCTTTCCGGCCCACGCCGCCCCTGGGCAGGCGCCGCTCGCGATTTCGTGCTCGGTACACGAGTCATTACCCAGGAAGGCAAACTGCTGCGCTTTGGCGGCGAGGTAATGAAGAACGTCGCCGGTTACGATTTCTCCCGCCTCATGGCAGGCGCCCAAGGTACGCTGGGCGTGCTGTCGGATATCTCCTTCAAGGTACTGCCGCTGCCCAGCGCCAGCCACAGCCTGCGCTTGTCCATGGGCATCGATGATGCGCTGAAAAAGCTCGCCGAACTGGGCCGCCAGCCGCTGCCAATCACCGCGGCGGCATGGCACCAGGACGAGCTTTTTATCCGCCTGGAAGGGGGCCATAGCTCGGTGAAGGCCACGCGTGAACGCCTGGGGGGTGACGACCTTGATGCCAGCTTCTGGCAGCAGTTGCGCGACCATCAGCACGCGTTTTTCACCCCAAGCGAAGGCCAGGCGCTGTGGCGGCTGTCGCTGCCCCCCAACACGCCGCCTCTGGCGCTGGATATCGACGACGCCGATATGCTCTACGACTGGGGCGGCAGCCAGCGCTGGGTGAAGACCTCGCTGGATGCCGATACGCTGCGCGATGCCTGCCGCACCGCTGGAGGCCACGCCACCTGCTATACCCCCTATGCGCAGGGTGGCGCGCAGAGCCCCTTCACGCCGCTGCCCAGCGTGGTGGAGAAATACCACCGTAACTTGAAAGCAGAACTGGACGCCCAGGGTATTTTTAACCCGGGACGTCTCTATGCGGCGTTTTAATCAGGAGAGCTGACATGCAAACGCAGTTTACCGATGCCGACCTTGAAAAGCCGCACATCCAGGAAGCCGACCGGGTGCTGCGCACCTGTGTCCACTGCGGCTTCTGTAACGCCACCTGCCCGACCTATCAGTTGCTGGGCGATGAGCGCGACGGCCCCCGTGGGCGCATCTACTTGATGAAGGAACTGCTTGAGAGTCGTGATGACGACGATCAGGTGACCGAGGAAACCCGCCTGCACCTGGACCGCTGCCTCACCTGCCTTAACTGTGAGACCACCTGCCCGTCCGGCGTGGAATATCACAAGTTGCTCAACATTGGCCGGGCTGAAATCGAACGCCGCGTACCGCGACCCGCGGCCGAACGGGCGCAGCGTTATGCACTACGCAAGATGCTGGTCGACCCGCAGCGCTTCAAGGCACTGCTGGCGCTGGGTCAAACCTTCAAACCACTGGTACCCGGCAAGCTGCGCAGCAAGATGCCGGGCGCGCCGGTCGACGCGGGTCAGCGACCCAGCACCCAGCACAGCCGCCAGGTACTGATGCTGGAAGGCTGCGTGCAGCCGGGGTTATCGCCCAACACCAATGCCGCCACCGCGCGGATTCTGGACCGTCTGGGCATCAGCGTGACGCCGGTATCCGAGGTGGGCTGCTGCGGGGCGATTGATTTCCACCTCAATGCCCAGCAAGCTGGCCTCGCCCGGGTGCGGGCCAATATTGACGCCTGGTGGCCACACGTTGAGCAAGGTGCCGAGGCCATCGTGCAAACCGCCAGCGGCTGCGGCGCCTTCGTCAAAGAGTATGGCGAAATGCTCAAAGACGACCCGGACTATGCTGACAAGGCTGAGAAAATCAGCGCCCTGGCAAAGGATATCGTCGAAGTGCTGCGCGACGAACCGCTTGAGTCACTGGATGTGCAAGCCAGCCAGCGCCTGGCGTTTCACTGCCCCTGTACGCTGCAGCACGCCCAGAAGCTCAACGGCGCGGTAGAAGGCGTACTGACCAAGCTTGGCTTTGCGCTGACCCCGGTGCAGGACGCTCACCTCTGCTGTGGCTCGGCGGGCACCTACTCGATTACCCAGCCTGAACTGGCCACCCAGCTGCGCGACAATAAACTCAACGCCCTGGAAGCGGGCAACCCGGAAATGATTGTTACCGCCAACATTGGCTGCCAAACCCATCTGGCCGGTGCCAACCGCACGCCGGTTCGCCACTGGGTGGAAATCGTCGATGCTGCGTTACACTGATCCCACACATCACCCCGTGCCCAGCGAATGGCACGGGCATTTTTAACGGCAAACCCACCAAAGGACAACCTGATGCAAACTAAAGCAGTCTTATCCCAAGCAGACGTTACCCAGGTACTTGATGCCGCCCAGAAAGAAGCCGACAGCAATGGCTGGGCGGTAACCATTGCCGTCGCTGATGACGGCGGCCACCTGCTTGCCCTGCGCCGCCTGGATGGCGCGGCCCCCTTCAGCGCCGATGTGGCTACCCAGAAAGCGCGCAGCGCGGCAGTGGGTCGTAAAGAGACCCAGGTCTTTGAAGAAATGATCAACGGCGGCCGCACCGCCTTTGTATCCGCACCGCTTCAGGGGCTGCTCTCAGGCGGCGTGCCGATCATCGTCGACGGCCAGGTGGTCGGCTCGGTGGGTATTTCCGGCGTCAAACCGGACCAGGACGTGCAGGTCGCCAAAGCGGGCGTGAGCGCGCTTGCCTGAGCTAGCGGCTGTACCAAGTGCAGCTGTATCAAGCGCATACGAAAAACCCCGGATCATTGATCCGGGGTTTTTTTAAATTCGTTCGGTCTAAAACCGATAATCTTGGCTGCTTGAGATGAAAGCTGCGAAATGGCGGACCGGACGAGACTCGAACTCGCGACCTCCGGCGTGACAGGCCGGCATTCTAACCAACTGAACTACCGGTCC
>NZ_FOGS01000003.1:196089-311388 GCF_900111305.1 Vreelandella subterranea
TGGCGGACCGGACGAGACTCGAACTCGCGACCTCCGGCGTGACAGGCCGGCATTCTAACCAACTGAACTACCGGTCCGCTGTATCGCACTGCTAACGCTAGGTGCTTTCCTTACTGCAACGTTTCCAGGCCATCATGAGATGGTGGGTGGTACTGGGTTCGAACCAGTGACCCCCAGCTTGTAAGGCTGGTGCTCTCCCAACTGAGCTAACCACCCGCTGGTCACGTGGCGCTGCATTCTACAGGAGATGCGAAGGAAGTCAACACGCTACGTTCAAATACTGTGGACAAATACGCGTTAAGGTACCGGCCCATCTCATGATTCAAACGCACGCTTGGCTGACGCCTCACTGCAGGCTTTGAGCGCGCACGAAGGATGCCCCAAGAGCGGCGGCTTCGTCAATCAAAATCGTCTGATCAAGCCCCGATGCGCGACGCGGCTTGAAGCCGTGGTCGCCATCGGTCAGCCAGGCCACGCGGGCGTTATCCGGTAGCGTATACCCCGCCACTTGATCACGGCTCCCCAGCGGGTCGCGCTCCCCCTGGAGAATCAGCGCCGGCACCTGAACCCTCGACCAGTGCGCCAGGCGCAGCTTGTCGGGCGCCTTGGGCGGATGAAAGGGATAACCGGCGATCACCAGCCCGGGGCAGGGTTGCTCGCTTGCCAGCATGCTCGCGGCACGGCCACCCATGGATTTACCCCCAAGCCACAGCGGCTTGACCGTTAACGGCGCCAGGCACGCATACCAATGCGCCAGCTCAGCAACGCTTCGGTGGATGACGGGCGGTGGGCGGCGCTTGCCCGTCGCCTGCATTTGCTGCATGTAGCCCAGGTCAAAGGTCATCACCTGCAGGCCATTACGTGCGAGCGCACTGGCAAACTGCTGCATAAAGGCTGACCGATGCCCGGCACCTGCTCCATGGGCGAGTAGCAGGCAGCCTAGGTCTGCCTGACCATAGAGCCTGAGAGGCCCCAGACCTTCCCGCCAAAAACAGCCTTCGGCCTGCTCGGCGACCGCGTCAGCCAGCGCCTGCTGGCTGACGACTTTTTCCTCTGGCCATTGCGTGTCCAAACTCACGCTCTCCTGTTATGTGCCGTTTGCTGCTAACGGGCTTTTTCTTGACGTGGCTCAACGTTGCCGTGGGCGGCACTCGCTACCATGACGCAAGACTCAGCCTGGAGCCCTGCCTCATGCCTGCCCCCATTCACTCAGCTCAATCAGCGCCGGGTAATCCACTCGCGGCGGCGGTGTGGGACGCTGACCGCCTCCATCGCTATGCGAGAAGCGGCCCGCGCTATACGTCCTACCCCACCGCGCTGTCCTTTGACCCATCGTTTACCGCCGACGATTTCAGCGCGGCACTGCAACGCAGTAACCAGACCCAACGGCCGCTGTCACTTTATGTGCACATCCCCTTCTGCCGCAACGTCTGCTTTTACTGTGCGTGCAACAAGATCGCGACAAAAAACACCGCGCTCGCCGCGTCCTATCTCGCGGGGCTCGACAAGGAAATGGCGCTGACAGCGCAGAACCTGGATACCCGACGCCCGGTGGAGCAGCTCCACTGGGGCGGTGGCACGCCGACGTTTCTGACCCTCGACCAGATGAGCGAACTGGTGGATAAGCTGGATGCCCACTTCGGGCTTTCAGACGATCCTGAGCGCGACTACGCCATCGAAATCGACCCTCGGGAAGCCGATGTATTGACGCTGCGTCATCTGCAGTCACTGGGGTTCAATCGCTTGAGCCTGGGCGTGCAAGACCTCGACCCACAGGTTCAGCAGGCGATCAACCGCCCCCAGCCGCGGGCGCTGACCGAAACCTTGATGGACGAAGCCCACCGCCTGGGCTTCCGTTCGTTAAATCTCGACCTGATTTACGGCCTGCCACGCCAAACCGCCGACAGCTTTGCGCAAACCCTTCGCCAGATCATCGAACTGAACCCCGCACGCCTGTCGGTCTTCAATTACGCCCACCTGCCAAAGCGATTCCCCCCGCAGCGACGGATTCTTGATGCCGAGCTGCCCAGTCGCGACGAAAAGCTGGCGATGCTGCGTACCACGATTGAAATGCTGACGGCTGCTGGCTACGTGCATATCGGTATGGACCATTTTGCCCGGCCCGACGACAGTCTGGCCATCGCCCAGCGTCGCGGTACGCTGCAACGCAACTTTCAAGGCTATTCCAGCCACGCCCAATGCGACCTTATCGGCCTTGGTGTCTCCGCCATCTCACGTCTGGATGACAGCTACGCGCAAAATCACAGCCAGCTTGGGCACTACCAGGCGGCGATCGACCAGGGGCAGTTGGCCACACTACGCGGCATACGGCTATGCCGAGACGATCTGATCCGGCGTGATGCCATCGAACGGCTAATGTGCGATATGCAGCTTGACCTATCGACGCTCAGTGAACACTGGCAGATCGATGCGCGCGGCTATTTCCAATCAACGTTAAGCGCACTGGCGCAGGCGCAGCACGATGGGTTGATCGATATCCGAGAACATCGACTCGAGGTGACGCCTATCGGCCGTCTGTTGATACGCCACCTGGCCATGGCCTTTGATGCACGCTTGCCCTCTGAGGCCAGCCATCATTACTCAAATATTGTTTAGCGGTTGTTATTCATGGGCGCCAGCTTCCATAATGAGGTCACGCCATCTCTGTTGGAGACTCTCATGCTGGACGCCACGCATCGGCGGCGCGCCGCCCTGCACGAAGCACGCTGCCAGACCTGCAGCTTGAGTTCGCTGTGCCTGCCGCTGGCACTGGAGCTTGAGGATATCGATCAGTTCGACGCGATCATCCAGCGACGCGCGCCACTCAAGAAAGGCGAGGCTCTATTCCATCAGGGGGATGCCTTCAACAGCGTCTATGCGGTGCGCTCCGGGAGCCTCAAGCAGATCACCGGCGAAGGTGGCGGGCATGACCAGCTGACCAACTTTTACCTCCCCAGTGAGCTGGTGGGGCTCGATGCGATCGATGAGCCGCACTACCCCGGCAGCGTGATCGCCCTGGAGACCACCACCGTGTGCGAGATTCCCTTTGACCGCCTCGACCGGCTGTCTGAAAAGCTGCCCGAGTTACGCGGCCAGATATACCGCAGCATGAGCAAGGAGCTGCGCAATGACCGGCGCATGATGCGCCTGCTATCGGCCAAGACCGCTGATCAGCGATTGGCGACCTTTCTGGTCACGCTTTCCGATCGTTTTCGCCGCCGTGGGTACTCGCCCTACAGCTTCCGTCTTTCCATGCCCAGGGCCGACATCGGCAACTACCTGGGCCTGGCCGTCGAGACCGTCAGCCGGATTGTCAGCCGCTTGCAGTCGCAGGAGGTGGTCGCCGTTTCCGGTCGTGAGGTACAGATCCTCGACATGGCGAAGCTGCAGCGGCTCGCCGAAGAAGAAGGTGGCTAACCAACGTTAAACGCCTGAATACGCCCCGCTAGCAATTCCGCCTGCTTGGCTTCCAGCCCGGCAAAGTCGAACAGGTCACGATCAGCCAGCTGTGAAGGCGCGACGTTGGTGACCGCTTTGAACATGCTTTCCAGACGGCCAGGGTGTTTCTTGTTCCACTCGGCCAGCATCTCCTTGACCACCTGCCGCTGCATATTGGGCTGGGAGCCGCACAGGTTGCAGGGGATAATGGGAAACGCCATCAGGCGCGCGTACTCGGCAATATCCGCTTCCTTGCAATAGGCCAGGGGCCGGATGATGATGTTCTTGCCATCGTCGGAGAGCAGCTTGGGCGGCATCGATTTCAGACTACCGCCGAAAAACATGTTCAAAAACAGCGTTTCCAGAATATCTTCCCGGTGATGCCCCAGAGCGATCTTGGTCGCACCGATTTCCTCGGCAAAGCCATACAGCGACCCGCGCCGCATGCGCGAACACAGCGCGCAGGTGGTTTTGCCCTCGGGGGTTTTCTCTTTCACCACCGAGTAGGTATCACGTTCCAGAATATGGTAATCCACCTCGCGTTGCTCGAGATAGGTCGGCAGCACATGCTCGGGAAACCCCGGCTGTTTCTGGTCCATGTTGACGGCTATCAGCGAGAAGTTGACCGGCGCATTGCGCTGCAGGCTCAGCAGCATCTCAAGCATGGTGTAGCTATCCTTGCCACCGCTCAGGCAGACCATGACGCGGTCGCCTTCGTTAATCATGCGATAGTCGATAATCGCATTGCCCGTTTCGCGGCGAAGCCGCTTTTGCAGCTTGTTGAACTCGCGTTTTTGTTTGGCATCGTGGGCTTCCGAGGCGTCAGCCGCGTCGGATAAGCCGGGTGCCGCGTCGGCAGTCGCCAACGCCGGGTCAAAATGAACAGGATCATGTTGCATGGTAATCGCACTGCCGATGGTAAAAGAAGCAGCCGTTATTCTAGCAACTCCCAGCGCAATGACCCAATCGCAGGCCGCTATGAAACAGTATCCACCTCGTTACGCTGCAGGCGAAGGTACAGAAGCGCGCTGGCCGTGGCGTCTTCCAGCGCCTGCTGGGGGGGCTTGCTGGGCACTTGCCAGCAGTCAAGCGCACGCGCCAGCTCGGCTTCCTGTTCCGCCTGGGGATGTAGTCGCCGCAAATGGCGCTGGTGCAGTCTGGTGACATCCACCCGGGCATTGGGCAGCCCGAACCCCAAATGATCACGCAGCGCCTGCTCAAGCGGGGCGAGACGCTGATCGAGCTGCCAGCCAATGATTGGCCGATTGCCGATAAACTCAACCAGCGAGCGCAGACTCTCAATGTTCAGCGGTTTAGTGGCCTCGACGCTATACAGCAGCTGATGACGACGCTCGGCGGCATCACTTCCTCCGCGCGCGTCTTCCCTTAGCGCCGCCACCCAGGCACGACTGGTCAGCACCTGGTGCTGGCGCAGCGTCACCGCTGCTACGCTCATGACGCCATGGTGGGCAAAGCAAGCCAATGCCACCAGTTCATTGCCCAGGTAGGGCTGGAAGAGCCACGCGTAGGGAGATGCTGCATAGCGGCGGCGCTCGCTTCCTCTGCGCAGCATGCCACCAAACCAGGCGAAAGGGGCGTCCAGGTAGTGTCGACTGATCACGAATACTCCAAGTGGTAACGATGGGAAAGACGCTGCTTGAAATCCTTGACGATATGCAGCGCTTCGCGCAGTAAATCGCGCTCCAACGACGATAATTCCTGCACCACGACCCGGTTGGAGCGCTCCTGTTGGTCATCGGTGCCGTCGTTGGCGAGGTCATCCAACTGCCGTTTGAGCCGCAACTCGCTGAATAGCGCCAGGGCTTCGCCAAGGTCATCGGCAAAACGGCGGTTGAGTCGCCCGTCCTCGGCCAGGGCATCCAGACGCTCAAACGTCGAGGTGGCATGAATACGCCGCTCGAGCGCCAGAGTACGAACGCCATGAACAATGGGAAAGATGCCGCCTTTCTTGATATCGATACCGTGCTGGGGCTTCTTGAGTGAACCGAACAGCGTCAGCGGCGTGGAAAAGCGCAGCGCGGTGCGGGCGAAGTAAGACAGCAGCAACTCATCCCGGGAGCAGCGCTCAAACAGCTCTTCGCGCACGCTTTCCAGCAGGCTCGGGTTGCCGGCCACACCGTGAGAGTCGAGCATGATCGCCAGCTTCATCAGACTGTCGCCGTCACGCGCGCTAGCCCAGCGCGCAATGCGCCCTTTCCATTCACTTACCGTGGCGACCCAATCCGGGTTCGACACCATGATATTGCCCGGACACGGCGGATACCCCAGCTCGATCAAGGTCGAGGTAAGCCGCTGCATGTCGTCTTGCACCGCTGGCCAGTCAGCATCATCGGCGAGAATCAGCCCGTTATCCTGATCGGTCTTGAGAATTTGCTCACCGCGACCCTCACTGCCCATGACCATCATGCAACTGTCCTGCTGGTGCGCCGCGTCAATCGTGAACTCCCAGGCCTTGCTCATGATGCGACCGTTCAGTGCCGCCAGCAGGTCCATCGCAAAACGTAGCTTCACGCCCTGGGCCATCAGTGCGCTGACCAGTTCGGGGGTGCGGTGGCTGGCGGCTGCCAGCTCGGTCAAGTCATTGGCCTGCTCGACCTGGAGGCTGACCACATAACTGCGACTGGAGAAATAGCTCAGCACATCGGTCAACTCGACCACGCCGACGACCTGTTTATCGTCTACCACCACGACACGCGTCACCTTGTGGCGGGTCATGCCGACCAGCGCTTCAAACAAGTATTGAGCGGGCCTCACCGTCACCAGGGTATATTGGGCGATATCGGCAAGCGCCGTGGTCACCGGACGCTGCGACAGCACAATGGCATTGAGCAGGTCGGTCTTGGTGACCATACCCGTCCGGCCTGAGGCCTCGACCAGCAAACTGTCGGCATGGCTATCGCTGAGCGTGCGCACGGCCTTGTCGATATCCGCATTGGCGGGCAGCAGCAACGGTGCGCGCATGCATTCGCTGACGCGGGCCAGCATGAAGCCCGCCATCGTCACGCCGCCTTCGGCGCGCTTTTCGGTCAACAGGCGAGCTTTATGAGCCAGCGACTGGCGGAAGAACTGGCTAAACTCGGGGTACTCTTTGCACAGCGTCTTGAATAACGCCTTGGGCATCAGGTAGCACAGGCATTCCTGCTCCGCTTGAAAGCGGTAGCGACTTTTACCGTTCAATATACTGATAGCGCCAAATAAATCGCCTGCCGTGTAGTGGCCGATACGCGACATGGAGGACGGCAAGGTAGGGTCCAGTTCAGCGACCTCACCCTTGTGGATCACATAGACGTACTCGCCAGCCTGGCCTGTCTCGACAATAATATCGTGGCGTTCAAAATAGGCGAGGTCCATGCCACGACGCACGTGATCCTTGCCCTCGTCATCCAGCAGTGAAAACGGGGGCTGGGAAAGGTCTACATCTACCATGGGCATGACCTCGTTAGCATAATGCGGCGTCAGGAAGCCTGACGGTCTCAATTACATCTCACACTTACTCTTCTCGACCAATCTTCTCAACCACTATACTCAATCATTCTTCACAGCCAGTCTCGCAACTACTACTTTGGATTATTGCGCTAATGTCTAATACGCTTTACTTATGTTGGCGGCGTGTCACTGACAAAATAAACCGTCGCTTTTAGACGTATTTAAAAAACGGCTTACCATCTTTAGAACATAGCAAACATCGCCCTATACTCCCCACCTAGACCATCGTCCCATGTCACTAATAAAACTTTGCTCATTGGTGTAAAAAACCCACAAAAAGGCTCATTTTCAAGTGATTGGCTACCTTTTGATCACCACCAAAGTTTATTGATACCAAAGTCTGGGATTTATTTTTTGCATTTATTGCCCAGTATTGTCAGTGAGTCATGCAGGGTAATCGCACGTCGTTGCACCACTCAAAATGCACCTTGGCCAAGTGACGTGTTAACGAACGGCTGATTCATGACATCACAAAATGCGAGTGGATCTAAAAACGTGCGATTGGCCTGGTGGGTCAACCGCTATTCCGAGTGAACTTTCCAACCTAAAAACCACTAGTGGAGAGCAACACAATGGCAGACGACAAATCCAATGCTGCTGAATACTGGAAAGCCAACGTCCGTACCATTATTGGATGCTTGGCGGTCTGGGCATTCGTCTCATACGGCTGCGCTATTCTCTTTCGCCCGCTACTGGCCTCAATCCCTGTCGGTGGTACCGATCTGGGCTTTTGGTTTGCTCAGCAAGGGTCAATTCTCACCTTCATCGCCTTGATCTTTTTCTATGCCTGGAAAATGAACAAGCTTGACGAAAAATTTGGCCTAGGGGAGTAAGCCGGTATGAGCCAATTTGCAATCAACCTGCTCTTCGTAGGTGCCTCCTTTGCCTTGTATATAGGCATTGCGATCTGGGCACGTGCGGGGTCGACAAAAGACTTCTATGTCGCTGGCGGCGGGGTCCATCCAATCACCAACGGGATGGCAACCGCTGCGGACTGGATGTCGGCGGCGTCCTTCATTTCAATGGCGGGTCTGCTGGCCTCTGGTGGTTATGCCAACTCCACCTTCCTGATGGGCTGGACCGGCGGCTACGTCATTCTCGCCATGCTGCTTGCGCCCTACCTGCGTAAGTTCGGCAAGTTTACCGTTCCCGACTTCATCGGCGACCGGTTCTACAGCAACACGGCCCGCTTGGTGGCGGTTATCTGCCTGATCGTGGCCTCGGTGACTTACGTTATCGGTCAGATGACCGGTGCGGGCGTCGCCTTCTCGCGCTTCCTGGAGGTGCCCAACACCGCAGGCATCTGGATTGCAGCAGCGATCGTATTCCTCTACGCCGTTTTCGGCGGCATGAAGGGCATCACCTATACCCAGGTGGCGCAGTACGTCGTCCTGATCATTGCCTATACCATCCCCGCGGTTTTCATCGCCATGCAGTTGACCGGCAATCCCATCCCGATGTTCGGCATGTTCAGCACGCATACCGAATCGGGTCTGCCGCTACTGCAGAAACTCGATGAGGTGGTTAACGCACTGGGCTTCAGGGACTATACAGCCGATGTCGACAACAAGCTCAACATGGTGCTGTTTACTCTGTCGCTGATGGTCGGTACGGCGGGTCTTCCCCACGTCATCATTCGCTTTTTCACCGTCCCCAGAGTTGCTGATGCACGCTGGTCGGCAGGCTGGGCGCTGGTGTTCATCGCGCTACTTTACCTCACCGCACCGGCGGTTGGTTCCATGGCGCGCTTGAACCTCGCCACGACGATCTACCCGGAAATGGCGGGGCAGGTAGAAGACTATGACGCCGCGGCGGAAGAGGCACTCATCTACGAAGAGCGCCCTGGCTGGATCCGCACCTGGGAAGAAACCGGCCTCATCAACTTCGAAGACAAGAACAATGACGGTCGCATCCAGATCTACAACGACAGCAATGAAGAATACGCCGAGATTGCTGAGTCGCGTGGCTGGGAAGGTAACGAACTGACCGTCAATAACGATATTCTTGTACTCGCCAACCCTGAAATTGCCAACCTGCCCGGCTGGGTCATTGGTTTGATTGCAGCGGGCGGTATCGCCGCGGCGCTATCGACGGCAGCCGGTCTTCTGCTGGCAATCTCATCGGCCATCAGCCACGATTTGATCAAGACCATGATCAATCCCAAGATCACCGAGAAGGGTGAAATGTTGGCCGCACGTATTTCCATGGCGGGCGCCATCCTGGTAGCTACCTACCTTGGCCTCAACCCACCCGGGTTTGCCGCTCAGACGGTGGCCCTGGCCTTCGGTATCGCGGGTGCGTCACTGTTCCCCGCGCTGATGATGGGCATCTTCTCCAAGAAGATGAACAACTCAGGCGCCGTAGCCGGTATGCTGGCCGGCCTGGCCTGCACCCTGTTGTACATCTTCACCTACTTGGGCTGGCTGTTCATTCCGGGCACCAACATGCTGGAAAACACCCCGGATAACTGGTTGTTCGGTATTTCGCCACTGTCCTTCGGTGCGGTCGGCGCAATGATCAACTTCACAGTAGCCTTCCTGGTCTGCAAGGTGACCAACGAGCCTCCGCAGGAGATCCAGGATCTGGTCGAAAGCGTTCGCTACCCGAAAGGCGCTGGCGTTGCCGTTGACCATTAAGTCATAATCATTCCCTACCTGCGGCCCTAAGGGTCGCAGGCTTTGGAATCGACCCGCCATCGGGCTTCCTCCGGGAGGCCCGATGGCTTTTTAGAAGGACGTATTATGATTTGGCATCTGATTGCCGCGGTATTTGCAGGCCTGGCAGCGGCAGGGGTTGGCCTATTCCTGCGCACGCTCAGCGGTAAACGATTACCCAAGTGGATTGTGCCCGTTTGCGGGGGGCTGGGTATGATCAGCTACCAGATCCATATGGAGTATTCGTGGTTTGAGCACAAGCAGCAGCAGCTTCCCGACACCGCCGAGGTGATTTCCAGCGATACCAGCCAACAGGTCTGGCGGCCGTGGACCTTCATCTTTCCGGTGACGACCAAGTTCAGCGTCGTCGACAGCGAGAACATTCAACTGGGTAGCAGCGATGACGAGCGAGTGGCGCAATTCATTCTGTACCAGTTCGAACGCCACTACACCGATGTGATTACCCACCACCCCTATGTGCTCAATTGCGATAGCCGTGAACTGATTCCCCTAGAGCCGGAAACCCGGGAGCCGCAAATCGACCGGATGCGGACGCTGCGCGATACCTCCCCGCTACTGACCCATGTATGCGATAACGCATAATCCCCCCTATCTCACGCCTGACGCCAAATCTTATTTCGCCTAGAATGGTGCGCCTGACGGGTAGGTTCCAGTTGCTTGAACGATAGGCATAAGGCGGGAGACAGCTATGTTTCATGGCGGACTGTTGGTCGCGGTATCGCTTGTGTATATCGCGGTGCTATTCGGTATCGCCTGGTACGGCGACCGTCGCGCTCGCATGGTCGGGTCAAGCCGCCGTCGCCCCATTATCTACAGCCTGGCCCTGGCGATTTACTGCACCTCCTGGACCTTCTACGGTGCCGTGGGCCAGGCGGCGACCGCTGGCTGGTCGTTTGCCAGTATTTTCGTGGGACCGGTGCTGACGTTTTTACTGTTCTGGCCCGTGCTCGCGAAAATGATCCGCGTAGCCAAGCATCAGAACGTCACCTCCATCGCCGACTTCATTGCCTCGCGCTACGGCAAAACCCAGTCGCTGGCGGCTTTCGCGAGCCTTGTCGCCCTGGTCGGCACCCTGCCCTACATCGCGCTGCAATTGAAAGCCGTCTCGACGACGTTCAGCGTGCTGACCGCGGAAGGCGACATGACCAAGGCGCCCCTGTTTGGCGATACTGCGTTTTATGTCGCCGTGGTGATGGCGATCTTTGCCATTCTGTTCGGGACGCGACACACCGACGCCACCGAGCACCACGAGGGACTGATCCACGCCGTCGCTTTCGAGTCACTGGTCAAGCTGATCGCCTTCGTGGTGCTTGGCGTATTTGTCACCTGGGGCATGTTCGACGGCCTGGGCGAGCTGATGGGCTATGCAGAGACCCAGTTGGAACTTCAGCGTCAACTGGCCAATCAGGATTTCGGCCAAAGCTTCTGGGCGCAAACCCTGCTGGCGATGCTGGCGATTCTTTGCCTGCCCCGTCAGTTTCACGTCGCGGTGGTTGAAAACACGCATCACGACGATGCGACAAAAGCCCGCTGGCTGTTTCCGCTCTACCTGATCGTGATCTCGTTTTTTGTCGTCCCGCTGGCAGCGGCTGGCTTGATGCTGTTTTCCGGTTCCTCGGTCGAGCCTGACACCTATGTTCTGGCGCTGTCGATGGCATCCGGCAATGAATGGCTCACCCTGCTGACGTTCATCGGCGGCTTTTCCGCCGCCACGGGTATGGTCATTGTCGCGGCCGTCGCCGTTTCGATCATGATCTCCAACGAAATCGTGATCCCGGCACTGTTCCGCTTGCGTTGGTTCGACACCAAGGCGAGGGATTACGGTCGCCTGGTCCTGCGTGCGAGACGCCTGACCATCGTCGCCGTCTTGGCCATGGCCTACGGCTTCTACCAGATGATCGCCGAGTTCACGTCACTGGCGTCGATTGGCATGCTGTCCTTTGCGGCAGCGGCCCAGTTTGCCCCTGCGCTGATCGGCGGCCTGTACTGGAAGCGCGGTAACCGGCTAGGGGTGATCGTCGGCATGAACGCCGGCTTCGCCATTTGGATCTACAGCCTGCTCATGCCCGCCATGATCAGCGCCGGTGTGCTGCCAGCCGACTGGCTCGATGGCGGCCCTCTCGGGCTCGCCTGGCTGTCGCCGACGGCGCTGTTCGGCCTGAATATGGGCGACAGTTTCACCCATGGGGTCATGCTGTCCCTGGGGGTTAATCTGTTCAGCTATATCTTCATCTCCCAGGTTACGTCCCAGCGCGTGGTCGAGCGCATTCAGGCGTCGCTTTTCGTCGACAGCGTTGAAACCCGTCAAACCTCGGTTAACCGCCCCTGGACCGGGGCGACCACGGTGGGAGACTTGAAGGTGCTTTGTGAACGCTTCCTGGGTGCGGGTCAGGTGGACCGCGCCTTTGAAGACTACGCGAGACGTGCGGGTAAACCGCTGGATGACAGCACCCGAGCCTCTATCGATGTTATCCAGTTCACCGAGCGCTTCCTGGCCTCTGTGCTTGGGGCGTCTTCTGCACGGATCGTGGTCAACTCTGCCCTCCAGGGACGCGGCATCGGTATTTCCGACGTCATCTCGATTGTCGATGAAGCCTCCCAGGTGCTCGAATTCAACCGGGCTCTGTTGCAGGCCACCATCGAGAACATCAACCAGGGCATCAGCGTTGTCGACCAGAACCTGCGACTGGTGGTGTGGAATCAGCGCTACCTCGAGCTGTTTCGCTTCCCTGATCACCTGATTCGTGTGGGCGCGCCAATAGACCGTATCTTCCGCTATAACGCCCACAACGGCGAATACGGCCCCGGCGACCCTGAAGAACATGTCCAACTGCTGCTGGACAATATTCGCGACGGTCATCCCCACCGCTACGTCCGCTACCG
Organism: Vreelandella subterranea; assembly: GCF_900111305.1. Taxonomy (GTDB): domain Bacteria; phylum Pseudomonadota; class Gammaproteobacteria; order Pseudomonadales; family Halomonadaceae; genus Vreelandella; species Vreelandella subterranea. Next base: position 208,593 of record NZ_FOGS01000003.1, read on the forward strand.
TCAGGATGGCAGCGTGCTCGAGGTGCAGGGCAACCCCATGCCGGGTGGCGGCTTTGTGTACACCTATCAGGATATTACCCAGCAAAAACGCATCGAGGAAGCGCTGATTCGTTCAGAGAACAATATCCGGATTTACACCGATAACGTTCCTGCCCTGATTGCCTACTTCGATAAGGAAGGTCGTTACCTGTTCACCAACCGTGCTTATGAACAGGCCTTTGGTATTGATCGTAATGCCGTGATCGGCAAACGCTACGAAGACGTGCTGCCCAGGCGTCAGGCCCAGGAAAGAGCCCCCTGGGTGGCCCTCACCCTGGGTGGCGAACGCGTCAGCTTCGAGGTGTCCATGCCCATGGGCGACTCCCTGCGCCACATGCTGGTGACCTATACCCCCCACTTCGGTGACAGCCAGTCGATTCTGGGTTTCTTTGCCCTTTATCAGGATATTACCGAACGCCGTCAGGCAGAGGTCGCCCTCAAGGAAACCAATGAAACCCTGGAGGAGCGCGTGCGCGAGCGGACCCAGGCGCTCTCGGAAGCCAACGCGGCTTTGCGCCAGGAGAACCGCGTCCGCGCCGAAGCCGAACAGGCACTGCGTCAGGCCAAGCAGCTGGCTGAAGATGCCAACGCGTCCAAGACGCGTTTCCTGGCGGCGGCGAGCCACGACCTGCTCCAGCCGCTTAACGCCGCGCGGCTGTTTACCTCGGCGCTCATGCAAAATGTCACCGTCCCGGATACCCAACGCACCATTGGGCATATCGATAATTCGCTGCAGGCGGCGGAAGAGCTGCTCAGTACACTGCTGGACATCTCCAAGCTCGACGCAGGCGCTCTGACGCCTCGGCGCAGCCACTTTGCACTGGCCGACATCTTCCGCCCGCTGCGCGCCGAGTTTGAAGTGATGGCCGATGAGCGCGGGCTGGACCTGGTCGTGGTGCCTACCCAGCAGTGGGTCGACTCGGATCCGCAGATGCTGCGCCGTATTGTGCAAAACTTCCTTTCCAACGCGATTCGCTATACCCAGGAAGGCCGTGTCATGCTCGGCTGTCGCCGCCAGGGCGAGCGGCTGGTCATTGAAGTCTGGGACAGCGGCCCCGGGATTCCCGACTCCAAGCTCAGCGAAATTTTCCAGGAGTTCCGTCGCCTCGATCAGGTATCACGGCACAAGGAAAGCGAAAAAGGCCTCGGGCTTGGGCTTTCCATCGCCGACCGCATGAGTCGTGTGCTCGATCATCCGATCAAGGTTCGCTCTTGGGAAGGTACCGGCACGGTGTTCTCGGTCAGCGTGCCGCGCGTTGAAGCCCGCGAAGCCCGCACCGACGACCAGGACCAGGGACCACGCCGCACGGGTAACAAACTGGCCGGGACCCGCATCGTATGTATCGACAACGAAACGCTGATTCTCGAGGGCATGACCGCCATGCTCAGTGGCTGGGGCTGCGAGGTCTTCACTGCCACCAGTATCGGCGGCGCCAAGTCGATCCTGCGCAATATGGATGGCGACCCGGACGCCATTCTGGCCGACTACCATCTGGATAACGAGGTCACCGGCCTGATGGCCCTTGAAGCCCTGAGCGAGCGTTTGACCACTGCCGTCCCCGGTATCGTGATTACCGCCGACCGCACCGAAGCCGTGGCCGAGGAGGTCAAGCGCGCCGGGTATCAGCTGCTGCTCAAGCCGGTACGCCCGGCGGCGCTGCGGGCGCTCTTGACGCGCACGCTCCAGGCCAGCCGAGCGACCAAGGCCTAGCTGGAAGACCGCTTGAACGAAACCGCCTCCGTGGCAAGACCACGGAGGCGGTTTTTGGCGCGAAGCGCCGCTCTGCCAGCTCAGCGCCAGGCGAAGAGGCCCGTCACGACTCGACTTTGGGCGGCTCGACTTCCAGCTTCTGCGCTGCAATCACGGCTTGCGTGCGCGAGTGTACGCCCAGTTTACGCAAAATGGCCGTCACGTGCGCCTTGATGGTCGCTTCGGACACGTTCAGCTCGTAGGCAATCTGCTTGTTCAGCAGACCTTCGGTAAGCATGTTGAGCACCCGGAACTGCTGGGGGGTCAGCGACGCAATCGCTTCGGCAAAACGCGACTCTTCCTCGCTGGTTTCTTCCAGCACGCCCGCCAATGCCTCGGGTAGCCACACCTCACCCTGCAAAATCTCGCTGACCGCTTCAGCGATCAGCTGCAGCGATGATGATTTGGGAATAAAGCCTGACGCGCCATAATCGATGGCACGGCGCACGACATAGGGCTCGTCGCTGCCCGAGACGACGGCCACCGGGATATCAGGCATTTGCCCACGCAGCTGGATAAGCCCCGAAAAACCATGGGCGCCCGGCATGTGCAGATCCAGCAGAATGAGGTCAGCATCCGGGTGTCGGTTGACCACCTCCATTGTCGCCTCCATGGTATCGGCTTCCACGATTTCTGCCTGCGGGGCCAGTTGGCGCAACGCCTGGGTGAGTGCTGCACGAAACAGCGGATGGTCGTCTGCGACGATAAACTTGTGGGCTACTGCCATGGATATTCCTCCGGTTCCTCAAGCAGCGGGGTTTGCTGCTGCCGCGACGCTGGGCACATACGGTTAAGGCATGGTACCCCATGGGCTAAGCCATGCCCAAGCGTCATATGCACAATTTGTAATGGATTCTTCATCACGCCGAACAAAGCAGTGCCGGCGCGATGGCCGGCACTGATCGTTCTGGCCCTTGGAAAACGGGCCAACACTCAGCCTGTTGTGTATCACCTGCCCCATCGTGGGAACGACGGGGCCAGCGAACAGGCTATTTATTAACGCGATGCTCGATCAATTCATCCACTACCGAAGGATCGGCCAGCGTACTGGTATCCCCCAAACCGTCGCATTCATTGGCGGCAATCTTGCGCAGTATACGGCGCATGATCTTGCCCGAGCGGGTTTTGGGTAGGCCCGGTGCCCACTGAATGACATCCGGTGAAGCAATGGGGCCGATATCCTTGCGTACCCACTGGGTCAGCTCTTTTTTCAACTCATCCGTCGGGTCGATCTCGTCGTTCAAGGTCACGTAAATGTAGATACCCTGACCCTTGATATCGTGAGGGAAGCCGACCACGGCGGCTTCGGCAACCGCGGAGTGGGCCACCAGCGACGATTCGATCTCGGCGGTCCCCATGCGGTGGCCCGACACGTTAAGGACGTCGTCAACCCGCCCGGTGATCCAGTAATAGCCGTCTTCGTCACGGCGACAGCCGTCACCGGTAAAGTACATGTTGTCGTAAGTGGAGAAATAGGTCTGCACGAAGCGATCGTGGTCGCCCCAGATTGACCGCGCCTGCCCCGGCCAGGCATCCAGAATCACCAGATTGCCTTCGGTGGCGCCTTCAAGCAGGTTGCCTTCGTTGTCCACCAGCGCGGGTTGAACGCCAAAGAACGGCTTGGTCGCCGAGCCGGGCTTGAGCGGTGTGGCACCGGGCAGTGGCGAGATCATGATGCCGCCGGTCTCGGTCTGCCACCAGGTATCCACGATCGGGCACTTTTCGTTACCGATGACGCGGTAGAACCATTCCCAGGCTTCGGGGTTGATGGGCTCGCCCACCGAGCCCAGCAGGCGCAGCGAATCGCGCTTGCTTGAGTCCATGACGTTGTCGCCGTGGGCCATCAAGGCGCGCACCGCGGTCGGTGCGGTGTACAGGATATTGACGTTATGCTTGTCGACGATGTCGCCCAAACGGCCATGGGTCGGGTAGCTGGGCACGCCCTCGAACATCAGGGTGGTAGCGCCGTTGGCCAGCGGGCCATAGACAATATAGCTGTGGCCGGTAACCCAGCCCACATCGGCGGTGCACCAATAGACCTCACCTTCATGATAGTCGAACACGTACTGGTGAGTCATCGCCGCAAAGGTCAGGTACCCGCCGGTGGTGTGCTTGAGCCCTTTGGGCGCGCCGGTGGAACCCGAGGTGTAAAGAATGAACAGCGGGTCTTCCGCGCCCATCGCTTCGGGCTCGCATTCGGTGGACTGCTTGTCGACCAGGTCGCTAAACCACAGGTCGCGGCCTTCTTTCCATTCGATCTCGCCGCCGGTGCGCTTGACCACCAGTACATTCTGGCAGACATTGGTTCCTTCCCGAGTCAGGGCGGCGTCGACGTTGTCTTTCAGCGGTACCTGCTTGCCACCGCGCACCGATTCATCGGCGGTAATCACCAGCTTGGAATCGGCCCCGATAACCCGCTGTGCCACCGCGTCGGGGGAGAAACCGCCAAACACGACCGAGTGCACCGCACCAATGCGCGCACAGGCGAGCATGGCCATGGCGGCTTCAGGAATCATCGGCATATACAGGGTGACCGTGTCGCCTTTACCGACCCCCAATTCCTTCAGGCCGTTGGCCAGCTGGTTGGTGCGTTCGTAAAGCTCACGATAGCTGATGTGCTTGGACTCGCTGGGATCGTCGCCTTCCCAGATGATCGCGGTCTGATCACCACGTTTTTCGAGGTGTCGGTCCAGGCAGTTGGCGGCGACGTTCAACTGGCCGTCTTCAAACCAGCGAATATCGACATTGTCACGCGCGAAGGAAGTGCTCTTGATCTTGGTCGGCGCCTTGATCCAGTCAAGCCGCTTGGCCTGTTCAGCCCAAAAGCCTTCCGGATCGTCTACCGACTGCTGGTACATAGCCTGGTAGGTGGCTTCGTCAGCCCACGCGTTGGCGGCGATATCTTCGCGCACCGGATAGACGTTCTGCTGTTCGCTCATGAAATTGCCTCTGTCCGTGGAAATGCACTCTCTAAAGGAATGTAGCCGATATTATTTTTAACGTTACCGGCACCACCTATTTGTCACCCTAGCATAAACCTCTCGGCCCGGCCTTCCCTTTAGACATTGGTATTAACGTTTTTGGCATTAATTACAATAACTTATAGCAAAGAATCCAGGCGTCATCCAGCACAGTAGACCAAGGTCTCAGCACAATGACGACAGCGATAGCGACGACCTTTTACGACCAAAGCATGACGCCGAGGCGTCAACTGGTGGTCTCGACAACCGCACCGGTAGCGATAGGGAGCTGGCTGCGCCCGTGCCACGTTAAAGCGATGTGTCACCTTGGGTTTCAGGCCGAACAGGTCGCGCATCACGGTTTTCCATTCGCGTCCGTGGGGTTTCAAGCGGGTGCCATCGGCGAGGTGAAACACCAGCCAGTGGGCCATTTCATGCGGGATAACCTCGTCGAAAAACGCGCCTCGGTTTTCATCCAGCAGCACAGGATTGAACCTTAATCCGCCGCGGCCAAGGTGCGCCTGACCGGCGGAAGCACCGCGCAGGTCAAACCATACCCCAGGACGCGGTAGCTCTGGATAGACCTCGCGGCAACGTTGCCAAGCGTGCTCGACGCGCTCGCGGGCAGCCTGGTGCAATGCCTCTGTCGTCAGGGCCGCAAGGGTTGCATCGGGCCAAGGGGGGAGTGGCGTGGTCGTCATTAGTGATAAACTAGCCGTCATTGTGTCATTTTGACTGTTTGTTTCCGCTGCTCATTGATGAGGCCCCTTATGCCAGCGCGTCCCCATCCGCCCGAAGAGGCGACTCCGCCGCAGCCGCTGCTTGACGATGAACAACTCGACAGGCTGGACGATTTTCTCGCGTCGGACCAGGTCGACGAAGATGCTCTGGACCTGATTTCGGCGCACGGATTTCTCGTTGCGCTGGCCGTCGGCCCCAGCGAAGTGCCGCCTGCCCAGTGGATCGCCGAGCTGTTCCATGGCGAACCCCGTTATGCCGACGAGGCGCAGCGCGACGACATTATCCACCTGCTCACGCTGCTACGCGATAATGCCATGGCGGTTCTAGAGCAGGGTGGCTTGCCTGAACTGCCCTTCGAACTGACCCTTGGCGGCATACCCGCCGAAGAGACGCCCATCGGCGATTGGTGCGCCGGGTTCATGGAAGGCGTGTTCTGCGATGAGAGTGCCTGGTTCCAGGATGACGAGGAAACCGCGGCCACCCTACTGCTGCCTTTCATGCTGCTGTCGGGGCTGTTTGACGACGAGCCCGATATGGCCGAAATGGCGGGCGACCTTGAGCACCAGGAAGCGCTGGTGACCCAGTTACCGGAGCTGGTGCTCGACCTTTATCTACACTACCGCGTGCCACCGGAAACCACCAAGCCCAAGCCGCGCCGAAAAACGCCCGCCAAGGGCAAACAGCGCCGCTAAGTTACTTGAGCCGGGTCGCCAAGGCATCCAGCAGCCCATAGAGCCACTCCTTGGCGCGCTGCTTCCAGGGCCGCGCCGCCCAGGCTACGGGGTCCACCTCCTCGCTGGCGGCGAAGTGGCCCTCGAAGAGCTCGCGTACTTGTTGTGCCAGGCCCGGGTCATCCACCTCCTGGTTCGCTTCGAGATTCCAGTGCAGATTCCAATGGTCGAAGTTGCACGACCCGATACTGACCCACTCGTCAGCCAGCACAAACTTAGCGTGGATAAACGTCGGCTGAAATTCATAGATGCGTACCCCGGCCTTGAGCATCGCCTGATAAAAGCGCTGCCCGGCATAACGCACGCCAGGGTGGTCATGTTTGGCGCCCGGCAATAACAGTCGCACGTCGACACCGCGCCTGGCGGCGCGCACCAGACGTCGACGCAGGGGAAAGGTGGGTACGAAATAGGGCGTGCACAGCCACAGCTGTTGCTTTGCCTGTCTTACCCGTTGATACAGCGAATAACGAATGGCCTGGTAGCGATAGCCCCTCGCCGACATCACGCGTCCACGCACACCGTCGGCAAAACATGGCGGCGTGCGCTGGACGGGCAATGGCTGGCTGCTCGCCTGCGCCTGGTCAGGGCGCGTCAGTCGCGACCGCCACAACCGCCTGAACAGGTTTTCCCAGTCAGCCACCACCTGGCCTTCAACCCGCACCGCAATTTCATACCAGGCATCAAGGAACTCGTCGACCGCGCCAAAGCCACCGGTGAACGCCAGCTCTCCATCGACCACCACGATCTTGCGATGGTCGCGGCTCAAGTTGCGCGCCAGGGAGTGAAAGCCCAGCGGGTTAAAAAAGCGCAGTTGAACACCCGCGTTGATCAAGCGACGCCGGTCCTGGCTCGACAAGCCCATCGAGCCAAACCCGTCCAGCAGCAGACACACCGTTACCCCGCGATTGACCGCCTGGACGAGCGCCTCGATAACCCGGTCGGCCAATCTGCCTGACGCCATCAAATAGAGCTCTACCAGCACATAGTGCTGGGCATGATGAATGGCATCGAGCATTGCAGGTAGAAACCGCGACGCCTCAGGAAGCAGGGTAAAGCGATTGCCTTCGCGCCAGATCGACGACATTCCCCCTCCTTGGTAAGCGTTAGCGCGTCAGGGCGCGGTGGACATACATATCGTAGCGACTGGTTTTGCCTTCCAGGGTGTGCTGGGGTGCAGGCCCGGCAATCGGCGGTGCCTTGCGCGGTCGTTTGACCACCACGCGATGGGTGGCCACATCCAAAGCCGCTTCCAGCAGGCGGGGGGCATCGTCGTCGTCACCGGCCAGCTCGCGAAACAGGCGCATCTCTTTTTTGACCAGCGCAGACTTTTCCCGGTGGGGAAACATGGGGTCAAGATGGACCACCTCAGGATCAAAGGCAGCGTCAGCTACCAGCGCGGCCAGTGCCTCAGCGGCATCCCCGTGGCGCAACGTCATACGCGAAGCGATGGGCGCGGTGTCGGCAATGTTGGCTGCACGGGACAAGCCATCGTCAAGCAGGGCCGCAATCGCCGGGACGCGCTCGATCAGCAATACCGTCGCGCCCAGGCTTGCCAATACAAAGGCATCGCGGCCCAGGCCGGCCGTGGCATCGACCACGTGCGGGTTGAGCCCCTTGTTCAGGCCGCAGGCCTTGGCCACCAACTGACCACGCCCGCCGCCAAATTGGCGCCGATGGGCAGCCCGCCCGGCCGCAAAATCAACACTGAGCGGCTTACCGAACTGCCGCTCATTGCCGGTTAACACCAGTTGCCCATCGCGATAGACAAGCGTTAACCCGGCTGGCAACTGGCCGACATCGGGCAGCGTCATGCCGGCTTTTTCCACGCCACCTGGTTGCGCAGATAGACCGGCTGCACCGCGTGGGCTGGCTGCCCCAACCCGTCAGCGAAGTCCCGGGCGGCCAGCCAGGCCATTTCCTCGGCACGCGGCTCAAGGTCGGTCAGATGGTGCGTCATTGCCGCCTGAAACGGGGTGTTGAACTGCTCCCAAAGCGTAAAACCGCTCCCGACGCCAACCCAGTCGGTTTCTTCGTCGGGCAGTTGCACCGCTTCGGGCGTGAGGACGGCCTCGTCGCCTTGACGGCGCACGCTGTCATGCAAGCAGTGCCACGTCGCCACATAGACCTCCCCCATGCGGGCATCCAGCGCAGTCACGACATGGCGCAGGTGATAGCGACGATGGGCCTGGAGTGCCAGCGCTTCAAGCGTGGAGATACCCAGTAACGGCCGATCCAGCCCAAATGCCAGGCCCTGCGCTGCCCCCGCAGCGATACGCAGCCCGGTAAACGAACCGGGGCCGCGGCCGTAGGCAACCGCATCCAGTTGGCCTGACGTAACCTGGGCGTCGCCCAAGACCTCATCGACCATCGGCAACAGCCGCCGGGTATGCGCACGCGGTGTCATTTCAAAGCGCGCGACGCACTCGCTGTGGCCGGCGTCCTGGCGCAGCAAGGCAGCGGAGCAGGCGCTTGAAGAGGCATCGAGGGCGAGAAGGTATTGCGACATAGCGATTCAGCACTCGTGAAAAGTAGACGGGCATTATACCTTTGCCTTGCCCATACGACGATGGCCCGCACTGGGCGGGCCATCACGAATTGGCTAGTGCTTGCCCGGAAGCCTTAACTCAACGCTTCGGTGACCTGACGGGTAATATCATCCACGCTGCCAACCCCTTCAACGCGGTGGTATTGCGGTGCCGCCTCGGGATCTTCTTTAGCCCACTGCTGGTAATAATCGACCAGCGGCGCCGTTTGATCATGATAGACCGCGAGCCGATTACGTACAGTGGACTCCTGGTCGTCCTCGCGCTGAATCAGCGCCTCGCCGGTCACGTCATCCTTGCCCGGTTCTTTGGGCGGATTGTGCTCCATATGATAGACCCGCCCTGACTCAGGGTGAACCCGCCGACCTGCCAGACGATTAACAATCTCCTCGTCGGGAACGGCAATTTCCAGCACGTGATCGAGCTTGACACCGCCTTCTTTCATGGCGTCCGCCTGGGGAATGGTGCGTGGGAAGCCGTCGAACAGAAAGCCATTTGCGCAGTCGGGCTGGCTGATACGCTCTTTGACCAGGTCGATGATGATGTCGTCGGACACCAGGCCGCCGCTGTTCATGATCTCTTTGACCTTGAGGCCCAGCTCGCTGCCATCCTTGATCGCCGCGCGTAACATGTCGCCGGTGGAAATCTGGGGAATGTTATAACGCTCGCAGATAAACTGAGCTTGAGTCCCCTTCCCCGCACCGGGGGCACCCAACAGGATTAAACGCATGGCTCTGCTCCTTGAATAATAGAAATGCAATAAATCAATCAGCCGACAATAACCGTGCCTCTCAGGCGACACAACTACCCAAAAGCCTGAAAGCACGGTTATGAAGGCATTTTTTTAAATAAAATCAGCCAAGTGACGCCCAACCTGTACTTTGGTCGCCCTTGTGTTCAAAAAACGGCGGCTCAAACACAAGCGGCGCCCTACCGGACGCCGCTCACAAGACCTTCCATTGCCACTTACAGCAGCAAACGACGGATATCGGTCAGCACATCCGCAAGGAAGGCGGTGAAGCGCGCTGCATCCGCACCGTTGATTGCCCGGTGGTCGTAGGACAGCGATAGCGGCATCATCAGCCGCGGCTGGAAGGCACTGCCATCCCATACCGGCTTCATCTGGGACTTGGAAACGCCCAGAATGGCCACTTCCGGTGCATTGACGATAGGCGTGAACGCAGTACCGCCAATCGAGCCCAGGCTCGAAATGGTAAAGCAGCCGCCGGTCATCTCGTCGCGTTTGAGCTTTTTGGACTGCGCCTTCTTGCCAAGCTCGGCCATTTCCTTGGCAATCTCGATCAGGGATTTCTGGTCGGCATTACGTACCACCGGCACCATCAAGCCTTCTGGCGTGTCCACCGCAATGCCGATATGCACGTAGTGCTTCCATACCAGCGTTTCACCGTCACCTTTCAGGCTGACGTTGAACTGCGGGAACTTGCGCAGTGCAAAGGCACAGGCCTTGACCATGAACGGTAGCGGCGTCAGCTTGGCGCCCTGGGCCTCGGCTTCGGCCTTCATCGACTTGCGGAAGTCTTCAAGCTCGGTGATATCCGCTTCGTCGAACTGGGTAACGTGGGGAACATTGAGCCAGCTGCGATGCAGATTGGTCGCGCCCATCTTGAGCAGGCGTCCCATCGGCTTTTCTTCGACCTCGCCAAACTGGCTGAAGTCGACCTCCGGCACCGGCGGAATACCTGCGCCACCGGTGGCCGCCGGGGCTGCACCCGCCTGTGCTTTGCCCTGGTTGGCAATCGCCTGCTTCACATAGGCCTGAACGTCTTCCTTCAGCACGCGGTCTTTCGGGCCACTGGGCTTGACCAGGGCCAGGTCGACGCCCAGTTCCCGCGCCAGCATACGCACGGCGGGACCAGCATGGACCAGCTTGCCGTCACGCGGCTTGTGCGATGCCATCTGCGCTTCGGGGCTGGGGGTGCCAGCAGGCGACTCGGCAGGCTTGGTGCTGGACGGGCTGGCGCTCTGTGGCTGGGCTTTTTCGGGTGCGGCTTTTTTCGGGGCTGCCTGCTTGGCACCCGCGACTTCGATATAGCCGATCACATCGCCTTCGGAGACCGTGTCGCCCTCTTTGACGGTCAGCTCGAGGAGCTTGCCCTTGTAGGGGCTGGGGACATCCATCGACGCCTTGTCGGACTCCAGGGTGATCAGCGGGTCTTCTTCGTCGACCTCGTCACCGGCCGCTACGCCAATTTCAATGATCGGAACATCGGAGGAACCGGACAGGTCGGGCACACGAATCTCTTTGCGCTCCGGTTCACCGCTGGCAGCTTCGTCTGGCGCATCATCCTGCTCAGCCGCCGCCTGGGGTTCGCTGCTGGCCTGGCTGGATGCCTGTTCGTCTGCCGTGTCTTCGGTGTCGCCGCCTTCACCGGCGATTTCCATTTGCCCGATGACATCGCCTTCCGAGACCGTGTCGCCTTCTTTGACGCTGAACGACACGATTTTACCGGCATGAGGACTCGGCACATCCATGGAGGCCTTATCGGACTCCAAGGTGATCAAGGTGTCTTCGGCGTCAACCTCATCGCCTTCGCCCACTGCGACCTCGATGATTTCGACGTTATCCGAGCCCCCCAGATCGGGCACTTTGATGTCCACGGTCTGCTTGCCACCAGACACCTTTTTGGCGGCAGGCTTCGAGGGTTCCGGCTCGGACGCTTGGGCGGGGGCGTCATCCTGCTGGCTGCCAGATGACTCAGCGGGGGACTCGTCGCTTTCCCCCCCGGCGTCGCCACCACCTTCGACTTCCAGCTCGACGATATCGTCACCTTCAGAGACGCTATCGCCCTCTTTGACCAGCACTTTGATGACCTTGCCCCCTTTCGGAGCCGGTACGTCCATGCTGGCTTTATCGGATTCGAGCGTGATCAGGGTGTCTTCTGCTTCAATGACATCGCCTTCCGACACCGCAATCTCGATGATTTCGACATCGGTATCGCCACCGATATCGGGAACTTTGATGATTTCGCTACTCAAGGTCGCGCTCCTTTAAAATCGGATCGAGCCGGCGGGCACTTGCCCGCCGGGCAGCGGATCAGCTGGTCAGCGGGTTCGGCTTGTTGACATCGATGCCGTACTTCTTCAGGGCGTCACCGACAAGCTTGCGATCGATTTCACCACGGTCTGCCAGTGCACGCAGCGCCGCGACGGTGACGAAATAACGGTCCACCTCGAAGAAGTAACGCAGCTTCTCGCGGGTATCGGAACGACCAAAGCCGTCGGTACCCAGCACGGTGTAATCGTTCGGCACCCAGGCACGTACCTGATCGGCGTATAGCTTCATGTAGTCGGTAGACGCGATCACCGGCCCTTCACGGCCTTCCAGACACTTGGTGACGTGAGGCTTGTTGGCCTCGGCATCAGGGCTCAGGAAGGCTTCACGGTCCAGCAGCAGCGCTTCACGACGCAGCTCATTGAAGCTGGTCACGCTCCAGATATCAGCGCCGATCCCCCAGTCACTTTCGAGCAGCGTGGCCGCTTCTTCGACTTCGCGCAGGATCGTCCCCGAGCCCAGCAGCTGTACGCGGCCTTTTTTGCCCTTGGTTTCGCGCAGCAGGTACATGCCCTTGACGATATCGTCGACCGGCACGGTTTCAAGCTCAGGATGCTCGTAGTTCTCGTTCATGACCGTCAGGTAATAGAAGCAGTTCTCCTTGTCGGCGAACATGCGCTTCATACCGTCCTGCAGAATAACGGCCACTTCGTGGGCATAGGTGGGGTCGTAGCTTCTGCAGTTGGGAATGGTCGATGCCTGAATCAGGCTGTGGCCATCCTGGTGCTGCAAACCTTCACCGTTGAGCGTAGTACGGCCTGCGGTACCGCCGACCATGAAGCCGCGCGCCTGGAGGTCGCCTGCCGCCCAGGCCAGATCGCCGATACGCTGGAAGCCGAACATCGAGTAATAGACGTAAAACGGCAGCAGCGTGACGTTGTTATTACTGTAGGAGGTCGCCGCCGCAATCCACGCCGACATCGCGCCTGCTTCGGAAATCCCCTCCTCGAGAATCTGGCCCTTCTGATCTTCACGGTAGAACATGATCTGGCCTTTATCGACCGGCTCATACTTCTGCCCTTCAGAGGTGTAGATCCCAAGCTGACGGAACATGCCTTCCATGCCGAAGGTACGCGCTTCGTCAGGAATAATCGGCACAACCTTCTTGCCAATTTTCTTGTCCTTGACCAGCCCGTTCAGTACCCGCACAAACGCCATGGTGGTGGACACTTCACGCCCTTTGGAACCGCCCATCTGGGAAGCAAAGGCCTTGTCTTCAAGGCTGGGGATTTCCAGGGCGTCGAAGTCACTGCGGCGCGCCGGTAGATAGCCACCCAGGCGCTCGCGCTGCAGGTGCAGGTACTTCAGCTCGGGGGAATCCTGCTCCGGCATGTAGTACGGCACGTCTTTGAGCTGCTCGTCGGTGAGCGGAATCCCGAAGCGGTCACGGAAGGTCTTGAGCGCCTCGTATTCCATGCTCTTGACCTGGTGGGCCTCATTGGCGGCTTCGCCATCGCCGCTACCCATGCCATAGCCCTTGACGGTATGCGCCAGTATGACCGTGGGCTTGCCGTTCGAGGTATTGACCGCTTCATGGTAGGCCGCATAGACCTTGAACGGGTCGTGGCCACCACGGTTGAGCTTCCAGATGTCCTCGTCAGAGAGGTCTTTGACCATCTCTTCGGTTTCCGGATACTTGCCGAAGAAGTGCTCGCGGGTATAGGCCCCGCCGTTGGCCTTGTAGTTCTGGTACTCGCCGTCGACCGCCTCGTCCATGCGCTTCTGCAGGACGCCTTTCTTGTCCTTCTCGAACAGCGGATCCCAGTGGCGACCCCAGACAACCTTGATGACGTTCCAGCCCGCGCCGCGGAACACGCCTTCGAACTCGTCCATCACGCGGGAGTTGCCGCGCACCGGACCGTCAAGGCGCTGCAGGTTGCAGTTGATGACAAAGATCAGGTTGTCGAGGTTTTCGCGCCCGGCAAGCGAGATCGCACCCAGGGACTCCGGCTCGTCGCACTCGCCGTCCCCCATGAAGCACCAGATCTTGCGGTCGTACATATCCTTCAATTCACGGTGATGCAGGTACTTCATCACGTGCGCCTGATAGATCGCCTGGATCGGGCCAAGGCCCATGGAGACCGTCGGGAACTGCCAGTAATCCGGCATCAGCCAGGGGTGGGGATAAGACGAGAGGCCATCGCCATCGACTTCCTGGCGGAAACGGTCCATCTGCTCTTCGGACAGGCGACCTTCCAGGTAGGAGCGCGCGTAGATGCCTGGCGCCACGTGGCCCTGAATGTAGATCAGGTCGCCTTCAAAGTCGCCCTGCGGGGCACGGAAGAAGTGGTTAAAGCCTACGTCATACAGCGTGGCTGACGACATGAAGCTGGCAATATGACCGCCCAGGCCGGGCTTGGCACGGTTGTTGCGAATCACCTGGGCAATGGCGTTGTAGCGGATCAGGGAGCGGATACGACGCTCCATGAACAGGTCGCCCGGCATCGGCGCTTCGCGGTGAACCGGAATCGTATTACGATGCGGGGTTGTCACCGAGAAGGGCACCCTCATGCCGTCCCGACGCAGGCGGTCCGCCAGGCGGGTCATCAGGTAGCGGGCACGATCTTCGCCCTCACGATCCAATACCGATTCCAGGGAATCAATCCATTCCGCGGTTTCGATCGGATCGAGATCTTCTCTTGTCTCCAGACTCATAGAGGTCTCTCCGAATGACGATAAATGACAATCAACCCCGCTAGCCCGTCGGGCCTGGGGCGGCTGTGGTGTGTCGCCACCACTGGCATGCTGATGATCGACGCCTGAGCGCCGTCGGTTTTTTCTTCTACATTCAACGAGCTACCTACATGGACATGTAGTAAAGCTACATAATTGTTGTAAAAGTTAGCCTTTTGTATATGCGAAGATACCGCAAAGTCGCTACGCTGCCAATTACAGTAACACCTAAAAGGCTATCGAAAACAAACTATTGCACCGCAACATAAGGCTTTGTTAAGGCACCTGACGGGGCGCTAAGGACATCCCCCGGTGTAGTCAAACTACCGTTTTAATTCCGGGGATCGTCGCGAGCTGAATCATCTTCCCGGTCCGTCAACAGTTGACGCCAGTAGGCCCAATCAAACGTTGGCCCGGGGTCGGTTTTACGCAGCGGCGCCACCCTTGCATGGCTGGTCACCCGCTCTGGGGTAAGCGCAGGATAACGGTCCCACAACCAGCGGGCAGCCTTGGCCAACGCCCTGTACTGGGCCTTGGTAAAAGGGTTCGTTTCATCGCCTTCCAGTTCAATCCCCACCGAAAAATCATTTAGCGCTTGCCGCCAGCGCCGTTGGCGCGGGTCCCACCACCGGGAACGCCCCGCGTGCCAGGCCCGCCGGTCGGTGTCGACAAACTGGACGCACTCGCCATCACGGCGAATCAACAGGTGAGCAGATACCCTTAAATGGGCAATGGTGGCGAAATAAGGGTGTGCCTCGGGGTCCAGCTGGTTGGTAAATAATGCCTCAATGGCCGCTCCCTTAAACTGGCCGGGCGGCAGGCTGATGGCATGAATCAGCAGCAGCGATACCTCGTCATCAGGGCGCTGATCCGCATTTGGCGACGCCACCTGACGTGCCCCCGGCCATCGGCCGGGAGAAAATTGTGGGTCAATCACGCGAAGGACTCCTCTACGTTGGCGCGCTCTTTCACTATAATGCCGGTCATCGACGTTAACGCCCAGAGAACTGATGCCATGCATTACCAAACCGCCCTTGCCGAAGAAATCCGATCCAGCGCTGCACGCCTGCTTGCCGAGGACGTGGGGCCTGGCGATATCACCGCCCAACTGATCCCGGACCACCAGCTGGCGACGGCGGAAGTCATCACCCGGGTCCCGGCCGTGCTGTGCGGCGTTGCCTTTGTCGACGACATTTTCCGCCGCCTGGACAGCCGCGTTGCACTTCACTGGCAGGCTGCCGATGGCGACCGACTGGAGGCCGGGCAATGTTTTCTCACCCTGGAGGGCCCTGCACGCAGCCTGCTGACTGGCGAACGCGCAGCGCTTAACGTGCTGCAAACCCTGTCCGCCACGGCGACAGCGACCCGCCACTATGTCGACCTTATCGCCGATACCGGCGTGCGCCTGCTGGACACCCGCAAGACACTGCCCGGCATGCGGCTGGCACAGAAATACGCCGTCATGTGCGGCGGCGGCCACAATCACCGCATTGGTTTGTGGGATGCGTTTCTGATCAAGGAAAACCACATCGCTGCCTGCGGCGGCATCCAGGCAGCCGTCGCCCAGGCGCGCAAGCTGGCTGCCGACTTGCCCGTTGAGGTGGAAGTCGAAAACTTTGCCGAGTTGGAGCAGGCGCTTGCTGCAAAAGCGGATGTCATCATGCTGGATAACTTCAGCCTGGATGAACTGCGCAGGGCCGTCGAACTGACAGCCGGTAGCGCCACACTTGAAGCATCGGGGAATGTCGATGACGGGACGTTGCGCGCGATCGCCGAGACGGGGGTCGACTGTATTTCCTGTGGCACCTTGACCAAGGACATCCAGGCCATTGACCTGTCGATGCGGGTCACCCGCCAGGCGGCCCGCTAACCGGGAGCGGTTAGGTCAGGTCTCGACGGCGATAAGTCGCTTCTGCAGCCGAAAACGCTGCAGAGGCTCACCGCCACGTTCGACCCACTGCTCGCCCAGATTTTGCCAGCCACGTCGCAGCAGCCGTTCGTAGAGCGTCAGGCTTGCTTCGATGTGGATACGGTCAACCCCCTGCTCCAACAGACATCGTTCGGCATGGATCAATAGGGTGGTGCCGATCCCGCGCCCGCTGAGCGATGGCCATACGTAGAGGGTCTCGACCCGGCCGGCGGGCACATCCAGTTCAATAAACCCCACGCAGCGCCCATCACAGCTGGCCACAAGCGTCGTGTAAAGCGCCTGGCGCGCTGACCAGGCGCTGGCCTCGCGGGGCAGGGCGCTCGCCCACGCGCGCCGCTGGGCCAGGGTGTAACGCGTCGCGGCCCCTTGCATCACGGCATGGTAGAACACCTCTGCCTGATCAGCGGCGTCTCGGGCGCGTGCCAAGCGGTAGGTGACGCGGGCCGTCGAGGGCTGTGCAGTCTGTTCATCTTTCATGTTTCACCCTGTGAGCGTATCGCTTTCTTTTTCAAGGCATGCTCAGCACCACTGTACTGACAACACGGCTGTTTTATACTCGACCCTCTGGTTTTTTCCCTTTGATAAGGCAGTGTGATGCATCATGCCCCACTCAGCGAATCCTTTTCGCTGACACCCATCGGCCATGTGGCGAGTGACTATGCCGATAAGTTTGGCGTCCCCCGCCAGCCCGGCCTCGCGCCTGACGCCAGCGCGGAGTTGATTCTTCACCCGCCCTACGACGACCCGTTGGCCGTGCGCGGGCTCGACGCCTTCAGCCATGTGTGGATCAGTTTTGTGTTCCACCAAAGCCCTGAACGCTGGTCGCCTCTCGTCAGGCCACCACGGTTAGGCGGCAACCGCAAAGTGGGCGTATTTGCCAGCCGCAGCACGCATCGCCCCAACCGGCTCGGCCTGTCGCTGGTCGAACTCCGTCGGATCGACACCCACAAGGGCGTGCGCCTGATACTGTCAGGCTGCGATCTGGTCAACGGCACGCCCGTGGTGGATATCAAACCCTACCTTCCCTGGGCTGAAGCCCACCCTCAGGCTCAAGCAGGTTTTGCCCCCGCCCCGCCCGAGCAGTTGACGGTTCAGTTCAGCGCCACAGCGCTGGATCAGCTGGCAAAGCGTGCTGACCGCGACTCGCTAAGGGCGCTGATCGAGCAGGTCATTGGCCAGGACCCACGCCCGGCCTACCAACACCGCCAACCCTCCGAACGGGTTTACGGCGTACGGCTGCGGGATGTGGACGTCAAGTTTTGTCCACGCCAGAACGGCGAAGCCACCACGCTGGAGGTGGTGGCTATCGACACGTTAGGCTGAACGTTAACGGGGAAAGGTAACCCCAAGGCGGCGGCCGACTTCCTCGTAGGCTTCAATCACGCCGCCAAGGCCCTGGCGAAAACGGTCCTTGTCAAGCTTCTCGCGGGTATTGGCGTCCCATAACCGGCATCCATCAGGGGAAAACTCATCACCCAGCACTACCTGTCCGTTGAATACGCCAAACTCGAGCTTGTAGTCCACCAGCAGCATGTCACCCTCGGCGAACAGCTGCTTGAGCACATGATTGACCTTGAAGGTGAGGGTTTTCATCTTGGCGAGCTGCTCAGGTGTCGCCCAGCCAAAGGTTTCCGCCAGGGACTCGTTGATCATCGGGTCGCCCTTGTCGTCGTTCTTCAAAAACAGCTCGAACGTCGGCGGGTTCAACGCGATACCTTCCTCAACGCCGAGGCGCTTGACCAGGCCACCCGCAGCGATATTGCGCACCACGCATTCCACCGGGATCATCTGCATCTTCTTGACCAGACTTTCCGTGTCAGAAAGCTGCTTTTCGAAATGCGTCGGAATGCCAGCGTCTTCCAGACGCTCCATGATGAAGGCGTTGAAGAGGTTATTCACCATCCCCTTACGTGCCAGCGACTCTTTCTTCTTGCCGTCAAAGGCGCTGGTGTCATCACGAAACTCGAGTACCAGCAGATCCGGATCATCGGTGGTGTAGACAGATTTTGCCTTACCGGCATAGAGTTCTTGGCGCTTTTCCATGGGTGCTCCGCAAAGAGACAAAGGTCATTGAATTAACGTAAATAGCCGGCTACCCGCTCAAGCAGTTCGCGCTGGTCATCGGCGCTGAAGCCACGATCACTTGTATTGACGGCCCGAAGAATTGAACTATTTCCATCGGGCTGAAGTTCCAGACGGATTTCCTGGGACATGCGACGCACATCCGCGCTAAACACAATCTGGAGTGGGTTGCGGTTGCGTTCACTTTCCGTCATGTACTCGACGGTAAAGGTGAGATTATCCGGGTCAGATGTCAGCAGCTCGCGCGTGCCTTCCCGGTCAAAATCGAGTTCCAGATAGTGATTCAACTCGGCCCAGACCTTTTCGACGGGGTGAGAAATCGTCACCAGCCACTCATCACCTTCCTGACGCAGCGCTATCCTTTCCGCATCCTCAAGACGCTGGGCATTGAAAGAGGAAGACGACGCCGCATTGGAAGAGATAGAAGAGGCGCTTCTGTCACTCAAGTAGGTCGCCAAGGCATCTATGCAGCTGGCCATGCTTTGACCAGCGCGCTCACAATGAATTTCGCTGCTGCCTTCGCGAAGCGCGCTTTGTAGACGGAATTCAGCCTGAGAGGTGACCAGAACACCTTCAGTGGCACGGCTCTGCTGCACATCAAGGCCCCGCGCTCGAACAAAGTTTTCCAACTGCGTCCATACGTTACTCGGGGCAGCGTCTACCACCAGCCACCGCTGTTCGCCAATTTCACGGACTTCAACGTAATCAGGCGTCAGGCCACTTCCCACACCTAGCGGTTGGGGTGGACGCACCTCGGCGACTTCCCCCTGTACGCGCTGGTTCGCGACTTCCGGCACCGGCAGCGCATCGCGGTAGCGCTGGGTGTTGCGGCTATCGGGCAATACCAGTGGAGCGGCGGGCGTCGCATTCACGTAGTCCAAATTACGGTCATGGTAAAAGCCTTCATCCCGGGCGCAGCCGGCAAGCGTCACAGCACCTGCCAGGGCCAGCGGAATCCATTTCAGCGCGTGTTTTCCAAGCACAGAGCTCATCAAGCCACCTTAACAGTCAACAGATCGTTTACCTGACGCCATGCAACCCAGGTTCGCCAAGTAGCAAAAATTTCTTTACGGTTTATTCCTCGACAACTCCCGCGAGCTGCAGGGCTTCACTGACCGTGGCGTGATACTTGTCTGACAGCCACGTCAGCGGCAGGCGAATACCCGCGTCGGCGTACCCCATTCGGTTTAACGCCCACTTTACCGGAATAGGGTTGGACTCGATCCCGAGATTGGTGTGCAACGGCATCAGGCGTGTGTTGATCTGATGCGCCTTGTCCGCATCCCCGGCTACCGCAGCGACGCAAAGTTCATGCATGGCGTTGGGCGCTACGTTCGCGGTCACCGAAATATCACCATGCCCGCCCATCAGCATGAAATCACAGGCGGTGGCATCGTCACCCGAGTAAAGCATGAAGTCGCTGCCCTTGAGGCGGGCGATAAGATCTTCCGCTCGCTCCAGATTACCCGTGGCATCCTTCAAGCCGATGATGTTGTCGATGTCGGCCAGCCTGACCACCGTTTCATTGTAGAGATCTGAGCAAGTACGCCCCGGCACATTGTAAAGAATAACCGGCAGTTTGCTGCCTTCCGCCACCGCTTTGAAGTGCTGATACAAGCCTTCCTGGGTAGGCTTGTTATAGTAAGGACATACGGAAAGGCAATAGTCGGCGCCAACTTCACTGGCATAACGCGCCAGCTCGACAGCCTCAGATGTCGCATTACCCCCGGTACCGGCAATGACCGGAATACGCCCGTCCACTTCCTCGACGACACTGCGTATCACGTCAAAGTGCTCGGCAAACGACATGGTCGTGGGCTCACCGGTGGTACCTGCGGCCACAATCCCGTCGGTGCCATTGTCGAGATGGAAGTTCACCAGACGACGAAGCGCCTCCCAGTCGATGTCGCCATTGACTTTCATCGGCGTCGCCAGGGCGACGATGCTGCCTGTGATCATCCTTTTTTCCTCACCTGCAAGTGGTTAAATCGAGCGTCTGAATATCACGAGATAAAGAGCCGGGTTAGTGCTTTACGCAGCATGCCATCATCTCAACAGGAATCCACAAAGGACAAATGGTACTCAGGCCGCCCGACCCTGTACAGCGGAAAGCGCGGCAAGTTTTGCCCCTGCGATGCTTTCTTCTTTGACATGCGGCGCAAGCTTGCGTGTAATCGCCTTTTGAAACCACGCTATCTGAGGAACCATTTATGCCACTCGACATAGGCCAGACCGTCCCCGATTTTTCGGCACCGGCAACCGGTGACACCACCCTGACGTTATCCGAGCTGCGCGGCCAGCAGGTGGTGGTGTACTTCTATCCCAAGGCCAGCACGCCGGGATGCACCACTGAGGGCGGCGATTTTCGCGACCGCAAGGCCGATTTCGACGCTGCGAACACGGTTATTGTGGGTGTTTCCCGGGACGGCATCCGCGCCCAGGAGAATTTCAAAGCCAAGCAGGATTTCAACTTTACGCTGGTGTCAGACAAGGACGAGACGGTCTGCAAACTGTTTGATGTCATCAAGCTTAAAAAGCTGTACGGCAAAGAGCATCTGGGCATCGAACGCAGTACCTTTCTAATCGACACCGAAGGCAAGCTTGCCCAGGCCTGGCGGGGTGTCAAAGTCCCTGGGCACGTTGACGAGGTACTTGCGGCGGCTCAGGCGCTCAACGCCTCATAAGCCACCGCCTCCCCATCCAGCAGACGGCTGGGGAGGCCAGGCCGTTGTGACTTACAGTGACTCTTCCATTGATTCTTCGCTGGCGAGGGCATGATGGCGCTCATCGCGTCCTTTCATCCCCCGTGGCCAGGCATGCACCAACGCTTTTAGCAGCGTGGCGAGCGGAATGGCAAAAAACACCCCCCAGAACCCCCATATGCCACCGAAGAACAACACCGCCACAATCACCGACACCGGGTGGATATTGTTCGTCTCCGAGAACAGTACCGGGGCGAGGACATTGCCATCCAGCGCCTGAATAACCCCGTAAGCCACCAGTACATAGACGAACGATTCGCTTAGCCCGAATTGAAATCCGGCTACCGCAGCGACCGGCAAGGTGACCACAGCCGCACCGATATACGGCACCAGCACCGAAAAGCCCACCAATACTGCAAGCAGCGCCGTGTAAGGCAGCTTAAAGAACGAGAACGTGATAAAGGAGACGGTGCCGACAATAATGATCTCGATAAACTTGCCGCGAATATAATTGGCAATCTGGTCATCCATTTCACGCCAGATACGCGCCATCAAGGCACGTTTTTGCGGCAGCAGCGACAATGTAAAGCCAACCAGTGCCTCTCGGTCCTTGAGCATGAAAAAGACCAGTATGGGTACCAGTACCAGATAGATAATCAGCGATAGAAGATTACCCAGGGAGGCCAGCGATAGTGTCAGGGCGCGCTGGCCCAACTGACTTATTTCGCGGCTGGCAACGCCAATCCAGTTTTGCATTTGATCCGGGGTAATCAGGTTGGGATAGCGCGACTGCAGCTCATCCAGCCAGTTTTGCCCGCTTGCAAACATGCGCGGCGTTTCCTGGACAAGGCCAATCAACTGATCCCATATCAGCGGTAGCAGAATAAACGCCAGAGCTAATAACACGCCAACAAAGCCGAGGAACACCACGATCACCGAGAGCAGATGCGGGATGCCACGCCGCGTCAATGCGCTCACCACGCCCTGAAGCAAGAAGGCAATGACCAAGGCGGTAAAAAAAGGCGCCAGCATACGGCCGAACCAGATCACCGCGGCGAAACCGGCGATAAGCACCAACAGCAGGATCAAGGCTTCTTCGTCTGAAAAGTACCGTTCGACCCAGCTTTTCAATATCCTACGCAGGCTCATGAGCGCTCGCCTTCTGCCTTGCGAAGCCAATAATGATAGATATCGCCACACTGCTCGCGGGCTTCCAGCTGGTGGGCGCTCTGCTCGGCAAAGGCCTCTATATCCCGCCACGAGCCTGCATCCGTGGCGCGCACTTCCAGTAACTGCCCCGGGGATAGGCCGGCCAAGGCCTGCTTGGCCTTGAGCAGTGGTAGCGGGCAATGAAGCCCGCAGGCGTCGAGCACGCTATCAGGCTGTAAATGCGTTGTTTGCTCTACCATTCTTCTCCCCCTCAAAAAAGACCCTGCACGCATACGTCATTGTTGCATAGACTATGCAGTATTGACTGCGCATTGATTTAACGGCACTTCACCGCCTGAATCAATGTCATAAGCAATGACCCAGCGCTTTCCATCACCGATGAGGATGCCATGCCGCGCTTTTTTATCGCCTCAACAGGCTGGACGCGCGCCTTAGCGTTCGCCTGCAGTACGACGCTGCTGATTCCCTCGCCCGCCGTCAGTGACGAGCAGACGTTACCCCGCCTGGGCAGCAGCTATTCGTCGACCAGCGGCGAAGAACACCGGCTGGGCCGCGCCTGGCTGCGCCAGTTCCGCGCCCACGCTCCCCAATGGCAGGACCCCATTGCCCATGATTACCTGGCCAGTCTGGTTGATCGTCTGGCTCCGCATAGCCAACTGGGCGACCTGGACGTGACCACCGTCATGGTCGACCAGCGGACCCTCAACGCCTTTGCCGTCCCCGGTGGCGTGGTAGGAATCAACGCTGGCCTGTTCGCCTTTGCCGAAGACGAAGGGGCCTTTGTCTCGGTCATTGCCCACGAACTTGGCCACTTGGCCCAGCGCCACTATGCACGCCGTAGCGAGCGCGCTGAACAGACACAGCTACCGGCCATGGCCGGTATGCTGGCCGGATTGCTGATCGCGGCCGGCGGAGGAGGCAATGCGGGCATTGCCACCGCCATGGGGTCTCAGGCTGCCATCATTCAAGACCAGCTCACCTACTCGCGCCGCTACGAGCAGGAAGCCGACCGCGTGGGTCTTCAAGCCATGGCCGATGCCGGCTTCGACCCGGACGCCATGGCACGCATGTTCCGCACCCTGCAGCGCATGGCCAGCCTCCAGGGCGGTACGCCACCGGAATTCCTGCTGACCCACCCAGTGTCCGAATCCCGCTTGAGCGATGCGCAGTCACGGGCCGCTCAGATGGACGTTGCTTCAAGCTATTCTAACGATACGCTCTACGACATGATCCGCGGCCGGGCGTTACTGCAGATCCATTCACAGTCGCCCCAGCAGGCCGTTTCCCGCCTGGCTCAGGAAGACGCCAGCGAAGCGGCACAGCGCTATGTAGCCGCCCTGGCCGAGGCCCGGTCCGGCCAGGTGGATGCCGCGCTCCAGGCGCTTGATCGACTACGTGATGAACAGCCCGACCTTGCCATGTTGCCGGCGTCAGCGGCAGAGGTTGCCCTTCAGGCGCAGCGCTACGATGACGCCATCCAGCGCAGCCAGCGATTGCTGCGTTTCATGCCTGACTACTTGCCTGCCCAGCTCATCCTGGCCGAGGCGCAACTTCAGCGAGACCCCAATGCGGCCTATAACATCCTGCGCGACGTCACCGCGCAACATCCCGAAAACCCGCAGGGCTTCAACCTGCTGTCAGAGGCTGCCGGGCGAAGCGGGCGTAACGGCCTGGGCCACCTGGCCCGGGCGGAATATCTTCAGCTTACCGGGCGCGTGGATAGCGGTATTCGTCAACTGGATATAGCCGAAGACGCCGCTGAGCGCGAAAACGACCAGCGGACGCTGGCACGCATCGAACAGCGGCGCAAGGATTTCATGGACTACCGCGAGGCTCTGGCGGAGTTCTAGGGGAGGAGCTCCAGGCACAACCGGTTGAGGCTGAGCACGTTGATAAGTACCCAGAGGCCGACCGACAAGTCGGCCTCTGTATGTCACGGCGCTAAGTGTTGAAGTTGAGCATTCGCTCCAGCGGCTTGAGCGCCTGCTGGCGCAATTCACTGCCGACCTGAATCTCGCCGCTGCCCTCGCGTAGCGCACCTGCCAGGTTGTCGAGGGCGTTCATGGCCATCCACGGGCAGTGAGCGCAGCTGCGGCAGGTCGCGCCGTTGCCCGCCGTCGGGGCCTCGAAAAGCATCTTCTCGGGTACCGCTTGCTGCATCTTGAAGAAGATACCGCGATCGGTTGCCACAATCAGCTGTTCGTTGGGCAGGGTTTTGGCCGCGTTGATAAGTTGCGATGTCGACCCCGCCACATCGGCCAGCCGAACCACCGGCTCAGGCGACTCCGGGTGAACCAGCACGGCGGCATCCGGGTACAGCCGCTTGAGATCCTCGACGCCTTTCGCCTTGAATTCCTCGTGGACGATACAGGCGCCGTCCCACATCAGCATATCGGCACCGGTTTTTTTCTGGATGTAACCACCCAGATGTTTATCGGGCGCCCAGAGAATTTTCTCGCCTTTGGCCTGAAGGTGCTCGATCACCTCGACAGCGATGGATGAGGTGACCACCCAATCGGCACGCGCCTTGACGGCAGCCGACGTATTGGCATAGACGACCACGGTGCGGTCAGGGTGGGCGTCGCAGAAAGCGCTGAATTCGTCGGCAGGGCAACCGATATCCAGCGAGCAGGTAGCCTCCAGGGTGGGCATCAGCACGCGCTTTTCAGGCGACAGAATCTTGGCGGTTTCGCCCATGAAGCGCACCCCGGCCACCACCAGGGTGGTGGCATCGTGGCGGGCACCGAAGCGCGCCATTTCCAGCGAGTCGGCCACGCAACCACCGGTTTCTTCCGCCAGTTGCTGAATGGCGTCATCGGTATAGTAGTGCGCCACCAGTACGGCGTTGTGCTGTTTAAGCAACTGCTTGATTTCCGCCACCCGCGCCTGATCTTCAGCGGGTATGCGGGTCGGGCAGTAAGGGCTGGGGAGCGGAGCATCAAGCTCAGCTTGAGTAGTCATAATAGTCATCGTGTCTACCACTGTGACGAACAGGGAATCCCCCTGTTAAACATCAGTCACGGCGTATGCACTCCGCACGCGCCGCTCTCATTGGCAAAAACCGCTGCGTCTTTCGCGTTGGCTTTATGCCAGTCTCTATACTCATGAGACTATTTTGGCGGGAAATGGTTGCTGACGGCAAGTCCAATTGTCAGGCATCGACAGTGTACACATAGCAAAACACCCCTGACAGCGAACTGTCAGGGGTGCTGAATCTGGTGGGTCGTGCAGGATTCGAACCTGCGACCAATTGATTAAAAGTCAACTGCTCTACCAACTGAGCTAACGACCCGCTGCTCACGCGGCGGCGGCAAATCTAAATAAAGTTCGGCTGGTGGGTCGTGCAGGATTCGAACCTGCGACCAATTGATTAAAAGTCAACTGCTCTACCAACTGAGCTAACGACCCGCCCGAACGGATGCATATCTTACGGATCGCCTACGCTATCCGCAAGCCTTTTTTGAACTTTTGCCTTAATTTGCCTCTTGTTACAAACGCCCCTCAGCGGCGCTTGGGCTTGCGCATTGCCTGCACCGGGCGACGCTTGTTTTTATCCCGGCTCCAACGGTTCTTTTCATCCGGCGTCAGTTCGGGGACCTTGCGGGTTTCAAGCTGAGCCAGTGCCGCCAGGTCATCCACTTCATCCTGGGACAGCTCGACCCACTCTCCCGCCTTGGCGCGCTTATCGAGGAAGATATTGCCGTAACGAACCCGTTTCAAACGACTTACCGTCAGTTCCTGGGACTCCCAGAGTCGACGAACCTCGCGGTTTCGACCTTCCAGAATGACCACATGGAACCAGGTGTTGATCCCTTCACCGCCAAATTCCTGAACATCGGTGAACCGGGCGGGACCATCTTCCAGCATCACGCCGTCTACCATGGCCATGATATGTTCACGCTTCACTTCACCCATCACGCGCACCGCATATTCACGCTCGACCTGCGTCGAGGGGTGCATCAAGCGGTTGGCCAGCTCGCCGTCAGTGGTGAAGAGCAAAAGCCCACTGGTGTTGATATCCAGGCGACCGATGGCAATCCAGCGCTCGCCTTTCAAGCGCGGCAGGCGATCGAACACGGTGCGACGGCCTTCGGGATCCTTGCGGGTACACAACTCGCCTTCCGGCTTGTTGTACATGATCACCCGGCGCGGTGTTTCGTCTTCCGCTCTCAGCGTCACCAGCCGGTCGTCAACGCTGACCTTGTCGCGCGCTTCAACTCGGTCGCCCAGCTTGGCGACCTGATTGTTGACCTTGACGCGGCCGTCGGCAATCACGGTTTCCATTTCACGCCGCGAGCCAAGACCGGCGCGGGCGAGAACTTTTTGCAGCTTTTCGCTGGTAGGGGGGGTATTACTCTGACTCATGGTCGTCTGACCTCTCATCATGGGTCTGCGTGCGCGCATCCTGGTCATCGGATCGCTGCGCACGTGCCGCCAGGCGTGCCTCTAGGTCGGCAAAGCTCAGCGGCTGGGTTAACGCCGTCTCGGCGTGCGTCTCGGCACTATCGGCCGTTTCGGGTGGCGCATCCTGCACGGTTTCGGGCGCGTCGTCCAGTGCTTCCTGCGTGTCAGAGGACGGCGGATCCGGCAACAGCGTTTGCCCGTCGTTCGTGTCAGGCTCATCAGCGGCGTCCTGGCCATCGGTTTCCCCACTGACCAGCTCGTGCATCGGCGGCAGGGCATCCAGGGTTTTCAAGCCGAAATCATCCAGAAAGCTGCGCGAGGTCGCGTAGACCGCCGGTCTTCCCGGCACATCGCGATGGCCAACCACGCGTATCCAGCCGCGCTCCATCAGCGTACGCATGATCGAGCTGCTCACGCTGACCCCGCGGACGTCTTCGATGTCACTGCGGGTCACCGGCTGCCGGTAGGCAATCAATGCCAGGGTTTCGAGCAGCGCCCGTGAGTAACGCTGGGGGCGCTCATCCCATAGCCGCGATACCCACTGGGACAGCCGCGGGCGAATACGCAACTGATACCCCGATGCGGTTTCGATAAGCTCCAGGGCGCCGTGTTCATGGCGCTCGCTCAACCGGGCCAGCACCTCGCGAAGCTCGTTCCGAGACGGGCACTCGCCATCCAGAAACAGCGTTTCCATGCGCTCCAGCGAGAGTGGTTCACCCGCCGCCAGTAACGCGGCTTCGAGTATTTCCTCCAGCGGCGAATCAATCTCACTCATGGTGCTTCCCTGTCGGCAGGTGCTTCAAACGCGCTTTCTTCATCAGAATGTTCGCCAGCGTCATCGATTGCAAAGGCGTCTTCGGGGTCATGGCCGTCGCTAATGGCGGCGGGGCGCGCACGCACATGGATTGGCGAGAGCGGGGCATTTTGCACGATATCGATCATGGCTTCCTTGGCGAGCTCCAGAATCGCCATGAACGTCACCACAACGCCTGCCCGCCCCTCTTCCAGGGTAAACAGCGCGGCAAAGGGCAGGTAGTGCAGCTCGCCGCCCTCCCCACCGAGCTGCTCCATGATGGCAAGCATCCGTTCACGGGTGGAGAGTACCTCCCGGCTAATATGGTGCGCCTGGGCAAGCTCGGCGCGCTTGAGAATATCGGCCAGTGCGCCCAGCAGTTCATCCAGCTCGACCGGCGGATGAATGACCCGCGCCTCCAGCGGCGGCAAGCCTGCCTGCACGCTGAACCAGTCGCGGCCAACGCGCGGCAGCGTATCCAGTGACTCGGCGGCTTCCTTGAGGCGTTCATACTCTTGCAGGCGACGGATCAATTCTGCCCGCGGATCCTCTTCCTCCTCGCCTTCCGCTTTGGGCGGCCGGGGCAGCAAGGTGCGCGACTTGATCTCGGCCAGCATCGCCGCCATCAGCAGGTACTCGCCGGCCAGCTCGATTTCCATGGCCTTCATCAGTTCCACGTATTCAATGTACTGATGCGTAATGGTGGCCACATTGATGGTCAGAATATCCAGGTTCTGGCGGCGAATCAGATAAAGCAATAGGTCAAGCGGCCCTTCAAAGGCTTCCAAAAAGACGCGCAGCGCCTCCGGAGGGATATATAAATCCTCCGGCAATTGAGTGATCGGCTCGTTGAATAGCCGCCCCAACGCTTCGGCCACCGGCGCTGTGTCCGAGGCGTCCGTGCTTGAGGGGGCCTGTTTAACGCTTGGCGTCTCGCTCACGCGGGTCGGTTCCTCAGTTAGATAGGCGATTTTTAAAGCTGTATGTATCTGCTAGTGGATCAATATCCCAATATCGGCATTACTTAATAAAGTGACCAAGCCACCTTAACCTGCATCGCTGGCTTTGCGGTAGCGGCCCTGATAATCAAACAGCTTATCGCGAAGCTGCCAGTGGCGCCCTACCTTGCGCCCGACCACGAAGTCGGGATGGCGCAGGCGGTGCTGTTCGCTGACAACCGCCTGAGGTGTGGCAGGTTGCCAGGGCATCCCCGGCGCGCGCAAATGATCGCGCAAAAACGCTACGTAGAAAGCACGCCGTTGCGCCGACGTCTCCAGGGCAAACCATTCCGTCAGGCTCGCGCCGTCTTCATCATGATAGGTAACCTTGAGCCGCGGCAGCCCGCGCCCGTTGGTGGTAGCTTCCAGTAACATGCCACTGACCCTTAGCACCCTGGCGTCTTTCAGCTTCAGGGCATCCTTGAGCTTGCTATCCGCGTCGACCAGCAGCGTTTGGCAGCCGTGACAACGGCGGGCGGCGATATCGTTCTCGGCGCCGCATTCATCGCAGACCTTGAAGCGAAAGCGAAACGCGCATTGGCGCGTGCCGTTTTCATCTTCGACAAGCCCCTGGCAGCGGCGGCCAAAATGTTCGATCACCAGCTCACCGTCGCGCTTGCCCCAGTACAGGTTGGCATGACCACACTCAGGGCACGCCACCTGCACCGGCTCGCTATCGCTATCCGGCCTGGGTTCACCCACTTCCGGCGCGTAGAGGTCCCAGGGGTTGCCTGCATAGTCGAGCACCAGGCAGTCCTGCTTGCCAGGTGCCAGGCGCAGCCCCCGACCCACCATCTGCTGATACAGGCTGACCGACTCGGTCGGCCGCAGTATCGCAATCAAATCCACGTGGGGAGCATCAAAGCCAGTGGTCAGCACGGCCACGTTGACCAGGTATTTAAGCCTTTGGGCTTTGAAGGCGTCGATAATCGCCGTGCGGTCCTGGGATACGGTGGCACCGGTAATCAGCGCCGCCTGCCCCGTCGGCAGATAGCCCATGATCTCTTCCGCATGGGCGATGGTTGCGGCAAAGATCATCACCCCCTGGCGCCCCTCCGCCAACTCGACGACCTGGCGGATAATACCCGGCGTGGCCCGATTACCCGCCACCACCTGATTCAGCGCCGCCTCCGAGTAAGCCCCCGTCGCCGCCGGTATCAAGCGGGAAAAATCATACCCTTCGACCGCCATATCGCGGCGTTTGGGCTCGGCCAGATAGCCTTGCTTGACCATCAACCTGAGCGGCTGCTCGAACACGCAGTCGCGAAAGAAGCAGTCATCATTGCCTTTCACCATGCCGTGATAATGGCGGTGATAGATGAACCCCTGCCCCAGGCGATAAGGCGTTGCCGTAAGGCCGAGTATTTTAAGCTGTGGGTTTTGCTGCTGCAGGTGGTCGATTACCTGACGATAGCTGGCGTCTTCATCGAGGGAAATGCGGTGGCACTCATCAACCACCAGCAGGGTGAAGCGACCGTCGGCAAACCGGTCCAGGTTGCGCACCACCGACTGCACCGAACCAAAGACCACCTGTCGCTCGGCCTCTTTACGCTTCAACCCGGCGCTGAATATATCGGCCTCCAGGCCGTAGGCCTGATACTTGGCGTGGTTCTGCTCGACCAGTTCACGCACGTGTGCCAGCACCAGCACTCGCCCTCGGGCCAGGCGGGCAAGCTCGGCAATCACCAACGATTTACCGCTTCCCGTGGGCAATACCACCACCGCCGGGGCGTGGGAAGCACGGAAATGCTCAACCACGCGGCCAACCGCCTGGCTTTGATAGGGGCGCAGCTTGGGTGTCATCGCATCAGCAGCGAAAGGCGGCCCTGAAGCCGCCTTTTGAGGGTATGTCATCCATCACCTGGTATTCGGGCGTCAGGACTTAGCCTAACCACGCTCGAGCATTACGGAACAGACGCAGCCAGGCACCGTCCTCGGTCCATTCGCTGGGGCGCCAGGAGTTGGTCACCGCCCGCGCCACGCGCTCAGGGTGCGGCATCATGATGGTGACGCGCCCGTCGGGGGTGGTCAGCCCGGTAATTCCCGACGGTGACCCGTTAGGGTTCGCCGGGTAGCGGGTGGTTGCCTGACCATAATTATCGATGTAACGCAGAGCGACCTGGCTGCTCGACTGCATCCGGCGCAGGTGGGCACTGTCGCGGAACGCGGCCTGACCTTCACCATGGGCCACGGCAATGGGCAGCTGCGAGCCTTCCATACCGGCCAGCAGGATGGAGGGACTTTTTTCCACCCGGACCATGGAGAGGCGCGCCTCGAACTGCTCGGATTCGTTGCGCACAAAGGTGGGCCAGTCTTCCGCGCCGGGGATCAATGTCTGAAGCTGGGATAGCATCTGGCAGCCGTTGCACACCCCCAGCGAGAAACTGTCGTCACGCTTGAAGAACGCCGCAAACTGCTCACGGGCACGCTCGTTGAACAGCACCGACTTCGCCCAGCCGCCGCCGGCGCCTAAGACATCACCGTAGGAGAAACCGCCGCAGGCGACGAGGCCTTTGAAATCGTCAAGCGACACCCGCCCTTCCAGGATATCGCTCATATGGACGTCGACAGCGTCAAAACCGGCCTTGTCGAACGCCCAGGCCATTTCCACCTGGCCATTGACGCCTTGCTCGCGTAGCACGGCCATGGCCGGTTTCGCGGTGTTGATAAATGGCGCGCTGATGTCGTCGTTGACATCAAAGCTCGGCGAAGCGCTGAGACCGGGGTCACGAACGTCGAGCAGGTTATCGAATTCATTCTTGGCGCACTCAGGATTATCACGCAGCGCCTGCATTCGATAGCTGGTTTCAGACCAGGTGCGCTGGGTGAGCTGGCGTGTGGTTTCGAGTAGCGGCTCTTCGAACAGCGTCACGCGCACCTGGTCGTCGTAGCGCGGGCGGGCAATCACGCCACAGGTTTCGATACCGGCCACGGCGAACTGGGTCAGCACCTCTTCGGTATCCTGGCGATTGACCTGGATCACCGCCCCCAGCTCTTCGGAAAACAGCGCGCCAAACGCTTCCACCGGCTCGTCGACCAGCCAGTCGAGCTTGATTTCAAGCCCAGAATGGGCGGCGAACGCCATCTCCAGCAGCGTCACCAGCAAACCGCCGTCGCTGCGGTCATGGTAGGCCAGCAGCTTGCCATCGCGGTTGAGGCCTTGAATCACCTCGAAGAACGCCTTGATGTCTTCGGCGTCATCCACATCCGGGCACTCATTGCCGACCTGACCGTATACCTGCGCCAGCGCCGAGCCGCCTATCCGATTCTGACCGTTGCCCAGATCGATCAATATCAGGTCGGATTCGTCCTGCTCCAGATTGATCTGCGGCGTCAGGGTCGCCAGGGCGTCGGTCACGGGTGCAAAGCCGGTGACCACCAGCGACAGCGGCGAGGTAATGGACTTCTCTTCCATCTCCCCCTGGGGATTTTCGGCCTGCCAGGCGGTGCGCATCGACATGGAGTCCTTGCCCACCGGAATGGCAATGCCCAGCGCCGGGCAGAGTTCCATGCCGACCGCGTGCACGGCGTCGTAAAGCGCCTGGTTCTCGCCAGGGTAGTCGGCGGCGCTCATCCAGTTGGCCGAAAGCTTGACGTCGCCCAGCTTGGCAATGGGTGCCGCGGCCAGATTGGTGATCGCCTCGGCCACCGCCAGACGGGCGCTGGCCGCTGGATCAATCAGGGCCACCGGCGGGCGTTCGCCCATGGCCATCGCCTCGCCCGCATGGGTATCGAAACTGGCGGTTGTCACGGCGACATCCGCGACCGGTACCTGCCAGGGGCCGACCATCTGGTCCCGGGCCACCTGCCCAGTGATAGAGCGGTCACCAATGGTAATCAGGAAGCTCTTCGAGGCCACCGTGGGCAGACGCAGGACGCGGTCCAGCGCTTCGCGCAGGTCCAGATTGTCGAGCATCACCCCCGATAGCGTCGGCGACTGGCGATTAAACTCACGCTGCATCTTGGGGGGCTTGCCGAACAGTACGCTCATCGGCAGGTCAACCGGCCGGGTCTCGAAATGGCCGTCGCGCACTTCAAGATGGTGCTGCTCGAGCGCTTCGCCCACCACCGCGTAAGGGCAGCGCTCGCGGGCGCACAGCGCCTCGAACGTCGCCATGTCGTCGGCCGCCACCGCCAGCACATAGCGCTCCTGGGCTTCATTGCACCAGATTTCCAGCGGGCTCATGCCCGGCTCGGCATTGGGCACCGCACGCAAGTCAAACAGCCCGCCTCGCCCGCCGTCCTTGACCAGCTCTGGCAGCGCATTGGAAAGCCCGCCAGCACCGACATCGTGAACAAAACGGATAGGGTTATGGTCGCCCAGCGCCCAGCAGCGATCGAGCACCTCTTGGGCACGGCGCTCGATTTCCGGGTTTTCCCGCTGCACGGAGGCAAAGTCCAAGTCGGCGCTCGACACCCCGGAGGCCATGCTGGAGGCAGCCCCACCACCCAGGCCGATCAGCATCGCCGGGCCGCCCATGACGATGAGCTTACCGCCGACAGGGATGTCACCTTTCTGGACGTGCTGGGCGCGAATATTGCCGTAGCCGCCAGCGATCATGATCGGCTTGTGGAAACCACGCCGCTCGATGCCGTCTTCGCTGAGCACGTCCTGCTCGTAGGTACGGAAATAGCCCGTCAGGTTGGGTCGGCCAAATTCGTTGTTGAAGGCCGCACCGCCGATCGGGCCATCCAGCATGATCGAAAGCGCTGACTGCATGCGCTCGGGTTTGCCATAGTCGAAGGCTTCCCAGGGCTGGACGAACTCGGGGATACGCAGGTTGGAAACGGTAAAGCCGGACAACCCCGCCTTGGGCTTGCCGCCGATACCGGTCGCCCCTTCGTCGCGAATTTCACCGCCCGAGCCAGTCGCCGCCCCGGGGAACGGCGCAATCGCCGTCGGATGGTTATGGGTTTCCACCTTCATCAGGATGTGGATAGGTTCCTGATGGGTGCCGTACAGGGCACGCTCGTCGTCGGCACCGGTCAACGGTGTCGCAAAAAAGCGCCCGGCCTGGCTGCCCTTGATCACCGCCGCGTTGTCGCTGTAGGCCGACAGCACGTTGTCCGGGGAGGTGGCAAAGGTGTTCTTGATCATCTTGAACAGCGAGTGGCTTTGCGGCTCGCCGTCAATCAGCCAGTCGGCATTGAAGATTTTATGGCGGCAGTGCTCTGAGTTCGCCTGGGCGAACATCATCAGCTCGACATCGCTTGGGTTGCGCTCCAATTCATTGAAGGCCTCGACAAGATAATCGATCTCGTCATCGGCAAGCGCCAGCCCCAGCTCACGGTTGGCGGTGGCCAGGGCTTCACGGCCGCCAGTCATGATGTCCACGCTGCCCAGCGGCGCCGGGTCGTGGTGGGCAAACAGCTTGGCGGCATCCGAGGCATCGGTGAGCACGGTTTCGGTCATACGGTCATGCAGGAGGGCGGTCAGCGCCTTGAGCCCCTCTTCATCCGGCATGGCGGTCATGCTTATCCGGTAATCGACGCCACGCTCGATGCGGCTGACCTGGTGCAAACCACAGTTATGCGCAATATCGGTGGCCTTGGAGGACCAGGGGGACTGAGTACCAATGCGCGGCACCACCAAAAAACGCTGTGCGCCCTTGGGTGGTTCAACCGCTGCTTCATGGCCGTAATCCAACAGCTGCACCAGCCGCTGATGAGCGTCCGCCTCCACCGGCGCGTGATGGTCGATAAAGTGAACGTAGTCGGCGGATAGCGCCTCGACCTCGGGGACACGTTCACGCAGCACCGCTAATAGCCGAGCATGACGGAAGGCAGAAAGGGCGGGCGCGCCTCGCAGTTCGAGCATATCCAGAAGCCTCTAGAGCAGGGAGAATTCGAGCAGGGAAATCACCGGGCCGCCGTGCGGCCTTCTTTTATGACACTAATCAACGCCTATGATACTGGAAAGCGTCGGCCACACGAAATCAACAAGGTGACAGTCTGCCGATGGCTGGGTATCGTGGCAGCTTATCCCGCGCCGACAAGACACTATGCTGACGCTGATTTGCCGACATTTTCTCGCTCGCTCAAGCTATTACTATGCACTAACGGCCATTGCGCTGCTGGTGATGATGCCGACCTTTTCATTTGTGCCGGAAGGCGAGCACCTGGAGCAGATACGCCAGCGCGACTTCATCACCCTGCATACGCGCAATACGCCGACCACCTATTATGAGGGCCGCCACGGGCCAACTGGCTTCGAGTATGAGCTCATGCGGCGGTTTGCCGATCGCCTGGGGGTCAGCCTTAACATCGATGCCAGTCACCACCCCGAGAGCGTGCTACCCGCGGTGCGTGAGAAAGGCGACCTGGGGGCAGCGGCGCTTCCCCTGCTCACCGATACGCCTGGCATTCACTACACCCGGCCGATCATCAACATGCAGCCACTGGTGGTCTACCGTCGCGGACTCAACGGCATCACTGAACCCAGCGACCTCGTCGGCCTGTCACTGGGCACACTGAGCGGCGCAGGCACAAGTAAGGCATTACGCGAGCTGCAGGAAGACTATCCCGAATTAAGCTGGCGCGAGTCCCACGAGCTGGAGGTCGCCGAGCTACTGGCCCAAATCGAAGATGGCCGTTTCGACGCGGCCGTGATTTTTGAACATCAGTTCCGCATTAACCGGCTGTTTTTTAAGAATGTCGAGCACGGCTTCCCGCTGGGCGATCCGGTCTCGATGGCCTGGGCGGTTCCCAGTGGCCGGGGGCTGGGGTTGCTCAAGGCAGCAAACCGCTTTCTTGAAGACCTTCAGCAGACAGGGGCTCTCGACCAACTTGTGGCACGCTATTTCGGCCATGACGATTACCTCGAGTATGTCGGTACACGCACCTTCCTCACCCATCTGGATGCCCGGCTTCCCCGCTTCACCGAGGACTTCAAGCAGGCCGCCGAGAATACCGGCTTCGACTGGAAACTGCTTGCCGCCATCGGCTACCAGGAGTCCCACTGGGATCCCGAGGCTGTCTCGCCCACCGGCGTACGCGGCCTGATGATGCTGACCCGCCCTACCGCCAAGGAGATGGACATTGAGAACCGCCGCGACCCAGCGCAAAGCATCGACGGCGGCTCACGCTACCTGCGCAGCATCATGGACCGCCTGCCCAGTGACATCACCGGAGACGACCGTCTGTTTATGGCAATGGCGGCCTATAACGTTGGCCTGGGGCATCTTTACGATGCCCGTAAAATCGCCGAAATGCGCGACGGTGACCCGGACAGCTGGGCGGATGTGCGCGAGGCGCTGCCCTTGTTGCAACAGCGCGAATGGCATAGCAAGACGCGCCACGGTTACGCCCGTGGCGGAGAACCCGTCATTTATGTGCGCAACATTCGGCGCTACTACGAAATGATCGAGTACGTTGAACGCAGTCGCCAGCAGTTCTTCCAGCTAGAGCAAACGCCTGTCAACGCAGACCCCCTGTTAATGTTCGAGTTGATACCGCCGCTTGATTAAGTCGAGACCGTAATGCCTCCAACGTTTCGCAGCCGTTTTGCGCTGACGCTTGCTATCGCCGTCTTGATGGGGGCGACAACGCTGCTGTGGGTGACGCCGGGAATGACCGCGCTGGCATTGTGGTTGCTGGCACTTGCCCAGTTGGCCGTCATGCGCGGTGCCTGGCCGGTCATGTGTCTGCTCGCCGCAGGCACTTTGGGATTACTCACCCCCGGCATACTGAGCTACCTGCTACCAGAAGCGTGGGTTGCCACCTCCACATGGCAATTGCTGGCCGAGCAGGTTTTGCCGGGTGCGACCATCGAAACCCTCAGGGCTCCGTTACTCACCACGGTGGCGCTCCAACTCAACGCGCTGGCACTCATGCTGCATTTGCGGGCACGACTGGGGGCTCCCCTGCTGATGGGGGCCGCCGCCTTGCTGACCAGTTTACAAGCCATGAAATCGGCGCTGCACCCCGAGCTTACCCCCCTGTTGCATTACGCCACGGCATGGCCAGGGCTTCTCATCCATATGGCGCTGCTGACGGCTCACGTTATTTATGTGTATCCCTATTGGCGCGGCAAACGCTATTTGTCCACCGCCTTATGGCTGGCCCTTGGCCTGGTTGGCCTATCACTGCTACTTTGGCAACGGCTGCACGTTGAGGCCGAGCGCACGCTTTACAAGCAGGCTGAAACACGCGTTCAATCCGTGACGACCCAGCTCAACCGAGAGATCACCGGCCACCTTGACGCCATGCGCCGCTTCGCCCGCATCTGGGAACTCCAGTCAGAACCGCCAAGCTACCGCCAGTGGGCACATCAAGCCAGGGGCTACCAGCGTGATTTCAACTATTTAATCAACATCGCTTTTATTACGCCTGACAGTGGTATCCGCCAGGTATACCCCGCCACACCTGCTAATTTAAGCCTCTTAGGGCTTCGCCTTTTTGATGTTCAACCGGCGGGGCGCTCCGCGCTCGAACCCGCGCTGCGCGGCGTTCGAGAAGGCAGCACGGAAATAATCGAACTACTGCAGGGCGAACGCGGCATGATTTACTACCTGCCGGTCATGAACGCGCAACAGGCCCATATAGGCGCAACCGCGATGGCAGTCAGCTTTCCTTTGCTGGCGAAAAGCCTGTTTGAACAGTTACCCGACAAAGAAGGCTTGATGCAATGGCACGCCGATGGTCAAGTGCTCGCCCAGCATGGCGATGCCTCCCGCCCTGGCCCCTGGACCTACCATCATCGCGTCCAGCTAGGCGACAGAGCACTGACGCTTTCCGACCAGCCCCGCCGTGACCACCTCCTTAGCCAACTACCAAGATTACCCACCATCAGCCTGGTGCTGGGCCTGACCTTTGCCTATCTCGTGTACCTGGTCATCTATAGCTTCAAGCGCCTGGGTTATCAACATCGCGCCATGCAGCAGAACAACACCTCGCTGCAGCAGGAAATACGCACTCGCAGTCAGTTACAGCGCGAGATTGAATGGCTGGCCAGCCACGACGAGCTGACCGGCATCCCCAACCGGCGCCACTTTCTCGACCACGTCAGCATGCACCGATCCAAGCGGCCACTCAGCCTGGCGCTGTTTGATATTGACCACTTCAAGCGCGTCAACGACCAGTTGGGCCACCTGGTAGGCGACGACTACCTGTCACGCATGGCGTTAATGGGAGAGGCGCTGATGGAACAGCATGGCGGTATTTTTGCGCGTTATGGCGGCGAGGAGTTTGTTGCCTTGATGCCCGGCCTGGACATGGAGGCCGCCCGAACGCTGGCCGATACGCTACGCCTGCAGATCATCCATGCCTGCTTGCCCCATGCCGATGGCGAGCCGATCACCCTGAGCGCCGGGGTCGTGAGCGTAACCGACCCTCAACCGTTCGACATGACGCGCATGATGCAAACCGCCGACAAGGCCCTTTATCGTGCCAAGCGGGAAGGCCGTAACCAGGTCGCTACCGGCAGCGTTGACGACTAGGCTAGCGGCCTGCTTCGTCCCGCCTGGCGGTAAAAAAAGCTTTTAAGCACCTGCTTGACTGCCCCGCCAGCACCCCGCCCTCGACGTCAATGGCATGATTGAACCACGGCTGCGCCAGCAGATTGGCTTTAGACTCGACCATGCCGGTGCGCGGCTCGGCAGCCGCGTAGACCAGGCGGCGCAGGCGGGCATGGATCATCGCCCCGACACACATCATGCAAGGTTCCAGCGTCACGAATAACGTACAGCCGGACAAACGGTAGTTACCTAGCTGCTGAGCCGCCGCCCGAAGGGCGCGAATTTCTGCATGACCGCTTGGGTCGCAGCTGGATACCGGGGCATTGCCGGCTTCACCGATAATCCTGCCGCCATCGTCAACCACCACAGCCCCCACCGGCACTTCGCCCATGTCAGCCGCCAGATGCGCCTGGTCGAGCGCCCGGTGCATGTAAAATTCATCGCTGCGAATCACAGCAAACTCCGTTAAGGTAACAAAACGATCGTATGAACGGCGCCATTGAGCGCCGCTGAATAAGAGACTATAGGATACCCAGAATGGCAGACGCGCTGAATACGCTGGTCAATTTGCTTGAGCTAGAAGTCCTTGAAGACACCCTTTTTCGTGGCCAGAGCCAGGACCTGGGCTTCCCCCAACTCTACGGCGGGCAAGTACTGGGGCAAGCGCTCGCCGCCGCCAGCCGCACCGTGCCCATCGAGCGCCGCCCGCACTCTCAGCACGGCTATTTTCTCCGCCCCGGGGACCCTCACCGGCCAGTGGTCTATCAGGTGGACACCATTCGCGACGGCGGCAGCTTTACCACTCGCCGCGTGACAGCGATTCAGAAGGGCCGCCCGATCTTTTTCTGCAGCGCCTCGTTTCAGAGTCACGAAACAAGCTTCAGTCATCAGCGCGCGATGCCCGAGGTGCCGACACCCGAGGCGTTGATAGAAAGCGGTGATGTCAAACATTCTCGCTTCCCTGGCCACCCGATCGAGTTTTTGCATCTCAAAGGGAACCCGGATCAGTCAGAGCCTGCCGGTCAGTGCCTGTGGTTTCGCCTGGCTGGCAGCCTACCCGATGACCCGGCCCTCCACCGTCACCTGCTCTCCTATGCCTCTGACTTTAACCTGCTGACCACCAGCCTGACACCACACGGCATCCGCTATACCGACCCGCAGCTGCGCATTGCAAGCCTGGACCATGCCCTCTGGCTGCATGACGATACCCGCCTGGACGATTGGCTGCTGTACGTTATCGATTCGCCGTGGGCGGGTGGCGCCCGTGGACTTGCCCGGGGGCATATCTACCAGCGGGACGGCCGCCTGATTGCCTCTACCGCCCAGGAAGGCCTGACACGCTATTCAACCGCCGACTGAACGACCAACGCCCGCTGGATAGCGGGCGTTGGTACCAACATGACATTAGCAGATGTCGCGATCTATCCACCGTAGACATCATTGATGGTGGCAAGCGGGTAGTGAGCCGGATAGGGCTTGCGTGCCACGCCTGAGTCCACCGCCGCCTGGGCCACCGCCGAGGAAACCCGCGCCAGCAGTCTTACATCGACGGGGGTGGGAATGATGTACTCGCGGCCAAACTTCATGTCGGCACGCTCGTAGGCATCCAGCACCTCCTGGGGAACCGGCTCGCGGGCCAGGTCCTTGAGCGCGTGCACCGCCGCCAGCTTCATGGCTTCGTTGATACGCGTCGCGCGCACGTCAAGCGCGCCGCGAAAGATGAACGGGAAGCCCAGAACGTTATTCACCTGGTTGGGGAAGTCGGAGCGACCGGTCGCCATGATCACATCCGGGCGCGCCTCCCGGGCGACATCGGGATGAATTTCGGGGTCCGGGTTAGTGCAGGCGAAAATCACCGGATCCGGCGCCATTGTCTTCACCTGCTCAGCCGACAACAAGCCAGGGCCTGACAAACCGATAAACACATCGGCACCGTCGATGGCGTCATCCAGGGTGCGCATGTCCGTGTCCCGGGCAAACTCGGCCTTGTATTCATTGATGCCTTCGCGATCGCTGTGAATAACCCCGCGACGGTCGAGCATGATCAAGTTTTCCTTGCTCGCCCCACAGGATACCAGTAGCCGCATGCAGGCAATGGCCGCCGCGCCCGCACCCATGCAAACAATCTTGACGTTGTCGATCGTTTTACCGGCAATGTCCAGCGCGTTCAGCATGCCCGCGGCGGTGACAATCGCCGTGCCGTGCTGGTCGTCGTGAAACACGGGGATACTGCAGCGCTCGATCAGCGCCTTTTCGATTTCAAAACATTCAGGCGCCTTGATGTCTTCGAGATTGATCCCGCCCCAGGTATCGGCAATGCGCGCCACTGTGTCGATAAACGCCTGCGGGCTTTCCGCATCCACCTCGATATCCACCGAGTTGATACCGGCGAAACACTTGAACAGTACGCCCTTGCCTTCCATTACCGGCTTGCTGGCCAACGGCCCCAGGTTGCCCAGCCCGAGAATCGCGCTGCCGTCGGAAATGACCGCGACCAGGTTTCCTTTACCAGTGTAGCGATAGGCATTTTCGGCTTCGCGGGCGATCTCCCTGACCGGCTCGGCCACCCCAGGACTATACGCCAGCGCTAAATCCCGTGCCGTCGCGGTGGGTTTGGTCAACTCCACCGACAGCTTGCCGGGAATCGGCTTCGCGTGATAATCCAAAGCGGCCTGCTTGTTTGCATCGGTCATGGTCAAGGGTCCAGTTACATAGAAAGGAGATAAGTGGTGTCAGAATATAGAAAAACCCCGGCCCGCTCAAGCAAGCGGTAAACCCGACATGAAAACGGTCGTTTAATCGACTTTTACCTTCATTTCGTAACATTTAAAACATTTTTAATGAAATTTATGCGTAAATGCTTCAACGATAAGGGTTGTTTCCATTAATGCAATGCAGCATTTGTGGAAATTTTTTCCATTTTAACCCGACATAGGGCGGCTCGTTATTGCAACGCTCTCGTCACCCATATAAAAAAACCCACGCCTTGGCGTGGGTTTTCGCAAGCCCTGGGGCTTTCGATATGGCGGATCGTAAGATCAGCCGCGCTTGATTGCAGCGCCAAAACGCTTGTTGAAGCGCTCTACACGGCCACCGGTGGTCGCCTGTTTCTGCTTACCGGTGTAGAAAGGGTGGCAGTTGGAGCACACGTCCAGGGAGAAATCCTGACCCGACGTGGAACCCACCTGGAAACTAGCACCGCAGGAACAGTTGGCGGTGACCGTGTTGTAATTCGGATGGATACCTTGTTTCATCTTGAGCCTCATCAGCGGTATGCCGCCACCTGATCTCGTGCCAGGCACCGCATACGGGTTTAAAAAACGACTAACCGGTTAATCGCTCCTTCGTTTAAAGTCAGAGCGGCCGCGTATTCTAGCAAAACTAATGCCGGAGGCCAATTGTCCGACGCTGTTTCCGCCCAGGTGCTCAAAATCGCCCTGCCGTCGCCGCTGCGACGCCTGTTCGACTACTTGCCCAGCCGCCAGCCACCGCCCGGTGGCTGGCAGGTCGGTCTGCGCGTCCGCGTTCCGTTCGGCCATCGCGATGTCGTCGGCGTGATCGCTGAACTGGCGGACCACAGCGACCTGCCGCACGCCCAACTGCGCAGCGTCAGCGAAACATTGGACGACGCCCCGCTGCCCGCCGATTGGCTATGGCTTTGCCAGTTCACGGCGCGCTACTACCAGCATAGTCTGGGCGACACCCTGGCCATGGCGATGCCGGCACGGCTACGCCAGGGCCATCCGATGGCCGGACGCACGCAAACACTCTGGCGGGCGTCGGGTACGCCGGACGATGACCGCTTGAGCCGCGCCCCGAAGCAGGCGGCGTTACACGCGCTGCTGCAACAGCATCCCCACGGGTTGCCGGGACGCGCGGTCAATGCGCATGGGTTTAGCCGCGACCAGTTACTCGCGCTGGAAAAAAAGGGCCTGGCCGAGGCGCAGGACATTACTCTCACTGCCCCCACGCCTCCCGGCGGCAGCCTGCTGGCAAGCCCTGCGTTGCCGCTTAACCGGGAGCAGGCGACGGCGCTGGCCGCCTTGCATGAAAAACTCGATGATTACCACCCTTGCTTGCTGGAGGGCGTTACCGGCAGCGGCAAGACCGAAGTTTATCTGCAGCTGATCGAGGCGGTGGCGGCCAAGGGCAAGCAGTCGCTGGTGCTGGTACCCGAAATCGGCCTGACGCCGCAGACGCTGGCGCGCTTCAAAAGCCGCTTTCGCGTACCCGTCGTGGCCTTGCACTCAGGGCTTACCGACCCCGAGCGCCTGGACGTCTGGGAGGCCGCCGCCAGCGGGCGGGCGCTGATCATCATCGGCACCCGCTCGGCGATTTTCACCCCTCTCGCCAACCCTGGTGCGATCATCGTCGACGAAGAGCACGACGGCTCCTACAAGCAGCAGGACGGTTTGCGCTATCACGCCCGAGACCTGGCCGTCGCCCGCGCCCACCGCCATAAAATCCCCCTGTTGCTGGGCAGCGCCACACCGTCCCTGGAAAGTCTGCAGCAGGCGTTGACGGGGACTTACCGGCATTTGCGTCTAACCCAGCGGCCCAGCCGTCACCCGCCCGCCAAACTCGAGCTGGTGGACATGCGCCACCAGCGGCGCCAGGGAGGGCTATTGCCGGCCTCCCTCACCGCCATCAAAAACACCCTGGCCGCTGGCAAACAGGTGCTGATCTTCATCAACCGGCGAGGCTTTGCGCCGACAATGGCCTGCCACAGCTGCGGCTGGCTTGCCGAATGCGGCCAGTGTGACGCCCGTATGACCCTGCACCGCCAGCCGCCGCTGCTTGCCTGCCACCACTGCGACAGCCGCCGCGCCCTGCCGGACGCTTGCCCGGAATGCGGCAGTGGCGATTTACGCGCTCTGGGCAGCGGCACGGAGCGTACCGAAGAGACCCTGCAAAGCCTGTTCCCCAAGACCACGGTGCAGCGCATCGACCGCGACAGCACGCGGAAAAAGGACAGTTTCGAGCAGATGCTGAAGGAGATCCAGCGCGGCGACCCCTGCCTGCTGGTAGGCACGCAAATGCTCGCCAAGGGCCACCATCTCCCCCATGTGACGCTGGTGGTGGTGGTCAATGCCGACGGCGGGCTCTACGCGGCGGATTTCCGGGCCCTGGAACACAGCGCCCAGCTGCTCGAGCAGGTCGCCGGTCGCGCCGGCCGGGCGGCCCACCCAGGACGCGTGCTGGTGCAGACCCTGCATCCCGACGACCCACACCTGGGCCAGCTTGCCGAACACGGCTATGGCACACTGGCGCGCAACCTGCTGGAAGAGCGCCGCCTCGCGCAGCTGCCGCCATTCTGCTTCATGGCACTGCTACGCATTGAAAGCCCCAAGGAAGAGGCCGCGCTTGGCCTGGCCCGGCAGGCCGCCCAAGCCCTGCGCCAATGGCTGTCCAGCAGCGACGCACAAGCCCGCTGCCTGGGGCCGGTCCCCGCCCCCATGGAGCGCCGCCAGAACCGTTACCACCTGCAGGTCATGCTGACCGCAGACAAGCGAAGCCAACTGCACGCCGCCGCCAGTTGGTTGACCCAATGGCTGGAAGCCAACCGCGACGCACGCCGGGTTCGCTGGTCGATCGACATTGATCCACAAAGCCTGTCCTAGGCGCCAGCCGACACATCGCTTTGAAACTGCGGCTCAATTGCCGATAATGGGGCACCTTGCCGCTGAATAGCGATGCGTGCATGCCCACGCCGCCACTGATTAACACCCGGATACTTAAATGAAAGACACGA
Organism: Vreelandella subterranea; assembly: GCF_900111305.1. Taxonomy (GTDB): domain Bacteria; phylum Pseudomonadota; class Gammaproteobacteria; order Pseudomonadales; family Halomonadaceae; genus Vreelandella; species Vreelandella subterranea. The sequence continues at coordinate 252,389 of NZ_FOGS01000003.1, forward strand.
TTAGTTCACTGCTCGACGGCGCGGTTTCCGCGCTCAAACACCAAGGCGTGCTGCCCGCTGATCTAGCGCCCACCATCAAGGTGGACCCCACCAAGGACAAGGCCCACGGTGATTACGCCACCAACCTGGCGCTGATGCTGGCCAAACCGGCCGGCATGAAGCCCCGCGAACTGGCCGACGCCCTGGTCGCGGCACTGCCGCCAAGCGACGCCATCCAGAAAACCGAAATTGCCGGTCCCGGGTTCATCAACTTCTTTGCTGCCTCGGACGCCGCCGCGCAAATTGTCGCCCAGGTACTCGACAGCGGCGATGCCTTTGGCCGCAGCCTGATTGGCAGAGGTGAGAAAGTACAGGTCGAGTTTGTCTCCGCCAACCCCACCGGACCATTGCACGTGGGCCATGGCCGTGGCGCTGCGATCGGCGACTGCCTGTGTCGCCTGCTCGATGCCAGCGGCTATGACGTGACCCGCGAGTTCTACTACAACGATGCGGGCGCGCAAATCGACAACCTGGCGCGCTCGGTACAGGCGCGCGCCAAAGGGCTTGGCCCCGAGGATGACAGCTGGCCGGAAGACGGCTATCGCGGCGAATACATCATGGATGTCGCCAGGGATTTCATGGCGGGCAAAACGGTGAGCGCCGATGATCGCGAGGTCACCGCCAATGCCAACGCCGATGACCTTGACGCGATTCAAGCCTTTGCCGTGGCCTGGCTGCGCCGGGAGCAGGACCTCGACCTGAAAGCCTTCGGCGTCGAGTTTGACGTCTACTTTCTGGAATCTTCGCTGTATGACGACGGCAAGGTGGACGCCACGGTCGAGAAACTCATTGCCGCAGGCCATACCTATGAAGAAGACGGCGCCATGTGGCTGCGCACCACCGACTTTGGCGATGACAAGGACCGCGTAATGCGCAAGCGGGAAGGCGGCTATACCTACTTCCTGCCCGACGTGGCCTACCATCTCGACAAGTGGCAGCGCGGCTTCACGACGGTGATCAACGAGCAAGGGGCCGACCACCACTCGACCATCACCCGGGTACGCGCCGGGCTACAGGCGCTGAATGTCGGCATCCCCAAAGGTTGGCCGGACTATGTGCTGCACCAGATGGTGATGGTGACCCGCTCCGGCGTCGAGGTAAAACTCTCCAAGCGCGCGGGCAGCTACGTCACCGTCCGCGACCTGATCGACGAAGTGGGCCGCGACGCGACGCGTTTCTTCCTGGCCGCCCGCCGGGCCGACTCGCAACTGACCTTTGATATCGACCTGGCGCGCTCCCAGTCCAACGACAACCCGGTCTACTATATTCAGTATGCCCACGCCCGGGTGTGCAGCATGCTGCGCAAGGCCGAAGCGGCAGGACAGCCTTTCGATCACGACCTTGCCATGGCCAGCCTGGCCCTGCTGGACAGCGACCAGGAGCGTGCCGTACTCAACCGCCTGGCCCGCTACCCGGAAGTCATCGAAAACGCCACCCACAATCGCGAACCCCAGCAGGTCGCCCAATACCTGCTTGACCTCGCGGGGGATTTCCATACCTGCTACAACGCCGTCAAGGTCATGGTCGAGGACGACACCCTGCGCAATACGCGCCTGGCGCTGGGCCTTGCCACCCGCCAGGTGCTGCGCAATGGGCTGGATTTAATGGGGGTCAGCGCCCCCGAGGAGATGTAAGCCATGGCGAGCCCGCGTAAAAAGCCCACCCGCCGCGGCGCCACGAGCCAGCGCAAATCGCCCCGCCGCTCGAGCGATGGGTTCCGCTTGCCCGGCTGGCTATGGGGCCTGGCGGGCATGGCGGCCGGTTTCTTTCTGGCTCAACACCAGCATGGCACCGCCCCCTGGCAGGACACGCCGGATGACGCCGTTCAAACGGCGTCTGAGTCCAGCGCCGAGGAGCGGGAAGCACGCGAGGCTGCACGGGAAACCGAAGACTCGACAGAGACCTCCATGCCAACCTTCGAGTTTTACACCCTGCTGCCTGAAACGGAGGTAATTGCCCCCGGCATGGCCCCGCCTTCCAGCGTTGAGACACCAACTGCCGCCGAAGCCGACAGCACCACCAGCGGTGACGACCCCATCGCCCAGGTGATTGCGGCCAATATGCGCCCGGAAGACCAGGTCAGCACTGCGCAGCAAACGGCCAGTGAAGACGGTGCCCGCTATGTGCTGCAAGCCGCGTCGTTTCGCGAGTTGAGCGATGCCGAACAGCTGCGCCAACGGCTGCGTAATCTGAGCCTGCTGGCACAGGTCAGCGAGATCCAGGCCGACGGCAACACCTGGCATCGCGTACAGGTTGGCCCTTATGAAGATACCCGCGAACTCAACCGCGCCCAGGATTTAATGGCTACCCAAGGCATCGAGCCGCTGCTGATTCAACTGCAGAATTGACAAACTCACTCCCCAATGACGTGCGGGCGGTTGATTTTTTATCGACCGCCCGCACTTTGTTGGGAACTGCTTAACGAGGGTCGAGCATCGACCCGATCGTCATCGGGAGCCAGCCTCCCCCCAAGGAGTTACCTCCATGACCACCATCGTATCCGTGCGTCGCGGAAACCAAGTCGCCCTGGCGGGTGACGGCCAGGTATCGCTGGGCAATACCGTGATGAAAGGCAATGCCAGCAAGGTACGCCGCCTCTACCGGGGCAAGGTACTGGCGGGCTTTGCGGGCGGCACCGCCGATGCTTTCACCCTGTTTGAACGCTTTGAAGCCCAGCTTGAAAAATACCAGGGGCACCTCACCAAGGCCGCCGTCGAGCTTGCCAAGGACTGGCGCACCGACCGCGCCCTGCGCCGCCTTGAAGCCCTGTTGGCCGTGGCCGACCACAGTGCTTCGCTGATCATTACCGGCAACGGTGACGTCGTCGAGCCCGAGCGCGGCATCATCGCCATTGGTTCCGGCGGCAACTATGCGCAAGCCAGTGCTCGGGCGCTGCTCGAAAATACCGAACTGGGCGCCCGGGAGATCACCGAAAAATCTCTCGCTATCGCCGGTGACATCTGCGTGTTCACCAATCACCACATCACGCTTGAAGAGCTGAACACCAACGAACGTTGAGGCCCCTTTTATGACCCAGATGACACCCCGCGAAATCGTCCACGCCCTGGATCAATATATTATTGGCCAACAGGATGCCAAACGCGCCGTCGCCATTGCCCTGCGCAACCGCTGGCGCCGCATGCAGCTTGACGATGAGCTGCGCCCGGAGGTCACGCCCAAGAACATCCTGATGATCGGCCCCACCGGCGTGGGTAAAACCGAGATTGCCCGCCGCCTGGCCAAACTGGCGCGTGCACCGTTCATCAAGGTCGAGGCCACCAAGTTCACCGAGGTGGGCTACGTGGGTCGCGACGTTGAATCGATCATTCGCGACCTGATCGAAGCGGCCATCAAGATGGTCCGCGAACACGCCAAGGAAGAAGTCGCCCACCGGGCCGAGGATGCCGCCGAAGACCGCATTCTCGATGCGCTACTGCCGCCGCCCCGCGGCCAGGAAGACAAGCCGCGCGAGGATAACGGCACCCGCCAGACATTCCGCAAGAAGCTGCGTGAAGGCGAACTGGACGACAAGGAAATCGATATCGAGATTTCCGCCCAGGGTCAGGGTATCGACATCATGACGCCTCCCGGCATGGAAGAGATGACCAGCCAGCTGCAGAGCCTGTTTTCCAACATGGGCCAGCAGAAGCGCGAAACACGCCGTGTCAAGGTCAAGGAAGCCTTCGGCCTGTTGCGCGACGAAGAGGCCAGCAAGCTGGTCAACGAGGAAGAGATCAAGGCCCGCGCCGTGGAAGCGGTCGAGCAGCACGGTATCGTTTTCCTGGATGAAATCGACAAGGTCGCCAAGGGCAGCGGCCAGTCGAGCGGCGGCGAAGTCTCTCGCGAGGGTGTGCAGCGCGACTTGCTGCCGCTTATCGAAGGGTCGACCGTCTCGACCAAGTACGGCATGGTCAAGACCGACCACATCCTGTTTATCGCCTCCGGTGCCTTCCATCTGTCGCGGCCGTCGGATCTGATCCCCGAACTGCAGGGCCGCCTGCCCATCCGCGTCGAGCTGGATGCGCTGACCCCCGGCGACTTCAAGCGCATCCTGACCGAACCGTCGGCGTCGCTGACCAGGCAATACACGGCCCTGCTGGCCACCGAAGGGCTGGACATCGAGTTCACCCAGGACGGTATCGAGCGCATCGCCGAAATTTCCTGGCAGGTCAACGAAGGTACCGAGAACATCGGCGCGCGTCGCCTGCATACCGTCATGGAGCGCCTGCTGGAAGAGGCCTCGTTCAAGGGCGGCGACATGGAAAGCCCGCTGGTGATCGATGCCGATTACGTGAATGCCCAGCTAGGTGAGCTAGCCGTCGACGAAGACCTGTCGCGCTATATTCTGTAACCTGTTGGCTCGGCAGGGATGCCGAGCCTTGGCGCGCCATCCCTGGCCGCCGACACCCAGCCGCTTTTGAGGTGTATCATGACTGCTCCCACGCCCACCCGGGTTCACTATCACAAGTCGACCCGCGAGCTTGAGCTCGGCTACGCCAATGGCGAAAGCTATCGCCTGCCGGTAGAACTGCTGCGGGTTTACTCGCCCTCTGCCGAGGTACGCGGCCATGGCGGCGATACCGCCGTGCTGCAGGTCGGCAAAAAGGATGTAGGGCTGCAAAACATCACCCCGGCAGGCAACTACGCGCTCAAACTGCACTTTGACGACGGCCACGACAGCGGCCTGTTCAGCTGGAACTACCTCTATGATCTGGCCCAGCATCAAACGGCCTACTGGGAAAACTACCTGCAACGGCTGGAGGAGGCCGGGGCCTCCCGCGAGCCTACCAGTATCCAGTTCAAACAGCTGTGACGTAACGCCCCAGAGCAAACGCAGACAAGTCGGGGCGGACAAGGCTACAATGTCGTCAACCTTATCAATGCGGCGACCGCTGGGTCGACGCTCATCGCCTCGAACGCTGGAGCCAGAGCCCCATGAGCCCCACGGATAAACGCACGACCGATTTTGGTTATCAGGAAGTGCCTCTCGACGAAAAAGCCTCTCGGGTAGCCGACGTTTTCCACTCGGTCGCCGCACGTTACGACGTCATGAACGACCTGATGTCGATGGGCATTCATCGTGTCTGGAAACGCCTCACCATCGAGCGCGCCGGCGTTCGGCCGGGCCACCAGGTGCTCGATATTGCAGGCGGCACCGGTGATCTGACACTTAAATTTTCCCGCCTGGTCGGCCCGCGGGGCAAAGTTGTGCTCGCCGATATCAACGCCTCCATGCTCAACGTGGGTCGCGACAAGCTGATGGACAACGGCGTGGGCAGCAACGTCGAGTATGTGCAGGCCAATGCCGAATGCCTGCCGTTTCCCGACAACAGCTTTGACTGCATCACCATCGCGTTTGGCTTGCGTAATGTCACCGACAAGGACGCCGCGCTGCGTTCCATGGCACGTGTCCTCAAACCCGGCGGCCGCCTGCTGGTGCTGGAGTTCTCCAAACCCAACAACCCGCTGCTGACCAAGGCCTACGACGAATATTCTTTCCGCCTGTTGCCGAAAATGGGCGAATGGGTGGCAGGCGACGGCGAAAGCTACCGCTATCTGGCGGAATCGATTCGTATGCACCCCGACCAGGAAACGCTGAAAAGCATGATGGAAGACGCCGGCCTGGAACGGGTGGAGTACACCAATTTAACCGGCGGCATCGTGGCACTGCACCGCGGCATCAAGCTATGACACCAACCACCGAGAGGTCAGCATGCTGCTAACCCCGACCCTGCTGCTGGCCGGATGTGAACGCACGCTGAACGCCCTGCTTGCCCGTGACCCGGCGTCACCCGCGCGGCTTGCCAGACTTTCGGGGAGTCGCCTGCTGGTGCGTTTCGAACAGCCCAGGCTCGCCCTGGTGCTTCATTATCACGACGCCGGGATCGACCTGCTGCGCGCTGACGATCTCGATGACCGCCACGCTGATGCCGTCGTGGAACTGACCCCCGAAACCCTGTCAGCCTGGCTTGGCGGCACGTCGGTCGAGCAGCTGATGTTTGAAGGCAAGCTGGCGATACGCGGCCAGGTGCATTTACTGGAAGCGACGCGCACGCTGCTCCTCGACCTGGATCTCGACTGGGAAAACGAACTGGCACGCTGGCTTGGGGATACGCCTGCCCACTCGCTGGCCGAGGGCGTGCGGCGAGCGGCTGACTGGGGTCTGCGTACCAGGGACGAACTGGTGCAGGACGTCGCCGAGTACGTGTTTGAAGAAGCCCGCCTGCTGCCTGGCCGACAGCAGCGTGATGTATTACGCGACCAGTTGACCGCCCTCGAGGTGGCGACTGACCGCCTGGAGGCCCGCTTTAAGCGCCTCGACCGACGGCTGCGAGCAGGAGCGCGCCAATGAGTTTGCGGCTGTTTCGCATCAGCTGGGTGATCGCCCGCTACCGTCTGGATACGCTCCTGCCGCTTGATCGCCTGCCCTGGTGGCTGCGCTTCCTGCTGTGGTTCTCGCCGCTACGCCTGCTGCCCATCGGACAGCGTTCCCGTGGCGAGCGCCTTCGCCTCGCGCTGGAAACGCTGGGGCCGATTTTTATCAAATTCGGCCAGATGCTTTCCACCCGCCGCGACCTGTTGCCCGAAGACATCGCCGACGAACTCAAGCGCTTGCAGGATCAGGTGCCCCCCTTTCCGGGTGAGCACGCCGTGACCCGGGTGGAAAAAGAACTCGACATGTCGCTCAGCGATGCCTTTGCGTTCTTCGACCCGGCGCCTCTGGCCTCGGCTTCCATTGCGCAGGTTCATGTCGCCCAGCTGCATAGCGGCGAAGACGTGGTGGTCAAGATCATTCGCCCCGGCATCGACCGCATCATGCGTCAGGACATGGCGCTGATGTACCAGGTGGCCAAGTTGCTCGCCAAGGTACCCGAAGCGCGCCGCCTGCGCCCGGTGGAAGTCATCAGGGACTACGAGTCCACGCTGTTCGACGAGCTTGACCTGTACAAGGAGGCCGCCAACACCTCGCAGCTCAAGCGCAACTTCAAAGACTCCCCGCTGCTGTTCGTACCGACCATCTACTGGCCGTTCACCCGCCGCCACGTCATGGTTCAGGAACGTATTCGCGGCGTGCCCGTTGCCGACCTGGACACCCTCAAGGCCAACGGCACCAACCTTAAGAAACTCGCCGAACGCGGCGTGGAAATCTTCTTTACCCAGGTATTTCGCGACAATTTCTTCCATGCCGACATGCACCCCGGCAATATCTTCGTCAACTGCGATAACCCGGAAGATCCGCAATATATCGCCATTGACTGCGGCATTGTCGGTAGCCTGACCCGGGAGGACCAGGATTACCTGGCCCGCAACCTGCTGGCATTTTTCCATCAGGACTATTACGAAGTCGCCGCGCTGCACATCGAGTCCGGCTGGGTGGGCGAAAACACCCGCGCCAACGAGTTTGCAGCGGCGATTCGCACGGTGTGCGAACCGATCCTGGAAAAACCGTTGAAAGATATATCCTTCGGCCAGGTCCTGCTGGGGCTGTTCCAGACCGCGCGGCGCTTTAATATGGAAGTACAGCCCCAACTGGTACTCTTGCAGAAAACCCTGCTCAATATCGAGGGCCTGGGTCGGCAGCTTTACCCTGACCTGGACCTGTGGAGCACGGCCAAGCCCTATCTCGAGCAGTGGATGAAAGAACGGGCAGGTGTCGGCGGTCTATGGCGCTCGCTGAAACGCCAGGCACCCGAACTGGCGCACCAGTTACCCGAGCTACCGGTACTGGCGCATCAGGCGCTCAGCCGCATGGAGCACGAGCACCGCCAGCGTCACCAGCAGACCTCTGCCATCAGCGACATGCGACAGCAAATGGCTCGCCAGGGCAAACGCCAGCATCGCCTGCGTATTGGCCTGGTGCTGTTGGGCCTGGCACTGGCCTGGCAGCCCCTGAGCCAATGGGCAGGCAGTCAGCAATGGCCGGTGCTGGTGGCCGCCGCCATCGGTCTGCTGCTGCTGGTATGGCAATAGTTCAAGAACCCGAGGATCCCCATGGACACGACGCCTTCCACCCCCAATAATGCACCTGTGCTTGATGCGCTCGCCGACGTATTACGTAAGCGTCGGCACGCGTCGCCGGACGATTCGTATGTTGCCTCCTTGCATTACAAGGGATTGAACAAGATACTCGAAAAACTCGGCGAGGAAGCCACCGAAACACTGCTCGCCGCCAAAGACGCCGAACATGGCAGCTTTGACGAACGACAGGCACTGGTCGCCGAAACCGCCGACCTATGGTTTCATAGCCTGGTGATGCTGTCGCATCTGGACCTGGATCATCAGGATGTACTCAACGAATTGGCGCGCCGTTTCGGCATTTCCGGCCACGACGAAAAAGCGACACGCCCACAATAGCTTTCAGGCTTTGCAACACAGCCCCATCACGAGGACACGCATATGTTAGGTGGTATCAGTATTTGGCAGTTGCTGATTGTACTAGGCATCATCATCCTGGTTTTCGGCACGAAAAAGCTCCGCAACGTCGGTACCGACCTGGGCGGCGCGGTAAAAGGCTTCAAGAAAGCCGTCCATGAGGACGAGAAGGACGCCGACAAGAAGGACGACGATCAGCCCCAGGCGAAAGTCCGTCACGATGAGGCCGGCAACACTTACGACGTTCAGGCCGAAGAGAAAGACAAGCAGGCAGCTGAAAACGACGAGCGCAAATAAGCCATGTTCGATTTTGGCTTTTTTGAAATTCTGGTCATTGGCGTTGTCGGGCTACTGGTACTGGGCCCGGAACGCCTGCCGCGCGCGGCGCGCACGGTGGGCCTGTGGGTCGGCAAGATCAAGCGCACCGTCTCGGGCATGCAGCGCGAAATCAGCGCCCAGCTCGAAGCGGAAGATCTGCGTAAAACGCTCTCCGACCAGCAGAAAAAGCTCGATGACAGCCTTCGTAAAGCCAAGCATGACGTAGAGCGGATAGCCGACGCTCCCGAAAAGCCAGCGTCGCCATCCGGCGATACATCGGAAGCGACGGAAAAGCGTGCCGCCAGTGCCGCCTCGCATCTGGATGAAGCGCTGGAAACCGTCCGTGAGAAAGCCCCCGCGTCGGCCGACGCCGAGTCATCGACCAAGGACAGCAAGCACCCATGAGTACCTCTGGTGATTCGCAGGAGCCCAACAATGATCAGAAACAAGCGCCGTTAATCGAGCACCTGATCGAGCTGCGCTCGCGACTGATGCGGGCCGTTATCGCGATTCTGGTGATCTTTCTCGGGCTTTATGCGTTCTCGAACGACATCTATCTTTTCGTGGCAGAACCGCTGATGGCGCTGCTGCCCCCGGGGTCGCAAATGATCGCGACCGAAGTGGCCTCCCCCTTCCTTGCGCCATTCAAACTGACGTTGGTGACCGCGCTGTTCATTGCGGTGCCGTTCGTGCTGCACCAGGCCTGGTCGTTTATCGCGCCGGGGCTTTACGACAACGAGAAAGCCCTGGCAGTCCCAATTCTGGTCTCCAGCATTCTGCTGTTCTATGCCGGGGCGGCGTTTGCGTATTACGTGGTGTTCCCGTTGCTGTTTGCGTTTTTCACCCAGGCAGGGCCGGACAACATCACGGTGATGACGGATATCAATCAGTACCTGAACTTCGTGCTCAAGCTATTCTTTGCCTTTGGCGTGGCGTTTGAAATTCCGGTCGCCACCTTTTTGCTGATTCTGTCCGGCGCCACCACGGTCGAAAGCCTCTCCCAAAAACGCCCGTATATTATCCTGGGCTGTTTCGTGATTGGCATGGTGCTCACGCCACCCGACGTTATCTCGCAAAGCCTGCTGGCCGTTCCCATGTACCTGCTTTACGAGGTTGGCCTTCTGTTTGGGCGCCTGGTCCGCAAGCGGCGTGCGGAAAAAGCCGCTGAAGAGCCAGGCGAGGAATAAAATAACCCGCCGCTGCCTGAAGGCAGCGGCGGGTCAGTCTATAAAGCGATCCGGCAGGGCATGGCCCAACGGATCAGCCCATCATGTCATCAATCCGATCAACCAGCTTGAAGATGCCGGTGGCGGCTTCGCTGATCCGCGTTGCCAGCATGTAGGCAGGCGTGGTGACCACACGGTGCTCCAGGTCGACCACGATATCCTCGACGCTACAGCTGCGGTGCAGGCCGCCCATGGCACTGATGGCCCCGGATACGCCAGGGTCATTTCCCACCGTCACGGCAATGCCATCGCCCAGTAAACGCGTCGCCAACACCGGTGCAATACAGATCAGGCCGATCGGCTTGGCATCGTCGCGAAAGCCTGACAGCACCTCCTTGAACGATTCCAAAACCTCCATGCTGTCGCCGGCACTGGCAAAATCAGACAGGTTCTTGGCCACCCCGAAGCCGCCGGGCACAATCACGGCGTCAAACTCGTCGGCGGCCAGCTCGGTCAGCGGACTCACATCACCGCGCGCCAACCGAGCGGACTCCACCAGCACGTTGCGGCGTTCGTCGGTGCTGGCCTCCTGGGTGTGGTGATTGACCACATGGTGCTGCTCGATATCCGGGGCAAAACAACGATATCCTATCCCCAGCTGGTCCAAGCGCAGTAGCGTCAGGGTGGTTTCGTAAATTTCCGACCCGTCGTATACACCGCAGCCAGCAAGAATCACGGCTACCTGTTTGGTCATGCTTTTCTCCTTGTGCAGGGCCTGCTCGTTCAGCAGCGTTTGCGCCACTTTAGTCAGTCTTTAAGCGCACCACAAGACGGCTTTCGATGCAGGTCAGGGCTGATATACTCAGCCAAGGGCGGCAGATAGCCTCATTTTCGAGTTTTTGTGGAGAAGACCGTTGAGTACACCTACCCCTCGTCACTTTCCCGCGACGCGTCTGCGACGCATGCGTCGCGACGATTTCTCCCGCCGTTTAATGCGCGAATCAACGCTGACGGCCGACGATCTTATTCTGCCGGTCTTCGTTCTGGAAGGCAGCCAGCAGCGCGAGGCCATCGCCTCCATGCCAGGCGTCGAGCGGCTATCCATTGACCTCTTGATCGAGCAGGCACGCGAGGCCTACGCCCTGGGCATTCCCGCGATTGCGCTGTTCCCGGTCGTCGGCGGCGAACAGAAAACCGAGTTCGCCGAAGAGGCGTACAACGCCAATGGCCTGGTACAGCGCAGCGTGCGCGCACTCAAAGAGGCGCTCCCGGAACTGGGTATCATCACCGACGTCGCCCTTGACCCCTATACCATCCACGGTCAGGACGGCATTATCGACGAAAACGGCTACGTGCTTAACGACCGCACCGTCGACACCCTGCTCAAACAAGCCCTCTCCCATGCCGAAGCCGGTGCCGATGTCGTAGCCCCCTCCGACATGATGGATGGGCGTATCAGCGCTATCCGCCAGGTGCTTGAACAGGAGCATCTGCACAACGTGCGCATCATGGCCTACAGTGCCAAGTATGCCTCGCACTACTACGGCCCCTTCCGCGACGCCGTGGGCTCCTCCGCCAACCTGGGCAAGGCCGACAAGCGGACTTACCAGATGGACCCGGCCAACAGCGACGAGGCGCTTCATGAGGTGGCGATGGACCTTGCCGAAGGCGCCGATATGGTCATGGTCAAACCGGGAATGCCCTACCTGGACGTTGTCAGACGTGTCAAAAGCGAATTACGCGTCCCCACCTACGCCTACCAGGTAAGCGGCGAGTACGCGATGCATCGCGCCGCTTTCGACAATGGCTGGCTGGATGCCGACACGGTCATTCTGGAGTCTTTGATGTGTTTCAAGCGCGCCGGGGCTGACGGTATTCTGAGCTATTTTGCCCTTGACGCCGCACGACTGCTGACGAATACGCGTTGATCCTGGGTGGCTGAGGCCGACATGGCCTAGATGACAATGCCGTGACACGTCTTTGTCATCTTCCTCCGCCATACTGCGTTAACAGATGCGTATCAGGCAGTGATATGCTCAGAGACGACTAACGCCGGAGGCAGCTACCATGGACGACCAGGTCACCGATAACTCGCCCTATCCGCGCCATGACAGTGACGGTAGCGACAGCGAGATGTCCACGCTTCGCGTCAACCGCACGCCCACGGGCGTTCAGGCCCGCGAAGCGCTGCCTGAGACCGATCTGGACGACCCGCAGCTTTACTTCAATCGCGAGCTCTCCCACCTGCAGTTCAATATCCGTGTGCTGGAGCAGGCGCTGGATGAAGCACACCCGCTGCTCAACCGATTGATGTTCTTGCTGATTTTTTCATCCAACATGGATGAGTTCTTTGAAATTCGTGTGGCCGGACTCAAGCACCAGATTGCCCTGGGTGACGATACAACGAGTGCCGACGGGCGGCTGCCAAGGGCGGTGCTGGCCGAGATTTCCGACATTGCCCATGCGCAAATCGTCCGCCAGTATCAGATTCTCAACGATACGTTGTTACCTGCTCTAGAAGCGCAGGGGCTAAGGTTCCGTCGCCGCGACCAATGGACCAAGGCGCAAAAAGACTGGGTCCATGAGCTGTTCAACAACGACATCATGCCGGTCATCAGCCCCATCGGGCTGGACCCCTCGCATCCCTTTCCGCGGCTGGTGAACAAAAGCCTCAACTTTATCGTCGAGCTGGAGGGCAAGGATGCCTTTGGACGCGCCGGGGGGATGGCGATTCTCCCCGCGCCCCGCTCGCTGCCACGCCTCATGGCGCTTCCCAAGCATCTGTGTAGCGAGGGCTATACCGAGTACGTGTTCCTGTCGTCGATGATTCATGCCCATGCCGAAGAACTGTTTCCCGGCATGAAGGTGCGCGGTTGCTACCAGTTCCGCCTGACACGCAACGCCGACATGAGTGTCGACCCGGAAGAGGTCTCCGACCTGGCCTCCGCGCTGCGTGGCGAGCTCTTGGCTCGCCGCTATGGCAGTGGTGTACGTCTGGAAGTGGCCGATAACTGCCCGGACGACCTGACCAACTTCCTGCTGCGCCAGTTCAGCCTCGAGGCTGACGACCTGTACCGCGTGCAAGGCCCGGTCAACCTGACCCGGATGATGGCCGTACTGGGCGATGTTGACCGGCCGGAACTGCTCTACCGGCCATACACGCCCGGGATCCCCAAAGCCCTGAAAGGCGGCAGCCTGTTTGATGCCATCGCCAAGCAGGACGTGCTGCTGCACCACCCTTTCCAGTCGTTTTCGCCAATCGAGGACCTGCTCAGCGAAGCGGCCCGCGACCCGAATGTGCTGGCCATCAAACAGACGCTCTACCGTACCGGCGCCGATTCGCCGATTGTCAGCGCACTGGTGGACGCGGCCAGCCAGGGCAAGGAAGTCACCGTGGTGATCGAGCTGCGCGCTCGCTTCGACGAGGCCGATAATCTGCAGCTGGCATCGCGCCTTCAGGAAGCCGGTGCCATCGTGATTTACGGCATCATGGCGTACAAGACGCATGCCAAGCTGCTGCACATCGTCCGCCGCGAGCAGGGCGAGCTCCGCCACTACGCGCATCTGGGTACTGGTAACTACCATTCGAAGACCGCCAAGCTGTACACCGACTACAGCCTGTTGACCGCCAACAAGGCGCTTTGCGCCGACGTGCACCGGGTGTTTCAGCAGCTGTCGGGGATGGGGCGCGCGCGCAAGATCGACACGCTGCTCCACGCGCCGTTTACCCTGCACGAGCGGCTAATGGAAATGATCGACCGTGAAGCCCAGGTCGCCCGCAAGGGCAAGCGGGCCCATATCATTATCAAGTGCAATTCGCTCACCGAGCCGAAACTGATCAAGGCGCTTTATCGCGCCTCCCAGGCGGGTGTGGAATGCGACCTGATCATCCGTGGCATGTGCTGCCTTAAACCCGGCGTGCCGGGGGTGTCGGACAATATCCGTGTCCGCTCGATCATTGGCCGCTTTCTGGAACACACCCGGGTTTTCCATTTCCACAACGACGGCAAGCCGGAGATCTGGTGTTCAAGTGCCGACTTCATGTCGCGCAACATGTTCCACCGGGTGGAGACCTGCTTTCCGCTGCTGGATAAAAAGCTGGCCACGCGGGTGCGCAAGGACCTGGAAACCTACCTGGTCGACAACTGCCAGAGCTGGCTGCTGCAAAGCGACGGCAGCTACCACCTGCAAGACCCTGGCAGCGGGGATGCCATCAGCGCCCAGGAAACCCTGCTCTACGCCTACGCCAGCAAAAGCTAGCCCAGTGCAAAAACCCCGGCACCAGGCCGGGGTTAAAGGTCCGTTTACGTATAGCGCTGACGCACCTGCTGGGCTGCCTCGACCATATTGGCCAGGGCCGGTTCCACCTCGGCCCAGGTGCGGGTTTTCAGGCCGCAATCCGGGTTGACCCACAGCCGCTCGGCGGGAATCTTTTCCAGCGCTTTTTCCAGCAAATCGACCATCCACGCCACGTCGGGAATATTCGGCGTGTGGATATCGTAAACACCTGGCCCCATTTCATTGGGGTAGGCAAAGTCCTGAAAGGCGTCCAGTAATTCCATGTTCGAGCGTGACGTTTCGATGGTGATCACGTCGGCATCCAGCGCCGCAATGGCGCCAATGATGTCGTTGAACTCCGAATAGCACATATGGGTGTGAATCTGCGTGCTGTCGTCGACGACTGAGGCAGTCAACCGGAAGCACGCCACTGCCCAGTCCAGGTAGTCCTGCCATTCCTGCTGGCGTAGCGGCAAGCCTTCGCGCAGGGCGGGCTCGTCGATTTGAATGATCCGGATACCGGCGCGCTCCAGATCCTGCACTTCGTCACGCAGCGCCAGCGCAATCTGCCGACAAGTGGTGTCCCGCGGCTGATCATCGCGTACAAAGGACCACTGCAGGATGGTTACCGGGCCGGTCAGCATGCCTTTCATGGGCTTGTCGGTGAGCGTTTGCGCATACGTGCTCCAGGGTACGGTCATGGCGTCCGGACGGGTCACGTCACCAAAAATGATCGGCGGCTTGACGCACCGCGAGCCGTAGCTTTGCACCCAGCCAAAGCGGGTAAAGGCAAAGCCGTCCAGCTGTTCGCCAAAGTATTCCACCATGTCGTTGCGCTCGGCCTCACCGTGTACCAGTACATCGAGACCCAATGCTTCCTGGCGCTCGACCGCGTAGGCAATGTCCGAACGCATGCGCGCCTCGTAGTCAGGCTGGCTTATCTCACCCGCTTTAAAGGCACGACGCGCCGCTCGGATAGCGGGGGTTTGCGGGAAGGAGCCAATCGTCGTGGTCGGCAACAGGGGTAGGTTCAGGGCCCGCCGCTGGGCCACGGCACGCTCGGCATAGGGGGCGTGACGCTGGCTGTCTTCGGCCGTGATGGCAGCAACCCGGGCACCGACGGCTGGCCGATGAATACGCCCTGATTCGCGCCGCTCATCCAACGCCTGCGTTGCTGCCTTCAAGCGCTGCTCATCAAGGTCGGTGGCGCGATTATCGATCAGCCGGGCCAGGCAAACCACCTCGTCGAGCTTTTGGCGGGCAAAGGCCAGCCAGCTGACCAATGCCTCATCAAGGTCTGTTTCCTGGGCCAGATCCACCGGCACGTGCAGCAGTGAGCAGCTTGGCGCCAGCCAGAGCCGCTTACCCAGGCGAACCTTGAGCGGCAGCAGGCGCTCTCTCAGCGCCGCCAGGTCAGCGCGCCAGATATTGCGGCCATCGACAACCCCCACCGACAGCACCTGGTGAGGGCTCAGTCGATCAATCACGCTGTCTACCTGCTGAGGCGCGCAGACAGCGTCAATGTGCAGCCCATCCACCGGCAGCCGGGTCGCCACCGACAGGTTGTCACCCAGACCACCAAAGTAACTGGCCACCATCAGCTTCACGGGAGCGGACTGCAAGCGGTGATAGGCGCGCTCAAAGGCCTGCTGCCAGGCAAGGGGCAAGTCCTGCACCAGCGCCGGTTCATCCAGTTGAACCCACTCGACACCCTGAGTGGCAAGGCGTGCCAGCACTTCGCAGTAAACGTCCAGAACGCTGTCCAACAGCGTCAACCGGTCCAGCTCGCCGCTTGGGGATTTACCCAGCCAAAGCCAGGTGAGCGGTCCGGTCAGGGTCACCTTGGGGGTAAATCCCGCGGTCAGTGCCTCGTCGACTTCGTCGAACAGTCGGTTGGAGGCGAGGGTAAAGCGTTGCCCTTCGTGCAGCTCCGGGACCAGATAATGGTAGTTGGTATCAAAGTACTTGGTCATTTCACAGGCAGCTGCCGGTTCGCCGCTGGGCGCCCGCCCCCGCGCCATGCGAAAGGTGGTATCCAGGTCAATGTCACCCGCCGCGATTTCCCGTGCCGCCTGGAAGCGCTCGGGCACCGCGCCTAACAGTACCGAGACATTGAGCACCTGGTCGTAAAACGCGAAATCCCCCACGCTGACCAGATCGAGCCCCGCCGCCTGCTGTGCTTGCCAATGGCGAAAGCGCAAGTCGCGGCCGGTCTGTTCAAGCGCTTCGCGGGAACACTCGCCCTGCCAGTAAGCTTCGGTGGCTTTTTTAAGCTCGCGCTGGGCACCAATTCGGGGATAGCCGAGGATATGAGAAACTGTCATGATGAAACCTTGCAACGTGAATGATTTCACTTAGTCTGGGCATCCATAAAAAGTGAATCAAACTAAAGTTTCTAATACTGAGAATGAAAAAATTTCACCATGATTGAATTACGCCACTTGCGCACCCTGCTGGCGCTGCGTGAGACGGGATCTCTGGTAGAAGCCGCCGAGCGGGTCCACCTCACCCAGTCTGCGCTGTCCCATCAGCTGAAGGACCTTGAGAGCCGAGTGGATAGCCCGCTGTTCATGCGCAAGACCCGGCCGGTTGAGTTCACCCGCGCCGGACTGCGTCTACTGGCCCTCGCCGACCAGATTCTGCCCGAAGTCCGCAAGGCAGAGCGCGACCTGGCCCGCATGGCGGGGACCGAAATGGGCAGGCTGCACATGGCCATTGAGTGCCACAGCTGCTTCCAGTGGCTGATGCCCACGGTGGACTACTTTCGCGATCACTGGCCCGAGGTCGAGATCGATATCCCCAGCGGCCACCATTTTGACCCGCTGCCCGCGCTGGCGCGCGAACAGCTCGACCTGGTGATCACGGCGGATCCGCAGCCCATCGAGGGGGTTCACTACGCGCCGCTGTTCCGCTACGAAGGATTGCTTGCGGTTGCCCGGCAGCATCCGCTTGCCAGCCAGGGCTTCGTGACGCCCGAGGCACTTGCCGATGAAACCCTGATCACCTACCCGGTCGAGCAGTCACGGCTTGACGTCTTTAGCCAATTTCTGACACCCGCCAATGTGCGCCCCCGGGA
Source organism: Vreelandella subterranea (assembly GCF_900111305.1). Taxonomy (GTDB): domain Bacteria; phylum Pseudomonadota; class Gammaproteobacteria; order Pseudomonadales; family Halomonadaceae; genus Vreelandella; species Vreelandella subterranea. Next base: position 269,639 of record NZ_FOGS01000003.1, read on the forward strand.
AATCCGCACCGCCGAGCTGACGATCATGATGATGCAGCTTGTCGCCAGCGGCCGTGGGGTCTGCGCGCTGCCTAACTGGGCGCTCTCGGAGTACCTGGAACGCGACTACGTAAGTGCCGTCAAGCTTGGCGAGCAGGGCGTGTGGAGTACGCTGTATGCCGCCGTCCGCGAGGAAACGCTGGAGGCACCATGGATGCAGGATTTTTTACGCACCGCACAGGAAACGTCGTTTGCCGTCCTCAACGGCATCAAACCGGCGACTCGCGACGCGGAATCAATAGCGTAAACCGCGCGCCACCCAGGGAAGGACTGGTATCCACGGTGACGCTACCGCCGTGGCCTGCCATGACTTTTTGCACAATCGACAGCCCCAGCCCGTAGCCTCCCGAACTGCGCGCACGGCTATCGTCCAGGCGGGCGAAAGGTTTGAACACGTCGGCCCGCGCATCGGCTGGAATCCCCGGCCCATCGTCCTCCACATCAATACGTACCAGATGGGGTTCATCCCAAAGCCCAATCACCACCCTGGACTGACCATGGCGACAGGCATTACTGACCAGGTTCTGCAAGGCGCGCTGAAGATAGCGGGGCTCCGCCAGCAGCTCGATGTCAGGCCCCGGCGCCAGCGTTATCGACAAGCCTTCATGGAGCGGCGAAAGCGCGTCGATCACCCGCTCGGCCATCGCCCGGCATTCCACCAGCGAGGTTTCCAGCTCGGCGCCGTTGACCGTCTCCCCCCCCAGCCGGGCATAGGTGAGAATTTCATCGATCAGCTCATCCAGCTCGGCAATATCGGTATCGATACCCTGAAGCTGGCGCCGTATCGCGGGCTGGTCGGTCATGTCCTCGACCATTTGCACGGCAAACCGGATACGGGCTACCGGCGTTCGCAGCTCGTGTGACACGGCGCGAATCATCTCCTGCTGGCCGCGCAACAGCGACTGCACCTGATTGGCCATGCCGTTGAACGCCATGCCAAGGCGCCCTAGGAAGTCGCCGCTTTCGACCTTGACGCGAGTTTCCAGGCGGCCGCTGGCAATCCTTGTCGCCGCCAGCTCGAGACGCGCCATGCGCGATTCGATACTGCGCATCACCAGGTAGATAATCAGCGCCAGCACGACCATCAGGGCCATCAATAACGGCAGGTGAAGATTGAGCGGCAGGTCAGAGCCCCCGGTGGCAGGGCCTGCTTCAAGCCATTGGGAACCGTCGGGCAGTTGATAGACGAAACTGATCGACAGCTGCTCGCCGCGTAACTGCATGACCACCTCGCCGCGATCGAGCTGGCGACGCTGCGCATCACTCAACGCAGCAGGCGGGCGGTCGGTCAGCGAAAGTGGCCAGCTACCCTGCTCCAGTGCACCCAGCCGCTCACGGCGTTCGCTACCGTCAAGCGGTGAAAGCCAGGCACCCAGTATCTCTATGGTGGCGTGCCACTGTCGCTCGCTCCAGTAAGGGAAGTCGGCCTGTAACAGCCAGGGTTGGTCAGGCAGGCGGCGCTGTAATCGCCAGGGGGAGGTCGCCACCAGTACTTTCCCCCGCTCCAGACGGGCACGCTCGAAATAGCTCAGGGATGCATCTTCCAGCGGCACAAGGGTCAACTGCATATCGAGCTGCTCGGCCCAGCCCGCCAGCTTCGCCTGGCGTTCGCGGGGCGTACTGTCGGCGAGTTGCTCCGCCATTAACGACATCGGCAGCGCCGCTAATGCCTCGCGATAATCCTCACGGCTGACCTGCTCGATAAAGGCGCGCCCGCCCAGGGCAATTAAAAACACCATTAACAGCGCGGCACCCAGCAGCAGATAAAAGCGTAAAAACGAGCCGTGGCTGAGAACCCGCCGCATGTGGCTGTCCTTCTTAGCTGTCTTTCACAAACAGGTAACCCTTGCTACGTACCGTCTTGATACGATGGGGCTGGTTGGGGTCATCACCAATCTTGGGGCGAATACGTGATACCCGCACATCGATCGAGCGATCCTGTCCATCGTATTTGATCCCGCGCAGATCATTAAAAATCTCTTCACGGGTGAGTACACGCCCGGCATTGCGCGCCAACAGCCACAAGAGGTCAAACTCCGCGCTGGTCAAATCGATGCGCTCCCCCGACAGCCAGGCTTCACGGGTGGCATTATCGATTTCCAGATTCTCGAAGCGCAGACGTATCTCGCCTTCAGAGGCGGGCCCATCGGCACGTCGCAATAGCGCCCGCATGCGGGCCAAGAGTACTCTGGGCTGAACAGGCTTGGGCACATAGTCATCTGCGCCCATTTCCAGCCCCAACACCTGATCCAGATCGTCCGTACGTGCCGTCAACATCATGATCGGCCCCGCAAAGTTGGGCCGCACGCGACGACAGATCGCCAGGCCGTCTTCCCCGGGCAGCATTAAATCAAGAATCACCAGATCCGGCTGCAGCGTCAGAATGCGATCCACCCCCTTCGCCCCATCAGCCTCCAAGGTAACTTGAAAGCCGTTGGCTTCCAGATAATCCCGGGTCAGCTCGGCCAGGCGCTGATCATCCTCGATGATGAGAATATGATCCTTTTCGGGATAATCAGGCTTGTGCGATTCTTGACTTCCAAGCGTCTGAAACTGTTCTTCTAAGCGATCCACCATCCTAGTTGTCAACTCCATCTAAGCTATGTGTCTTATCGCCTGCTTTACCCCACGCAAAAGCAAGCTGTTTATGTTTATTTACAGAATACCTCAAAAGTGACCAAGCGCTTGCCAGGCGATGCAATATGCACGTTTATTAACCATTTTACCCAAAAGCCGCCGCTTGATTCTTGTGACATCGACAGCTAATGTAAGTGACTACGCTGTCGACAACCTGACAGGAGGAGACGGTCATGGGAAGTGACAAACCCAAAAGTGTCATCAAACGCGTTTACGTACCCACCCAAGTGCGCGATCTGCCTAACGGTGAGAAACTTAAAATTCCCGGGCATTACAAGGCGCCTCCCGGTGAAGAACAAAGCTGATCGCCATTAATCGATAGCCAGTTACCTAATAAGGCAGGCCCGGGGCCTGCCTTATTCATATCGGCGTCATCAGTAACGCAGTTCTATCCTTTCGGCCCCAGCAGCAGCCAAACGATCAGCCCCACCAGTGGAAAAAACAGCAACACCAGTATCCACAGCAACTTGGCCAGACCACCCGCGGTGCTTTTCGCCACCTTGATGATGGCCCAAACGATGATGACGAGCCAGATAAGCCCCAGTAATCCACCGACTTCAATGCCCATATCAACTCCTTGTATCCGGGTCCATGATTGTGCAGCTAAGCATATCGCTACAGCTGACACAAGCTACCCAGGGGATGCCCGCCAGTTCAGCGCTGCCTGGCGACCACGCGCTTCGTTGACCCTGGCGCAAATCAGCATCGCCACGCCAAACAATACCGCGCACAGCAGGATAGATGCCTGGAGACCGACCAGCGCCTGCAGCCCTCCCAGCAGCACAATCCCGATGACACCGGCCAGCTTGTTGGCCAACCCCCAAAAGCCAAAGAATTCCGCTGACTTGGTCGTTGGCGAGAATAAGCCGACCAGGGCACGGCTTGCCGACTGACTGGAACCCAGGCTTAGCCCGGCTAAACAGCCCACGAACAAGAAGACATACTGGGGTTGCCATTGCCACCCGGTGGCCTGGTTCACCCAGTCGGTGAACTCCGGGGTCAGCCAGATCGCCAGAATGGCGGCGATCCACAGCCCAAGGGTGATCTGATAGGTACGCTTGGCACCCAGCCGGTCCTGAATCCAGCCAAAGCCCAACGCCCCGGCGGCCGCCGTAATTTGCACAATAATGAACATGATATTGCGCACGCTTGCTTCCCAACCAATCACCTGGGCCCCGTAAATAAAGGCAAAGGCGATAATGATGTACACCCCAGCCATCGAAAACAGCAGCGATACCAGAAACACCGACAGATCCCTGAAATGCTTCAGGTCATGAAAAGTGGCCGTGACCCGCCGCCGCGCCGTGTGCCAGTAGGATCCGTGATGCGGTTGCGGGGTTGCCCGCTCTTTCAGCCATATGAAGGTAGGGATGGCGGCCACCAGGAAAAATCCGGCAGCGAAGGGACCTACCCAGCGAATGCGCTCGAAGTTGTCGGCACTTGCTTCGCCAAGTACCACCAGGGTGAAACCCGCGGCAAAGAGCCCGCCGATATAGCCCAGCGCCCAGCCAAACCCGGAGATCTTGCCCAGCGACTGGGGAGGACCCAGTGAAGGCAAAAAGGCCGCGATAAATGACTCCCCCATCGAGTAGGCATAATTCGAAAGGATGATCAGGATGAGCCCAAGGACCACATAGCCTGGCGCCACAAAATACAGCATGGCGGTCGTCGCAACGGTGGCCAGGTAGCTGAACAGCAGAAAGCGTTTCTTTTCTGCCCGCTCATCCATGATCGCACCACAGAGCGGTGCGGTGACCACCACCAACAGGTAACTGGTGGCCAGGGCAAGACTCCACAGCAGATTGGCAAGCCTAAAGTTATCGCCGCGGTCGCCGACAATGACAGTAGTAAACAATTCGCCGAACACCACGGTGATAATCAGCAAGGTGTAGGCTTGGTTGGCAAAATCGAACATCGCCCAGCCAAAAATTTCACGACGCGAAGCGAAGTCTGAAGCCGCTTGGGTAGATTGAGCGTGCACCATGATGTCTCTCACCAGCGAACAAGACGCCAAGCGTATCAGGTTGCGGCACGAGCGACACGCCTAGCGTTGGAAGAATAGAGGTGACAGTCGCGGCGGCTTGCTCTAAGTTTGATTGATCATCTAATAACAGGGACGTTAGTACATGAAGGATGCGGGGGCAGGGAGTTGTCGTCGAAAGCCGATCATCGGGTGGTGGCTAGCAGGGCTAATGTCCCTGCTAGCCACCTTGGCACTCGCTGACGGTTCGCCTTCTGGCCTGAGGTCGCTCACCTTTGTTACCGAGGAGTACCCTCCCTACAACTACCTGGACCCACAGACGGGTCAGCTGGAGGGTCGAGCGGTCACGCTGCTTGAGTCAATACTTGAGCATACTGGCACACCTTTCAAGCGTGAGGATATCCTCTACTATCCTTGGGTACGCGGCTACGAGCTGGCGCTAAGCAAACCCAGCACGGCGTTATTTTCGACCACCCGTACCCCTGCCCGGGAAGCACACTTCAAATGGGTGGGTCCCATTGCACGCGACAGGGTCGTGCTGTTGACCTGGGATCATCAGGTCGCTCAGCTCGGCTCGCTGGAAGAGGCGATTGACAGACAGTTAAGCATCACGGTGATCCGTGAAGATATTGGCGCTCAAGCGCTGCAAGAAGCCGACTACCCGGCCGAGTTACTCCGCCCGGCCATCGATAACCTCAGCGCCCTGCACATGTTGCGTCGTGGACGCGTCGATTTATGGGCCTATAGCGATGAAGTGGCGCGCTGGATCGCCACCCGGGAAAGCGTGGACGCCAGTCGATTAACGGCCGTGCATACGTTAAGCGAGTCGGACTTATACTTCGCTATCAACCCCGCCACGGATCAAGGCCTGATTAATCGCCTGCAGAAGGCTCTGGAGGACCTTCGTGCCGGACAAAAAGACCGCGAGGTCACCGATTATGCGGAATGAACCGTTAAAGCAACGCTTCTCGACAGGCTGGCGGTCTTTGCTGGGAACCTTATTGCTGGCCCTTAGCCAGCCACTCAGTGCGGCGCCGCTGATCATCAATACCGAAGATTACCCGCCCTTCAATTATCCAAGTGAGCAAGGACAGATCATAGGTAGCGCCACCCAGGTGCTACGGGCGGCATTACATGCGGCGGATGTTGACGCGGAGTTTCGGCTACTTCCCTGGGCCAGGGCCTATACCGCTGCACGCCTGCGCGAGCAAAATTGCGTTTACTCCACCACCCGAACAACAGAGCGCGAGGCTCTCTTTCGCTGGGCGGGGCCACTGGTCGTCAACGAGTGGGCAGCGTTCAGCCTTGAGGGCCAGGATATCAAGGCGAGCTCAATACAAGAGCTGGCTGACTTTCGCGTAGGCAGCTTCCGCGAAGATGCGGTGGGTAATCATGTCGCTGCGCAGGGAGTTGAGGTGCTGCGCGCCCCGAATGAACGCGAGAATCTGGCGCGTTTGAACGCGGGCCTTGTCGATGTCATCGTCACCGGCAAAGCCACCGGCGAGTTTCTGGCCAACGCCGAAAACGTGGCGCTGAATCACCTTTTTACGTTTTATCGTGCGCCGCTGTATCTTGCCTGTCATCCCAGCGTCTCCAGGAATCTGATCAAGCGGCTACAGCACAACCTCCCTCCTCTTGGCGAGGCACGCGGAGCTTGGCGCCATGAATAAAGCATCCCTACCGTTGCGCTCGGGGAGCCTGACATCCAAGCAAGCCCTGCTCACCATGCTGTTGGCTATCTTGATCAGCGTTATCGCAGGCAGTATGGAGCTGTTCAATCACGCCTCGTCGATGCGTCAGAGTGTCGCCCAGCGTGTTGAACAGCAGCTGGCTATCGTCAAGGGTGCTGCCGCCGAAGCCGCATTTCAGTTGAACCCTGACCTGGCCCATCAGATTGCCTATGGGTTATTCAGCGATAACGAAATTGCCGAAGTCGTCATTCTTGACGATTTCGGCAGCCCCCTGGCCGGGTTTGCTCCCACCGAAGCAGTTGAAACGAGCTGGCTAAGCCAACGACTGTTTGGCGATATGCTGTATTATCAGATTCCGCTTAATTATTACGTGGCCGCCGACCTACCCGAAGCCGAGGTCGGCAAGGTCGAGCTTCGGCTTGATGAGCAGCGCCTTACCCAGCAATTTCTCGATCGAAGCATCTCCGTCGTTGGGTCCAGCGTGGTGGAAGCCTTTATACTCAGCCTGTTGATTATTGCCTTCTTCCATTATTTTATTACCCGACCACTGCTCAAGGTCCACGACGCTATCGCCCATGCCGATCCCGAACGCCCCGGCGAGTGGGATAAACCCCGGTTGCGAGGTCATCGTCATGATGAGTTGGGGCATTTGGTCGACAGCCTCGACCACTTGTTGCAGGCCTTTCAACAAGGGTTGGACCAACGCGACCAGCTCCACCATCTGTCGCATATTGATGGGCTGACCGGCGTCGCCAATCGGCGGCATTTTGACCTGTTTTATCAGCAGCAGTGGAAACGTGCCAGGCGACGTGCCGAACCATTTTCGGTTATCTTTATCGATATCGACAACTTTAAAGAATTTAACGACCATTACGGTCACGCCATGGGTGATGACACGCTTCGCGCGGTGGCACAGGTGCTGAATAACTGCATCGACCCGGCCCATGACCTGCTGGCACGCTATGGCGGCGAGGAGTTTGTCTGCGTCTTGCCCAATAAGGATGAGGAGGCTGCGCTTGAGGTCGCCCAGCGTTTACGCCAGGCCGTGCTTTCGCTGGCCATCCCTCATGCCTACTCGAGTACGCATACCCACCTGACCGCCAGCATGGGGGTCGCCAGCACACCTGCCCAGACGACGATCAGCCCAGCGGCGCTACTGGCCCAGGCCGATCAGCATCTGTATCACGCCAAGCATCTGGGCCGAAACCGCGTCGAAACCCGCCCGCGGACGGCTTAAAACCACCAGTGCGCGATAACGGCGGCTAGCCCGATGACAAGTGCCATTACGACCGCGACACACACGGCTCGGTCCAACCAGCGGTCAAAGACAGCCCCCCTGGACGCTCGCCGAGTGGCACCGTGCCGCGTTTGCCTGACCATCAGTCGTTACCCTTCATGGGAGAGATACCCTCAGTGATTGATACGCCGGTTGATAACGTTGGGCGCACGGCGTAAGCGCTCTTCTTCGCCTAACTCTTCCGCTTCAAAGGCATCCGCCCCCACCGGTGTTTCGCCGTGGCGACGGTACAGCTGGGTAAGCATCGCTTTACGGTCTGCTCGCAGCTCTCGTACCAGCACGATCACCATCATGTAGAGAATAAAGGTGAACGGAAGCGCGGATAGCACCGCTGCCGACTGCAGGCCGGTCAGCCCGCCCGCCAAAATCAGGGTAAAGCAGATCGCGGCGATCAACCCCCCCCACAGCACCCGCTTGTAAAGCGGCGGGTTAATGGAGCCATTATCGGTCATTTGCGCCACGATGTAGGACGCCGAGTCGGCGGACGTCACCAGAAAAACGAAAATCAACATGATGGCAATAAGCGACAGCACACCGGAAAACGGCATTAGATCGAACATTTCAAACAGTGCCACGGTGATATTGTCCTGGGTCGCCGCTGCAAGGCCAACGTCGTCACCGACAATTTCCATATTGAGTGCGGCGCCGCCGAACACGCCAATCCACAAGCAGGCCAACAGCGGCGGCACCAGCAGCACGCCAAAGACATATTCCTTGATCGTACGTCCCCGGGATACGCGGGCAACAAAGGTACCCACGAAAGGCGACCAGGCGATGACCCACGCCCAGTAGAAGATGGTCCAACTGCTTGCCCAGTTTTCATCACTGTACGGCGCGGTACGTAGGCTCATGCCGATAAAGTTTTGCAGATAGTCGCCAAGCCCGACCGTAATCGTCTCCAAAATCGCGATGGTCGGGCCGGTAAACAGCACATAAAGCATCAGGCCGATGCACAACATCATGTTCAGGTTCGACAAACGCTTGATGCCTTTGTCCAGGCCCGACCAGGTGGAGAGCATGTAGGCGCAAAACATCACAAACAGGATGACAAACTGCCAAAAGCCGTTTTCGGGCAGGCCAAAGACGGCATTCAAGCCGCCGTTCATTTGCAACACACCCAGGCCTAGCGAAGTCGCTACCCCCATGACCGTGGCTACTACGGCAAACACATCCAGCCAGGAGGCGTAAGGACGTATTCTTGGGTGCTTCGCCGTGACCGATGACAGAACCGAGGACACAAGCCCCGCCTGGCCCTTACGAAACTGGAAATAGGCAATGATCAAGCCGACCACGGAAAACGCCGCCCACTGGTGAATTCCCCAGTTGAAATAGCTGTATTGAATCGCGTAGCGCGCCGAGGCCTCGGTTTCTGCGGTTACATCGCCGTAGGGCGGGTCAATGTAATGAAACATGGGTTCGGCCATGCCGTAGAACACAAGGCCTACGCCGAACCCCGCGGCCAGCAGCATGCTGATCCAGGAAAAGAAGGTATAGTTGGGCCGACTGTCCTGAGGCCCCAAGCGCACTTTGCCGTATTTACTGAGCGCCAGGCCAAATAGAAACACCACAAAGCCAAACACGGAAAACAGATAGAACCAGCCGAACAACTCGGTGATGGTCGCGAGTGCCGACTCTGCGGCACTGCCAAAACTTTCCGGGAAAGATGCGCCGACAACCACCAAACCGAAAATGATCAGCGTCGATGCGATGAACACCGACTTTCCTCCATGATTTGCCATATAACAACCCTGTCACAATGAACTCGTTACGCTTTGAAGGAGCGTAACACCTGGGCTCTCGCTCTGCATGCAAAGCAGTCTTAACGTTATCACCGAGTCAAGCAGACTGAACTCTCCTCGACCAGTGTGTTCCAATCGGTGTGACCAAACGAGGGAGGCTTGCATGCCCCACATGAATCGTGATCAACGTAATGCCGCCTGGCAGGCTGCCCACCAATGGCGTGCCCGGGCGACACGGACTCAACCCAATGGCGTCGCGGGTGGCTTAAAGCTGCTTTTCACCTGGCTGGCATTTGGCATGTTGATGATTGTCGGCGTCGTGCTAGGGTTTTTCTTCCTGCTGGCCGGTTGGGCCATGATGCCGTTTGTCCGCCACAAGATGAAAAAGCGCATGGAGCAGATGCGCGCCCAACAGGCCCATGACATTGGCGGCAATCACTCTGAGCCTTCTTCAGGCACTCGTCACCGGGATGTGCTTGAAGGGCAGTACGAAATCAAAAGTGAAACGGAAAAGAAAAACTGACGATGTCAGATAGCTTGAGTGCCCCTTTTTCACGGCAGCTGGCGTTATTGGGGAGCATGAAGCCAGATAAAGGCAGCCGCCAGGGTCAGCGGCATCACCAACAGGCTGCCCAGGTTACCGATCAACACGATTGACGCCACCTTGTGCGGCGACAGTCGATACTGCTCCGCGACCAGGTAGTTCAGCACGGCAGGCGGTAGCGCACCGAATACCAGCAACACCGCCGCCTGAAGACTATTCAGCGGCAGCAGCACAATCAGCGGCAGCGCAATGGCAAGCCCCGACAGTGGGCACAGCAAGGCGCCGAGCAGGCCGGTACGCCAGTCGCTGAAATCGACATCCAGTAGCCGCACCCCGAGCGCAAACAGCATCAACGGGATACACACCCCGCCCAGCATGTTCATTGCCTCCAGCAACCACTCGGGTAATGGCAGCCCGCTCACGTTGACGGCCAAGCCTGCCAGGCTGGCGGCCACAATCGGCATGCGCAACAAATGCCAAAGCGATGTGCGCGGGTTGAGCATGTAAAGCCCCACCGAAAAGTGCAGCAGCATTTCGACAATAAAGACCACGACCGCCGCCGGAAGCGCTTCCTCACCGAATGCCAGGACCAGCAAGGGCACGCCCATGTTGCCGGAGTTGTTGAACATCATCGGCGGCAGGAAGGTTTTGATATCCAGACCCAGCCAGCGTGCAACCGGCCACAGCAACACCCCTGAGCCCAGCACAACCGCTACGGCCGCACCTGCCAGCCAGGCGTAATCGGCCAATGGCGCCTGCCGGTCGGCCAGTACCGCGAACACCAGAAGCGGGACAAACAGCTCCATGTTCAGGGTGTTTAAACTGCGGATATCCGGCGTGCGAAACCGTCCATAGGCAGCCCCCGCCCCGGCAATCAGAAAAACGGGCAGCAAGGTGCCGAGGATATTACCGATCATCGCGCACCTCTGTGCTGTTTACCTGCCGTGTTATCGCCATTCGTATCCCTGCATCAAGGCGCCAGAAAACGCTGCCACAATGTCGTGACGACATTACGGTGCTCGGCGTAGTCAGCGGCAAGCCCCACCGCTTTGTCACCGGTCAACGCGGCCCGGTGGGTCGCGCTCCGGTACGCAAGATAGGCGTCGCGAAGCTGTTCCGCCTCCTCCTTGGGTAAGTGCCCACTCTCTGCCAGAGCCTCTAAAATACGGATGTTATCGCTATAGGTCAGGAGTGACGGTGTCTGGTTAGCAAGTGCTAACACCGCGTATTGACAGAAGAACTCGATATCCACCATGCCACCGGCGTCGTGCTTGAGATTGAAAGTATCTCCCCCGCTTTTGGTAGCAAGATGGTCGCGCATTTTTTGACGCATATTGACCACCTCTTCCCGCAAGACGGCCGTATCCCGCTGGCGCCCCAGAATATCCCCACGCAACTGATCAAACTTGTCTGCCAACGATGCGTTGCCGGCCACCACCCGTGCGCGAACCAGTGCCTGGTGCTCCCAGGTCCAAGCGTGCTGGCGCTGATAATCGGCAAAGGCGGCAAGCGAGGTGACCAACAGGCCGGAATTGCCCGAAGGCCTGAGCCGCATGTCGACCTCATACAGACTGCCCGCCGGCGTCACCGCCGTGAGCAGATGAATAATCCGCTGGCCCAGGCGGGTAAAAAATACCGGCGTATCGATGGGCCGCGGGCCATCGGTAGCGCCCTGACCGTCGCTATCGTGGAGAAACACCAGATCCAGGTCGGACCCATAGCCCAGCTCGATTCCCCCGAGCTTGCCGTAACCCACAATCAAGAACGCGGGCTCGCGGGAATCACAGCCGCTGGGTACACCATGCTTGGCGGCGAGATGCTTCCAGGCCATTGCCAGCACGGCATCCAGGATCACCTCGGCGATGTAAGTTAAGTAATCGCTTACTTTCATCAAGTGCCGGGTGCCCGCGATATCCGAGGCTGCCACGTGGAGCATCTGGGCATGCTTGAAGACCCGTAGCGCTTCGAGCTGCGCTTCTTCGTCATCCTCGGGAAGCCGGTTCAGTGTCTGGCGCAGTTCATCCGCCAGCCGGTCTTTATCGGCCGGCGTATAGAGGGTATCGGGGGTCAGCAATTCATCCAGCAGAATGGGGTAACGCGCCAGCTGCTCGGCGATCCAGGGACTCGCCGCGCATAAACGCATCAGATGCTCCAGCGCATGGGGGTTTTCACGCAGCAGGGCCAGGTATGCCGTGCGCCGCAGGACCGCTTCGATCAGGGGCTGAACGCGCGAAAGCGCGGTATCCGGCGTGTCATTCTCGGCCAGGGCGTCGAGCAGCAGGGGCATTAGCGCATCCAGGCGCTCAAAGCCAATCCGCTGCATGCTTTGCACCTGACGCGAATGATACAGGCGGGACAGTCGCCTGAGTGTCTGGTCAGGCGACTGGAACCCGGCTTCCTCCAGGCGTTCCAGGGCTTCGTCCTGCTCCAGCTCGCCGCGCCACAGCAGCCGCCACTGTTCGAGACCCGGCGTCTTTTCATCGCTTTCGTTTTCCACCTCGTCTTCTGGCTCGGCAATCACCGCGTCGAAATGCTGACGGACGCGTTCGCGAGCCTCCTCCAACTGGTGCACGAGACTTGGCCAGTCCTCATGCCCCATGGCAAACGCGACCCGTTCACGATCCGTTTCGTCGCCGGGCAGTGTTTGCGTTTGGCGGTCTTCCAGGGCCTGCAGGACGTGCTCGATATCGCGCAGGAAGGCGTAATCGGGCAGCAGATCATCCACCACTTCCTGCGGTAACAGCCCAAGCGCTGGCAAGCGTGTCAGCGCCGTCTGCAAGGAAGCCACCTGAAGCTCGGTGTCGCGCCCACCGCGAATCAGTTGAAACGCCTGCACCACAAATTCGACCTCGCGGATACCGCCCGGCCCGAGCTTGATGTTTTGCTGCATGCCCTTGCGCTTCACCTCGCGGTTGATCATCGCTTTCAGTTCGCGCAGGGACTCGATGGCACCAAAATCCAGGTACTTGCGGTACACGAAGGGGCGCAGCCCGGCGAGCAACGCCTCACCCGCGTCCAGATCCCCCGCGACAGGACGCGCTTTCAGCATTGCATAACGCTCCCACTCGCGGCCCTGATCCTGGTAATAGCTGGAAAGCATCGCAAAACTGCCCACCAGGGGCCCGCCATCGCCCAGCGGGCGCAGGCGCATGTCCACACGGAAGACAAAGCCCTCGGCGGTCATTGCATCCAGCGCGGCGATGAGCTTCTGGCCCAGCTTGGTGAAGTACTCCTGGTGCTCAAGCGGCTTGCGACCGCCCTGGGTCTCACCGTTTTCAGCAAACGCAAAGATCAGGTCAATATCCGAGGACAGATTCAGCTCGCCGGCCCCCAGCTTGCCCATACCCAGCACCACTAGCCGCTGCGGCTCGCCATCGCGTGTAGGGGCTGGCAGCCCCCAGCGCGGGGCATAAAACTCTTCGAGCCAGCCAAGCGCCGCTTCAAGACAAATTTCTGCCAGTCGGGAGACCGCATGGGCGGTATCCCACATGGTGTAGCCCGATGGCCGGTTGAGGTCTCGCCAAACGATACCCAGCATACGCGCACGCCGGAAGCGGCGAATGGCCCGGTGCATGGCGTCTTCGTCGTCGGCATTTTCCAGCGCGCTGGCTAACAACTGGACCTGGTCCTCGCGGGAGGGCGTGGCATCCAGCTCTCCACCACTGTCGAGCGTCGCCAGCCAGTCGGGATAACGGATCAGCGTATCGAGGGCAAAGCTCGAGATCGAAAGCACGCGCAAAAGGGCCTGGCGGCGTTCAGCAGACAGCGACGGCCACTCAGCGGATGGCAGTGGCTGGTCGGTCATGTCGGCCACATTATCCGCCTGGGAAAGCGCCTCACACAGCCGCTGCCATGCTTGCTTCGTCACCGGCTGAAGCGCTTTGGGTAAGGTATCGAACGGTAAAAACGCTTCATTGAGTTGCATAATGACCTCGCTGCCCTGGAAACTTGATACGTTAGCCGATGAACTTCTGCCAGCCTAACAGCCCCCAGGTGAGCCCTGCGAGTATCAACGACAGCATCACGGCGGCCGAGCCAATGTCCTTGGCCCGCCCGGACAGCTCATGATGCTCGGTGCCGATACGGTCAACCACGTTTTCAATGGCGCTATTGAGCAACTCGACGATCAATACCACAAAGCAGCTGCCGATCAATAACAGCCAGCTCACCGGACCCTCGCCTATCCACCAGGCCAGCGGCATTAGAATGGCGGTAATCGTTACCTCTTGACGAAACGCGGATTCGTTGCGGAACGCCGCTTTCAACCCTTTCCATGAGTAGCGCGTCGAGTGCGCTAAATGTGTCAAACCGGTATGCCCTGGTTTCATGGCAATTGCCTCAAAAATAACGTCATCAATTGGCGAGTATCATGGCTTCAAGATCCTGGGTCAGCGGATCCAGCACCTGCGACCAGTTCAGGTAGGGTGTACTGGCATTGCCGTTGACCAGCACGCTGAATACCCCCCAGCGACCCTGTGCCGTGCGAAAGTAGCCCGCAGCGGCGCGCACGGCAAAGGGCTGGTTAAGCGTACCGGTTTTTAACATGACGTTGTGTTGAAAGGTATCGGAACCGCGCCGGATAAAACGCATCACGCCGTTGGCGGGTGACTGAAAGGCGGCGATGAAACTCGGAAACAGCGCGCTTTCATGGAACATCTCGGTCAGCATCACATTGATGCCATGTGCCGACGTGCGGTTTTCGGTGGTCAGCCCGCTACCGCTGTATAGCGTCAGCGGCCCGTGCCCCGGCAGGCTCTGGGCATAATGCTCCAATGCCAGCCCCGCCTCGCGAAGCTGAGCCTGGGGAGATTCCACCAGGTTGAGGGCCAGCACATCGGCCATGTAATTATTCGAATAGTTCATGATGCGCAGCAGCAACTCCTGCAGCGGCTTGCTATCCACCGCGGCAAGACGCTGCGCATCACCCGGCGGCCGTACCGAGGTGAGTCGCCAGCCATCGCGTACGCTGATCCCTGCCTGCCGGAGCATGTCCAGCAGTACCTCGGCGGTGACCTCGGCGGCATCTCCGGCACCACGATAGACATCCCGTGCCCGGGCATTGGTCGATATTTGCCCGCTCAGCCGAAAGACATCACCGTCGGCGTTGGTGATCCGTTCGGCACTGATCTCGGTGCCGCTATTATCGGGCTTGGTGACCACTCGATTGTCAATCGTGGCGCCCAACGACTGGCTGTCGCACAGCGATATACGCGCCGGGTTGCCGGGCGCCGACGCCGGTGCGACGTTGGCACACCAGCTACCGAAATTCACCCCAGCCGACGACAGAGGGGCACTATAGGCATTGGCGACGCGCGTCAGCGCATCGCAACGGTCTGTGGTGATGCAGTCCACGGGGCCAAAGCGCCACTGGTTGACAACCAGGGCCCCCTCGACCTGGCGCACGCCTGCTTGCTGCAACCGTTGCACCAAACGCCAGATATCTTCGGTGGTCAGGCCGGGGTCACCGCCGCCTTCGAAAATCAGGTCGCCGCGTAACACGCCATCCTGCACGCGCCCGGAACTGATCAGTTGACTGGTAAACCGATGCTGGGGGCCAAAGCGCTCCAACGCAGCAGCGGCCAGGTACGCCTTGGTAACCGATGCCGGGGAAAGCTGGCTCATCGGCTCAATGCTTGCCAGCGGTGCCGCATCGGCATTCAGCAAACGCGCCTCGGCGCTGACGGCAAATCCCTTTTCCTGGAGCTGACCCACCCGGCCAAAGTCGGCCCATAAAGGACAGCTGATCAATAGGCTCAGCACACCCACTGCTGACCGCCATCCCCAATCACTGCTACTAAAACGCTGCCAGCCACCGCGCAACATCCGCCTCTCCTTAATGAACACTCATTTTCGAAAACACCTGTAGCATCACTACACCAGCGACGATCAGGCCAATACCGACGATCCCGGGCACATCCGGCTTTTCGCCGAAAACCACCACCCCAACCAGCGTGACCAGTACGATACCCAGCCCTGCCCAGATGGCGTAGGTGATCCCGACAGGCAAGCTGCGCAGCACCAGACTCAGCAAGTAGAATGCCACCCCATAGCCACCGACCACCAGAAGACTTGGCAGCGGACGGGTAAACCCCATTGACGCTTTTAACGCGCTGGTGGCAATCACTTCGGCAATAATCGCCAGCACCAAATAGACAAATGTCATCTCGACTCCAATGCCACACGCAAACGCCATAACGTCTGGCCGCTTTGATGGTACTTGGCCTCGAACGGCGTTAAATAGTCGCCGCTGGGCCCCCATTCACTGACCTCGGCCCGCTGACCGGTCGCCTGAAAAACCGCCATGGCGAACTCCTCAATATACAGCGACCAGTTTGAGCGAACCTCCAGCAAGCCACCCAGCGCCAACAGTGTGGGGAAGACCGGATGTCCATGCCAGCGCATTTTCAAATGCGACGCCTTGGGGTAAGGGTTCGGATAAAGCAGATAGTGCCGCTCGGGCACCCACCCGGCCTGGTGCGCCAGCCGCCAGAAGTCGACCAGATCGGCACGCACCAGCCGGGCATTCTCAGGTAGCTCGCCATGGGCCCGGGTGAGCCGGTCCTCGCTGCGATCGACACCAATCACGGTGTGATCAGGAAATCGCTCCGCCAGCCGCCGGGTCGATAGCCCCACGCCGCAACCTGCATCGAGTATCAGCGGGCCTGTCTGGCGCTCACACCATTGCGCTACCGAGGCGAATGCCGCCTGGGTATGGCTCGCAATCGGCTTGCGCAGTGGATGTGTGAGCCCACGGCTGACCCGGCGGGCCAAATCGTGGTGAGGGCCTGGCTGATTGGTCACCACCGGCCGCGAAAGCTGCTGCATATTGACTCTCATGTAAAAAGGATCCGTTGACCATCGCGTCATGCCCCCCCGGGGGCCAGCGCGCAATAAGTCGCGTAAATAAGGCGATTCTACCAGCCCGACATGGTTGCGGCATGACGCCGCTGCTCGCACGGTGATATGATCATTGGCAGTAACACGCATTTTGTCATATTTATTAAGTGCAAAGCGGCGGGTAAGACTCTTTGCTTATAAGCAACAGGTTTTACTGTCAGTGACGCATTGCCGATAACTGTTATTTAAACCACCGCACCACGAGGAACCCGGCTTGTCACACTTACCGGTGATTGTCGGCATGGGCGGCATCAATCCCGCTGGCAGAACCTCGGGCCATCAGGCCTTCCGCCGGACCGTGCTTGATGCGCTCCCTGCTGACCAGCAACGCCAGACAATAGAGGGGCTGGCGGCATTGATGCGCTTGGCTTCGCCGTCTCCCCAGGGGTGGCACGACAACACGGGGCAGTCCGTCAAAGCGCCCGCGGATACGTTACGCGAATACGTTCTCAACCACACGCTCATTCGCCGCAACGAAGACCCGCGGTTTAGTGAGCCCGGGCTGCCCGCCAATCGCCACGTCAGCATGCAACTCGCCGAGCCGTTGCGCTTTCGGCTGCGCCGTCGGCAGCTGCCTGAGCAGCTACCCAGCAGCTGGCAGATCCAGGATATCGACCTGCGTACGGTTGACGTCTGCGTGCCTGCGGGTGAAATGAACGCCCTGCTGCCCGATGCGCAGCCCCCCAAGGTACGCGCGGCCGCTCAACTGCCGACCGGCTTCGATCCCGCCAGCCTTTACCGCAGCGTACATCACCCTCGCGGTCTGGCGATGTCGGTGTTTGGGGCCAGCGACTGCCTGGGCGCCAGCGGCCTTTCCTGGGAACACCTTCGCCAGCAGTTGAATCCGGACCATATTGCCGTCTATGCGGGCAACTCGATCGGCCAGCTAGACGAACAGGGCTGGGGAGGATTGCTCAAGAGCCTGGTAAGCGGGCAGCGCGCCACCTCCAAACAGATGCCGTTAGGCTATGGCCAGATGCCCGCCGACTTCCTGAACGCCTACGTACTGGGCAGCGTTGGCGGCACCGGCGCCGCGCTGGGCGCCTGCGCGAGCTTTCTCTATAATCTGCGATTGGGTATCGACGATATTCGCGCCGGGCGACGCCGAGTCGTGATGGTCGGCACCGCCGATGCGCCGATTACCCCCGAAATTATCGAAGGCTTTAGGGCCATGGGCGCACTGGCCGATGATGCCAGCCTCAAGGCCCTCGACGCGCTGGAGCTCCTGACCGACGCAGATTACCAGCGCGCCTGTCGCCCCTTTGCACGCAACTGTGGTTTTACCATGGCCGAGGCCAGCCAGTTTGTGCTCTTGATGGACGACGCCCTGGCCCTTGAAGTGGGTGCCGATATTCTGGGTGCCGTGCCGGAGGTGTTCGTCAACGCCGACGGCTACAAACGGTCCATTTCGGCGCCCGGTATCGGCAACTATATTACGCTGGGCAAGTCAGCGTCGTTGATCCGTAACATGCTGGGCGACAACGCCTTGAAGTCGCGCAGCTTCCTGCACGCTCATGGCACCAGCACGCCTAAAAACCGCATCACCGAATCCCATGTCTTCGATGAGATCGCCCGCGCCAACGGCATCGACGCCTGGCCGGTGGTGGCCGTCAAAGCCTTTATCGGTCACTCTCAAGGCAGCGCGGCGGGTGACCAGCTAGTCAGCGCGCTGGGCAGCTTTGCCCACCAATTACTACCCGGCATCCCCACCCTGGACGCCGTGGCCGACGACGTCTACGCCGACCGCCTGCGCTTTTCGTCAGTTGCCCAGTCGTTTAACGCCGATGCCGCCCTCATCAACGCCAAGGGGTTCGGCGGTAACAACGCGACCGGCGTTGTGCTATCACCCGCGGTGACCGAACGCCTGTTAACCCAGCGCCACGGCACCGCTGCCATCCAGGCCTGGAAAACGCGCCGCGAAAGCGTTCGCGAGAATGCCGCCGCGTATCTGGAGCATGCCGACCGAGGCCATTACGCGCCCCGCTATCAGTTTGGCGAAGCGGTACTTGAGGGTCCCGAGCTGGATATTCGGGCGGATCGCATCCATATTCCCGGTTATGATCAGGCGGTATCGCTGGAAAGCGATAATCCTTTCGGCCGCCTGGACGATGAGGAGCCAGCGTCATGACGTACCAGCGCGTCAATATCGCCGTCTACCCGGGCACCTTCGACCCCATCACTCACGGTCATTACGACTTGATCGAGCGTGGTGCCCGCATGTTCGACAAGGTGGTGATTGCGATCGCCGCCAGCCCCGGCAAACACCCTCACCTGGATTTAGCCACCCGCATCGAGCTGGCGCAGGAGGTCTGCGCGGGCTTACCCAACGTGGAGGTGATCGGTTTTTCCAATCTGCTCACCTCCATGATGCACGAACAGGGGGCAACGATTATCCTGCGCGGACTGCGTGCCGTCTCCGACTTTGAGTACGAGCTGCAACTTGCCAACATGAACCGCGCCCAGAACCCGGAACTTGAGAGTGTCT
Source organism: Vreelandella subterranea (assembly GCF_900111305.1). Taxonomy (GTDB): domain Bacteria; phylum Pseudomonadota; class Gammaproteobacteria; order Pseudomonadales; family Halomonadaceae; genus Vreelandella; species Vreelandella subterranea. Next base: position 288,949 of record NZ_FOGS01000003.1, read on the forward strand.
TCCTCACCCCGGCGGTGGAAAACTCCTACATTTCCTCCACGATGGTGCGGGAAATTGCCAAGCTTGGCGGCGATGTTTCACCGCTGGTCCATCCCAAGGTCGCAGAGACGTTGCGTAAGCACTACACTAGCTGACGACGCTATTGTTGAGTAAAACAGTCAGGTAATAACATTACCTGGATGTTAACGCCATCCGTGAGGTATACCCATGGCCCTGATGATTACCGACGAATGCATTAACTGCGACGTCTGTGAACCCGAATGCCCCAACGACGCCATCTCGCCGGGCGAAGAAATCTATGTAATCGACCCCAACCTGTGCACCGAATGCGTCGGCCACTACGACGAGCCCCAGTGCCAGCAGGTCTGCCCGGTCGATTGCATCCCCCTTGACCCGGAACGCCCCGAAACGCACGACCAGCTGATGCACAAGTACCGGCTGATCACGGCTGCCTAGGCGAATCAGGTGCGTATATGGCCGCTAGCCTGGCCCATCATCATCTCCAACATCACGGTTCCGCTGCTCGGGCTGGTGGACACGGCCGTGGTCGGCCACCTGCCTGACTCCCGCTACCTGGCCGCCGTCACTCTGGGCGCCACCCTGTTCAGCTTCCTGTATTGGGGGTTTGGCTTTCTGCGCATGGGCACCACCGGCCTGGTGGCCCAGGCCGTCGGCCGCGAAAGCGACAGCGACGTGCGCAACCTGCTCGGTCAGTCGCTGATCATGGCAATCGTGATCGGCAGCCTGCTGATTGTCTTTGCATCGCCGATTGTCTCCCTCGGGCTATGGCTGCTCGATGGCAGCGAGGCCGCCACTGCGCTTGCCAGAAGCTACGCTGAAATACGCCTCTGGTCGGCCCCGGCGGTGTTGGCCAATTACACCATTCTGGGCTGGTTTCTCGGCCAGCAGAACGCCCGCGTCACGCTGATGATCCTGGTGCTGACCAACAGCGTGAATATCGTGCTTGATGTGTGGTTCGTGATGGGCCTGGGCCTCTCCAGCGACGGCGTGGCGTGGGCCAGCGTGATCGCCGACTATTCCGCCCTGGCGTTTGGGGGCTTTCTTGTCCTGCGACAGCTAGGCAAGCTCAAAGGGACTTTTCTACGCAGCCGCCTGGGGGTGCTTTCCGCCTATGCGGCGTTGTTTAACGTCAACGGCAATCTTTTCATACGTACGCTCGGGCTACTGTTTGCCATGGCGTTTTTCACTGCCCAGGGGGCGCGCCAGGGCGATACCATCCTCGCCGCCAATGCCGTACTGCTGCAATTCATCATGCTCACCAGCTATGCCCTTGACGGCTTTGCCCACGCAGCGGAATCGCTGGTAGGGCGTGCTGTTGGCCGTGACGACTGGTCAGCGTTTGCCGATACGGTCCGGGCGGCGGCGCGCTTTTCCTGGTGGACCGCCGCCGGTGCCGCGCTCGTGTTTGCCCTCGGCGGCAATGGATTGATTGCCCTGCTCACCGGCCTTGAAGAGGTGCGCGCCACCGCCGCTGTTTACCTGCCCTGGATGGTCGTGATGCCGCTGATCGCCGTGTGGAGCTACCTGCTGGACGGCGTGTTTATCGGCACCACCTCCATCGCCGCCATGCGCAACAGCATCTTTATTGGCCTGGCGGCATATCTGCCTACCTGGTGGCTGGCCCAGGGGCTTGGCAACCATGGCCTGTGGCTCGCCTTCATGGTATTTACCTGCGTGCGCTCGGCTGTCCTGATAGGCTATTACCGCCACTACCGCCTTACGCGCTGGCGTTGATCAAGCGCTTGTCAAATCTGGCTGCCAGGATGAAAAAGTGGCTGTTGCCCCGTATATTAGCGTTGTACTTCCTAATAATGAAAAAGTGAGCCTGCCATGTTGAAAATGATATCCAAACCGGCGGTGAAGATGGTCGAACGCTATCTTCCCGACCCGTATATCTTTGTACTGCTACTGACCTTGATTGCCGCAGTCGCGGCGATCGCTATCGAGCGCCAGACACCACTGGCCGTCCTGCGTTTCTGGGGCGATGGCTTCTGGGGGTTATTGACCTTCTCCATGCAGATGTTGCTGGTACTGGTCACCGGCTTCATGCTGGCCAGTTCGCCACCGGTCAAACGGCTGCTGCAACGCCTCGCCAGTACGGCAAAAAGCCCCGGCGGCGCGATTATCCTGGTCACCCTGGTATCGCTGACGGCAAGCTGGATTAACTGGGGCTTCGGCCTGGTGGTGGGTGCGCTGTTTGCCAAGGAACTGGCGCGCCTGGTGCGCGTCGATTACCGCCTGCTGGTCGCCAGCGCCTACTCCGGCTTTGTGGTCTGGCACGGGGGCCTGGCGGGGTCAATTCCGCTCACCATTGCCACCGAGGGCCACTTCGCCGCTGATGATATCGGCGTTATCGGCACCGGCTCAACGGTGTTTGCGTTCTTCAACCTGGCCATTGTGGCGTGCCTGTTCGTCTCCATTCCGCTGGTCAACCGGCTGATGCTGCCGGACGAAAAAGACAGCGTCTATGTGGATACCAAGCTGCTGGACGATGAGCCCGAAGCCAAAGGCCGTATTACCCGCCCGGCTGAAAAGCTGGAAAACAGCACGTCTCTGGCCTGGCTGGTCGGTATCCCCGGCCTGCTTTTCCTGGCGGATCATTTCCTGCTGCGTGGGGGCGGCCTGAACCTCAACGTGGTGAACTTCCTGTTCCTGTTTCTGGCGATTGTCCTTCACCGCACACCGCGCAACCTGCTCAACAGCCTGCACGAAGCCATTAAAGGTGGCGCTGGCATTGTCATTCAGTTCCCCTTCTATGCCGGCATCATGGCCATCATGGTGGAGTCAGGCCTGGCACAGAGCATGTCCGAGTGGTTGATCTCGTTTGCCACGGAAACGTCACTGCCATTCTGGTCGTTCATCAGCGCCGGGGTCGTCAACCTCTTTGTGCCGTCGGGCGGTGGCCAGTGGGCTGTTCAGGCACCGGTCATGCTGCCCGCAGCGGAAGCACTGGGGGCGGATATTTCACGCATTGCCATGGCCGTTGCCTGGGGTGATGCCTGGACCAACCTGCTGCAGCCGTTCTGGGCCTTGCCCGTCCTGGCCATTGCAGGCTTGAAAGCCAAGGATATTATGGGCTTTTGCCTGGTTCAGCTGTTTATCACCGGCGCCATCATCTCGGTTGGCCTGGTGTGGTTTTAAGCTCAGGTAATGCCTCAGCGCCTGCCCTATCGGCAGGCGCTTTACATGGATATCAAGAGACGAGTAGAGCCGATGTCGGAAACCCCAATGACCGCCCTGCCCGGTCAGCACGAATTGTCCATGACCGTCTTGATGACGCCTGACATGGCGAATTTCAGTGGCAAAGTTCACGGCGGTGCGATTCTCAAAAAGCTCGACGAGGTGGCCTACGCCTGCGCCAGCCGCTACTCGGGCCATTACGTGGTCACCCTGTCGGTGGATCAGGTGCTTTTCAAGCAACCCATTCACGTTGGCGAGCTGGTAACCTTTTTGGCCAGCGTCAATCATGTAGGGCGCTCATCGATGGAAATTGGCATCAAGGTAGTGGCGGAAGATATCCGCAAAAAACTGATTCGCCATACCAATAGCTGCTATCTCAGCATGGTGGCAGTGGACGCCGACGGAAAACCCGCTCGCGTTCCGCCACTTGCCTTGGAAACGCCATTGCAGCAGCTACGCTTTGAGAAAGCCGCCCTGCGCAAGAAAATGCGCAAACAAGCCGAGGATCAGGAACAGCTGGCTCAGCAGCAGCATCAATCCCAGACGCCGACCTGAGCCTGTCTTGCGCGACACCCGCCCACTAAGCCAAAGGAGTTGCCATGCCTGCCAGGGAGCGCCGCCCTCATCTTCCCAAGGGTGTTGAGTACGCGCATATCGGCTGGGACTTTTTCATTCTGGCAGCCGTGGTCATCAACCTCGGTTTGCTGTTGTTCGATTCGCTATTTTTACTCCCCCCGATCAACCAGACGATAGAGGCGGTATCGCCGAGTTTTCACAGCGCCTACGCGACAACCATTCACAGCCGTTTTATTACCATCGACCTGTTCTTTGTCGGCATTTTTATCGCCGACGTGCTGCTGGGCTGGGCCGTGGCGATTGCCGAGCGGCGCTACCATCGCTGGTTCTTTTACCCCTTTGTACATTGGTACGACGTCCTGGGCTGCATCCCCCTGAGCGGGTTGCGCTGGCTGCGCATTCTGCGGGTTATCTCGCTGCTGTACCGGCTGCACCGGCTGCGTCTGATCAACGTCAAGGGTTGGTGGATCTATCAGTTCTTCGCCAAGTATTACGATATCTTGCTGGAAGAGCTCTCCGACCGTATCGCCCTGCGGTTGCTGGGGAATGTTCAGCAGCAGATACGCTCAAGCGATTCATTGACCGAACAGGTCATAGACCGTGTCGTCATGCCTCGCAAACAGCAACTCATCCAGGAAATTGCCCAGCGGCTCGAGACGTCGGTGGGCACCGCCTACCAGCACAACCGACAGGCCATCATGGCGGCAATCAGCAACCTGGTCAGCCGTACGCTGCGTGAAAGCCCCGAAATCCAGCGGCTGCGACGCCTGCCCATGGGTGAGCCTGCAGCCAGCGCCATGGAAGCGTCGTTAAGTGGCGTTGCCCAACGGCTGGTAGATGAAGTCGCCCTGTCGATTCACTCCCCCGAGTTCCAACGGCTCGTTGAAGGCGCGGCGGAAAACGGCTTTGACAGCTGGCTGACACCGGACGAAGGCAGTGACCGGGTCACCGAGCAGGTGGTGTACGACGTCCTGGAATTACTTAAAGAACAGGTCAACCGCCAGCGCTGGAAGGACCGCTACGACTAACCGCATCGAAGCTCTTCGATGACGTCATTATCATCGAGGTGGATATTCAACCGCCCGGGGCGATGGTCCATGGTGGCCGCCTCCCCTGGTCGCAACACGCGGACTTGCTCAGCGCCACCTTGGCGCGCCAGCGCGTCGCTTGACGGGTCACCAAGCGGCATTCCCACGGCGTACTGAATGTCGTCCAGACGACAGGCTGCTTCATCACCGGAAGACTGAGCGTTATCCACCGTCGGAGGCGGTGGCGCACTCGGAACTTCGCCTCCTTTGCCTGGCGTCTGGGCACAGGCTGCCAAGAAGAGGGGGAAAAACATCAAAACAGCAAGCTGCCAACCACGTTGACATGTCATCCTTGGAACTCCTGTCACATAAAAAGCGCTTATAACGCAGCAGGCCGACGCAAAACGTCGGCCCGCTAAGCACCGTTTTGCTTAGCTTGCAGCGTCTTGAACGGCTTTACCGCCCTCTTGTACGTCCTTACCTGCCCCGCTGATAGTATTACAGCCCGCCAGTGCGCCTGCCGACATTAAAAGAATAAAGCTCATTGCCAGTAGTTTTTTCATGAGTGTTCTCCTTAACAAATTCATTCACTATCGGGATACTTCAACTCAATGCGTATGAGCCAAAAGCACTTTCAGGGTAACAGCCTTTTCAGGATTACGCCTACTTTGCCGCGCACAGGATGCACTCCCCAATAAGGAACCAACTAATGACGCCCTTTTTACTCGATGAACGCCTGGCTAACGATACGCAGCCACTGGCAGACTTGCCGCTCTGTCGCGCCCTGTTGATGCTCGACGCGCGCTATCCCTGGGTGGTCCTGGTGCCCAGGCATGCTGCGCTGAGCGAGGTGTTTGAACTGACGCCCGACGATCAGCAACAACTCTGGCGGGAGGCCGGCCAGCTGGGCCGGGCGATGAAGGCCGCCTTTAACGGCGACAAGCTCAATATCGCCACGTTGGGTAACGTGGTCAGCCAGCTGCATGTGCATGTGGTGATTCGCCGCCATGACGACGACGCCTGGCCAGCACCGGTTTGGGGCCACGGTATTGCCGAGCCTTATTCACCCGGCGAACAGCAGGCAATTCAGGCACACCTCACGGCGCTGATCGAAACGCTGGACCTAAGGGGCTAACCGCCAGTGAGCGGATTGCCTGACCGAGACGGCGGTTCCCCCAACACGGGGTCACCCACGGGCTGGGCAACGCCCGCCGCCCAGAGGGAAACGCCCAGCGTCACGATCACGATGCCCCCCGCAAGCGCGACCCAGCCGGCTACCCGCTGAGCGCGCCGGTGAGTCGCCCCCTGACGCGCCAGGCGCCGCTGTGCCCAGCCCCGCGCCACCACACTGGCCAACGCAAGCACCGACACTGTCAGCCCCGTACCCAGCGACATGGCGGCAACAGCGGCCACCCCCACGGCAAACTGGCCCAGCAGGCCTGCAGCCCCCAGCATCAGCACCGCCCCGCTGCATGGGCGCATGCCAATCGCACCGACGGTCATTAGCGCGGTGCGCCAATCCAGCGACTGCTGCGGGCTAATATGATGTCCCCCGCAGCATGCATGGTCGTGGTCGTGGTCGTGGTCGTGGTCGTGGTCGTGGTCGTGGTCGTGCATAGCATAAGCTCGGCGCAGCTGGCCGACAGCCCGCCAGCAAAGCCATACGCCCAGCGCGGCTACCAGAAGAAAACTGGCGTATTCCACCCATACGACACTGCCCATCGCCTGACGCGTCACCCAGCCGAGGCCGTAGACCAGGACGGCCACCAATAAAACGGCCGTGAGCCCCTGAAGCAGCGCCGCGGCAAACGAAAGCCCCAGGGCACGCCCTACGGCGCCACCGTGAGACATCAGAAATGTTGCCAGCACCGCTTTGCCATGCCCCGGCCCGGCGGCATGAAACACGCCATAGCCGAAGCTTACGCCCAGCAGTGCTGCCCAGGTGGCCGCCGCTGACTGTGCCGAAAGCGCCGTCAGTGCAAGGGTGAGTTCCCGGTGTAGCTCACGCTGCCAGCCGAGCAGGGTATAACTCATGGAGGTCGGCCCACCCAGCCACACAACAAGGCTGGCCACCGCTACCAACACCGCTAACAGGCATAGCAGCCCCCAGGGTAAACGCCGAGACATCATGGACACACCACCTGGCCTGTTTCAGCAAAATAACGCCCTAAACCCGGCTCGCCGCTTTCATCGGCATCAAGGCGTGACGCCTCCACGACCTTCTCGGGATCCGGGTCCGCAGGCATGATGGAGAGTTCGCACTCGGGCATGGCACGCAGCACAAGGGCATTGTCGCTTGGCTGGTCACCTTCTGCTTCATGCACCACCTCAAGGTAATACGTCGGGTCATAGACTTGATACGTGAGCTTGCTGCCGCTTAATGCTGGCGCAGATGCAAACGGCAGGATAAAAATAAACGTCAGTCGATTATCGCGTTGCATGGCAGTGTATTCGCTCACCTCCCCCAGCGGCAGGCGCTCTCCGTCCACCCGCACTTCGGTGAAGTAGCCTTGGCTTGCGAGATTGTTGCGTATTTCGCCGCCCAGCTGATCCAGCCCCTCGTCGAGCGTCGCCCCATCAACACGTTGCAGCTCGTCGAACACCACCAGGCTATAGAACGGATCCATTTGCCAGGTTTGGTGCAGCCCCGTTACCCGCCCCTCGTCATTAGTAAGCACACGGACGCTGATGTCGATCCATCCGTGGGGATGCGCCATGGCGCTCGCGCTGGTCAACAGGCTCAACGCCCCTATAAAGCCCATCCATGCAGGCGTCAGCCAACGGGTGACAAACCTCATGGTGCCACCTCCAGGCGACTCTGGAGCGCCACCAGCCATGGATCCAGACGATCAGGCGGTAACGGCTGCCCGCCCCGCCACGCCGAAACGCTTACATGGCTTTCCCTGCCTACCTCATTCACCTCGAGCACTAGCCGGTAACCAGGCCAGCGGGCCAACACGCCTTCGGCACGCCCAAGCGATAAATCGGCATGGCGCACGACATAGCCTTGCTCGATCATCAGGCTAACTGCCGCACGAAAGGTGTCTTCGGACGGTACCTGATAGACCAGTTCGCGGGGCTCGGGTGATGCTGTCGTCGCGCAGCCGCTGAGCATTACCAGCAAGCCAGCCGCGGCCCAGTGAATCACGCTCATGATGGGCTGTCTCCTGTGGCCGTATTCGCGTCCAGGGCACGCTGGAATCGCGCGCAAAAATCGTCGGTACTGGCGCTACGCCCCGTGCGCAAGCTGCCATACTGGTCAAACCGGCGGATATCCCGTGACACCCGCACGTGATGGTTATCCCACAATAGCGATACACGCTCCACTTCAATGGGCAACTGACCAAACCCACCGCCCAAGCCGACCCCCAAGTGCGACCGGCCGCCAATACCCATTCCACCGAACACGCTCAGCGACGTTCGAGAACTGAAGTGCGGCGAGGCGTAAAGGTCCGACGCGCCATGTAGCTCACGCTCTCGACTGGCGCTTAACAGGCCTAGCCGGGTATCGCTTGCGTCCAGGCTGAAACCCCATTCAGTCAGCACATCGACACTTGCGGTCAAGGTTGAAGACGCAGCGCTTGGAAAGTAGCACGCCTGGGAAGGCGGGGGGTCCGCGTAGGGCAGCGATGACGGTACCGCCTGGCAGCCGCCAAGGGCGAGCAGGCATATGAAACTGAAAGGCATCCACTTCATAACCACTCCTTGGGTTGACGGGTGGCGCTGGTTTGCACCGACACGGCGCGCTAAGCTCACTCTACTGACCATGATCATTGAAAAGGGTGCCCATGCATATCCTGTTTTGCCCCGATAGTTTTAAAGACGCACTGAGCGCCGAAGAAGCGGCACATGCCATGGCCCGTGGCGCCGCACGGGCAGCCACCGACCTTCATCCGCTGATCTGCCCATTGGCTGACGGCGGTGAAGGCAGCCTCGACGCCCTGATCGCGGCAACCGGGGCCGAGCGTCGCCAACAAACGGTGCTGGATGCCCTGGGCCGCCCGCGTATGGCCGCTTGGGGTTGGCTCGCTGACCAGCGTACCGCGTTTATTGAACTGGCAGAAGCCAGTGGTCTGCAACCCCTTACCGAGCAGGAGCGCGATGCGCGTTATACGTCTACCTATGGCGTAGGCCAACTGTTTCTCGCCGCACTGGATCACGGCGCAGAGAAAGCGCTGCTTTTATTGGGCGGTAGCGCCACCAACGATGGCGGTGCTGGCATGCTTCAGGCGCTGGGGGCTCGCTTGCTCGATAGCCAGGGGCAGTCGCTGCCTCCGGGCGGGGCAGCGCTTGCCGACCTGGCGACGCTGTCATTAGAGGAGCTGGACCCTCGGCTTGGCAAGCTGGACATTGACGCCGCCGTGGATGTCGATAACCCGCTGCTTGGCGAGCACGGCGCCAGCGCCGTTTTCGGACCACAAAAAGGGGCGACCCCCGCTCAGGTTCAGCAACTTGACCAGGCGCTTGGCCACTTTGCCGACATCGCGGCCAATGTTCTGGGCCGGGATGACCGCGACCTGCCCGGCGCGGGGGCAGCGGGCGGCATGGGCTTTGCGGCGCACGCCTTCCTGGGTGCCACGCTGAAACCCGGCATCGACATGCTCATGCAGCAGGCCGGGTTTGACACCCTGCTCGCCCAGGCCGACCTGGTGATTACCGGTGAGGGGCGCCTGGACGGCCAGAGCCTTTCCGGCAAGACTCCCATCGGCGTTGCGCGGGCGGCTGCAGGGCAACAGGTACCGGTGGTTGTATTAGCGGGCAGTCTGGGCGATGGCTGGCAGGCCTGTTTCCAGGAGGGCGTGACCGCCGCCTTTGCGCTTGCCGATGGCCCGATGCCGTTAAGCGACGCTTTACCGCGCACGGCAGAGCTGCTTGAAGCCCGCTGCGAAAACCTGATTCGGCTCTGGCGGGCGGCCCGCCCTTGAAAAGCGACGGCCTCGTCAGCACTTAATACCTACAGACTTAATGGCTACACATTGATAGGTAATGGGCTAGCGCTATAGCGGCAATGCAAAAAACCTGCTTTGCACCGCACGCTCGCCCACTTAACCTGACCACCAACGTCAGTCGCCGCACAGCGGCGCTCACCAAGGAGCCAAGATATGTCCGATACCAACAGCATCGGTCTTCACGAAGGCAGCGCCACCCAGTTGGCAGAAAAACTCAATCACCTGCTCGCCAACTACCAGATTTTTTACATGAACGTTCGTGGCTATCACTGGAACGTCAGGGGTAATGATTTTTTTGAGCTGCACGCCAAGTTCGAAGAATTTTACACCGACCTGCTGACGAAAGTGGATGAAGTTGCCGAGCGCATCCTCACATTGGGCCACAAACCGGTCCACGCATACAGCGACTACATCAAGCTATCGCGGATCGAGGAAGACAAGGACGTCCACGATGGCACCGCCTGCGTCAATGGCGTACTGCGCGGCTATCAAGCGCTGATCGAACTGCAGCGTGAACTGCTGTCCATCGCGTCAGACGCCGACGATGAAGGCACCGCTTCGCAGGCAAGCGATTACATCCGCGAGCAGGAAAAAACCGTCTGGATGCTGAACGCCTACCTCAGTAAATAAGCGCTCAAGAAGCCATTCACCGAATCAAAACGGCACCCATCGGGTGCCGTTTTGGGTTCAGGAGTTGTGCGCCAGGTCTTCCACCAACGCTCTCAACAAGCCCCAGAACTCGTCCACCGTTGCCAGTTCAACGCGCTCATCCGGCGAGTGCGCGCCGCGAATCGTCGGGCCAAATGACAGCATATCGAGGTGTGGATATTTACTGCCCAGAATGCCGCACTCGAGCCCCGCATGAATCACCTTGACCGCTGGCTGTTTGCCTAACAGCGACTGGTGGCAGGCTTTAAAGCGCTTGAGCAGGTCACCGTCGGGATTGGGCACCCAGCCCGGGTAGCCGTGCTCGACATTGACCCTTGCCCCGATCAGTCCAAACAGCGCTTTAAAACGGTCCGCCATGGCCACGACGGCGCTGTCGTGCAGCGAGCGCACCAGTGCACAAAGGTGAAAGCGCCCTTTATCCAGGCTTACCACCCCCAGGTTGTTGGACGTTTCAACCACGCCGGGCACATCAGCACTCATCCGTTCGACGCCACAGGGGGCGGCATGCAACGCGGCCACCAGCATGGTGCTGGCATCCAGTGTCAGCGGCTCAACGTCTCCGCTTGGGCTGATGGGCTCGGCAACCAGCCGCATACCCTCATCGCCACTGCCCAGCTCACGCTGCAGCGTCTGCGTCAGCTCCTTGACAATTGCCAGCGCCTCTTGCTGCTCGTCAACAGGCAGGGCGATATCGGCGAAGGCTTCGCGAGGGATCGCATTGCGCAATGTGCCACCCTGATAGCTCAGCAATCGGGCATCGACATCCTCGAGTGAGCGCAGTACGCGCACCAACAGGCGGTTGGCGTTACCCAGCGGCTGATGGATATCCAACCCCGAATGCCCCCCCTTCAATCCCGTCAGCGACAGTCTGAGCAGGCACTCGTCGTCCCTGAGTGCGGCGCTGGGCAACTGGGCATTCACGACCACATCAGCCCCGCCCGCACAGCCAATAAACACCTCGCCGTGATCCTCGCTGTCGAGGTTCAGCAGGCGCTCTCCTTCCAGCCAGTTTTCGGCCAGATGCAGGGCACCGCCCATTGACGTTTCTTCCTCAAGGGTAAACAAGGCCTCCAGAGGGCCATGGGTTAGCTCTGGGTCCTCAAGCAGCGCCAGAATCGCGGCCACGCCCAGGCCATTATCAGCCCCCAGGGTCGTGCCCTCGGCATGCAGCCAGCCGTCAGCGACATAGGTCGCGATCGGGTCACGCTGGAAGTCATGCGCGTGACCGGCATTGGCTTGAGCCACCATATCCAAATGGCCCTGCAGAATAAGCCCAGGAACGTGTTCATACCCCGGAGTAGCCGACTTGCACAGACGCAAATTGCCAAAGGCATCACGGTCGTGGGTCATGCCTTGTGTCTCTGCCCAGGCTTCCAGCAACTCAACAAGCTGGGCCTCATGGCCGGATGGGCGAGGCGTATTACACAACGTACGAAAATGCTGCCACACGAGTGTTGGGGTCAGCGCATCAAGATGTTCGTTCATGGAAACTCTTTATCATGGATAACTGGCTTACTTTAACGGTCCCGGGCAGCGGGGGGAAGCGGTTGCTGAGCCCAAAGAGTTCGCACCGCCTCGCGTAGCGCTCGCACGGACACACCCGGCGCCTCGGCAAGCGGCTGATTCTGGAACGCCCAGGCAGCCAGTTGCTGGTGTGCTGATTGCCCCGTGGCCGACAGCGGCCAGCGACTCGCTTCGCGGGCCAGTGCCTGCAAGGACGACCGGGCAAGGGAAGGGGCCCGATGCGCTGTCGCCACATCGTCGATGTCCTGCCATTCAACCGCGGTCAACGGCTGCTCGGGCAGTTCGCTGATCACCAGGCTCACCACCTCGGCAGGCAAACGCGCCAGTTCAAATGCTAACAAGTTGGGCAGCAGGGCGATAAATCGTTCGGAAAGGGCATCCAGCACTTTTTCACCTGCCGGGTTCAAGGCGCTGGCCACCATGATGGCAAACTCACCGCTTGAAGGTTCCCGGGTAACGCCCAGGCGCACCGTTCTAAACCCTTCGGCACGCCAGAAACGCAGCAGCCCCGCATCCGCGCCAAAGGTGGCGCCATACAGCATGACGCCCTGATCGGCGGCTTGTTGCCGATCGTCACCCAACAGCCTGCCCCCCAACCCCTGACGACGCCAGCCAGGGTGGCAGGCAATACGAACCACCCGCCGCCAACGCGCTGTCAGCGCATCCCGGCAGCCTGCATGCGCCGCCAGTGACTGAGCCATTAAATGCCCCTGGGGGCGGCGTTCTCCGCGCGCCACCTGATCAGCAAGGTCCGTTGTAAAGCCGCCTTCTTCACGGGTGACCAGCACTGCCTGTGGCCGTTGCTGCTGGCCGATAACGCGCAGGTGCATACCGGGGCCATCCAACAACTGGCGCAAGTCGCTGGGGGTCGTACGATAGTGGGACTGCACCAGCAGACCAAATAATGGGGCCAGCGCCGCCTCGTTCTGGGCCAGTTCATCGCGGGGGACTGCGTACGAAGCCGAGGGTCGCGATAATGCCTCCTTAGCGTTAGGCAACGGCGCGTTCAATAGCAGTAGCTGATTGAGCGCTGTCTCAAGCGGATCCGCCGCCTGCCAGCGAACCGGCGTATTGAGCGTGAGCGCCTTCCAGTCCGGTGTCTGCACATCCAGTACGTGACGAAAACGCAGTGCAAACCCGCGCCCGGACCCCTCGTAACCATGCACGGTGGTGGCAAACGCAAGCCTTGGAAAGGCGGCCAGCCATTGCGCTAACAGCGCCGGGGGGAGCGCTGCGGCTTCATCGACCATCAGGTAGCTGCCGTCGCCGCCCAGCGTTCCTGATGCCAGGTGTTCGCCAAGCGCATCGGGCGTAACGAATAAAAGCTCAGCGCCGTTGGTGAAGGTAAATCGCTCAGGGGTGACTCGGTTGCCATCAGGACATAGCGCCACTACACGCTCAAACACAGCCTCCACGGCGGCCAGGCGTGGCGCGGTGACAATCACCCGCGAGGTTCTCTGCTGCTGTAGCAATCGAACACAGGCAATGCCCAGCGCGGCGCTTTTACCCCGGCCTCGGTCGGCGGTGATGACCAGCGGTCGCCGTCGTTTGAGACCGACCAGTGCCCTGACGGCAGCCGCCTGATCCAGGGTAACGCAATCGGTATCCTCGGGCTTTTGCATTATCGGCGGCGTTGCCACGAGGCGCCCCAGTCGAGGCAGCGCTCCGGGTACCCAGCGGATGATCTGCTCTGACGCTTTCAACTGAGCGGCCAGACGTGCCAGGTAGCGCGCTGTCAGGTCGCTCCACTGCCAGGGGGCGTCGGCAATGCGCGCGTAGTCCGGGTCGGGCTCCCGCCCCCAGTCGTCGGGCGTGATCAACAAAAGCAGCCCCCCCGCTGTCAGGGTCCCGCCAATGGCACCTAACGCATCAGGATTGAAGCCACCGGCGTGGTCATGGGCATTGACCACCACCAGTTGATGTTCGGTACCGAGCCGGTGAGTGGCCTGATTGGCTTTCAGTGCGGGCTGAACGGGGGCACCCTTGCCTATCCATAGTGGGGAATGCCAAGCCTGGGTTTGCCATAGCGCAACCGCCAGCGCTTCACATTGCCTGGCACCGCCTTGCAGCCAGACGAGCTGACGCCAACGCCGCCTTTCCAGCTGTCTTGCCCGTTGAACCAGTAGCGTGATCGACCGTGACACTACCGCTTCGCCGGTTGATAACGACGACATAACATCTCCTCGACGGGATAGACAGCTTACAACTTTGGTTGCATCACCGAGACCCTTTCAACGTTTTTCACACTTAGGTGGTGTCGCCCGAACGACCCAATTAAATACTAACCACATGATTTATATATAAATAAGAAACATCTACGCCCTGCTTGCCCGGCATCTGCCCGACACAGCAGGGATGTTGCATTGCAACGGCCTGAATGTGCTAATTTAAGCCTGCAGGGTAATCCATTCCTTTACGTAAACGTAATGCATGCCAACTGCACGAACTGCATCCAAATCCCCTAATAAATCTAACGGCGACCAACAGGATCCAACATGAAAAAAACTGCCAAGTTTGCCATTACAAGTCTCGCTGCCGGTGTTGCATTGGCAGCCATCTCCTCGACCGCTCATGCCCAGCAAGAGTGGACCATGACCACGACGTGGCCAGACAACCTGGACCTCATTAAAATTGACCAGCATTGGGTCGAGCTGGTCAACCAGTTGGCAGGCGACGAGCTGCAGATCAACTTCCGTGCCGGCGGCACGCTGATGCCCGGTACCGAGGTGTTTGACGCCACCGAAACCGGCTCGATCCAGGCCTCGGGCGACTGGCCCGGCTACTGGGCAGGCCGCAACCCGGCGTTTTCGCCGCTCGCCACGACCACCAGCCTTTTCAACGGCGTTGACTATCTCAACTGGATTCAGCAGTGGGGCGGCTGGGACCTCTATCAAGAAGTATACGGCGACTACAACATGGTGTACCTGCCTTACGGGATCACCAATAACGAATCCGGCTTCATGGGTAACACGCCCATCGAAAGCATTGCCGACCTTGAAGGCAAGCGCCTGCGCCTGTCTGGCCGCGACCAGGGCCGCGTCCTCGAAAAGCTGGGTGGCTCGCAGGTCACGCTGGCCGGTGGGGAAGTTTACCAGGCGATCGAGCGCGGCGTGATCGATGCGGGTGAGTTTTCTACACCGGGCGTCGACTATAACGCTGGCTTCTCCGAAGTGGCCGATTACTGGTCAACCCCTGGCTGGCACCAGTCGGCGAGTGTCTTCGGTGTAATGATCAACAAGGATGCCTGGGATGAGCTTTCCGAGGAAACTCAGGAAACCCTGAAAATCGCTGCGGACGCGACAATGGCTTGGTCGCTGGCATGGTCAGAACGTCAATCCACCGAGGCAACCGTGAAATTCCAGGAAGATGGCGTCGAAATCAGCACGCTCTCGGCTGAAGACCTTGCCACCATCCAGGACGCGACCAACGAAGTGATTCTGCGCGGCGCATGTGAGGACCCAATGCACGCAAAGGTTTACCACTCCATGATCAGCTATATGGAGCACTACGCGAGCTGGCGTGATATCACCGTGCCGTTCAACATGACCCGCTCAATCGACAACCTGCCATCGCTTGAAGAAATCGAAGCCTGCATGTAATTAACCGTCGATAACCGCCCCGATGTCAGCGTCGGGGCGGTTTTTACGTCTAGTGCCAATCCGGAATCGGGAGATAACTCATGCATGCGATCGCAAAAGCCATTGACAGGTTCAATGAGCTCTTCGGGCGAATTGTTGCACCCCTTATCGCGGTTATCACACTGATTGTGTTGTATGACATCGCGATGCGTTTTTTCCTTGGGCGCCCAAGCGACTGGGCCTTTGACGTGACCAAAATGCTCTTCGGCGCTCACTTTATGCTGATGGCCGCCTATGGACTTCGTCACCATGCGCATGTGGAAGTCGACGTGTTGAAGCGTCTGTTAGCCCGCAGGAAACAGGCAGCCCTGGAAATCGTCGGCTATGTGGTATTTTTCATCCCGTTTATCTGGCTGATGTTGACCTACGGCTGGCTTTTTTTCGAGCGCTCCATCAGCCGTGGCGAGACCACCTACGGTATGGTTTCCATTCCGGTATATCCCGTCAAAGGGGTGATTGTCCTGGCGGCGGCTTTGATTTTGCTGCAGGCCATTGCCATCGTGCTGCGCGCTATTATTCAACTGCGTGAGGAGAACCACGCATGAGTGCAGAATTACTGACTCTGGTGATGTTTGGCGGCCTGCTAGTCGGCCTGTTCATGGGCCATCCGCTAGCGTTTGTGCTGGGGGGCGTGGCCGTCATTGGCGCTTTTCTGGGCCCTGGCGCCAACACCCTTGGCATCATTATCAACAACGTCTATGGCAACGCCATGGATAACTACGTGCTTGTCGCCATCCCGCTGTTTATCCTGATGGCGCGATTCTTGAACGACTCAGGCGTGACCGAGAAAATGTTCGACGTCATGCGTTTATTGCTTGCCAACTTGCGTGGCGGGCTTGCGCTGACGGTGGTTGTAGTCTCGGTGTTGCTCGCTGCCACAACGGGGATTGTCGGTGCGTCCATTGCGGTGATGGGCATGATTGCCCTGGTACCGATGCTCAAGTACGGCTATAACAAAGAGCTGAGCGCCGGTGTCATCATGGCCAGCGGCTGCCTGGGGATCTTGATTCCGCCCAGCATCATGTTGATCCTGATGGCGAGCTACTCCCCGGTATCGGTGGGTGCGCTATTTGCCGGAGCGCTGGTACCCGGCTTGATACTCGGCGTCATGTATGCGCTTTACGTGCTGATCATTTGCTATGTAAAACCCTCCTACGGCCCGAAGGTGCCCGCAGCGGAGCGCGCCGAAGTCAGCACCAGGCAGCTTCTGGTCATGCTGGCGAAGTACGTGGTCCCACCGATGTCATTGATTCTGGGCGTATTGGGGGCCCTGTTCACCGGCATTGCCACCGCCACTGAAGCGTCCGCCATTGGTGTCTTCATCGCCTTTATGCTGTTCATGATTTTCGGAGACCGCAAGCTCTCCACCTGCTACAGCACCATGATCGAAGCGGGCAAAACCACCACCATGGTGATGCTGGTACTGGTCGGCGCCACGGCGTTTACCGGGGTGTTTTCGATTGGTGGTGGTATGGAGGTCATCAGCGATGTCGTCCTCTCCATGCCAGGCGGTACGTTCGGCGCTCTGGTGCTGATGCTCTTTCTGGTATTCATCCTGGGGATGTTCCTGGACTGGACGGGAATCGTGCTGCTCAGCTTCCCCATTATGCTGCCGATTGTCGAGACGATGGGCATCGATGTGCTGTGGTTCGTGGTGATGGTCGCCGTTGTGCTCCAGACCTCCTTCCTTACCCCTCCATTCGGCTATGCTCTGTTTTATCTCAAGGGGGTGGCACCGCCTGGCGTAGAGATCGTTGACCTCTACAAAGCGGTTATTCCGTTTGTGGCAATCATTCTGTTCGCGTGCGCACTGATGGCCTTTTTCCCCGTCCTGATCACCGGTCTACCCAGCGTGTTGGTTGGCTGATCTTCATCATCCTTCAAGTCATTCAGCCCGGCATAACGCCGGGCTTTTTGTGAATAGCAACTGACTGGACGTCAAGTGGCTGCAGCTGTCGGCGGCCAATGGTACTATTTCTCACCGTGCGCGCCCTATGTCGCTGCGATCCCCGTCTGCTTTTGCTAGGAGTCTCCACGTGTCCCGCTCCACTTCTGGTGAGTTAGCCGCACAGCGGCCCAGCCCTCAGCGCAAACTGAATTTCTGGTCGACAGTCCTCATCAGCGTCGCATTGGTAGTGGCACTGCCTGTCATCGTGGTGTTTGCGCATATTGCGCTGCCGACCGATGGCGTATGGCAACATCTCGCCAGCACGGTGCTGCCGCGCTACCTGAGCAATACCTTTTGGCTTGTCGTCTGGGTGGGGCTCGGCACCCTGATCATCGGCACAGGAAGCGCCTGGCTGGTCGTTATGTGCCGCTTTCCGGGCAAACGATTATTCGAGTGGGCATTACTTCTCCCCCTGGCGGTCCCCACCTATGTGATCGCCTATGCCTATACCGACTTCCTGCAATTTTCTGGTCCCTTTCAGAGCGCCCTGCGTGACATGTTCGGCTGGGAACACGGCGATTATTTCTTTCCTAACGTTCGATCGCTAGGCGGTGCTGCCACCCTTATCACCATGGTGCTTTACCCCTATGTTTACCTGCTGGCCCGTGCTTCCTTTCTAGAACAGTCGGTATGCGTTCTCGACGTCGGCCGTACGCTGGGGCGAGGTCCCTGGCGTCTGTTTTTCAGTATTGCGGTTCCGCTAGCACGCCCGGCGCTGGTGGGCGGCGTATCGCTGGTACTGATGGAAACCCTCAATGAGTTTGGGGCAGTGCAGTTTTTTGGGGTCGACACCTTCACCACCGGCATCTATCGCACCTGGTTCGGCATGGGTGAGCCCGTGGCGGCGGCTCAGCTAGCTGCCTGCCTGCTCAGCTTCGTCATTGTTCTGGTATTACTGGAACGCTGGTCTCGCGGTAAGCGGCGCTACTTCCATACCACCAACCGTTATCAGCAATTGCCCGAATATGCGCTTCACGGATGGCGGGCAGCGGCTGCCACCGCAGCATGCGCCATTCCAATCATCGTCGGGTTTCTGCTGCCTAGCGGCATTCTTCTCGATTTGGCGCTGACACAAGGAGATTCACTGTGGGGATCACGCTTTATCGGCTTTGCCTGGAATAGCCTAAGCCTGGCGGCGCTTGCGGCCATCATCGCCGTCGGCACGGCGGTGCTGCTCAGCTATGGTGTTCGGGTACACGACACAGCGCTTGCGCGCTTTACAACGCGCATTTCGGCGATGGGCTACGCCATTCCCGGCTCGGTGGTGGCCGTGGGCATCCTGATTCCCTTTGCGTGGCTGGATAACATCATCAATACGAGCTTACAGGCATATAACGGCCAGATCATTGGTCTGATCTTCAGCGGCTCGGCCTTTATCCTGCTCTACGCCTACGTCGTGCGCTTTTTAGCCGTTTCCTTCAATGCCGTAGAAGCCAGTCTCGGCAAGGTCACCCCCAGCATGGATGCAGCCTCTCGCACCCTGGGACAAACGGCGGGCGGTACTTTGCGCTACGTGCACACGCCCTTGATGCGCAGCAGCTTGCTAGCGGCAGGGATTCTGGTCTTCGTTGATGTCATGAAAGAGCTCCCCGCAACGGTCATACTGCGACCGTTCAATTTCGATACCCTTGCCGTCAGGGCACACAACCTGGCGTCTGATGAACGCCTGGCGGAAGCCTCCACTTCATCGCTGGCGATCGTTGTGGTCGGCATTCTGCCCGTGATACTGCTGAGTATGGCCATGCGTCGCTCACGACCCGGGGCATAACCGTCACTGCCAAGAATGCCGTTAATGTTCCTCAGCGGCGCGGGGAAATACGAACACCTGCGACAAATCCAAATGAATATCGATCGGCTGCCCTTCAGCAGGCAAGAAAACCCCGGGAACCCTGGCATGAAGGTGGGCTTCCTGACCACCATCTGCATGGGCACATAAATGCAGCAAACTACTGCGACCTAGTAACTTGGCCATGACGATATGACTATGCGAGTGAGTATCCGCAGGCAGGTCTCGCTCGATGACACGCAAGGCTTCCGGACGAATCATCACCTGCACGCGCGTCCCATCAGCGATACCCTCAGCCGGCACCCAGCCCACAGGCGTTGTAACCTGCCCCCCTTCAACCACGCCTTCAATCTCATTGACCTCACCAAAAAAGGTCACCACGAACGGGTCTTTGGGTGAGCAGTAGAGCTCTCTCGGCGTGCCTGTTTGCACAATGCGTCCCTCGCGCATCAGCGCAATACGATCCGCCATGAACATGGCTTCTTCCGGATCATGGGTAACCAGCAAGGTCGCAGCCCCGACTTTTTTCAGGACGTGCAGTGTATCGTCGCGTATCCGATCTCTCAGCCGCGCATCCAGACTTGAAAAAGGCTCATCCAGTAGCATCAGCCGCGGCTCGGGCGCCAATGCCCGGGCAAGGGCAACACGCTGCTGTTGACCGCCCGACAGCATATGGGGATAGGTTGACGCATAATTCGCCATTCCCAACTGAGTTAACAACTCCTCGGCACGCTCACGCCGGGCACTGGCCGACAAGTGCTTCAGGCCAAAGGTGACATTTTCCATCACGGACAGATGAGGGAATAGCGCCGAGTCTTGAAACGCCAGCCCGACGTTACGCTTTTCTGGCGGCACGTGACGAAGTCCTGGCGCGGCAATTTGTTCATCTTGCAGACTGACACTGCCTTCTTGCAGCGTTTCCAAACCCGCCGCAATACGCAGCAAGGTGGTCTTGCCACAGCCAGAAGGACCAAGCAGACACACCACTTCTCCCGGTGCCACGGTCAGGTCTACACCCTTTACAACGGTATGCTGGTCAAAAGCGTGCTGCACCTGATGCATCGTTAGCGCCGTCTCATTAAGCGCTTTTTGCGCCGCCTTCATGGTTGCTGTCATTGCCTCACCGCTCTATTCTCGATTGCCTGCTACAGGCAACCCTACAATACGTTTGAAAGTAATTAACATTCTATTTTCTATTTACTCCATATGCACGCTTCAACGGTAAGTCGCCTTGACGTTAACGCTCCAAAAAGCTTTAATAATAGTGTTAATAATACAACTTATTATCATTAGCAACGTAAGGATCATAATCGATGAAAACTGCACGTTTTGCCGCTCCGGTCGCGGTTGCTCTCGCCAGCTCCGCCTTCGCTAGTCATGCCCTGGCGGATGAGCTGAATGTCTACTCCGCTCGTCACTACGATTCTGACGAGCGGCTTTATACTGCATTTACTGAGCAAACCGGCATCGAAGTCAATATTCTCGAAGGTGACTCCGACCAACTGATAGAACGCATCCAGCGCGAAGGCGTCGCCAGCCCTGCCGATATCATGATGACGGTTGATGCCGGCAGGCTATGGCGCGCTGAACAGGAGGGCATTTTCCAGGGAATCGAGTCCGACGTGCTCGCTGAACGTCTCCCCGAATCCATGCGCCACCCTGAAGGCATGTGGTTCGGGTTTAGCCAACGCGCAAGGGCGATCTACTACAACCGTGAGAATGTGGATCCCAGTGACATCACGCGTTATGAAGACCTTGCCAGCGACGACCTTGGGTATAGCGTCTGCATTCGTTCGTCCAATAACATCTACAACCAGTCGCTGCTCGCTTCAATGATTGAGCATCATGGAGAGGAAGGTGCTGAAGAGTGGGCTCAGGGCGTTGTCGATAACATGGCACGCGATCCAGAAGGCGGTGATACCGATCAGATTCGCGGTGCTGCCAGTGGCGAATGCGATCTAGCCGTTGCCAACCACTATTATTACGTTCGCCTGCTGAAGTCGGACGATGAAGCGGATCGTGAGGCTGCACGCAACGTCGGTATCATCTTCCCCAATCAAGATGATCGAGGCGCGCACGTCAATGTCGGCGGTGCCGGTGTCGTTGATGGAGCTCCCAACCGCGAAAACGCCGTGGCATTCCTCGAGTTCCTGGCATCCGATACGGCTCAGGAAATCTTCGCCTCGGGTAACAATGAGTTCCCCGTCGTGAATAACGTCAAGCGTGATCCTGTTCTCGAATCATGGGGCAACTTCAAAAAGGATGACGTCAATATCAGCATTCTGGGAGAAAACAATCCCGAAGCGATTCGTATCTTTGATCGGGTCGAATGGCGTTAATACCCAGCGTTAACCACGCAAAAAGCCCCGCGGTATATATGCCGCGGGGCTTTTTTGTAAGAACGATATTGGCAGCCGTCTATTCTTCAGCCGCGTCTTCTACTTCCTCGCCGATCTCTTCCATTTCATCGCCAGCTTCTTCCATGGTTTCGTCAATATTTTCACCCGCTTCCTCTGCCGGGCCCTGATCATCGCCACAGGCGCTCAAGCCGACGGCAAAAAATGCGAGTAAAAGCGCTACACCAAATCCTTTGTACATCACCATGCTCCTTCTATCACGGTAGTAAACATTTAAATGCAGCTTCATATTAGATGCTACATATAAATGATGCCAATAAATGATATCTAAAAGCAAAAACCCCAGCTCCTTTTGGAACTGGGGTTTTTCTTAATAGGTGCCTGACGATGATCCGGTCGGCGCTCCGGGGGCGGCCTTCCGCCGGTCGGCGCTCCGATACTTTACTCGTCTCATCCTGAGACTCGTCCTTCGGGCCCGCTAAAGCGGTTCCCGTTTGTTCCCGACAAACGGGTTCATGGGGAGACCCCTAAAACAAAAAACCCAGCCGGTTGACTGGGTTTTCTGCGGTATAGGTGCCTGACGATGACCTACTCTCGCATGGGGAGACCCCACACTACCATCGGCGCGAAGCGGTTTCACTGCTGAGTTCGGCAAGGGATCAGGTGGTTCACGCTTGCTATGGTCGTCAGGCGTAACTTTAAATGCATACCATGCTGACTGTTTACAACGTGTTTCGTGTCGTCTCTCACTGACTGATACTCAT